>JBKKHI010000009.1:0-160826 GCA_046614585.1 Natrialbaceae archaeon A-arb3/5 | reverse complement strand
CAATCACCAACTACGAGCGAGGACACGATCCGGGACGTGAGATGCTCAAGCTATGAGTTGGATTCTATGACACGCTCTAGTATAATAGTACGGTGGATCGTGTTCTCGACCGTCGAATCGGATCAACGGTCGCTCTCGGCGGCAATCACTTCCGTGTGTGACTTTACCGCATTAGCGACATGACCGAATTCCGAAAATGTTATCCATCGGTAATCTCCCCGGAAACGAGTTACTCGTCGAGGCCGAGGTCCGTCTGTAAGAGCTCGACGGTCAGGTATTCGACGAACTCCGTGGGGTGTTCGGCGTGGGGAAGTTGCGTCGCGTAGTCGATAACGACGAGATCGAGATCGGCCGCCTGCGCGAGGTCGCGGCCGTCCTGAAGCGGGACGAGTTCGGCGTCCCGGCCCCAGATGAGCGTGGTCGGCGTCTCGAGCGAGGCGAGTTCGGTAGCGAGGTCGAACTCGGGGTCGAGCGTGCCGGCTGCGAACGACGCGGGCGCGTAGCGCGAGCCGGGTTGGTGGGCGCTGTCCCAGGCGTAGCGGACTTCCTCGTCGTCGATGTGCGTCGCGTCGTAGTAGCCGTCTCGTTCGTAGAAGTACCGCAGCGAGGGCTTGCTCGCCAGCAGGTTGTAGATCGTCGTCCCGATGACCGGCGCTCTGAGGAGCGTTCGAACCCACTCTCGTTCCGTTCCCGTCTCGCCGGTCGGACAGATCAACACGAGGCGCTCGAACTCGGTCTCGTCCGCCGCCGCGACGGCGAACGTGCCCGACAGCGAGGAGGCGACGACGACCGGCTCGTCGAGTTTGTCCTCGGCGAAGTCGCGGACGAACTCGGCGTACAGCGTCGGCGAGTAGACGAGCGGCGGTCGCTCCGAGCGCGCGAATCCCGGGAGGTCGACCGCGACGACGTGGTAGTCCTCGGCCAACCGCTCGAAGATCGGTTCGAACTCGTAGCTGCTCGCGCCGGCGTACGTCCCGTGCAGGAGGAGCATGTCCGGATCGTTCGGATCGCCGGCGACGGTGTAGGTCGTCTCGATCCCTCGCCATCGATACGTTCGTTCGACGCCCGCGTGCGGGTTCTCGAGGTCGCCTGCGCGCTTCGAGAGGTGCCGGTTGCCGACCACGGTCGCACCGATCGCTCCGACCGCCGCACCGAGGACTGTTCGGGCCTTCATACCGGCGGATTACGTCCTCAACCGCCTTAGAAGTGCGGTTGCCTTGCACTGATCGTCGACGACACCGGGATAACCGTGATCGATCTACTCGGGTTCGAACTCGTCAGTTTCGAGATCCGCGAGACACGTTTCGACGGGGGAGAGCAACCCGTCAGCGATCGAGTAGGGATCGGTCTCTCCTCGCCGAACGGCGTCCGCAAGCTCATTGACGCCGCCGGCACGATCGAGTTCGTCCGCAAGTAGCGCGTTGACGTCCTCGCGCAGGAGCGTCCGAATCTCCTCGGCGTAGCGCTGTCTGGCGGTCTCGTCGCGAGTTCCGGAGTCGACGAGGTAGCGGCGGTGGTTCGCGAGTTCGTCGAGGAACGACTCGATCCCCTCGCCGGTCGTCGCGACGGTTTCGACGATAGGCGGAGTCCACTGGGTTGCGGTGGCTGCGTCGGACTCATCGCCGCGCCCGTCGTGTTGGTCGCCAGTCGCGTCAGTATCGTGGTGGCTGTCAGCACCATGGTGACCGTCAGCGCCGTGGTGACCGCCAGCGCCAAACCCGTTCCCCGCTCCGAGTTCGACCATCTCGCGGAGTTCCTGAACCGTTCGGTCTGCCCCGTCACGGTCGGCCTTGTTGACGACGAAGACGTCGGCAATCTCGAGGATGCCCGCCTTCAGCGTCTGGATGTCGTCACCGGATCCCGGTGGGACGAGGACGGCGACCGTCTCGGCGGTCCGGACGACGTCGATCTCGTTCTGGCCGGCGCCGACGGTCTCGACGATGATCTTGTCCTTGCCGAAGGCGTCCATAGCCGTGACGGCGTCCGTCGTCGCGGTCGAGAGGCCGCCGAGCGTGCCGCGGGCGCTCATCGAGCGCACGAAGACGTCCATGTCGCCGACCGTCGAGGCCATTCGGATGCGGTCGCCGAGCACCGCGCCGCCGGTGAAGGGCGAGGAGGGGTCGATCGCGATGATGCCGACCGTTTCCCCGCGCTCGCGGTAGGTTTCGGCGAGTTTGTCGACCAGGGTTGACTTGCCTGCGCCGGGACTTCCCGTGATACCGATCACGTCGGCCTCGCCGGTGTGGGCGTAGAGTTCGGAGACGAGGTCGCGATAACCCGGCGAGCGGTCTTCGATCTTCGAGATGACTCGCGCCAGCGCGCGGTGGTCGCCCGAGAGCAGGTCCGAACAGAGCGATTCGTCGTCCGGATTCATCGCTCGGGTGCGTTTTCGCGCACGAACTCGATCGTCTCCTCGATCGACGTGCCGGGGCCGAAGATCGCTGCGACGCCCTCGTCTTCGAGTTCGGCACGGTCCTCGTCGGGTATGACGCCGCCGACGAGGACGAGCGTGTCTTCCGCTGCGCCGTACTCCGCGAGTCCGTCCATGACCTTCGGAACGAGGGTGTCGTGGGCCCCCGAGAGGATCGAGATCCCGAGGACGTCGACGTCCTCTTGAACCGCCGCCTGGACGATCTCGTCGGGTGCCTTGTGGAGGCCGGAGTAGATGACTTCGAAGCCGGCATCCCGAAAGGCCCGAGCCACGACGTGGGCCCCGCGGTCGTGGCCGTCGAGGCCGACCTTGGCGACGAGACACCGGATCGTCCGCCCGTCCTGTTCACTGCTCATACGGTCAGTTCCCGGGCCGTCTGTTTGACTTTAACGGAAGCGAGAGTGGGTATCGATCGGTCGGTGTCACGCTGATCGTCTCAGTGAGTAGCGTGAACCAAAGGCTAAAGAGCGAAACTACCGAACATTCCCCTAATGACTATCGTTCGTCTATTGCGGAGGGATCTCTCGTGGGCGTCGAAATAAAAGAGACCAGTGTATCCGACGCCGAGTTCGAGGAGATGAAGGGGTTCGTCTTCGAGTATCTCGCGGCCAGTGTCGAGAAAGAAGAAGGTGGTGGTCGCATGCGCTGGTATCCGTGGCACTCCGCCGAATACCGACACAACCACATCCTCAACGTGGTCGATCTCGCCGCAGAGATCGCCCGAGAGGAAGGTGCCGACGTCGACGTTACTCGCGTCGCTGCGCTCTTTCACGACGTGGCCAAACTCGAGACCGATCAGGAACTCCACGCCGAGGCCGGCGCTCGCGTCGCTCGGGAGTATCTCGAATCGCGGTCGGACTATCCAGAATCGTTCGTCAAACAGGTGTGTCGGTCGGTCGAACACCACTCCTATCAGGGCGACCTCGACGACGTGACGCTCGAAACGCAGTGTCTTATCGAGGCCGACCTGCTCGACAAGATCGGCGCGAACGGCACGGCGTTGATGCTGTTGCGGATGGGGTACGAAGCACGCACGCACATGGACGCCGACACGATGGTCGAGCGCGTTCTCGAACGCGGCTACGACGCCGCCTCGCGCGTCGAAAGCGACACCGCAGAGGGGATCGCCCACCAGCGGCTCAAACGCGTCAAGTGGTTCCGCGAGTGGCTCGAGGACGAAATAGCCGCGATGGGATAAAGCCGCTGTCCGTCGCGGACGGTCCGGCCTCCTCTTGGACTGATAGCTGCTGCTGCGTGGCGGCGAATCAGACAGTGTTGTTGTTCGTGCCAGTTCCGTCTCCGGTTGTTCAATTCACCGTTGACCAAACGTCAACAGTTTCGGCTGTCTCGTGACTGTTTTGTCACGGGAACGAGCACGTCAGCCCCAACTGGCAGCGATGAAACGTATCAGAAGGTATTTACCGGCTGTCTCTAGTTAGTATCACAACATGTACGCCGCCGATAACCTGAGTGACTCCCTCACAGTAACGAAACGGTACCTCGGCTCGCTGGGGTTTACCGGGTGGCTCAAACTCGCCCTCGTCGTCCTCTTCATCGGTGGACTGGGGATCGCGAGTCAGCTCTTCGGTGCCGACCCCGAGCCGGCGACGGATGCCGTCGGCGGGACAACCGGTCTCGCGGTCGAACTCCTCCTCGCGGGACTCGCCCTCGCGATCTACGTCGGATTCAGATTCCTCGCCGCCCTCCTCGAGTTCGTCTTCGTCTCGTCGCTCCGCTCTGAGGAGCTACACGTTCGCCGGTACGCGAAAGAGAATCTCGGAAAAGGCCTCCGATTAGTGCTGTTTCGGGCCGCGTTGTGGCTCGGACTGATCGTCGCCGTTGCGATCCCGGTTGCGAGCATCTTCCTTCTCGGAGGCGTGTCCGGTATCGACGATCTCGGCGTCGGCCACGGGCTGTTGATCGTTGGCGTTGCGTTCTTTGGATACGTCGGCCTGTGGACCGTCTACACGCTCACGACGGCGTTTGTCGTCCCCGTCATGCTACTCGAGGACAAGGGTGTTCTCAGCGCCTGGCGGACGGTCGCGTCTCCGATTCGATCGAACGTAGTCGGCTTTCTCGGCTACCTCGTCGCTGTGTGGGTGATTGGATTCACCCTCTGGGTCATCTTCGCGATCATCGGCTTTTTCGCCATGATCTTCGGCCTCTTTGCGTTCATCATCCTCTTTGCGGTGTCCGCCGAAGCCGCTCCGAGCCTCGGCTACCTCGTCCTCGCGCTCGGACTGGTCGCGTACCTCGCCTACCAGTACGTCCTCTCGCTGTTCGAAGCGCCGGTTCGGAGCTACGTGCGCTACTACGCCCTGTTGCTCCTCGGCGATACGGACTCGTCGCTCGATTTCATTCCGGACCAGCGCGCGGCGATCCGTGACGGCGCTGGGACAGCAGCCGGCTCCCCTCGATCGGCACCCGCCCGTCCCGACGCATCGATCGGTCGACCGACCGCCGCCGGCGAGTCTCCGCCGGCGACCGACGAGACCGAGACGCCACCGGAGTATCAATGGGGATCGGATACCGACGACGAATCGGAATCGGCCAGCTGGGAGGAGCCATCGACCTGGACTGACGCGACGACGGACGCCGACGAGCCAGACCAGAGAACGCACGATTCAAACGCCGACGAGGACGACTCTGTGTCGAACAGCGACGAGCGCGGGCCGGACACTGACGAGGACGAATCCGACTCGAAGCCGTGATCGAAACGATGACGGTGGTCCCTAGAGAGCCGATAACTCGGTGAGATGACTCGGCGCACGTTCCGGTTCGGTCTGTGGCTTCGCATGGCGGTCGCGTGTCTCGTGCTCGCGCTCGCGACGAGTGCGCTCGTCGCGGTTGAAGTCCTCGTGCTCGGTGTCTTGGTCGCCGGTGCGCTGTGGTACACCTTCCTCGGTGCGTCTGCGCTCGGACTCCCCGGACCGTTCGCAATCACGGTTTCGATCGTCGTCGTCTCGTTCGGACTCGTCGCCGCGTGGGTCCTCGTCAGCGCCGTTCGGCGCGAGGCGGACGACGAGCGACTCGACCGGGTCCGGCGGGAGAAACGCGAGGTGTTGATCCTCGCCTCGATGTTCGCCCTCGCGCTGGTCGCGAACGCGCTGCCGATCGAGACGACGCCGGCGCTCAGATTCCTCTTCGTCGTGCTCGTCGGCGTGTACATGCTCTGGTGGGCCCTCACCGAACTCGACGAGGAGTGGCCGCCGGACGACGAGGACGAGGCGGACGGGTCGGTCGACGGAGACGACATCGCCAACGCGTTCGGCCGACGGCTCGCGCGGTTCGAGGCGACCGTCGACCGTCGATCACTCGGCGTGGGAGCCGTGGCGCTCGCGGCCGGTATTTTCGGTGTCTACGCGATCACGGCCGCGTTCGCACTCGATCCCGAACGGCTGCTCACGGCTCTCGGCGCGGTCGCGAGCCTTTTCGTCGTCGGTGTCCACCACGGACGGGTCGTCCAGGCAGAACTCGACGAGGCCGCAGTGCGACGCGAACTTGAGGCCGATCTGGGGCCGTGGGTCGACGACGGCGACGAGTCCGCGGGCGAACGCCAAGCGCTCGAACGACGCGTCCGCCGACTCGCTGCACAGGTCGACGTTCCCGCGCCGTCGGTTCGACTCTCGCCGCGGCGAACCCCGACGGCCGCCGCGGTCGGCTACCGACCCGCGAGCTCGACGATCGTCCTCTCGAAAGGCGTTCTCGACGCGCTCGACGAGCGCGAACTCGACGCGGTGATCGCCCACGAACTCGCTCATATCGCGAACCGGGACGCAGCGATACTCACGCTGCTGTCGTTCCCCGGCGCAAGCGCGCGGGAGACGATCGAGCGCCAGGAGCGAAATCCGTTCGTCTCCCTTCCCGCACACGTCGTGATCGCGACAAGTCGGTTCTCGGCCGCGACCGTCGCTCGGGCGAGAGAGTACGCCGCGGACGACGGTGCGATCGCGGTGACCGGCGACCCGTCGGCGCTCGCGAGCGCGCTCGAAACCCTCGACACCGAGGTAGCGATCCGACCGAATCGGGATCTTCGAGAGACGGCGGCCACCTTCTCGATCGTGCCGCCGCCGTGGGAGGAGCGGCGGTTTTTCGATCTGGTCGCCCGACTCGTCTCCCGTCGGCTCCTCGGGACGCACCCGCCGACCGCTCGGCGGATCGAGCGCCTCGAGTCGCGAGCGCGAGAGGGTTCGTAGGTGGTGGCACCGTCACTGATCAGAGAACCCGAGCGACTCCCATCGCGAGGAAGAGTGCGCCGAACCCGGCAAGAACGAGGGCGCTCGCGGCGGCGACGATCGGCGCGACGGCATCGACGCGTCGGCCCGCGGAGTCGAGCGCCGCCGGGAAGGCGGTGATCCAGAGCGCGATACCGCCGAAGAAACCGAGCAGGAGCGTCGGGCTGCCGGTCTGGACGACCAGCGCCCCCTGCAGGGCCTCGCTCGCGCCGGGAACGTGGGCGAAGACGTCGAGGCGACCCGACTCGAGCAGGCCGACGCCGACGGTGAGCCAGAACCCGATCTGGTAGGGGTTCGTCAGCGAAAGCGCGAACGTCTTGCGAAAGCCCGTCGACGGCCCCCGGTTCTCGTCGGTGAACGCGGCCGCCGTTCTCGCCTCGGACAGCGACCCGGCCGCGAAGTAGAACATGAGTGCGCCGCCGACGAGGTAGAGCGCGGGCCGAACCGGCGCGAACTGGTCGACGACAGCGATGACGCCGGCCAGCGTGAACACGAAAAAGAGGACGTCCGCGGCCATCGCACCGAGCCCGGCCCGAAACCCGGCTGTCCAGCCGCGGACCACGCTCTCTTCGGCGATGATGGCGTTCATCGGTCCTGGTGGCGCGGCGAGGGCGAGACCGAAAACGCCGCCCGCGAGCGCCGTCGCGAGGAGGGACACGTCTTCTCGAGTCGATATCAGTGGTGAGTTCTGAAAAGGACACTGCTGCGCTCGCAGCGAAACACGAGTGAAAACGAGGAATGTACTTTTACTTATGGATCACATACGCTCTCCCGGAGCCGTGGATCCCTGTCACACGCTCCATGGCTCCTCCCCCGTTTTGACGTCGAAATCGGTCTGACTGGGGCGCGACCAGTCGCATCGCTCGCGAGGGTGGACACTTCCTGGTCGGTTTTTGAGTCGACTACTGACGCCGTGAACTATGCCGTTCGAGCACGTACCCTCGGTATGCACGTCGTGGTGCTCGGTGCGGGCTATGCGGGATTGACACTCACGCGCTTGCTCGAGCGCGAGCTTCCCGCCGACGTCGACATCACGTTGGTCGATCGGACCCCGGATCACCTCGTTCAACACGAACTCCACCGAGTGATCCGCCGACCGGAACTCGCGTCCGCGATCACGATTTCGCTGCCCGCCGTCCTCGACCGTGCGGCCGTACGCGTCGCAACGGTTGAAGCGATCGACCGCGACGAGCGGCTCGTTTCACTCTCCGATCGAACGCTCTCCTACGACGTCGCGGCGGTCTGTCTTGGGGCTCAGACGGCGTACTACGGACTCGAGGGCGTTCGCGAGCACGCGATACCGCTCAAGCGACTGTCACACGCGTTCCGGATCCGATCGCGGGCGCTCGACGTTCTCGCGACGAGCGACGCCCGAATCGTGGTCGGCGGTGCCGGCCTCTCGGGCGTACAGGTCGCGGGCGAACTGGCGGAACTCGCCGCCGAGGAGGGTGCCGAGGCGACAGTGACGGTCGTCGAACAGCGCGAGTCCGTCGCGCCGCAGTTTCCGGCGAACTTCCAGCGAGCCGTCGAGCGGGCGCTATCCGACGCGGGCGTCGAGGTGCGAACGAACGCAACAGTTCGAGATGCAGACGAGAACCACGTCGTCCTCGAAAGCGGCGACCGACTCCCCTTCGACCAGTTCGTCTGGACGGGTGGGATTCGAGGCCCCGACGCGGTCGGTGAGGCGCGTCCGACGGTTCAAAGTGATCTCCGACTGGACGATCGGACGGTCGCGCTCGGTGATTCGGCTCGCGTCGTCGACGGCGACGGTGAGCCGGTTCCGGCGAGCGCCCAAGCGGCCGTCCGCGAGGCTAGGACGGCGGCGACGAACATCTCTCGACTAATCGACGCCGAGAACACGGAGGAAAGCGGTGATCGAGCGAGCGAGAGCGACGGCTTCGAACCGACCATGGAGTCGTTCACGTTCGACTCGCCGGGATGGGTCGTCAGCGTGGGCGACGAGGCCGTCGCACAGGTTGGTCCCGCGGTGCTCACCGGACGAGCGGCGAAGGCGCTGAAGTCGACCGTCGGCGTCGGCTACCTCTCGGCTGTCGGTGCGACGGGGACCGCATTGGGTCGCGCTCGAGCGGAGTTCGATCCGCGACGCGACCGATCTCCTGACTGACGGACTGATTAACGCTGTCTACTGCTACGTCCAGCGATCCAGCCCGGTCTGGGTGACGCTCTGATCGATTCGTTCAAACCCGCGTTCGACCTCCCCGTCGTCGACGCCCCACTCGTCGGTGACATAGTCTTTGGCGGCCTCGAGGTCCGGATCGGGCGACGGATCGAACGTGTAGTCGTCGGTCACGTTCGGCTCGCGAAAGAGTGATCGGACGCGGTCACCGTGCTCGACGTGATCGCCGCGGGCTTCGAGGACGCTCCAGAGGTCGCCGTGTTCGGTGATCGCGCTGATCGCCGTCTTGGGGCCGATGCCCGACACGCCGTCGTTGAAGTCCGTGCCGATGAGGATCGCGGCGTCGATGAGCTGTTCGAGCGTGAGGTCGTGGTGGGAAAGCGTCGCTTCGAGATCCATCAGTTCGGGATCGCCCTTGCTCGTGAGTTGGCGCAGCGTGCGCGGGGAGCCAAAGAGCAGGGCGTCGTAGTCCTCCGAGCCGACGTAGTCGGCGTCGCCGCGACGAACCATATGGGCTGCCTGCGCTTCCCCTTCCGCCGGCGCCTCGACGATCGGCACGTCGAGCAGTCGCAGGAGTTCGCGGCTGGTCTCCTGGATCGTCGGCGTCAGGCGTTGCGTTCGCGACTCGAGTTGTGCGATGGCGACCTCATCGCCTTCCTCGCGGGCCGTCTCGAGTTGGGCCTCGTATGTCTCGCGTTGTTCGCGTCGGGACTCGATCTCGTCTGCTTTGAGTTCGGATGGACCGCCGTCGAACACCATCACCGGCGTCACGTCGTTTTCGAAGAACTTGGGGAGTCCCTGGACGATTCCGATCAGGTTCGCGACCTCAGTTCCGTCGCCGGTCGTGTACTTCTCGCTCGAGGTCCACTTAACCGTCGTCGTCAGGTACCGGTAGAGCCAGTTGTGCGCGTCGACGGCGACCACGCCCTCGATCTCCGAGAAGGGGATCTCCTCGATAACGGCGATGTCGCGGAGTGCAGCGTTTCCCATTGACGGCAATTAGAAGGACTGGGATTTGAATCGTTGGCTTCCGAACGAGGGTGAGATCGTGAAATGGTGGCTGTGCGTCGTCGCTCCGAGTTCGATTGATCAGTTACCGATACATTTCCAATTTGGGCCGGTATCGTCACCCACTGTTGCGTGGCAACGGGGATTGCCACACCCTCCCCATCCGACTCGCTCGCGTCGTCGACGCTCACTCGCCCCTCGCGGTTCGAGTCGCGTCTCACGTCGCTCGCCGCGACACTGCGCGCCAGCAGTCGAAGGTGGATTGCTCGTCACCGCTCGCTGTGCGGTTCGGTATCCGGCGGGCCACTATTTCGCTTCGACTCGAGAAAGTCCGCCTCCTCGGTCGAGAGATCGCGCTCTCGAAACTCCTCGATTCCCGCCTGATACCGTTCTCGGACTTGCGTCTCGGTTTCCGTCGTCGCGTCGGCCGGGTCGGTTCGGGGGTACTCAAGGACTAACTCGGCGATCCCCGTCGTCTCGCCGGTGTACTCGAACCCGATGCGGTAGAGCGCCTCGTAAGCGAAGGGGTTGTTGACGGCGATCCGGAGCCGTTCGTACCCCCGTTCGATGGCTCGCTCGCGAACGAGTCCGAGCAGTTCGGGGCCGATCCCCTCGCCTCGTCGTTCGCGGTCGACGGTGACGTATCGGATCCAGAGCGTGGTCTCGTCGGTTCGGTCCTCGTTGAACGCCGCCGCAGCGACGAGCGCTCCGTCCGAGTCTCGAGCGACCGCCTTCCCCGTGTTCGTCATGACGAACTTGCCGGCGTAGCTGAACCGCTCGTGATCGAGCCGGAGCTGTACCTCGTCTGCGGGCCAGCCGAGCAGTTCGTAGTCCACAGTGGCGTGTTCGCGGGGATTGCCATAGTAGCCACGATCCTCTCACCGGCGATCGATCTCCGTTTCGGGACGGTCTCACGAGGCGCGTGCCGGACAAACGCTTTTGCCGCCGTTCGTGGTAGGCCGGGCCACGATGAGCGCCGAGTCCGATACCACGTCCACGTTCGGTATGAGAAGTAGCTGGGGATGGGCCGTCGGCGGAGCCCTGGGTGGCGCAGTCGGGGCCGCCGTTTTCGGCCTCGTCGTCTGGCTGTTCGATCCCGAGGTCGTCTCGGCTGCGATCCCTGCGATCTACGGTCTCGATCCGATCGGCGTGATCGGCTGGAGCATCCACATCGGCCACGGAATCGTGCTCGGGACCATCTTTGGCTTTCTCGTCACACGAGCGCCGATTCTCGGGGTTATCGCGACGAATCCAGAAACCGAATCCCTCTCACAGACCGGCATCATGCTTCGGGTCATCGGCGCGGGTTTCGTCTTCGGACTGGCAGTCTGGGCGATCCTGCCGATCATCGTCCTCCCGGCCTGGCTCGAGGCGATGGGGACCGAAGCAGCCGGTGACTTCCCCGGGATTGCCGTCGAGAGTATGCTCGGTCATATGCTGTTCGGCATCGTGCTCGGCATCGTCTTCGCCACGGTTGTCGACCTCGGCGATCGCTCGCCCGATTCGCCGCTCGAAGAGTGAGATAGCCGGATAAAAACGCGGTGCTGTGTCGCCATTTCGACGATCGCTGTCGCGACGATCAGTTGTCAGTGTCGGGAGGCGAATCGTCGTTCGGATCGGCCTGTTCCGCCTCGAGTTCCTCGAGGTACTGCTCGGCGTCGTACCGGACGTAACCGGTGTAGAGCATCAACAGTCCGAACAGGATCGCCGGGATGCCAAACAGCATAAAGAGCGCGACGAGGAGCGTAAACAGATCGGGCGGGAGTGACATACGGTCGCTCGGTGCTCGTCGGCCAAATGAATTCCCCTTGAGAAACGGATCGACGATGACGATTTATGTCGAGCGCGAAAACGCGTCGAGACTCGATTGTAATCCGGCGGCGAGTTCGGACTTTCGGCGGAGGCGAGCGAGCGAGACCGGCAGCTTCGTCGCGACTTCCGACACCGCCTCGTGGAACGTTTCGGCCTCGCCGTACGTGCCGGCGAGCGACGCTCGGCCGCCAACGCCCTGTCCGCTTGCGTCGCCGGGGGAGTCCTCGAACGCGTTGCGAACGCTCTCGCGGATCTGCCAGACGCCGACCGGTGCCCAGTAGTCGTCCGAGGACTCACGCAGGACGAGACACTTCGCTTGCCTGCCGATCGACTCCAGGTATTCGAGGACGCCGAGTCGGGAGGCGTAGTACGCGCCGGAGGTTTCCTCGACGTAGGTCGTCCGCCCCTCGTACCCCTCCGAGGCGCTTTGCATCCAGATCTCGTCGTTCTGGTTCGGATTCCAGATGCTGCCCGGGGCTTTCATCTCGACGAGTTCGAACTCCCAGCGGCCGGGCGCGAGGATGATCCAGTACCGGTTGCCGATGTACTCGTTGGCCCAGACCTGCACCTCGTCGATGCTCGGTTCGTTGCGGATGCGTCCGCGGAGGAACTGGCCGATCGTGTCGTCGACGGCCGTGATCGACCACCGCGTGGGGACGAGCCTGCGCTGTTCGGTTTTCCCGAGCGCGCCGGCGGAGAGGATCGAGTTGATGTCGTAGACGTCGAAGCCGCGCCGGTAGAGGTAGGTCATCGCGCCCTGTGCCTGCCAGTCGTCGTCTTCCAGCGTCTTTTTGACCGGCTTTGGGACATATGGGTTCTCCCGAAGTTCGGCGTTTCGTGCGGTCGCCCGCGGTCCTTGCGGCGTGGCGACGCCCGTTCCTGGATCAATTCCGAGGTCAGGTGTCCCGTCGAGCCCGATCTCCAGATCGACCGGTCGGTCGGCGATTGCCACCTCGCGCTGGACGCCGACGAAGCCGTCCCAGGCGTCGTGGACGGACGGCGTCAGCCGACTCGCAATACTCGGCGAGTCGACGTTTGCGCGTTTGCTCGAGTTCAACAGTCCAGTTCGGCGCTGGAGCACGTCGTCGATCGCGTACCCCTGCTGGTACCACGAGCCGCTGGTGACGTACTCCTCGGCGGCGTCCTCGTCGCCGACGGGAGAGAGCAGTCCAACTGGGATATCGGGGTAGTTCGACCGGCCGACGAAGATCGACGGCGAGGTCGAGCCGACGAGGGTGTCGCCGCTCAGTGCGTCGTCGAACCGCCGCTCGAAGTCCTCGATGTGGTCCGTGATCGCGTAGGACTTCTCCTTGGCGAGGCGGCGACGCTCGGCCTCCTCGTCCGGCTCGAGTTCCTCGATGTAGTCGTCGAGGCGCATTCACCGGTGATAGGGGTGCAGCCGGTTTGAATGTTGAGATACTGTTGGACAGAACGACGTGAAGCCGATCGTTCTGCTGGGGTTGTCATCGTGGGCGACGACCCCGAGTTCACGATCGTCGTCGTATTGACTGCTGTCCGACAGTATACTGTCGGGCGTCGACGATCGATCAGTCGCCGCTAGTCGGCAGTATATATACGTCATCGATCGTAAGTACCACCCATGTCGCAGGAAGTCCCGGTGCACCGCACGGACGTTCTCGTCCTGGTGATCGTGTCGCTCGTCGGCGGATTCGCCATCGCAAGCTGGATGCTCTCCCCGGAGATTTCACCGCAGTATTTCAACGCTGTCTTCGTCGCTACGATCATGCTGGCGTTTTTCCTGTTTATTCCCGTAATGGGGGCCCGGCTGTTCATCGACGACTGGAAGGAAAACCGGTGACACAGATCGGAACACGGAACGAGACGGACTTCCCTCAGTCCGTATTCTTGTCGGGCATCGTCGAAAACCGCGCCGTTCCCCTCATGTCCGCCCGCTTCGATGGAGACGGTGCGGTCGTTGAGTGGCGGGCGACACCGCGAGAGAACGTTTTCTCGTCCTGATCCGTTCCGAGATCCGTTTCGAGCAGTCCCTCGTCCGCTTGTTCGCCGCGTTCCTCGGCTTCTTCTCCGTCTGTGTCGTCGGCTTCCGTCTCGTCCGTTTCGTCGGTCTCTGTCTCGTCCGTCTCGTCGTCGCCGGTTTCGATGGTCGAACTCGCCTCCTCGAGTCGGTCCTGTAGCTGCTGGAGGTCGTCACCGACGCCTTCGAACGAGGATCCCAGTGCCGATCGGATCTTCTCGCCGAAATCGTCGGCCGAATCCTCGTCTTCGACAGGTTCGTCGGTCTGCTCGCGTTCGCCGATCGACTCGCGTAACCCGCTGACAGCGCTGCCGAGCGTCTCCTCGTCTCCGCTGTCGGCTAACTTCGCGAGCGAGAGCAGCCGCTGTAGGTCCTCGACGCGATCCGGCTCACCGTGGACGATCGCGGTCGGAATCGAGTCCGTCGTGTCGTCATCCAGCTCGAACCCGACCGCCTCGAGTATCTCCGGTGGATCGGTCGATTCGAGAAACGTGCGCGCTTGCTGTGCCGTCTCGAGGATGTCCGATTGCGAAGCGTCGGCGTCACTCGAATCGTCCGCCGAAACGAGTGACGTGCCCGACTCGTCGGCCCCGCTCAGTATCGATGCGACCTGATCGGTTTGTTCCTGATTCATAGTGATATTCGTGCAGTCGCAGTTCGTTCGTCGTTTCGAATCGGATGGCGACGCAAATCGGATGGCGACGCAAGCGACGTGTTCGGCAGCTCGCGTCTACCCAGCTTCGGCTTCCGACTCCGATTCGTCTTCCGTGACTGTCGCGACGATCTCGTCGATCATCTCCTCGCGGCTGAGGTTCGCCTTGACGTCGACGTCTTTCGCGATCGACTGGAGGTTCTGGTAGGACATCACGCCGAGGAAGTCCTCGAGCGTCTCCGTCCGAAGCCCTTCGAGGTCGTCCACTGATGGCCCGTCGTCTTCCTCATCGGCGGACTCTGCTGTCTCGTCTTCGGCGGCTTCCGCCTCGGAATCGTCACCTTCCTCGTCAGCGTCCTCGACTGCCTCGGAATCATCTTCTTCCGCTTCAGCGTCGACCGCTGCTTCGTCTTCATCTGTTTTTTCCTCCGCTTCGTCGCTTTCGAGAACGTCGTCCAGCACGCTATCGTCGGTGACCTCCCCGGCCGCCGATTCGACCGTCTCTCGGATCCCTGTCTCGTCGCTCTCGTCCTCGTCATCCGCATCGGCTTCGTCGTCTCCGAGCGCGTCTTCGAGCCCGGTTTCGCCGAGAGCGCCCTGAGCCAACGACTCGACGGAATCCGAAACGCCGCTCTCCGTGAGGAGGTCGTCGAAAGCGGTCCGAACGGCGGTCGTGAGATCCGATCGAATCTCTCCGAGACTTCGCTCGTTCTCGATCCCCTCGGCGATCGTCACGTGTATCTCCCGACCGATCGCCTCGCCGACCTCGCGACCGACCCGTTCGCCGAACTCGCGGCCAACAGCCGAACCGATCTCCTCGGCGTCGATACTCTCTTCGAGACTGCCATCCCCGAGCATATCGGCCACGTCGACCTGCTCGCTGACCTGCTCGGCGACCAACCCCGTCAACTCGTCACTCATCGGTCTCCACCCGGGTGCGATCCCGTGGCGAACCGTGGACGTTGTGACCCCGATTCACAGCCCTATGCCTCCGATTCCTCGCTTTCGTCGGCATCGTCCGCCTGTTCGTCCTCGCTCTCGTCGCTCGTTTCCGCTTCTTCACCCTCTTCGCCCTCTTCTGCTTCCTCGGCTTCGTCAGTGGCCTCCTCCTCGGCTTGCTCGTCGTCACCTTCAGATTCCTCGTCGCTTTCGTCTTCGTCGCTGGATTCCTCTGCACCCTCGTCCTGCTCG
This sequence comes from Natrialbaceae archaeon A-arb3/5, assembly GCA_046614585.1. Lineage (GTDB taxonomy): Archaea > Halobacteriota > Halobacteria > Halobacteriales > Natrialbaceae > JBKKHI01. The sequence goes on along the minus strand of JBKKHI010000009.1, from coordinate 145,364 downwards.
TCGGCCTCGTCCTCCGCCTCGTCTTCACCTTCTTCCTCATCTTTCAGTTCGTCCTCGTCTTCGTCTGCGTCTTCTTCCGCTTCGTCCGGTCGGAGCAGCTCTTCGATGACCAACTGTCCGATCGTCTGCCCGAGTGACTCACCGATCTTCCGTCCGACGAGCGCACCGATCTGTCCGCCGAGCGCCTCACCGAGCGGTCGGTCCTCGTCGATCTCGTCCTCCCACTCGGTCCCCTCGATCAGGTCCTGAACGTCGATGTTCTCCGTGATTTTCTCGTAATCGATGCGCTGGGTTATCGACTCATCGGATTCGCTTTCAGTTTCACTCATGATTGGGCCTCCGCCTGCGACGGTGATTCCTGGGGCTGTTCGTCGGATTCGTCACGGTCCGGTTCGAGTTGGTCGATAAGCTGTTGGATCGCCTCGCGGACGACCATCGCCACGATCTCTTCGACCGGGAAGCTGGGAACAAGGCCGGACAGCTTCTCCTTTATCCACTGGATGGCCGAGGCGATCCGGCCGCCTGATTCGGACTCCGCTTCGTCCTCGTCACCCTCCGTTTCGGCTTCTTCGTCCGCTTCCTCCTCGCCGCTTTCGTCCGTTCCGACGAGTCCGGAGAGCAGTTCTCGAGGCTTGCTGAGAAGGGCGCTTATGAACTCTTTCGGCTTCGAGAGCAGGCGTCCGAACAACTCCCACGGCTTTTCCAGTAGCGTTCCGAGCCACTCTTTGGGCTTTCCGAGGGCCGATTTCACCTTGTCGAGGAGAGCGCTCGGACCGTCCAGTAGTCCCGAAACCGCACCAAGCAAGTTCCCGAGCAGGTTCCCCTCACCCGGACGAGCGGAGACGTCGAGCGTCACCGGGTTGAGGTTGACCTCAAGTCCGAGTAGGTCGAGGAACAGACCGTCGAGGTCGAGGTGGAGAACACCGGATGCCTCGTCGTCCTGGTAGACGTCCTCGGCGTCCTCGACGTGGTTTTCATCCTCGGCGTCCTCGTCTTCCGACTCGCTTTCTTCGTCCTCGGCCTCGTCTACTTGCTCGTCGCCTTCCTCCGTCGTCTCCTCGTCACCCGAATCCGACTCCTCGGTTTCGTTCTCGCTATCGTCTTCACCTTCGGTGTCGGCCTCGCCTTCTGATTCGGATTCATCACCGTCGCCTTCCTCGTCGTTCGCGTCGGCCTCTCCCTCGTCGCTATCGGCGTCGGCCTTGCCTTCTTCCTCGCTGTCGGCATTGCCCTCGTCCGAACTCGACTCCTCACTTTCGTCGTCCTGTTCGCTCACTGTCTGACCGCCATCGGTCATCACCCGACGTGGCGGTCGCTCTGGTCCGTTCTCGTCGTGGAGGCGACTCGACGAGTTCTCGATCGGCACGGGATCCGAACACTCCGTCGAGCCGTCGTCTTCTGAACCCATTGTTAGTATCCGTAAAAAGACACCAGCGACAGCGTTGTGGTGATTTCCCTTGCGTATGCGACGAGCGGAAACGGGACCGGTCGCAGCGGGTTACTCGATCGAGCCGATTCGAAGCGCGTACTCGCCACGCGTCTCTCCGTCGTCGTGGTACTCGACCGGCTCCTCGATCAGGGCGAGCGTTCCGCCATCAACGGCTGCCGCGGTCACGATTCCGTCGAAGCGCTCGCGGTCGGCGACACCTGACTCGCGGTCGAACCAGCGAACGGCGTGGGTCTCCGGATCGCGAACGCGGAAGTTCTGTGCACAGGGCGCGACGATCGTGTCACCAACAGCGGCGAGCTCGTGGACAAACCCTTGCAGGTCGGCATCCCAGCGCAGCGTCGGGGCTCCATCGTCGGTTCCGAAGGCGGCCAGTCGATGCTCGTTCGGATGGCGACCGTCCGTCTCGCGGCTCTCGACGGCGTAGGTGTTGCCGGTCGCGAACGCGACCGTTCCGTCCTCGGCCGAGACGTGATTGGGGTAGGCGTACAGCGTCTCGTCGCCGCTTTCTCGCTCGACCGCGAGGTCGACCGCCCAGCGTTCGGCACCTCGCGGACCCAGCAGATAGCCGCGCTTGTCGCCGTGGCTCGCGACGGCGAGCGAATCTCCGTCGAAGGAGACGTCGCCGACTCGTCGATCTCCCTCAGTTCCGGGGTCCCAACTCCACCGAACGTCACCGGTTCGAGCCGAGAGCACGACGAGGCCGGTGTCGTGCTCGCCCAGACAGCGGTTGTAGCCGACCGCCAGCCGATCGCCGTCGTCGGCGAGGTCGATCGAAATTGGTGAGGCGTCCGTTTCGTAGCGCCATTGAACCGTTCCCTCGGCGTCAAACGCGTAGGCGGTGCTGTGCCATTGGCGCGTCTCGCCATCGCGCTCGTAGCGCCGCGCCGCGGCGTACAGCCGTCCATCTCCGTCAGGACCCTCTCCCGTCTCGAGGGCGACGGCGTAGGGGAGATAAAAGACGCTCTCCCTGGTCGTCTCGCCGACGTCTTCGGCGGTGTCGTACCGCCAGTGTTGCTCGCCTGTCTCGGCGTCGTAGGCCGCGATGGTCCCGGTCTCGCCACGGCCAGCGACGACGACCGAGCCACCGCCTTCCTCGTCGCCGCCAAACGTGGTTATTCCGACTGCGTGGTCGGGGTGGTCGACGGCCCACCGGCGCTCGAGCGTCTCGGGATCGTACGCGGTGACGGTTCCGCTCCACTCGCCCGAGACGAGCAGCCCCGCCGTCACGTGGACGGCCGACCGAGTCCACATATGCCGACTGCGGGCCGGCTCGATCTCGCCCAGCGAAATCCGCCGAAATCCGCTACCAGTAGCGTGTGTCGTCTCCGTGTCAGTCATCGTTACTCCTCGATCGGGAACGTTTCGTGAAGGGTGTCGTGTGCGTCACCCAGCCCGTCTACGATGCTCTCGCCCTGGCGACTGAGTCGTTGAACGGCCCGTTCGCCGTTACGAACCTCGAGCAATCGACCGCGGGTGTAGTCGTACTCGGGATCCTCGCTGTCCATCGCGGCCACCTCCTCCTCCAGATCGACCAGTGCGGCGTCGAGGTGGCGTTCGATCTCCGTGAGGCTATCCGCCTCGACGAGACCTTCGATCGGCCCTTCGACGTGTCCCTCGAGTTCTTTCTCGGCGTGCTCGCGAGCGCTCTGGTCCCCGACACCGAGGACGTTCATCAGTCCGAGTCGTAACGCTTCGATTTCGTGACAGCTCATCTGTGTTAGTGGGTCTACTTGTCGTTGTGTTTCGGGTGTTCGATCGGCTATACCGCTGCTACAGTGTCTGGTCGACGAGATCGCTAACGATGCGGTCTCGATCCAGATGGTCGGAAACGATCCGTTCGGCATCCTCGGATGCGACGTCGCCGTACCAGATCCCGTCCGGGTAAACCGCGACCATGGGTCCGTCACCACAGCGACCCAGACAGGACGACCGCGTGATGCGGGCGTCGCAGTGTTCGGAATCCCGAACTGCCTGTCGGAGGCGCTCGAAGACCGTCGGCGAGCCCATCTTCGCACAGGTCTGGTTCGTACACACCGCGACGTGTTTCGCGGGTGCGTCGTGGCTGTGGGGCTCGTCGTCGACGTTTTCGCGGTCGGCGTGTGTCTCCTGATGTGCCAACGCGCGAAGCATCGCGCGAGCGCCGCCGACGTCCTCCTCGTACCCTTCGAGATCGACTTTGTACTTACACGTGTCACAGGACATCTCGACGCGTCCCGACCGCGCTTCCTGCCAGCGGTCGGCGAAGACGTCGAGCAGCCGCGAGTCCGTGCCGAGCGGCTCGCCCGCCAGCGCGTCGACGTAGGGGTAGTCGTCGTCGAACTCCGCCGTCCAGTCCCGCACTCGCTGGGTGAGGACGCCGTCGCCGAGCATGTACGGCAGCACGACGACCGCGTCCGGACGATGCTTCGAGAGCCCGTGTAAGGTCTCCTCGAGTTGTGGCTCGGTGACCCCGACGAACGAGGCGTCGACACGCTCGAACTCGCGGCCCTCGTAGAGCAGTCGTGCGAGCTTGTGCACGTCGCCGTTCGCGTCGGGATCGCTGGAACCGCGCCCGCAGCAGACGACGGCAACGTCGTCATCCGTTCGGTCGACGCCCAGTTCGGCCTCGACGGCTGCGGCGCGGTCGTCCAGTAAATCCAGAATCGCGGGGTGGATCCCGAGGTGCGCGCCGTTGTCGATTTCGAGGTCGTAGCTCGCCCGCGCCTGCTCGATCGCGAGCGGGACGTCGTTTTTGACGTGACTCGCGGCGAACAGCGAGCAGTGGACGACCGCCACTCGCGAGGCGACCGGTTCGAGTCCCGCGAAGGCCTCGTCGATCGCCGGCTCCGCGAGTTCGAGAAACGCCGCGTCGACCGGAATCCCCAGTCGGGACTCGAGGCCGGCGGCGAGTTCGCGCACCTGCTCGTTGGACTTCTCCCGTCGGGAACCGTGACCAACCAACAGGACGGCCTCGTCGTCGAAGGCGGACGCGGACACGGACGTGGTGTCGTCGGGTGTGCTCATCGGTTGGCTGTCGTTTCGGTCGTTAGTCGTCGTACGCGTCGGCCTGCTCGAGGCTGCGCTCGAGCTTTCGCCGTCGGCTCGGTGCGAAGAGGCCGGTCTCCTCGCAGTTCTCGTACAGCCACGTTCCGAACTCGGGTGCAACGGCGTCATCGACACCGAACCAGTAGCCGCCCGACGAAGTCTCCGAGAGTTCGTCGTAGGGTGCATCCACCGGACACTCGTCGATCAGCTCTTGAGTCAGTTCGAGCAGCGCACGATTGTCGTGAACGAACGAGATGCCCACGGTCCCGCTCTTGGACTTGAAGCAGATCGTGCCACAGCCCTCGAGCAACCCGCGGAGCAGTTCCCGATCGTGACTCGAGAAGGCTCCGAACCGGTACTTCCCGCGGCCGTCGACGGGGAGACCGAGTGCGCCGCTGCGTCCGAGAAGTCCTGAACCGCTGGATCCGCCGCCTTCGTTGTCGCCGATCGACAGCGTGTACTCGTCTTCCGTGCGCGTGATCGACGCGTCGTGGGCGTACTCGCGGCTGGTCGTCTCGTGCTCGAGATCGCCACCCGCGATCGCGGCGAGTACCTGCGCTGACTCCTTGTCGTTGGTGACGACCTCGATCCCGTCGTTGGAAACGTCACCGCTGCCCGCGACGTGGCCCCAGAAGTACGCCGTCGCGGGATGGCCCGCGAGCGGATCTGCCGGAACCTCGATTTCGAGTGTCTCGTCGTCGTTGGCGTTCGACTGCGTTTCGCTCATTCGTCCACCTCCTCGACGATGATCGCGTCCGTTGGACAGGCTGCGGCGGCTTGCTTCGCCTCGTCAATTCGGTCGTCGTCGAACGTCGCGATGACCTGCGTTTCGGTATCCGTCACGTCGCCCTCGCAGTCGTAGACCGGATCCGCATCCGGATCGACCGTCGCGAGGCCGTCCTCGCCCTCAATAAATCGCGGATCGCGGGTCAGGCAGGCGAAGATACCGTCGCAGGCGTCTTTCTCGATGGTGACTTCGTATCGTGGCATGGGTTGAATCGTGAGTGTTGGCGCTCAGTAGTCGTACTTCGTCTCGTAGCCTCGCGGCGTGACCATCCGGTCGTCCCAGACGTAGGTGTCCTCGGTGCCGACGAGGATCGTCGTCGTCATGTCGATGATCTCGCTCTCGCCGAGTTCCTCGAGTTCGGCGAGTTCGGTGATCAGCACCTGCTCGTCCTCACGGCCCGCGCCGTGGACGATGCCGACTGGCGTGTCGGGCTCGCGGTGCGTGAGGAGGATCTCACAGCACTTCTCGAAATTGTCGCGGCGCTTGCGACTCCACGGGTTGTAAATCGTGATCGTGAAGTTCTCGCTCGCGACGGAGTGGAGGCGAGACTCGATTTCGGGCATCGGAACGAGGTGATCCGACAGCGAGACCGAGACCGTGTCGTTCACGAGCGGCGCGCCGAGGCGGGCCGCACAGGACTGTGCTGCGGGGACGCCCGGCACCACGTCGAAGTCGACCATCGAGGCCGTCGCGCCCTTCGACTCCAAGATCTCGAGTGCAAGCCCCGCGAGCGCGTAGACGTTGGGATCGCCGCTGCCGACGATGGCGACGTCGTTGCCGGCGAGCGTGCGGTCGATCGATTCCTCGGTGCGCGACACTTCGCCGCACATCGGCGTGTCGTAGATGTCGTCGGCCTGCTCGGTGATCTCGTCCGGAATGAGTTCGATATAGGTCGTGTAGCCGACGATGTGATCGGCGTCGAGTAGGGCGTTCTTCGCGCGCTCGGTCATTCCTTCCGCATGGCCGGGACCGAGACCGACGGCGATCAGCTGGCCGGGTTCGGCGTCGAAGTCCTCGATTGTCGCCCCGACTTCCTGCTCGTTCGAGTCGCCGTCGTCAGAACTGGATGCGCCACACTTCGAACTCGAGTCGTCCGAGTTGCTTGAGGAGGCACCGCATTTCGAGCCGCTCGACTCGTCCGAGTCGCTCGGTGAAGTGCCGCATTTCGATTCCGATTTCGAGATATCAGTTTCGGTCACGCTCGAGGACGCGCCGCATTTGGAAGTCGATTCATCGTCGGTGTCTGCGTTGGTGTCCGTGCTCATTGGTGTGTCGTGGGTAGTCTCTCAGAAGTCGTCGACGTCCCGTCCGCCCCGCGGGGTGACGAGGTACGTTCGGTCGTCGTTTCGCCACGTCGTAGTTTCGTGATTGCCGATGATGAGCGAGGTGCCCATTCCCGAGACCTTGTCGTCGTGGTCGGCGGCCTCTCCCAGGGTCGTAATGTGCTGGCTCTCGCCGTTCCGGCCGGCGTCTTCGCGGCCGGCGTCGTTGACGATCGCCACGAGGGCCTCGTCGGTGCGCTCCTCGCGAACGATATCGACGGCTTGCTCGTAGTTGCGCCAACAGTTGTAGAGGACGATCACGAAATCGCTGATCGCGGCCGCGCGAAGCTTCTCCTCTATCTCGTCCCAGCCGCGCCACTTATCGGACAGCGAGATCGTACAGAAGTCGTTACACAGCGGCGCGCCGACGTTGGCCGCGCCGCCCAGCGCCGCCGTGAGGCCGGGAACGATCTCGATCGGAATATCCGTCGCGTCGTCCTCCTCGGCCATCTTGAAGATGAGGTCCGACTTGCCGTACACGGAGGGGTCGCCGCCCGAAACGTGGGCGACGTCTTTCCCCTCGCGGACGTGATCGAACGCCGCGCGAGCGAGTTCGATCTGACGCCCCATCGTCGAGCGAACGATCTCCTGTTCGAAGCCGTCGTCTCGGGTCGCGATCCCGTCTTCGTCGACAGCCTCTTCGGGCGGCAGGGTGCCGTCGTCGCGCAGGAACTCCTGATACAGGCTCGAGGCGATGACGACGTCGGCCGATTCGATCACGCGCTTGGCCTTTGCGGTCATGTGATCCGGCAGGCCGGGGCCGATGCCGACGACGGAGAGGGTGCCGTGATCATCGGGGGTGCCTTCGGCCTCGGTCCCAACCTCGGTGTTCGAATCGTCGGCGCTCATCGACCGATCGCCACCGTAACCTCGTTTTCGTAGCCGATCTTCTCGAGCACGAGTTCCTGTTCACGCCCGCCCGCAATGGCGCTCGCCTCCGAAACGCCGGGCCAGCCGATCAGTTCCTTTGATTTCGACGGCGTCGGGCCCTCGTGATCGAGCAGCGTCTCCTTGTCGAACGCGACGACACCGAGATCGAGTTCCCGAGCGGCCTCGAGCAGGCCCTCTTCGTCCTCTTTCCGGGTTGCAGTGGCGACGAACTCGACGTCCGAGAAGTCGTAGTCGGTCTGCCCGAGGGCCGTTTCCCACGCGGCGAGGAAGGCATCTTTGCTCGCCCCTGAAACGCTGCCGGTTCCGAGAACGACGCCCTCGTCTTTGTTTCGCTTGAGTACCGTCACGTCGTCGCCGACGAGCACCGCTTTGGGCCCGTCGAGTCGAGCAACGGGTCCAAGGTTCTCGTCGAGGACGGCGAGGTTCGTCTTCACGGTCGAGTCGCCGTTGACGACGTGGGTGTCCATCGCCTTCGCGCGGGACTCGACGCCCTGCTTGCCCGCCGCTTCCGAGGCAGTGGTCATCGCCGGAATCGCGCCCATCGTCGCCAGGTCCTGTGCGACCTGGTTTGCACCGTGGTGGCCGCCCGTGATCGGGATCGCCCACGTCAGTTCCTCGTCGACCACACAGATCGCGGGGTCGTCCCACTTGTCGTCGAGCAGGTGGGCCGTCTTGCGCATCGCGATTCCCGACGCCATCAGCCCGACGAAGCAGTCGTACTCTCCCCAGTGCTCGTCGAAGACCGTCCCGTGGTACTCGATAATGTCGATCGTCTCGTAGCGATCCTCGAGTTCGACTTTGATCTCCTCGGCCGTCTCCAGCTTCCGTTCGAAGGAGACGATTGCGATCTCTTCTGCCACTTCGCCATCCGAATCCGGCGTCGAACAGTGACCGCCGTCGTCGTCCGTCCCTGAACTCATGGTTTGTCTCCGTCCCGACTCGCGCTGGCTCGAGTGCTCATGAGATACACCATCTCGCTTCCCCCTAATACAAGCTACGTTTCTCATATACAATGCTAGTTTATCTTCTGCAGTGGACGGTTTGAAGGAGGCAATTCGAGGCACCACGTCGGTGGATTTGGCGATCAGTAAGGATCGTGGAGGAAACGCGGCTCTCGAATCGAACACTGGAGAGAAGACTACCGGGACTCGATCGTACAACAGGGTGTGCAGCGACTTTCAGTGATTACTATTACTTGATCACTCGATCGATCGCCAGATGACCGTGATGACCTCCGCTTCGAGTTCAACCGTCTCGTATCGATAGCCGCGGTCATCGAGTTTCGGGAAGAGAAACTGTGGGACCCGGTCGTTGCGCTGGATCAACACGGTTTCGTCGGGCACGTCGGCAAGTCGCTCGAGCGTGTTTTGCAGCGGCTTTGGCGGCCCGAGCGAGCGCACGTCGATCGTCTCCTGCGGTCGGTCAGTCGGTCCCCCCGTTCGCTCGAGTACGGTTGTCGTCGACTGCATAGCTGATCGAACGGTCGCCCGCTTCCTACGTTTCGTGGCGCACGTGTTCGGTCCGTTTGTGGCCAGTTTGGGGCGCATTGCTGTACCGATGGCAGAATCCCGCAGACGGGCCCATTGCACCGGCACTGACGGACAGTAGCCCGTGTGAAGTAGTGCCGTACCCGTTTTAGCCGACTACGGCTCGCGTTTCGGGAACTGCGCGACGAACTCCTCGGCGGCGACGCGTTCGACCTCGTAGCCGTCGGCATCGAAGCTGTCTACCTCGGCTTCGAACTCGTAATAAAGCGGCTTCGGCTCGTGGTCGTTGACGATCGTCAGCGTCTCACCCGGCTCGAGTTTCTCGAACTGCTCGTGGATCGTTGGATGGCGGTTCACCGGCGGAATCTCCCTGACATCGAGTCGCGTCATACGACTACAGTTCGGAGTGACAACAGGATCGATGTTTGGACGAATATGTTCGAAGCGACTCGTCGCTACGCGTGCTCGATGTGAACGTACCAGAGGTCTGCCGACTGCTGTTGGCTCTCGTGATCGAATCCGCGGGCGTCGAGCACCTCGTAGAGCGGTTTCGGTTCGAACGGCGCGATCAACCGAAGTCGCTCGTCAGCCGTGAGCTGATCGAGTTCGGCGATGATCTCGTCGAACGGCGGACCGTCTATTTCGCGAACGTCGAGCGTTCTGTCTATGGATTCGGTTGCCATAAGCGTGAATTTGAGCCGCCGTCGGTTGGGTATTGATGCGAACGTGTTCGTCGTTTCCACCGAGCGCCGAGCAGTGCTGCGGGTTCGTGGGGTATTCCCACGGCGTAGGAATAACGGCGAACGTATTCGTTCCCACGGCTGCTACTAGCAGCTATACCGATTCCCTATGGCCCAGGCGACACTTACCATTACGATGCCCGAACAAGTCTGGATACAGCAGGTATCGACGACGTATCCGGAGGCGACGTTTCGCGTTCTGGCAGCGGTACCGGGCGCGGAAACCGGATTCGCCCTCGTCCGGATCGCCGGAGAAGACGCCCCCGACGTCGTCGATGAGATGGAGCGCCACCCACAGATTACGGAACTCTCGCTCGCCCAGTGGAGCGATAACGAGGCGACGGTCCACTTCGAGACGACCGCACCGCTGTTGCTGTTTTCCTCGCGCGACTCGGGGATGCCGATCGAACTCCCCGTCGAGATTCAAGACGGCGAGGCGACGATCGACGTCACCGGGTCGCGAGACCGACTCGCAGAACTCGCCGACCAACTCGAACAGTTCGGTCTGCAGTATCGCATCGAGAACGTCCACGAACGGATCCACGAGAGCCAGCTTCTCTCCGACCGTCAGCTCGAGGTCGTCGCCGCGGCGGTCGAGGAGGGGTACTACGATACGCCACGACGCTGCTCGCTCACCGAACTCGCCAAACACCTCGACATCGCGAAATCGACCTGCAGCGAGACGCTCCACCGGGCCGAGGAAGCGATCATCAAACGGTTCGTCGACGACCTGCCGGGGCTCGACGACAGCGAACCGCTCGAAGAACAGCTCGCAACGAGTTGAGAAGGCAGGTGGTGAAAACCGCTCACACGCCGTTATCCGGTACTGATCACCCGCATTCGACTCGCGAATCCAGTTGGAAAATCGAAGGTTTATTTTATATGGGCGAACATGTTCGCGCCCATTCTCATAGCGTGGAAATCAGCTTCACAATTCATCCATATCTAGTTGTGAGTCCGCAGTAGCGAATCACAAATGAACGTATTCAAGTATCCATCGGAGAGTATCCACTCGATGAGAGATGGAATGTCCAGAGGTGTTCTAAGTAAATGAGTACGGACGACGAATCGTTCCACCCGCTCGGTAGCGAGTGGGAAGGAGAACTGGAGGAGATGCTCGACGAGACCGAGTACGACAACGAACTCGGGATGGAGATGGCAAAAGACGCGATGCGCGTCACCAAGGGCGAACTCTCCGAAGCCGACTTCCACGAGAAATATCACGACGACGTGATGGAAGAGTTCGGCGAGGACCAGCGTCCGACGGAAGAAGCCTACGAGGAGGCAAAAGCCGCCGAAGAAGGCACCGTCTCCCGGATGCTTTCGACGTTCGACGGCGACGGCGAGGACAGTCGCCGTGACGCTATGAAGAAGATGGGGGCCGGCGCGGCCGCCGTCGGACTCGGTGCCTGGGGGACCGCCGACGACGGACGATCCGCACCGAACGTCGCCGCACAGGAAGAAGAAGACGACGGCGACGACGGCGTCCAGTGGGGAATGGCGATCGACCTCGAGCGCTGTGACGGCTGTCTTTCCTGTGTCAGCGCCTGTGGGTCGGAGAACAACATCGATCAGGGTGTCAACTGGATGTACGTCCTCGAGTTCGAGGACGGCCAGACCGACACGAGTGAGACCAACCGACTCGTCCGTCCGTGCCAGCACTGTACGGACGCGCCGTGTGAAAAGGTCTGTCCGACGACGGCCCGCCACACGCGAGACAAGGACGGACTCGTTCTGACCGACTACGACGTCTGTATCGGCTGTCGGTACTGTCAGGTTGCCTGTCCCTACGGCGTCAACTACTTCCAGTGGGACGAACCCGACATTTCGACGGACGAAGTCGCAGCCCACGCCGAAGACATGGGCATGGAAGGCGACCACATGCACGACGAGCGCGACCGCTGGGTCGACAGTCGTGCCCCGCGTGGCGTCATGAGCAAGTGTACGATGTGTCCAACCCGACAGGACGGCGACCGCGGCGAGGACTTCGTCGGCACGACCGCCTGCGAAGAGGCCTGTCCGCCGGACGCGATCCAGTTCGGTGATATGAACGATAGCGGTAGTGACCCACAGCGCTACGCCGACAACCCGAGTCGCGGTCGGACGCTCGCACAGCTTTCGATCCCCTCGGCGAGCAGCCTCGAATCGGATCTCGAGGGCGAGGACGTCGACCTCGAGACGGTCTACGAGGAGACGTTCTTCGACGAGGAATCACTTTCGCTCACGAAGGCAGTCGAAATTACCGGTGAAGACTTAGGTGACGGTGACGGCGATCTCGCCGCGTACGAATCGGATGTCCAAGAGGCGCTCGACGCCCTCGCAGACCTCGGTATCGACCACGACAGCGAAGAGGTACTCGTCGAACTCGGACTCGCGGACGAGACGGACGACGACGAGGAGTTCGAGGGCCCCGACGAGGACGACGCTCAGCTCCTTCTCGAGAGCTTCGCTGGCAGACCCGAGTCGAACTTCCGACTGCTCGAGGACATGGGAACCAACCCGAACATCGTCTACCTCGGGAACGAACCCGGTCCGAACGCCGAACAGCGAGAGCCGACGGGAACGGGTCAGGAGTACGCAGATGTCAGCTACGAGCGTGCTGACGGCTCGGAACCGGACCTCGTCGACAACCGCAAGGAGGTCCTCGACGAGGGGACCGTCGGTGACGCCGGGGTGTCGCTATGAGCACGAAGACGCCGAACGAGGCGGACATTCTCCGCCCGATCAACACGTTCTCCAAGAAGTACATCGCGCTGTTTGGCGCGTGTGCCCTCGCGTTCGGAGCCTTCCTCGTCGCCTGGCTGTATCAGCTTCAGCAGGGGATGATCGTCACCGGCCTCTCCGATTGGGGCTCCGGTGGCGGCGCGACCTGGGGACTGTACATCGGCGCGTTCATCTGGTGGGTCGGGATCGCCCACGGCGGGATCATCCTCTCCGCTGCAGTTCGACTGCTCGGAATGGATCGGTACATGCCGGTCGCCCGCCTCGCTGAACTGCTGACGATCGCCGGCCTCTCCGCGGCCGGATTCTACATCCTGGTCCACATGGGCCGTCCTGACCGAATGGTCACGAGCGTGCTGGGTCACTACCACATCACGGTCAACAACTCGCCGCTGGTATGGGACGTGACCGTCATCACGGCTTACTTCGTGCTGACCGCGACCTACCTCGCGCTCACGCTCCGGTACGACATCACTCGATTGCGCGACCAGCTTCCCGACCACTTCTCGCCGGTCTACGACGTCATGACCCTCGGCTACACCGAGGAAGAGGACGAGGTCGTCGAGCGGATGGTCTGGTGGCTCGCGCTCGCGATCATCATCATGGCACCACTTCTGCTTCACGGCGGTGTCATTCCGTGGCTGTTCGCCGTCCTTCCGGGCATGCCGGCCTGGTTCGGCGCAATTCAGGGGCCGCAGTTCCTCACCATCGCACTTACCTCGGCGATCAGCGGCGTGATCCTCGTCGCCTACGCGTTCCGACGCGCGTACAACTGGGAACACATCATGACCGACGACGTCTTCCGCGGCCTGCTCCTGTGGCTCGGATTCTTCTGTCTGCTGTTCCTCTGGCTGCAGCTCCAGCAGAACGTCACCGGCCTCTTCGCTGCACCGGTTAGCACGGAGGTCGCACAGGTAGCGACGATCGGCCACTGGATGTACATCACTGCGATGGGGCTGGTCTTTGCGACGCTCGTCTACATCTTCGCACAGACTATCCGCCCGTCGTTGTTCACGAAGCCACGTGCACTCGTCGCCGCAGTTGCGGTGCTCACCGGGACGCTCCTGGAGAAGCTGATCTTCGTCGTCGAAGGATTCCTTCACCCCGAGTTCGAGATCTACGCCGCAACGCCCGGCGAGTACTTCCCGAGCCTGATCGAATGGCTCTCGCTGCTGGGAACGATCGGGATGGTCGTCCTGATCTTCCTCGTCGTCTCGAAGGTCGTTCCCGTGGTCGAACTCCACGCGATCGAACACCTCCGTGGCGACCACGGTCACGAACACGAACACGAAGAACCAAGCGACTCCGCAACTGAGACTGAGGTGAAAGCATGAGCACGCTCGCGACCCTGCTCGCCTCCGTCCCGGCAGACCTGCTGTACCACGGCTACGACGGAACCGAGGGCCTGACCGGGTTCCCCAACATCGGAACCTGGCTGATCTTCGGCGTCGTCCTCGTTCCGATCTACGTCATGGTCGTCGCGTGGTTTACCGGTAAACCGCGCGATCCGAAAACGGGACTCCTTGGCGTCTCGTATCTCGTCGGCATCGCGGCACAGATGTGGATCGGGATGTTCATCCTGACCGTGATCATCGGCTACGTCTTCTTCGGCGGGATCCCCGAACCGCTCGGGTCACCCGGACCGTAGACGCCGATCCGTCTTTCTTGTCGTTCTGCGATTTCCTCTTCTGCCGACTGTCGTCACAACTGTAACGAGTTATCGGTTGCTGTACCGAGTTTCCGGTACGATGGCTCTATTGAAATCCTCATTGGGTGATGGGTTTCGACAGTCGTGCTGAATACACAGCGCATAGTCAGCACTGAAACAGATAGGCAGGATAGCGATGTACAAGTGGTTCTGTTATGCAATCCTAAGGAAGTTCCATAACTAGTGATGGTGAAATTGGAAGCGGCTAGTACACGAGATTCGTGCTTACACGGGAGGGTATCGTCTAAAGAAGGTTATCACTGTCGTGATTCGTTGATTGAACCATAAGCCATTACAACGAGCTCTGCACAATATTGTGCATATGGGGAAAAATCGTACACGAAACCCTGAGTCGATTTTGAACCGTCCATCAAATCCTGTCGGGTATCTCGCCATTGTAACGGCACTCATCACGGGTGTACTACATCTGGTGGCATCGACGAACGCGATCGAAATGAGCCTGCTACTCGCTGTTCTCTTTATTCTCAACGGTCTCGGTTTTATCGGTGGAGCTATTCTTTACGTGACCCGATTCTGGCGACGGTGGTTGTTCATTGTCGCGGCTCTATACGCTATTGTAACGATTCTGGCACTGTTCCCGGTCCAAGGATGGGGTGTGGAAGCCTTCTACATGGAAGGTAATCTCAATCCACTAGCGGTGATCACAAAAGCTGCTGAAGCGGTGCTTGCGGTCTCTGCGATCTACCTGTATGTAGCCAGTGGTGAATAAACAGCGATCCGAACCGGGCACCGTGTGACTCGCTGCTGCATCCATCCTCTATATTCAGCACGCAGTTTGTCTCAGCTTCCGAGGGTTTCAACAGAGCCGGGACGATTGCAGACGGGTCGTGGGTGCGCCAGAACTGACGGACAGTAGTCCGCAGTACAATTGATCGCAAGCTTTGGATGCCACTTGCCAGGTGTGTCGTGACGGAGAGTCGCAACGAGACACATCAAACCATCACACGTATCCCCGTCGGCCCCGTCCGTTTGCCTAGAGCACACCGACGCATTATGAGTATCACAGAACACGAACTCAAGATCAGACTCGAGGAGATCGAGGATCCGGACATCGGCGAGGACATCGTCTCGCTCGGGTTGGTCAACGACGTCGTCATCGACGACGAGACCGCCCGGATCTCGCTCGCGCTCAACGCGCCGTACGCCCCCTCCGAGATGGAGCTCGGAAACCGCGTTCGCGAGGTCTGCGACGAGGCCGGCCTCGAAGCCGATCTGCGCGCACACGTCGGCCAGGAACACGGCTTCGACGACGAGGTCCTGCCGCGGGTTCGCAACGTCATCGCCGTCGCCTCCGGGAAGGGAGGCGTCGGGAAGACGACGGTCGCCGCGAACCTCGCGGCCGGCCTCGAGAAACGCGGTGCGATGGTCGGACTGCTGGATGCCGACATTCACGGCCCGAACATTCCCAAGATCCTGCCGGTCGAAGGTGAACCCGGCGTGATGCCGAACGAGGACATCGTTCCGCCGCGCTCGGACGGCGTTCGGGTTATCAGCATGGGCTTCATGATGGAAGAGGAGGACGACCCCGCGATCCTCCGCGGCCCGATGGTCAACAAGTTCATGATGAAGTTCCTGGACGGCGTCGAGTGGGGACAGCTCGACTACCTCATCGTCGACCTGCCACCGGGAACCGGGGACGCGACGCTGAATCTCCTCCAGTCGATGCCGGTGACCGGCGCGGTCGTCGTCACGACGCCCCAGGAGATGGCTCTCGAGGACACTCGAAAGGGAATTCAGATGTTCAACAAACACGACACGCCCGTCCTCGGCGTCGTCGAGAACATGAGTTCGTTCGTCTGTCCCTCCTGTGGCGACCAGCACGGCCTGTTCGGTACCGAAGGCGCAGACTCCATCGTCGACAAGTACGACACGCCGCTGCTCGGCCGCATTCCGATCCACCCCGACTTCGGTGCCGACGGCAGCGAGGGTGCGATCGTGAAAAACGACGAGAGCCCGATACAGGAGCCCGTCGAGGACGTCGTCGCCGAGGTTTCGGATCGTATCGGCGAGACCAACCGCCGAACAGTCGACAAGAACACCGGCGACCAGCCGGACAGCGCACTGCCGACCGAGACCGAAGACTGACGTTGCGGTCGGTTTCGTTGTTCGATCGTCCCCGATAATTTTCACGGTACCGAACGAATACCCGAGTGATGGCACTCGATAGATACGCAGACGCACTCTCGGAGCTCGATCCTGGACGCGGCGAGGTCGAGAGCACGGAACTGGTCGTCACGGACGACGTCCTCGTCAAAGCGTTCGCGCTCGGCCCCGACGCGGAACTCCAACCCCACGAGCACGGCGACAGCACGAACGTGTTTCACGTCCTCGAGGGGACGGTGACCGTCCTGCAAAACGGGGACAGCGAGCGAATCGACGCGCCCGGCGTCGTCCGCCACGACCGCGGCGTCGAACACGGCGCGAGAAACGAGACGGACGAAATGGTCGTCTTTACGGCGAGTCTGTGTCCGCTCCCGTCCTAACTGTCGTACCAGCAGACTGAATTGAGTCGGAGAGGTCCGGTAGTGCTGTATGCCTCCGGCAAAACGGAAGAGTACGAGTTCGTCTGTCTATCGCTGCTTCCACAGCGTCTCAATGCGCTCCTCGACGCGGTCGAGGACGAGGCGGCACACGTCGCGATGGTCAGCTGGCCAGTGAGCGTCCGCCGCGTCGGTACGACTGGCCTCCGGCGGCGGATGGAAGTGATCTCGCGAGTTGTGCGCGTTCGGATGTCGATCCCATCGACAGTTCCACACGCTGTCCCGCCGCTCCTCTTGGTAGTGGAAATTGAAGTCGTCGTTGCGGTACCAGCGAATCTCGAAGCGGGCAGACGCGTCACGCGGGTAGTAGTCACCGGATAGCTCGACGCGGAGGTGTTGTTTCCCCTCCGCGACGATCTCCGCCGACTCGAACATGCGACGCCCGACGAACTGAGAACGCATCCGCTCCAGTACCGACCGATCTATCGGCGCGGGGCTCGCGCCGTCGTCCGTCGGCACCATCGTCAACTGTGCGACGGAGCCGTCGAGCCGGCGGCCTTTCTCCGAGCGCGTTCGTGAAGGCGGCGCTCCTCGATGGCCGTTTCCCAATCACCGAGGTCCACGTACGCGTCGTCAACGCGCTTCGCGTCGAATTCGAGGACATCCACTTCGGCGGGCGAGTCAGCACTGTATTCGTCGCGGTACTCCTTGATCCGGTCGGTCAGCTCCGACACGCGGGCCTGCAACTCGTCGACAGTGTTCTCCCGCGCCAGCTCGTTCACCCGCCGCCACTCGAAGTAGTCGTCGTTGCGCTCGTACCTGACCGGCCGGCCTTCGTGTCGGATGACGATACCGAGGTCGGCGTAGAAAGACAGGTGAGTCCGCGCCGAATCCGCCGAGCAGTCCGCTCGCTCGGCGACCTCGGCGGCCGTCATCGGCTCTCTGGCGTGCAACACCGCACCGTACACTCGTTGTTTCGTGTCCTCCCTCTCGAAGAGCCGATCGAACGGGGGCGGACCGTCGCGGCCGGCGTCGGCTGTCATACATCCACCAACGGATCAAGCACACATATTTCTTTCTTAGACGAAAAATGTCTTCTAAGGACGATTACTCGCGCTTCCCGTTTTCTTTCACGAGTATTGGAAATTATAATTTCTGCCCGACAACGACGATTATTATACCGGTTCGAGGAGAATACCCGTGCCGTTAGCCGCGGGATGAATCTCAATGCGACCGTACGGCTATCGGAAAATCGAGTCTACAGCGGTGATCGCCCTACGTTCTGTCGGCCTCGAGCAACGACGCGACGTACTTCGAGATGTGGTCGTCTATCCGGCGTTTGTAGCCCGCCTGCCGAGCGAGCCGGTCGAGTTCGCGGGCGACGAGGCTGCCGTACTGAACTGCCTTTTTGTCCCGAGTCGCGACCTCATCGGGCAGATAGCGCGTCGCAACCCGTCGGAAGCCTCGTTTTCGGGTCTCCTCGTCGGCGAGGAGATCGTCGGGCAGCCGAAGCGCGGCCTCGACGACGGCATCATGAAGCAGCGGTGCGACCGGCTCGAGTCCGGTCGCCTCGATCGCGAGTACGTCCCGCGGAAGCTGTTCGGATAAGCTTCGGATCTGTTCTCGGACGGCCTCGCGCGTCGTTTCGGCCTCGACGCGGTGATCGAGTCGGACGACCTTCTCGTAGCCGCCGAACAGTTCGTCGGCTCCCTGGCCGACTGCGAGCGCATCGAAGCCGTCGGCGGCGGCGCGTTCGCCGACCAGAAACAGCGGCAGCGCGATCTGGACGTCCATCGCGTTCGTCCGTCCCGTCGCTCGTGCGATTTCGGGCACCGCCTGCTCGAGGTCAGCGGGCTCGAGTTCGACGACGGTTAGCTCCCGGTTCATCGCCGCTGCGGCGGTCCGTGCGGCCTCGACGTCGTGGCTGTCGGGAAAGCCGACAACGTACAGCGGCGCGTCGAGCAGTTCGGCGACGAGCGCCGAGTCGACGCCGCCCGAGAAGGCGACTGCGACGTCGCGGTCGGGCGACCGAACCGACTCGATCGCGGTTTGGATCGCAGCGTCGAGGCGGTCGAGCGCCGACTCCGGATCGGTGTCGGGCGTCGGGTCCGGAATCGTCCACCGCCGGTCGACGGTGAGGTCACCTGCAGCGTCGAACCCGGTCTCGTCGAGGTCGGCGACGCCACCGGCAGGAAACGCGACGGGGTCCGCGAGCGTCGACGGTTCGAAACTCCATCGGTCCGAGCCGTTCTCTCGATCGACGAACAGCGGCACGCGGCCGAGGACGTCGCGAACGAGGGTTCCATCGACTTCGCCGGCGAACCCCGCTGTTCCGGGGAGCGCCTCGTCGGTCTCGATCGCCTCACGAACCGTGTTCGGCTCCGCACCGCGCAGCGTCATCGGAACAGCCCCATCATGCCGTTTCTGATCCGGCGTTTGGCCCCGCCGGCGGCCTGCCGGAAGCTGATACGCCACGGCGTCCGATTTCCTTCGACGGACGTCTTCCCCTCGCGGACCGCCTCGAGAATCGCGTCGACGGAGCGCTCGTCTGCCTCCACCCGAGTGACGGCCTGGCCGACCATCTCGCTGATGTGTGCGTCACTTCCTGCAGTCATCGGGAGGTCACGCGAGCGGGCGAAGCGTTCGGCCTGACGGTTCGCTCGCCCCGTCAGCAGCCGCGAGTTGTAGATCTCGATGGCGTCGCCGTCCGCGAGTTCGTCCCTCGAAACGCGAGCCATCACGCCGTGGCGTGACTCCTGAAACGGGTGGGGGATCACGACGAGGCCGCCTTGCTCGTGGATCGCCTCGATCGTCGATTCGTAGGACAGCCCCGGTGGGATCGACTCCTCGATCCCCAGTCCCAGAATGTGGCCCGCTTTGCTCGATATCTCCATTCCGGGGATGCCGACGAGCCCGTACTCGGACGCGCGTTTGGCAGCTTCGAGGCTGGCATCGATCTCGTCGTGGTCCGTTACCGCGATGGCGTCGAGCCCGACCGCCTGGGCCTGTTCGAGAATGAGATCGACCGGATCCCGGCCGTCGTAGGACAGTTCCGAGTGGACGTGGAGTTCGACCGACAGCACACATGGTGTTTCGAGTAGCGAGATCAAAAGTAACCCGATTGTGATACCACACCCTCGGATCGAGGTGCTGCTCTCGGGATGGGAAAGTGGCTGTTACGTTCCTGGTGACAGTACCGTCGAAGAACCGACGGAAACGGATGTCTACTCGTCGTGAACGATCGACTGTACGTGGCCGACGACCCCGTTTTTCAGTTCGACTTCGGGTCCGGCGGGGTCGTCCTCGTAGATCGTCGCGACCTCGCCGACGATCGGCTCCTGATCTTCGGACTGGACGTCCTGGTCGCCCTGTACGATCTCGACCGTGATCCCCTGCCGAAGCTCTCTGGCGGTTGGCCGTTCGTTCGACATAGCTACGTCTGTGCCGGTTACAGCGAAAAGCCTCGTGCCTGCACTCGCGTCGTCTGGTGTGCTGTGTCGTCTCGCGACGGTGGCTCCAGTAGCCACGTTCGTGATGATCCCGTTCAACCGACCGATCGAAATATCCATACTTGCGGAATCATGTGTATCTGTATGAACAGAGCCGAGAAGGCTGCCCTCCAGTTGCGGGCCGTCGACGTCTTACAGATGTTGAAGGAAACGCGGACGTACGACGAACTCGCCGCGACAACGGGGCTTCCCGCCGGCGACCTCAATCGCTACGTCAACGGTCACGTCCTCCCCGGCGCGGACCGGGCACGGGAGATCGTCGACGACCTCGGCCGCGACGCCCTCTCTGAGGAACTCGACGCCCGAATTCGGGTCGACGACGAAGGGTACGTCGACAACTCCGAAACCGTCTTCGACCAGCCGTTTCTCGACCTCGCTGCCCCCGTCGTCGCCAACGGCTACGATTTCGATCGACCGGACGTCGTCCTTACCGCCGCAACGGACGGGATCACGCTCGCCGCCTCGCTTGCGAGCTACTACGGAACTCGGTGCGTCTACGCGAAAAAGCGAAAAGAGACTGCCGTCGAGGAGTTCATCGAAGCGCGCGAGCGTCTGGAGTCGGGCATTCAGCTCACCTACTACCTGCCCGCGTCGGCGATCGACGCCGGCGAGTCGGTGCTCGTCGTCGACGACCTCATTCGATCGGGCGAGACGCAAGAGCTCTTGCTCGACATCGTCGAAACCGCAGACGCCACCATCGCCGGCGTGTTCGCGCTCATCGCGGCCGGTGAGGACGGCATTCGCCGCGCCCGCGAGCGGACCGACGCACCGGTCGGCTCGCTCACGACGGTCTGATCGCCTACCCGCTCGAACGATCACCGACAGCAGTCCGCCGCACTCTCACCGGTCCGTCTCACCGTTCGAGATCCGCTTCGATCTCGTCGAATAGGTCGGAAACGTGTGTTTCTACGGCCCTGCGTATCTCGTGGACAGTCGCTTCGTCCTTGCCGTGTGGATCCGAAAGTGCCCAGTCCCGAACATCCGTCTCGGCGTCGAGTTCGAGCGTCGAACAGCCCATCGTCGCCACGTAGTCACAGGACTCGAGTGTCGCTTCAGAAACCGCTTCGGGAACGCGATCCGAGAGGTCGAACCCCTCGGAAGCCATCGCCTCGACGACTCCCTCGTGGACGGTGTCGGCCGGATCGGTGCCGCCGGAGACGATCTCGACGTCGAGGTCGCGAGCATCACGCTCGCGTTCCGCGTACGCAGTCGCCATCTGGCTCCGACCGGCGTTCTGTACGCAAACGAGTGCGATTCGAGCATCTGGTCCCATAGCCGAGCGATCGGACGGTCGGCACCTAACCGTTCGTATGTGGCCTCCTGTGAGTAACATACGCATCCCCGAGCAGATTAGGGATGTCGAGACAGCTCTCGGTGATTCTAACGCGTGACCGTCACTGGCACTGAAGAACGACGGACGACGGTCTCGGCGACGCTTCCGAGAAGGATTCGACTCGCGCCCGTTCGGCCGTGGCTGCCGATGACGATGTGGTCGACGTCGTGTTCGTCCGCGTAGTCGACGATCGACCGCGAGACGCCGCCGATGACTCGTTCGGTCTCGATTTCGCGTCCGTGCTCGGCTGCCTGTCGGACGGCGGTCTCGAGCGTCTTTTCGGCCTGGTTCTCGTGGTGTTTTTGCATCTCGTCGTAGTTCGCCATCGAACCGCCCTCGATACCGGTCGCGGCGTAGAAGTCGCCGGGATCGACGACGTGTATCGCCGTGATCGTGGCGTCCGGATACTCGGTGCAGGCAAAGTCGAGCGCTTCGGTGGATTGGTCGGAGTCGTCGACGGGTACGAGAACGTGATCGGGCATAGTCGAGACGACGGGCGTCTGGACCTTAAATTTCTGCCATAGTTCTCAGAACGTAGAAGTCGCTGCGGGAAAACTGGTCGAGCTTACTTCGCTCGGCCCTGCCCGCCGTTGTTCGACGGACGGACCTTCTCGGCACCCTTGCCGCGGTTGTTGAGGCCGCGGTTGGCCTTGCCGGCGTTGGTGAGGCCGCGGAACGCGCGGTTCGTGTGCGCGTCGTCGCAGATCCAGTTGAGATCGTCGTCGTTCTCGATCGCGGGGTGGTTCGGATCGACGAGGATCACTTCGAACCACTTCTGCGAGCCGTCTTCACCGACCCAGTAGCTGTTGAGCACCCGCAGGTTGGGGTACTTCCGGGAGACGCGCTCCTCGCCGATGCGCTGGATGTTCTTGCGCCGCCCGATGCGGTTGACACCCTGGCGCTTGGATCGGCGACCGGCCGTAAAGCGCTCCTTTCGGGCGGTCCCCTTTCGGACGGAGACGCGGGCCACGACGATGCCCTGTTTGGCCTTGTAGCCGAGTTCGCGAGCCTTGTCCAGTCGCGTTGGGCGCTCGATCCGCTCGATCGCGCCCTGCTTTCGCCATTCTTGTTTGCGCTGCCACTGCAGTTCCCCGAGCTTTCCGTCGTCGGGGTCCTTCCATGCCTCCTTGATGTGGGAGTAGAAGCTTTGTGCCATTGTATGTACCTGCGGGCATTTCCTGGTTCAATCCGGCGAGTTCTCGCGGATCACATCCCGACCTGCGGCAAAGCCGTGCAGGTGCCCGCTGCTGCCCGCGGCCAGCGAGTCGTCCGAGTGTACCCAGCGTTCGAGTATAAGGCCTTCGAACCGATCCGAAACGCCTGGTATCGGTTCCCAGTGTGTTTGGTGCTGTCCTGTTCGTTCGACTCGTTCGGACGACCGGCGTTTTCCGAGTCAGAAATAATGCTGTCTGCATATATATGCTGCCGAGAAAGTACCGGCAATGACGTTTCGAGTATGGGATGTCGTCTCCGAGGGAGTGTCGCTTGCGGCGTCTCGGAACGGTGCCGTGTTGGCCGGGTTCTTCATCGCCGCGGAGACGCTCGGACTTTTCCTTTTTCTGGTTGCCGGGACGATGTACGTCCCGGTCGATGTAGGCACTGGACTCCCGTCCGGATCGGAGGTTCCCACGGGCGAACTGTCCGAACCGGCGATGGGTGTGGCGACGCTTCTCACCGGCGTGTTCACGTCCGTGGTGACGATTCCGATTTCACTCGTCGCCATTCGGACGTTCGTCGGCGGCGAGACGAACGGGATTCCCGACGCGTTCATCTTCCGACGGATCGGGTGGGCAACGGCCGCTGGTGTCGTCGCGTCGTTCGCACAGTCGGCGTTGCTGTTTGCGATTCCGTTCGGCGTGTTGATCGGAGCCATCGCGCTCGTCTTCGTCCTGTCCGGCACGCCGCTGCTGATCGGGTGGCTCGTACTGCTCGTGCTGGGTCTCGCCGCGGTCGTCGTCGTCTGGCTCCACTTTCTGTTCTTGCTGCACGAGATCGGTGTTCGGGACCGCGGCGTCGTCGGTGCGTTCCGGGGGAGCTGGGCCACCGTTCGCGGAAACCGCCTCAAGCTGGCGCTGCTCGCCGCCGGACTGGCGCTGATCCGCCTGAGCGCCGGCTTCGGCGCGGTTCCGCCGGCCGATGGGGAGTGGACGATCTTCGAGCTAGTGACGATGCCGATCTGGCTCCTCCTGTCCGGAATTATCGGCGTGTTTTCGGCCGCAATTTTCGCACGCGCGTACCGAACCCTTCGGTCCGACGTCGATGGCGCACGGTTGCGTGCTGACTTCGAGAACGACTGGTAACGTCGACAAATTGGAATTTGATCGAGTAGCAGACCGTCTTAGATGGTTTGCTGTCCGTCATTTCCGGCGCAACCGCGACCCGGGCGGCGGTTGCACTGGTAAATCGTCACAGCAATCCGTATCAGGCCGTCGCTTCGGTCGATACCTGGTACGTGGTCACTTCACCGTTGGAGTGAACACGATTGAGGGCCGGATCGTCGTCGAGCGAGTCGAAATCACTCTCCGAGTACTGAATTCCGTGGTACGCGAGCAGTTCGCGGTCGTAATCGACCTGTGAGACGACGAGATACCGATCCTCGTCGTAGTACTCGCCGGGCCCTTGCTCGAACGTGTCTGCAGTGGCAGTTACGTGTGCCCGCGAGCGAGTCTCTCGTCCGTCTATCGCATCCGCGTACCGGTCCGGCGCACCCCGAAGGCCGGCGAAGTCGGTCTCGTCGGCCGCGTTGTCGAAGGCCGTCTCGTACCCGTGCATCTGCTGTTCGGAGACGTGATGTGACTGGCCGTAGATGTACGGCGAGGCGAACACGGATGCGAGCGATAGGACGAGCAGGATGGCGATAGCGCCGGCGGCGAACGTTCGCACCGGTCCCGCCGAGAACCGATTCGAGAGCGACACCACGCCCTCGTGGATCGCGATCGAGGCGAGGATAACGAGAAAGACCATCATCAGGCTGAAGACGCGGAAGTACATCTCGCTCGTCACGCTGGCGAAGTAGGTCACGAACAGCCCGGCGAGTCCGACGAGGCCAGCACCCAGGTACATCGTGACGGCCGGAACGTCCGGAAACCGTGACGGGCGACCGGTAAACACCACGGCAAGGATCAGCAGACCCGCGAGCAGCGTGACGACGAGGTGTGCGAAAAAGAGCTTGACGAAGATCTCGCCGAGTGAGACGCCGATCGCGGCGAGCGAGCCGCCCTGCTGGGCGATCGAAGCACCCGCTTGGCCGCTTCCGGTAAGCAAGAACGAGGCGGCGGACGAGATCGCTCGCTCGGCGAAGCCGGAGAAAAAGCCGTAGTTTGCGGACCAGACGAGGAAGATCGCGATCAGAAACAGCGTCTGTCCGTACAGGCGTTGATGGTCGGCGATCTGGCGCACCGTCGACGTTCCCGAGAGATACGGAAGGCGGGGGGCCAGAAACTGTACGGCGCAGATGCCGAGGCAGACGACGAGCATGTGTGCGACGTACTGTGGATGATAGACGACGGCCGACGTGGCGACGAGTGCGAACAGCAGTGTAAGTCCCAGCGACGGCTTCTCGTCCACCGTAACGTACTTCAAGAGGAGATAGACGAACAGCGCGAACAGCAGGATCGTCTGGGTCATCGAGTGTGGGTGCATGAACGTCGAGATCGTCGTGATCGGCAACAGGAGGAACGCGCCGAAGGCGGCGATCGTGACGGCAAGCGAGTCCGGGACGATCGTCCCGACGCTGAGTGGGACGAAGACGACGAACGCCATCGTCGTGAACAGGACGACGAGCAACATGGCGCTTTCGAGCGGAACGTCGACGACCGAGTTGACGAACACGGTGGTCGTATGAAGGCCGGGGTAGAAGAGGTCGAACGGAGAGAACGCACCCTCGCTGATGCCTCGTGCCCACCCGAGGTGGGTCAGAGCGTCGTGGTGTCCGAAGAAGTGGTAGCCGCGGATGATCGGCAGGCCGGCGACGACGGTCACGGCGAGCCCACCGAGGACGAGTGCGATCGGACGGGTTCCACGGCCGCTCGTCGATGGAGCGAGCGAAACGCCGAGCGAGACCGCCAACGCGAGCGCGAGGCCAGCCCAGACCCAGAGTGGCGTCATCGTGTAGATCGACACCTCGTATCCGGTCGCGGGCGTCGTGTGTGCAAGCAATACGCTTGCAGCGAGTGCGAGGAATCCAACCGACAGTAACACCTTTCGGATCGGTTCGTCCGGGGCGACATCGTGTGAAGACATTCGGGTTGTTGCGATCGTTTCCCGATGCGACCCTTGTTATACACTGATTGCTGACCCGTTCTCGAACGGTATATACAGCCTGCCGACGATCGCGACTGGATTTGGAAGAAAGGTTCGTATCCGCAAGCGATGCCGTCACGGCACGGTTTCAGCGCCTACTCCCCGTCGACGACCTCGGTCCAGACGTAGCCGTATCGGTACGCGTTATCGGTCGTCGGCGTATCGGGAACGTCGCCGTCCTCATAGAGCAAGACAGCGATTCGAACGTCGCCGCTTTCGGCCGCTGGCGTCACGTCGTGGCTCTCGCGGACGCTCTCGCCGTCGTCTACCGCGTACTCGGTTTGATTCGCGTCGGTCCGGTCGATGACCTCGCCGTCGCTGATCCACTGTTCTTGAATCACGACCGCGTACTCTCGGTCCGCTCCCTCTTGGTTCTCGACGCCGACGGTGAGCGATAGCGACTCGCCGGCCGTGACGTTTCCGGCGTAATCGGACGCGACGAGATCGCCCGACTCGTCTTCAGTGAGGACCTCCAGGCTCGTGTACTGTTCGCCCTGCTGTGGCGCGACGAGCGCGTAGCCGACCGTCGTCAATGCGACGAGCAGGCTGACCGCGAGTAACACGTTGACGCCGGTATGAACCGTCGTTTTCGTGTCGAAAATCGCCGCGTGAACTGCGCCGACCGACCGACGGAGGCTGAACCGGTACCGTTCCCCCGGCGGGAGTCGAAGCCGTCTGACCGCGGCCGCGCCGAGTGCGAGCAGGGAGTAGCCAGCGACCGTCGCGACGACGACCGGCGTGGCGTACCCCCACGGAGAAGCGGCGATCAAGAGGCCGAGCAGGGGGAGGACGGCGACGCTGACACCGAACGCGAGCGCGGCTCGCTCGACGTTCGTCACGCCGTCTCGACCGAGCAGTGTCGACTCGTCGCGCGTCTGATTCGCCGCCGCTGAGCGCGGAAAGAGCACGGAGACGGTCGCGTATCCCGGGACGAGGATCAGGAGGGGGAATCCGATCGCAGCTCTGACGAGCGTCGACGAGACGTCGACGACTGCTAACAGCGTAACCGCGGCGAGAACGAAGCCGGCGGTACCGACCAGATCCGTCGGTAGCTGTGCGGCGAGGTGTTTGCTGCCCTGTCGAACGGCTGTGAACGGCTGTAACGTGTGGGTCGAGCGGTCTTTCATCTATTCGGTGGGTATCGGCTGCTCGACCGTACCGGGGATAGTTACTCGTCGCATACCGTGAGTGACAGCGTCACTGACCGGTTCGCCAACCGGACGGAAACAGGTCGCTTACAAAGTGTACAGACCGCGACCGTCCGCTTATGGAACGCCGAGCGAGCAATCACACCGCCCACGACGCAAAGCGCGGGGGACCGAGCCGATGAGCGTCGACGTCCGAGTCGCGACGGCGGACGACCGCGACCGGTGGAACGACCTCGTCAGACGATCGCCCCAGGGAACGCTCTGTCACGAACTCGAGGCGCTTGCGGTACAGGCTGAACACGCCGATGCGACGCTGCATCCGTTGATCGGGTTCAAAGGGCAGGAACCGGTCGGACTGTTTCCCGTCTTCGAGGTCGACAAGCGGTTCGTCACGACGGCGTTCTCGCCGCCGCCACACCTCCGCGTGCCGTATCTCGGGCCCGCCTTTCTGAACATGGGGAAGCTGAAACAGCGAAAGCGCGAGCGTCGCCGTCAACGGTTCATGGACGGCTGCTTCGAGTGGATCGATGCGGAGCTGAACCCGAAGTACGGC
The DNA here is from genome assembly GCA_046614585.1 of Natrialbaceae archaeon A-arb3/5. GTDB lineage: Archaea > Halobacteriota > Halobacteria > Halobacteriales > Natrialbaceae > JBKKHI01. Next base: position 117,888 of record JBKKHI010000009.1, on the reverse strand, counting down.
CACATCCGAACGTCGACGGCCTTTGCGGACTCGCGGCCGTTCAAATGGAGCGGGTACGACGCGACGCCCGAGTACACCTACGCCGTCGACCTCACGGTCGGCGAAGACGACCTCCTGATGACGTTCAGCAGCGACGCACGAAGCAACATCCGAAACGCCGACGAGGATGCCTACGACGTCTCAGTCGGCGGCTCCGAGGAGATTCGGCTGATCCACGAGCAAGTCAGAAACCGCTACGAGTCACAGGGGATCGGCTTCGACGTGCCGGTCGAGTTCGTCCTCGACCTCGCCGATCGGTCGGCAAACGGGCACGTCCGTCCTTACACGCTCCGCGTCGACGACGAGTTCGTCGGCGGCATTCTGGCGCTCGAGTACGGCGGACGGACGGGTCGGTGGATGGGCGGCGTTCGAACCGATGCAGACGTCGACGTCCCCACGAACGACCTGCTCGACTGGGCGATCATGGAAGACGGCATCGAGGCGGGCCTCGAGACGTACGACCTCGTCGGGGCCGACACGCGCCGGATCAACCGGTACAAGGCGAAGTTCAACCCCGAACTGCGGACGTACTACAGCCTCGAGTACGGCTCGTGGGGGATGCGAACGGCCGCCTCGCTGTACGATAGCGTCAAGTGACACCGACTCCCGGACAGCCGTCAGTGAACGCCCGATCGCGTCTCACTGCTCGTTGCGACCGGCGACGGGCCTCGATCCGATCGCCCGTCAATCGCGTTCTCCGGGAGTACTCCGCGGCCGAAATCAACCACTAACCGGAATCTGAATCCTCGTCTCCGTCGATCAGCGCCAAATTTCTCGCCGAGAAAAAACGTCACACGGTTAACTATCAACCAACCGTATCGTTCGATCGAAGGCAGATGAATATCCCACGAATTCCAGTAATCGCTGTCGTCGCCCTGATGCTGATCTCCGCCGGCTGTCTCGGTGCGATCGGTTCCGAAAACGGCGACGCTGACGAAGGTGAAACGGACCTCCCCGATGGGGACGAACTACTCGAAGCGACGGTCGACGCCGAGTCGTCCGTCGACACCGTCCAGGGAACGCAGACGGTGACGATGGATGACGGAACCGAGTCCGTCACGACCACGCAGGACGTCTGGCAACGAACGACGGGCGAGTACCGCGCCGAAATCGTCGACACTGACGAGCCAGAACAGTTCGACGTTGTCGTCGCCGACGGAACGACGACGTGGCTGTACGACGAGGACAACAACGAGGTCGTCCAGGCTGACCTCGGGTTGGATCAGGCCGAACAGGAGGCGCTGAACGAGGGCTTCGTCGAGGCCTTTACCGACGATATGGACGCCTCAGTCGAGGGAACGGAGACTGTCGCCGACCGCGACGCGTACGTCCTCGAACTCACCGCCGACGGCGAGGACGCCCTCTACGAGTCGGCGACGATCTGGGTCGATCAGGAGACTGATTACCCGCTGAAACAGGAGAGCACGACCTCGATCGGTGACGAACTGACGATGACGGTCACCTTCGAGGACGTCACCTTCGACGAGGAGATCGACGACGAGATCTTCGCGTTCGAACCGCCTGAAGACGCCGAGGTCCTGAGCTTCGACGACATGACGTTCGAACAGTACGATACCGTCGAGGAAGCCGAAGAAGTGGCACCGCTCGAGCTTCCAGAACCCGAGGTTCCCGACGAGTACGCGCTCGAGAACGTGATGGTGTCGGAGAACCTGATGGGCTGGAGCGCAGCCCAGCAGTACACCGACGAGAGCGGGGCGTTCCTGTCCGTTTCCGTCGCCGAAGAGTCCCAAGAACCGGTCTTCGAACCCGATACCGACCCCGTCGAACTCGACGGCGTCGACGCGACGATCCGCGAGGTCACGGAGACGAACACGCAGATCGAGTGGGACGACGACGGACTCACTTACATCGTCAGCGGCGAACTCGACGAGGACGAACTGATCGCCGTCGCCGAATCCATCGTCCAGTAACCACCCACCGCGTACCACCCGGTCGATCCGCCGTCCGGGTCGGCTCCCCTCCGAACCGAACGACCGGGCACGATTCTCTTTAGGCCGTGATCGTCCGTCAGGCCACGGTATGGATCGGTTTCTCGACGAGCAGCGACCGTTCCCGGGCAGCGATCGCACGTCGCCGACGGGAAGGGTGTCGATTCGGCTCGATAACCGCGTCCATAACCAAGGAACGAGGGAGACGACCTTTCGTCGATGAACGACGGATCCTCCCTCCGGACGCTGCTCGTCGGCATTGACGCCGCGTGCGATCGGGTGCTCGCACCGCTGTTCGAAGACAACGAGGTTCCCACCCTCGAGTCGATCTATCGGAACGGCGCGAACGGGCAGCTCGAATCGCAGATTCCGCCCTGGACGGCGAGCGCCTGGCCGTCACTGTACACGGGAATGAACCCCGGGAAACACGGCGTATTCGGCTTTCTCTCCTTCGACGGCTACGACTGGGACGTCGTCAACGCGAGCGACGTTCGCGAGCGAACGCTGTGGGAATTGCTCGATCGACACGGGATCACGAGCGTCGTGGTCAACGTTCCCGTTACGCATCCGCCGCGCGAGTTCGACGGTGCGCTGATCCCAGGGTACACCGCGCCGGAAGACCCCGACTGCCATCCCGAAGGGTTGTTGGACGACGTCAGGGGCGAAATCGGCGAGTACCGCGTCTACCCCGACGAGGACGCCGCGGACCTCGGCAACGCCTACAGCGACTGCGTGCGAATGCGGGGCGAGGCGTTTGGCTACCTTGCCGACCGGTTCGATCCCGAGTTCGGCTTCCTCGAGTTTCAGGCGACGGACTCGATCTTTCACAAGGAGCCGGAAAACGACGCGGCGATCCGCGCGATCTACCGCGAACTCGACCGGCAGCTCGAGACGATACTCGACGAGCACGAGCCGGACACCGTCATCGTCGCCAGCGATCACGGGATGGGCCCCTACGACGGCCAGGAGTTCCGCGTCAACGACTTTCTCCGCGAGGAGGGCTACGTCGACACTCGAAGCGGCGGCGAGGGGATGCCGACCTGGGCGACGATCCGCGATGGGAACCTGAAGGACGGTCGGGACGAAACGACGGGCGATCCCGGCCTCGGCCAGCGTGCGATGGCGACCGCTGCCGGGTTCGGGCTCACGAGCCAGCGGATCGGTGCCGTCCTCGAACGGCTGGGAGTCGCAGATCTCGCGGCGAAACACGCGCCGTCGAGCCTCGTCAGCGCGGGCGCGACACAGGTCGACTTCCCGGAATCGAGCGCGTACGTCCGCTCGCGGATCGAACTTGGCGTCCGGATCAATCTCGAAGGCCGCGAGCCGGACGGCGTCGTCCCACAGGCAGAGTACGAGGTCGTGAGGACACAGCTCATCGATGCGCTCCGTGCCGTGCGGACGCCCGCAGGCGAGCCGGTTTTCGAGGAGGTTCGGCCGCGCGAGGAGTACTTCCACGGCCCCGAAAGCGAACACGCCGTCGACATCGTTACCATCCCGGCCGACTTCGAACACTTCCTTTCAGCAACCTTGCGAGACGAGCAGTTCGGCCCGCCGACAGAGCCGTGGAACCACAAGCTCCAGGGGACGGTCGCCGCCCACGGCTCGGCGATCGACCACACCGGCGGCGTCGGGTCTCCCCATCTTTTCGATATCGCACCGACCGTCCTGGCCACGCTCGGCGTGCCGGCCGATGAGCGGATGGACGGAGCCCCACTTCCGTGTATCGACGACGCCGGGACGGAAGCGTACCCGCGATTCGACGGGCGTGAATCAGTCGAGACGGGTGATGATACCGTCGAGCGCCGGCTCGCGGATCTCGGCTACCTCGAGTAAGCCGTGGACCGAAACACAAATTTAGGGGCATCGAACAGTATCGAACGAACGGATGCCCCTGCGTGTCGATCACGGTGACCGGACCACGCAGTCACCCGCTGTTTCGCCGCAGCCACTTCTCCAAGTGACGTCCCGAGCGCGAAACTCATCAGCAGCCGACCCCGGTTCGAGCCGGGCGGTGATCGTTCCGTGACCGAAATTTCCATCGAGGACGCTGTCGACGCCTACCTCCAGCGAAAGGCCGTCGGTGATCCCGACGGGCCGGGGGCCGGCAGCTACGCCGCCAACGCCGAATCGATCCTCCGGCGCTTTGCCGCGTGGCTCGAGGGCGAACATCGGGTCGACTCGATGGGATCGCTCGAACCCCCACACCTGCGAGCCTACGCGGCCGAACTCAGGGATCGGGCTGACCGCGGCGAGTACGCTGCCTCGACGGCTGGCACCTACTTCGCCGTCGTGCGGGCGTTTCTCTCCTGGTGTGTTCGCGGCGGTATCATCGATCGAAATCCGGCGGCGACCGAAACGGCCGAGTCCGCACTCCCCAGCGCGGACGACGAGGCCGACGACAGTGGCTGGACGGTCGATCAGCGCCGGCGACTCGAGTCCTACGTCCGCGAACGTGCCCTCGAGACGGCACCGGCTGACGACCGTGAGCGCCGCACCAGGCTGCGCGAGTACGCGCTCGTCGCCGTCCTCGCCCACTCCGGCGTTCGAGGCGGTGAACTCTTTCGTGTCCCCGAGGACGACCGCCGGACGGGCGCGACCTGGGACGACGTCGATTTCTACACCGGGACGATCCGAGTGCTGGGGAGAGGCCAACGCGACGAGGAAGTCACCCTGCTTGCACCGGCCAGAACCCCGTTGCGCCGCTACCGAGTCGTCCTCGATCCCCCGACGAACGACTGGCCGTTGTTTCCGACCCGCCACGCCCCTTCGATCGCTGGGCACGTCAAAGACAAACTTCGTCAGCGGGGCTACGACGACGAGGAAATCGAGCGACTCTCGGCGGATCGAACCACGCGCGAACTCGCTCGCGAGTTCGAGATTCCGCCACCAACGATCACCACCGAGGGTGCTCGATCGGTTCTCAAACGACTCTGCGACGAGGCCGGCCTCGACGTCGACGGCGTCTACCTGACGCCGCGAAACGGATCGGGCGAGGCCGACGGCCGCGACCGCCGCGAGGTGACCGGTTCGAAACCGGCCTTGCGGACCTCGACGGACGAACGGTCGATCGCAGTTCCGGACGAGCGATCGCCGTTTCACGGCACTGACGCCGACCGAGGCAACGAGTCGTCCGACACGACGTGATCCGTTTCGAGCGAGTCTGACCCTGTCGCGGGCGATCAAGCAACATATTCGTACTGAAAGGATTGGACAAGAACCTCTGAGACTACGCTTCTGAGAAAACTATCGTTTCTCATTCATAAACTGCCGAAGAAAACGGAGTTCAAGACAGCGCTGCCGCTCCCGGCCAAGCAAGCAGAGGGAACGAGCAGGTTAGTCGGGAGGGTCGACCGTAGCTCTTCTTGGCGAACGTTAGGAACGAGCTCGCCGTGATCGCGGGCTTGTCCCCGACCTCCCCGTCCAGTTCCAGCTGTACGAGGATGTCCACGAGCCGCCAGCAGTTGTAGAGCACGCAGGCGAACGCGAAGTTGAAGTACCGGAACCGGTGATCTGGCAACTGCGTCTCCGCGAGAAACGTCTTCAGCTTCTTGAACCCGTTCTCGATACCCCAACGTCGCTTGTATCGGACCATCAACCGGCCGATTTGGTGTTTCATCTCCCGCTCGTCCGCGGGATCGACGTCCACCCACGGGAGGGTCGTCTCGAAGGGCACCGTCGGCGCTTCGACCCGCACCGGTTCGTCAATCTCCTCCTCGTTGGCAACTTCGTTGAGGAGGTTCCCCAGCGGCGAGTCGCCGTCACGGTCTTCCGAGAGCGGCGTCGTGTCGCCGACGTCCTCGAAGTCCTCGATGAGCTCCTGGCGAATCGTCACGTCCGTCCCGTCGTCGTCTTTCTCTTCGCGTTCCCACTCGCGCTTCGGGAGGTAGACCGCCTTCCGCGTCGGCCCGTCGTCAAGGCGGTCCTGTTTGACCACGTCGAAGTCCTTGTCCTCGCTAGCGAGCTTGGCGATCTGATGTTCGTGATCGCTGCTGGAGCGCACGACGCCAGGGTTGAGGTAGTGGACGTCGTGGTCTTCGCAAGCGTCCTTCACACCGTCGTTAGCAAACTCGCGGTCCATCATCACGAGGTCCATGCCAGGGACGACATTGGTCGCGCCGTCCAGGAGATCGTCTACGATATCAGCCCGCTTCCGACCACGTTCGACTGGAACGGCATCGAGGATGAGCGGAACGTCGTGGTCGACGAGCTTGATAACTGCCCACTGGAAGAATGGGCCGTCCTCGCCCTTGTATCCCAGAATCCACGGTTCCTGGTTTTCCCCGCCACTGTCTCGAGTGACCTTGCCTCCCCACGGGTTGCCCTTCGTAAGGTCGAGCGCCGCCATCTGCTTGCGCCCCATCTTGTCCTTCGATTTCGCCCGTGTGACGAGCGTTCGTGCGGTCTCCCGCAGCATCGTCCGGATTCGCTCGACTTCGAGGCTCTTCGTCTGAAGTCGGTGAGAATCACCCGACGGCGTTCGTTCTCGCATCGAGTCCTGTGCGAAGTTGCCAGCGCCATCGTTTGGGTGAAGATCCGAACGCATCCCGAGGTAGGCCTGCTGCTCCCAGAACGCACCCTCGGGGATTGAGGCGTTGTCGCCGCGATCGAGGTAGAAGCAGTCCTCGACGATCGGTCTCGCGCCCTTCCAGACTTCGCGGGCCTTCTCGCGGGCGAGTGTATCACTTACTCTTCGATTTCGTCACCGTCCCGGTCGGCTGGTCCGGCAAGAACTCGGGTTCAGGCGCAGGGATGTCGTGGTAGCGGGCGATGTCAACGACAATCTCGGCGGCGTTCCGCACTGCCTCTTGCACGTTGCCGAGGCGATCTTCCCACGCCCGCCAGGGTGTAGACTGGTCCGGGATGCCCTCGAATCCGAGCTGCGTGTACAGAGGAACGGATTCTGCTTCAGGTAGCGGTACAGTTTCGTTGCGTTCTTCCAGCCCTTCACGCAGCGGAGGACATGCGCTCTGAACACTGCTTCCCAGGGTTTCGGATCACCCTGTTGGTGGTCGTACGTATCGTAGAATCGAAGGTAGCACGCCGGCACTTCGGACACGAGGTCCTCGAGCGTGGCCGATCGGTCGTATCGAGTCTGTTGCTGGTACGGGTAACTACGGAGAACGCCGTCGACCATCTCCTTGAACGTCATATCGAAGGACTGCGCTTCCACGAGGTCGCCGGTATTCGTGGCGAAAAGTCCCTCTACTTCGTAGTCTTTCGGCGTAGATTCGTAGTCCACGCTATCGAGACGTCTCGGCGAATCGAGGCGTTCCCACCGTGACCCCGTCGGGGCCTGTCTCGCGCGTGCTGTCACTACCCAAAAATCACACAGCTTCGTATATAAAACTCCAATGAGGTGGATTGCGGCACGAAAAGTGTCTCTTCGAATAATCCGTGGAATTTACTCAGTGTCCGTGTCTTGTGTGCGCTCCTGATCGATTGGATCGTGTTTTTAGGTCGGATCGGAACCCGACCGTTATCGCATGAAGGAGGAGGAGGGCTAGTTCCTCTACGTCAGGAACAAAATTGTCGTGAGGATAGATCCGAACGAGATCGTCCCTGAAAACCAACACCCTCATGCGATTGTAATGCTCTCTGGAAGCGACCTCGCTGTCGTACAACGGAGATTCAGTGTCCAATTCTAGCTGAGAGTCCAGAGATGTGAAATTGTGTACATCAGTTCCATGTGGAATTTTTGCGTTCTCTGCTCAGGGTCTTCCGTGAACCGTAACTGGCATGGGATAGAATCGCACTGCTACTGGCCAAACTATCCCTCGAATTGTCGATAGTCCTACTCTGTTGAATAGCGGCACTCGAGTCTAATCACCATCTCAAACGAACTGGTTAATGGCCTCCTGCCGCTGATCCGCCATTCGGTTTCGTGGAATTCGCTCTCACTGGGTGCTATTCAACAATTGAGTACCTGTAAGAATTTCTATAGTCATAAAAGTATGTCAGACGCGGGCCAATAGTTGGCTATAGTATTCCCTATAGGGAATCAGAACTACTGCTAAGAAAACAAAAAATTTCTCAATCTATTCGTGTTTCTTCCAGATCTCTTCACTTCCAAGAGGATCTTCAACAAATATCACCTTCAGTTCTCCATAGTTCTTTGTTATGATGTTTGGGACGGCAGCAATTGGGCGTTCAGCCGTCTCAACTGTGACTCCCAGTTGATCGTGAGTAACTTCTTCAGGTGAAACATCATCGAACGTCATTGGTTCACTAGTTCTCTCAACGACAGCAGTCACTTCAGCTGCATTGAGCGCATGAACTACTTCATACCCTGGATCAACTGTTCCAGTCTCATCACCAACTGAAATTGTTACTGGTGAAGAAGCACCCTCGGTGTTGTCATGGCCGATAGACAAGTTGATTTCTGGATGCTGATGAGTTTCAGCCAACGTAACCAACTGTGAGCTGTGGGGAGTTGAAGCAGTCACAGGGAGGTATCTAGTTCTGTCAGGAGAGAAAATTTTGCCATCTGGAGCATGAAAACCATCTGAATAGACGATAATCTCTTGGTTCTCAATTATCTCACGGGTACGAACATCAATAGAGCGCGTGTCAATGTAAATGGTCCCGTCGAGAATCCGATAGTTCATATCTTTACAGGCAATGTTGAACGCTAGATTCCCATCTACATTCGGGTTACCTATATCATATTCAAGCATCGCTTCAATAAATTTGACCTGAGTCCCAGACTGCTCCGCACCAGGTTTCTGTACATCTCCTGCACTGACGTTACCGATTGAAGCAGTGATCGCTGCTGATCCGGCTACTGTTTTCAGGACGTTACGCCTCTTGACATTGAGGTCATTGGATGTCATTGGAACGGGTAATCGTGATCTGCAGTTTCTTTAGTAGCGGTATCCTCACAGGAATTGAACTCTGTTATATAATCCGTCCGAGAATATTGGCTGGGGGCATCACAGTCTCCCACAGCCCAATGCTCGGATCCGTACCCGCCTAGTAGTGGCGAGGCTTCCCCCCCACCATGATAATCATGATCTAGGGTCCCAAGATCATGTTCATCATCGTCAATCATTGATTCAACCGATGACAAATTACTGTTCACGATATTATGCATCGCTTCGTGGACAGCATGTTGGGCAATTCGATCGTCAGATGATCTGTCTGCACCAATCATTGCTCTCCTGCCTCGTTGAAACCCAGATGTGGAACTGGGACTCCCCGGTGAACTAGCCAGCCCATTCGAGGTATCTACCACAAACATGTGGCTTCCAGCTTCTTGCGCAAGATCTTCACTCTCAAACCAGTTGTCAGCAGACTCCGTCAAAGAGTCAATATCGTTCCCACTTAGACTTAGATTGTCATCATATATTTTGATTTCATAATGTCTAATTGCATCATTGGCGATTAGTTGATCACCAAGATGAATTAATCCTCCTGTATTGCTGGCACCCTCTAGGATCTCATTTTCAGATATGGTCCGCAATGAGGATCCATTTGGGTACAGATACATGCGATACGGTCTCAACGAACTACTCGGCCCGTCTGAAGCTAGGGTTGTGTAACCCATATCGGCACAAAACCGATAGTCAGTAATCAAATCAACTATTAAAATTTATATTTGAAATATAAAATATGTTATTGGAATGCAAAGGGTATTGTGAATAATTGATCAGCTAGAGAAACCAACCTCGTGATTTCATATGATGGTAGCTATTAGAAACAAAGCATTTAGTTATAGAGGCGATGAAGGTTAGATATGAAACGTCGATATTACCTCGCTGCAGTAGCTGGCGGCGTCAGCACCGTGCTTGCAGGCTGTGTCTTCGAAAACAGGTCTTCTGATGAAACAAGTAACACCAATCATTCAAACAATAACAATACGAATCAAACAGCCAACAGCTATGAAGGCTCAGTTTATCCAGATGAATGCCCAGCTACACAAGACTTCACTGTACCAATTCCAAGCGAATTTGATGAAGAAACAGCCACCTCATTTGTTTCAGAATATGAAGAGAAATATACAACCAAAAGTGTGAATGTTCAATATAAATATTGGGATATCACGAACGAACCATCCACATCCATTGAACACACAACTGTCGATAATTCCGCACTAATTGTGGAAACACAAACAATCTGGTCAGGTTCCACTGGCATAGACGTAGAAATTCGTGCTGAGCCACGAAACCAAACTCCCGATAGTGTCGATCCGATTGATGTCGAAGAATTACCAGAAGAAGCATCTCCTGCAAGAAATATTGCTCATGATGCAGTCAATGAAGATAGCGTAAAACGCTGGAGAGATCGAACCCAAATTTATAATCAACTTACCGAACAGCTTGCATCTGACCAAAATAATGCTGATGAATACTACGTAACAGTAGAAGGTACCCCTGTATCCCTTAGCATCACATCACATTCCACAGATATTATTGACGGGAATATAATCGCTTGGTATTATATTGACGATGTCGTCATTAGAAGAACTGAAAATGCAGATACAAATCCAAATGAAGGCTCAATTGTAGAATGTATTCCTGAATAATTTGTTGAGATCATCATGAGAGAAGAAGACAACGAGTTCATCATCACTGTGTTGGACCGAGGTGACGTATTGAGTGAAATCATCAGAGGGGCTAACCAAAAAAGAACAATAGATGAAAGACTGTCTATATCACGTCCAACAATTGATCGAGCTATTAGAGAACTTGAAGAACAAAATTTAGTCAATCGAACCGGTGGAAAAGCTTCAGTGACGCCGTTAGGGGAAATGGCACACAAGGTATACCGAAATACTACATCAACCCTTTCAGGATTGAAAAACAATGGTCAAATAATTAATTCTATCCCCCAAAGAAATCAAATTAGCTATAAGGTTTTCTGAGATGCTACGACCTATTATCCTCCCAATCATACACCCTATGGCCCGATCAGCCAAGTGGAGAATAGGTTAAGAAAGTCTGAAGAAATTCGAGGGATAATATGCAAATTACTACCCCACTACGTAGACATTCTTCATTCAAAGGCGGCCTCAAGTTGTACACTTAATATTATTCTGTGCGAAGAGATACTAGACGTAATTCAAGAGGAGTACAGTAGTGAACTAGACGACATTCTGAATATTAATAATTGTAGGCTAAAGAAAACATCGATGCATAGCCCGTTTAATCTATTTATTGTAGATGGAAATTTGATATATATTTCCACCTTCACAGATAGTGGGTATTTTTTAGGAGTTATTGAGAGTTCTACAGACAACGCACTCACTTGGGCTAGAAAAATTGAAAAGAGATACGAAAAAGAGACAGAGTACATCAATTGAGAATATAGACATAGAACGTATGTCAAATAAAATCGTGGTATGGGCTAAATCTCGTTGGGTTTTCGATAGACTTGAAGCAAAACCTTTTATCAAACAATGTTCCCACAACGAGGGAATGAGATCAGCGCAAGAAGACCTACTCGTCATTAAAGCCCTGGTCGAATACTCTCCTCGAAAACGAGATACTGTTCCCGAACGTGTTGCTTGAGCGCAGATACGTGGTATCACAGGCTATCCTCGACGTTCACTACACGACCGAGAAACGTCACGACACACAGATCGGCTGGTAACTCGTCCGCCGACAAAGACTACGACTGGCGACGATTTGACAAACTCTGTGAAGAGGATGTAAGACCGCTGTTCAAGCATCGAGAGTTCCGCCCTATCGATCACGCGCACAACACATAGATCAATGGGACTCTCTACGGCCAAAGAGCGTTGTCAGAGACCGTCTTCTTAGTGATCAAGCGCACGCTCGGCGACGCCGTGCGTGCGCGAAGCTGGTATCGGGAGTTCCGTGAAATCGTCTTGATGTGTGCCGTCTACAATATCAAGCGTGCTGTGAGCTAGGCAAATTCACCGCAGTATAGCGATTCACCACGATCCAATATTCACTTGTGAGCAGGGGTACGCGAAACCACTCAGTCCGGAGAGTGGTCGCTGTCGGACCTATGCATTATTCCCTATCTTCGCAACACATCCAACAGTGTGGACGGGACGTCCAAATTCGACACGCTCACAGCGCTTGCCAGTCTAAGCAGCGTGCTATCCCATTTCAATCGCCGGTATGGGAGCGACAGGGACGAAAATTCGTCGCAGTTAGACGACGAGCAGCCAGATGATGACCGTCAAAATGATCGTCAACACCAGAACGGTGGTGCCGATCCCCATCCGGAGGTGAAGCGTCGACGGCCGACCGCCGTCTGCGGGCTGGCGTTCCTCGACTTCGACGATCGGGATCCGCCGAACGGCCTCGTCGACGGCCAGCACTGGATTGTTTCCAATCCAGTAGCATCGTTTGACGAAGCCGACGGCAGCGGCGTCGACGGCTGCGTAGAGGTCAGTAACGCCGAGCATCGTGTATCGCCCGGTGTAGAACGTTGCCGGGTTGACGATCAGTGCGGGATCGGCGTAGTCGATCTTCGAGAGCGGCTTGCGGATGAGTTTGAACCCGACGGCCGAGATGGCGATCAGGATCGCAGCGTCGGTCAGGTGACCGGCGCTGTAGGGGTTAAGCGACGTGTCCATCTCGGTCACCGTAACCCCGTCGATCAGGGGTAACAGGTCGGCGAAGATCGGCCAGCCGATCGCGGGGAGCCCGAGCAGGACGCAAGCCCCACCGACGGAGAACATCGCGACCGTCTGCCCGGTCTTTGCGTCCTTGACGGTGTACTCCGCGGGCCCGTGGAGGAATGCGTAGTACCCCAGTTTGATGAACGAGAGGAAGGTCCCAATCGCACCGATGAACAACAGCCAGTACAGCGCCTGATACTCGGGTGCGCCGTAGTAGCTCGGATCCGCTGCGTCGAGCACCATCCCCTTGCTGATGAAGCCGCTGAATCCGGGGACGGCGGTGATCGAGAGCGCGCCGATGGCGAACGCGATCGCCGTCAGGGGCATCTCCCGCCAGAGCCCACCGAGCTTGTAGAGGTCGTTCTCGCCGGTTCGGTAGATGACGACGCCGACGGCCATGAACAGCAGGCTCTTGTAGAGGACGTTGTTGAACAGGTGACCCATCGCGCCGGCGACGCCGATCGCGCTGCCGATCCCGATCCCGGCGACCATGTAGCCCAGCTGGGCCTGAATGTGATAGGACAGCAGCGCACGCATGTCGTGTTGGAGCAGCGCGAAGACGACACCGTAGACGGCCATCGCACCGCCCATGTACGCGAGCAGGAGGTGGCCGTCCGGAATCGCTCGGAAGAGGACGTAGGCGCTCGTCTTCGTCGTGAACGCTGCGAGGAACACCGACGCGGCGAAATGGGGCCGCGGGTAGGTGTCCGGCAGCCAGGTGTGAAAGCCGACGAACGCGACGTTGACGCCGATGCCGAGCACGGCGAGCAACAGCGGCAGACCGTCGGCCATCCCGACCGTTTCGCCTGCGCTATCGACCATGGCGAACGAGCCGGTGACGGCGTACTGGGCGATCACCGCGAACAGCACCAAGCTGCCGCCGATGCCGTGGGCGATCGCGTATCGGTAGCCCGCCCGCACCGCATCGCCGCCGTGGTGCCAGACGAGCAGCGTGCTCGTCAGGGCCATGATCTCCCACATGAACACGAGCACGAGCCAGTCGCCGGCGAAGGCTGCGCCGAGCGCACTCGCGACGTAAGCGAGCGCGAAAGCGGCCATCACACGGGGTGCGTCACTCGAGTAGGCGTAGACCACGCCGAACGTGCCGAGGAAGCCGAGCGCGCCGCCGACCATTCGGGTGAAGTCGTCGATGTAGAACGGGTGGATGTCCGCAAAGCCGAGGAACGTCGTCGTCAGGTGTGTCCCCTCCGGCGCGAACAGGGCCACGGCGACGACCGACGCGAGGCTCAACGCGCCGACCGCGAAGCCGAGCGCGCGAGGCAGTACGAGCACGAGCAGCGCCGCCGCGAAGACCAGAAGCGGCGGGTAGGCCATCGTCAACAGGTCTGCTTCGATCATTCGGAGATCACCTCGAGTGCGTCCTCGAACGAAAGGCCGCGTAACTCATCGAACGAGTCGACGCCGAAGACGCCCTCGGTGATGTACATCGCGAGGTCGAGGAAGACGGCGTAGTCGGGGATCACGCCGAGCGTGACCGCACCGGTCGCGATGATCGAGATCGGCACGATCATGAGCCAGGTGCTCTCGGCGAACGGCGACCGGCGCTCCCAGCCGCCGGGAGGCGCGCCGCCGTGGTGATCACCGTGGTCGTGGTGATCCTCGGCGTGGCTCTCGTGACTCCCCCGGTCGCCGGGGATATCAGCGTCGCTCGGGTACTGGTCGACGGCGTACTCATAGTCCTCGTCGTCGGGCGTTCCGGCACCTTTCGCTTCGGTGTCGCCCTCGTCGTCGTCAGCCGGACGTGGCTGTCCGCTCGGCGCGTGTTCGTCGTCATCGTCGCCGTCGTCTCGCTGACCACCGTCGGTCGCGACCTCGTCGGCGAAATACGACTCGCGCTTGCCGCCCGGCGGGAATTCCAGCAGGGGTTTGGCGTCGTGGCGGTCCTCGCTCTCAAAGAAGGCCGTGTAGACGACCGGCCAGAGGTAGGCGATGTTGAGGATACCCGAGACGATCAGCGCGGTCGAGAAGAGCCAGTAGCCCCCACCCATCGAGCCCGACCCGATCAGCATGTAGAACTTGCTGACGAAGCCGGCGATCAGCGGCATGCCGGCCATTCCGGCCGCGCCGATGGCGAAGGCGGACATCGTCAGCGGCATCCGCTTGCCGATGCCCGCCATCTCGCTGACGTAGTCGGTGTGGGTCTCGACGTGGACTGCCCCCGCACAGAAGAACAGGGTGAGCTTCCCGAACGCGTGGGCGGGGATGTGAAACAGCGCCCCGAGGATCGCGAACGGATGAAGCATCGAGAGTCCGAGGACGATGTAGGATAGCTGTGCCGTCGTCGAGAACGCGAGCCGGCGTTTGAGGTGGTCCTTCCGAAGCGCGATGATGCTCGCCGCGGTGAGCGTAAAGGCGGCGAGGATGGCGACCGGAACGTTCAGCCCGACCTCGCCGATTCCCGGCACGGAAAGCGGCAGATCGTGGATGAGCCCGGGACCGAATACCTCGAGTATCACCCTTGCGACGCCGAACGCACCGGATTTGACGACCGCCACCGCGTGAAGCAACCCGGAGACGGGCGTCGGCGCGACCATCGCGTCGGCGAGCCAGGAGTGAAGCGGCATGACGGCAGCCTTGACGCCGAAGCCGGCGATTAAGAGGAAGAAGGCCGCTTGCGCGAAGCCGGGTTCCGCGACTGCTGCTTCGGCCAGCAGTTCGATCCCGCCGGTCTCGAAGGCGAGCGTGCCCTCGCCCGCCGGATCGACGCTACTGGTCAGCCAGTAGACCAGGACGGTCCCTGCAAGCAGGAAGACGCCGCCCCCGAAGAACGTGTACGTGAGGTACTTCCGGCCGGCGATTCGAGCCTCGTCGTCCTCGTTGTGTGCGACCAGCGGGTAGGTCACGAGCGAGAGCAGCTCGTAGAAGATGAAGATGGTCACGAGGTTCGCCGAGAAGGCGATCCCGATCGCCGTCGAGAGGCTCGCGGCGAACGCGGCGAAGAATCGGGTCTGGGCGTGCTCGTCGAGTCCGCGCATGTAGCCCGCGGCGTAAAAGGACGTAAAGATCCAGAGGAAGCTTGCGAGCAGGGCAAACAGCATGCCGAGCGGATCGGCACGGAGCGCGAAGTCGATCCCGGCGAGGAACTCGACGCCGAGAGACTCGCTGAGACTCCAGTAGTAGACCGTCCCGCCCATCACGCCGGGAAGCATGCTGAGGACGATCCCGAACTTTGCCAGCGCGGCGAGGACGGACCAGCCCTCGCGGACGTTCGGATAGCGATACGACGCGATAATCAGGAACATCGCGACCGCCGAGACGAGGACGGCAGCGAGCGGTCGTGGATCAGGAATTCCGGCTTCAACCATCGATGAACACCTCCGACGTAAACGGCTCGAGTAACTCGAAGAACGCGCCGCCGGCGAATCCGAGCAGGACGGCGGCGATAGCAGCGGCGACGACGACGGCGACCATGCCGGTCGAGACGGCATCTGGCTTGCCACGGATGAGTCGATCGGACGTTCCGGTCAGCGGCTCGTCAGAGCCACTGCTTCCCGTCTCGGATTCGCCACCGTCCGTCGCGACGGGTCCCGGTGGATGCGGGGATTCGATGGGAGTCGCCGGCGTGAAATACATCTTTTCGAGCAGCCGTGCGGCGTAGGCGAGCGTCAGCATCGTGCTGAGGAAGATGACGGCCGCAACCGGCCACATCTCCGCCTGTACCGCGCCGACGGCGATATACCACTTGCCGATGAATCCCGCCGAGGGCGGAATTCCGATCAAGGCGATTAGTAATACGCCCGTCGAGGCGGCTGCAACCGGTCTGTCGTCGGCCAGTCCGGCGTACTCGTCGACGGTTCGTGCGCCGTAGCTGACCGCGATCAGGCCGGCGGCGGCGAACAGACCGGCTTTCATCACGCCGTGTCCGATCAGGTGGATCACCGCGCCGACGAACGCCGTCTGCGTGACGAGTCCGTAGGCGGCGACGACGAGGCCGAACTGCGAGACGGAGGAGTACGCGAACATCCGCTTGACGTCGCGCTGGATCACAGCAAGCGTGCTCCCCGCGACCACGCTCACACAGCCGACGACGACGACGATTTCAGTCAGATACGGTGTGGCGGTGAGGAACTCGGGACCGAACACGTTGTACATGATCCGACCGAGCGCGTACGCCGACACGGTCGAGACGAGCGCGGCGATCACCGGCGTCACGCCGTCAGGCGCGTGCTGGTAGGCGTCGGGCTGCCAGGTGTGCAGCGGCCACTGGGCGACTTTCAGCGCGAAGCCGACGAAGATGAAGGCGAAAGCCGCGTACAGCAGCGTCAGGTCGCTCCCGCCCTCGTCGGCGACCTGCGGTATCGCCTCGCCGAGGACTTCCATGTTCAACGCGCCGGTCGCCATGAAGAGGAAGCCAACGCCGATCAGGTACAGCGAGGCACCAACGGTTCCCAGGATGAGGTACTTGAGGGCTGCGACGGCGGACTCGGGGCCGTCCCCGCTGGCGATCATCGCGTACGTCGCCAACCCGACGATCTCGAGGAAGACGAACATGTTGAAGACGTCGCCGGTCAGCGAGAGCCCGAGCAGGCCGCCGACGAGCAGCAGGTAGCCGGCGTAAAACGTGTTTCCGCGAGGGCCGCCGACGCGGGTGTACGCGAGGATGCTCGCGGCGACGACGGTCACGAGTAGGGCGATCAGCACGGAGAACTCGTCGGCGACGAGTTCGATGCCGATCCCCTGTGGCTCGTCCCAGCCGCCGAGGACGTGGACGACGCGACCGGTTTCGTAGACCACCATCGCGAGGTAGGTCGTCACGACGAACAGCGCGGTCGTCGTGAGCGCGGCGACGGACCACCCGGTCCGATCGTACCGGAGGCCGAGCGCGATCGGGACCGCCGCCAGCAGGATCGGAACGGCCACGAGCAGGGCCGGGAGTAACTCGGCGCTACTCATCGGCACGCACCTCCCGAAGGGTGTCCTCGCGGAGTGTTCCGTATTCGGCGTAGATGCGGACGATGAGCGCGAGCCCGACCGCCGTCAGCGCGATGCCGACGACGATGGCGGTCAGGACGATGACGTGTGGGAGCGGACTCGCCATCAGTCCCGGCTCACCCTCCGTCGGGACGATCGGAGCCACACCCCCTTCGACGAACGCGACCGCGACGAAAAAGAGGAAGATCGCAGTCTGGAAGAGGTTGACCCCGATCAGCTTCTTGACGAGGTTCTCGTTCGCGATCATCATGTAGATCCCGATCCCCATCAGGACGAACATCAGCGCGTAGGCGTACCGCGAGGCGAGGATCTCAATCATCCTCAGTCACCTCCGTCTGGTAGCTCTCTTCGCCGCGACCGTCGGGCGTAAAGCCCGCCGCCGTCGCGAAGAAGAGGGTGATGACCACGCCGGCGACGATCAGCGCGACGCCGCCGACCTCGATCGCTTCCATCCCCCAGTAGTGGGCGATGCCGAAGGTCTCGCTGAAGGCGTCGTACTCGAGGAAGTTGCCCCCGAGCGCCATCGTGGCGAGCCCGGTGGCGATGAAGATCGTCACGCCGCCGGTGACGAGGCCGACGACGAACGAGTTCGTGAGCCATCGTCGGGTCGGTTCGATCCCGAAGGCGAACGCGAGCATGAGGACGGTGACGCCGATAATTGCCCCGCCCTGGAAGCTCCCGCCGGGCGTGTCGGCCCCGTGGAGGCTCATGAACATCCCGTAAGTGAGCGTAAACGGTGCGATGATCTTGACGCTCGTCATGATCACCTGACTTTCGGTGTAGGTATCGTCGGACTCAGCGTGTGACATTAGGTGAACACCTCCCGTTTCAAAACGAGGAGAACGGCGAGTCCGGCCGCGAAGACGACGACCGCCTCGCCGAACGTGTCGAACCCACGGTAGGACGCCAGGACGGCGCTTACGGCGTTCTGTGCGCCCGTATCACCGTAGGTTTCCTGCACGTAGTACAGCGATGGCGTCTCCGAGAGCACGCCGCCGCCCCAGATCGGCGCGTCGGGGTCACCGACGGCGTACATGTCCGGCAGCAGTGTCAGTAGGACGAGCACGAACGCACCCGCGACGACGACCGCGGGAACGTTGATCCGTTCGAAGAGTCGGTCCGTGGTCGGCCGAGTCGTGCGAGCGATCGTCAACAGTAGCAAAATCGTTGTCACGCCGGCACCGATCGCCGCCTCAGTCATGGCGACGTCGGGCGCGAGCAGGTACGTGTAGAGAATCGCCATCCCGAGGCTGTAAGCGCCGAAGACGACGATCGCCGAGAGGACATCCCGGAAGAGGGCCGTCGCGACTGCCGTCAGGAGGATGAAGACGGCGAGCGTGTACGCGATGGCGCTCATCGGTCCACCTCCTCGTCGTCGCCGGTCCACGGCGTGATCCCCGACTCAGCGGCCGAGCGGGCGATCGCGTGAGCCGCCGTCGGGTTCGTGATGAAGACGAAAAACAGCAACAGGACGGTGTACACCGTCGACTGGTGCCAGCCGAGCGCGAGCGCAACCGCGGCGAGTGCGAGTCCGGCACCGAGCGTGTCGGTCTGCGAAGCGGTGTGTGCTCGAGCGTAGATGTCGGGCAGGCGGACGACGCCCACCGCGGAGACGAACGTAAAGAACAGCCCGAATGCGACGAGGACGACGATGGCCCAGAACCGGATCGCTTCGATCACAGCACACCACCCCGCTCGACGGTGAACTTCGAGATGGCGATCGCCATCAGGAAGTTCAACAGGGCGTAGATCAGCGCGATATCGAGGAACCAGGGCTCACCGAGCCCAGCCGCGAGCAGGGCGAGGATGACGACGGTGTTCGTCCCGAGGACGTTCACCGCGAGCAGTCGATCCTGGGTCGTCGGCCCCGCGACGGCGCGGTAAAACATCATGATGGCGAGGAGGATGAATCCAACTGCGGCCGCGAGGAAGACGTCTTCAACCGTGACGCCGCTCGGGATCACAGTTCGTCACCCCCGACGATCTCGGTGTCGCCACGCTCGCGCGGCGACGGAATGTCGCCGGCACCGCGACCGTGGAAGACGAATCTGACGGCTCGTTCGAGCGCGCCGTCGAAGAGGTCCTCGCGGGCCGACGGGATCAGCGTGTGGACCATGAGGCGCTGGTCGTTCGCCCGCACGGTCAACGTGCCCGGCGTGAGCGTGATGCTGTTTGCGAGCGCGAGCAGCGGAAGCCCGCTCCGGACGCGGGTATTGACGCGCGTCACGACCGGCTCGATCGGCATCGACGGCCGCAGGATGACGACCGAAATTGCGAGGTTCGCCTTGACGATCTCCCAGATGAGATAGGGAACGTAGAGCCCGAATCGAACCGTTCGCATCGGCGACTGCACGCGATCGAGCGGGAACGAGAAGGTCACGTTCGCGAGCGAGTAGGAGACGATTCCCGCGACCGCTACGCCGGTGACGAGGTCGAACCAGTAGGTCGGATCGCCGAGGATCAGGTAGAAGCCGAACGAAACCCAAAACAGCGCGAAGTAGCGGTCGAACTGCCCGGTTCCTTCGCCGACTAGCCGCTCGTGACGGGCCGGCCGCTCGACCGGCGCCTCGTCGTACCCGAACCCGACAGCCGATAGCTCCCGTTCGAGCGGCTGGAGCATCGAGGACGTGACGCCCGGTTTGTACTCGGGGTCGAGGACGACACAATCGATGTCGCGGGGTGTGGCGTAGCTCTCGAACGCCTCGGCGTAGTCCCGCGGCCCGAAGAGGTACCTGTCGTCGCCGAGAACGGCCGTTTCGACCGTCACTGGTGCGTTACCGGCGTCCTCTTCGATCCACTGTTCGGCTCGTGAAAGGAGTCGTCTCGCCCCCTCGATCTGTCGGTGTCCTTCGGGAACCTCGGCGTCGTAGGGCAACGCGACGACCAGGTGGACTTCGAGCGAATCAGCGCCCTCGAGTCCCGACTGGACGGCGTACCCGACCGTCTGCCGGACGGTTATCGTCTCCGACAGCGGAACGAGCACTCGACTATCCGCCACGGACCATCCCTCCGGATGACCGTCGTTGGTTACTCATGGCTCTGGTTGTTAATCGAGTCAAGCGCCACCCACAGGAAAACGATTTCGTTATCGGATGGCCGTTTCCTCGTTTCGACGGTTTTTGCCGGAAAATATCGGTCGTTTACTCGATTTCTCGAAATTGGGTTGGAGACACGTTCACACACCGACTCTCCCTGTGTCGGACTTTTTATTGCCCGATCGCAACGTTTACAGGCAACATTTCAGTAGTGCAAGTCAGATTTATGAATCGGCGAACGACACACCAACGCGGTCGGATCGGCGCGCAGGTCCTCGTCTGTACGAACGACCGCGACTCGGAGTACGCGTGCTGTGCCGACGTCGGCGCGGATCAAGTCGTTGCGGCCGTCAAATCGTGGCTGCGCGAGCGCGACGCGTTCTGGTCGCCGATCGCCGTGACGACGACCGGCTGCCTCGGTCTCTGTAGCGAGGAGGGGACGGCGATCGCGATCCAGCCGCGAAACGAGTGGTACGCCGACGTCACGCCCGAGGACGTTCCCGCGTTGCTCGAACGCGAGTTCGGCCCCGACGCCGACTCGATCGATCGACGAGCCGTCGAGGCGACTGGCGCGCGGGACCGATAGCGGCCGGGGGTCGTCCCGCGTGCGCTTCGAGGTGTTTACGTACCATCCGTCCCGATCGGTCGACAATGACACTCTACTCGCGGGTTCGCCCGCTCGCGTTCAAGCTGCCGCCCGAGACGGCCCACGATCTCGGCAAGCGCACGCTCAGAGCGGCACAGTCGACGTGGCCAACGCGAACGGCGCTATCGTACGCCTACCAGTACGACCATCCGGCGCTCGAGGTCGACCTGTTCGGAACCACGTTTCCGAATCCGGTCGGCGTCGCGGCCGGCTTCGACAAGAACGCCGAAGTGACCCACGCGCTCGAGGCGCTCGGCTTCGGGTTCGTCGAGACCGGAACCGTCACGCCCTACCCGCAGGAGGGCAACGAGCGTCCGCGGCTGTTCCGGCTTCAGGAAGATCGAGCGATGGTCAACCGGATGGGGCTCAACGGCGACGGAATGGAACGCATCAAGTCTCGGCTGCAGGACGAGGGCGTTCCGAACATCCCGCTCGGCGTGAACGTCGGGAAGATGAACTCCTCAACTGAAGCCGAGGCCGTCGAGGACTATCGGCGCGTCTTCGACCGCCTCGCTCCGTTCGCGGACTACGTCGTCGTGAACGTCTCCTGTCCGAACACGCCCGAGGAGTTCGACGAGGCCTCGCCCGAGCACCTGCGAACGATCTTCGAGACGCTGACGAGCGAAAACGACGCCGCCAGACCGATCCTGGTGAAAGTCGACCCCGACTCGCCCGAGGAGTCGGTGCTCGACCTCGTCGACATCGTTCAGGAGTTCGACCTCGACGGCATCGTCGCGACGAACACGACGACCGCGCGCGATGACCTCGAGTCGCCGAACCGAGAGGAGTGGGGCGGGCTCAGCGGCGAACCGCTCGCGGACCGTTCGACCGAACTTATCCGGACGATCGCTGCACACACCGACGGCGAGTTGCCGATCATCGGCGTCGGCGGCGTTGACTCGGCCGAACGCGCCTACGAGAAGATCCGCGCCGGCGCGTCGCTCGTCCAGCTCTACACCGCCTTCGTCTACCAGGGCCCCTCGACTGCAAAGCGGATCAATCAGGGGCTCGTCGAACGCCTCGAACGGGACGGGTTCTCGTCGATCGAGGAGGCGGTCGGTGCGGACGTCGCATAACGTGGAGTTGTGCAGCTACTATTGTACCGCGTCTCACACCTGTCCGATTGGTTAGATAAAATACACGTGGGTCGGGCCGGTAGTCGGTGTATGGTCTGGCCCTCACGGACGGCGGTTGTAACCGGTGCAGTCGCCGGCTGCGTCAACGTCGCCGTCGTCCTGACGCTGTTCGCCCGCGCCGAGTATCCGACGCTCGGCTCCGTCATCGGCGTCTCCGTCCTCGTCGGTACTGGATTTGTGCTCGGTCTCGTTCCCGTTCTCGTCTCGGTGCGTACGCGCTTGCTCGCACCGACAGTCGGGTTCGTCGCCGTTCTCGCCGCTACGACCTACCTCGAGGTAACGACGCCACAGCCGACCTGGAGCGCCCTCGACGAGTACGTAATCGTCGATGGCCCCACTCACGTTGCGAGCTACGCGAACACGTGGTATCTCTGGCTTTCCTTGCTGTTGCTCGCGGGTGCGATCGAGTTCGGACTCCGTCGCGGGTACGGGATCGCCGACGAGCGGCTTCGGAACCTCCCCGACCTGCCGCTCTCGAACGGCGACCTCATCCGAGCCGTCACCGGGTTCGCGTCGCTACTCGGCATCGCGACGGTGTTGCTGGTACTCCGAGCCGGAATCCGTCCCCCGGTTACGGCGATTGCCGTCTTCGCCGTCGCCGCAGCCGTCACCGCCGTTCCGCTCGCGGCGCTGCTCACTCGTAGGTTGATTTCGCCAGTGGTCCTGTTCGCGCTGCTGGTTCCGTATTTGCTGGCGATAGAAGCGTTCACGGCGACCGATAGCCCCGTCCACATCTTCCTGTTCGGTCCCTACGCGATCGTCCTCGTGATCGCCTGGGTTGTGGAGGCCACGATCAGATCGCGGCTCGGGAGGAACAACGGCAGCGGGTTCGCCACTGGTAACGGAACGTAACCGTCCCGTCGAGGCGCAAGCCGCGAGTCCGACACCCTAAAGCGGTCGGACTCTCTGGTTCGGGTATGGAGTATCACGAGGCGGCGGATTTCCTCTTTCGTCTGCGACGGTTCCGTCCGAAACCGGGGACGGAGTCGACGGCGCGGCTTCTCGCCCACCTCGAGGACCCACACGAAGTGACCGACGTCGTCCAGATCGCCGGCTCGAACGGGAAAGGAAGCACGGCGCGGATGCTCGAACGGACGCTTCGGGAAGCGGGGCTCTCGGTCGGGCTCTACACGTCGCCGCATCTAGAGGATCTTCGCGAGCGCGTTCGTGTCGACGGCAGGAAGATGCCCCGATCGGCGGTGTGTGAGTTCGTCGAAGCCGTCGGTGACTACGTGACCGAGCGGGGCGCAAGCGGCGACTCGCCCACCTTCTTCGAGACGATGACCGCCATGGCGCTGTGGCACTTCGGTCGTGAGGACGTCGACGTCGCCGTCCTCGAGGTCGGTATCGGCGGTAAGTACGACGCAACGAGCGTCGTCGATCCGGTCGCGAGCGCTGTGACGAGCGTGACGCTCGAGCACACGGGGATTCTTGGAGACACCAGGGAAGCGATCGCTCGCGACAAGGCACACGTCGCACCCGAGAGTGACGTGCCGCTGGTCACCGGAACGACCGGCTCGGCGCTCGACGCCGTTCGCGACGTCGCCGGCGAGGTCGTCACCGTCGGCTCCGACGACGCGAGCGACGACGAGGACGGCCCCGACGTCCGAGTAACCTATCGCGGCCGGACGAACCATACCGAAGCCGCCGTCGAGATCGACGCCGGCGAGTGGACGGTCGACACCCGCATTCCGTTTCCCGGGACTCACCAGGCGGAAAACGCCGGGATCGCCGCGGTACTCGCCCGTCAGGTGGCCGATGTCTCCGAGACCGACCTCGAACGCGGCCTCCGAAACGCCCACTGGCCCGGCCGGTTCGAGGTGATCGACACCGATCCGCTCGTCGTGCTCGACGGGGCGCACAACCCCGGCGCGTGCGAACAACTCGCCGACACGCTCGATACGTACGAGTACGACGAGCTTCACCTCGTTTTTGGCGCGATGCACGATAAGGACCACCGCGAGATGGCCGCCGCGTTGCCGACGCCCGACTCCCTGATCGCGACCGCGCCGGACCTCGACCGCGCCGAGGAGGTCGACGTTCTCGCGGCAGTGTTCGAGGAAACCGGCACTCCCAACGTACGAACGGGCTCGTCCGTCCAGGACGCCCTCGAGCACAGTCTTGCCGCAGCCGACGGGAACGACTGCGTGCTCGTCACCGGCTCGCTGTTCGCCGTCGCCGAGGCCCGCTCGCGCTGGACGAGTTCGGGCGTGCCAAAGCGCGTTCGCGACTTGGATGACGCCCGCGACGCACTCGCGAGCGCGGACGTCTCGGCGGCCGAGACCGAACAAACCGAGGGAAGCGCCGTTCACCGCGTCGTCAAAACGAACGTACGGGAACGACAGGCGGATCGACTGCAGTCGGAATTTCTCCGCCTCGGCGGCGAGTGCGCCCGCTCGGCGACCAGTCGAGAAAACGAGGAGACCGACGTCGTCCTGATGGGGACGCTCGCGCAGTTTCGCGATCTCGTCGAGCGGATCGACCGCGAATCAGCCGGCGGACAGGGACTCGACGAGGTCGCGTGGGAACTCCGGGACACCCTCGAGATCGACGAGGACGAGGCGTCGACGACCGATCGGTACCCATGGCACGACCGCACGGCGGTGATGGGCATCCTGAACGTCACGCCGGATAGTTTCCACGACGGCGGAGCGTACGACGCTGTCGAGGACGCCCTCGAACAGGCCGAGGCGATGATCGAGGCGGACGTCGACGTGATCGACGTCGGCGGCGAGTCAACCCGCCCCGGCGCGGACCCGGTCCCGGTCGAGGAAGAGATCGACCGCATCGTCCCCGTGATCGAGCGGATCGCGGCCCTCGACGCCGACGTGCCGATCTCGATCGACACGCGCAAAGCGGCCGTCGCCGACGCCGCGCTCGAGGCCGGCGGCGACATCATCAACGACGTCTCGGGGCTCGAAGACCCCGAGATGCGGTTCGTCGCGGCCGAGCACGACGCGGAACTCGTCGTGATGCACAGCATCGACGCGCCGGTCGTGCCGGGTCGCGAGATCGACTACGACGACGTCGTCGAGGACGTGATCGATCAGCTGTCCGAACGCGTGCTGCTGGCCGAAAAGGCCGGCCTCGACCGCGAGCAGATCATTGTCGACCCCGGAATCGGCTTCGGAAAGTCCGCCACCGAGAGTTTCGAACTCCTGGATCGGCTCGCCGAGTTCCGCGCACTCGGCTGTCCCGTCCTCTTCGGTCACTCCCACAAGTCGATGTTCGGTCACGTCGGCCGCGAGGCGGGCGACCGACTCGACGCAACGGTTGCGGCGACCGCGCTCGCTGCCGACCGCGGTGCCGACATCATCCGCGTCCACGACGTGCCCGAGAACGTCGCCGCGGTTCGAACCGCGCTCTCGGCTCGCGATCCGGAGCGGTTCGGCTGGCAGTCCTGAGTCGGCTACCCGCTACCGCCGCAACTCCTTCTTCGTTAACCGAGCGCCCCATCCGAGTAGTACGCCGATCCAACCGAGTGTGAGGCCGGCAATAAGGCTACCCGCAAGCCACATTCGAACCCAGGCGTCCGGCTCGATATACGGGCCCCGAATATGCCAGAAACAGGTCGCACAGAATACGACGGACAGTACTAATCCGGCGATGGTTCTCTTGTACGCGTATACCACGGCGGCTCCGATGCCGATCGGTGCGAGGAGCAATCCGAGGGTAAACGCGCCCAAACTGCCCCCGACACCCGACAGAAACGGTAGTGCGTTCTCAGCGTAGTCCAAAAGTCGTATCCACACGACACCGGCGAGGATCGTTCCGAACGCGAGGGCGGCGGCGCTGAGCGTGGGGCGGATCACCGTGGCAACCAGTCCGGTTCCGGCTCGCTCGCTCACGCGCATCGAATTTTCATTCCAATGAATAATCTTGTGTGCTAAATGCTTTCTGCCGATAGTAATTCGACTGGACAAGTAATGGCCAAATCCGTCGTCACCGAGTGAAACGGTAGCGTTGGTCACGGTGTTGGCTACCGCATCGGAACCGGTCCCGTCTGCCGAGTCGGGAAGGTCTTTTTGTCGCAGTTGGCTAGCCCGGGTGAACCACGTGAGTCGTTCCGTTCCCAACCCGATTCGGCTGTGCATTCTCTGGATCGGGGTCGCGCTCGCCCGCCTCGGGTTGATCGACGCCGAGCGGGCGCGCCGGACTGCCGACCTGGCGTGGCCGCGGATCGTCACCGGCCTCGCGCGGATGTCGAAAAACGCCGTCGACGTGGCGATGGTCGGCATCGCGGTCGGCTCGGCGGCCATCGCCGGGGTCGGGTTCGCGGCCCCGTTCTGGGGGCTGGCGTTCAGCGTCGGCGGCGGCGTCGCCGGCGGAACGATCGCGCTCGTCTCCCAGCGCTACGGCGCCGAGGCGTTCGACCAGCTCAGTCAGGCGATCCGCTCGAGTTCGCTGTTGGTCCTCGTCGTTACGCTCCCGATCACGGCGGTGT
Source organism: Natrialbaceae archaeon A-arb3/5 (assembly GCA_046614585.1). Lineage (GTDB taxonomy): Archaea > Halobacteriota > Halobacteria > Halobacteriales > Natrialbaceae > JBKKHI01. The sequence goes on along the minus strand of JBKKHI010000009.1, from coordinate 91,095 downwards.
TCTGGTACTACCCGGCCGCGTTGATCTCGCTCATCAGCAACGATCCGGCGGTGATCGAACAGGGTGCGACCTACCTCCAGATCGTCGGACTCGGGGTCCCATTCGCCGGGCTCAACCTCGTCGGCAGCCGCACGTTCGTCGGGATGGACGATTCCTGGACGCCGATGGTGATCCGGGCCGGCGGCGCCGTCGCCAACATCGTCTTGAACGCCGTGCTCATCTTCGGCCTTGAGATGGGTGTCGCCGGCGCGGCGCTCGGAACCGTGTTAGCGAACGTCGTCATCACCGTGACCTTCGCGATCGGGCTGACCGCCGGGCGGCTTCCCGGCGTGGGATCCTTCCCCGTCGCCGTCGATCCGTTCGGCTCCTACCTACACGGCGGCGAGATCCGTGATCTGGTGACGATCGGGCTCCCGATCTTCGGCTCGAAGCTGGTCTGGACCGTCGCGGAGCTTCCGATGCTCGCCATCGTCGATCTCTTCGGACAGGACACCGCCGCGGCCTACGTCATCGCCCGGCGAATCTGGGGGCTGATGAACACCCCGGGCTGGGGCTTCGGACTCGCCGCCTCGAGCCTCGTCGGCCAGGAACTCGGCACCGGCGACGAGCAACGCGCCGAGGAGTACGGCCGCGAGATCACCCGGTTCTCGGTGACTGTCTACATAATCGCGGCCGCGATCGTCTTCGTCTTCGCCGAGCCGATCGCGCTCGCGTTCACCAGCGATCCGGGAGAGCTGTCGATTCCGATCACCGTCTCGCTCATCTACGCCGCCTGCGGGGCCGTCGTGTTACAGGGGGTCTACCGCAGTATCGAGGGCGCGCTCAGGGCGAGCGGCGACGCGCGCTGGCCGTTTTACGGGCAGTTGCTCGGCATGTTCGGTCTCTCGATTCCGCTCGCGTATCTCGGGGCCGCCGGCCTCTCGATCCCCTCGCCGGGCGTGCTCCCGGTGCTCGACGTCCGCGTCCCCGGCCTCGAAATTGCGCCGCTCGGACTGACCGGGCTCTATCTCGCGTTTCTCGCCGAGACCGCGGCGCCGACAGTGGTCAACTACTACCGATTTTCGACCGGCAAGTGGAAGGTCATCAGTCGCGGCTATCGGCCCGAAACGACTGCCGACGACGATTGAGACGGTCTGTGATCACTGTTTACCGGTGCACCCGCACGAGGGGTCGCGGGTGCGCCGGAAATGACTGATAGGAGACCGTATGAGACTGCCGATTATGGGTCGTCGTTCGGGATAAGGACGACCGGCCGTGTGGTTTCCGAGAGGACGGCCCGTGCGGTCGAGCCGATCGAATCGGACGCCTTTCCGTCCCAGCGTTGTGTTCCAAGAACGATCTCGTCGATCCCTTCCTCGTCGGCAACATCGAGGAGCGTGTCCGCCGGAGTTCCGTCACGAACCTCGGTCTCGACGGCTCCCGCGGCGGCGAGACGGACGGGTGCCACGTTCAGCGCTTCCTGCCGGTCGCGACGAACCGACGGCTCGTCGCTATCCACGACGGCGACGACCGTTACGGTGTCACTCGGCGCGAGGCGCTCGTCGAGGTAGTCACAGATCGCTGCCGTCGTGTGAACGGATTCGGTGCCGACGAGATAGTGCATATCGAACCGTTCGTGAGACTCCCCCGTAGCTGTTGATATCGGAGTCGAGCGTTCGATATCGCATCGGAATGGAGTTTTCTGACCCAGAAAACGCCCTCGTATCACTAATATGGTGCACCCAAGAGGAGAAAGCGGGGAGATCGAATACAGTTCGAACCCATACGATCGGTCTTCCCCCATTGTCCGATCCCGATGGACGACGGGCTCCAACCGGGTGCATGGCTTCGCAGAGCCGGCACCCGATCGTCCGACCGCTTGTGGCCACGCCGGCCACTGCCGTCCCGACCGTCCGTGGCTTCATCCACCCATCCGCTTTCGCTTCGGCCCACCGTGCAGTCGCTCGTTGTGTCGTCTTTCGTTCGGCTCTCACCGAAAGGCGTTGGAAAAACAGTTCGAGACTGGATAGACGGCGTCGGCGAACGATCCGCTAGTGACGCCCGTACAGCGAGTACATGATCGCGAGGAGCCCGACCAGCCGGCTCACGTTCTCGACGAAGACCGTCACGATCCGATCCGCACCCGTAAACGTATTGATCCCGACGTTGATCAGGAACGGGAAGGCGGTAAGCAACAACAGCCCGACCGCGAGATACGCCATCGACTGGGCGTCGTTCCGCCGGTAGCCGCGGTAGGCCTGATACGCGATGAGCGTCCCGATCGCGGCGACGAGGAAGAGACTCACGACGGTCAGCAACTCGAACATGGTCGCCTCGTCGAGTCGGACGACGTTCTGGCTCATCGCATCCCCTCCCACATTCGGGTGAATTTGTCCGCGACGTCGTCCGATCGATGCGTTACCTCGAGATCGAAGGCGCCGTCGTCGAGGGTGAGTTCGAGTCGGTCCAGATTCGCACGATAGACGTTGTAATGGTTGCCATCCGGTGCGATCTCCGTCTCTTCAGTGACGAGCCGACACCCTTTCAGGCGATCGAGTCGCCGGTAGATGGTCGGCAGGGACGCGTCACACCGTTCGCTCAGTGTACTAGCAGACATAGGTTCGACGCTCGTGTGGGTGAGGATCTCCCGGGCGTACTCGTCGTCGAGAACCGCGAGCACCGTCGATAGGTCTGTTTCCTCACTCACTTGTACCAGATCGTTCCGGGATCGGTATGAAAAGCGGTCCGGTTTCTCTGGCTCAGAAAACGCCCGATTCGGTGGCCACAAAAGGCGCGAAGTCGCTCCATAACTATCCCCGCGAAGCCGCTGTCACTCGGTGATGTGGCCGTGGGAACACGCGATCGTCGGCTATCTCGCCTATTCGTTGTTTAGTCACCTCTATTACCGGCGTTCACCGACCGGTCTCGAGGCGTTTTCGGCCGTCTTCGCGTCGGTGTTACCGGATCTCATCGACAAACCGCTCGCCTGGGAGTTCGGCGTCTTCGACGTCGGCTACGCGCTCGGGCACTCGATCTTCTTCGCGGTGCCGCTCTCGATCCTCGTCGGCCTCCTCGCGAGTCGAGTGGGTCGAACCGGGGCCGGAATCGCGTTCGGGCTCGGCTATCTGCTTCACCTGCCGGCGGACGTCCTCGACGGCTATCTCAGAGGTGGACGCGTACGAACCGAACTGATGCTCTGGCCCGTCGAAACGCTCGACTCGCCGGGCGAACGAACCGGGTTCGTCGACGAGTTTACCCGGATATTCGGTGCCTACCAGCAGGACCTGCTCGCGGGTGATCTGTCGACGTACATGTGGGCCCAGCTCGGGCTCGCGGGGCTCGTGTTCTTGCTGTGGCTCTACGACGGCGCACCCGTCCTTCGGGAGTGTCTCGGGTACGGGAAACGGGTGGTCTCGGGACTCGTGAGCGGTCGAGGGCAAGCGAAACCACCCAGCAAAGAGCGGAGATAGGAGACGGCTTCGACGGATAGGGACTCCATTTGTCCACTGGGACGGCATGTACGCAACACCAGAACGTACGCCATTTCGACTGGCGTATAATTCGGGTACGCCGTCATTTACTATCCTCTCGGTTCGGGTGAGTGTACAGATATGATGAGCGAAACGACTCTGTATCGACCCTCCTTCGAACCGCCCAGCCGCGAGCGGCGAGGCCGACCGCCGACGAGGCGGCGACGCGGCGGTAGTTTCGCCGACGAGCGCAGGGATCGCGACCGGCGGGTGGGGTATGAGTAGCGACTCGACTCGTCGATGGCAACGCGCCGAGCCGGTCGGAGCAGTCGAGGACCCGCCGCGTGAACGAACGCGCGTCGAGACGCTGCCCGTCGAGGGCGAGTTCGCGCTCTGTCTGACCCACGACGTCGACCGGCCGTACAAGGGGTTCCGGTCGCTGTACTACGCGACCCAGGAACGGCCGGGCTATCACCTTCGGACGGCCCTCTCGGACTCGAACCCCTACTGGCAGTTCGAGGAGATCATGGGACTCGAGGACGACCTCGGCGTTCGCTCGGCGTTTTACTTCCTGAACGAACAGCACCTCGTCCGCGACTTGCCCGCCCGCGAGTGGCTGTCCCCGTCGAACTGGATTCAGCATCTGGGTCGATACGACCTCACGTCCGACGAGATCCGCGACGTGATTCGCGTCCTCGACGAGGGCGGCTGGGAGGTCGGTCTCCACGGGTCGTACCACTCCCCCGACGATCCGGCGCGGCTCCGCGAGGAAAAGGACGTCCTCGAACGAACGCTCGACTCGTCGATTTCGGGCGGCCGACAACACCACCTCCGGCTGTCGGTCCCCGACACGTGGCGACACCACCGCCGGATCGGGCTCGACTACGATGCGAGCCTCGGCTCGGGGACGGAGTGTGGCTTTCACGAGGGGTATCGTCCGCTCCGACCGTTCGGTGACGAGTTCGTCGTCTTCCCGCTGACGATCATGGACCAGGCGCTCCCGGACCCGGGGACCAACCCCGAGGCCGCCCGTCGAACCTGCGAGCGCCTGCTGCTCGACGCGGCGCAAAACGACGCCGTGATGACGGTCCTCTGGCACCCGCGCTTTTTCAACGAGCGGGAGTTTCCGGGCCATCGCTCGCTCTACCGGTGGCTCGTCGAGCGCGCGCTCGAACTCGACGCGTGGGTCGGCGCGCCCGGCGATCTCTACGAAGCGATCGAAGCCGAGCAAGCCGACGGCGAGTCGACAGCCGCGGACGCGGACTCGGCCACGGCGCCACCATCCGACGAACCGAACGAACAAACCGAACCACTGCGTCGAGCGTCTGCAGCGCGAGGTGACTCATGAAGACGGAACCGCTCCCGGTCGTTGCCGTCACCGTGTTGCTGGTTCTCAGCGGTATCGGCGGGTTCGCACAGGTCGGCGGGGGGACGACGGGTGCGTCGGCGGCGGCGAGCGCCCAGGCGGCCGACACCTACGTCGTCGAGCAGGGCGAGTTCTGTCAGCCGATCGAACCGCTCTCGACTGACGGAACGGTCGAATCGTTCTACGACTACCGAAACCACGAAACGCACCCGGACACCGACTCGGAGGACAGGCAGTACAGCTCCTACGGAACGACGCACCTCCAGGAGGACGATACGAGCCTGCTGTTCCTTCACGAGGGGACTGACGGGATGAGCCTCGTCATGATCCACGATCAGGTCCACGGCGATACCGAGGGCGGCGTCGTCACGTTCGACCTCGTTGGCCTCCCCGACGAGAGCGAGTGGGTCGTTCAAGACGACCTCTACGACGGTCCGTCGAACATGGCCGAGTGGGACGAAGGCGACGGCTGGGCCAGCGCGTCCTGGATCTGGCGCGACGCCAGGACCGACGGCGGTGCGATCCAGGGCGGACTCAACGACGAGTTCGCCGTGACGATCCAGCCGGCGTTCAACGAGGACGCCGCCTTGTACGGCGACGAAGACTTACACGACCCCGACTTCTACGAGGACGGCGAGATCATCGACTGGCAGGTCCTTTCGGGAGATTCCGACGAGCCGGACCGGACAGAGATCCCGTCGCTCGACGAGGATGTTACGATCCGAACGGGGACGTGCGACGGCCCGTCCGTTTCCTACGATCGAACCGACGACGGCGTCACCGCGAGCGTGACCGACGCCGCGCCCGACGATCACGTGTCCCTGGAGCCGGCAGTCGGATCGAACGACAGCGTTCGGTACGTTCAGGTCGCAATAACCGACCTCGACGGCGACGCGTCGTACGCGTTCGGCACCGATCAGCCGGGCGGTCCCGCTGACTCCCCGAGTGGCGGCGAGGCGCTTTCGCACCTCTCCGTCGACGGCGAGCCGACCGACGTCTCCGGCACGGTCGCGTTCAGCATCGACGCGGAGTTGCTCGACGAGCACGACCTCGACCCCGAACACGTCGCACTCTACGAAGCGGATGGTTCGGATTGGAACGAGACTGAGACGAACGTAACCGGTGACTCAGGCGGGGCGTACCAGTTCGAAGCATCCGTCTCGTCGATGGACGGATTCGCCGTCGCACCACAGGAAGCCGAGCCGAGAGAAGAGGGCATTACGGCGCTGCCTGCCCCCGGCTTCGAGGCCGGACTCGCGATCGGGGCGATCGTCCTCGTCGCCCTTCTGTGGGCAAACCGACGTCGGACGTAAACTCACTCACAGTCAGACGGCCACAACAGCAGACACACGACACGCGTGGCTTCAACACCGCAGCGTTCGCCGCTGTCGAAATCTGGCGTGCTCACTCGACCATCAGATAGTCGTCGACGGCCTGTATCTGCTGTGCGGGGACGAGCAACGTTCCGTCTTCGGTGGTCTCGAAGCGATAAACGTCGTCCGCCTTCGGGGTGACGAGTACGTTCGCGATGGTACCGGTTTCGACGTCCATCGTGACGTTATGAACGGTACCGAGTTCCTTTCCGTCCGATCCCATGACTGGCTTGCTGGAGAGCTCGGATGCGAGGATCGTTGTCATGCGACTCTCTGTTAGCGAGACTGATCAATAAACCAATCGGTGAGTGGCGGAATTAAGCGATGAACGGACCCACAACCGTTCGAACGACGGACAGACCGAGTGCGAGCAGTTACTGCTACTCCTCTTCCTCCGGTGTATCTGCACCGTTACCGTCGGTTCGGCGGCTGACGTCGACGCGGTAGTTTTCGAGGATATCTCGGCCGAGCAGGACAGGGTAGTCCATGTGGTTTCGGTCCTCGACGCTCGCCGTGACGGTGTGTTGGTTGCCGCCGACACCGACGACGACGTCGACGACGGGGCGGCTCTTCGCGGTCTTAGAACTCCCCGACCTGATCCGGGTGATGGATTTGATCGGTCCGGCACCGATGTCGGCGGCGAGAGCGGTGTCGATGCTCGTTCGCGTCGCGCCGGTGTCGGACTTCGCGACGACCGACGTCGAACCGCTGGTCCCCGAGAGGACAACTTCCTCGGTGTAGCCGATGACGGCCGGCTCGCCGTCTTGCTGTACCGTCTGAACCGGCTGTGCCGTGGGTTGGGAGTCATCGAGCACCGACGAGAGATCCCTGACCTGTTGCTCGTCGACCTCACCACCGCCGCGTTCGATCGCGAGCTTCGCAATGTACGGTGCTGGACTGACGTGTGTCGCCTCGTACAACCCTTTGAATCCCGCCGTCGGGTTGACTTCGAGGACGAACCAGCCCTCATCGCTCTCGACGAGGTCGACGCCGGCGTAGTCGAGTCCGACGGCATCGGCGGCCCGACGAGCGATCTCACGGACCTCCTCGGGAAGCTCGTCGGTCGCGTTCTCGACGGTGCCGCCGAGTGCGACGTTCGTTCGCCAGTCGTTGTCGGGCGCGTACCGATACATCGCGCTGATGACCTCGTCACCGACGACGTAGACGCGAACGTCCCGGTGGCGCACGTCGTCGCGATCGATGAGTTCCTGCAGGAAGGCGTATCGGTTGCCGACCTTCGCGTTGACCGGATCGCTCGGACCGACTTTCCACGTTCCGCCGCCGTGGGTTCCGATCGCCGTCTTGTAAACCGCTTCCTCGCCGTAGCGTTCGCGAACGGCGTTCAATTGCTCGCCGCTGAGCGCGAGCGTGACGTCCGGCGTGGGGACGTCGTTCGATGCCAGCGTCGTGGCCGTCGAGAGTTTGTGGATTGCCGTCAGAACGGCGGCAGGCTCGTTGAGCGTCGGAACCAGCTGGGAGAACGTGTTCGCGAGGCCGAGCTCCTCGGCGGGCTGTTCAGTACTCGAGAGGAGCATCCTGTTCGCGATTACGTCGACCGAGGGCTCGAGGGTGACGCTTCCGTCCGCGACGCTGACAGTGGTGTTTTCGGTTCGGAGCCACTCGGACTCGTGTCCCAGCGCCTCGATGGCGTTGAGTATTGCTTTCGTCTCTTTGCTTGTATGTAAACTCAGTACCCCAACGGTGACGGGATCGGCGTCGTCCATGCGTTCTAGACATGAACACGGTGGATAAGTATTGCCAGTTGACGGTACTGCCCATTGACGCCTTACAGAACGGTAGCGACGGGTTTGTTCCCGTTACGAAACCAGTCAGAAAATCCTGTCGGTCCGACTCGCGACGGACGTTTCGAACTCGAAACGCTGTACGGTCGCGTTACTCCGCCGATGTAGCGTCCTGACTGCCGATCCACTCGCGGAACCGGTCGGACGTCGCTCCGAGACCGAGTCCGGCCATAAACGAGAGGAAACTCGGAACGAGGATCCAGACGAGATTCGGATGACCATGCCCAGCGTGCAGCGGTATCTCTAACATATACACACCATAATCCTACTTTAGGCATCAATCTACTGGTTCGTGCCGTAATTGCTTCTGATTCTTCCATACGAACCTGCTCGTCAGTCGAGCCAATTTGTGGGCCTCACTCGATGACCGTCCGCACCATGCGCGGATCGACAAGCCCGCTCGCGACGGCGAGGATAGCCCAAGTGACCGCTCCGAGCGTGATCGCACCGAACAGTAACGGGAGATTCGAGATCATCGGCATCACGAGCAACACGGCGACGGCCATCACGCCGGTGATGCCACAGATCAGCGCCATCGTCCGAGTGAGTCGCCTGACCCGGAGCGCGAGTTCGGTGTGGACGATGTAGAGGTTCACCGCGACGTACACCGTATGCGTCGCGACCGTCGCGATTGCAGCCCCGACGACGCCGATCGTCGGGATGAGCACGATATTCAGTCCGAGATTCGCTACCGAAGTGCCCCCCTTCGCGATGGCTCGCGAGCGAGCGCGCCCGAGGTAATCCAGACTGTCGCTGGTCAGGTTCGTGATCGCCTGCAGGACGATAAACCCGGCGAGAATCTGCAAGATGGGAACTGCACCAGCGTAATCGGCACCGAACACCATCGTGATGAACGGCTCGGCGACGATAACGAGTCCGACCGCCGCTGGGATGTATATCAACATCGTGTGCGTCAACGACGTCTCGTAGATCCGACGCGCCTCCTCGAGTTTCCCCGAGGCCTTCTGCTCGCCGAAGTTCGGCGAGATCGTAAAGCCGAGCGACTCGGCGGGCGCGAGGACGAAGTCCGTGATCTGCTTTCCGAGCGTGTAGAACGCGACGGCGGCCGGCGTGAGAAACACTCCAACGAGGACGGTGTCGATCTGTTTGTCGATGACGTTCGCGCTGCGCGTCGCCGTTAGCGGGACGCTGTACTCTGCTAACCGGCGTGAGAGTCCCTCCTCGTACTCGGCAGCAGAATCGTACTCGCGATAAAACCGATAGTAGAGGACGACGAGTCCGAACGCGGCGGCGATCGCGTAACCGGCGATATAGCCGAACAGTGCGCCGAGCGCGCCGAATCCGAGGAGGACGAAAGCGATGACGAAGACGAGACGAGCGGCCCCGCTGATCGCCTGGACGGCGGCGCTGTACTCGAGCCGGTTGAATCCCTGAAAGACGACCTGCGAGAACGCGTTGAACGAGTTGACGACGATGTAGAGCACCCCTGCGGCGAGAAACGGCGCTGCACTCGGATCGCCGAGGATAGACGCGATCTGCTCGTGAAAGAGCAAGAGGCAGTACGCGACGACGGACAGAATAACGAGTTTGTACGCGATCGTCGAGCGGAGCAGGTGGGGGATCTGTCCGGGATCCGTCTCGTTGTACTCCGAGATGTATCGCGCGGCGGATTTTCCCAGCCCGACGTCGGCGAATAGCTGGACGACGGCGAGAATGCCGATCGCCCAGTACAGCGCGCCGTAACCGTCGGGGTCGAGCAGGTAGCGCGCGAGGACGAACATCAACAGCGCGCTCGAGAGCATGTAGATGGCTCGAGCGACGAGCGTTGCCTTGAAGCCGCGAACGATGTGATCCCGTGTGCTCATAGAGACGAAACTGAACGGCTCGTGGTCGACTCGACGATCCGTCCGAGCTATTCGTTCGAAAGCGTAATCGACCAATTGTAATGCGGTTCCAACAGCGGCCGTATCGTGTCCGGTTTCGCGGATCCGCTTGCCGTCCGATCGGCGTCATCAAATCCAGCGGATCGAACGCGGCGATCGCCGGCGTTCTGACGCTCCAGACGCTGCGAGCGGTTCCAGCAGTGTGGTCTTGCCTCAGCGACCGATCCAGAACCGTGCGTTGGCTCCCGTTTCGAAGCCGTCTGCGTCGATAATGAACGCGTACAGCGAAGGCGAGGCTGGAGAAAGACGAGTCGTTGCGATCGAATTCGAAACGAATTCGGGAGAGACGTTTGACGGAGACCGAGTCGCCTAGAGGTACGACGAGTCCCACCGCGTGGCTTTGCGTTGGTTGCCACAGTTGTTGCACTGAATCCTGCCCATCGCGTCCATGGCGTTGTCCAGCGAGTCGCAGTTTCCGCAGAACCAGCCGTACTGCTCCTCGCGGTTCTCGCTCTGGTACACGCTGTAAAACGGCGATTCGGAACCGCGCGTCGCTTCGCCGTAACTAACGTAGATCGTCTCGCCGTCGCCGGATTGCGTCGGGCTGTTCGAGCCGTCGGCTGCCGCCTCGTTGATCACGAGTTCGTCGACTGCACCCCACCCCTCCTCGCCGATCTCGCTCTCGACGTAGACGTTCTCGGTGAACGTCTCGTCACCGATCTCGACTTTGCGGTCGCCGGCCTGCTCGAAGCCGTGTTCCCGATAGAACTCGTTGCCGCCTTCGTTGCCCGCCAAGACGAAACACTGGATCTGCTCGGCCCCCTCCTCGAGCAACTTCTCTCGCGTCCGCACGAGGAGCCGGACGCCCGTCCCGCTACCCCGAGCGTCGGGATCGATGTGGAGCCACAGCAGTCGTCCGGTCTTGTGTTGCTGGCCGATCAGGTCGCTCTGGGCGAAGCCGACGACGTCGCCGTCTCGCTCGACGACGAGCACGAGCGACTGGTCGTCCTCGAGTTCGTCGCTAAACGACGTTCCGTACCACTGTTCGATCGCGTCGTCGATAGTATCCTCGTCGAGAAAGTGAGTATACGTTGAATTAAGGGATTTCTGTGCAATCGAGCGGATACGAGCGATGTCTGCTGCCGTCGCTTCACGAATTTCCATGTCCCACCGTAGCATTCCCTCATACAAAACGTATACCCACTATCGCATATTTAGCCGCTTGCGCACTCGAGCGTCGATCTATCAACGGTCGTGACGGGGGAAGATTCACGTCGCTGCCACCGGAGAAGTGTGTATGAGCGACGATAGGCCGTCTGGGGGCGATCCTGACGAGCCGACGGACGCCGATACTGACGACGTGTTTACATACAACGGCGGGCGAGTCGAGCCTGGAGAGTCCACGAACATCCGATACAGCATCAGCGAGACGTATCTCGGCGATCCGGTCAAGATCCCCGTCACGGTGATAAACGGCCCGAAACCGGGTCCGACGGTGTTTCTCTCCGCGGCGGCACACGGCGACGAACTCAACGGGATCGAGGTCGTCCGCGAGGTGGCCCACGACTGGGACCACTCGGTCCTGCATGGGACGCTCGTCTGTCTGCCCGTGATGAACGTGCCGGGTTTTCTCGCCCAAGAGCGGTACCTCCCCATCTACGACCGGGACCTCAACCGCTCGTTCCCGGGGCGCGAAGGGTCGACGAGTGCTCGGCGGATGGCCCACCGAATCTTTACGAACTTCATCGAACCCTGCGACTTGGGGATCGACTTTCACACGTCGACGCGCGGCCGGACGAACATGTTCCACGTGCGGGCGAACATGGAGAATCCGTCGGTCGAGCGCCTCGCCAGCGCGTTCAGTTCGAACGTCATCATCGCCGGCGAGGGCTCGTCGGGAACGCTCAGGCGGGAAGCGACGGACGCGGATGTCCCGACGATCACCGTCGAGATGGGCGAGGCCCACCGCTTTCAGCGCCGACTGATCGATCGGGCGCTGACCGGCGTCGCGAGCGTGCTCGCCGAGTTCGGCTGTCACCGGCAGTCCTCGGTCCACTGGCCCGGCTGGCGGACGATCATCGACGACGACGACGAGAAGACGTGGCTGCGCGCCGACGCGGGCGGCATCGTCGACATGAAACGCGGTCGCGGCGCGCTCGTCGAGGAGGGCGAGGTGATCTGTGCGATCACCAACCCGTTCAAGGAGGAAGCAGACATCGTCACCGTCGAGGCTCCCTTTACCGGCCTCATCGTCGGCATCCTCGAAAATCCGGTCGTCTACCCCGGCAACCCGCTCTGTCACCTCGTCGGTCTCTCGCCGGATACGCTGACCGCCTTAGAACGCGAGCAGACGACTGAGCGGTCGCGATCCGATCTCCGAGCCTGAGCGACACTATTACAGGAGCCCTCGGACTATCGAAACGAAACGGCCGAATCGGTTCGGATTCGTTGACCTACCATATTAATTCTCGACCGAATGAATCCACAGAACGCCTGCTGGTAGAAGAGATAAAAGTAACTTCTATACTGCCACGGTCTAACGATCAAGTGAGCGTATGAGTCAGTCTTACAATCGCGGCCTCATCGAGGACTTCGGTCGGTGGAAGGAGTTCTCGGCCGGCATGTGGGCGTGGATCTTCCACAAGTTCACCGGGTGGATGCTGATCGGCTACCTGTTCACCCACATCGCCGTACTGAGCAGCGCTATCGGTGCAGCACAGGGCGAGACAATGATGCTTGCAGGCGAGCAGGTCAACGTCTACACCGGAACGATCCAGGGACTCGAGAGTCTCTTTATCATCCGTCTCCTCGAAGTCGGCCTGCTGGCGGTCGCCGTCTTCCATATTCTGAACGGCCTTCGACTGTTGATGGTCGACCTCGGAATCGGACTCGAGGCACAGGACAAGAGTTTCTACGCCTCGCTGATCCTGACCGGCGTCATCACCGTCGCGAGCGTGCCGACCTTCCTGACGGGGGTGGGCTTTTAGATGGCTGAACGATACTCCTCGTTCGCACCCGGCGGGACCGCGTGGCTCCTCCAGCGCATCACGGCCGCGTTTCTGGTCGTCGTGCTCGCGTTTCACTTCTTCCAGTTGCACTTCGTCAATCACGCTGCGGAGGTCACCTGGCAGGGTACTCAGCTCCGCATGCAGAACCTCGGCTACTTCCTGACGATGGTGCTGTTCCTGATCGCCGGGACCTTCCACGGCGTCAACGGCGTCTACAACGCCCTGGTCAACCAGGGCCTTAGCGGGACCCCAAAGAAGGTAGTGCTCGCGGTCCTGACGATTGCAGGTGTGGCACTCATCGCACAGGGAATCTACGTTGCACTCGTCATGGCGGGGATGGTCTAACATGAGTACACAACAACAGGAACCAGAGACGCAGGAAGCACCGGAAGACCCCGAGATGAAAGGGGCGGAGTCGCCACAGCAGCGGCGACTCAAGGAAAAAGAACAGGGACTCGCCAAGGAGGACACCGTCGACGAGTCCGACCTCGAGGGCGAGACGGTCCACATCAAGGTGTTCCGCTACGACCCCGAAGTCGAGGCCAAACAAGAGCCGCGATTCGACGACTTCCACGTCCCCTTCGAGAAAGGCATGACCGTCCTCGATGCCGTCATGTACGCCCGCGACGAGTTCGACTCGTCGCTTACCTTCCGACACTCCTGTCGGCAGGCCGTCTGTGGCTCGGACGCCTTCTTCGTCAACGGGAGCCAGAAACTCGGCTGCAAGACCCAGATTTCCGACCTCCAGCAGCCAATCCGCATCGAGCCGCTTCCACATCAGGAGGTCGTCAAGGACCTGGTTGTCGACATGGACCACTTCTACGACCAGATGCACGCCGTCGAGCCGTACTTCCAGGACGAGGATACGCCGGACTCGGCCGACTTAGAGGAACAGCGCCAGAGCCCGGAAAACCGCGAGAAGATCAAGATGTCCTCGCGCTGTATCTGGTGTGGCGCGTGTATGTCCTCGTGTAACATCGCGGCCGGCGACAACCAGTATCTCGGCCCGGCAGCGATCAACAAGGCCTACAAGTTCGCGATGGACGACCGCGAGAACGAAGACATCAAAGAGCATCGACTCCGCATTCTCGAGCAGGAACACGGCGTCTGGCGCTGTCAGACCCAGTTCTCCTGTACCGAGGTGTGCCCGAAGGATATTCCGCTCACCGAGCACATTCAGGAGCTCAAGCGCGAAGCAGTCAAGAAGAACCTGAAATTCTGGTAATATGTACGAACACGACGTTATCGTGGTTGGCGCAGGCGGCGCCGGCCTCCGAGCCGCGGTCGCAGCGAGCGAGGCGGGTGCCGACACGGCAATCGTCTCGAAGCTCCACCCGGTCCGCAGCCACACCGGCGCAGCGGAGGGTGGCATCAACGCCGCCCTGCGAGAGGGTGACGACTGGGAACTCCACGCCTACGACACGATGAAGGGGTCGGACTACCTGGGCGACGCGCCGGCAGTCGAGACCCTCGCACAGGACGCCCCCGAAGAGACGATGAACTTAGAGCACTGGGGGATGCCCTTCTCGCGCGAAGAGGACGGCCGGGTCTCCCAGCGGCCGTTCGGCGGCCTCTCGTTCCCGCGGACCACCTACGCCGGTGCCGAGACGGGCCACCACCTGCTCCACACGATGTATGAGCAGGCGATCAAACACGGTGTCCAGGTCTACGACGAGTGGTACGTGATGAACCTCGCGACGAGCGACGAGGCCGATCCGAACGACCGAGAGTGCCACGGCGTCGTCGCCTACGACGTCCAGTCCGGAAACATCGAGGGCTTCAAAGCGAACCAGGGCGTCGTCCTCGCGACCGGCGGCCCCGGTCAGGCGTTCGACCACACCACCAACGCCGTCTCCTGTACCGGCGACGGCCACGCGATGGCATACCGTGCGGGTGCACCCCTCGAGGACATGGAGTTCATCCAGTTCCATCCGACCTCGCTGCCGTCGACGGGTGTCCTCATCAGTGAGGGCGTCCGCGGCGAGGGCGGTATCCTCTACAACAACGAGGGTGAGCGGTTCATGTTCGAGTACGGCTACGCGAACAACTCCGGCGAACTCGCCTCCCGTGACGTCGTCGCGCGTGCCGAACTCACCGAGGTCGCCGAGGGGCGGGGCGTCGAAGACGAGTACGTCCACCTCGACATGCGCCATCTCGGCGAAGAACGCATCCTCGATCGCCTCGAGAACATCCTCCACCTCGCGGAGGACTTCGAGGGCGTCGACGGCCTCGTCGAGCCGATGCCGGTCAAACCCGGCCAGCACTACGCGATGGGCGGCATCGACGTCGACGAGAACGGCCAGACCTGTATCAACGGCCTCTACGCGGCCGGCGAGTGTGCCTGCGTCTCCGTCCACGGCGGCAACCGACTCGGTGGCAACGCCCTGCCCGAACTGATCGTCTTCGGGAAACGCGCCGGACGCCACGCCGCCGGCGACGACCTCGGCGAGCCCGAGATCAACACCGGCTACGGCGACGACGTCGAGGACGAGACCGACGCCGATCTGCCGGTCCAACCCGGTGCTGCCGGCCTGGACACTACGGAGAGCGGCGTTGCTGCAGACGGAGGCGTCGCGGCCGACGCCCAGGGCTCGCTCGAGCGCGCCGTCGAACGCGAACGCGAGCGCGTCGATCGGTTGATGGACAAAGAAAGCGGCGTCCAGCACGCCGAGATCCGGCAGAAGCTCCAGAAGGCGATGACCGACTACGTCAACGTCTTCCGGACCGAAGACGGCGTCAAGAAGGCCCTCCGGCTCATCCGCGAGTGCCGCGAGGAGTACCAGGACGTCTACGTCGACGACCCCTCGCGCACGTTCAACACCGATCTGCAACAGACCTACGAGACGCGCAACCTGATCGACGTCGCAGAAACCATCGCACTCGGAGCCCTGGTGCGCAACGAGTTCCGCGGTGCCCACTGGCGACAGGAGAACCAGATCCGCGACGACGAAAACTGGCTCAAACACACGCTCGTCTCGTGGGACGACGGCGAGCCGAAGATTTTCTACCGGCCGGTCATCCTGGAAGGCGAGAACAAGACCTACGAGCCAAAAGAGCGCAGCTACTAACGCTTTCGTCCGGATTATTCCGGTATTCGATCCGAACGATATCTAATTGATATCGAGAACGTATGCTAAACTGCTGACGGAACGGCATCCAATGAAGGAAAGCGAATCGTTCGCCGGCTGAACGCGATCATCGTTCTTCTGCTCGTCATTGTTGGCTTCCTGAGCTACGATTTCGTCGCGGAGGCGGTTCCGATCGTCATCTACCTCGCAGCGGTGGTGTTCGTTCTCGCCGGTGTCTTGCTACTGACCTGGGCGCTCGCCAAGATCTCGTTGGCAGCCGAGGCGTCCTGATCGAACGACTTCGAACCGAACGCAACGGGCGTTGTCGCGTTACAGTCCGAGTGCTTCGAGGAGGTCGACGCTGACGCCGGCGTGATCGATCAGCTTGTAGCCGAGGTAGATTCCGATAATCCCCAGTATGCCAGGGAGTTCCGGCGGGGCGGGGATCGGAATACTCAGAAACCGAAACAGCGCACCGGTGACCAACCCGGTCACTAACGCGAGGACGGCGATCTGCGTGGACATATCGTACCCGCTGGTTACAGGGGACACACTAAAACGATACGTCCATCGTCGTCGGTCCGATACGACGATCGGTACAATCACTGATCTCCGTCAAATCGGACCGCTGTCGGCTCGTTTCCCCGATTTCTCGAAAACGGGTCGGCGTTTCCGTCGGGTGTTTTCGTTCGAACACCGGCGTATTTCGACGATCGTTGTAACACAGATTTATTATCGTCGAAAGTAAGATATCGTGTATGAACTCGACGACGCAGGGAACCGACGTGTCGATGCCGGACGATATCACATCCCCGCGGGCGAAACTCGTCTACTTCTATCTCGCGACCAGAGACGGTGCGACGGCTGACGAACTGCGCGCCGAACTGGACATCAGCAAGGGATCGGTCCTCTCGATCACTGGCACACTCCGAGACCGGGGGCACATAACGCATCGAAACGAAACGTACGAGCTAAGCTGAGGTAGTTACTATAGCTCGATTCGCTCGACCAGCCGTTCGTGATTTTCGTTCGTGTTGACTGCGACGATACGGATCGCGTCTTCGAGCCCTGATCCTCGGAGCTTCGATTTCAGCAAGTTGTCGACCTGATAGACGCCGGCGGCGTTCGTCATCGCGATTTCGACCATCACGGGGCTCGTCTCACCTTCCTGCAGCGAGACTCGTTTGATCGCTTGACTCGAGAGCGTGTTGATTCCTCGGCCGCCGTGCTCGTACGGAATTCGAGAGCGACCGCTTTCCATATCGAGTGCGTCGGCGACGCGAATAACGCCCGCCTCGGTCGTTAGCGGTGTTTCAGCCGTGTGATGACAGAGAATTGCGTGTAAGACCTCGCCTTTCATCCGGACGGTATCGGCGAGATCGTAGAACTCACCGAGAACGCGGTCGAGGATGTCCGCAGCGAGCGGGATCGAGTAGTAGACGTGCTCGTCCCGGTGGACCACGTGGCCGATATCGTGAAGCGTCGCCGCGAGCGCGATGATGACCGACTCGTCCTCCTCGGCCAGTCCCTGTTGGCGAGCGCCGTTAAAATCGACGTCGCCCGCCTTGAGGAGGTCGTACAGACACAGCGCTCGATTGCGAACGATCTCGATGTGTTTCACGCCGTGATCGTTGTACCGCATCCGGTCGACCGCGTTGACGTTCTGGGCCTCGAGATACGTCTGGATCTCCTCGTCATCGTCGACGTACTCGAGGACCGCGTTCAACTTCTCGTCGGGGAAGTCGTGCTCGGCATCGGGGGAGTAAACGCGGCGGGAGTCCTTATCGGCGGCAGAATCGCTCATACGAGGACGTCGATCGCTGTATAAAAAAGCCCTGCGGCGGGAGGATACTCGATCTCAGCGACGGTTAGACAGCATCCTCGACGGCCGCTTCGACCTCGGCGTACTCCGGTTCGACACCGGGATCGTCGCTCACCCACGCGTAGGTAATCTCACCGTCGTCGTCGACGACGAACACCGATCGTTTGGCGACGCCGTAGACGCCGAGGTCGTCGAAGTCCATCTCGATACCGTAGTCGGCGATAACCTCCTTGTTGAAATCACTGAGCAGGCCGAACTCGAGGTCGTTCTGGTCGCGGAACTCGTTCAACGCGAACGGGGAGTCGCGGCTGACCCCGTAGACGGTCGCGTCGACGTCCTCGAACGCCGAGAGGCGGTCCTGGAACGTACACAGCTCGTCGGTGCAGACGCTCGTAAACGCGCCGGGGAAGAAGGCGAGGACGATCGGCGCCTCGTCGTCTTCGAGGCGGTCTGAGAGGGTGAACGACTCGATGTCGCCGTTTGCAAGCGGGACGGTGAAATCTGGTGCATTCGATCCGGTTTCTGGCATCGCTCGTCTATTGTGTGGTGATCGGAAAAACAGCTTTGTTCGGCGGTAGCCATTCTTTTCTCTTCACAAAAATAGAAAGAAAGGTGGGCCGCTTTCGTTAGACAGTGCTGGCCCCCATCACTGTGGGAAGTTTGCCGTGTGAATGTGTGTCCGAGGCAAAAAGGTTATAATTGACAGCGGGTAAGCCACGCATAGAGATGGTAGCCGAAATCGTACCGCTGTTCATCCCCGGTGCACCCGGGGGTCCGGAACTACTGATCATCCTTTTCATCGCTATTTTGCTCTTCGGAGCAAACAAGATCCCAAAGCTGGCTCGGTCGACGGGGGAGGCCATGGGCGAGTTCCAGAAGGGGCGTGAAAAGGTCGAAACGGAACTCGAGGAAATGCGTGACGGAGGATTCGAAGAAGAAGACGAGGACGCCGAAACCGACTTCGTCGACACGGAACCCGTTACTACCGACGACGAGGCCGAAACGGAGACCGAAACCGAAACCGAATCCAACTAACGCGTTTTTCTCGGGGCGTGTGGCCTAGCGGAGAGGGCAGGAGGTTCCTAACCTTCTGATCGTGGGTTCGAATCCCGCCACGCCCGTTATCGCGCCGAGCGACAGCGAGGCCGATAACGGACCGTGCGGGATTCGAACTACGGAACGAGCGAGCGTAGCGAGCGAAGTTCAGGTGGTTCGAATCCCGCTCCGCCCACAGTTTTTACACCGATAGCCGACAGCATCGGGCTCGAGTGCCACAGTAACATTAACAACGAACTGCCGTCACCGTCGTAGTATGGACGACGAGACGCCACACGAGATCGAGTACCTCGGAACGACGTGTGATGAGTGTGGAACACACCACCGCATCCTCGAGAAACTCGACAACAGACCGTTGACGCGCTCGGCGGTCGACAGTCTTCGCAAGTCGGAGTCGATCGAGTTCATCCGCGGCGTGATGAAGTCGGCGTCGCTCGTCGATATCAAAGCCAGCGAGAAAGTCACGGAAAACATCATACTGTCGACGGCTGGCTCGACCGTCGTCGTGTCGCGATACGACGAGCACGGCTGGGTCGTCGAAAAGGAGATCGAACACGAGGACGACGACGATCCGGAAGAGGTCGGCGAGCAGACGTGGACGACGGACGCAGTGCCGATGATGTTGTAGCAGGTCGACGTACTCGATGTCCATTTCGCCTCCGGTAACGATCGGAGAGCGAGACGCGATCGAGCCGTGTTTTGACTCGGAAGCGACTTAATAGTCCACTAGGTTAACCCCAGTCGGTTTGCGGACGACGCTCGTTCGTCGACGTGTGGGATGGTAGTCGTGGACCGACGAATGGGCTGGTGGCGGGTGTCTTTCCTGTAGATGGCTATGCTGGGATTAGACGTGATCATCGCCGGTGGTGGGCTCGTTCTCGCGGTCGGGATCGGACTGGTAGCACACGAGTGGTCGCACGCGTTCGTCCTCCGACTCGCACGTATCGAGTATACGATCTCGTACGCGCCGACTCGGAGCGATGGCGTCATCGACCTGTTGCTCGCCTGTCCGTGGGCAGCCGTTCAGCCGCGTCCGACTCGGGAGAGCCCGATCTGGGTTCTTCGCGTTGCGGCACTGGCACCGCTACTGCTCGCTGTTCCCGTCTTCGCTATTGGTGCAATCGGTCCGATCGAGTCGTCGTTCGCAACTGCGATTTCGATCGGCTGGCTCGCCTGCGCACTCCCGAGTCCGCAGGACTTTTCAGTTGTGTTCTACGCACACCGCGTCATCGACGACGCTGACGAGACGAACGCGGCGGCAGTTGCGTCCCGCGCTGATTGACGGTCGCCATCGCTTGCCGCGTTCGTGTCACCTGTTAGACACACAGGTTCGTGGATAGTCGCTTGACTGTCTCGGTGTTCTCACTACGGTTCACAGATCCAACAAGACTATCCATCGAAAAGCCGCAGAACGCGGCCATACAGCCACGAATGGCCGCGATCACTGATTGAGCACGAGCGGTCTACCGGCGCTCACAGGGGTATCTGCTGCCGGTGCGTCGGCGGTCGGCACCTGTGCCGACGTCCACATACTCGTTCCGGGCAATTATAAAGCCATTCCTTCGAGTAAATACGGCGAATTCCTGGAACCAACCACTGTTTGTTAAACGAAACTCGTGTTCAGTAGCCGAACGTACTCTCGACACATCAGGGGTCGATGGGTGCCGGCGTTAGCCCACCCGACAGTTCGGCACTGACGAGTGCAGCATGACTCCGGCGGAGCCGCTCTGAGAGCGCCTGGTGAGAGATTCCGAGTTCGGATGCGAGCTCCTCCAGCGTGACTTTCCGCGGGACGTCGAAGTAGCCGAGTTCGTGTGCCGCACAGATCGTTTCGTACTGCGTTTCAGTCAGCGGTGTTTGTGCGCGGTCGAGGTCGTCGGTGCCGGCTACGCGCGTGACGGTAACCCCGAACTCGTACTGTTGGAAGAGATCGTGACACGCCGAGACCATCTCGTGTTCGTGAAAGAGAAGTTGGAGCGACCACGAGTTGTCCGTTCCCTGGGCCGACAGGATCGCCCCGTCGTTGTCGGTGACGATCTCCTCAAAGAGGTCGACGCCGTCTCCGAACTTGAGCCGGAACAGCTGATACTCGTGCTCGTCGTCACTCTGTTCGGGCCGCTGGTCTGCACTCTCACTCAAGTTCGCGATCACCTCAATCGAGGAGTCCGCTTCGAGCGCGCGCTCGATCGTTCGACGGTCCGAACCGGACACTCGGACGAGTGGCGGTGCATCACCGATCAACCCGGCGACCTGGAACTCGAACGTCGGCACACGTTCGAACGTCGGTGCGAGTCCGAGCCGTTCCGCCGGAACGTCGAGTTCGACGACCGTCGTCATGAACCGAACCCACCACAACGAGGTATAGACGAATTGGGTTTCCGGTAGCCTTTCCCGCCACCCAATCACCGTGAGACTGTTCAAAACGTGAGAATCAGTTCGATTGATAAAAGCGGTCGGAAGCGTTAGGCAGGGACTTCCGTCGGATTTCGGTCCCAGTGACGGTGCTGAGCGATCGCGTCGACGAACGCCTCGAGGAACTCGTCGAGGTCGTCGTTGCGACACGTTACGACGCCGGCGTCCGAGACGAGCTCGCCGTCGTCGGCAATTTCGGTGTCCGGCAGATCGACCGCCTCGAACAGCTCCGCCCCCTTGCCGACCGCGGCGATCGGCTTGTAGTGTTTGAACGCCTCGGCGACGAAATGTTTCGGATCACCCTGCTGGGTCAGTGCATCGACGCTCTCGCTGCCGCCGGGGACGACGATCGCATCGAACGCGACCGAGGCTGCCGCAACGTGGTGTTGGTCCGGCTCGACCGTCTCGCCGTTCGCTCCGGATTTCTCGCCGAGGACCTTCGAGATGACTTTGACTCGGGCACCCTCGTCGTCCAGCGCCGACTGGAGTTTTTCGACGTGCTCGTCGTCGAACCCCTCGTCGATCAGCATCGCGATCTTGCGGGTCTCGATCGTGTCCGGGGTCCGGTTCTCCATGCTCAGTGACGGATCCTCCCTGTCGTGGTCCGGTAGCTCGTCGCCGGGCGATTCGGGCGGCTCGACGCCGATTCCCTCGGCGACGCGCGTTGCGAACTCGTGGTCGACGTTGTTGAACAGATCGTAGACCATCCGTTCGCGGATCTCCATGCGGTCGACCTTGCCGAGTTCGAAGTGGGCGGCGTCGACGATGTTCTGCTTTTCCGGCTCGGACATGCTGTTCCAGAACAGCCGCGCCTGGTCGAAGTGCTCCTCGAAGCTATCGCTGCGATTTCTGATCTTCTTCCCGTCGATCTTCTCGGCGTAGTGCTCGTAGCCGCCGTCCTCCTCGGGTGCCTCTTGTGGGTCGTCGTCGCCGATCGAGTTCGGCTTGTAGGTGGCTTTCCCTTCGTTTATTTCCTGGCGCATGAAGCCGGCGCGTTGGTTATTGTGACGCTCGGCGATCGGTCGGTTGATCGGAATCTCGTCCCAGTTGGCGCTGCCGAAGCGATTGAGCTGGGTGTCCTGATACGAGAACAGCCGGCCCTGCAAGAGCGGGTCGTTCGAGAAGTCGATCCCAGGGACGACGTTGCCGGGGTGGAACGCGACCTGCTCGACCTCTGCAAAGAAATTGTCGGGCGTCTCGTTCAGGACCATCTTGCCGATCGGTCGGACCGGGACCTCGGTCTCGGGGACGATCTTCGTCGGATCGAGAACATCGAAGTCGAACTCCTCGGCCTGCTCCTCGTCGAATATCTGGACGCCGAGTTCCCACTCGGGGTCGTACCCCTCCTCGATGACGTCGTAGAGTCCTTTGCGGTTGAAATCCGAGCTCTTCCCCCAGAGCTTCGTCGTCTCGTCCCAGACGAGCTGGTGGGTGCCGAGTTTGGGCGTCCAGTGGAACTTGACGAATACAGCGTCGCCGTCGTCGTTGACCAGCCGGAACGTATGAACGCCGAAGCCCTGCATCATCCGATAGGCCCGTGGAAGGGCGCGACCCGAGAGCACCCACATGATCATGTGGGTGATTTCCGGCTTGAGCGAGGCGAAATCCCAGAACGTATCGTGGGCTGCAGAGGCCTGTGGAATCGCGTCGTCGGGTTCGGGTTTGATCGCGTGAACCAGATCGGGAAACTCCATCGCGTCCTGGATGAAAAAGACCGGCATGTTGTTCCCGACGAGGTCCCAGTTTCCCTCCTCGGTGTAGAACTTCGTCGCGAAGCCGCGGACGTCACGAACGGTGTCGGACGAGCCACGCGAGCCGACGACGGTCGAAAATCGCGTGAATACCGGCGTCTTTTGGTCGGGATTCGTGAGGACTTTCGCCTTCGTCAACTCCTCTATCTCGTCGTACTCGTCGCCGAGGTCGGGGTCCTCGTAGGGCTCGAAATAGCCGTGGGCCCCCGTCCCACGGGCGTGGACGACCCGTTCCGGGATCGACTCGTGGTCGAACTGCGTCATCTTCTCCCGGAAGTGGAAGTCCTCCATGATCGTCGGTCCGCGCTCGCCCGCCTTCAGGGAGTTGTCCGTATCGGAGATCCGGACGCCGTGATCCGACGTCAGATACACCCCTTCCGGACTCTCACGGACCTCATCTAGCTGGCGCTGCTTGCTCTCGTCGTCGAGGTCGCCGCCGTGGTCGTCGCTCGTTCCCGTCTGCGATTCGTCGTCGCCCGAGCCGTCCGTTCGGGTCGGCGTTTCTTCGGTCGTAGCGCTATCCGACTCGGGCTCCGTCGGAGGATTTTCCGCCGCGTCAGTGGGCTCTGTTCTGTCCGGTTCGTCGTCGTTGGAATCGTTCGTGGTCATTGTCGTGGTGTGGCTCCGGACGGCCAGTGCAACGGAGTACCGCACCTCATTCACTGGTTGGTGTGCATGGAACTGCAAGCAGTGACGGATACCACGGTAACAGAACCAGTGTCGACACTCAGTGCTCGACGAACTCGAGCAGAATACCGCCCGTGTCGCTCGGATGGAGAAACGCGACCGAGTGTCCCCACGCACCCGGCCGTGGCTCCTCGTCGACGAGTCCGATACCGTGCTCACGCGCCCGTTCGAGGGCCGCTTCGATATCGTCGGTTGCGAGCGCGAGGTGGTGAATCCCCGACCCGTTTTGCTCGAGATAGCGCGAAATCGTCCCTTCCTCGAGCGGTTCGAGCAGTTCGACGTAGCCGTTTCCGCAGTCGAGAAACACGACGCGCATTCCGTCGAACTCCTCCTCGTGGACGACATCGAAACCGAAGAGGGTCGCGTACAGTTCGGCGAGTTCGCCTGCGTCCTCGGTCGCGATGCCTGCGTGATCGAAACGGGTATTCATAGCTGCCCGTTCACGGACGATCGTCAAATATAGTCGGGAGACGCGACACGCGACCGACGACGAGTGTTCGATTCGAATCGAAACCCGAGAGGAGTGATCCGCAGTCGCTCCGATCAATCGTCGGTCCGGGCCACCGAGGTCGAAGTCGCGGTCGTGGTGCTCGAGGTCGATCGCTCCGCGCGACCGCCGAGCGTTTCGAAGTCGAAGTTATCGAACTCCGAGGGGACCGTCCCTTCGACCGCGTAGACGTAGAGAGCGGTCTTTGCGATTCCCCAGATCGTCTGTCCGAGAACGTAGGTAAACGCGATTGCGCCGCCGACGAGCACGACGGCGAGAAACAGACCCGGTGCGACAAACGCCGACATCACAGCTATCGAAACGACGATCGAGGCGATGACGAGCACGAAGCCGATCGCGGTGGTAATCAGCGTAATCCCGAAGCCGGCGCCGAGCGTCTCTCCCCACGTGTCCTTGAAGGTCGAGCCGCTTCGTTTGAACATCTCGGTGACCGAGACGTCTTCGAAGACGATCACCGGCACGACGAAGAACGTCATGATCGACCAGCCGATCGAGAACAACGATGCGAGCAACGAGGCGATCGGATTGTCGGACGACTCGAGGTTCTTGAGAATGATGCTGACGGTCGCGGCGATCACTGCCCAGACGGCGATCAACTTCGCACGACCGCTGACAGCGCGGAGACACTCGAGGATCGAGGGCTCGCGTCCGTGGAAGGCCTCGTTGGTACCGTGAACTAGCGCCGCCGAGAAGTACGTGCTGACGAACGTCGTGACCATATACAGCACGAAGAGGACGACGTATCCGAGGTAGCCGCTGAACGCGTCAGCGATCACCAGCGGACCGAGAAACAGGGCGAAAAAGAGGATACTGGAGAGTCCCGCAAGTGTCGGGAAAGCCAGAAGCTGCGGGTGGTTGCGAATGACACTGATGCTGTCTTTGGTCAGCGTCCACCCGGTTTTGAGCCGGCCGAAAAAGCCGATGCGGTTTCTACTCGTTCTAGCTGACATGAACGATCCGAACCGGTGAATGGAATTAAATCATTTCATATTACTATTGTGTATGTGCCGGAAGCAACGAACGTCTCGAGACGCGATCGAACGAGTCGTCGTGGCGGTCAGCGAAGCCCGAGTTTCGCGGCCAGCCGATTCCAGGCGCCGTCGCCGAGTTCGGTTACGGCCGCCATCTCCTCTTCGGAAAGTTCGAAGTCGAAGATGTCCGCGTTCGCCTCGATGTGTTCGCGACTCGAGGCCTTCGGAATCGCCGTGACAGGCGGCTGTTGAAGCAGCCAGCGTAGTGCGACCTGTGCAGCCGATTTCCCGTGACTCTCGCCGATATCGCTGAGGCGATCGTCGCCCGGGACCGACCCTTCCGCAAGCGGACTGTAGGCCGTCAGACAAACGTCGTGTTCCGCACAGAACTCGAGCAGGTCGTCCTGATGGTGGTAGGGATGGTACTTCACCTGATTTGCGACGATTGGCGTCTCCGAGCGCTCGCGGGCGGACTCGAGTTGTGAGACCGAGAAGTTGCTGACGCCGATGTGGTCGACGGCGCCGTCTATCTGGAGGTCGTTCATCGCGTCGATGGTCTCCGCAAGCGGTGCCTGACTGCTGGGTGCATGCAGGAGGAGCAGATCGACAGTCGACAGTCCGAGGCGCTCGAGGCTACCTCGCGTCGACTCGAGAACGTTCTCGAAGGCGGCGTTGTTGGGGTGGACCTTCGTGACGACGAAGACGTCCTCGCGGTCGACGTCGCTTTCGGCGATTGCGTCGCCGACAGCCGCTTCGTTGTCGTACATCTGTGCGGTGTCGACGTGGCGGTAGCCGGCCTCGAGCGCGGTCTCAACCGCTCGCTGACACTCGTCGCCAGTCAGTCTCGCGGTTCCGAACCCGAGTGCGGGGATCTCTACACCTTGGACGGTCACGGTGTCGATCGGTGTTTCGGCGTTCATGGGCTAGTGTCGACGGGAACGCTATTCAACGCTCGGCCGACGAGAAGCCCCGACAGCCGAATTGGGTTGCTGGCTCTTCTATCCTTGCTCGCGCCGGCAGGGGTCTCAACATGCAGACTCCGTTACCAGCAGTTGGTTACAGTCGCCGACCTGCTCACTCGATTGACGTTCGTCGAGAGCCGACACACTCGAATCGGCTGCTCGGTCTCCCTAGCCCAATCAGAGTCACCGACACCACATCAATAATGGCTTCCAACGACTACGAAATACACGACCGACTCGAGCGACTCACCGACGCGAACGCCGACCGCGACGTGCTCGTGAGTCGCGCCGTCACCCCGGACGAAACGATCGGCGAGGCCCGCCAGCCCGTCGAAACGGATTACGTCGAAGCGAGCCAACTCGACGAGAGCACGTTCCCGCGGCCGCTCGTCGACGCTCTCGAGACCGTCCGAAGTCGGCTCAACGAGTACGACGAACTCCCCGAGAACGGGCTCGCGATCTACGCCGGTGTTGCCGACGGCGACCTCGAAACGGTCGTCTTCGACGACCCGCCAGAACCGATTGCGACGTCAACCTACGAGCACGCGAACGAGTTCGACCTCGAACCGCTTTCGGACGTCGTCGAGCCTTCTTCGACCCACGGCCTGCTCGTCGTCGAGCGCGGCGGGGCGGCGCTCGGCCGGCTTGACGACGAGGGCGTCGAGGTCATCGACAGCTTCGAGAGCGACGTTCCCGGAAAGTCGAGCGCCGGCGGGCAGTCTGCCGAGCGATTCGAACGCGACCGCGAGCGACAGAAGCGGGAGTTCTTCGACACCGTCGCCGATCGCGCCGAGCAGTCGTTCCTCGAAACCGACCCCGTCGATACCGTTTTGCTCGGCGGCACGACCGGGACGATCGAGCAGTTCCGGGAGGAAGCCGACCTCGACCACCGACTCGAGGAGCGGCTCGCCGACACCGAGTTCGCCGTCGAGTACGCTACCGAACAGGGGCTGCGCCAGCTCGCAGAGAAGGGACGAGAGCACCTCGACGAGCGCGAACGGGAGGAATCCCGAGAGCTCCTCGAGACGTTCTTTACCGGCATCCGGGACGGCGAGGAGCCGGTCGCCTTCGGCCGGGAAGAAGTCGAGGACGCGCTCGAGTACGACGCGGTCGAGACGCTCTTGCTCTCGACAGCACTGGACGGCCGCTTGCTTCGAGAGCTGGGTGACCGGGCGAGCGAACAGGGCGGAGAAACTGTCGTCGTTCCGGACGACTTTGCCGACGGCGAGCGGTTCGCGGACGCGTTCGACGGCCTCGGCGCGCTGTTACGATTCCCGATCGAGTAACCAGTCAGCGGTCGGGCATGCGGTACCGCCGGACGGGGGTGGTCGCGACTTCGAGTTTGGACGAAATAGCGAGCGTGTGAGCCCCGATCCATCGAGGTCGGGATGGACGGTTCACATCGCACTACCGGGCTGGTACTCGCCGAACTCGTCGCGCATCACGTTACAGATCTCGCCGACCGTCGCGTACGCTTTCACGGCTTCGATGATATGGGGCATGAGATTCTCGTCGGTTCGGGCAGCGTCGCGCAGCGCCTCGAGTTTCGCGTCGACGGCCTCATCGTCTCGATCGGCACGAACCGATTCGAGGCTGTCGAGCTGGCGTTGCTGGTCTGCTTCGGTGATCTCCTGGACGTCCATCTCGGGATCTTCGTCGACTTCGAACTCGTTGACGCCGACGATGATGCGCTCTTTCTCTTCGATCTCTTTCTGACGGTCGAATGCGGTGTCCTGGATCTGGCGCTGAACCCACTGCTGCTCGACGGCATCGAGCATCCCCCCGCGGTCGTCGACCTCGTCTAGAATTTCGTAGGCCTCCTCTTCGACCTCGTCGGTCAGCGATTCGACGTAGTAGCTACCCGCGAGCGGATCGATCGTGTCTGCCGCGCCGGACTCGTGGGCGAGGATCTGCTGGGTCCGTAGGGCGGTTCGGACCGACTCCTCGGTCGGGAGGGCAAGCGCCTCGTCCTTGCCGTTCGTGTGGAGGCTCTGTGTCCCGCCGAGGACGGCTGCGAGCGCCTGGTACGCGACCCGGACGACGTTGTTCTCGATCTGCTGAGCGGTGAGCATCGAGCCGGCGGTCTGGGTGTGGAACTTGAGCTGTTTGGATTTGGGATCGTCGGCGTCGAACCGTTCTTCCATGATGTCGTGCCACATCCGTCTGGCGGCGCGGAACTTCGCGACCTCCTCGAAGATGTTGTTGTGCCCGTTGAAGAAAAAGGACAGTTGGGGCGCGAACTCGTCGACGTCGAGTCCGGCGTCGATCGCCGCCTCGACGTACTCGATCCCGTTGCCCAGGGTAAAGGCGAGTTCCTGGGCGGCCGTCGAGCCGGCCTCGCGGATGTGATACCCCGAAATCGAGATCGTGTTGAACTTCGGCGTTTCCGCCGCACAGAACTCGAAGATGTCCGTGATGATCCGCATCGAGGGCTCGGGCGGGTAGATGTAGGTGTTGCGAGCGATGTACTCCTTCAGAAGGTCGTTCTGGATCGTCCCCCGAAGTTCCTCGCGGTCGACGCCTTGCTGGTCGCCGACGGCGATGTACATCGCGAGCAGGACCGAGGCGGGCGCGTTGATCGTCATCGAGGTCGAGACTTCGTCCAACGGAATGCCGTCGAAGACGGTCTCCATATCTGCGAGCGAGTCGATCGCGACGCCGGCCTTTCCGATCTCGCCGGCGGCCATCGAGTCGTCCGAATCGTAGCCCATCTGGGTCGGCAGGTCGAACGCCATCGAAAGTCCCGTCTGGCCCTGATCGAGCAGGTAGTGATAGCGCTCGTTGGTGTCTTCGGGCGTCGAAAAACCCGCGTACTGGCGCATCGTCCACAGCCGGCCGCGGTAGCCGGTCGAGTAGACGCCGCGCGTGTACGGCGGCTCGCCCGGATAGCCGAGATCCGCCTCATAGTCGAGATCGGCGACGTCCGCGGGCGTGTAGAGTCGGTCGACTTCCTGGCCCCCCGTGTCCGTGGTGAACGTCTCCGTACGCTCGCCGAACCGTTCGACCACCGGTTCGACCGTCTCCTCGCGCCACTCCTCACGGCCGGCGCGGATTGCCTCGAGCTCGTCGGAGTCAAACATTATCGGAACGAACGGCCGGCCGCGGCTTGAACCTTGATACCCGCGGTCGCCGCGAGTCAGGAGGATTCGACCCGAGTGGACGATCGACGGTAGTCGGTCGACTTCAAGGCGGTACTACCGACCCGTATCGTACTTGTACGTCGTCGAGTCGGGATCAATTCCGAAGTCCTCGGGCGTCTCGTCGTTCGAGGGTTCGTTTCTCCCTTCGGGCGCGCGCTTGAACGCCTCCCTGTGTCGGTCCGGCATCTCGAACTCGTCGACGTCGATCGAGAGCGGCACCGCGTCCGGATCGACCCCGTCGCGTTTGTCCGATAAGCGCTCTCGAAGCGCCTCGGGCAACTGCGACTCCTCGATCCGTCGAAAGCCGAACTGGGTGAGATAGCCACCCTCGCCGGTCAGCGTATAGACCGTCTCGAAGCCTTGGTCGGCGGCGTATTCGACGAGTCGCTCGACGACGTGCGCGCCGACGCCCTGCTCGCGCCACCCCTCGAGGACGCCGATGCTGGTTAACTCGCAGATCTCGCCGTCGCGGCCGTCGTCGGTTACCGTCTCCGCGTCGGTCTTGTGAACGCGGATCCGTCCGAAGCCAGCCTTCTCGCCGGATTGTTCGTCGACGGCAACGACGTAGTCGCGCGAGCGGAACGCCGTGTCGTCGAGCTCCATCGCCTCGATGTGGTCGAGCAGCCAGACCTCCTCTCGGTTTTTCGCGTCCCGCACGTACATACCCCAACGTAGGTGACGTACGGCCAAAAGCGTTTGTGGGCTGGCACGACGCCGTGTCCGAAATCAGCCGACCGAGAGCGCCTCGTCGAGCCTGTCCTCGATCGCCGCGAGGTCGTCGCGAAGTTCCTCGCTCGTTTCGCCCTCGAGTTCGTCGATTCGGTCTGCGATCCCCTGTAATCGGGAGTACTTCTCATCCTCGTCGACGCCCGTCTTCTGGACGTAGACGGTCTCGTCGACGTCGTACACCTTGTCTTCAGTGAGATCGGTAACGGCGATGACGACGTCGAGCTTCTCCGGGTCGACACCGAGCACCCACTCGCGCGGAATACCACGCTCGTCGAGGGCCGCGAGCACCGTCTCGTCGTCCTTCGCTCGTCGGCGCTCGCGAGTCGTTCTCCGAACTGTTCCGTACCGGCCGTGGAGCTCCTGGTCCGGCCCCAGCCGATCGAGTAGCGGGCCGCGTGCGGACCGTCGCAATCGATCAGCACCCCGCTGGACGTCCGACGAGAGGACGTACAGATCGGTCAGCCGATCGGTCTCTATCGATGCGGGATCGGCCGCGTCGTCGAGCCCTTCGAGGAACGTCGCGAGCACCAGCGCGTCGTCGTGAACGCGCTCGGGCTGCGTTCGCGCTTCGGCGGCCGAGACGAGAAACGGGCTCTCGCCGGCGACGGCGGCGGCGGAATCGGCGACGATCGAGTCGTCGGAGACGGAGAACTCGTCGGAGAGCGTGATGATCACGGCGTACGGCTCGACCCCGGGCTGCAGCGCGTCGACTGCTATTTGACCGCCATCGAGTTGGTCGACGAAGACGCCGAACTGTTCGCGCCAGAGCGGTCGTTCTTCGTCGCTGTCCTCGAAGCGAACGAGGATGCGATCCTCGTCGGTCCGCACGATTCCGAACTGTCGCTCGGAAACCGGCGTCACCAGTCTCGAGCCGGGTTCGAGTTCCTCGCACGCCAAACGGAGGTCGGTCCAACTGTCGTCGTTCATACCGCCCTCTCCAACGAACGGGACCAAAAAGCGGCGGCACGAATCTGCGGCTGGCGGCAGACAGAGCGACTGATTTCCGGAAAACAACGACCGGCGGCGACGGAACACGCCGTCTCTTTCCTGCCCGTTCACTCCTCGTCGGAGTCGCCGTAGGCGATCGTCGACAGCGTCGCGTTCTCGGCCTGGCGGGTGTCCTGTCGGGTACACTGAACGACGACCGGTACGTTCGACTCGACGACGAGACCGTACGCCTTCCCGAGCGGCGGCGCGTAGGGATCGATCAGGTCGTTGATCCGGACGTGACGAACCCGATCCGGCGCGACCGAGAGCAGGTACGGCCCCGCCGTTCGCCCGGTCGCGTAGGACAACGTGATCTCGAGTCTGGCCATCTCGTCGGCCGTATTCAGAACGCAGAGTTTGTCGTGGCTCACCATCTCGGGTTCGGGTCCGGTGCTATCGACGGGGACGTCTCCGCCAGGGAACGCCCACTCCGTCCGGCCGACCGGATCGTCCGGGCCGGGTGCGTTGTCGGCGGCATCCCGACCGCTCTCGTCGCTCATCGATCCCTCCGTAGCGCCGCACGGTCGATCGACTCGTCCTCGAGCAGCGCCGTCAAGTAGTCGTTCATGAACACGCCATCGGGGTCCACCTCGCGGCGGATCTCCTGAAACCGATCCCACTCGGGATACCGCTCGGCGAGTTCGCCCGCCCGCAGGCTGTGTTTCTTCCCCCAGTGGGGCCGACCGTCGTACTCCAGAAAGGTGTCCTCGATATCGTCGAAGTAGTCCCGAAACTCGAGTTCGGCGTTCTGGAGCAGCGAGATGGTCACCGTCTCGCGGCCGTACTCGTTCGAAAGCATGGTATCGTCCTCGGCGACGGTCCGCCAGAGCACGCGCCAGCCGACGTCGCCGCGCCACTCCGAGCGGATTCGGTCGCGGATCTCGAGAAAGCAGTCTTTGCCGACGTCTGCTGGGACGGCGTACTCCATCTCGTCGAACGTGCGGCCGATCGAGTTGTGTTGCGGAATGATCTCTTGCCACCAGCCCGTCTCGTATTTGACGAGCGTGGCGTACTCCATGTCTTCGTGGGGCGTCCCGCCGCCGGGTGCGTTGAGAAGTCGCAGTTTGATCTCGTCCGAGCGGGGGTACCAGTAGAAGTCGAAGTTGCGGTTTTCCTCAACGAGGTCGTCGATGTGCTCCCAGCAGTCCGCGACGGTGGTGCAGTACTCGCGGCGTTCGAGTTTATACGCCGTCTGGAGGTCGAGACGTATCTCGGTGAAGATTCCGAGCGCGCCAAGTGATACTCGTGCGGCCCTCACGAACTCGGGATCGTCTTCGACGCTGAACTCCCGAACGCTTCCGTCCGCCATGACCATCCGTCCGCCGAGGAGCCTGTCCGCGAGGTTTCCGAAGGCGGTGCCGCTGCCGTGCGTTCCGGTCCCGAACGCGCCCGCGACCATCTGTAAGCTCACGTCGCCGAGGTTCGGGAACGCAAGGTCGACCTGCCGGAGTTTCTCGCCCGCCTCATCGAGCGTCGTCCCACCCTCGAGCGTCGCCTCTTTCGCCTCCCGGTCGTGGGAAACCAGCCCGGACATGTTTTCTAAATTGACGAGCACGTCCTCGCTCTCGAGAATCGGCGTCGAAGAGTGGCCGCTGCCGACAACGCGAACGGTCTCGCCTGCCTCCGCACATTGGGAGACGATCTCCTGCAGTTCGGACTCGCTCTCGGGTTTCGCGAGCTCGCCGGGTTCAAATCGCAGGCTGCCCGACCAGTTCGCCCACTCGCCGTCGTCCGGCCCCGCGGTCATCACGAGTCACCGGCATCTGATCCGCCGGGGTGGGCGATCGTGCTCAACAGCGCGTTTTCGGCCTGACGGGAGTCGAGTCTCGTGTGCTGGCAGACGACGGGGACGTCGGATTCGATCACGCTCGCGAAGGGCGTTCCCGTCGGAATCTCCTCGGGATCCTCGAGTTCGTTGAAGCGGATGTGTTTCGTCCGACCGGCCGAAACCGTCTCCTCGTAGGGACCGGCCGGCTCCCGGTCGGTGAAATAGACCGTGATCTCGACGGCCGCGTCCTCGTCGCCGGTGTTTAGAATACAAACCGTTTCGTGGCTGACCATCTCGGGCTCCGGCCCGGTACTCTCCTCGGGGATGTACCCCTCCGGGATGGCCCAGGTGGTCTCTCCAATCACGGGACTCACAGGCATCATCCCACCCACGCGGGCCTGAAGGCGCGGCCTGTCTATACAGGCTCGCCGGCTGGTCTACAGAACTCGATTGGATAGCCAAGCGATCACTCGAGAACCGACGGCAGCTGTGAAAGCGACGTGATCCGATAGGTCGGTTCCGGACTCGAATCCGTACTCGTCGCGACCGTATCCGGCTCGTCGGCCACCTCTCTGGACAGCAACGCCGCGTCGATTCCCGCGTTGTGCGCTGCCGTCACGTCCACGTCCCGATCGCCGACGTAGAGCGCAGAACCTGCCTCGAGGGAATCCATCGCGTCCTCGATGTTTCGCGGATCAGGTTTGCGCCTGTCCAGTCCGTCGGGCGTCAGCGGACAGCCGTAGCGCACCTCGAACAGCGAGTCGAGGCCGAGCCGGTCGACCACCGTCGAGACGACTTTCGGATGGTTGTCGCTGACGATCCCGAGGGGCCGTTCGAGCGAGGTGACCGCGACGACGTCGTCGTACACCGATCGCAGGCCGCGCTCGACCGCCGCGATCTGCGTTCGCGCCAGTTCCTGGCCGACACGCGAGCAGAAGTCGTCCGCGTCGATCCCGAGCGTTCGACACCGGCTGGCGATCGAGTCGAAGTCGCCCCGCAGCACCTCCTGGACTGTCTCCGAAACCGGCCCGACGTGACCGAGTTTCGCGTACGTCCGCTCGAGTGCGGCGTAGATCCGTCCGCGAGAGGGGTTCTCGACGAGGACGCCGTCGAAGTCGAACAGAACTGCGTCGTACTGCATCGCCGAAACGTACCTAACCAATGCTAATAATTCTCCCGGATCGGTTGTCTATCCACGAATTGGATGTGATGGCGTCACATACGGATCGCTGTCACTGTGTCCCGAACGCCCCAGAACGAGCGTGGTCGTGCCGGAACTGACGGACAGCGGCCCGTTTCAGGGTTCGAGTGACAGCGTTTCGAACTGCTCGAGAAACGAGCGAACGTGTGAGTCGAACCGGCCGTGCGGTCGTGAAACGTGCTCGTGTTTCACGGACACGACGAGTATCGTGGACACCGAACACGCAGGTACGTCGAGGCTACACCTGCACACTCTGCTATGTAAGTACAATGCTTTTGATGGATGGGACGAAAACACCGACTCATGGTTCACGCTCCTGAACGCCGAGATCCGACCGGTTTTGATTCCCAGGAAGACATTGATTGCGTTTTAGTTGAAAATCCTGACGCGCCTGACGAATGCATCCTGTTTCCACAGAACGCGCCGAAAGCCGATCTCCACACGAGATGGATTCTCGCGAAGGAAGGGGCGTATACGCATGTAGAGAATATGCAGTAACAGCGCGGAACCGCTCTCGGTATCGCCGACGGCGGAGAATGCTGGTTCACCGCCAACAGCTCGTTACAAAGGGCCACGCGAATAGGTGGCTCAACTCCTCGATTGTGTGCTGATCGTTGAGGAGGCGTGACCCGTATCGCCTGATCGGCCAGTTAACACGCGATACGCCACTCGATCAACCGGACTTGCTATCGTCCAGCGACATGCGTACGTCTCATCTGATCACGTATAATTGATGTGCTTGCTATTCTCTACCATCCACCGATGGGCGTTTTTCACACTAAAATCAGCGTCGGTACCCCCGGATCCATCATTCCGATTCGAGCCCCGGCACGTCGTCGGGAACGTCGAAGTCGTGAAAGTGCTCGCCTTTCTCCTTGCTCAAGATATCCAGCGCGGCCGACCCCCCGTCGCCCGCGGCGATCACGGCTTGCCACTCCTCGGCGCGGACCATCGCGCCCGTCGCGTACAGATCCGTGACGGTCGTCTCCATGTTCAGATCCACGTCGACGGTGTCCTCGTCGTCGAACGCACACTCGAGGTCCTCGGCGATCGAGCGGTCGGCACCCGTCGCGAGCACGACGTAGTCGGCGTCGTAAATCTCGTCTTCGGTCTCGACGAGAAAGCCGTCGCCGTCGGGCTCGATATCGGTAACTTCCTCGCCCACGCGAACGTCGGCACCCTGGTCGCGAACCTGCCCGCGAGTGAGTTCCATGAACTCGCTGCCGCTGATGCTCCGGATTCCCGGATAGTTGAACAGGTGGGCCTTGTGCATCCACGTCTCGTCGGTATCGAAGACGACCGTCTCGAGGCCGTTTTTCGCGGTGAACAGCGCTGCACTCAGACCGGCGGGGCCGCCGCCAATGATTGCGACATCAACCATAGCCGCCACGTCAACGAACGGCCGAATAAAAGATTTCACAGCGACAACTGAGTGTCCGATTTCCAAACGTCTCCGCCGAATCCGCGACGGCGAATCCGACCGTTAGTCGTCGCTCGGTTCGACCGCCGGAGAGTCCGAGTCCGTCGCATCGTCAGTGGTGACCGCGTCGAACAGCGGACTCTGCTCGCCCGGGACGAACGTGTTGAGCACCAGCGCAGACAGCGCGGTGAGGATCACCGGCTCACCGAAGAACATCTCGGCGGCGGTCGGGAGCCCCTGAAGCACCTCGGGCATCGTCGCGACGCCGAGGCCCAGTCCGAGCGAGGTGGCGACGATGACCATGTTCCGTCGGTCGAACGCCGTGTGCAGGGCGATCAGCCGAACGCCGCTTGCGGCGACCATACCTGCCATGAGGACGACCGCCCCGCCGAAGACGGCGTGGGGGATCGTCGTCACGAGCGCGCCGACCGCCGGACTGAATCCGAGCAGGGCGAGGATGACGCCGCTGATCGCGACCACGTGGCGGCTCATCACGCCGGTGAAGCTGACGATACCGACGTTCTGGGAGAACGACGTGACCGGGAACGCGGCGAACAGCGAGCCGAGCGAGCTCGCGATCCCGTCGGTGAACAGGCCGCCGCGGACCTCCGTCTCGTCGGGCGAACGACCCTCCGCAGCGGTGACGCCGGACATGTCGCCGACGGTCTCCATCGCGGAGACGAGAAAGAGGAACGCGAACATCACGATCGCGATGGGTTCGAATTCGAGGCCGAATCGGGTCGGCTCGGGGATGGCGACTAAATCAGCGCTCGCGACGTCGGTGAAGTCGACGAGGCCGGTTCCGGCCCAGAAATCGAGCGCGAGGGCGGCGACGTAGCCGGTTGCGATCGCCGCGATGACGCTGAACAGCCGTGTGGCACCGCGCGTCAACAGGTTGAGTCCGATGGCGACGCCCAGCACGAGCGCGGCCAGACCGATGTGGTACGCCGCGCCGAAGTCGGATGCGCCGGCGTCGCCGCCGCCGGCGTACTCCATCCCGACGGGGATGAGGTAGAGCCCGATGATGGCGACGACGAGGCCGGTGACCAGCGGTGGGAAGAACGATTTGATCCGATCGAACTGCCAGCCGATGAGCCCTTCGACGACGAATCCAGTCACCAAGATTGCGCCGAACACCGCAGCCATTCCGAACTCGAGGCCGATCGAAATCGATGCGCCCACGAACGTGAAACTCGCGCCCATCACGATGGGGAGTTTCGCACCGATCGGTCCGACCGTGTACGCCTGGACGACCGTTGCTATTCCCGAGAACAGCAACACCATCTGGACGATGTAGGCGATGTCCGGGCCCGCGAGTCCGACGTCGCCCCCGACCACGTACGCCACCGCCGTCGCCGGGACGATCATCACGGCGACGTGCTGGATCGCCAGCAGGATCGACTTCGGTAACGGCGGTTTGTCGTCGAGTTCGTACTCGAGATCCATCCGCCCGTCCGCTTCGTTCGACATGCTATGCTCGCCACGTTGCGAATCACCGCACAAAAAGTTTCGCAACGACGCTCAAATTTGACCCTACCGCCACCAATTGTGGTCACGTTCGTGCACATACTGGGCGGGGAGGGGGAGGTCGCGGACTCCTCAGTGAACCATCACGTCGCCGTCCTCGACGGTGATGTCGATGAGGCTCGTCGCCGCGTAGTCGGTCTCGTCGAGGGCGGAGTCGCCCACCTTTCGCATGACGACGACGATGTCGACGATATCGGTACCGATGTCGTCGAGCGACTGGCAGATGGCCGCGAGCGTCCCGCCGGTCGAGAGCATATCGTCGACGATGACCACCCGGTCGTCCTCGTCGATGTCGTTGATGTACATCTCTGACTCCGAGTAGCCCGTCTCCTGGTGGAGCGAGACCTCGCCCTCGAGCCCGTAGGGCCGTTTTCGGATGACGACCAGCGGAATGTCGGTCTGCAAGGAGAGCGCGGTGGCGAGGTGGATCCCCATCGCCTCGGGGGCGACGATCTTATCGACGTCCAGATCGGCCGTCTGCATGACCTCGACGACGACCTCTCGCAGGAGGTCGGGGTCGAGCATCGGGACGCCGTTGCTGATCGGGTGAACGAGGTACTCGTAGCCGTCTTTGTCGATGATCGGTGCGTCGTCGAGCGACGCGAGGAGCTTCTCCATACTGCCGGTTGGGGGAATCGCGGCAAAAACGGATCGCTCTGCGGACGATCAGTGTGGCGTCCGTTACGTTCCAGGGACGCCGACGGCGTCGAATCCGGTGACGCCGAGGAACGCGAGGACGTACAGCACGACGAGTACGGACAGCCATGCGACGACGGTGATCGCGGCGGCGTCGACCCACCCGCCGGGGTAGCGTGCGTTGATTACCGCGAGGTACGCGATGAACACCAGCGCCGGTCCGAGCAGCGGGATCCACCCGAGGAAGAAACCGACAACGCCCCAGACGACCGCGCCGATAAGCGCGGTGATGAGCGCGTACGTGTAGTCCTCCGCATCGACGATCACTTTGGCGCCGGCGAAGATGCCGATCGCACCGATCAGCAGGCTGACGGCGAACACGATGAGGCTGTCGATCATGTCCAGTGTCGAGAGCGCGGATACCGATAGTTATCGTTCAGCTACACGGACCGATCCGCCACTTCAAGCGACACACCGCATCTGTACAACGGGACGTGATCGACGAATACGACCGAAATATGGCCGTACTTCCGTAACGATTGTCCGAGGTTATGATGGGCATTACCGCCGCCAACAGGAACCGTCTCCGATGGAGGGTCTTCCGGCGGAATACCGATCAGACGACGCGCGGCACGAGTTCCGTCTCACTCGCGAGCGCCCGGATGCCGGACTCGAGGGTTACGTCGGCCTCGAACCCGAGCTCTCGGTTCGCTCTGGAGACGTCGGCACCGCTGTGTCTGATGTCGCCCGGTCGCGACTCCCGGTGGACGATCGGCGAGTCCGATTCGGTCGCCTCCCGGATCAGTTCCGCGAGCTCGCGGATCGACGTTCGGTTCCCGGTGCCGACGTTGTAGGCTCGACCGACCGCGTCGGTCGTTGCGGCGCGGATGTTCGCCTGAACGATGTCGCTGACGTGGACGAAGTCCCGCGTCTGTTCGCCGTCACCCTCGATCGTAATCGGTTCGCCCGCACGCGCCTGCTCAAGGAACGTCGAGATGACGCCGCTGTAGGGTCCCTGCTGTCGAGGGCCGTAGGCATTGAAGTAGCGCAACGACACGGTCGGGAGGTCGTACAGCTCCTCGTAGAGGCGAGCGTACTGATCGAGCGCGAGCTTCTGGACGCCGTAGGGCGAGGTCGGTTCCGTCGACGCGGTTTCAGAAACCGGCAACTCGTCGGGGTGGCCGTAGATGGCCGCGCTCGAGGCGACGACGACCCGCGCATCCTCGCGACGAGCCTGTTCGAAGAGCAACAGGCTCGCCTCGAGGTTCGTCTCGTTGGTCCGTCGAGGAGCGTCGACGCACTGTGAGACGCTCACGACTGCGGCGTTGTGAAAGATTACGTCGACGCCGCGAGTCGCACGCTGGAGGGCGATCGGATCGCCGAGATCGCCGTCGATCACCGTCACCTCGTCGGGCAAATACGCCCGAGAGCCGGTCGAGAAGTTATCGAGCACTCGAACGTCGTTTTGCGGCGAGAGCGCATCGACGAGGTGACTGCCGATAAATCCCGCACCGCCGGTAACGAGCACTGTTCGGTCGCGAATCGCTGGCGAGCCCATTACTCGCGAGAGCACGTTCGTTCTGTTTAGTATGACACTCGTATTGGAGAGAACTCACAGGCTACACGACGGTAAGTGGGTATTACTCCCGATTGTCGTCGATAGCAGGGACAATACTTTCACAGGAACCGAAATCGGGCAACAGAAGTTATATGCACGCCGCTCGGCAACGCCACGGCAATGAGCGTCGACCTCGTCGTGCGCAACTGTACCGTCGTCACACCCGCCGGACGGTCGTCCGACTCGGGCGTTGCCGTCGAGGACGGCCAGATCGCCGCCGTCGGCCGGAGCGATCGGTTGCCCGAGGCGGATCGCGTCGTGGATGGAGACGGCGCGGTGCTGGTCCCGGGAATCGTCGACTGTCACATCCACAACCGCGAACCCGGCCTCGAGTACAAGGAGGACTGGGAGTCCGCGACGCGGGCGGCCGCGGCCGGCGGCGTGACGACCGTGGTCGGGATGCCCAACACGGACCCCGTGATCGATCGGCCCGAACACCTCCAACTGAAGTACGAGCGCGGCGAGGCGTCGGCCCACGTCGACTTCCAGAGCTACGCCGTCATCACGTCGGAGAATCTCGATCTCATCCCCGAGCTCGACGAGACCGGCGTGCTGGGATACAAGGTCTTTCTTGGCTCGACGGTCGGGGACGTCCCGCCGCCGAACGACGGCGAGATACTCGAGGCGATGGAGCGGATCCGCGAGACGGGCAAGCGGCTGGGTTTCCACGAGGAAAACGGCGAGATCATCGACCACTACACCGAGAAATTCCAGGCCGAGGGGAGGAACGAACCGATCGACCACGCTCACTCTCGCCCGGTTATCGCCGAGCAGGAGGCCGTCGAGCGGATGGTCACCTTCGCCGAGGAAACCGGTACGAAGATCCACATGTTCCACGTCTCCTCCGGGTCGGCCGCGGAAGCGGTCGCCCGAGGCAAGGAACAGGGCGTCGACGTGACCGCCGAAACGACGCCGCACTACCTCTGGTTCACCGAGGATGTGATGCGCGAGAAGGGCAACGTCGCGCGCATCCAGCCGCCGATCCGGGACGCCGCCGAGCAAGAGCGGCTCTGGAACGTCGGAATCGACGAGGGTGTAATCGACTGTATCGCGACCGATCACGCGCCACACACCGACGAGGAGAAGAAGGTCGACGATCCGTTCGGCAACACCTGGGACGCCATCTCGGGCTTCGTCGGGCTCGAGACGGAGGTGCCGGCGATGCTCTCGTTCGTCGACCAGGGTCGGCTCACGCTCGAGGAGTGGGTCCGTCGCCACTCGACCAATCCGGCACAGGTCTGGGGGATGTACCCGCAGAAAGGATCGCTGCAGATCGGCACCGACGCCGACTTCACGATCGTCAACCCCGACCGCGAGTGGACGCTCGAGGACCGTCACGACCTCCACTCGAAAAACTGCGTCACGCCGTTCGAGGGCGAGTCGTTCACCGGCAAACCGATCGCGACGGTCGTCCGCGGCGAGTTCGTCTACGAAAACGAGTCGGTCGTCGGCGAGTCGGGGTACGGGACTCGCGTCGACGTCGAGTAGCCGTCCCGCGTTCTTCACATACTGACTTTCGGCCGGGCGACAGCCGTGTTCGCTCCTGTCGACCCGTATTGACGGGTCGTTTCGAGCATAGAAGGATTCGTTTCACTCGTTGCGTGTCGGATAACCAAAGTTTAGTGAACTGACCACGAATCGTCTGGATATCATGCCCTCTCCGCCCACTGCGATCGCCGCCGACGGCCTGACCAAACGGTTCGGGGTCGACACCGCCGTCGACGGCGTCGATCTCGCCGTCGATCACGGAACAGTCTACGGCTTTCTCGGCCCGAACGGCGCGGGAAAGACGACGACGATGCGAATGCTGACGACGCTCACCAAACCGACCGAGGGAAACGCCTGGATCATGGGCGACCCCGTGACCGATCGGGACGCGGTCCGCGAGTCGATCGGCTACCTCCCCGAAGAGCCGCCCGTCTTCGACGAGCTAACCGGCCTGGAACAACTCGAGTACACCGCGCGGCTGCGTGACATCCCCGCCGACAGCGCCGAACGACGGATCGACACCTGGCTCGATCGTTTTAGCCTCGCCGACGACGCCGGCAAGCGGATCGACGACTACTCGAAGGGAATGCGCCAGAAGGTCGGCCTGATTCAGGCGCTGTTGCACGAGCCGGACGTCGTCTTCCTCGACGAGCCGACCAGCGGCCTCGATCCGCGGGCCGCGCGGACGGTCATCGACGCCATCGCGGGGATGGCCGAGCAGGGACACACGATCTTCCTCTCGACGCACATCCTCTCGGTCGTCGAGGAACTCGCCGATGTCGTCGGCGTCCTTGCCGACGGTCACATCGTCGCGGAAGGTCCACCCGCCGAGCTGACCGCACAGGTCGAGAGCGAATCGGACTCGACGCTCGAAGACGTGTTCCTGACGGTGACGACCGACCACGGGGCCGTCCCGGCGGAGCGACCATGAGCGAATGGGCACACGTTCGCGTCATCGCGCGGACGGAACTCCGACGCAAGTGGCGCGCGGCCCAGAAGAACGCGGGACAGATGATCGGGATCGTGATCATGGCGCTGTTTTTCGTCCCGCTGTCGTTCGCCGGCATCTTCGGCGCGTTCGTCTTCGGAGCCGGTATCGGCTCCGGCGACATCGAAACGCCGCTCGAATGGAGCCGAATCGCACTCATCTACGCGTGGGTCCTCGTCGCCGCGTTCGGGGGCTACCGCGCGTACTCGACGGCGCTCCGGCCGGACCGGCTCGACGGCTCGCTGACGACCGTCTCTCACCGCGAGCTGATCGGTGGAATCGCCTTCTCCGAACTTCTGTTGTGGGGAATTCCGGCGGCCGGCTTCACCACGCTCGCCGCGCTGGCGTTCGCTGCGGGCTCACAGTCGATACTCGCAGCACCGCTTTCGTTCGTCGCGGTCTGGCTGGTGCTGTTGACCGCACTAACGTTCGGCTTCCTCCTCGCACTCGCCATCCGCAACAGCGGCGTTCGATCGAAACTGCTCACCCGTCTCCGGACCGTCTTCGTCGCCCTGCTTGGCGTCGCGTACTTCGGCGTCATCTTCACACAGAACATCACGGCCGTCTTCGAGCCGCTGTATCTGTTGCTCGAGCCGACGCCGGTCGGCTGGTTCGGTGATCTCGTCCTCCTCGGAACGACCCCGGAGGCGTCGACCGCCCGCGGCGTCGGTGCCGTCCTCGCGAGCACAGTCTTCCTCGTTGCCGGCGTCGTGGCTCTCGGTCGACTCGCGGAACTCCTCTGGTACGCAGACGGCGTTCACGTCGAACGCGAGTCGGAGTCGGCCGCTGCGTCGACGGACGAATCCCGTCTCGCGGCGTTCCTTCCGCGCCCCGTCGTCGGCGTCGTGCTGGCCGACTGGAAACGGGCGCGACGAGCACCGATCACGCTCTCGTTCGTCCTCTACCCGCTCATCGTCCTCATCAATCCGACGATGTCGGTGATCCAGACCGGAACGGTCGGGAGTTCGTTCCCGCTGTGGCTCGTCCTCTGTGGCGGCTGGATCGCCGGCGCGCTATTCACCCTGAACGTCGTCGGGAACGAGGGTGCCGTGCTTCCGTCGACGCTGCTCGGCGCAGCCCCCGGCCGGGCGCTCGTCGGCGGTCACGCCCTCGCTGGCTCGCTCCTGCTCGCACCGATAACCGTCGGATCGATCGTCGTCCTCGGACTCCTCAGCCCACACTCGCTCGCGGCGGTCGCGACGCTCGCAGTCAGCGGGCTCGTGCTCGTCGCCTGCGCCGGACCGATCGCGTCGGGAATCGGCGCGGTCTTCCCCCGATACGAGGCGGTCAGCGTCTCCCGGAGTTCGAAAGCGATCATCCCGAGCACGCTCGCCTTTACCGTTTACTCGGTGGTGCTCGTCCTCGTCGCTGTCCCGACGCTGTTCGGACACAGCGCGATCGTCGGCGGCTGGCTCGCATCCCTCTTCGGCACATCGGAGGGGGTTATCGCCGTCGCCGGTACGCTGGGAACGGTGCTGCTCGCGGTAGCTCTCGGTGCACTTTCGGCCCGGTATGCGACCCATTCCGTCGAGACCTTCCACCTCGATTGACCGGTCACGGTCGCCGACTGTTGCAAGCCCGGCTGGTATGCATGTCACCCGATAACTGTCGGTACGATTTCTATGAGTGAACTCGACCGGAGACGCGTGATACAACTGTCCGGGGCAGTCGCCGTCGGGTCGATCACGGCCCTGGCTGGCTGTGGCGACGAAGGTCCCGGCGACGGACAGGACGGAGAGGGCGACCAGCCACAACACCCTGACGAGGGCGAAGACGATTCGAACGGCGGTGGCGGCGGTCCGATCGACGACGAGGATTCGACTGGAGGTGATCCCGATCACGACGAGAACGGCGACGGCGCGAGCGAGTAGCCCGGGCGAGACAGATATCGTGTCGGGAATCGTCTCGGAACCGACGTCGTATAATCGAACCGGATGTGTCGCCATCCGTGAACCAGCCGTTTAGTCGATCGCCGTCCAAACGAATCAGGAGGTGAACACGGGAATGACGTCGGCGGACATCCGGGTCGGCGTTCGTACTCGATCGCTCTCTCGACCGCGGCTTCGGTACATCCGACAGCTCGGCGCGACGGACGTCTTCGTCGATCACGCCGACATCAGCGAAGAACCGGACGAATTCAACGACCGCGAGGCCGAAGTCACGCTCGAGGTCGGACGCGACGCGATCCCCACGGTCGAGCAGCTGCTAACCGCTCGCGAGCACGTCGAGGCCGCCGACCTCTCCCTCGCGGGGATCCAGTCGCTGCCGTACTCGCTGTACGGCGACATCATGTTCGGGCGCGAGGGGGAAGATAAAGCGCTCGACCAAATCACGACGCTGATCGAGAATCTCGGCGAGGCGGGCATTCCGATTCTGGGCTATCAGTGGAACCCGCGTGGAGTCGTCCCGATGCGGACCGCGCCGGTCGAACTTCGGGGCGGCGCGACCGGAACTGGGTTCGATTACGACGAACTCGAGGCTCCGGACGAACTCGCGCCCGGCCTCGACCGAGAGTACACGGAGGAGGAGTTCTGGGAGAACTTCCAGACGTTTCTCAAAACTGTGTTGCCGGTCGCCGAGGAGGCGGGCGTCGACCTCGCCTTACACCCCGTCGATCCGCCGGTGCTCGAGTCGATGTGTGGCATTCCGCGACTCTGTCGAAGCGTCGAGAACTTCGAGAGGGCCATGGATCTCGTCCCGAGCGACAATCACGGACTGAAACTCTGTCTGGGCTGCTTCTCGCAGATGGGCGAGGACGTCACCGAGGTGCTTCGCACGTTCGGCGAGCGCGACGAGATTGTCTTCATCCACTTTCGCGACGTCGTCGGGACGG
The DNA here is from genome assembly GCA_046614585.1 of Natrialbaceae archaeon A-arb3/5. GTDB lineage: Archaea > Halobacteriota > Halobacteria > Halobacteriales > Natrialbaceae > JBKKHI01. Next base: position 46,681 of record JBKKHI010000009.1, on the reverse strand, counting down.
TCCCGGAGTTTCACGAGACGTTCGTCGACGAGGGAAATTTCGACACGACCGAGGTCGTTCGGACGCTCTCCGACATCGGATACGACGGCGTCGTCATCCCCGATCACGTCCCGCAGATGGAAGGCGACGGCGACTGGCGACACCGTGCTCGCGGGTACACGGTTGGCTATCTCCGCGGAGTCATCGATGCGGTCGACCCCGGCCGATAGCTGCAGTCCCTGTCGGCGCGGTCGACCGTCGTCCGATCAGTAGTTCTCGTAGACCGTCTTGGTGATCGTGTAGAAGTCGATGGCGGCGTCGCCCTGCTCACGATACGTTTCCGACGAGGAAGCGTTCATCCCGCCAAACGGTACGTAGTACTGCAGTCCCGTGGTTTTCTCGTTGATCTTGATGATGCCGAAGTCGGCCTCGTCTCGAAAGCGGTTGACCTCGGTGTGATCGCGCGTCACGATGCTCGTCGAGAGTCCGAACTCGACGTCGTTGACGAGCTCGATCGCCTCCTCGAAGTCGCTCGCGGACATCACGCCGACGAACGGGCCGAATATCTCTTCTTGCATAATGGCCATGTCGGAGTCGACATCCGTGAAGATGGTCGGCGCGACGAAGTGACCGTCGTCGTACGCGTCGCCCTCGAGCGCCTCGCCGCCGTATTCGAGGGTTCCGCCCTCGTCCTGTCCCTGCTCGACGTACTCGAGCGTTCCGTCGAGATGATCCTGATCGAAGTGCGGCCCCATGTCGGGGTCGTCGAGCCCGGGGCCGATCTCCAGGCCCTCGGCGTAGGCGACGAGGTGCTCTAAGAACTCGTCGTGGACGTCCTCGTGGACCGCCACTCGTTCGGTTCCCGTACAAGCCTGGCCGGTGACGCCGAACACACCGGCCCCCACGATCTCGGCCGCCTCCTCGAGGTCGGCACTCGGCATCACGACGGTGGTGTTTTTCGACCCCAGTTCGGTCTGGACGCGCGTCTGGCTGGCGGCGGCTTGTTCGTGGATCATCTCGCCGACGCTTCGGCTGCCCGTGAACGAGACGACGTCGATGGCCTCGTGCTCGACGATGGTCCCGCCGACCTCGCTGCCCGGCCCGGTCACATAGTTGATGACCCCATCTGGGAGACCCGCTTCTTCGAGACACTTGACGACCTTTCGGAAGACGTTCGGCGCGCCGTTTGCGGGTTTTATCACGACCGTATTCCCGGTCGCGAGCGCCGGTGCAGCCTTCCAGGAGGGGATGGCGACCGGGTAGTTCCAGGGCGTGATGAGCCCCGCGACGCCCATCGGCTCGTCGACCGTGTAGAGGTTCGCGTCCTGCGAGCCGGCCTGTTTGACCTCGCCGCCGAAGTCGACCGCCTTCTGGCCGTAGTACTCGAAGATGTCGACGGCGCGTTGGACCTCCCCGCCAGCCTCCGTCAGGGTCTTGCCCTCCTCGCGGACCAGCGTCTCGGTGAGTTCCTCCTTTCGGTCGGCCATATGGCGGGCCGCCTCGGTGAGAATCGCGCCGCGCTCCGTTCCCGGCGTGTCGGCCCACTCGTCCTGTGCGTCCGCAGCCGCCTCGATCGCCTCGGCCGCGTCCTCGCTGCTCGATCGCTGGAACTCGCCGACGACCTCGGTCGTATCCGCAGGGTTCTCTACCTCGAACGTCTCGCCCGTCTCCGATTCGGTCCACTCCCCGCCGACGTAATTGTAGTACGTTTCGGACATACGTCACGACCACGCGATCCATCCCTACCGTTCTTGGCCCCGCTTTTGCAGCGTTCGGCGGAATCACTACAAGCCGTTTCCAACTAGCACGACGAGAACGCGGTTCGGAGCGAGCTGTGTGAGTGAGAACCGCGGAGATGGAGCGCGGTTCGGAGCGAGCTGTATGTGTGAGAACCGCGGAGATGGAGCGCGGTTCGGAGCGAGCTGTATGTGTGAGAACCGCGGAGATATGACCTGTGTGGAACTCGTTGCAGTCGCTACTGTGCGATTTCGACGCAACGGAGTGCTCTCAAAGTCGTTTCTGGCGAGGTCGAATCACTCGTCGGGCATCCGATTTCCGCGATAGATTTCGGCGATTTCGCGGTCGACGTCCTCGAGTTCGATGATGTCGTCTTCGGTCAGCTCCTCGGCGTCCCACTCGCCCAGATAGTCGACGGCGTCGTCGGAGTCGGCAAACGGCCGTGGGTTGAGGTCCATGACTTCGTCCGGAACCGCGTCGGAGTCGGTGACGATCACGAAGGACGCCTCGGTGGCATCGACGAGTTCGCGCGTCCGAAAGTCGGTCACCCAGGCGGCGACAACGTCCGAGTCGGTCGGCGGAACGGCGTAGTAGGCGAACAGACAGCCCGGCGTGTCGAAGGTCGCGCCGCTGCCGTCCTCGTGTGCGAGTTGACACTGCCAGTCGGGGTAGCCCGTCGGCGTCATTCCACAGACGGGACAGGATTGATCGTCGGTGAACTCGACCGGCTCGTCGCCAGGGTGGTCGAAGTCGATCGCGTACTGGTGTTCGTCCGTCGAGTTCGAATCGTCGGTCTCGTCACCGCCGTTACCGCTCAGACACCCTGCGGTTGTGACTGCGACTCCCGCTCCCGTTGCCCCGAGAACCCGTCGCCGAGTCACTCGCTGGCTATCGAACCCGGTCATTGCACGAACTACTGTGTCCGTGCCCAAAACGAGCGTGGTTCGTTCGTCGAAGCGGTCGGTCATTCGAGACGGTCTTTCGTCAATCGGTGGCGGGCTCGAAACATGAGGTCGAATCCGACGACCGAGAACGGTGTGCCGAGCCGTCCGAGCGGCCCGAACGGGAGTTCGTACTCGACGTGGTCCCGGAGAATCGTTCGCTGTCCGTCCGCGAAAAAGGCGTGCGTGTGCACCCACTGATCGAACGGCCCGCGCTCCATCTCGTCTCGAAAGTACGCCGCCCCGTCGGTTCGCTCTCGCTCGGTGATCACCGAGGTCCAGTCCTGTCGCGGGCCGACGCCGAAGGGACACGTCGAGACGGCGACTTCCGAGCCCGCATCGAGCACGTCGGGATCCGGCTCGCCGTCGGGGCCGATCACGGACTCGACGCGAAGACCCATCCAGTCGGGCGTCACCGCTTCGAGACCGGTGGCACGTGAGTGAAACTGCCAGACGTCTTCGAGCGGTGCCTCGACGGTCGTTTCGCGATCGTACGTCGCCATACTCACATGGTCGTCGAGCGACGGGAAGAATGTGGGCTTCTCTCGTCGGATTACGAACGGGTTTCGAATCGACAGCGACCGACAGCGACGAGACACCCAGTACGAGCGGGGGCGGCGAGTCCGTTCGCCGATTACTTCAGCCGCTCCTGCAAGAACGAGGGGTGGGCCGCGGTGACGCCGTCGACTTCGAGTAGTTGCTCGGAGATGAACGTGCCGAGCGAGTCGCCGTCCTCGGCGCGGACCTCCGCCATCAGCATGTGGTCGCCGCTCGAACTGTACAGCGCCTCGATCTCGTCGAGGTTTTTCAGCGCGTTCGTCGCCTCGACGTAGCGTTCGCTCGCGACGTCGAGCCCGACCAGCGCGATCGTCTGACTGGAGAGTTTCTTCGGATCCACGTCGGCCGAGTAGCCGACGATCACGCCCTCCTCCTCGAGTTGGGTGATGTACTTTCGAACCGTCGGTTTCGAGACGTCCGCCCGCTCGGCGATCTCGGCGTAGGACGCCTGTGCATCCTCCTCTAAAACCGCGAGGATGCGATCTTCCGTCGCCTGGGTGCTCATAGTAGTCCGTTTTGCTCCGACGGGAAAATATCTTTTGTATACGAAAACGTCGGCTCGCGTGAGAGAAGACGGACTGTAGCGGCTTTACTGCCGTCGCTGGCTGGTTCTGTCTCGGCGACTCTCGCAGAATCGACGATCGTCGGACTTATTCGCCCACTCGACCCAGTTTCGACGAAGGATGGTCGAGCCGACCTACATTAGCGGTGCCGTCTGGTTCGTCTGTGGCGTCGTGATCCTCTACCTGGGCTACGTCATCGGCGTCCGCGGCCGAGCCGATCTGCACGCGGAATACGACGAGTCCGTCGATCCGGCCTACGTCTCCCGGTGGGTGGGCCTCACCGCGTCGGTGATGGGGCTGCTCGTCATCGGTTACGCAGTCCGCGAGGTCGTCTACGGCTTTCAGCCCTACGCGCTCGGCGCGCTCATCGTCGCGCTGTTGGTTCTGAGCTACGTTACGAAACTGTTCGCACGCGGTGTCGGATACCGCGGCTAACGGCAATCGAATTCTACACCGCCGCGAACGAGACGCGGTCAGTTGTGCCGAACTTCCTCCGCGAGACACAACACGGGGAGTTGGACTTCGTTCGTCCGCTCGTCGAACGCTACTGTGACGTCGATGGATCGAGGCGTCGCCTCAACGGCCTCATCGAAGGGAACCTGCGGCCCTCGTCCGCCCGCCAGATTCCCATCGACTCCGTAGGCGCGTTCGCCGTCCTCGTCGTACACTGTCGTGTGTCGCACGATCGGACCGAGTTCGACCGCGCGTTCGATCGTCGACGGGTCGACATCCGCCGCCTCGAGTTGTTCGTCCGGTACGAAGCCTCGCTCGACGCCGAGCGCGACATCAATTTTCTCCTCGTCCTCACTGAGTATCGTCTCGACGATGCCTGCCGCCTCGAGTTCTGATCGAAGGCGATCCGCAGCAGCCGTCGTCGCACACCTCGTCGTCCACTCCTCGACGGCGTACTCGCGCTCACCGAGTTCGGTTTCGACCGAGACGCGGTCCGCATCCTCGTCGTACTCGATTGGCCGGTCCACACTCGTCTCGACCTCGATCGGGTCGGCGGCCCCGAGTCGGCGCTCGAATTCGGTCGTCCTCGTCTCCTCGTTGTCGACGGCGACGTTCACCACATCGGGCAGTCCCGCCTGCTCGTCAGTGACGCGAAGCACCAGTACGTGGAGGGTTGAATCGTCTTCGCCGGGTCCGATAAACGGCGACTCGGCGTCGATAGCGACGTCGAGCCCTGCGCCCGTGCGAGTGATCGCGGTCACGACGAGTTCGTAGCTGCTCTGCCAGTATCCTGTTGCGACGACTAGCAAATACGACTCCTCGAAAGCCGTTTCTCGAACGAGCGCGTCGATCTCATCATCACGCGTCAGTCGGTCGACGGCTGCCGCGGCGTCGCTGATACTCGTCTGGAAGGAATCCGGCGTCTCGTCTGACGGAATCGCGCCGAACGGATCGTTCCGTTCGAGAACGGTGCCGCGGGTTTGATGCACAGTCTCGACGCTCATCCCGTCGGGGAGATCCGGATCAGGTCCGCGTACTCGGTCCAGACAGCCCGCCGATCCGAGCGCGAACAGCGGCGTCGTCGCGAGGAGGCGGCGGCGATTCACACCACCGGCTACTGGTTCGGGAGATAAATAGTTACGTGACTGTCACAACCGCCGGACGGGTGCCGATCAGTCGTCAGCCGGCGCGGGCGAGCCCCGCTCGACGTCGATCTCGCCGGCGTCGAGTTTGGCCTCGACGTTGCGGGCGGCCTCGACCATGTTCGCCATCTTGCCGTAGGCGACGTCGCGGGGCAGCAGCTTCACGCCGCAGTCCGGCGAGAGCACGAGCTGTTCCGGCGGGACGACCTCGAGGCCCTTCAGGATGTTCTCCTCGATCTGTTCGACCGATTCGGCCTCGGCGACGTGGACGTCGGTGACGCCGAGTGCGAGATCCGCGGTGAACTCGGGGTCTTTGAACACGTCGAGCTGGTCGTAGTCGCCGTTTGCGAGTTCGAGGTCGAACTCGTCGACGGGGAAGTCAAGAATTTCGGGGTAGATCCGGGAGTAGTCGCCGTAACAGACGTGCAGGCCGATGCGAACGTCTTCGGGAATGTCCTCGACGATGTGCTCTAAGGCCTCGCCGACGATGGCGTGATCGTCGGGCGTGGTTGCGAGCGCAGGCTCGTCGATCTGGATGTAGCGTGCGCCAGCCTCGACGAGCTTTTCGATCTCCTCGTTGACGAGGTCGGCGAGCGCGTAGGAGAGTTCGGCGTCGTCCTCGTAGGCCTCGTTGAACGACCAGCTTGCGAGCGTGTAGGGGCCCGTGATGGGGACCTTGACAGGCCGGTCAGTTGCGTCGGCGGTGAACTCGTACTCGTCGACGAGCCAGTTTTCGTCGTACTCGACGTCCGTGACGACGCTCGGCTTGTCGAAGTAGTTGTGTCCCCAGACCTTGACGGGGCCGTTGAACTCGTAGCCCTCGATGCGGTGGGCGAAGAACTCGACCATCTCGTTGCGCCGCATTTCGCCGTCGACGACGACGTCGAGGCCGGCGCGTTCGTGCTCCTGCGTGATCAGGCGCGAGGCGTCGTCTTCGGCCTCCTGAAAGTCGTCTTCGTCGAATCCGTGGTCGGGGTCCTCGTAGAGTTCCTTCGCACGATTCAGCCACTTGGGCTTGGGATAGCTGCCGACGACGGTCGTCAGCAGGAAGTGGTCGTTGTCGTGGTCGTCCGGTCGGAACTGATCTTTGTTTTCGTTGCTCATGCTGCTTTCACCTCCGCGAGTTCCGCGGCTTCCGCCAGAACGGCGAGTTTCTCCTCGAACTTGGCGTAGGGCAGGTAGAACGTCTCGGTGTTCGTGGTCAGATAGACCGTCTCGAACTCGGAGACCGGAACCTGGTCGTACACCCAGTCGACGCGGTCGCGGATCGCTTCCGCGTCCTCGACGAGCGTGCTCTGGCCGTCCGCGAGGCCGAGAGAAATCTGGTCGGTCGCGCCGTACTCCTGGATGTTGTAGACGTTCTCGTCCTGATTCGCGACGAAGTCGAAGCCGACCGCGTCGATGTCGGCGTCGAGCAGGTGCGCGTAGACCTTCTCCTCGAGTGCGCCCCAGTAGGGCTGGACGACGACGTCGGCGTCGGTCGCGCTCGCGACCTGATCGATCGCGTCACTGGCGCGCTCGTCCTGGCCGTCCTCGGGCACGTTCTCGACGAGCGAGGGCTCGAGCAGGAACAGCGTCTCGACGTCCGGGAAGGCGTCGACTTCGCCTTCGAGGAAGTCGGCGACCGCACCGAGGAACGCCGCCTCGTCGCCGTAGTGGTCGTCCGTCGCGAGGTCGGCGAGCGAGTACGGGCCGGGGAGGACGGCCTGTAGATCGCCGTCGGTCAGCTCGCTGGCAGCCTCGAGTTCCTCGGCGACGTCGCCAGAGAAGCCAAGCTCGTCGGTGACGACGGGGTCGCGATAGAAGTTGTTGTTGTCGTAGTAGCGAACGATCCCCTCGGTGTCGACGGCGTCGTGGACGGCGAGCGGGTGGGCGAGCATGTCGTCCCAGCGCAGTTGTCCCTCGACGACGCGGTCGAGGCCGGCCTCCTGCTGGATGCCGATCACTTCGTCGCGGGCCTCGTCGTAGGCCGCAGCGATCTCCTCGTCCTCATCACCGCTGATGAGGTCGTGCTTCTGGTGACCCTTCAGATCCGAAAGGTCGTCTTTCGCCCAGTCCGGGAGCGGAAAGAGCCCCGGCGTGGTCGAGACGTACTCAGTCATCGTAGGTCCGGCTAGGCTATACCGACGCTTAATATTTTCCATCCTATCTCATACGCTGCAGTAATTCTTGCAGGTTTCCGAGAGCCCTGCTACCGACAGCCAACGCTGCTCGAATCGAAGTCAGAGTCCGGATCGGTCCGAAGGTAGATCAGGCGTCTGGACGGGGCATCGTTTCGATCTCCCGAATGCGCGCCGTCTTCTCGACGGATTGGTACTGTCGTTGCCACGCCGCCTCCGGGAACAGTCCGTTCCGGTCGAACAGGTCGCGAGCCGCCGCGGTGAGTTCGTAGAACTTGTAGGGGTAGTCCCGAACCCGCTCGCCCGTTTCGAACTCGCGTTCCCGAACGACGCCAACGTCGGCGAGCGCGTGGAGGTGGCGGCGAATGGCGTCGTCGCTCAGGGGCGGGTTCATGTAATCGAGTTCCTCGACGCTCGGCATCCCCTTCGGGTGACCGACGATGTCCGCGAGGAGGTCGGCCCGCTTCTTGTCGGTCGCTTTTTGGAGCGCGCGCCACGCGTCGAACCCCTCGGCGGGAGCGTTTCCGGCCGGTTGGGACGGATCGGCTACCGTCGTCTCGGGTCTCATACGTCACCGTACGGGAGCGATCATCATAAGCATTCGCACCTGAGTGAGTTTGGTACTACAAATAATGGCGCAACTGATTCTGCAGAGAACGCACGATTAATACCCTCGGCGAAACGACACCGAACGAATGGATTCGAGCGACGAGGCCGGTGCCGGCGGAGGCACGGATAGCGAGCGTGCGGCCAACGAGGTGCCGAGCGAGGACGAGTTGCTGGCCGAGATCTCGGACATCTCGCTCACGCCGAGCGAACACCAGCGGGTTAAGGACCTGGTCAACGGCGACCATCTGTCGCGGATCAAGACCCACGACCGGCGTTATCTCGTGGTCGGGGCGGGTGGCGACGACGGAGCCGCGCAGCGGCGAAAACTCGTCTACGACCGGCTCGACGAGCGGACGGCACCGCCGGCGACCGCGCTGCAGCTCGAGGAGTTCGGACTGACGACCGATGAGATCCGGCTCTGGACTCGCGTCTTCGACATCCTCTGTGGAATGGCGACTCACATCGTCGCCGTGATCGAGGACTTCGACGGCGGCTACGTCTGGGAGTTGGGACTACTCTTTGCTCCCTCGTACCGCGAGAAGGCGTGGGTGCTGAAGCGGCGATATCCAGACGAGGAGACGGAACGCGAGCGGTACGACAACGGGATGGGAGCCTCGCACGTCGAACTCCTCCTGACGGGCGACCGATCCGTCGAGTGGACCGACGTCACCGAACTTCGGGCCGCCGTAGACGAAATTCCGTAGTCGACGACCCCTTACTGTTCTCCCGTTCGACCGACCGCGTCCGTTCCGCCGAGACATCCTGCCCGGATATTCCGCTGAGACACCCTGCCCGGATAGTTGATGGTGCTATGACTCTAACAGCTAGCGTGTGTGTCGATGACTGACAATCCCTCCCTCGAGGACGAAGACGAGGTCGTCCACGTCCCCGACGAGTCGTTCGTCGAGTCGACGAACGTCGCCGAGTTCATGCAGGCGTACGGTATCGACGACTATTCGGAACTCGTCGAGCGGACGACGACCGAACTCGAAGACGTTCCCGAAAGCGGCGTCGACTGGTTCTGGGACGTGGTTGTCGATTACCTCGGGATCGAGTTCGACGAGGCGTACGACGCGGTTCGAGACAACGGCGGGGCACATCGCGGCCCGAACGCGAACGGTGAACCCGTGAGCCGCGATGGGCCGCAGTTCACCGACTGGTACCCCGGCGGCCGGCTCAATCTCGCCCACAACGTCGTGGATCGCCACGCTGCAGTCGACGAGCCTCGCCGGAACACGGTCGCGACGATCTGGGAGGGCGAGGACGGCGAGGTTCGGGAGACGACCTACCACGACCTCCGTCGTCGGTCGAATCAGGTCGCAAACTTCCTCGAGGAACGGGGTATCGAGACGGGCGACACGGTTGGACTCTACATGCCGATGGTGCCCGAGGTCGTCCCGATCCTCTACGGCTGTTTCAAGGTCGGCGCGATCGCGGTTCCGATCTTCTCCGGCTTCGGCGTCGAGGCGGTTCGGACTCGACTCGAGGATGCTGCGTGTTCGGTGCTGTTCACGGGCGACGGCTTCTACCGGCGAGGCGACCCCGTCTTCCTCAAGTCAACCGCGGACGAGGCGATCACACAGGCAGGCCACGTCGAGCAGACGGTCGTCCTCGACAGGCTGGGCTCGAGCGATCGCGCGAGCGAGCACGCGATCCCTTGGACCGACGGCCGCGACGAGTGGTGGGCGGACGCCGTCGAGCCCAAAGACGACGAGTATGAGACGAAATCGCTCCCGTCCGATCAGGAGTCGATGCTGCTGTACTCGTCGGGGACGACGGGCGAGCCGAAGGGGATCATCCACACCCACGCGGGCGTGCAGGTCCAGTGTGCAAAAGAGGTCTACTTCGGGATGGATCTCAAGCCCGCGGACCGCTTTTTCTGGGTCTCGGATATCGGCTGGATGATGGGGCCGTGGATGCTGATCGGGACCCACACCTTCGGCGGAACGGTTTTCATGTACGAGGGCGCACCCGACCACCCCGAACCGGATCGCTTCTGGGAGATGATCGATCGTCACGACCTCACCCAGTTCGGCATCTCGCCGACCGCGATCCGCGCGCTGCGAAAGCACGGCGAGCGTCAGACGACGTCTGACGAGCCATCCGGCTCCGGCGGAGCCGGAGACGACGAGTGGCTCGAGGGCCACGATCTATCCTCGCTTCGCATCCTCGGTTCGACGGGCGAGCCCTGGGATCCCGAATCCTGGCGCTGGTTCTACGAACGCGTCGGCAACGGCGAGTGCCCGATCATCAACATCTCCGGCGGCACCGAGATCTGTGGCTGCTTCCTGATGCCGATGCCGACCGAACCGCTGAAACCCTGCACGCTCGGCGGCCCCGGGCTCGGGATGGACGTCGACATCGTCGACGAGGACGGGAATTCGGTCAAAGAGGACAACGAGCGCGGCTTCCTCGTCGCTCGCGACTCCTGTCCGTCGATGACAAAGTCGCTGTGGTCTGGCGACGAGCGCTATCTCGCGGAGTACTGGTCGACCTTCGAGGATCCGCCGCTGTGGGACCACGGCGACTGGGCCCAGAAGGACGCCGAGGGTTTCTGGTTCCTCCATGGCCGAGCCGATGACGCGCTCAATGTTGCCGGGCGTAAAGTCGGCCCCGCGGAGGTCGAAGGGGCGCTCATCGACCACGAGGCGGTCAATCAGGCTGCGGCGATCGGCGCACCCGACGACACGACCGGCACTGCGGTCGTCACCTACGTCATTCTCGAGGACGCCTACGAGGAAACCGACGAGCTCCGCGAGGAACTGCGCGAGCAGGTCGGCGATGTGCTGGGCAAACCGTTCCGTCCTCGGGAGGTGCTGTTCGTCGACGCGTTCCCCAAAACCCAGTCGGGGAAGATCATCCGCCGCGCCATCGAGGCGACGTACACGGGCGAGGACCTGGGCGATATGAGCAGTATCGAGAACCCGGAGGCACTCGAGCGACTCGAGGCGGCACGTTGACATCCACCCCGCGCTAAAGCGCGAGAATTCCTCCATTGGGGGTTCGGCTATGCCGATTTGGTTCGAGAGAGCGATGCTCTTCGAGACGTCCCTTCGTCTTCCCCGTCAGGTTCGAATGCCGACACTTCGACACGAACACTATGTGGTAGTAGAGTTCGTATTTCGCGTGACAGGTACTCTTTACGGTCTACGCATACTATCACGGTCGGACAGCTTACTGATCGTGGTGGAACCCCGCCTATGCCATCGCCGGCGGTTGAATACTGTTGGTCGGCTTCATCCCCGCTCTAACGGACGAGGCTTTCGCCTCGAGTTTTCCGTAAAATGATACCGCGCCTAACCAGTACGTGAACCGATGACGTGGACTCGTGACCGATTCGAGCGCTGTAGGAGGATGGCGACGGCAACCCTTGATACGGATTGCTGTACCGATTTACTGAAGTAACCACCGAGTCTCGAAGTTGGACCTATTTCCCGTTTGGGCCCGTATCCACTGTATGTCGAACGAACAATCGGTAGCGGATGCTGAAACTCTCCGTGAGCACTCTCAGGATTCGAGTAGGGGCCGAATCGGGCACGGTAGGCCCACCTCGATCGACATCTCCAGTCTCGAGCTCACGTACGGCGACGGAACCGAAGCGGTCAGCGGCGTCGATCTGACGGTCGACGACGGCGAATTCTTCGGGTTTCTCGGCCCCAACGGTGCGGGCAAGACGACGGTGATCAAAGTGCTCGCGACGCTGCTGTCGCCGACCGCCGGCGAGGTCCGCGTCAACGGGTTCGACGCCCGGACCGAACCACGGAAGATCCGAGAATCGATCGGCTACATGGCCCAGGAGACGAGCATCGATCCGGAGCTCACGGCCGAGGAGAACATTCGATTCGCGTGTGAAGCCTACGGCGTCCCGCGGGGCGACCGGGACGAGCGCACCGCCGAACTGCTCGACCTCGTCGACCTCGAAGCGGTCGCTGACAAGCGTTCGGAGGAGTTCTCGGGCGGGATGAAAAAGCGACTCGACGCCGCCACCGCGCTCGTCCACCGGCCGCCGTTGGTCTTCCTTGACGAACCGACGACCGGCCTCGATCCGAAGGCGCGCAACCGGCTCTGGGAGTACTTCCAGCGGATCAACGAGCGGGGGACAACGATCTTCCTCACCACACAGTACCTCGAGGAGGCCGACACGCTCTGTGAGCGATTGGCGGTGATTCTCGACGGCGCGATCGTCGCCGACGGCTCCCCGGCCGACCTCAAGCGACAGGTCGGTGGCGATGTCCTCGATATCGAACTGGGCGATGGGGACGAGGCCCGGGCGCGTGCTGCAACGATCGCACGCGAATTCGACGACTTCGGCAACGCGACCGTCGAGGAGACCGAGGCGGGAATCAGCGTCACCGCGCAAGCGGCCCGTCAGTCGGGCACGGATCTGCTCGTTGCACTGCGCGACGCGGGACTGACCGTCGTCGGGTTCAACGTTCGCGCGCCGACGCTGGACGACGTCTTCCTCGCGATTACGGGCGAGCGTGTCGACACCGACGACGGTGTGGCCACGATGGAGGAGTCTCCATGAGCACGCCGACCGAGACAGGGACCGCCGACCGCGAGGTGGCGAGATCCGCAAACACCTTCGCCGGCGACGTCTGGGTCAACTTCAAACGCTGGAACCTCAAGGCTGTCCGGAACCCGTTCGTCCTCGTCGTCTCGCTCGCACAGCCGTTCATCTTCCTCGTATTGTTCACGGAGGTGTTCGGCAACGTTGCCGGCGGGGCGGTGAGCGAGGGGTTGGGGCCGGGTGTCGACTACACCACGTTTCTCGTCCCGGCGATCGCGATCCAGGTCGCACTCGCGTCGGCAGTCACCTCAGGAATCGGGCTGGTCAACGACATCGAGAACGGCATGTTCGAGAAGGTGCTCGTCTCGCCGATGAACCGAACCGCCGTGTTCGTCGGGAAGACCCTCGCAGAGGTGTTCCGCATCGCCATCCAGATCGCCATCATTCTCGGACTCGGCGTGCTTCTCGGCGCGGAGATTACGACCGGCGTCGTCGGTGCCATCGGGATCGTGGCCGTCGGAATCCTCTTTTCGTTCTGGTTTATCGCGTTTTCGAACATGCTTGCGGTGCTGACCCGAGATCAGGAGTCGACGATCATCGGCGCGAACCTCCTGCAGTTCCCGCTGTTGTTCCTCTCGAGTGCCTTTCTCCCTCTCGAGGTACTCCCGAACTGGATCCAGCTATTCGCTCGAATCAACCCCGTCACGTACGGCGTCGATGCCGCACGTGCCATTATGCTCGACGAGGACGTGATGACCGTCCTCGAGGTGACGGCGTTCGGCGGCGCGCTCGATACGATCGTCCCTGCCGTTGCCGTCCTCACTGGCCTGGGTCTCGTGTTCGGTGCCGGAGCCGTCTACCTGCTCTCGAGGGCCTCGAGTTCGGACGTTCGGTAACGAACGTTCCGTGACTCGACACCACCTCGCGTGCTGCTTCTGTCCCGCCGATGCGTAGCCGTCGATGGCGCGATTGATTCGGAGCCTTCCGGCAGCGGTCTGGAATACTCCGTCTATTCTCTCCCGGCTGGACAGCATCAGGGCGACCAGAGGCCGGCCTCGCGATCGAGGAGCGTGACGACAATCACGTGTGGGAGCGTCAGGACCGCGATTCCGACGAGGTAGAGTCCCAGCGCATCCGAAAGCGTCGCGGGTGTCGCCGGGACCAGAATCCCGAGCGCGACGAAACCGAGCAGCGCAGCGGCGGTCAACGGTGCCGCATCGCTCGCGAACCGGACGAACGCGAGCGACGTCTCGCCCTGCTCGAGCGCTTCGTTCGCGCGGTCATCGAGCAGCATCGTTCTGACGATGTGCCTGAGCGAGTGCCACAGCGTGAAGTAGAGTCCAATCGCGAGGATCGGCGGCACGACGGCGAAGTACGCGAGTAGACCGAGTGTCTCCGCGACGTCGACCAACCAGGGTCCACGGTCGTCTGCGTGGAAAAGCCCAATCCCGAGCGTGAGAACGATCAAGGTTCCGAACCCGACGGCGACGGCGAGCCGCGTCCTCGAGGCAAAGATCGGCTCGAGCGCTGTCGCGGCCGCGGGATCGAACAGGCCGATCAGCGCGCCGGCGACGAACGCGTACTCCGTAGGGAACGCGACCAGGGGGACGAGCATCGGGAGCCCGCCGCGGACGACCGCTGTCAGGACGCGCAGGGATCGCGTCTTGAGGTGGGAAGCGCCCGCGAGTTCGACCAGTGTGTAGACGTCGCCCTGTCCCCAGTGGGCGAGCGTGATGGCGATAAAGAGCGCGAACGCGACCGCTGGGACGAGAAACCAAACGAGGGCGTACAGCGATCCGACGACGAGGTAGAGCGCGCCGACGAACGCCAGATCGCCGCGGGTAACTCGCTCGCCCCGGGCTCGCGGCAGGACGAGGTGGTCGACGGCACCGTGGGGGAGTCCGAGAACGAGGACGCTCGCCACCAGCGGAAGCAACTGGACTGATCGCGGAAGGGACCCGGTGAGGACAGTGACGGCCACGCCGCCGCCAATCGCGAGCGTTCCACCGAGAACGGCGATCCTCGCTGCCTGGGTCTGCGAACCGGTCGGCGCAGTCGACCTGTCGGTGCGAGCGCCGGTTGGGTCATCAGTCATCTGTCGATTGCGTAGCGACGCGGCCCGCGAGACGACGTACCTGTGGTAGCGACGCGAGTTCGGCGCGGCGATCGAGGACCCACACGTAGAGGACGATGCCCTGGACGACGAACAGGTTCGCCACCAGGAAGAACAGCGCTTCCTCGAGCGGGAGGCCGGCGAGGCCGACCCCGATCGTGTGTACGTCGGAGATTATCCAGATGCCGAGCGAGATGGCGATCCAGTCGGCGACCCACAGGTAGAGGGTCGGAACGCCGACCGCGATCAGGACTTGCCGGCGTTCCCGGAGGAGGTAGGTGAGGCCAAAGCCCCACTGGATCGCGAGGATTGGGCCGGCCCAGAAGAGGATCGAGCCGAGGTAGAACGTCGACGTCGTCCCCAGCAGCACCCACCCGGAGGCACAGATCCCCAGTCCGGCCACCACGCCGACGAGCCGATGACTCACGGGGAGCCGGAGTGAGACGTCGGCGACGTCCAGAAACTGGAAGAGCCAGAACGCCGTCAGCGTCGTCTGGAGGACGAAAAAGAGGTACTCCTCGATCGGCGTGTACCAGATGGTCGCGAGGACGGCTCCCTCGCCATACCACCAGACGTCCTCGGGGATCATGGCGTTCGTCCAGGGGGTGGTGTAGGCGACTGCGAGGACGACGAGAATAGCGAGCCCGGAGAACGCCTCACGACCCCATCGTGCTCGATCGCGCCGGCTCGCCAGCCAACCGAGTGCGAGGATCGGCGGAATCGTGAACACGAGGTGAAACTGCAGGTACGTCAGTGGGGGCGTCATTGTCGAACCTGACAGTGGAACTGGCAAACGATCACTCCCATACTAGTACGGCGTCGGACGGACTGCTGTAGTCGATACCTGCCGATCGCCGCCCATTCCGCCACGCTGGGGCGAATCGGTACAGCACCCTGTCTCAGTCATCGGCGGGAACACTCGCGCCCTTCAGCGTCGAGCCGTAGTCTGCGCCGGCGGTGATCGTCTCTGGCTCTTTGACGACGTACAGCACGATCAGCACCGTGACGATGTACTTGGTGATGATGTCCAGCACGCTGTACCCCCACGAGGTCATCCAGACCTCGAGGACGGCGAAGCCCTCGACGCCGAGCGCCCAGAGGATCGGGTAGCCGAACCAGCCGACGACGGTGAGGATCTTCAGCGTGTTGAACAGGTCGGCGGTGCCGGTCCGCTCGGCCTCGCGGGTCCAGTCGACCATGATGACGTAGACGATCACCAGGAAGAAGCTCGTACTGAGCACGAACCACCACCAGCGCATGGGGTACGACGAGGTCGTCAGCGCCGCAGCCAGCCCGGTGACACACATCGCGATCGTCATCGCGACGGTGGTCGTGATCTTCGTCAGGTTCGAGCCGGCGATCATCCCGAGGACGATCAGGATGAACGGCGTCGAGAACGTCCACGTGAGGTACCGACCCCACATCGTGAGGACCTCCTCACCCGCGAGCGGGTGGCCCGCGGGCATTTCGATGAAACTCAGCGTCAGCCCCGATGCGAGCCCGGTGTAACTCGAGATCGAGACCACCGAGATCAGCAGCGTCGAGAGGACGATCAGCTTCGTTCGGGGATCGGTCACCCCGCGGGCCATCGCGACGATAAAGAGGATCGTCAGGCCTGCGAGGGCGATGTTCGCCACGAACGAGAGCGAGAGCAGCGTGTCGTCGAACACGAACTCGACTATCTCTCGTTGCGTCTCCGGCGTCTGCAGGAGGATATCTTGTCCGATCGCTGTGAGTGGTCCGGTTGAGATCATGACTACAGTTTCACATTTGTCGGCAATCGACGTGAACGCGACTCCATACTGGTAAGGTATCCCATGGCGACGGGTCGAATCTTTCTTAAGAGGAAGTCGACTGTCACCGTCCATTCAGTACGCTCGTGACCCGACAGTCCGCCGACGCTCACCGTCGTCCCCGATGAGGAGAGAACACAACAGCAGGGCGGGCGGAAGACAGGGTTCCCGAGCCACGAGTCGCGAGTCCGTCCCGTTACGTTTTACCCCCCTCAACCCGAACCGCCGTCAATGACTGCCCAGACCGTCCAGCAGGGCGACCTCGTGACCGTCATCGGGCTCGAGGTCCACGTCCAGCTGGAGACCGACACGAAGATCTTCTGTGGCTGTTCGACCGAACAGACCGACGAGCCCAACGAGAACGTCTGTCCCGTCTGTCTCGGCCTGCCCGGCGCGCTGCCGGTGCTGAACGAGGGAGCGGTCGAAGCCGCCGTGAAGATCGGTAAGGCCATCGATGCCGACATTCCCCAAGAAACCCGCTTTCACCGCAAGAACTACTACTATCCCGACCTGCCCAAGAACTTCCAGATCACCCAGTACGACGAGCCGATCTGTGCCGACGGCGAACTCGAGGTTGCGGTCGAAGGAACGCGACGCTCGATCACGATCGAACGTGCACACTTAGAGGAAGACCCGGGCAGCCTCCAGCACGTCGGCGGCGGGATCGACACCGCAGATTACACGTTGGTCAACTACAACCGCGCCGGGACGCCGCTGATGGAGATCGTCACGGCCCCCGACTTCCGCAGCCCCTCGGAGGTTCGGGCCTTCCTCGCGGAACTCGAGGAAGTCCTCGAGTACCTGGGTGTCTTCGACGCCGAGCGCGACGGCAGCCTGCGGATCGACGCCAACCTCTCGATCATCCCCGACGAGGACATCGAGGGCGACGATATCGACGAGATCGGGACGGCTGCACTCGAGGCGGCAAACCGCACCGAGGTCAAGAACATCTCGAGTCACAAGGGTGCAGAGAAAGCCTTAGCCTACGAGGAAACTCGCCAGAAAAACGCCATCCAGCGCGGCCGTGCGGTCGAACAGGAGACCCGTCACTGGGACGAAGCCCGCGGGATCACGGTTTCGATGCGGTCGAAAGAAGAGGAGAAGGACTACCGGTACTTCGAGGAGGCCGACCTGCCGCCGCTACAGGTATCTCACTGGAAGGACGAAATCTCGATTCCGGAACTGCCCTCGGCCCGTCGCGAGCGCTTCCAGGCCGAGTACGATCTGAACGAGGAAGCCGCCTCGAAGCTCACCTCGACGAAGCAGGTCGCGGACTTCTACGAGGACGTCGCCAGCGAGTTCGACCCCGACCTCGCGGCGACCTGGGTCGCGGACAACCTGCTCGGCGAACTCAACTACCGCGACATGGAAATCACCGAGATCGAAGGTCGTCTCGACGAGGTGACGCGGCTGGTCGAACTCCTCGCGACCGACGAGATCACGGCGAAAAACGCCCGCGAGACGGTGCTCCGGTCGATGCTCGACGACGGCCGCACCCCGGACGAGGTCGTCGCCGAGGAAGGACTGGGCAAGACGGACGAAGGCGAGGTCCAGCAGGCGGTCGTCGAGGCCATCGACGAGAACCCCGGCGCGGTCGACGACTACGAATCCGGCGACGACGGGGCGATCAACTTCCTCGTCGGACAGGTCATGCAAAAGACCGGCGGCAGTGCAGACCCCGGCGACGTGAACCAGTTGCTACGGACGGAACTGGAGAGCTAAACGAGACATCTCGTTCGCACTCATGTTCGCCGTTCCGCTTTCCAGTTAGTTAAGATCGATCGGAGAGTGCACATCCGACATGGACCGGATCACGCTGGGCAACGAGGAATTCGAGGGCAACAACAACGCGTACGTTCTCGCTGACGGGGACGACCTCGCGCTCGTCGACACCGGCGTCGCAACACCTGACTGCCGGACGGAACTCCGTGAGGAACTTGCCGAACGCGGCTACGAGTTCGCCGACGTCAACGATATCGTCCTCACGCACTTTCACCCCGATCACGCCGGACTCGCCGGCGAGATCCAAGCCGCGGGGGATGCATCGGTCTACGTCCACGAGGCCGATGCGCCGCTGGTCGCACAGGATCCGGAGGCGTTCGAGGCCTTCGAGACGCGTCGACGCGAGTCCCTCGAGCGATGGGGCGTCCCCGAGGAGCCGACGGCCGAACTGCTCTCGTTTCTAGAGGCGGCGACCGAAATCCAGGGCGAGCCGGCCGACGTGACGCCGATCACTGACGGAACGGAACTCGCGGTCGGCGGACGACGGCTCGAAACGGTCCACGCCCCGGGACACGCCGCCGGGCTCTGTGCGTTCGAACTCGCGGATGGCGCGGAAGCCGGCACCGAAGCGCTCGTCGGCGATGCGATTTTGCCGGTCTACACGCCGAACGTCGGCGGCGCGGACATCCGCGTCGAACGCCCGCTCGAAAAGTACCTCGCGACGCTCCAGCGGCTCGTCGACCGCGAGTACGAGCGAGTCTGGCCGGGCCATCGCGATCCGATCGACGCCCCCGCCGAGCGCGCGCGGACGATCGCCGACCACCACCGCGAGCGGACGGCAAACGTCCTCGACGTACTCGCTGAGGACGGGCCGGCCGATCCGTGGACGGTGAGCGCGAAATTGTTCGGCGATCTGTCGGGAATCCACATTCTCCACGGCCCCGGCGAGGCGTACGCACATCTGGACCACCTTCGCCACGAGGACGTCGTCGCGGTCGAAGACGGCGAGTACCGGCTGGTCGATCCGTCGGTCGAACTCGACGACGTGATCCCTGCGATCGACTAAGACGGTCCGTTGTCCATCATCGGCGGTGCAGCCGTTGCGTGTCGCGGTTTCACAGAGGTGCAAGAAGGAATTCCACGACTTCAGTCGTGGGTAACTGACCGGAAAACGCAATCCGTCTGCGTCCGTTCGCCGGCCGGCTACAGCGACTGAAGCGTCTCGAGGTCCTCCCAATCGTGTCCGCAGATAACGATCGCGTCCTCGCGGCGAGCCTCGTCTTTGAGCCGCCGCAGGCTCTCGAGCCAGTGGCGTTTGCTCCAGAGAAGACTGCCACCCATCGGCTGTTCGTCGTGGTAGTTCGCCCGCATGTAGGCCTGATCGCCCACGAGGATCACCGTTTCACTGTCGTCGAGGTCGAGTTTCACGCCGAGGAGTCCGGGCGTGTGACCGGGGAGATGAAGGAGTTCGAGGTCGTCGAAGTGTTGCTCGCGCTCGCGGTGAACGATCCGCCAATCGAGGTCGTGATCGAAGTCGGCGGCGAGGTAGCCACCGTCTCCCCCGTCGGTTTTAGCGCTGTAGTAGGCGTACTGCAACTCGCGCTCGTGGACGAAGATCGGGACGCCGGAGCCGTCGAACGCACCGAGTCCGCCCGCGTGGTCGAGGTGGAGGTGTGACTGGATCACGTAGTCGATCTCGTCGAGGCTGTAGCCGGCGTCGGCGAGGTCGTCTTCGAGCGGGCGCAATCCGGTGTGTTCAAAGGCGCCGTACAGTTCCTCGGGCCAGTGACCGCGTCCGGCGTCGGGATGAGAGCCGGTATCCCACAGGATCGTTCCCTCGGGGTGTTCGATGACGAGGTTGTAGACAGGGCTGTCGACCATCTCCGTCTCGGGGTTTGGTTCGTCTCTCGTCCCGATCGTCTGTGCTTCGAGAACGTTGTTGACGTCCGTCGTTAGCGTCCCGCGCTCAATCGGTGTGAGCGTCGCATCGACCATACCGCCGACGACGGCCGTCGAGTAGTTAGCAGTGACGAACAGTTCCCACTTGAAAGGTTGGCAGTGCCGGCCATACTGGTACCTGTCTCCTCGTCGTTGTTTCCGTGTATGGTTCGCCTCTCGACGATCGTGATCCTTGCCGGCGTTGTCCTGTTGTTCGTCCCGATTCCGCCAGTCGCAACAATCCTCGGGATACTCGTGATTCTCACCGGAATCGTTCTCAGAGTCGTTGCTGATCTGTGACTGTTCAGTTCGAATGTATATCGTTGCTGAACAGCCGTACCGAAGGCGAGAAAGCGATATCGAACGGTGCCAACCCGAGTCAGCTTACGGGAACGAGCCGCTTTCCGCAAAGGAGTCGGCAACCCGCTGGATCGCGACGACGTAGGCTGCAGTCCGAGGGTTCTCGAGGTCGTGTTCTTCGATCGTCTCGACGAGCGCGTCGAAGGCGTCGACGATGATCGCCTCGAGTTCGTCGTTGACTTTCTGTTCGGTCCAGTAGAACCGCTGGCGGTTCTGGACCCACTCGAAGTAACTTACTGTCACGCCGCCAGCGTTGGCGAGGATGTCGGGGATGACGAACACGTCCTCGTCCTCGAGCACTGCGTCTGCTTCCGGGGTTAGCGGACCGTTCGCGGCCTCGGAGATGACGTCCGCCTGCACCTCGTGGGCGAGCTCGCCGTCGATCGCGTTCTCGAGAGCCGCAGGGATCAACAGATCGACGTCGAGCGTCAGGAGTTCCTCGTTGGTGAGTTCCTCTTCGCTTTCCTCGTAGCCGACGACGCTACCGGTCTCGTTTTTGTGCTCTTTTGCCGCGACCGGATCGAACCCGTCGGGGTTGTAGATTCCACCGCTCGAGTCGCTCGCGGCGACGATCGTCGCGCCCATCTCCTCGATCAGTTTCGCGGCGATCCAACCCGCGTTACCGTAGCCCTGGACGGCGACGGTCGCCCCCTCGAGATCCTTTCCGAGATAGTCGAACGCCTCGCGGGCGGCGATGACCGTCGACCGGCCGGTCGCCTCGACCCGACCCTCACTGCCGCCGCTGGCGAGGTTCTTTCCCGTGATGACGCCCGGCTCGGTGGTGTTTTCTAAGGTCTCGTACGTGTCCTTGATCCAGTTCATCTCCCGCTGACCCGTGTTCACGTCGGGCGCGGGAATGTCCCGGTCCACCCCGATCAGCGGCCGGAGTTCCGTCGCGAACGCGCGAGTGACGCGCTCGAGTTCGTTCTCGGAGTACTCGCTCGGATCGATGACGATCCCGCCCTTACCGCCGCCGTAGGGGATGTCGACCGTCGCACACTTGTATACCATCCAGCCCGACAGCGCCTTGACCTCGTCGCGACTGACCTGCGGGTGGTAGCGAATGCCGCCCTTGTACGGGCCGCGATCACCGTTGAACTGCGAGCGAAACGCCTTGAACCGCTCCAGTTCGCCGTCGTCGCGCTCGATTGTCAGATTCGTTTCGAGGACACGCTCGGGGTGTTTGAGCCGCTCGATAACGCCGTCACCGACATCGAGGTGCGCCGCGGCCTCGTCAATCTGTGACTGCAAATTTTTGAACGGGTTCGCCTCATCACTCATACTCGCCCTATTCCGGCGACCGTAAAATAAACGTAGCGAATAGATATCATGGGTACGAGTTCATACAACTACATTCGTCACATCCTCATTCAATATCGAACGATTAGTCAGTTCTGTCGGCGGCCCGGTCGTGCAGTCGCTTTGCCTGCTCAATTAGCGGTGCGTCGATCATCTCCCCGTCGACCTCGAACACACCTCGCTCGTCCGTATCGGCCTCGCGTTTGGCTGTCAACACCTTCTCCGCCCACTTGAGTTCTGCCGCCGAGGGCCTGAACGCGTCGTTGATCGGATCAATCTGGGCCGGATGGATCGCCAACTTTCCGTCGTACCCGAGTCGGATCGCGAACTTCGTCTCCTCGACGAGGCGGGACTCGTCCTCGTAGTCAGTAACGAGCGTGTCGATCGCGTCACAGTCGTATGCCGCTGCGGCAGTGACGACGCGTTCGCGTGCATAGAGTACCTCCAGACCGTCGGCCGTCCTGGTCGCGCCGAGGTCCGCAGCGAGGTCTTCAGCCCCGAACACCAACGCATCGATTTCGGAGACGGCTGCGATCTCGGGCGCTGCGAGCACGCCGCGTGCCGTCTCGATCAGCGCGAGGATCGGATATCGAACGTCGTACGCCTCGAGTTTCCCGACGAGCGTTCGCACGGCTTCCGCCGAGTCGACCGTCGGAAGCACCACGCTGTCGAGACGGGGTTCCGTGTCGGTCGAACCGAACAGCGCGTCGAGGTCGGCATCGAGCGCATCGGATGCTGCGGTAACTCGGACGCAGACTTCGCAGTCGGGATCGAAGTCGGGATCGGTGACGAGCGAGCGGACCGCCTCGCGTGCACGATCTTTCTGCGATGGGGCGACGGCGTCCTCGAGATCGAAGACGACGCTATCGGCACCGGCCTCGGACGCCGTCCGGAGCATCTCGGGTCGATCGCCCGGCGTGAAGAGAACGCTTCGACGAACCATGCTACCGAATGTACCGCGCGAGGTGGTGAATGTATGGATCACTATCGTAGTCACTGAAACGAATTATACACTGATTGAAGCGTCGTCATGCAATCAGGTGTGCATTGACTTTCAGTGGCTACTATAGCAGCAGCCGCTCGACGGTGACCAGACGGATTGCTGTACCGACCTTGTACCGGCGTTCCCGTAGACGGGTCGCGGGTGTGCCGGAAATAACGTGTTTCAGTAGTGGTCAGCCGAACGGTCCGAGTACAACAGTATCAGTGGTTTCCCGGCCAAACACGGCGTGAGCGAGCCGTTCGCTATATTCACAAGGATTTTTAGCTCCGGCACGTAGTCATAGATGAATGAATCGGCCGGTTTTCGTCGGGCTCGTTGCCCTCATCGTTGTCGGGTCAGTTCTCGGGGCCAGCAGCCCGGCGGTAATGGCCGAGTCCGGAAACAGCGTCTCTTCTGCCGACCGAACGGGAGCGCAACTCGCCACCGCATCGACGTACGCGGCCGTTCAGGACGACGTCGGCTCGGGAGACTTCGATACGACGTCCTTCGAGATAACCGTCCACGAGAACGGGAGTGCGACGTGGACGTTCCGCCACGAGCAACGTCTGGACGGCAACGGCGACGAAACCGAAACCGAAGCCCGTAACAACTTTCAGGCGTTCGCCGAGGAGTTCGAGTCCGGCGACACGGAGTTCGGGCTCTACGAGCGGTTTTCCGATCAGGCGGAGTTGATGATCGAAAGCGGAAACGCAAACACTGATCGGGAAATGGAGGCGCGAAACTTCAACCGATCCGCGACGATCGATGGCCAGTTCAATCCGATCGGGGTCGTCGAAATGTCGTTCCTGTGGGACGGGTTCGCCGAAACCGAGAACGGTGAAATCGTCGTCGGCGACGTCTTTCAGGACATCTATATCACGGAAGACCAGTCGATCGTCATCGAAGCGGGTGACGGACTGACGTTCCAGAACGCCGAACCCGAACCACAGTACGTCGGAGCCTCGCTCGAGGACGCCGATTCGGTCCAGTGGAGCGGCGAACGGGAGTTCCTCGACGGCCATCCGCGAGTCACTCTTGAACCGGCCGGCAACGATACCTCGTGGCTCCCCGTCGGGGTCGCGCTCCTCGTACTGCTCGGCGCCGGTGTCGGTCTGGCACTTTATCACCGCCGACGCCAATCGACAGCGACCGAGGCGACCGAGACGCCTGCGCCGCCTCTCCGAACGGATTCTGAGACCGAACCGGCCGCGACACAGACGGACGACCAATCGGTAGAGCCGCTTTCGGACGACGAGCTCGTCACCGACGAGGACCGCGTCGTGAGGCTCATCCGCGAAAACGGCGGACGGATGAAACAGGTCAACATCGTCGACGAAACTGGCTGGTCGAAATCGAAGGTCAGCATGCTCCTTTCAGAAATGGAAGATGATGGAACGATCAGCAAACTCCGCGTCGGCCGCGAAAACATCGTCAGTCTCGAGGGATTCGAACCCGAGGCGACGAAGTCCCCCTTCGAAGAGTGACCGTCAGCGGGCGTGTCAGGTCCAACCACTCCCGGATTGAAACGGAATCCTTAAACACCACACCGCGTTACTGAAGAACGCAGACGGAACGGCTCCGATGGTGTAGTCCGGCCAATCATATTGCCCTCTCACGGCAATGACCTGGGTTCGAATCCCAGTCGGAGCATGCTATTATTCACTGTTTCCGATCGTATCTGCTGTACGTCGCTGTATACGGACTTGTGGGTACGATCCCATCAAAGCTCGGAAGCTGCCGTTTTCACGGGACAATCTCGAGACGATCCAGTAACGCGTCATCCAGTCTTTATATCGATACCGGTTGTGTGAACGGGTATGGGGACGGTATCACACCACAATCGAGAAACTGCCTACGATCTCACCGATCGTGGCGGCGACGGACCACCGATCTGTTTCGTTCACGGGAGTGGAAGCTCCCGAAACTGTTGGAAATCACAGCGGCGACTCGCCGACCGTAATCCGATCGTCTCGCTCGATCTGAGCGGACACGGTGACTCAGAAGACATCGACGCGAGCGCCGGGTATCCGGCGTTGTCGGCCTACGCTGACGACGTGTTGGCCGTTGCGGATGCGACCGACGCGCGCGTTCTCGTCGGCTCCTCGCTCGGTGGTGCTGCGATCATGCACGTACTCATCGAGCGCGAGTTCGAACCCGAGGCCGTCGTACTGACGGGAACTGGGGCGCGGCTCGGTGTTCTCGAGGATTTACTCGTCTGGCTCAAAGACGACTTCGATCGGGCCGTCGAGTTCCTTCACGAACCGGGTCATCTCTTCTACGATCCGTCGTCCGAACTGCAGCAAGCCTCGATGGACGCGATGTACGACTGCGGTCAGTCGGTGACGCGTCGCGATTTCCGCACCTGCCACACTTTCGATGTTCGAGAGCAGGTGTCCCGAATCGACGTCCCCGTCCTCGCAGTTCACGGCGAGCACGACAGGCTGACGCCGCCGTGGTTCCACGAGTACCTCGCCGACGAGATTCCCGACGCCGAACGCGCTGTGGTCGACGACGCGGGGCATCTGGCGATGCTCGAGCAGCCGGCGGCGTTCAACGACGCTGTCCGAACCTTTCTGGACGAACGTGGAGTATAATACGAACGGCGCGATCAGTAAATCTCGTCGAGGTCCGTCTCCTCGTGGCTGTGTTCGTCGGCGG
Source organism: Natrialbaceae archaeon A-arb3/5 (assembly GCA_046614585.1). Lineage (GTDB taxonomy): Archaea > Halobacteriota > Halobacteria > Halobacteriales > Natrialbaceae > JBKKHI01. The sequence goes on along the minus strand of JBKKHI010000009.1, from coordinate 21,204 downwards.
GGAACTCGCCGGACTCGACGGCATCGACGTACTCCTCGACCGCGGACGACATCTCCTCACGGACCGAGCCGAACCGCTTCGCGAACGACGGCGACCACTCGCTCAACCCGACCGCGTCGTCGACGACGAGCACCTGCCCGTCGCAGTGAGGGCCGGCACCGATTCCGATGGTGGGAATGTCGAGTGCATCGGTCACTTCGGCGGCGAGGTTGGACGGTACGTGTTCTAAGACGAGCGAGAACGCGCCCGCGTCCTCGTGGGCCTCCGCGAGGTCGAGGATGCGCTCGGCGCCGTCCTGATCGGTCCCCTGCCGAGGATAGCCGCCGTACTGGTTGACGTGCTGTGGCGTCAGCCCGAGGTGGGCCATTACCGGAATCCCGAGTTGAACTAATCGTTCGGTGAGGGTAACGGTGTGCGGTCCGCTTTCGAGCTTGACCGCCTCGGCATCGGCTTCCTTGAGCATTCGACCGGCGTTTTCGATGCTCTCGCTTTCGTCGACGCCGACCGAGAGGAAGGGCATGTCGGCGACGACCAGGGCATCGTCGGTTGCCCGTGAGACTGCGCTGACGTGACGGAGCATATCGTTGACGGTGACGGGAAGGGTCGTCTCGTGGCCAAGGGAGGTGTTCCCGACGCTATCGCCGACGAGGATAACGTCGATGTCTGCGGCGTCGATGATCTCGGCCGTCGGAGCGTCGTACGCCGTCAGCATCGTGATCGGTTCCTCGCCCGCCTTCGACCTGAGATCCCGTACCGTAGGCATACGTACTGGTTCGTTCCCGACGAGTAAATCCCATCGTTCTCCCGCCGCCGATCACCGAACTCGTGACCCACGACGCTTAAGAGGGCTGGGTCTGGAGTGTCACCTGTGCCGAACCCCGTCGAAACAACCACACCCGAGGGCGTCGACTACGGATGGGTAATGCAGATGACGTTCGTCCTCACGATCCTCGTCGGCGCGCCGATCGTCGCCCTCCTCTCGGTGAACGCCGACCTCCCGACGTGGGGTGCCCGCGCGGAGTTTGCGATCCGCGTCGGTGCGCCGATCTGGTTCGTGACCACGATCGCCGTCTTCGTCTACGCAAAACGCACGCAGACGTAGTTATCAGACGCGGACACTGATAAATCGGATGAGCCGGTCGAACACCGAGTTCGCCCCCTCGACGTACTCGAAGTCAACTCCTGCTCGGTGTGCAGTCAGTTCGTCCCGTCGCGAATCGCCGACGAAAAGCGCCTGCTCGGGCGACGCTCCGAGGTCGTCAACAGCCACGAGCAGCGGCTCCGGATTTGGCTTCTGCGTTGTGACCGTATCGCGGCCGATGACCGTCTCGACCGCGTCCGCGAGGTCGTGCGTTTCCAGCGCGATCCGACAGGCCGCCTCACAGTTGAGCGAGCAGACGCCGGTCGGCACCGTTCGATCGAGCAGCTCGTCGGCACGGCCGAGTCGCGGCGAACTCGGGGCGGCCTCGCGCTCGTGGGCAGCGATTGCCGCTTCGACCTCGGACTCGATACCGCAGTCACTCGAGCGCTCGAGCAACTCCCACAGATCCGAGTTCGGGGGCTCGACGCTCGCTGCGTCGTACGCTGCGAGGACGTCCTCAGTGACGTCCCCCCAGTCGACGGTGAGGTCGACGAGCGTCCCATCGAGGTCGTAGACGACGGCATCGTACGCGGTCATGGCTGGAACTAGCTGGTCGGCAGCTATACGATTTGTCGTTCACATCAACATCACTCGTTTTGGGACTGACGAACCCGTACCGAGGAGAACGTTCAGCTTTTATCCCAGTGAATACGATTAGATAACTATACTATCTTTCTTACGAGTTAGAGTGAGGTCAAAAGTATTATCTATCTACACTATAGCGTATCTACCGATGGTGGAGGACCTATCACGCCGAGAACTCATCCGAAAGAGTGGTATCAGTACGATTGCGATCGGAACTGCTGGATTGGCCGGGTGTACGGCCAGTATCCCAGGGATTGGGGGCGACGATGACGGTGCAGCGCTCTCGAGTTGGCTCGTCGAACCGGACGTGACGTCGGTCGTTGACGAGGACAGTCTGGACGATCAGTACACGAACAGTTCGATCGAAACGTCCGACTCACAGGAACAGACCTTCGAGTACGTCGTTCCTGACACAGTCATCGATAACGATACCGAGATCGGGAACTACAACGTTCTCAGTCTATCTGACGTCCGTGATGCGGCCAACCAGCCCGCGACGGAACTCGACTGGGAGCTTACCCAGTCGATCACGTGGGAGTACGATGTCAGCTACGAGGACGACTTTTCGGGCTCGTCGGAGACCACCGAAACGGCGACGGCCGATATTTCCGCGATTTCCGGATCGTTTACGCCGGACGACGTCGAAGAGTCGCTCGAGGAGTGGGCCGAAGGCGGGGCCTTTGGCGGTGGTGCGGAGCTCTCGAGCGCCGGCAGCACCGAAGGATTTGACTTCTACGAGGCCGGATCGGACGGATTCGCAGTCAGCGAAGGATACGTGCTCATGTCAGAAGTCGATCAACACATCGACCCGGTTTCCGTGCTCGAAGCCGTCATCGACGGCCGACGCGAGGGAACCGACCGCTGGACCGGTGACGATGACGGCTCGGCGCTGCTTGGGCAACTCAGTTCGGGTGATCTCTCGACCGGCTTCGTCTACGACGACGAGATGGCCGAAACGATGCTCAACCAGGACCCCGACGAGTGGGAGACGGGACTGATCGGCTTCGCGTCGACGTTCGATATCGACGGTGAGACGACCGACATCTCCGAGGTGTTCCTCTACGAGAGCGATCGGGAAGCCGATCCGGAAGCGCTCGAAGAACACGTAGAAAGAAACCGCGACGTCGGCGACCGCTGGGCAACACTCGGGGATTTCTCGGTCAGCGAGTCCGATCGAACGCTGACGTTGACCGGCACCGTCCGAACACAGACGATCAACTAGCGACGCCGGATCCGTTATCCCCGCCTACTCGAGGCGGGCCAGCCGATTCAGCGCATAGATCGTCCGAAGGACGTCGACGCTTTTTCCGCGACCGAAGACGAGTTCGTCCGTCTCCAGTACGTGCTCTAACGTGTCCTGCGAGGCGTGTTCCGGCGCGGCCGCGATACCGGCATCGTTCTGTGCGATCCACTCCATCACGCGGAGGTCACTTTTCGAGTCGCCCATCACGAGCGCGAACGGATCGTCGACGCCCAACACGTCGAGTGCGCGTTCGACGCCGACGACCTTGTTCAGTTCGAGGCTTCCGATCTCGGCCGCGTCGGCCTCGTAGTAGGCGACGTCGATCCGATCGAGGACGGCCGTGAGCGTGTCCGGAACAGCGTCGAGATCGATATCTGGGTACGCACCCTCTCCCTCGAGGACGGCCCTGATCTCGGGGTCCTGTGCGGCGTAGAAGGCACGAGTCCACTCGACGAACGTCTCTTCGCCCGTGTCGTCGAGCGCGACGATCGATTCGACCGCGTCGGCCAGCAGATCGATCAGGTAGACCAGCGCCTCGTCGATAACGTCGCGCGCGTCGGCAGTCCCCGTCTCGTAGTTCGGTTTCATCGTCACGTTGAACTCGTTGCCCTGCAGGTGACAGCCGCGTCGAAGTCGGTCAGGCGCCTCGGGCAGCACGCGCGAGCGAATGTCGTCGAACACCGTCCGGATCTCCTCGTCTAAATCCTCGTAGAGCAACTGTTTCGTCTCCGTTCCGTGTCCCGGCGTGAACACGCCCGTCCCCGCCTCGTAGACGATCGAGAGCTCGCCGGAGTGGACGATCTCGCTGCCGAGCCCCTGGATCGCAAACCCCTTGACGTTCTCTAAGGTCTGGCCGGTACAGATGACGATCGGCACGCCGGCGTCGTGGAACTCGGTCAACACGTGCAGTGTCTCGCGCGGAATCTCGTTGTCGGTGCCGCCCGCGGATCGAAGCGTCTCGTCGACGTCGAGCACCAGGACGTTGACCGCGCGATCGTACTTCGTCTCGAGGTCGAGCGCGGTAAATGCCTGATCACGGTTCGCTCGCGCGGCGATTTCCGCGAAGGTTTCTCCGGCGGCGAAGTCGTTCCGGATCTCGTCCTTTCGGCGCGTCAACTCCTCGGTTGCACCCTGCCAGTGTTCGAGAGCGACTCGCGAGTCGACCGCCGGAAAGACGTCGACGAACTCCTGGTACTCCCGTAACTGGTCCGTCTCGTACTCGTCGTAGAGGCGGTAGACGAGATCGTATCGTTCCATGTCACGTACAGCCAGTGCGAGGGAGTAAGCGTTTTCGCTGTCACGACTCTGTTCGAGCGTGTCATACGGTTTACTGTCCGTCAGTTCCGGCGCAACCGCGACCCGGGCGGCGGTTGCACCGGTACATCGGTACAGCAATCCGTATCAGTGGTTCCCAGCGTATTCGTGATCCCGCACCGTGTGGCTCGTCGCGACAGATGAGCGTGGAAAATGGCGATTGGACCTCGACCGAGTACGTGGACTACAGGTCGTCGTTGGGTTCGCCGTTCTCGTCCGGATCGGGGTCTTCTCCGTTGAGGTCGTCCTGTGGATCGTCCGTTTCACCGGGGCCTTCGTCGCCACAGCCTGCGAGCACGGCAGCACCGACTGCGCCGCCCAGTGCGATCATTCGCCGACGTGTAACGTGGTCATCTATGGTCATGCTATTCACTGAAAGCGAAACGGCGAGGACCAAGAGAATGCGGGACATATTCGTCAGTTTCAGCAGGCAAACGTCTGTTATCCGTGAGCCATCGGTCTCGCGACACGAGCCGCGAGTTCGGTGAGCGACAGACGAGTCTGTTCCGTGATCATTTCGCAGAATGTCGATGCCCTGAGAGCGATTAAGACGTGCAACTAAACGATTATTTACCACGCCAAATCAGCATCGACTGCCGACTACCGACGTCGCGATCGCCGAAATGTCGTTTCAGCGGATCGTCTCGCATGCCACGTCAACGTACCCGACGCCGGCACACTTCGGTGTCGTTACTGGTCGTCCTTGCCAACGCTGATGACCTGCAACAGCGAGTAGACGGGGACGCCGTCGACCTCTTCGATTCCCTGTTTGTCCGCGAGGACGACGCATGCGAGCGGTTCTCCCCCCTCGGAACGGATGGCCTCGATCGTCTCGCGCATCGTCGTTCCGCTCGTGATCGTATCGTCGACGACGTAACACTCCCGGTCGCGGATGCCGGCGAAGTTACGGGAAAACGTCCCGCCGAGGTCCTCGATATCCCCCTCCTCCCACTGGTGTTTCGCCGGGGTGTACGTTCCCAGATCCGTTCCGAGTTCCTGTGCGACGAGCGTTGCGATCGGGCCGCCCGCCTTCTCGATGCCGATCGTCAAGTCGACGTCCTCGCCGTGTTTGGCGAGTAAGTCGGCCATCGCGGTGGCGATGTGACCCATCCGCTTGCTGTCGCGGCCGATTGCCGACCAGTCGACGTGAATGTCCTGTGGACCGCTTGCGGGCTCGTCGGTCTGTTGGGCTGGTTGCTCTGTCGGTGCTGCATCGCTTCGCTCGACGAGCCAGCTTGCGGTCTCTCTCGAGACGTTCAGTTCGTCCGCAATCTCGCCCTTCGAGAGGCCGCGAGCGGCAAGCTCCGCTGCGCTCTCGATGAGGTCGTCGACGTTTTTCATATGCCGTAGTCTTCGGTCGCCATTTTTATATACTGATCGCTGTCAGTCAGGATTCGAACCCGATTTGCCCGACCATGGCGGCGATACACCGACGGCTTCCGGTGACTGGTCGATAAAAAACGAGGGGATGGTGCGCGACTAGCCGTGAATGCCCATCGCTTCGATCTGTTCTTGATACCGATTCCGGATCGTCACTTCGGTGACCTGCGCGACGTCTGCGACCTCGCGCTGAGTCTTTTTCTCGTTACAGAGCAGCGACGCGGCGTAGATTGCAGCCGCGGCGTAACCGGTCGGTGACTTGCCCGAGAGGAGTCCTTCCTCGGCCGTCTTCTCGATGATTTCGTTGGCCTTGGTCTGGACCTCTTCGGACAGTTCGAGTTCGGAACAGAAGCGTGGGACGTACTTTTTCGGGTCGACGGGTCGCATCTCGAGGCCGAGTTCCTGCGAGATATAGCGATACGTTCGACCGATCTCCTTTCGTTCGACGCGCGAGACTTCCGAGATCTCTTCGAGGCTTCGCGGAATGCCCTCCTTGCGACAGGCCGCATACAGCGCGGACGTGGCGACGCCCTCGATCGAGCGGCCGCGGATGAGGTCTTCTTTGAGCGCGCGCCGGTAGATAACCGACGCGACCTCTCGAACCGACCGAGGGACGCCGAGTGCCGAGGCCATCCGGTCGATTTCGGAGAGGGCGAACTGCAGGTTTCGCTCGCCGGCGTCTTTGGTTCGAATGCGCTCTTGCCACTTGCGCAGCCGGTGCATCTGACTGCGCTTTTTCGAGGAAATAGAGCGCCCGTAGGCGTCTTTGTCCTTCCAATCGATCGTCGTCGTCAGCCCCTTATCGTGCATCGTCTGGGTCGTCGGCGCACCGACCCGGGACTTCTCCTGACGTTCCTGGTGGTTAAACGCCCGCCACTCAGGACCGGGATCAATCTTCTCCTCTTCCACGACGAGCCCACAGTCTTCACAGATGAGCTCACCCCGGTCGGAGTCCTTTACGAGATTGTCCGATTCACATTCGGGACAGGCGCGTACCCCCTCCTGATCCTCGGTCTCGTCCGTCTCACGCGTGCGCTCCCGCTGGCGGGTGGACCGTGTCATCGCACTTTTATAGTAGTATCACCAGCATATATAAACCTTCGGGAAGGGTTTTCGGGTTCGGACGGTTACCTCCCGATAATCGGCAGTATAGGCCGTCAAGAGTGGAGTTTACGATCTGAAACCGGAAAGACTTTATCCGGAACTGGGCGATGAGCGAACCGAATGCCAGTCGTCGAATGCGACGTCGACGCAGCGCGCGAACGGCTCGAGGACGCGGGTGTCGACATCGAGACGGGGAACACGGACCACGAGCGCTGGCGCGCGAGCCGTGGCGATGCGACGGCCGTCGCCTACGATGACAAGATTGTGATCCAGGGTAACACGCCCCAGGAACTCGAAGCCCTTCTCCGAGACGGTGGCGGTCGCGCACACGTCTATTTCGACGGCGGTGCACGCGGCAATCCCGGTCCCGCGGGAATCGGCTGGGTGATCGTCACGGGCGACGGGATTGCTGCCGAGGGCAACGATCGAATCGGTCGTGCGACAAACAACCAGGCCGAGTACGAGGCACTCATCGCGGCGCTCGAGGCGGCCAGCGAATACGGCTACGACGAGCTCCACATTCGTGGCGACTCCGAACTGATCGTCAAACAAGTCCGCGGCGAGTACGATACGAACAACCCCGAACTGCGAGAAAAGCGCGTAACCGTCCACGAACTCCTGTCGGCGTTCGACGAGTGGACGCTCGAACACGTTCCCCGCGAGATCAATGACCGGGCGGATCGACTCGCGAACGAGGCGCTTGACGGCGGCTAACGCGGTTGCCGACACACTGGTAGCCCGGTTGACTGTCTCGACGCGGATCAGTAAGTGAAAAACGATCGAGTTCGTACGAACTCCTATGAGCGATCAAACCGGACCCAACGGCGGAACCGCCTCTAATTTCGACGAGGCGGGTGACGGCGACGAACTCCCCGACAACGTCGTCGAGGAGGCCGAACGCCTCACCCGTCTCGAGCGGTCGTCGACGGACGAAAACGAAGCCACGGCCCACGACGACCGCCGCGAACGACTGCTCTCGAGACACGAGTTTACGTCTCGCATCCGCGACGACGGGGACGCGGTTCTCGTTCTCCACCCCACGGAGTGGACCGAGGACGGCGTCATCAGGACGGAGCGGATCGAGGACATCTCGCGCGCGGTCGAGATTCCACTCGAGGGAACGGGCGACCCAGACGACTGGGAAACGGTGGACGAACGCAATCGCGAACTCGTCGAGCGCGTTCGAGAGCGCCACGGCGAGGTCCACGGCGAGAACGCGGCAGTGCTCGCTGATTTCGCGAGCAACCACTACGCGAAGTCGATCGAATCCCTGACGGGGTCGGAACTCACGGAGTTTTGTACGGAGTACTTCGTCCGGAACGCCTGGCCGTCCGCCTCACAGCACGCGGCGATCGAAGACTCTCTGGACGTGGTGTACGAAACGGCTGGTGAACCGGTGCCCGAGTTCCGGATTCGGTAGCCGTTTAGTAACTGTTTTCGACGATTTCGCTGATCTCGTCGGCGCGGTCGTCGCCCGTGACGACCTTCGAGAGCGTCCAGCGGACGCCGTCCAGCACGGCCTCGTAGCCGTCGTCGGTCAGCGCGTACTGGTTGGTTCGCTTGTCGAGTTCGCTCTTTTCGACCAGCCCGAGTTCGACGAGCTCGTCAAGGTTCGGGTAGAGTCGGCCGTGGTTGACCTCTGCCCCGTAGTACTCTTCGAGCTCGCGTTTGATCGCCAGGCCGTACATCGGCTCCTTTGCGAGGATCGTGAGGATGTTGGTTTGGAACGCGGTGAGTTCGCGCGCGATACTCTGTTCGCCAGTGATTGATTGTGCCTCTGACATACTTCTGCAAATGTCACCAGACTATTTAAGACTTGCCAACTATTTGGCGTCTCAGCGATTAGACTACGTCTAACCGCCGGCAGCGGACCAGACGACCCGTTGCCCGGCCACGTCCACCTGCTGTCTGGTCACCGTCATTTAACCGATTGAACGTGATTACGAAAGTACTTTTTGATTGACCGTGGAGTTTCAAATACATGGTCAACCTTTGGGAAGACCTCGAAACTGGACCGAATCCGCCGGAAGAGATCTATGCTGTCGTCGAATGTCTCAAAGGCGAGCGAAACAAGTACGAGTACGACAAGGATGTCCCCGGCGTCGTCCTGGACCGTGTCCTTCACAGCAACGTCCACTATCCGAGCGACTACGGGTTCATTCCGCAGTCGTACTACGACGACGAGGACCCCTTCGACGTGCTCGTCCTCGTCGAGGATCAGACGTTCCCCGGCTGCGTCATCGAGGCCCGTCCCGTCGCCCTGATGAAGATGGACGACGACGGCGAGCAGGACGACAAGGTCATCGCCGTCCCAACGGAGGACCCGCGCTACGACCACATCGACGATCTCGAGGACATCCCACAGCAGCAACTCGACGAGATCGACGAGTTCTTCGCGACCTACAAGAACTTAGAGGAAGGCAAAGAGGTCGAGACGCTGGGCTGGGAGGATAAACAGGCAGCCTACGACGCCATCGAACACGCACAGGATCTCTACGAGGAGAACTTCGACTAACTGTTCGCGACCCGATTCACCGGAGTTATTCTCCCGCGTTCGACTCATGCATTATGAGCATGGGTAATTTTATCCGTTGTGGCGGCCTATCGTTACTCGTTATGGCAACGACTGATCCGTCCGCAGGCGACGCAACCGACGAGCGATTCGACTCCGGTGTCGGGATGGCGCACCTGACGGTCGTTCCGGCCAACTTCGATCCGAACACAGGGAACGGTCGGAAAGAGTAAGCGCCGGCATGGTCGTGGTGGCGCTTCTCAAAACAGTGTCTCGAAACGAACCTTCTTGTATGCGGTCGAACTACCACCGTCCATGGGTCTGTTCGATCGATTGCGGGGCGACGGAAGCCCGCGGGTCGCGTTTATCGGCGTCGATGGTGTGCCGTACAGTCTACTATCGGAAAACGAGGAACTCTTTCCGAACTTTGCAGCGATCGCCGAGGAGGGAACGGCCGGTGAGATCTCGAGCATCGTTCCGCCCGAATCAAGCGCCTGCTGGCCGTCGCTAACGACCGGGAAGAACCCCGGCGAGACGGGCGTCTACGGCTTCCAGGACCGGGAAGTCGGCACCTACGACACGTACGTACCGATGGGACAGGAGGTCCAGGCCGACCGCGTCTGGGACCGCGTCCAGGAAGCGGGCCGCCGGGCAACTGTGATGAACGTCCCCGTCACGTTTCCGCCGCAGCGAAACGTCCAGCGGATGGTTTCGGGTTTTCTCTCTCCTGGCCTCGAGAAGGCCGCCTATCCGGACGACGTCCGTGAGTATCTCGACTCGCTCGATTACCGGATCGACGTCAACCCGAAACTCGGCCACCAGGCGGACAAAGCCGAGTTCATCGAAGACGCCCACGAGACGATCGACGCCCGTTTCGAGGCGTTCGAACACTACATCGAGGAAGACGACTGGGACCTCTTTTTCGGCGTCTTCATGACGACCGATCGGGTCAACCACTTCCTGTTCAAAGACTACGAGCGCGACGGCGAATACCATGACGAGTTTGTCGACTTCTATCGGAAGGTCGACGACTACATCGGTCGCCTCCGCGAGGCGCTTCCCGAGGACGTGACGATGGTCGTCGCCTCGGATCACGGCTTTACGAGCCTCGACTACGAGGTCCACTTCAACGAGTGGCTCCGAGAGGAAGGATGGCTGTCCTTCGAGACTGACGACCCCGACGAGCTGGGCGATATCGCCGACGAGACGAAAGCCTACTCGTTCATCCCAGGTCGATTCTATCTCAACCTCGAGGGACGCGAGCCTCGCGGCTCCGTCCCCAAAGACGAGTACGATGCAGTCCGAGACCAGCTCAAAGCCGACCTCACGGAACTCGAGGGACCGAACGGCAATCCGGTCGTCGACCGTGTCGTCGAGAAGGAGGAGGCGTTCCGGGGCGACCACGACGACATCGCCCCCGATCTGGTCGTCATTCCGAACAAGGGCTTCGATCTCAAGTCCGGTTTCAAGGCCGACTCGGATATTTTCACCACCGGACCGCGAAACGGCATGCACAGCTTCGACGACACCTCGCTGTACATCGATCACCCCGACGCGACCATCGGCGACGCCGATCTCTTCGACATTACGCCGACGCTGCTCGACCTGCTCGACATCGAGTACAGTCGCGGCGATTTCGACGGCGCGAGCCTGGTCTAACTACCGCTTTCCGCAATCGCTATCTGCTCTCCCGTCAGTTCATATATATGAACGAATCCCTCCTCGTCGGAAGCAGCCTCGTGGCCGCGGTTTTGCTCACCGGCATCGTCAGCGTCCTCACCGGGAGCGGGGCCGTTCTCGGTCTCACTGCAACCGGGATCGCGATTTACCTGGCCGTCGGAATCGGCCTTCCGCAGTACCTGCTCTCACGCCGAAACGGATCGTCGGTTCGTCTCGGCCTCGCCGCCCTCGCGGTCGGCGGCGCGGTGATCACAATGGTCGCCGGGCTCACGGTTGGCTCCCCGAACGAGCCCGTCGGGGTCGGGCTCGTTCCAATCCTCCTCGTCGTCGTTGTCGGGAACGTCCTCGGCGCCGGCGTCCGCGAGTTCCGCGCGGGGTACCGTTCGGCGCCATAATCGGTGAGGCCTGTCCGGCGTGACGGGTCTCTGATTTTGGCGATTCGATTCCGTTTTCCGCCCGGCGACGTACCGCCGTGCATGGACGAAGTCATTCACGCTCGCGGCCACGAGCACGTCAGCGCCGAGCACGCGAGCACGTTCGAGGTGACGATGGACGACTACTTGACGCCCGCCGGGGACTGCATCCTCGCGATCGAGGCCGACCGCGCACCCGCAGATTTCGATCCCGACTTCGTCGCGGCCTGCCAGGATCCGGACGCGACGATTACGGTCACGATCGAGGCCGGCGAGCACCGTCAATCGGTCACGGGGCGCGGCGACCCCGACCTCGAGTTTACCAACGAGCGCAGCGCGGTCGGCCGGACGAGCGAGTACGTCGACGATCGGACGATCCTCGTCGACGCCGACTTCGCCGCCGAGGGGTTCGATCGCGACCTCGTCGCGGCGCTTTCCGAGGGGGCCGAAGCGACGGTGACGATCACCGTTGAGGAGGGCTCGAATTAAGGTCTCGGAGCGACTCTCCCTACTCGTGTGTACGCTTACGCTCGCCTGGCAGATCTTCGAGGACGCGCCGGTCGCGGTCGCGGCCAACCGGGACGAGGCGCTTGACCGGGACTCGCACCCGCCCGGCGTGTACCGCGAGGAGCCGACGATACTCGCACCACAGGACGCCGAGAGCGGCGGGACCTGGATCGGCTACAACGAGTTCGGCGTCTTCGTCGGAATCACGAACAAGTGGACCGACGCCGATCTCGCCGGCGAGCGCTCGCGCGGATTGCTCGTCGGGGACGTGCTCGAAGCTCGCTCGGCGAGCGAGGCAGCGTCGATCGTCGAGGAGGCGACGAGTTCGGCCGAGTACGACGGCTTCTCGCTCGTAATCGCCGACGCGGACGACGCCTGCTGTTATCAGTGGGACGGCGCGCTGGCGAAAACGACGTTCGATCCCGGTGTCCACGTCGTCGTCAACGTCGCTGTCGATGACGACGTCGACGTTCCGGCGAGCCGATCCGAGGCCGGAAGCGCTCAGGCAGCAAACGCTCGTTCCGTCCGAAGCGAACTCTCGGTCGACGAGGGAGTGGACGAAGCCGACGAGACGGCGACGGAGTGGCTCGCCCGCGCGGGTCGCGTCCTGGGTGATCACGAGTACGGCGTCTGTCTCCACGGCGATGGCTTCGGGACCCGATCGTCATCGCTGATCGCGCTCGGCGAGACGACGACGTATCGGTTCGCGGCGGGACCCCCATGTCGAACGAGTTACGAGCGCGTCACGTTCGGCAACGACTACGGTACGGACGCCGATATCGAAGGGCACATTTAAGCGGGTCCCGATACCTCGTACGTACATGAACGCACGTCTGCCTGTAGCGGCGAGCATGGAGGGGTGGTCACCGTGAGCGTTTCCGCGGCCGAAGCCGAACTCTCCGAGGACGAGCGGGCCGGGCTCGAACTCGTTCGCGAGTCCGGAGGGATCCACCAGAGCGACTTCTGGAAGGAGTTAGATGTCTCCTCACGCAAGGGCAGCCGGATCGTCGAGTCGCTCGTCGAGAAGGACCTCGTCAACCGCGAGGAGACGGTCTACGACGGGCACAACACCTACCACATCACGCCGACAGCCCGGGACCTCGACTTCACGCTCTTGATGGCCGGCGACATGCTCTCGCCGTTTATCGGCGAAGAGGAGATCGATCCGAACAACGACGCCTTCTCGCAGTGGATCATGAACCTCGCCTACGAGGAGTAGCGACGCGGTCCACGCTCGGGGTTTTCGACGACGATCAACCGCTCTACAATGGGTTTTCAGCCCCAACAATCACGCATAGCGGCCGAATCGACCGATGAGAACGAACGGATCGCGGTCGCGGTTGTAGTGGGGGACGTCGCCGTCGATCGCTTCGATAATTCGTCTGTGGACTTCCCGGGCGGCGCGTCCCTCGTCGGGATCTAAGTTGTGGTGGTTTCGCAGGTCGTCCCAGAACGCACAGTCGAGCCAGAGCAGTGTCTCACGGGATGATTCGTAGACGACGGTCCCTGCCTGGGTATGGCTGTCGAGAGCCAACTGACGGCCAGCTAGCTGCGCTCTCGCGAGGACTGCAACGAGCTGTCGGCGGGAGACAGGGGCGTTCAGTGCGACATCGTCGATCGTTTCGTCGAAGTAGGATTCGACGAGATCACACGATCTCGAGAACTCGTCGAACTCGACGTCGTGGTCGTGTGTGATCTTCATGGAGGACACCGATCGATAATCGGTACCGGCCTAGATACGAGACTGCTACAAAAATGTATCTTTCACCCGGGTCAGTGTCGGACGGCTGGCTTACGCGAGTGCGCTGCCGACCCGGATCAATCGTTCCTCGCCGAAGGCCGGTCCGACGAGTTGGAGGCCGACAGGGAGCCCGCCGGTCTCGCCCGCGGGAACGGAGATTGCGGGCAGATCGGCGAGGTTGACCGGTACGGTGTTCGCGTCGGCGAGGTACATCTGGAGCGGATCGTCGAGACTCTCGCCGAGTTCGAACGGCGGGACCGGCATCGTCGGCGAGGCGAGGACGTCAGCATCGGAAAGCGCCTCGTCGAAGTCCTGTTTGACCCACGCGCGGGCGTCCTGGGCCTTCTTGTAGTACTTGTCGTGGTAGCCGGCCGAGAGCGCGTAGGTGCCAAGCAGGATACGGCGCTTGACCTCGTCGCCGAAGCCTTCTTTTCGGGCCTGGGCGAACGCCTCGTTCCAGTTGCCGTCGTAGCCGCCGGAGTTGCCGTAGCGGACGCCGTCGAACCGCGCGAGGTTCGAGGATGCTTCCGACATCGCGATCACGTAGTACGCCTCGACGGCGTGTTCGACGGAGGGCAGCGAGACCTCGTGATACTCCGCGCCGCGGTCCTCGAGCTCGGCGAGTGCGTCCCAGAACGTCTCGACGACGCCCTCGTCGGCCCCCTCGAGCAGCTCCGTGGGGACGCCGATCTGCAGGCCCTCGACGTCGCCGGTCGCGGCGTCGGCGTAGCTCTCGCCGCTCAACTGCGGCTCGCGCGTCGTCGCGTCTCGCTCGTCCGCTCCTGCGATGACGTCGAGCAACGCGGCGGCGTCCTCGACGGTTTCGCCGAACGGGCCGATCTGCTCTAAACTGTTCGCGTAGGCGACCAACCCGTAGCGCGAAACGAGCCCGTACGTCGGCTTGATTCCGACGACGCCACAGAATGCGGCCGGACAGCGAACCGAGCCACCCGTGTCGGACCCGAGCGCGAGGTCGGCCTCGCCCGCGGCGACTGCGGCAGCCGAACCGCCCGACGAGCCGCCGGGAACGTGGCCCGGTGCGGCCGGGTTGTCCGTCGCCCCGAACGCCGAGGTTTCGGTCGTCGTTCCCATGCCGAACTCGTCCATGTTCGTCTTCCCGACGATGGTCGCACCCGCCTCTTTGAGCCGCGAGATAACCGTCGCGTCGTACGGCGGAACGTACTCCTCGAGCATCGCCGAGCCGCAGGTCGTCCGAACGTCCGCCGTCGAGATGTTGTCCTTGACGGCGACGGTTTTGCCCGTGAGCGGGCCGTCGGCTTCCCCTTCGACCGTCTCTTTCGTAATGAAGATATCCTCGGACATGATCAGGAAACGTTCGGCCCCTTGAAGTAGCCGTCCTCGGTCTCGGACGCGTTCCGGAGCGCGTCCTCACTGTCGAGCGAGTCGCGTTCCTCGTCCGGTCGCATCACGTTCACGAGGTCGGCCTCGCGGTCGACCTCCGGCACCTCGTCCAGCGTTTCGAAGTACTCGAGAATGTCCGCGAACTGCCGGGTGAACTGGTCGACCTCGTCGTCCGCGAGGTCGACGCGAGCCAGCTCCGCGACGTGGCGGACCTCCTCGGGACTGACGGCGTCGTCGCTCATACGTGTTCGCACCGCCCACCGGAGAGTAAGGGTTTCGATATACGTGACGAGAGTAGCCCGTTCCCGTCAGTCGATCAGCCGCTGACGGTCGGTCATCGATGGTGTTTTCGTCCACTCGAGAGCCAGCCAACGGTCGAAATTTTTAAGTGAGCACAGATCGTTACTGGTTGGCACGCGAATAGAGTTTTCCAGCGCACTTCGTCCAGCGAGACTACAATGACTGATTCCACTATCCGAACGCACAGCGACGAGCGGCGCGGGACCGAACAGGAGGATTCGACTACCGAGACGGAAGCAACGACGACTCAGACCGGCGAGCGAGAACAGTGTCCCGAGTGTGACGGCCGCCTGATCTCGGATGCCGAACACGCAGAAACCGTCTGTGAGGAGTGTGGCCTCGTCGTCGAGGAGGGCGAGATCGATCGTGGCCCCGAGTGGCGCGCCTTCGATGCCGCCGAGAAGGACGAGAAGAGCCGCGTCGGTGCGCCGACGACGAACATGATGCACGACCAGGGGCTTTCGACGAACATCGGCTGGCAGGACAAAGACGCCTACGGCAAGTCCCTCTCGAGTTGCCAGCGCCAGAAGATGCAACGTCTTCGCACCTGGAACGAGCGATTCCGGACTCGCGATTCGAAAGAGCGCAATCTCAAACAGGCGCTTGGCGAAATCGACCGGATGGCGAGCGCTCTCGGGCTCCCCGAGAACGTCCGTGAGACTGCGAGCGTCATCTACCGACGCGCGCTCGAAGAGGACCTCCTGCCGGGTCGATCGATCGAAGGCGTCGCGACCGCGACGCTGTACGCCGCCGCGCGCCAGGCCGGCACTCCCCGGAGCCTCGACGAGATCACCGCCGTCAGCCGTGTCGAGCGGGACGAAATCGCTCGAACGTACCGCTACGTCATCCGCGAACTCGGCCTCGAGGTCAAGCCGGCCGATCCGGAAAGCTACGTCCCGCGGTTCGCGAGCGACCTTGACCTCTCGGAGGAAACCGAGCGTCGCGCTCACCGACTGCTCGAGACGGCCAAAGCGGCCGAGATTCACAGCGGGAAGTCGCCAGTTGGGTTGGCCGCCGCCGCGGTCTACGCTGGAGCGTTGCTGACGAACGAAACCGTCACGCAAAACGACGTCAGCGAGGTCGCGAGCATCTCCGAAGTGACGATCCGCAACCGCTACCACGAACTGCTCGAAGCCGAAGAGGGTGCCACGGCCTGATACCCGCGACTGCTGATCGACTCCGTTCTCACGGTGTTTAATATCGGATTACCCGGCCGACGGTGCGTTCCCGATGGACTGTAGCTGCTCGTCGGTACGTAATAGAAACTATTGCCAAGCGAACGGACCGCGACAAGGACCGCATACTCAAGACGGTTTGTCAGTGAGGGGGACGTATGGAATGTGACAACTGTAACACAACGGGAGAAGTCGCATACACCTTAACGGCGTACGTCGAGGCGGGACCGGAGCGGGCGGTCGACCTCCACTTCTGCTCGACCGACTGCCTCCGAGTGTGGACCTAGGTCGCCGTCGGTTTTGGGCGAATTACAGCAGTTTCCGACAGTCTCCGAGCGGCGGGAACCACAGCGCCTCCTTGTTCGAATCGTCCCAGACCGCCGGGTGGAACGCATCCACATCGGCGATCAACGGGGACTGAAAGTCACGCGTTCGCATCCCGTTGATCGTTGCACCCACAGCAGCCTGGGTAAAAGCGGGAAGGACGAGCACGTCTGCCCCCTCATACACTGCAGGCCCGTAGAGAAAACACGGTCGTTTCCGGCCCTCGATGGTGATCGCAGGGTGATCGTGGCCGACGATGTACCGACGTGCCTCGACGCTCGGCTGCTCGTGGCCGTGACAGACGACTGTCTCGCCGTCCGCAAGCCGGTAGGCCGCCCGCGTCTCGCCGTCGAAGACCGACGAGAGCATCGTATCGTGATTCCCTGGAGTGACGACGAGCGACGCGCCGGCATCGGTGACGAGAGTCTGGAGGGCGGCCAACTCGCGTTCGACGCCGCGGGGAACACGGTCGAAGGAGTGCAGTAAATCGCCCGCGACGACGAGTGTGTCGGGATCGACCCGGTCGAGCAGGCCGGCGAGTCGGTCGTGAAGTTCCGAGCCATCGTCAATCGGCGCGTCGACGCGCGAAGCCGCTGTCCGACCGAGGTGAACGTCGGCGACGACGAGCGCGCTCGCGTCGCGCACGTAGACGCTGCGGCCGACGATCGAAACGGGGACGTCGACGGCCGTCACTGCTCTGCGTTCGATCCGCCGTCGGCGCGGACCTCCTCTTTGCCGAGCGCTTCGAAGAGGTCGTACTCGTTCCCCGTGAGGATGTAGAGAACGTCCTCCAGCGGTTCGAGGACCTCAGGAACGAGTTTGACAATGAGGTAAGTGATGCCCACGAGCGCAACCACCGAGAGGAACTGGGAGATGTAGTTGTGGGCAACGAGGAAAGAGACGCGCTCCGCTTCCGCCCCCATGTACGTCGTCATGAACGAGACGAGCCAGTCCTGCTGGAACCAGCCCCAGGGCGAGGCGAGTCCGATGAAGACGTTGCGCCCGAGGTTGAGAAGCCAGATGATGCCGACAGCGAGTGCGATACCCACAACCTTTCGTTTTAACGGCGCGGAAACGGCTGCGATCAGTCCGCCGAAGATGGCCATGCTACCGATGCCGGTACAGGCGAGCACGATGTAGGTCGTCCGACCGGTGACCGTCTCGTCGGGATCGAAGTCGAAACGGCTCTGGTAGCCGTTTGCGCCCTCGTTGATACCCGGACTGTGACCCAGCAGCTCCATCCCGTAGTGAGTCTGGGCGGCGGTCGTCTCGATCAGCCACTGCCGGACGAACGGAATCGTCTCGGCGGGGAGGTAGATGAGTCCCATGATCGCGACGGCCTTCGAGAGCAACAGCAGCGACTCGCGGCCGCCGTACAGGAGGTAGCCGGTGTAGGCACACAGCGGGAGCGCGGCGAGCGCCAGGACGGTCTGAAGCGGGCTCTGGGCGTCGTAGTAGTAGTACGGCACCATCGTGAGCCAGAAGACGCCAAAGAGGAGCCACGCACCCGCTGCGAGCAGGCGCGCCGAGTCGGCGGAACCGCGCCACTGGAGAACGAGGGCGACGAAGAACGCACCGATCGCGAGCCACGCCAACGCGTCCGTCAACTGAGAATCGAGAATCGCCGGGGCGAGCAGCGACGTCTCGAGGAGTTCGAAGCCGACAGCGGATACCGATCCGGCTGTGGCTGGTGTGGGCGGCATTTTCAGCCTGAACGACGAACTCTCGTGCTATCAACTTGACGCCTCGCAGTCGGTAGACGCGACGGCCGTTCCCGAATTGAACGGTCGTAACATTTATGCCCCTATATGAGGTTTGTTAACACTACACATGAAAACAGATGATCGAGTCGTCGCCACCCTCCGCGACCGTCTCTCCACGGTTCATCGGATCGACTCGGTCGAGGCGAGCGCGTCCGTAAGACACGTGGATCAACTCGACACCGACTCCCTTCAGGCGTTCCTCCAGTGTCTCGACGGTGACAGAGCGACTCTGGCCGACGAAACCGAGTTCGAAGAGGGCGACGTCATCGTGTACACCGACTACTACCGCGTCGGTGGTTACTGATCAGTATCATACCGCGTGGGATGTATCGAAGCCGTTTTCCCCGGTGCTGCCGTTCGATTCCCCATGAACGGCGATAGTGACATGACCCTGGCGTTCGAGCTCGAGGCGCTAAAGGAGGTCGCCTCTCCCGAGACCGTCTTCGAAGACGCCAGAGGCTGGACCGAGTACATCGGCGTCGTTTCGGAGAAACCAACGTACGTCGTGACGAACTTCACGCGCAAAAACCGGATTCGACAGGACTTCTTCTCGGGACCGCGAGGCAAAGCCGAGAGTCTCGAGGGTGTCAAAGACCAGTTCGACACCGAACGCTACGTCTACATCGGTGCCAACGAGGCCGACGAGGAACTCGCCGACGAGGTCGGCTGGGAGTACCTAGACGTCGAGGACGCCGCCGACGCGGCCGACTGGGTGCTCGCGGCGAGCGTCGACGCCGAACCGGACGACGCCGAGCCGGTTCGCGACGACTGGCCCTGAACTGACCGGCCCGTTTCTCCCGGAGTCGTCGCCCTTATCACGTCTCCAGTCGAACACCGAGCAATGGCAGAGCCTCGTGTGCCGGGCTCCGGCAACGATCGGCGTCTCGAGCTCCCGTGTGGCGAATCGATCGATCCGCACGAGATCGACCTCGGGATGCGCGAGTACACCTGTACCTGCGGCGCGCGCCACGCCGTCGTCACCGACGTCCACCCACCCTCACGTTTTTTCCCCGAATCGCTCGTCACCGTGCTCCGACAGACGATCGACACCGACGACGAGTTCGAGCAGTTCGGGACGCCCCACCTCATGGGCGTCGTCTTGGAGGAGTTCCCGGAGAAAGTCGTCATCCACGACGCGAGCGACGACGGGGCCGTCGGCTACACGATGGTGTGGATCACCGACTTCGACGCGCGACGACTCCACGAGATCGTCGTCGAACTCGTCGTCGAACTCATGGAACACGCGATCAGCCACGCCGACGACGACGATGCGGTGACGCAGTTCGAGTCCCAGATGCTCGAGTTCGACGTCTCCGAATTCGTCGAACAGTACCGGCAACAGCGGGAGTTCGAGACCGAACACGATAGCGCGCTGTAGTACTTTTTGTTGCGGATGATCCCTCACTCCGTTCGGTCGAGCCGCTTGCAAAAATTCACGCTAAAAAGCCGCTCACCCCCATTGATCGCTCGCGGCTGCAGTGCTTGTGTCTCGACTGCAGCGGTAACTGTGTCTGCTTATTGGCGAGCGTCGAGATTCTTACAAGCTCCAAATGATGTTCGTAACTCGGCAAGAGAGGAGGCACGTATCTCGCATAGAAAGCGGCTGGATTGAGTCAATAGATCGGCCAAGTACATCCAGTGACGTACGTTTACCAGCGGCGCTTACAACAGGACTGCTTGAGCTAATCCGAGGAAGACGAAAAATCCCAGCACATCGGTCGCCGTGGTGATGAAGATCGTCGCAGACGTGGCTGGATCGGATCCTACCCGGTCGAGTAACAGCGGCGTAATGGCACCGAAAAAGCCTGCGATCACGAGATTTGCGACCATCGAGATGCCAATAACAGCCCCGAGTAAGAGGCCAAATTCGCCGAACGAAAAGGCGATAGCGATCACGGCGACGAGCACACCGGTAATCATCCCGTTGACGGCACCGGCTACGACTTCGTTGAAGATGACACGCTTGCCGGTATTGAGTGACACCTCATCGAGTGAAATTCCACGAACCGTGACCGCCATCGCCTGTGTCCCAGCATTTCCACCCATCCCGGCGACGACCGGCATGTATGCTGCCAAGATGGCAACAGCAGCGATGGTTGACTCGAACAGTCCAACCACCGCTGCAGCCATAAACGCAGTTCCGAGGTTGAGGATCAGCCACTTATACCGTCGTCGGACCTTCGTTCCTGGGCCGTCGAGAACGCTCTCTTCTTCAGCGACGCCGGTGAACTCGTAGAGCGTTTCACCCCGCGCCTCTTCGAGCAGCCGCAACAAGTCCTCGGCGTGAATCACTCCGAGAATGTCTTCCTCTTCATCGAGGACGGCAACGGAACGCTCGCGGTTTTGCTTGAACACCTCGAGAACCGCTTCGTCATCGCGATCGTACCGGACATACGGTGTCTCTTGAACGTAATCGCTGATCGTTTCGGTTTCAGAATCGGCCACGGACAGCGCTGCACCGGGGAGTTCGCCTCGTAATTCTCCATCGTCAGTGACGAAGATCGTCGGAACCTGCCCCCGTCTCTCTTCGAACCGACGAACGCGTTCGATCACTTCCGGGAAGTCCCGCGTTTCATCGACGGTAGGCGGTGGTGCAGAACGGTTCTCATAGCATGATGTTGGGGCTAGCGACATCGTTTCCTCGATGGTGATTAGCGAGC
>JBKKHI010000008.1:0-161198 GCA_046614585.1 Natrialbaceae archaeon A-arb3/5 | reverse complement strand
CATCGCGGTTCTCACTCACTCCGTTTGCTCGCGGGTCGTCCCTCCCCGCTCGCATCGCGGTTCTCACTCACTCCGTTTGCTCGCGGGTCGTCCCTCCCCGCTCGCATCGCGGTTCTCACTCACTCCGTTCGTTCCGAACCGCGTACGTTCCAAACCACGTCAGTCGTACAATCCAGTGTGCACTGACGTTCAGTGACGACAATAGCGTACCAGCGACCGATTTATGCTTCTCGTAATATTTTCCCGTCCAACAGTGTACTTTGTCAGCCGGCACTTATTTATCCGAATCTGTTGATGTTGCTACTACCAACGTGACAATCACGACCAATGTGGTGACTCATGGACACTGCTGAGCACTGTCATGTTCCACGTTCAGCCGGCCGACGCGCGACTCGTAGGAAGCGATCGTATCGGTCAGCGTGCACTGGTGTACGTTATTTTCCGGTAGCACGTTCAGCGGGCGTGAACACGCTAGTACCGACGTGCGGTCGTTCGTCTCGTCTGGGCGTGTTCGAACCGTCGAACTCAAAAATATTGCTACTTTTTAGAATATAGTCCAATAGCACCTCCTAATAAGACTAACTTCTTCTGGCTCACACTCCGACAGGGACGAACTAAGATTAGTTAATTATTTATTGGATACCATTATTGTGTGTGGTGGTAGCATGACGGACAACTCTAACGAGTCATCTCGGAGTGGCGAACGGAAATCACGCACGAATAGGCGACGATTTATGCAGTCCGCCGGTGTCGGGATTGCCGGTATCGCCGGTGTGGGTGGAACGGTAAGCGGACAAGGAACGAACGTCGGCGGCATGATTCAATCGACCGACGATAACGTTATTCAGCTGCAGGCGGTCGGTGACGGGAGTGGCGACGGTCTCCAACATTCGGAATCGGCCGACGCTGATCACGTAATCTCGTGGAACAGCGCATGGTACGGTGTTTCGCCCGACGAGATCGAAGGCGAATGGAACCCAACTCTTTCGCTTGCCCCAGGCGAGACGTACACCGTCGAGTTGACGAACAGCGATGGGGCACCGCATACCTTCGTGATCGAGGACCACGAGGGATCCGAACTCGTCTCGTCGGACGGAACTGACGGGGAAGGCGAAACGGAAACCGTCGAGTTCACTGCGACCGAAGACATGGCTGTATACTACTGTGAACACCAGCCACAGAGTATGCGGGGGATGATCGACGTTGGCGACACGCCGGGACAGGTGGTCGATATCCTCGTGTTCTCGGTCACCGACGGCTTCCGCCACGGCGTCATCGAGTTCGGCAACCAGCAGATCGAAGCGATGGCCAATCAGATCGTCGCCGAGACCAACGCGCAAGCGGTCAACGTCGATGTGATCGACGACCCCGACGGCGACGCCTCAGAATTCCCGTCGGACGTGGATGAACTCGAGCAGTACGATACGGTCGTCTGGAACAGTACGACCGGCAGCCCGCTCGATGAGGACCAGCAGGCGGCCTTCGAGGAGTATATCGAGAACGGCGGCGGCTACGCCGGGATCCACGCCGCCTCGGATACACACTACGACTGGGACTGGTACGGCGACCTCGTCGGTGCGTACTTCGAGGGCCACCCCGAAGTGCAGGAGGGAACGGTCAACGTCGAAGACCAAACGCATCCATCGACGCAACACTTGCCGACCGAGTGGGACGTTTACGACGAGTACTACGACTTCGACGAGAACCCGCGAGACGACGTCAACGTGCTCGCAACGCTGGATCAGGACAGCTACGACGGCGCGGAGATGCCCGGCGACGATCACCCCATCGCGTGGTACCACGAGAACCATGGCGGTCGTGCGTGGTACACCGGCCTCGGACACACCGAGGAGATGTTCGAGGATCAGGACTTCCTCGATCACGTCCGGAACGGAATCGTCTGGTCTGCCGGCCTGCTAGACGTCAACGTGCTCGTGTTCTCGGTCACCGATGCGTTCCGACACGACATAATCGAGTTCGGCAACCAGCAGATCGAAGGGATGAGCGATCAGATCGCCGCCGCGACCGGTGCCGAGGAGGTCACGATCGACGTGATCGACGATCCGGACGGCGATGCCTCCGAATTCCCCGACGACGTCGCGGAACTCCAGCAGTACGACACGATCGTCTGGAACAGCACGACCGGCAGTCCGCTTGACGAGGACCAGCAGGCGGCCTTCGAGCAGTACATCCAGAACGGCGGCGGCTACGCCGGGATCCACGCTGCATCCGATACGCACTACGAGTGGGAGTGGTACGGCGACCTCGTCGGCGCCTACTTCGACGGTCATCCCCACATTCAGGACGGCGATGTGCTCGTCGAAGATGGCACTCATCCGTCTACGCAACACCTTTCCAGCAGGTGGACGGTTCACGACGAGTTCTACGACTACGACATCAACCCCCGAGGCGACGTCCACGTGCTCGCCACGCTGGACGAAGACAGCTACGACGGCGCAGAGATGAGTCGCGTCGACCATCCGATCGCCTGGTGTCACAACTACGATGGCGGACGATCCTGGCACACCGGCCTCGGTCACACCGAAGAGGTCTTCGAGGACGAGGATTTCCTCGAGCACATCCAACAGGGAATCCTGTGGTCTGGTGGATTCCTCGAGGGCGACGCGTCCGCGACGGTCTGGGACTCCTACGAGCAGGTCGAACTCACGACCGACCTCAACGAGGGCCCCGAAGCCGGACCGATGTCGATGTCGATCGCTCCCGACGGACGCATCTTCTTCGTCGAACGGGAATCGAACGTCTCCGTCATCGATCCAGACACGCTCGAGACGACCGTTGCGCTCGAGCGTGACTTCTGGTTCGACCTCGAGGACGGCGGCCTCGGGATCGCGACCGATCCGAACTTCGAGGAGAACAACTGGATCTACCTCTACTACTCGCCGGTCGAGGAGGAACTCGATCCCGACGACGACATGCCGTACAACCTCCTCTCGCGGTTCGAGGTCGACGGCAACGAACTCGATCCCGACTCGGAGACCGAAATCCTGCGCGTCCACCAACAGCGCGAGACGTGCTGTCACTCCGCCGGAGAGATCCAGTTCGGTCCCGACGGAAACCTCTTCCTCTCGACCGGAGACAACACCACGCCGTTCGAATCCAGCGGATTCACCCCGATCGACGAGACGGTTTCCGACCCGCACACGCACGACGCACAGGGGACCGCCGGCGACACGTCGGACCTTCGGGGGAGCATTATCCGAATTACCCCACACGAGGACGGTTCCTACTCAGTTCCAGACGACAACCTGTTCACCGAAGCGCAGGGCTACGGCGACGAGATCGAAGACGGACTCGTCCGGCCGGAAATCTTCGCGATGGGTTTCCGGAACCCGTTCCGCTTCGATATCGACGAGGAAACCGGCTGGGTCTACATGGCTGACTACGGGCCTGACTCCGGGAATTGGGATGCAGACCGCGGTCCGATCGGCATCCGGGAGTACAACCAGATCCGCGACGCCGGCAACTACGGTTGGCCGTTCACTCGCGGACCGAACCTGCCCTACATCGATTACGACTTCGAAACCGGCGAGTCGATCGCCCCGTTCGATCCGGACGGGCCGATCAACGACTCGGTACACAACGATGGCCTCGAACAGCTTCCGCCGACCGAGGAGTCGACGTTCTTCGTCCCCAACGGTGGTCTGTGGGACAACTTCGTCGACGCACCGGAAGACCACGATTGGGAGGACGGCATCTGGGACGTGCCAGACCTGCCACCCCATCCGGAAGTAACGGACGGCGCACCGAACGGCGGGCCGCTCGTTCGACTGGACGCCGACAGGGCGGACACGGCACTCCCGGACTACTTCGACGGGAAGTGGATCATCGGTGAGTGGAACACCGGCAACTTCCACGTCGTCTCGTTCGACGAGGACGGCGAACTCCTCGAAATTTCGCCGTTCCTGCCGGAACTCGACCTGCAGTCACCGCAGGACATGGAGATCGGCCCCGACGGACGGTTCCACTACATCGAGTGGGGATCCGGATTCGACGGAAACAACCCCGGAATCTACCGGATCGACCACGTCGAAGGAGAGACTGGGTCACCCGGACTGTCGCTCTCTCTCGACAGTCAAACGGTCGCAGAAGGCGAACAGACGACGGCGACTGCGACGCTTACCAACCCGCTTGGTCACAGTTTGGAAAACGTCGAGTTCAGCGCGAGTGTCGGGGGCGACTCGATCGAGCTCACCGCACTGGACGAGACGAGCATCGGCGACCTGTCGTCGGGTTCGAACCACCAGGTGACGTGGGAGCTTGCAGTCGAGGAGGACGCCCCGGGCGGCGAGTACGACCTGTCCGTCGAGGTCTCCTTCGTGGAGAGCGGCGACGAGACGCAACTCGACAGCACCGCCTCGATCCTGGTCTCTACACCGGCTTCGATTCCGTTCGCGCTCAACTCGGGCGGCGAAGAGGCCGACGAGGACGTCGAGATCGACGACCTCGTGTTCGAGACGCTCCCGAACCCGTCCGTGGTGCCGACCGGCGGCGGGCCGAACGGACAATTCGTCGACGAGCCGATCGAGGGAACGGATCACCAGGTGCTCTACCAGACCGAACACTGGGGCGGTGACCTCGGCTACGACGTCGCCGTGCCGAACGGCACCTACGACGTCACGCTTCACTTTGCCGAGATCTTCGACGGCAATATCGATGACGGCGAGGGCGCACGCGTCTTCGACCTGTCGGTCCAGGGAGAACTGATCCACGAGGAGTTCGACATCTACGCCGAGTCCGGCGGTCGAACGGCCACGACGGTCGTCGTCGAAAGCGTGGAGGTCACCGACGGAGTCCTCTCGATTTCCACGGAGACACAAGCCGACAACACGCAGTTCAGTGGCTTCGAAATCAGAGAGGCAAGTGCCGAGCCGCTATCTGCCCCGTACGGCGTCAATCTGGGCGGCGATCCAGCAGAGGCCGGATCGGACCTGCCGGTCGAGATCGACGGCCTCGAGTTCGACGCCGAACAGCCGCCACAGCTTTCCGAAAGCTGGGACGACGAGGCTGAAGACTCCTTCGGCGGCGGAACGAACGATTCGGCCGACGAGTTCGATGTGACGGAGATCGACGGCACCGATCACGACTCGCTCTACCAGACCGGACGGTGGGGGTACGACCTCGCCTACGATCTCGAGATGCAAAACGGGACGTACGACGTGACGCTCCACTTCGCCGAAATCTTCGAGGGGAACGTCGACGCCGGCGAGGGAGCGCGCCTCTTCGATGTCGTCGTTCAAGGCGAGACCGTCGCCGAGGAGTACGATCCGTACGCCGAAGCCGGCGGCGGATTCGCGGCGGCTTCGCTGACGGTCGAAGACGTCGAGGTCGACGACGACGAACTCTCGATCGAGTTCCCAACGGTCGACGACCACTCGCAGTGTTGCGGTATCGAAATCAGAGAGGCAACCGCCGGGCCGCTATCTGCCCCGTACGGCGTCAATCTGGGCGGCGATCCAGCAGAGGCCGGATCGGACCTGCCGGTCGAAGTCAACGGCCTCGAGTTCGACGCTGAACAGCCGCCACAGCTTTCCGAAAGCTGGGACGACGAGGCGGAAGACTCCTTCGGCGGCGGATCGAACGACTCGGCCGACGAGTTCGACGTCACCGAGATCGACGGCACCGACCACGACTCGCTCTACCAGACCGGACGGTGGGGGTACGACCTCGCGTACGACCTCCTGATACAGAGCGGAACGTACGACGTGACGCTCCACTTCGCCGAAATCTTCCAGGGGAACGTCGACGCTGGCGAGGGTACACGCCTCTTCGATGTCGTCGTTCAAGGCGAGACCGTCGCCGAGGAGTACGATCCGTACGCCGAAGCCGGCGGCGGATTCGCGGCGACTTCGCTGACGGTCGAAGACGTCGAGGTCACCAACGACGAGCTCTCGATCGAGTTCCCAACGGTCGAGGACCACTCGCAGTGTTGTGGCATCGAAATCCGTTCCGACGGCGGTTCCACGAATGACGCCTTCGATCCTGCCGAAACGATCGAACTGGAAGGTGATGTCGACGGCTGGACCGGTGTCTCACCGGACGAGATTGCCGGCGAGGAGAACCCGACGCTCTCGCTCGAAACGGGCGAAGAGTACACCCTCGTGTGGGAGAACACTGATGGTCGTCACCACGACTTTGCGATCGAGAACGAGGATGGAGATATCGTCTACCAGTCCGATGGGATCTCTGGAAGCGGCGAGACGGAGACGGTCGAGTTCACAGTCTCCAATGAGATGGCCGAGTACCTCTGCACGCCACATCCACAGGATATGCGAGGTGATCTCGACCTGAGCTAAGGGCAGGTCATCGGAACCGTCTTTTCACTGTCTCGACGATACGAACAATCGAATTTGGGCAGAGACAGTCGCTCTTGAAACGATTTACACACCGATCACGACGCTGCCCTTCGATCAAGTGGGCATTGAGTTTCGATAGCTATTCTCGTTGATCGTGTTGATCAAGCAACAGCGCGTCTCAGCGTCAGTGTTACAATATAGTTCGAGCCGGGTCTAGCCCGACATCCGTTCCAGATCGCTAAACAGCTGTTCGACCCGAGTGCGGATTTCCTCGCGTTGTTCGCGAGCGGCTTCGACGCTGACCGCTTCGGAATGTTCGAGGTCCCACCGTTCGGCGGGCCCTCGCCAGAACGTCGGCTTGAAATCACAGATCGAGCAATCGATCGTGACGATGTAATCGGTCCCTCTCAAGTCGTCGTCGCGGATTTCTCGCGGCGTTCGACCGTCGATATCGATCCCGTCCTCGGCGAGCACCGTGACGACTGCGTCCTGTACGTCGTCACCGGGGGCAATCCCGCCGGTAATGACCTCGAAATCGAGGGTTCGACGAGCACACTCATCTTCGGACAGCGCAATCGCGAGTTGACTCGCCCCTGCGTTGTCCTCGCCGACGAACGCGATTTTTTCGAATGTCATCGTATTCAGTCAATTCTCATTGGAAGCGTGTCTGAGGAGCTATTCGCAATACCGACGGTCGATTCGAAGCCGAAACGCGGTGTGCGTCTTACGACGCAGCGGGGTTTCGCTTATACGTCAACCCACTCGCCGCGCTCGTCGCTCTCCTCGATCGCGTCGAGGATCTGCTGGACGGCGAACCCGTCCTCGAAGTTCGGATGATGGTCCGAGCCGGAGGCGACCGCCGAAAGGAACTCGTAGTTCTCGTGGACGAAGGTGTTCTCCCAGCCGATGATGTGGCCCGGCGGCCACCAGGCGTCGTAGTACGGATCGTCCGGATCCGTCACGAGCACTGTTTCGAACCCGCGGCCGTCCTCGCGGAGGACCTCGAGTTCGTTGAGTCGTTCGAGGTCGAATCGGAGGCTCCCCTTCGAGCCGTTGACCTCGATCCAGTTGTCGTTCTTGTGGCCCGTGGCGAACCGCGAGGCCTCGAACAGTCCCGTCGCGCCGCTTTCGAACTCGGCCTGTGCCGTGAAGGCGTCGTCGACGGTGACTTCGCGCATTTCGGTCCCCTCGCTTCCCGACGCGTCGAGTGCGTCGCCGGCCTCGCCCGGAACCGGCCGCTCGTCGACGAATCGCTTTAGTTTCCCGCTGACGCGAGTGATCTCGTCGTCGACGAGGAACTGCGCGAGGTCGAGCGTGTGAGCGCCCAGGTCGCCAAGCGCGCCGCTGCCGGCGACCTCCTCGTCGTTTCGCCAGCTCCAGGGCGCGCTCGGGTCGACCAGCCAGTCCTGCAGGTAGTGCCCGCGGACGTGGTGAATCTCGCCGAGGTCGCCGTTCGCGATCATGTTTCGCGCGCGCTGGATCGCGGGAACGAACCGGTAGTTGAAGCCGACCGCGGTGACGCCTTCCGCCTCGCGGGCGGCGTCTCGCATCCGCCGTGCGTCGTCCAGGGTATGCGCCAGAGGCTTCTCCGAAAAGACCGACGCCCCAGCCTCGAGTGCGGCGATCGACGGATCGGCGTGGATGTTGTTCGGACCGAGGTTGTAGAAGACGTCGACTTCCTCGACGGCCTCCTCCCAGTCAGTACTGTAGCGTTCGAAGCCGAGCGTATCGACCGCGTCCGAGAGTGCGTCCTCGTCGCGTCCGATCAGGACGTCACGTTCGATCTCGGGCGCGTCCTGAAAGAACATCGGGAGCCGCGCCAGCGAGTTCGAGTGCGCCTTGCCCATGAACCGGTACCCCAGGATGCCGATGGAAAGTGGTTCGCTCATATGGATCACCTTATGCCCAGTAGGCGTCGCCGGGGGTCGTTTCGAACACCGAGCGCTGGAGGACGTCGATCGCCTTCTCGAGTCCCTCCCGCGAGGAGGTCAGCGAGTCCTCGTGCTCGATCGAGATCGCGCCGTCGTAGCCGGCCATCCGGAGCGTCGAGATCACGTCCTTCCAGAACTCCTCGCCGTGGCCGTAGCCGATCGAGCGGAACAGCCAGGATCGGTCCGCCTCGGCGGTGTACGGCGCGGTATCGAGAACGCCCTTCTCGCTCGCGTTCGCCTCGTAGACCTTCGTGTCTTTCGCGTGGAAGTGGTGGATCGCATCCTCCTCGCCGAGCAGTCGGATCGCGTCCGTGATGTCGATCCCCTGCCAGAGGAGGTGTGACGGATCGAAGTTCGCGCCGATCCGGTCGCCGGCCTCCTCGCGAAGTTTCAGCATGCCCCGTGGCTCGTAGACCAGCATGTTCGGGTGCATCTCGATTCCGACGTTAACGTCGTGTTCGTCCGCGACCTCGTTGATCTCGCTCCAGTAGTCGACCGCGACGTCCCACTGGTACTCGAGCGCGTCCGAGTGCTCGGGCGGCCACGGTGCCGTGATCCAGTTCGGAACGGAGTCGTCGGGCCCACCGGCCGGCAGCCCGGAGAAGGTGGTGACGGCGTCGACGCCGAGCTTCCCGGCCAGTTCGATGGCGTCCCGAAGCTCCTCGTCGGCCTCGGCCGCGCGGTCGTCGTCCGGATGGATGGGGTTGTTGTGGGTCGCGAGTCCCGAGATGTACATGTCGTGACTCTCGACGAGGTCGAGCAACTCCTGCTGTGCGTCCTCGTCGTTCAGATACTCCTCTGTCGGCAGGTGGTCGTCACCGACGAACCCCCCACAGCCGAGTTCGACGGCATCGACGCCTTGCTCGTCGAGGTATGCCAGCGCATCTTCGAGCGATTCATCGGCTAACGCAACGGTAAGGACACCGATTTCCATGAGTGTGACTGTCATTTGCCATACTATAAATATTGTGGTCCCCCGCCTTCGGCGGGTGAATCTCAACGCTTATTTATCCCGGTATATCGTCCCGTCGAACGTCGAGATATCCGTTGCCGGCGGCTGGATTTCGTCAATTGTCGTATAAACACTTTAGTGTTCGACGAGAGTCGGTGGGAACATGGAGTTCGAGTGCCCGCACTGCTCAGAGTGCGTTCTGGTTAGCGAGCGAACGGTGCGCTGTCACCACTGTGGATTCGTCCCAAATCACGGCGCCGATTGATGAACGTGCAGTGTGTTCTCTCTGTCGAACCTGCCCGTATCGACCGGCGTACTGTTGGCGATAGCGAACGCGAGAGTGACCCACTGATTATCAGTATATAGTTATGTATGTTAAATAGATAAATTTGTTTCTTACCTGTCGTCCAACAGTGTGTTATAAAGATACAATGAGTTGAATCGTAGACAAGAATAATTCCACATATTGTTCTCTGTCCATACTATTTATATGCATTTGTGAAGAACACCGAGGTATGGTAGTTGATTTGAGAATCGATGGCGGAACAATCGTAACGGAATCTAGCACGCTGGATGCCTCGGTCGCGATCGAGGACGGAGAGATCGACTCGATCGGCAGCCCGGATAGCCTCCCCGATGCCGACGAGCACGTAGACGCGTCCGGGCTCCTCGTGATGCCTGGCGTGGTCGATCCCCACACTCATATTGCCGATCCGTTCTCGATCGATACGTACGAGGCGGCTTCGCACGCGGCCGCGCTCGGCGGCGTGACGACCTGCATCGATTTCGCCTGGCAGGCCTGGACCGGCGAACTCAGCCCGTTCGAGGAGGAAAGCACGCTGCTCGAAGGGCTCGAACGCAAGCGCGAGAAAGCCGCAGACTCCATCGTCGACTACTCGTATCACGCCGCGATTGCACGCGAGGACCCCGACGTCCTCGAGGAGATTCCGGACGTCATCGACAGCGGGCTCTCGTCGTTCAAGATGTTCACGGCCTACGAGATGGGGCTCTCGAACGGCTTCATGGATTCGGTGTTCGAGGAGCTCGCCGACCACGGCGCAGTCGCCGTCTTACACACCGAGGACGGCTCGGTCTGCGATCAGCGGACGGAGCGACTCAAGGCCGAAGGTCGGGGCGACGCGCCGTCGTACCCCGACTCGCGGCCCGACTACGCCGAGGCGATGGCCGCCGACGACGCCGCGCGGATGGCCGTCGAGGCGGGCTGTAAGTACTTCGGGATTCACACGTCCTGCCGGAAGGCGGCGGACGTCCTCGAATCGTACCGGACGGACCATCCCGAACTGATCCGCGCCGAGACGTGTACACACTACACGACGCTCGATGACTCCGTCTACGAGGAACTCGGAAATCTCCCGATGATCGCCCCGCCGATTCGATCCGACGACGACGTCGAGGCGATGTTCGAATACATGGACCGGGGCACGCTCGATCTCGTTTCGACCGACCACTGCGCGTACACTCGCGAGAGCAAACAGGTCGAAAACTGGTGGGATAGCTCCTTCGGCGCGAACGGCCTCCAGGTGAGCCTTCCCGTCTTCTTCGACGAAGCGGTGAACAACCGAGATCGGTCGTATTCGGACGTCGTCCGAAAGATGTGCGCCAATCCGGCGCGGATCTACGGCATGCCACAGAAGGGGACGCTCGAACCGGGAACCGACGCCGACATCGTCCTCTTCAATCCGACGCAGACCGAGACGATCACCGCCGAAAACAACGCCTCGAAGGCGGACTTTTCGATCTACGAAGGCCGCGAGGTAACCGGTTCGGTCGTCCAGACGTTCGTCCGTGGGCAGTCGGTCGTCGAGGACGGCGAGGTCGTTGCCGACGCCGGTCACGGCGAGTTCGTCGAGCGAGAGATTCCTGACTGGGAACCCCAGTAACTGAGTGCCAAAATTCTTATAATTCTGCGATTATATTCTCTATCATACTGTTCTTTGGGGAGATAATCGGCTTCGGTCTGCACTCTCGAGCGGAGAAAACACGTATGTCCCGTCGGTGAGTCAAACGAGGTATGTTCGAGAAATCGACGTGGATCCGTCTCCCACGAAACGTCGTCCTTGGCCATGGCGTTCGCTCGGCCGTCGTCGAGGTCGTCGACGACCTCCACCTGCAGGGTCGGCCGCTGATCGTCACGAGCCCCACCCCGCGGCAGGTCGCTGCGGAGCCGATTACGGCCGATTTCGAGGCAGCGGGCATCGATCCGACGATCGTCACGATCGAGTCGGCGACGTTCGACGCCGTCGAGACCGTCATCGACGCGGCCGACGACGCGTCGTACCTCGTCGGCATCGGCGGCGGCAAGGCGATCGACATCGCGAAGATGGCGAGCGACCACCTCGATATGGGCTTTCTGTCGGTTCCGACGGCGGCGAGCCACGACGGAATCGTCAGCAATCGTGGCTCCGTTCCCGACGGCGACACGCGACACAGCGTCGCCGCCGAACCGCCGCTCGGGGTCATCGCTGACACCGAAGTTCTCGCCGAGGCTCCCTGGGAGCTGACGACCGCCGGCTGTGCGGACATCATTTCGAACTACACCGCGGTGATGGACTGGCGACTCGCAAAGCGTCTCAAAGACGTCGAGTATTCCGAGTACGCCGCCGCCCTCTCGGAGATGACCGCCGAGATCCTCGTCGACAACGCGGACCTCGTCCGGCCCGGGCTCGAGGAGTCGTCGTGGATCGTTACCAAGGCGCTGGTCTCGTCGGGCGTCGCGATGAGCATCGCCGGCTCCTCGCGGCCGGCGAGCGGGGCCGAGCACCTCTTTTCTCACCAGCTGGATCGGTTGGCACCCGATGCGGCCTTACACGGCCATCAGGTCGGTGTCGGCTCGATCATGACCGCGTACCTCCACGGCGGCGAGCGCGGCTTCTGGACGGATATCCGAGACGCGCTGGCGAGCATCGACGCGCCGACGACCGCGGACGAACTCGGCATCGACGACGAAACGGTGATCGAGGCGCTGACGACCTGTCACGAGATCCGCGACCGGTATACGATCCTCGGCGACGGAATGAACGAGCACGCGGCTCGCGAGGTCGCGACGAAGACGGGCGTCATCTAACGGTTCGCAACCGATCGATCAGCCGAGGTCAGCGCGATCGAACCACCACAGGCCGAGGACGATCGGAATCACGAGCCAGCCGATCAACACCACCAGCCCCGCCTCCGGCTCGAGATAGACCGGTACGTCCTCGGGGACCGGAAACCGCGTTTCGTCCGGCGCAGCAAGCGGCAGTGCAGTATCGTAGGCGACCGTTGGGCTGAGCATTCGAACGAACTCGAACAGGTGATCCGAGAGTCCCAGTCCGAGCCGGTCGTTCAGCACGTATCTGAACAGGCCGACGATCGAGAGCCCGGGAAACAGCATCAACACGTTGGCGACGAAGTAGAAGCCGACCGCACCGGCCATCGCACGCGAGCGCGTCCTCGTCGCCGCGGAGATGCCGATGGCGATCGCGACGTACGCGAGCGCAAAGACCACGGTCAACGCGACGACGCCGGCGAAGATGCGGGGCTCGAGCGACGGATACCACAGCGCCGTCAGCATGGCTCCGATCCCGAACGCGAGGAGGACGGCCCCGGCGACGACGGCTCCCCGAGAGAGGAACTTCCCGAGGACGACGTCCCGTCGCGTGTTCGGCACCGAGAGCAAGTACTTAATGCTACCCGACTCCCGTTCGCCGGCGATCGCGAGGTACGCCGCGACGAGCGCGACGAGGGGGAGAAATAGCGCCCCGATAAACGAGAGGGTCTGTAGCTCTCGCACGACGTTCGGACTCTGCCCGGCCTGTCCGAAATAGAAGAACAGCACCGCAAACAGCGTGTACAGACCGCCGACGAACCAGACGATCTTCGCCCGGCGAACGTCGAGCATGTCTTTTTTGGCGACCGAACGGATACTCATGCCGACACCTCCGGTTCACGTTCGGCCTCTGGCGTCCCGTCGACATCGTCTCCGTCGTTCGTGTAGGTATTGAACAGTTGCTCGAGCGACGTGTCCTCGGAGACGATGTCGCGGACAGTGGTCGTCGCACCGACCTGCGCCACAACGTCGTACTTCACTGGCGTCGCGGCACAGGAGGCCGTGATCGTCGATCCGTCGACGGTGACCGAGTGGACGCCCTCGTGGTGTTCGAGATCGGTGACGAGTGCGTCGGGAACGGTCTCGACCTCCAGCGAGATCGACGCGTCGAGATCGAGATCGGCTCGCAGCGCGTCGAGGGTTCCCGTCGCGACGAGTTGCCCCTCGTTCATGATTCCGACACGATCACAGACGGCTTCGACCTCCCCGAGGATGTGACTCGAGAAGAAGACGGTCGTCCCGCGGTCGGCCTCGGCGGCGATGATGTCGCGCATCTCTTGCATTCCCGTGGGATCGAGCCCCGAGGACGGTTCGTCCAGGAGCAAGAGATCAGGATCGCCGACCAGCGCCATCGCGAAGCCGAGGCGCTGGGCCATCCCTTTCGAGTAGCCGCCGGCCGATCGCGCGCCGTCCTCGGGGTTGAGCCCGACGCGTTCGAGGAGGGCGTCGGGATCCTCGTCGGCCCCTTTGGTGTCGATGACCCACTCGAGGTGTTCGCGGCCGGTGAGTCGCTCGTACAGGCTTGCTCCCTCGGGAAGGACGCCGATGCGCTCGCGGATCTCGTCGGCCTCGTTCTGGGCGTCGAGTCCGAGCACCGTCGCCGTTCCCGTGGAAGGGCGAACGAAGTCGAGGAGCATGTTGATCGTCGTCGATTTCCCCGCGCCGTTCGGGCCTAAAAATCCGAATATCTCTCCGTCCTCGACCGTCAGGTCGAGGTCGTCGACGGCGAGGAGGTCGTTGCCGTACCGTTTGGTCAGGGCGGTGGTTTCGATAGCGGGCACGGTCGAACATTCATCTACACTAATGTATATTTTCCTGAACTATCCGCCGTCATCTGGATACTTACGACGGTAAAACGGTTCGTCCATCGTGACCGGCGGCGAGCGCTTGCATCCAATCGAACGTGAAGAGAAGACTGATTGAAACGTCCACAAACTGCCCGTACAGATGTCATACGGCCGTATTTACAGTGTGGTCCAGTGACGACTATCGTTTCGGCCGTCCTGGTCACCGACCCAAACCGATTCAACACAGCAGCCTCAAACACAGTATAGGAATGATCGCGAATGTCGTGGCCGTCGCCGTGTTACTCGGCGTCGGCTATATGTATCTTCAATGGTATTTGGACGACGATGAAACCCTCAACAGCGAGTTGTTCGAGTAATCACTGCTGGTGTACTGGCTGGCGACACAACCGCGACTCGCTGCGGTAGTCGGAAAATGATGGGCAGTATTCTATCTATGCCGGCTCGATGTTTTTGGACAACTGGCTTTTGTCCCACTCACCCGAGTCGTCCACCGAAGACGGACAGAATCACTGCGCTCATGCCCCCGATCGCCAGATGCGCCCAGTAGGTCGTGAGTCGGTAGAGGATCGCACCTGCCGTTGCGACGTCGATCGGGACGCCGGCGGTCGCGACGAGCAGACTTGCGAGAACGACCTCGATCCCGCCGCTGCCGCCCGGGAGCGGCACGATGCCGCCGAAGGAGGCAAGCGGTGCGCAGACGAACACCAGCGCGAGCGGTACGTCGACACCGAGCGCCAGCAGGCCGAAGTAAAGCGGGAGCGCGTTGAACACCCAACTCACGACGGCGATGGCGAACGCACCGACGAGCGTTCGTCGGGAGGCCTGGATCGCCTCGAGCGTTTCGAAGAACCCGTCGATACGACGCGTCAAAATACCGTCCGCGCTCGACAGTCGAGGGAGCTTTCCGACGAGCGTCTCACACCGGGTTGCAAACCCATAGGAGGCGGATCGGGCGATTCCACGGTTGAACACGACCACCACCACTCCGGCAGCGAGGAGACCGCCACCGCCGAGGACGGCGAGGCTCGCGGAGACGGCATCGAGCGACCCCCCTCCTGCCAGCACGTAGATGCCGATGCCGAAGCCGGCGACGACGAGACTCCCGATGACGTTGAACCCTTCGGCGGCGGCGACGACCGCGAGATTGTCCTCGAACTCCGAGTCCGAGTTGTTCGCGAGCAGGTAGGCCATCACCGGCGTTCCCGTCGACCGACCCCACGGGAGCGCGCTCCGGGCGAAGTACCCCGAGAGGTAGGCCGTCACGAACGCGGTGCCACGAGCCGCGCCGTCGACGGGAGTGAGCAACCGTTTGACGAGCAGCCCCCGGAGCGCGAGCATCCCGAGTCCGGCGACGACGGCAGCGGCGAGCGCCCCTGGGTGTGCCGTCTGGACGTTCTCGACGACCTCGTTCCAGCCGACGCCGTAGACGAACAGTCCGAGGACTCCCACGGCAACTGCGAGCCCGACAACCGCCCGTCGCCAGCGCATACTCCCGATAGGAACCCGCCGCGGGTTACCGTCAGCAAACCGGAAACGCTGGCCGTTTGTTGGCGCTCAGACGTGTTCGTCGAGGAAGTCGGCGATCGCCGAGTAGGCCTCGATGCGGTTTTCGAGCTTCGAGAAGCCGTGGCCCTCGTCTTCGAAAATCAGGGTTCGGACGGGGACGCCCTGGGCCTCGGCTTTCTCGGCGATCTGTTCGGCCTCGCCGACGGGGACCCGCGGATCGTTCTCGCCGTGGAGGACGAAAAGCGGAGCCTCGATCGCGTCGATGTTGTTCGTCGGCGAGATCGATTCGAGGAACTCGCGGTCCTCGGCGAGCGAGCCGTACTCCGCCTCGCGCAACTCGCGTCGCCAGTCGCCGGTGTTCTCGAGGAACGTGACGAAGTTGGCGATGCCGACGACGTCGATGCCGGCCGCCCAGAGGTCGGGGTACTCGGTCAACGCGGCGAGCACCATGAACCCGCCGTAGGAACCGCCTTTGGCGACGATTCGATCGGGGTCGATCGCAGGGTGGTCCCGCAGCCACTCGACGCAGGCGTCGATGTCGGCGACGGAGTCCATTCGCTTCTCGACGTCGTCGAGCGCTGCGTAGTCGGCGCCGTAGCCCGCCGAGCCGCGGACGTTCGGCTCGAAGTAGGCGTAGCCCCGGTCGAGGAAGTACTGCTTGACGGACGAGAAGGAGGGCCGGCGTTGGCTCTCGGGACCGCCGTGGATGTCGACGATGACCGGCGCGCCGTCCTCGCTTCCGTCTCCGTCCGTGGGATCGTCCGGCAGTGAGAGGAAGCCGGGAACTGCGAGATCGTCGAAGCTCTCGACGTGGACCAGTTCGGACTCGTCGAACGTCTCTCGGGGGATTCCCGCCGTCGGCGCGTTCGTCCACTGTTCGGCCTCGCCCGTCTCGATGTCGACCACGAAGACGTTCGTGTTCACCGTATCGCCGCTCGTCGACAGGGCGAACCGCTCGGCGTCGGGATCGAAGCTCACGCCGCCGGCGACGCCGCCCGGCAAGTCGGGTTCGGGGAACGTCTCGAACGCGGTCGGATCGTCCGCGTCGAACTCCCCGACCGTCAACTCGGTGTAGCCCTCGACGTTTTGCGAGTAGACGAACCGGCCCGTCTCGTCGTCCAGCGCGATGCCGTCGACGTTCCAGTCGTCCTCGTCGACGACAGTTTCGAGTTCGCCCGTCCCGAGGTCGAGGTACGCCAGATAGAGCGTGTCCGCGTCGCCCTCGTCGGTGACGAGATAGATTCCCTCGCTCGCGTGCCCGCTCGAGGGGGCCCAGCTCGCGCTCCCGTAGCGGACGTCGCCCTCGTGAGGGGTGAGATGTTCGAGTTCGGGCTCGTCGGCTTCGAGATCGAGTACGTACAGATCCTGATCGAAGTTCGAGTACGCCTGCGAAACGAGCAGTCGGGAGTCGTCGGGACTCCAGCCCGAAAGCGAGAGCCAGCCGTCGCCCTCGTAGACGAGTCGTGCGTCCTCGCCCGTTTCGTCCCGGTTCTGGACGTAGATGTCGAAGACGGACTCATCTCGTCGGTTGGAGGCGAACGCGAACCGGTCGCTATCGTGGCTCCAGCCGCCCCAGCGATGTTTCGCGTCGGGCATCGCCGTCAGGTTCTCGATCTTGCCCGTTTCGGCGTCGAGTCGGAACAGCTGGGCGCGCTCGTTGCCCCCTTCGTCCATCCCGAAAATCAGCTCAGGACGTTCGGGCGACCACGAGGCGAACGTGATTCGCTCGTCGTAGAACGTCCGCTGCTCGGGCCACTCGTGGGCTTCCGAAATCGTCCAGATCTGTGGCGTTCCGGTCGTGTTCATCAGAAACGACAGCCGCTCGCCCTCGGGACCGAAGGACGCGCTGTATGCGCTTCTGATGTTGAGATAGCGTTCGATATCGTAACCGCTCATACGAAACGTGTCTCGGCTC
Source organism: Natrialbaceae archaeon A-arb3/5 (assembly GCA_046614585.1). Taxonomy (GTDB): domain Archaea; phylum Halobacteriota; class Halobacteria; order Halobacteriales; family Natrialbaceae; genus JBKKHI01. The sequence goes on along the minus strand of JBKKHI010000008.1, from coordinate 143,666 downwards.
GAAAAAGGGTAGTCGTTTGGATTCCGGCCGGCGGGATACTGCCGACCTCTCGTCAGGCGACCCGTACAGCGGTACCGCCACGCCTCGAATTCTCGCTCGTCGGTCGCCTTCGATGCGACTTCCAGAAAATGACCTCGTCAAGTACTGATTGGTCCTCCTAACAAAGCGCGCAGAGTCGAACCGTTCTGTACATGCCTGACGAAGACGACCGCACACGCGACGGATCGGTCGGGACGCTGCTCGTGATCGTCCTGGTCGTGCTCGTCGCGTTCGGGATCACCGCCGCTGTCGTGGCCCCCGATTTCGCAAGCGACGACTCGGCGGTTGACGATGCGCTCGGTGTAGTCGATGATTCCGACCCACCGTCTCCGAGCGAGAGTGACGACGAAGACGGGTCGAATTCTGGTACTGAATCGAACGAGACGGACGACGGCGACCTTGTTGAGGACGACGCAGATGATGTGCCGGCCGACGACGAGGTGATCGACGACGAAGCCGGAAGCGGGGACGCGGACGACGGCGTCGAGGACGAGGGAGCGGATGACGAGGACGATGATGGCCTGGATGACGGTGACGATCAGGACGGTGATGTAACTGATGACGATGGACCTGGCGCGGACGACGACGATGGGTTCGGTGCAGATGATGACGGCTTTGGTGCAGATGACGACGGGTTCGAGATCTTCGAGGGCATTCCGCCGGCCTTTGACGACGAAGACTGACCTCGAGTCGCCCCGGATCCGATCGGTAATCACGTCGACGACGTCCTGGCCCTTGTTACGATCACTATGGCGTCGTAGTAATGGACGATACCGCCTCCGTCACTCGGCTACAGTATCGCTCTCATCTTTGCCCGACGGGAGACCCGTGGTAACCGCTGATCAAGTAGGGTGTTTCCGAGAACGCTCGCACTTCGAAACGATCGAGGGTTCTCATCCGTACTGTTACACTAGTACCAATATCGGCTTGATACTGAACTCATTTCCAGAAATTTGGGTCGGAATAATTAGTAAGAAAACTCCCGAAATCGCTCGTCGAATCCGCGACTGTCTGGTCTCCATAACAAAGAGATGGAATCTCGTGAGATAGCGTCGCGGTCGATGCTCATGAGAGACATAGCACTACATAAAACGAAGCGAAGTATGACGGGACTAAAACCGTCGAAGTCCCGGCTGACAGTATTTGTGACGATCGTTCTGATCGTTGGGATGACGACGATGACTGCAGGGGTGATGGCGTCCGACATGGATTCAACAGCAGACGACCAATACGACGAGTTGTTGGTGACTGAAGACTGTGCGGACGAGGTAAACAACGTCACCGTTGAGAACCAAAACGGTGAACCAGTGGATCTGTCGATGAGCTGGGATTCCGACCAGTCATCTATTCAGCTGGTAGGTGAGAACTCAGACTATACCCACCTCGAGAGTGAGAGTTCGACCTCATCCACGGGCGAACAGACCACGACGTACACGCTCACCTCGACGATCGATGCAGCCGAGTACATGACGATTTCCGGACTCGATAACGGAGCGTACGACCTCTCGGCCACCGCCGGCGATACCGACGTTCCGCTCGATCACGACGAGCTCGAACTGAACTGCGTTGAGACGGACGAGAAGGAGCCGGCTGAACTCGTCATCGAGCACCATGCCGCCGAGAAAGCGGACGACAAGGCTGACGTGGCTGCTGAAAAGGACGATGCAGCAGCGCCTGTTGACAAGCCTGACGCGGACAAGGACGCTGAACCGGTCGCTGAAATCGCCGCCATCGAAGCGGACGACAAGAAGGAAGCGGACGTCGTTGACGAACCGGTCAAGGATGCGGAGCCGGTTGCAGAGCCCGAGAAAGCCGTCGAAGTCGTTGAAGACGAGAAGAAAGACGCGGTGGTAGTCGACGAGCCTGACAAGAAAGCGGCCGAGGTCGTTGAAGTAGATGATAAAAAGGAAGCCGAGGTTGTCGACGCGCCTGACAAGAAGGCGGCTGAAGTCGTCGAAGTAGATGACAAAAAGGAGGCCGAAGTAATTGATGAGCCTGACAAGAAGGCAGCTGAAGTCGTTGAAGTCGACGACAAAAAGGATGCCAAGATTGTCGACGAGCCTGACAACAAAGCGGCTGAAGTCGTCGAAGTTGACGATAAAAAGGAAGCCGAGGTAGTTGAAAAGGACGACAAGAAAGAAGCGGCAGTAGTCGAAGAGCCGGATAAGAAAGAGGCAGACGTAGTTGAAGACGATAAAAAGGAAGCAGAAGTGGTTGAGGAGCCTGATAAGAAAGACGCAGAAGTAGTTGAGAAAGACGCTGAGATCGCTGAAGTCGACGACAAGAAGGATGCGGAAGTAGTTGAAGAGGACGAGAAGGAGAAGAAGGATGACAAGAAGGATGCGGAAGTAGTTGAAGAGGACGAGAAGGAGAAGAAGGATGACAAGAAGGATGCGGAAGTAGTTGAAGAGGACGAGAAGGAGAAGAAGGACGACAAGAAAGATGCGGAAGTAGTTGAAGAAGACGAGAAGGAGAAGAAGGACAAGGAACCGGAAGCGGAGCCGATTGAAGAAGACGACAAGGAGAAGAAGGACAAGGAACCAGAAGCGGAGCCGATTGAAGAAGACGAGAAGAAGCACGACGAAGCTGAAACTGTTGGACACCATGATTCGGCCAGTGACTCATTGAGTGGACTCGAGTCGCTCGAAGATGCAGACCAGGCGATCGAGGAGACGGTTGACGAGACGATCGCGGAAGCTGAACAGGAGATGCTACAGGAGTTTACGAACTGACGAGCGGTACTGACGTCGAGTAAACACGATCTACCCACGATCGTTCCTTTTTCCGTTTCTCGAAGCGATTATCAGCCAATCAGCCGATCGTCTGACGACAGTTTAACCCGCTTGTTCGTCTGTTCGATGGCGTGTAATGGCTGTTTTCGTCCTCTCTTCGTCCACAGATCCGCACTGAATCTCGCAGTAGTAACGCGTGTAACGCGTGTGACTGGCCTAAAGAAGTGACTTTTTATCCCGCCGCTACGTCCCGCCCGAATATGCGCGTCGCGTTCGTCTCGTTCGAAACGGTTTATCACCGCGACACCGAGACGAACCAGCGCCTCCAGTCGGTTGCGACACTGCTCCGAGAACAGGACCACGACGTTCACTTCTTCTGCGCCCAGTTCTGGGACGGCGAGGTAGATACCTTCGAACGCGAGGACATCACGTACCACGCCGTTGCGCCCGATCTCGACTCTCGCTCGTCGTTTCTCCTGCGGCTTCCGTTCGCGCTGTCGGCTCTGGATCCCGACGTCGTTCACGCGAGCGCACACCCCCCTGGACAGGTGATCACGGCCGACGTGGGCGCGACGCTCGCACGGGCACCGACGTTTCTCGAGTGGTACGGGGACGGCGGCATTTCCCAGACGTGGTGGACTCGTCGAGCGGCCAAACGAGCCGATCGAATCGTCACGCCGTCGAACCTCGTCGCGACCTGGGTTCGAGAACTCGGTCTCGGGGACGAAGCCGTCGACGTCGTTCCGAACCCGATCGATTTCGACCGAATCCGAGACGTACAGCCGGACGAGTCCGTCGACGTGGTCTACGCCCGGCGACTTGACGCCGACGCAAACCTCGAGAGTCTGTTTCTCGCGCTGGCCGAACTTCGGCGTCGAGAGTGGCACGTGACCGTCATCGGCGACGGTCCCGAACGGTCGGTGTACGAACGACTGGCGAGCGACCTCCGAATCGAGGATCGGATCACGTTCGCCGGCGAGGTCCCCCTCGACGAGCGAATCGCCGCGTACCGGGGTGCACACGTCTTCGCCCAGACCGCCGAACACTGCGCGTTCCCGACGGAGATGCTGTGGGCGCTGGCGTCGGGCTGTATCGGCATCGTCGAGTATCAGGCCGATTCCAGCGCCCACGAACTCGTCGAAGGCTGGGACCGCGGATTTCGGACGACGAGCGAGGAGGAACTCGCCGACGCGATACTCGAAGCCGGCGACCTTGAACATCGCACCGTCGACGAGACGTTCGCGGACTACGATCGTGACGTGGTTCGTGACCGATACCTGACGGCGTACCGATCGCTGCAGGATTCGTCGGGACTGTTGTAGCTTCGTCGATGCCTTCAGAACGCCGTTCAACCCGCTCGAACGTGACTACTTCTCCGCCGCTTTGCCGGCACGATCGCGCATTTCGTCGCTGTCGAGTTCGGCGAGTTTGTGTCTGAACGCTCGGTAAGCGTTTTCGCCTCGCTCGGTGAGTTCGACGACGCGGCGTCGGCCGACCGCCTCGATCGTGACGTAGCCGTCTTCCAGCAGCGGATCGAGGATGTGCGTGTCGAGGACGCGAAAGGCACCTTTGTCCTCGCCGGCGCGACCGCTTGGTGCCTGCCGGTCGGCCATAAACGAGAGGCCCTGCGCTCTGGCGAACTCGATGAGGTCTTTCTTCTTCGGCGGTGCCGTCCGGTCGTCGTGATACCTCTCCCACGAGCGCGGCTCCGAGAGGAACGCCATGATCGCGATCTGATCCGTCGTCGGCGAGTCGATCGGATAGATCGGCACTTCGGCGGTTTCTGACAGGCCGGTCGAGGTCGGCTCGGCCTCGCCGTCGTGGGCGTACGACGCGGGCTCGACGTAGTAGGCATGGGCGTCGGTCGAGACGTCCATGCACGCGATCGTCGCGCCGATCGCCGGAATCGTCCCCGCGCCGGAGACGTTGACGTAGACGGTGTCTTCGGGATGAGCCGAGGCGATCGTCGTAACCTCGCCGAGGACGGCGTAGACGTCCATGAGGTCGCACGTTCGTCGCTCGACCGTCGGCACGATCGACTCGAGTTCGGCTCGCAGGCGCTCGTGGTAGTCGGGCGAGAAGGCCTCCTCGTCCTCGAGGAGGTAGACGAGATCGGCCCGCTGCTCCCGGATCGGCTCAAGAACTCGATCGAACTCGTAGCCCAGCGGGACGATGTGGACTCGCTTGACGACGTTCATGCACGATCACTGACGCGGCGATCCTATAGTAGCCACCGAAACGCGTTCCTATCCGACGCGAGACCGAAGCCGCTCGATTCGCGTCGCGGTAGACGGGTGGGTCCCCAAAAGCGTGCGAGCGACGAATCGCCGAGTCCGGTCGAAAAAGCGATGGTCCTCCCACGGCGGCGGGACGATCGAGAACGCCGCCGCGGAACGATGCTCGCGCAGATCCGTCTCCGGTCGGCGTTCGAGATCCCCATCGAGCGCTTCCAGTGCACTCGCGAGGGCGGCCGGTTCGCCCGTGATCGCGACGGCGCCGTCGTCCGCGGCGTACTCCCGTCCGCGGGCGACGAACGCAACGTAGGCGCGGCTGACGGCGCTCGTTAGCATCGCGATCGGTTCGAGAATCGGGTTGAACCCGTACCGGCCGGTCGTCACCCGCGCGACGGCGCCGGGAGCCGCGAGCGCGGTCAGGACCGCCGCGTCGCGGTTCGCGATGTGTGCGACCTCGTGGGCCAGCACCGCCTCGAGTTCGCGCTCGTCGAGCGCGTCGACCAGTCCGCTGGAGAGAACGATCGTCGACGACGACGGACGGTAGCCCACCGTGAGCGCCGCCGGCGATCGGCTCTCGGCGAGTCGAACGTCGGGTATCGGAGCGGCCGCCTGTCCGGCGAGGCGCGCGACGGTCGCCTGAATCGCAGCGCCGTCGACGTCGAGTGCCGTCGCGTCCTCGAGCGACGCGAGTTCGGTCCGACTCTCGACGTCTCGGAGTACGGCGGTGTCGCCGCCGAACTCGCCGCGAACGACGTTGCCGATGTGGCCTCCGACGAGGGCGAGCGCGCAGGCCGCCGCGAGCACGCCGGCGAGCACCCCGGTCGTGACGAGCGTCGACGCGGCGTAGCTGGCGACGAGGACGGCAGTGACGGCGACGACCGTGGTAACGGCTGGTCGCGGTCCCGGGGCGCGGTCGAGTCGGGCCGCAAGTCGTCGCGTCTCGTCGGTGAGGCCGTACCAGTCCGGTTCGGCTGCCGCCTCGTCCTCGTCGTCGGCCGCGAGCGCGACGAGCCGGGAACGGACGGTCTCGAAGAGACCGGGAGCGACGACGGCGGAGGCGGCGACGGCGACGAGTGCGACGACGAGGACGGCGACGAACAGTTCGGACACCGCTGCGCTCAGGTAGCCGATCATGACTACGCCCACGACCAGCCAGTTGCCGGCCTTGCTTCGCTCGCCTCGCCCGTCGTCCGACTCGCCTCGCGAGCGCAACCACTCGCGGCCGACCCAGACGTACGAGATCGTAAGCAGGTAGTAGAAGACGAGCACGACGAGCAGTGCGAAGACCACCGGCGGAAGCACCGAACCGACCAGCGGCGCGCTGGCTAAGACGACGACGATCGACGAGAGCAACAGCGTGTACGAGGCCAGTTCGATGATCCCTTCCGTGATCGGGCCGACGGGCCGGGACTCGTCGCTCCGGGCGGTTCGAACGGTTCGGAGGGAAAGCTCGACTGCGAACAGCGCGATGAGGGTGATCGCAACCGCGACGGTGCTCGCGAGCGGAACGGAGACGATGGCTTCGAGCGTCGCCACCGTATACCAGACGAGGCCGAACGCCGGCACGCCGACGAGCAGGAGGCTCCCGCCGACGACGGCGCCCAAGAGGAGAACACAGAGCAGGCTCGCGATCGCCATTCGCAGCCAGAGGCCGACTCGTGCGCGGGTCAGGCCGGACACGAGCCGATCACCTCCGATCGATTACGACGGGGTCGATGCGACGGGTGCGGGGACCAGACCACAGTTCGCATTACAGGTAACTAGTGTCGCCCGACGTAAATATAGTTCAGCTTCGCAACCGCTCGATCCGCGTTGCCGTCTTCGGGTGGGTCCCGAAGATCGTCCGGTCGATAAACCGCCGGGTCCGGTCGAAAAACCGGTGTTCCTCCCACGGCGGCGGAACGATCGAAAACGCGGCCGCGGAACTGTGCTCGCGTAGATCCGTCCCCGGTCGGCGTTCGAGGTCTCGATCGAGCGTTTCCAGCGCGCTCGCGAGGGCGGCGGGATCGCAAGTGATCGCGACTGCACCCCGGTCGGCGAGGTACTCGCGATACCTGCTGACGACGGCGACACACCACCGAATCAATACGATGACGAGGCCGCCCGGAAGAGCGGCGAGGGGGTGCCCGTCGTAGCGCTCGATCAACTCGGTCGCGTACGCAGCCGGCATCGAGAGCGCCGTTACGATCGTCGCGTCCCTGTTCTGGAGATGGGCGAGTTCGTGCGCTAACACGGCGTCGAGCTCGTCGTCGTCGAGGACGTCTATGAGCCCGGCCGAGACGACGACCGTCGAGCTCGCGGGTCGGTAGCCGACGGTCGCCGCAGTCGGCGTTGGCGACGTTCCCAGCCGGACCGTCGGTGCTGGAACGCCAGCCTGTCGTGCAAGACGGTCGACGCGCGCTCGCACTCTGGCCCGATCCGCGTCGAAATCGTCCGGTAGCCGCTCTGTCGCGCGGACCGACTCCGAGAGATCGCGAAGCGCCGCGGCGTCGCTGATCCACTCCGTGTAGGCGACCCACGCGAGGTGGGCGCCGACGGCGACGACCCCGACCGCGGCCGCGACCCACAGCGGCTCGACGACCGCGCTCCAGGCGATCGACTCGACGGCGACGAAGCCGGCGAACGTGCCAACGAGCGCGACCGCGAGCCAGCGCGGATCGACGAGTTCGCCCGGTCGTAACAGCGTCCGCCCCACGGTCTCGGCCACGTCTTCGAGTCCGCCGTGGGCGACACGGTCGACGACCGCGCCGACGGGGAGGAGTCGGCGGGCAGCCGCGGCGATCAGCCACCAGCAGGCGAACGCGCCGAGGCCGACCAGCGAGAGGGTGAATCCGAACGCGAGGGAGTCACCCAGGGCGAACAGCAGGATTAGCGTCGCGAACGCGATGAAAGCGAACTCGGCGGCGAGAACGAGGAGCTGCGCACTGATCGCGAGGGCGGACGCGATCGCCATTCGCACCCACAGCCCGAGGTGAAGCCGCGTCAGTCGCCCCATCGCTCGTCCGATCAAACCCGGTCACGGCCGATCCGTTCGATCGCTCCCGCGAGCACGTCGACGCCGTGGCCGATGCTCGCCTCGTCCACGTCGAACGTCGACGTGTGGTGGCCGCCGGGGTGGTCCGTGCCGACGCCGACGTAGCAGGCCGAGCCGCCGTTCTCCTGAACCGCCTGCATCAGGAAGGTCGCGTCCTCGCTCCCGCCGAGCTCGTCGCGCTCGAGCACGCGTTCGACGCCCGCTGTCTCTCCCGCAACGTCGGCGACGATCGAGACGAGATCCGCGTCGCTCGTCGCACTCGGCGCTTCGGCGCCGATATCGATCTCCAGCTCACAGTCGTGCATCTCGGCGGCGCTTTCGAGTACGCGACGAGCGTTCGACCGCATGTACTCCATCAACTCGGTCGTCTCGCCGCGGACCTCGGCGACGATGCGGGCCTCCTCGGGAATGATGTTCGCGGCGCTGCCGCCCTCGACGACGCCCGCGTTGACTCGCGTCGCCCCGTCGTTGTGCCGCGGGATCGAATAGAGGTTCTGGACGGCTGTCGCCATCGCCTGCACGGCGTTGCGTCCGCGTTCGGGGTGGCCGCCCGCGTGGGACGGCTCGCCCGTGAACTCGGCCTCGAGATGGGTGACCGCGAGGAAGCCGTCGATGCCAGCGACGATCTCGCCGGTCGGATGGTCGAGCCCGATGTGAACCGCGAGCAGGGCGTCGACGTCCTGAATGTGCTCGCTTTTTGCCATCGATTTGCCGCCGCCAATGACCTCCTCGGCGGGCTGGAAGAAAACCTTGAGCGTGCCCGAAAAGTCCCCGTCGACGATCCGCTCGAGGACGCCGATTCCAATCGTCACGTGGGCGTCGTGTCCGCAGGCGTGCATCGCGCCCTCGTGTTCGGACCGGAAGCCTTCGGCCACGGGATGGTGGTCGGGATCGTCGGACTCCGTGCGCGGGAGCGCGTCGATGTCGACTCGCAGGCCAACCGTTGGACCCTCGCCCTGCTCGACGACGGCGACGGCACCCGTGTATCCGCCCTTGAGGCGTTCGAGGATCGCCTCATCAGCGCCGGCCTCACGCGCCCGCTCGTACCACCCTTCGAGTTCGGCGTCGTCCGGAACCGCGAGCCGGTGGTCGGCCGCGATGGCCTCTCGGCCGACGTAGAGTTCGTCGAGGTCGAAGCGTGACTCAAGCTCGTCGACGATCCGTGCGGTCGTGTAGAACTCACACCAGGCGGGTTCGGGCTTCCGGTGGAGGTCTCGCCGAAGCGAGACGAGGTCGTCGTCGGTCATAGGTGGGGAAAGGGTCCCTCGACCAATATATCGATCGCTGTCGGTTCGCATCACTGGCACGTGATGACTCTTGACTCGCCGGGTGAGCGACCCGTGCATCACGAACACCCGTAGCCTTTCGGCAGTCACGTTCTCGTGTAGGCACCTATTTACGGTCAGTACGGGCTACTTACAGCGGACTCAACGCACTCTTCGGAACGAGTCGTTGCAGGACTCGAGTACGGAGCCAGTGTTCGAGACTCGGCTGTTCCCCGATACAACAGATCTCAGCTGTTCTTCTCGGTACAAACAACTACGGCGCACTGTCTGATTCGATTTCGAACGGCGCGAAGACGTCTCTGATCGCACGGATTTTCTCCAGCCGGTCCAACGTGAGAGCCATCGTCTGAGACTGGTGCTCGGCGGGATGTCTGGTCGCTATTCGACGGAGAGCCGCGAGAAGTAATCGAACAGGAGTTAGACGTCGACGTACTGGTCGACCCACTCCTGACGGCGCTGTAACACGCGCTGGCCCTTCGGCGTCAGGGCGTAGTAGTTCGTCCGTCGATCGAGTTGACCCTTTTCGACGAGCTCTTGCTCGACGAGCGTGTCGAGATTCGGATACAGTCTGCCGTGTGTAACCGGCTGATCGATGTATCGATTGATGTCGTCGAGAATCTCTTGTCCGGACGGTCGGTCTTTGCCTGCGATGACGTACAGCAAGTCACGCTGGAACCCTGTAAGCTGATCCATGGATCATCCTCTGAATGCCAACGTTCACCGATTCGTGGCTTTGTTATAGAGCAGGTACGTTCGACGGGGCTGTGAGAACGGACAACGTAGGATCGTACACCGTCGCCTTCTCCGTCTTTCGACCGCGTTGATCCCTCTCTACTGATGACGGGGCGTTTTTGACGGTGACCGCCGTACGGGCCGCTATGCCGACCGATTCACTCGCCTGGGAAACCCTCGGTCAACAGGTAGCGTACTCCTGTCCCGGCTTCGACGTCGTTAACGAGTCCGTTCGTCTCCCCGACGGTACCGAAACCGACTTCGATTACCTCTCCGAGCCCGCAAGCGTTTGCATCCTCCCGGTTACCCCCGACGAGGACGTCGTCTGTATCGAAGAGTGGCGACAGGCCGTCGACCGGGTCAACCGCGGCCTCCCCGTCGGCGGGACCGAACCGGACGACGAGGACCTCACCGACGCCGCCCGTCGCGAACTCGCCGAGGAGACGGGCTACGAGGCCGACCGTCTCGAACCGCTCGTCTCCGTCGAGCCGGCGAACGGCCTCGCCGACTCGCTCTTGCACGTTTTCGTCGCGTACGGCTGTCGACCGACCGCAGACCAGAAACTCGACCACGACGAGAGCATCCGTGTGACGACGATGGACTTCGAAGCCCTGGTCGATGCGATCGGTGCCGGCGAGATCCGCGACGGCCGAGCGGTGCTCGCGGTGTCGTACTATCGCCTGTTCGACGGCTAAACGCGATCCGTTTTCCCTCGTCGAGTCGTGTCTATAGTAACAACTACAACTATTTACACACCGATCGAACAGCCCTCGGGTCCAGCGTGTCATAGGACGCTTCTCTACCTATCGAACTGATAGATCGTGGTGAGTTACGTATCGATTCGGGTCATCTCTCCATCCTGTGGTGGCGCGCGCTGGCGAGTAGTTCGAGCAACAGCGAGAACTGGTCGCTGAAACTGTGCGAGGGAGGAACGAGCGCAGCGAGTGAGTCGGCTGGGGAGGCTGTGGTCATCTCCCGTGTTCGTGTGCAAGCAGGACCTGCCCGTCGTCATCACCGCGAAAGCCCCTGGCCCTTTTCAGTCCCATCCAACGTCGGTTGGCTGGCACTGCAGACTCGACGCCGGACGTTCCATACGCAGACACTATAACGATATGTCCAGGGCTGTTTGTGAGAAATAATCGCAGCGAGGACAGTTCTATGACACGCTCCTCGGGTCGGTTACTCACGGCTCACTGCATTCACCGTTCGCTTCTCGAGGGATGAGCGAAGCGAATCCCTCGAAATCCTCCCCCGTTCGCTCGTCCGCAGCTCTCGTCACTCGGACCGCGATACCACCGTGCGATCGGGTGTGCAGTGACTTCAGCGGCTACTTAGTTCAGCGTCCCACACCAATCGAGGTCTGCTCGTCAGCAGCATCATCGTTCTCGTCACCATCTGTTTCGTCGTTTTCGTCGGTGTCGCCGTTCTCATCGTTCGGCTCGTCGTCGACGCCGTTGGTGTCGTCAGTTTCGTCGACATCGTTCTCATCGTCGACTTCCTCTAGGTCCTGTGCGTCCCCGATGGTCATGCTCTCAACGTTCGCGTTGCCGACCGCGAATTCAGTCGTGCTCGCCTGAGAGACGGTTTCGGTTTGCGCCGCGTCGGCATCAGTTTCGTCGCCGTCGTCCGCGTCGTCGGTCTCGTCTTCAGCAGCGTCGTCGGTCTCGTCCTCAGCAGCGTCGTCGGTCTCGTCCTCAGCAGCGTCGTCGGTCTCCTCGACCGACTCGATAGTCATCGAGTCGATCGAGAACTCGTCGATGTCGAACTGCTCGATGGTGAACTCGTCGATTGCTTGCTCGGTCGCGTCATCGTCAGCAGCGTCGTTCTCCGCATCGTCAACGCCGTTTGGCTCCGCATCGTCCTGATCGTTTTCGGCATCCTGACCGTTCTCGGCATCTGCCTGATCGTTCTCATCAGCGTTCTGGACGTTCTCATCGTCGTCATCGTTGAACAGGCCTCCGAACCAATCGGTGATTCGGTCGATGATGCCATCGTCCTCGACGGTCAGCTCCTCGACGATCATATTGTCGGCGTTCATCTCCTCGATGGTGAGATCCTGAACGGTGAGTTCGTCAGCGTCCTCGTCGATCAGGTCCTGTCCGTTCGCGTCATTCTCGTCGTCGGCCTCGTCGTCATCGACACCGTTTTCTTCAGCATCGTCATCGAGGCCATTATCGTCGTCAGCCTCGTCATCGACATCGTTTTCCTCGCCGTCGGCTTCATCGTCTTCGTCAACGCCGTTCGTTTCCTCCTCAGTTTCCTCGTCTTCGTCGACGTCCTCGTCGAGTTCGAGGTCGCTGATCGAGACGTCCTCGAGCTCGAGCTGTTCGAGTTCGATGTCCGAAATCGTCACGTCCTCCGCGTGATCGAGGTCGTCGTCGTTCCCGTCCGTCTCGTCGACGGCTGCGCCGTTATCCTCGCCGTTCGGCTCGTCGTCGGTGTCAGCGCCCACGTCGTCAGCACTCGTGTCTTCTTCCTCGTCGGCATCGTCGCCGATCTCGTCGAGTTCGTCCAGATCGGCCTGGAGATTGTCGACGTTCAACTCCTCGATCGTCGCGTTCTCGACGGTGACGTTGTCGAGTTGGAGTTCGCCCACCTGTACGTTTTCGAGCGTTGCGCTCACGTCTCCGGCGTCGGTCGCTCCCGATGATGCACCGGCGAGGGCGGGCCCGCCCGAGAGTGCGACCATCAGCGCGACGAAGACGACGCCGAGTGTCTGCGATCGTGAAATCATGCGACCCGAGATACAGCAGTCGCTCAGCTAAAACGAGCCGACTGTTACGATATTGGACTGCTAAAAAGAACAGGTTGGTGGCCACGAAACGATCGTCAATGGCCTGTTCACCCACTGCTCGTCATCGGAGACGACGGGTGATCGAAACGTCTCCGATAATCGCCGAGACGGTCGTTCGATCGGCGGTGTGCCGATCGATATTAGCCGCCCGCGTCGGGTCGCTCGGGGACGTAACCGTCAGTTATTCGGCCAGCCCGTCGTCGTTCTCGTCGTCGCCGTTGTCATCGTCGAGGCCATCATCCTCGTCTTCGTCGTCATCGAGACCGTTGTCGTCGGCCTCATCGTCGTGGTCCTCTAGCTCGCTGGCATCGCCGAGGGTGAGGGTGTCTGCGGTCGCGTCACCGATGGTGATCGACGAGGCGGACGCCTGGGAGACGGTCTCCTCGTCGTTCATGTCGTCGTCGGCGTCATCGTCGAGGCCGTTGTCGTCGTCAGCCTCGTCGTTCTCGTCGTCGACGCCGTTGTCATCGGCATCATCGTCCATCTCGTCGTCATCGTCCATCTCGTCGTTGTCGTTGGCGTCATCGTCGAGGCCATTGTCGTCGTCAGCCTCGTCGTCGACACCGTTGTCATCGTCTGCGTCGTCGAGACCGTTGTCGTCAGCTTCTTCGACTGACTCGACGGTCATCGACTCGACCGTGATCTCGTCAACGTCGAACTGCTCGATCGTGAGCTCGTCGATCTCCTGGTCGGCCGCGTCGTCGTCATCGACGCCGTTGTCCTCATCATCGACGTCGTTCTCGTCGTCGACGCCGTTGTCATCCATCTCGTCATCGTCCATCTCGTCATCGTCCATCTCGTCGTCATCGTTCGCGTCGTCGTCGAGGCCGTTATCGTCGTCTGCGTCATCGACGCCGTTGTCCTCGTCGTCAACGCCGTTATCGTCCATCTCGTCGTCGTTGGCGTCATCGTCGAGGCCGTTGTCGTCGTCAGCCTCGTCGTCCTCGACGGTCAGATCGTCAACCGTCAGCTGATCGACGTTCATCTCCTCGATGGTGAGTTCGTGGATGGTGAGCGAGTCCGCATCCTCGTCGATCAGATCCTGTTCTTCGTCGTCAGCTTCGTCGTTCTCGTCGTCGAGGCCGTTATCGTCGTCGGCCTCGTCGTCATCGACACCGTTGTCCTCAGCGTCGTCATCGAGGCCGTTATCGTCGTCAGCCTCGTCATCGACGCCGTTGTCCTCATCGTCAACGCCGTTGTCGTCCATCTCGTCGTCGTCAGCTTCGTCGTCGTCGACGCCGTTATCGTCGACCTCATCGTCCTCGTCGAGTTCGAGGTCTTCGATCGAGACGTCTTCGAGTTCGAGCTGATCGATCTCGATGTCGGAGATGGTCACTTCGTCGCCGTTATCCATCTCGTCGTCGACACCGTTGTCGTCAGCTTCGTCGTCGTCGACGCCGTTGTCGTTATCGGCCGCGTCGTTGTTCTCGTTGTCGTTGAAGAGGCCGTCGTCGAGGATGCCGTTGTCGTCATCGGCTTCCTCGTCGTTGGCGTCGTCATCGACGCCGTTGTCCTCGGCGTCATCGTCGAGACCGTTATCGTCGGCCTCGTCGTCGTCGACGCCGTTGTCGTCGACGTCATCGTCCTCTTCATCGACGTCCTCCTCGTCTATGGCGTCGAGGAGTGCGTCCGTGTCAGCGTCGAGTTCATCGACGTGTAGCTCTTCTATTGTCGCGTCCTCGACGGTAACGTCGTCGAGTTCGAGTGTGTCAACCTGTACGCCTTCGAGTGTTACGCTCATGTCTCCGGCATCGTTCGCGCTCGATGATGCACCGGCGAGGGCGGACCCGCCAGAGAGTGCAACCATCAGTGCGACGAAGACGACGCCGATCTTCTGCGGTCGTGAAACCATGCACCCTGAGTTACCCCCGCTTCCCGGCTAAAATGGGCCGACTGTTACGGGATTATCTCGAGGAAAACAGTTGTTAGAACTCGCAGACTGTCCAATAATCCCGTTTTCACTCGTTAGTTTTCCGACAAATAGAGTTGCCCAACTCCATGGCGTGTCCGACGGTTTCGGCTTGTGCTTGCGTTCGCCACCGACTGCTTCCGTAACGAAGAACGGAACGTTTATTTTCACGGTTGCGTCTCGCCCGACGGTACATTTACGGCGTTTCGACCGACCGATCGGGTCAAATCCGTCAAGACTTACGTCGGACGAGACAACAGACGACCGATGCGCGAGTGCTTCGAAATCCGCGAGACCGACGCCGCCGGCCGAATCGGCGAGCTCACCGTGCCGCGCGCCGACGTCACCGTCGAGACGCCCGCCCTCCTGCCGGTGATCAATCCGAATTTGGACACCATTAGCCCCCGCCGGCTCGCCGAGGAGTTCGGCGCGGAGATCCTCATCACGAACTCGTACATCATCTACGGGACCGAGGACGTTCGCGAACAGGCCCTCGACAACGGCCTGCACGAACTGCTTGACTTCCCGGGTGCGATCATGACCGACTCGGGCTCGTTCCAGCTCGCCGAGTACGGCGAGATCGACGTCACCACCGAGGAGATCCTCGAGTTCCAGCACGCTATCGGCTCGGACATCGGAACGCCGGTCGATATTCCGACGCCACCGGACGTCTCGCGCGAGCGGGCCGAAGCGGAACTCGAGACGACTCAGGAGCGCCTCGAGATCGCCGAAACCGTCGAGACGGGCGAGATGCTCGTCACCGCGCCGGTCCAGGGCTCGACCTACCCGGACCTGCGCGAGGCCGCTGGCCGCCACGCCGACGGCACCGATCTCGACGTCTTCCCCGTCGGCGCGGTCGTCCCGCTGATGAACGACTACCGCTACGACGACGTGGTCGACGCCGTCGCCGGCGCAAAGCGCGGACTCGGTACCGACGCGCCGGTCCACCTCTTCGGTGCCGGTCATCCGATGATGTTCGCGCTGAGCGTCGCGATGGGCTGTGATCTGTTCGACTCCGCGGCGTACGCGCTGTACGCGCGCGACGATCGCTACCTGACCGTCCGCGGCACGCGACAACTCGACGACCTCGAGTACCTCCCCTGCTCGTGTGCCGTCTGTACCGAGCACTCGCCCGACGACCTCCGCGCGCTTGGAGACCAGCGCCGCGAGGAGGAACTCGCCGCACACAACCTCCACGTCACCTTCGCCGAGATCCGCCGGATCAAACAGGCCATCCGCGCCGGAAACCTGCTGGAACTCGTCGAACAGCGCGCTCGCGCCCATCCGACGATGCTCGACGGCTACCGCACGCTGCTCGACCACGCCGAGCAACTCGAGCGCACGGACCCGGTGTCGAAGGGCGCGTTCTTCTACACCTCTCACGAGAGCGCTCGCCGACCGGAGGTCCTGCGCCACCACGAACGACTCGCGCGCCTCTCGGTCCCGGACTCGCTCTTTCTCACCGAGGGCAGCCCCGCCCGCGGCGACGAGTTCGACGACTCCTGGCGCGTCGAGCCCCCGTTCGGCCCCTTCCCGCGGGCGCTCTCGAGGAGCTACCCGCTCACGGCCGAGGTACCCGAGCGGACGGATCGAGCGGCGCTCGAGGCGGCGGCCGACGGAATCACCAGACTCGTCGACGCCAATCCGGAGACGGCGTTCACGCTCGGTCACGAGGGGTGGCCGGCCGACGTGCTCGACCGCGTGCCAGATCGGGTCGAGTGTTCCGACCTCACCGAGAACTGACGACACGTCTCCGGGCGAGTTCGATCGTTGGACAACAGTCGATAAACAGCCATTCGAAAAGCGGTTGTCGCTCCGATACGCGTAGTGAAACGTGGACGGTTGTACGCCGTTCAGTTGTTACTTCCGTCTCGCGACGTCTTCGGTGTCCGTTCCGTCGACGGTGATCGTGAACCCGTTGACTCGCTCGACGCTGATCTCGTGGTCATCGTATTCGAACGATATTGCCAGTTCGTGACCGTTCGTAAAGAGCTGATCCAACGCATCCGGATCGATCCAGTCGTACAGGGGTGGAAGTGAGGTGGGGTCGTCCTCCCGTTTGGCTGCAACGGCGTTTACGATCGCGATGCTCACGCTCGCCGTGTCATCGTCGATTCGATCGGCGGAGGGAAGATTCACACCAGTAAAAAAGGGATCGGCGAATAAAAGGGTGCTGTGAATCAGAACAGCAAAGAGGCGAGAGCGAGCCACTATCAGTATGCTCCTCGGCGTCGCGTCGCTCTTTCTCGGCGCACTCGTCATCGTTCTGTTTGCATCGTGGGTGATTCGCCGATTTCGTGGCGGAAATCGACCGGCTGCTCAACAGCAGTCATGGGAAAGCCACACGGACGCCCAGCAACGCGAGCCGCCGGTCGAACTCGGCGAACGGTACGAGGCTGCCGTCCACGAGTTCACCGAGCATCACACCGGCGAGCAGCAGGCTCTCTGTAAGATCGAGGGATTCGTCGTTTTCGTCGAGGACGTCCCGAACGGACTCGAAGCCGGCGACGTGATCGAGTTTACGATCCTCTCGTTCAACCGCGGTCACACGTCCGCGACGGCAACGTACGAGCGACGGACGTAGCGCCGACTACAGAACCGAACGACCGGCACGACACCGACAGCCTCTTTCGCCCTCCCCCACCCAGTTCAGGTATGACCGACTACTTCGAGGTTCACGAGCGCGACGGGGCCGCGCGCGTGGGCGAACTCCGCCTCGAGTCTCCCCGGACAACGCCCGCCCTCGTCGACGATATTCTCGAGGACGCCGGCTCGCTGTGGAGTGCGGATCGAGAGCTACCGGCAGGCGACGACTCACAACTCACCGTTCTTCCGCACCGATCGTTTCCCGGCGGCACCGCCGACGAGGTGCAGGAATCGTTCGCCGTCGACTACCCCGACGTCGAGTACCCGAGCGTCGCCGTCCTCTCGAGCGAGAGTGCGGCGGATCACGGTACGGACGCCTACGCCGTCTCCGACGTCCAGTCGATTACGGGCCACGGCGCGGCGCTCGTCGAGGCTGTCGTCGCCGTTCGCGAGTCGATCCCGGCCGATACGGCCCTGTACTTCTCGGGCGTCGCCACGCCGCGAAACGTCGCCGTGCTCGCCTACGCCGGCGTCGACCTCTTCGACGAGACCGCGGCCGTCGTGAAGGGAACTGAAGGACGATATCTCACGACCGACGACGCCTACTTCCTCGAGGATCTCGAGGAGCTTCCGTGCTCGTGTCCGGCCTGCCAGAAACCCCGTGAGGAGTTCACCCGCGAGGACTGTGCGGAACACAACGCCAACGCCCTCCGGGCCGAACTCGGGATCGTCCGCCGCCGAATTCGCGACGGCCGACTCCGGGATTACGTCGAGGGCCAGGCTCGCCAGAACCAGTGGCTCACGGCCGCGATGCGCGAACTTGATTCGCAGTGGGGGTATCTCGAGGAGCGCACGCCGATCCTCCGAGATGCACAGATCGACGCCGCGACCGCAGACACGCTTCGCCGGGTCGAGATCCAGCGCTACGCCGACCGTGTGACGACCCGCTATCGGAACCGGTTCAAGAACCCGCTCGTGCTGGTCCCCTGCTCGGCTGCGAAACCGTACAGCGAGTCCCAGAGCCACCGCCAGTTCCACGACGCCATCCAGTGGCGGGCCCACCTCGTCTCGATGACCAGCCCGATCGGCGTCGTCCCGCAGGAACTCGAGACGACCTACCCAGCCCAGCACTACGACACCGTCGTCACCGGCCGTTGGTCCGAGGACGAAAAGCAGTTCGTGAGCACCGTCCTCGAACGCTACCTCGAGCGAAACGAGTATCCGAAGATCATCGCCCACGTTCCCGACGAGGGGTATCGCGACATCGTCGAGCGGGTCGAGGCCTCGCTCGATCTCGATATCACCTACACCGTCGACGAGCACCCGACCGACGAGCAATCGCTCGCAAATCTGCAGCAGGCGCTGTCGGGCGAACTCAAGTACTCCAAGCGCGAGCGCGAGCACAACACCGTCCGTGCCATCGCGGACTACCTGCTCGGCGACGGCGCCGGCGACGACCTCTTCGAGACTATCCAGACGACGAGCCGGTACCCCAAGATCCAGGTTCGAAACAGCGAGGAGACCCAACTCGCGACGATGGTTCCGAACTACGGTACACTATCGTTCACGCTCGAGGGCGCAAAGCGATGGGTCGACAGCGAC
Source organism: Natrialbaceae archaeon A-arb3/5 (assembly GCA_046614585.1). Lineage (GTDB taxonomy): Archaea > Halobacteriota > Halobacteria > Halobacteriales > Natrialbaceae > JBKKHI01. Next base: position 124,718 of record JBKKHI010000008.1, on the reverse strand, counting down.
GCGCCGGTCAAACGCGTCGAGATCGACGGTTTCGTTCCTCACGGCAGCGTGCTCGCGCCGGGCGTCGTCGACGCCGACGAGGAGATCCGCGTCGGCGACGAGGTCGTCGTCTCCGGCCCGAAGGCCTTCGCCGTCGGCCGCGCCGAGATGTTCGGCCGCGAGATGGCAGAGAGCACGCGCGGGATCGCCTGCGAGATTCGCCACGTCGAGGAGATATAGCCGTCCTGTTCGACGGCTCGTCTCAGATTCACTTCACCCCGGACACGACTTGAGAAGGTGTTCTCGATAGACGGCTACCGGTACCTGCTTCCCGCATAGATCGCAGGTTCGCGTCTTCTCGCGGTCGGATTCCATACTTGTTTGTTTATTGCTATCGTCTCGCGTGCTGGTCGTCCCTTGATCGTCAGACCGGTTCCCGTTCGTCCAGTTTTTGGACCGGTCCCGTTTCGGGATATACAGCAATACCGTGTATCGACTTTAACTCTTCTGGAAGCGTATGGTATTTCGATGGTTCTACTGAACACAGTAACAGCAGCCGATGAATCGCACGACTACTCCCTCGCACACGGATGGCGCACGCTCGCCATCGCTGGCGGCGTCGTCGGCCTACTCGGCCTCCTTGCGATCGCGTTCCCGTTCGCGACCGGGCTTTCGGTAACGGTTGGACTCGGTATCCTCCTCGTCCTTGGTGGTATCGTCCACGGCGCACACGCCTTCACCGCCCGCGGCTGGAGCGGCTCGCTCTGGCAGATCGCACTCGGCGTCGTCTCGATCGTTGCCGGCCTCGCCCTCCTCGCGAGCCCGGTTGTCGGGCTCGTAACCCTCACGATCCTGGCTATCGCGTACCTGCTGGTCGACGCCGTGGCCGAACTCTGGATGGCGGTGCGGATGGCCGACCAGCCCGGACGGCTGTCGGTCGCCGCCAGCGGGCTCGTCTCGCTGGTCCTCGCCGGCCTCCTCTGGGCCGGCTTCCCGGCAGATGCAGCCTGGGCAGTCGGGCTACTCGTCGGTATCGGCCTGTTCGTCACGGGCCTCTCGATGGCGATCGTCGCCATCACCGGCCGAGACGCCGCGGAGACGACCGCGTCGGCGACCGAGCCACGAAGCGCGTAGACTCATTTTTGATATATCGTAATACAATATATTCTACTGGGTAGCTGTCGGCGTGGGTCGAACGATTATTCACCGCTCGAGCCCCATCTCCAGGCGTGAACCTCTCGATCGTCGACCTCGCACCCGTTCCCGACGGCGCGAGCGCGACTGAGGCGTACGAGAACACGGTCGAACTCGCGCAGACTGCCGAGGAGTTGGGCTACTCGCGGTTTTGGGTCGCAGAACACCACGGCATGGCCGACTCGATCGCGAGTACGACGCCCGAAGTGTTGATCGCTCACCTCGCGGCGAAAACGGACGAGATCCGGGTCGGTTCGGGCACGGTTCTGCTCAACCACTACAGTCCGTTCAAGGTCGCCGAAACGTTCAGCTCGCTCGACGCGCTGGCCCCCGGCCGCATCGATCTCGGACTCGGGCGGGCGACCGGTCCGCCGGCCGCGGATCGCGCCCTCCAGACCGAGCGTCGCAAACGAAACCCGGACGAGGACCACGCCGCGAAGATCGAAGCGGTCGCAAACCACCTCTACGACGGCTTTGCGGACGACCACCCGTACGCCGACTTGCGACTTGCCCGCTCGGCCGACGATACTCCCGAACACTGGCTGCTCGGATCGAGCCCGTCGAGCGCCAAAATCGCCGGCGAGTTCGGACTTCGGTACTGCTTCGCCGCGTTCATCAGGCCAAACCTGGCGACTCGTGCCTTCGAAACGTACCGATCACACTTCGAGCCCTCGCCGCTCGGTGCCGGCCCCGACGAGCCAACGGGGATGCTCGCGGTGAACGTCGCCTGTGGTGAGACGGACGATGAGGGCGCACGCCTCCGTGCGAGCGCCGAGGCGTCCTATCAGCGAATGCAACGCGGCGTCGTCGGCTCGTTGCCGCCGGTCGAGGAAGCGATCGACGAACTCGGCGGCGTTCCGGAACCGACGCCTGAGCCGCTCCCGACCGGTGACTGGCCACGTTCGATCTCCGGCAGCCCGGAAACGGTCGCCAGCCTACTCGACCAGCTGACGGACCGCGTTGGCGTCGACGACGTCATCGTCCAGCATCTTATCGCAGACCACGACGACGTCGTCCGCTCGCACGAACGCCTCGCCGACGCCGTTGGGCTGTAACTGGGAGAAATCACGATTCTTCGTCGCGAGAACGGTTACTTACCGAACATGGAATCGAAGAACTTCCGCTCTGCGGTCCGAAGGTGCTGGTTGAACGTCGCCGGCGAGATACCCAGTCGCTCTGCGATCTCCTCGCCGGTGCTCTCTCGGGGCCAATCGAAGTAGCCCGCGAAGTAAGCCGTCTGGAGCGCCGACCGCTGTTTCTCCGTTAAATCCTGTTCGAGTACTGATTGTGAGCCCGATCCGCTCCGCTCGCTGCGTTCGGTCGTGCGCTGTGCGAGATACGTAATATCGTCGCGTTGCTCCCTGATGAGGCCGATTATCTGGCGCGTGTCCCGTCCACGTGGAAGCTCGACGACGAACCGGAACTCGCCGTCCTCGATCGTCGCTGACTCGACGCGTCCGCCGTGCGTGGCGATCGTTTCGAACAACGAAAGCGCGACCGGGATGGCAAGTTCGAACTCGAACTCGTCTCGTCTCGCAGTGAGAAACCGAACCTCGCCGATACCATCGGTTTCCTCGACCGTCTCGCGGAACGTCTCCTGTGAGACGTCGTGTGCAGATCCGTACGCCAACAGCGTCTCGTCGCCGCGGATCAACTGGTCGATCTCGATGGTACACGATTCGGACTTCGAAAGGGTGGTCAGCGGTTCGACCAGCCGTTCGGCCCGGAATTCGAGCTCGACGACGGCGTCGCTCACGAGCGCGTCTTTGCGTTCGATTGCCGTGACCGCGTGGGCGATGACATCGCCGGTTCGTGCGAGAATGGTCGTCTCCGGTCCGGTAAACGCGTTTGGTGACGACGAGTAGACGTTCAACACGCCGTAGACGAGGTCCTCGTGGATGATTGGAATCGCGACCGACGACTGGTAGCCACGGGCGCGTGCCTCGTCCCGCCAAGGTTCAAATGTGGGGTCAGAATGAATATCGGTTGCGACTTGTACCGAACCGGTACGGATCGCTTTGCCGGACGGCCCCTTTCCGGTCGGTTTGTCGCCGTCAACCGTTATTTCGATGTTCTCGAGATATCCGTCCTCGACGCCAGCGGCCGCCTTTGGAACCACTCGATCGCTACCCGGATTGACACCGCCGATCCAGGCGAACTGGTAGGCGTCGGATTCGGCCAGTCGATCACAAACTTGCTGTTCGAGTTCCGCCCGTGTCTCCGTCGTGATCACGGCGTGTGTGATGTCGTGACCGATCCGGTTGAGACGGTTGAGTGCTTCTAGCTGATTGCGCTGTCGACGGCGCTCTCGTTCCTGGCGCGCTCGTTCGCTCGCATGATGAATCGTCCGTATCAGGAGTTCGCTCGTCACTTCGTCTTTGACGAGAAAGTCCTGTGCGCCGCGTTGGATCGCCTGAATTCCGACCTGCTGGTCGCGCAAGCCCGTTAACACGACGATCGGCGTCGTGTCGCTTTCGTCGTGCACGATGTCGAGCGTTTGCAACCCCTCGCTGTCCGGCAGATTCAAATCGAGCAACACCATATCGACGGACTCCGCCCGTAGCGTTTCGAGTCCGTCCTCGAGTCGCGTCTCGCGGAACGTTTCCGGTGTTTCGTTCGCTGCGGCCGTGGAACTGACGCGTTGTATGAGCTCCTCGGTATCTTTGAGCATTTCTTCGATCAATCGAGCATCGCCGGGGTTGTCCTCGATCAGGAGGATACGAAGCGGCGAGTCCGGCGAGTCGTCGTCCGAAGTGCGCTCGCTCGAGACGTCGTCGGCTGTCTCGGTACGGGTGTCCGTTCCTTTCATGGTTATTCGACCTCCCGGGGTAGGCGAACGACTGAAAACCAGAACTTCTCGAACGCCCGGACCGTTTCGATGAACTCGTCAGGATCGACTGGCTTCGTGAGGTAGGCGTTTGCGTGTAGTTCGTACGATCGGGCGATATCTTCCTCGGCACGTGAACTCGTCAGAACGATCACTGGAATCGATCGAAGACTCGAATCGTGTTTGAGTGTCTCGAGTACTTCTTCGCCGTCGGTCCGCGGTAGATTGAGATCCAAGAGGATGAGATCAGGGCGTGGGACGTCCTCGTAGTCACCTTGCTGGGAAAGAAACTCGAGTGCTTCGTTCCCGTCCGTAACCACGTGAAGGTCGTTCTCGATTCGTCCCTGTTTAAATGCTTCTTCGGTTAATCGGACGTCACCCGGGTTATCCTCCACTAACAGGATCTGTGCTCGCTCAGGTTGAGAGGTTCCAGCAGTGTTCATTGATTCCTCGTTTCGCGTTTGACCGCCCATGGTGTCAGCTCGCAACGATTTCGAAACGGCTACAACCGAGACCCCGTTCGGTCTACAGCCGATGCGAGCCGTCGTGTCGTTGCGCTTGGTTGTTTGTCGGAAGGAGGTGGGTTCCGTTTGATGTGGTGCGGTGGTGTAACCCACGTTTGTTTGTCTTTCTCGGCCAACACGGATATACGTAGGGTCTCTCGATGAAAGCGGTAATTCAGCGTATTAGTACCGTCTGGTGCACTAACAGTCACGCCGGTCATACGCAAATCCCATACATCGATCTCTAGTTTATCCTTTCAACCACGGTTCTTTGAAAAACGGTGGACGCGAGTCTAGAACGAGTGATTTTTGATCGGGCTGTCTCAGTAGGGCGATCGGTACCATCCACACGACCTTCTCGGGTGGGTATCGATCAGTGATGGTTCGTTCATCGTACGTGTCGTCGTTCGCATACTGTTCTCGTGTTCGAACGTGTTTCTGGTCCCGATTGACTTTACGTCCAGTCTGTCGCGTTCGTACAGTCGTGTTTTCGGTCGGACCGTCTACGACTAATCTGGCTGCGGTATCGGTCACCGGGTGAACGGCGTCGTCTCCGATCTAGTGGCGGGATAAATCGTATGCTGTTATACCAAATGTGGAAGAGACCTGGGCGCAATCTGGATGTGGTCTCGCTCTGCGAGCACGTTTGTCGACCAATGTCGCTGCTCGACCGTGGTTTCTTGCCGATCGCCGATCTACCACGAACTATGGAGAACCTGTCACTGGGCGTTCCGGAGCCGATTCTCGACCGACTCCCGGCCGACGACGAGGTCGCGGCCGCGGACATGCAAGAGGCGGTCGCAGGGTGGGAAACGAAACTCAACGAGATGATCGAAGACGCCGAGGACGACCGTGAGGCTGCGGGACAGATACTGGAGGCGATCGACCGGTTCGAAAATCGGTATCAAACGTACGACGAACTCGTGCCGGAACTGCGCGCGTGGGGCCAGTCGCCGATTTACGCGATCGCGTGGCGGACGCTGTACGCCGACGTGATCGCACAGTTGTACGAACACGACCAGCTCGCCGACCACCTCGATCGGGAACGAAACGCACGACTGGTTCAGGACGGGATCCGATTGGGTGATCTCTGACTCTCGACCGAGCGCAGCACTCTCTCGTCCGAATCAGTTTCCGTGCTTACAGCGCGTTTTGCCGCCGCGATTGCTTTTTCGGCGGCTCACTCCGATCGGTCGAAAAGAGGCCGATACACCCGATATGGATCACGGTTCGAGGTCGTCCTCGGCGACGAGTTCGAGGAGTTTCTCTACTAACGACGCGCCGTAATACCTGACCTGTTCACTTCTGGTATCGTACTCGACGATTCCGTTATCGGCGAGCATCGGAAGGTGTTGATGGACGAGGTCGATCTCGACGTGTTTTCGGTCGGCCGTGTCAGTGTGTGTCGTAACGTATCCGGTGAGCGTCTCTACTGTCGCGACCGCCGTCGATCGGGCGGTGAAATAATAGAGAACGTATCGTCGCCGAGCGTTCGCAACGAGATGGAACGCCGTATCCGGTGACAGATCGGACCGGGTTTGATCGACAGCTTCGTTCGACGATGCTGGTTCGTTCACACGGGTGTTGTTATCTAGCATATCTTGTGCCAATTACATCCATGCTATTATAAATTATCATGATCGATTTTTGGATCGGTTTCCGGTTGGACAGGGTAAACCGTTTTCCAGGATCGGACTCTACGCCTTAAATCCGGTATTTCGTCGCGACAGGTCCAGACACGAAGTGTCTCGACGAGAACTATCGATGGACGCCATCGAGCGCTTTGCTGTAACGATCGGTCGGTGATCCGCAACCGTCTCGCGGCTTCGCCTGCAGTGGCTGACAACTACCCGTCTCAGTACTTCGGATCGGCACCAGTCGTCTCGTAGACGGCGTCCATCAGCTCGTCGCGTCGGTCCTGCCACGCCGCGAGGTCGTCGGGGCTCGAGGGGTAGCTCTCGTAATGGTCAAGGAGGTCGTCGGCCCGGCGTTTCGTCTGGTAGAGGTTCCAGATGGTTCCCCAGTGGCCGCGGCTCTTGACGAGCGCTTCGAGTTTCAGTTTCATACCGATATCCGTGCTTCCCGAATAGAGCGCTTCGGCGAGTTTGTCGCCTGGCATGGCCGCGAGCAGCCCCATCAGGTCGTCAACGTCGACAGCAGTCGAGAGAATGTTGTAGACGTCGAGGGCGGCGTAGCGTGCGCCGAAGTGATCCATCACGCGCTCGTTGTACCGCCAGAACGTATCCTCGCTGAAGTCGCCGGTTTCGAGCCCCTCGATCGCCTGCTCGGCGGCGTACATCCCAGCGTAGGCGGCGCCGGCGATTCCGCCACCCGTGGTCGGGTTTACGTGCCCGGCCGCGTCGCCAACGGCCATGTATCCCGGGTGGACCGCAGAGTCGTACGGTCGCCGCGTCGGGAGAGCCGCCCCGAGCTTGTCGTCGACCTCCGCGCCGTCGAACTCGGCGCGGTTCTCGAGGTCGTGTTTCAGGTCCTCGACGAGTTGCATCGGTTCCTCGGTCATCTGGAATCCGAGGCCAGCGTTGATCTCCGTCTCCGTGCGCGGGAAGTACCAGAGGTAGCCCGCCGCGCGCTCGGTCGGTTTGAAGACGAGCGCGTCGTCCCACTCGACGGGCTCTTCGACGTGGACGATCTCGCGGTAGGCCGAACAGAAGTGCGAGTAGTTGACGTTCGTATCGAACGTGGACATCGAGAAGTCGACGTTGTCCTGGAGCACCGACAGCGAGCCTGCGGCGTCGATGACGACGTCGGCCTCGTAGGTGATCGGTTGACCGGAACGGATCGCCTCGACGCCGGTGACCCGACCCGTGTCGTCGTCTTGAACGACGTTTTGCACGACGGTGTCGTACTGAAACGTCGCGCCGGCATCGTCGGCCCCGTCGATGATGCGTCGGCCGTACTCCCAGCGGTCGATGACCGCCAGTTCGCCCGGCACCGGAATCTCGAGGACGGTGTCCTCCTGCGGGATTTCGAAGCGGCCGTGGTCGACTTCGGTGTTCGTGAACGCGGGTTCGATCTGTGACTTCGGAATCGAGTCCGGGAAGTCACTCGCCCCTTTCAGTGCGTCTCCGCACGCGATGTGTCCTGCCTCGGCCTCGGGCTTGCGTTCGAGGACGACGACGTCGTACCCCTCGCGTGCGACGGTCGCTGCGGCGTAACAGCCGGCAGTCCCGGCACCGACGACGACCACGTCCGGCGATCTAGTCTCGGACGTGGCGGACGCCCCCGACTGTTCCTGCGTACTCATACCCACACTGTGGACGCCGCTATATGAAAACGTTTTATGGTCAGTCCGCCGGACGTTCGGGAACTCGATACTATTTACACTGCTACAGGTTGTGCTCGTTTTGTCCGATCGTCGAGGACAAGTATGTAATAAAGAGTTTTAGTCAGGTCATCCGTACCGTCCTCTATGACGGAGTACACTATCGAGTTCGTCGGCACCGACGAGACGATCACTTGTTCGGACAAAGAAACGATCCTCAGTCGCTGTCTCGAGGAGGGGATCGCCCAAGAATACTCCTGTCGGGTCGGAATGTGTCTTGCGTGTTCGGCCGAGATCGTCGAGGGCGAGGTCACCCAGCCCGCAGCGCGCGGACTGACCGACGATGAAGCCGAGCGGTACGCGCTGACCTGCATGGCGCGTCCGCAGTCGGATCTGAAACTCGACCGCGGAAAGTACCCGCCGAGCATCGAGGGCGACGCGGAGGCCGGCGAACCGAGCGGTGCGGCGACAGCGGACGACTGACGGGCGCGCGAACGACTCGTCCGGCGATCTCGGAAAACAGTTCCAAAACCCCTCTCACTCGACGAGCAGCGCGCGTGTCTTCCGATGGCGATGCCACAGCATCGCCGCGAGCATCGGATGGGCCAGCGGGAGCGACCCCGCCGACGGGACCCGGTACGTGACTCGATCGTGAACGAGCGTCTCGCCGCCGAGATCCGCGAACTGGTGGGTGTGTCGCCAGCGCTCGTAGGGCCCGCGGTCGTCTCGCTGCTCGTCGACGAAGACGGCGCGGTCGTCGCCGACCTGCCGATCGACGATTTCAACGACCCACTCGCTCTCGGGGAGAATGTCGAGGCCGAACGGCTGTAACTCGAGGTGGACTTCCGTACCGACGTGGTATAGTAACACCTACAACTATTTACACACTGATCGACGACTCGTCTGGCGATCAGGTGTGCATCGACTTGCAGTGGCTACTATAGCTGTCAGGATCGAACTCACCGTCGGGACCGATCGCGTGCGAGACGCGCATTCCGGTCCAGTCCGGCGTCAGAATCTCGAGTTCGTCGACGCTGTCGTAGAACGACCAGACGGTTTCGAAATCGACGGGGAGTACCGAGGCCGCCTCGTAGGTCGGCATACAGAATAGTTCGATTCGTTGTCGTAAACGTGTTATCCTCTCTGAACTCGAGTAGCAAGATCACACGATCGGAGGTCGTGGCGCTCACTCGGCTCACAGCACGAACGGGCCACGTAGGCGAATCGGATCGCCGTGCGGGCGGCCGGAGACGGCAACGACGCGAAGCTCGTCGTCAGTCTGCAGGTCAACCGTTCGTGCGGCGGTGACCGGCAGCACGTCGCCCTCGCCGAACGTCGCACCGTCGACGGTACCCGAACCCGACACGCCGTAGCAAAATCCCGTCCAGCCGTCGGGAATCGACCACGCCCACGAGTCCGTGACTTCGGCATCGAGGTACGCCATCGACGTCGTGGGCTCGAGCGGCGAGCCGTCGCCGACGACGGTCGTAACGGTTGCACCTTCGAGGTCGGCCGTCGGGAGGTCCGAAGCGGCCGCGTCGGCGTAGTTCGGCTCGATTTTCTTCTGCTCGCGCGGGAGGTTCACCCAGAGTTGCAGGCCGCTACAGGCCGCACCGTCGGCGGAGAACTCGGAGTGTCGAATCTCCTCGCCGGCCGTGATGTGCATCGCCTCGCCCGCGGTCGCGGTGTGGGAGACGCCGAGCGAGTCCTCGTGGGCCATCCCACCCTCGAGCATGTAGGAGACGATCTCGAAGCCGCGGTGGGCGTGCATCGGAAAGCCGTCGTTCGGATCGATGGAGAAGCGCTCGAAGAGGACGAACGGGTCGAGATGCGAGGGGTAGCGGTTCGTCGGAAACGCGCGATTCGAGGTGATTCCGGGTCCGTGATGGACGGCTTCGCCCGCGATCGGCCCGCTCGAGTCGCGTTCCGGGTCGGTCGAGTGCATACAGGGATTCGGGACTCGGCTCTCAAAAGGGTCGCGCACGCGGCGATGTCAGATACTTCGTTTCCCGAGCCCCGTCCATTGACCCGCTGTGAGTACGTCGGCTCCGCGGCCGATGCGAACGGTGAAAACGATGGACCCCTGCTCTCTCCTACTGAACTCGCGGCCGAGCGTGATCAGTCGACGAAGTCGATATCGTCGCCGTCCATATCGGGCTGGACGGCTTCACCGTCGGGACGGCCGTAGATCTGTGGCGATTCGACGCCCGTGACGACGATCATCGTGCGCATGCTGCCTTCGAGGGTCTCGTCGATCGAGGTCCCCCAAATGATGCGCGCGTCGGGGTCGATCCGGTCGTAGATTTCCTCGACGACGCCTTCGGCCTCCTCGATCGACATGTCGTTGCCACCGGTGACGTTGACCAGTGCCGAACTCGCGCCCGAGATGTCGACGTCCAGAAGCGGCGAGCGCAGCGCGGTCTTGACCGAGTCTTCGGCTTTCGCTTCGGAGTCGGACTCACCGAGACCGATCATCGCGACGCCACCTCGTTCCATCACGGTGCGGACGTCAGCGAAGTCCAGATTGACGAGACCGGGTTTCGTAATGAGTTCGGTGATGCCCTTGACCGAACGCATCAGGACCTCGTCGGAGACCTTGAACGCCTGGCGGACGGGGAGCTTACCTACGGAGTCGAGCAGCCGGTCGTTCGGAACGACGATGACGGTGTCGCTCACGTCGCGCAGCCGTTCGAGGCCGGCCTCGGCGTTGGTCCGTCGGACTTCGCCTTCTGCGGTAAAGGGCGTCGTAACGATCGAAATCGTCAGCGCGTCGGCCTCGCGGGCCGCTTTCGCGACGACGGGCGCGGAGCCGGTTCCGGTGCCGCCGCCGAGTCCGGCCGTGACGAAGACCATGTCCGAGCCCTCGATGGCCTCGTAGATGTCCTGTTGACTCTCGAGTGCGGCTTCCTCGCCGACCTGTGGGAGCGAGCCGGCACCGCGGCCGCCGGTTTTCTCCTCGCCCATCAGGATCTTCGTATCGGCTTCGATCTCGACTAAGTGCTGGACGTCGGTGTTCGCGGCGACGAGTTTCGCCCCGTGGATCCCTTCTTCGTCCATCCGGTCGATCGTGTTGCCGCCGGCACCGCCGCAGCCGACGACCGTGATATCGGTCTGGAGGTCCTGCAGGACGTCCTCTAGCTCTTCGTCGGTCATCGTTCCGGTCTCTCGGCCGCTCGCGCTCGATGACGCGGTCTCCGACTGACCGTCGACGGGGGGTTCCGCTTCCCCGTCCTCGGCCTCGTCGATGGCGTCGTCGATGAGTGAGTCCATTCTTGGGACCTTCTAAAGGGCGAAGCATAATTACCTTTCCCCTACACGTCAGCCGGATGTCTGACACCTTATTGTCTTATTACCTGTCAGGTATATAAGTACAGAAGAAGGCTCTAGTCCCTCGTATAATCGTATTACTGTCTGTTTGCGGATAAATCACAACTGAAATCGATGCGTTCGCTGGCGTCGAACGCTCTCGGGTTTGATACGTTCGCCATCGACCGTAACCGGCTCGCCATCCGCGAGCGCGCCGAACTTCGGCCCCTCCGGCACGCCGGCCTCGCGGGCGAGGGTGGGGTCGAACGCGAGCTCCTCCGCGACGACGGCGTCGTCTTCGATCGCGACCGACTCGTATTTGGCTTCGAGCACGTCGGCGAGTCCCTCGACGATCGCCGTTGTCGAACCGTCGGCCTCGGTTTCGGGGACGGCCACCCGCGAGCCGACGCGGCTGCCGCCGTTCTCGGTTTCGAATGCGACGCTGTGGCGGGCGACGATATCGCGGACGCGATCCGGATCGATCCCCTCCGCGGAATCGATAAGATCCGCCGGCAATTCGAGCGCGATTATCTCCGCGTCGCGTCGCTCGCCGAAGCGGATACCGTCGTCGATAGCACCGAGCTCGGACTCGACGGTGTCGACGAGCGCGAGCGGGCGATTACCGACCGCGCGCAGCCACGTCTCGCTGACGACGCGATAGCCGAGGTCCCGAACGGTTTCTTCGAGTACGGGCCACTCACCGTCGATCAGGGCAAAATCCGAATCGCTGGCCGCAAAGGCCGCCTCGATGACGTCGCGATGCGCCGACGGGTGACCCATCGCCTCGAGCGCCCAGTCGGATGCGACGTGGCCGACGCCCCACGGCGTCTCGCGAACGACCCGCTCGAATCGTGGGGCGTAGTGGTTGCCGCCGAAGCCGACGACCTGTCGTCTCGGACTCTCGTCGCGATTCCGCCGGCTCGCGAGCGTGTCGTTCTCGAGTTGGGGGCGGTGTGGATCGACCCCGCGCAGGTCGAGGATCGCCCGCGCGACCGCCTCGGCACCCGCGGGATCGTCCCACTGTTCGTCGCTGCTGCCGAGTTCCGCGAACAGTGATGGACAACCGACGTCGGTTGGACCGTGATGGGTACACTCCATCCCGACGTCGTAGCCGTCGGGCGCGTACTCGTCGAACGCCTCGAGTAGCCGAGCCAGCGCGTTCGGACAGGCCTCGGCGACGGCGTCGTCCTCGCCGCCGAACTCGGCCGGTCCGAAGTTACCCGTGAAGTGGCCGGTCAGCAGCGCCCCCGTCTCGCCGGAGTGGCGCGAGGCGAACACGAGGAGGCTGGGGTCGCAGTCAAACGCCGCGGTGGGTCGCTCGAGGTCGAGGTGCATGTCCGCGAACGAGCGGAGCTCGACGCCGTCGGCCCGGTAGTAGGTGCCGCCGCCGTCGGCTTCCGGGAGGCTCTCGTCGGTGCGTTCGTCCCACGAAATGAGATCTCGAAGCTGCTCGCAGATGTGAACCGACGCGCGGTCGGCGCGGCTCTCGACGATTACGAGGTCGCTCATATCCGGACTCCGCGTTCGAGACCCGTTAACTCGCCGATTTCGACAGCCGGATGCCGCCGGGCCGTAGTCGTCCGTCGCGATGGCCGTACGCCGGTGATAAACACGTAGCGAGAGCCACCAACGGCTTTTCACGGCTGGCCATGGAATAGACATGATAAAACATGCACTATCCGAATGAGTAATCCACCGTCGGACCAGAGCGATTCGTCGAACGGGATGGATGTCGATGAAGCAGACGTCGACGGAGCGGACGTCGACTGGTTATCCGACGTTAGTTTCGACGTTCGCGAGTTGACCGGCCTCGTCAGCGATTACGCTGTCTCGTTGCTCGACGCGGATGGACACATAGTCACGTGGAACAATGGTGAACGATCGATCACAGGATACGAAGCGGACGAAATCGTCGGTGCTCACTATCGCGTCCTCTTTCCGACGCCGATCCAGGAGAATGGGCGGCCGGAACGATTGCTCGAGCGGGCCAGAACGACGGGTCAAGCCGAGGATGAGGGGTGGCGAATTCGAAGCGATGGCAGCCGATTCTGGGTTCGGGAGGTGCTCGCACCGATCCGAGACGAGGACGGTCTCGACGCTGATTCCAACGCCGAGGACGGCGATCTGCAGGGATACGCGTGGTTCGTTCACGATCGGACTGACGAACGCGAACGCGAGCGCGAACTCCGCGAGGAGAAGGCGCTCACGGAGAGCATCTTCGAGGCCCAGCCGGACATCCTCTACGCGTACGATACCGAAGGGAATCTGATCCACTGGAACGATCGGTTCGAGGACGCCATCGGCTACGACGCCGACGACCTCGCCGGCATGCACCCCCTCAAATTCATCGCGCCAGCCGACCGCGAGCACATCGGTCGCGCGATCGAACGCATTCTCGAAGAGGGAGAGAGTATTACCGCCGAGGGCGAGGTGCTGACGAAAGACGGTCGGCAAGTCCCCTACGAGTTCAACAGCGCCAGAATCACCGACGAGACCGGGACGGTCCTTGGGTTTACGGGCGTCGGCCGAAACATCAGCGACCGCAAGGCTCGCGAGCGCGAACTCGAGCGTCTCGAGCGCCTCAACGCGATCGTTCGAACGATCGACGAAGCGATGATCGGGGCGGAGACGCGCGAGGAGATCGAGACTGCGATCGTCGAGGCGTTCGCGGCCGCCGACGCCTATCGGTTCGCCGTGATCGGACGGGTCGACGCCGCAGTCACGACCGACCGAGTGTCGTGGGAACCCAAGGCGTGGGCGGGCGTTGACGCGACCCTGAACGAGGGCGTCCTCTCGTCGTTCGTCGATCCGCCGGCCGACGCACCTGGGGCGTCACCGCTCGAAACTGGCGCCGTTCAGCGGTACCGATCCCTGCGCGAGCATTCCATCGAGACGTGGCGGACCGACGCTCGCGAACGCGGCTACGGGTCGGTCGCGACGGTTCCGATCGTCGCCAGCGGGCGGACGTTCGGCGTTCTCCTGATCGCCGCCGCCGATCCGTCGGCGTTCACCGATCGGGAGCAGGAGGTGTTGCGGGAGTTCGGTGGAACGGTCGGCCACGCGATCAACGCGATGACCGTCCGGCGGCTCCTCTACATGGACACCGTCGTCGAACTCGAGTTCGAGTCGCGCGACCGAAAGGACGTCTGTATCGATCTCTCCGCCCGGGCCGACTGCCGGCTGACGCTCGATCACGTGCTCGCGCTGACCGACGAGGTGTTCGTCTACTACGTCACCGTCTCCGACGTCGGCGCCGATCGAATCCGTGATATCGTTCGGGACCACCCCTCGATTCGCGAGTTCCGTCCCCTCGAGGACACCGGAGACGAGAGTCACCTAGAACTCGTGGTTCGCGGTCCAACGGTCACGGGACTTCTCGCGGATCACGGAGCGCGAATGCGCTCCAACGTCGTCGACCACGGCGTCGCGAACGCTGTGGTTCAGGTGAGCCCCGATGCGGACGTTCGCGAGCTCGTCGACGCGATCACGTCGACGTACCCCGAGACGAAACTCGTCTCGAAGCGGTCCGTCGATCAACCGGTCGAGACGCACAGCGATTTCCGCCGGGCTGTCGACGCGTCGCTGACGGAAAAACAGCGAACGGCGCTCGAAGCGGCCTACTACGGCGGCTACTTCGAGTGGCCGACGCGAAACAGCGACGCGAGCGAGATTGCCGACCGGCTCGGAATCGCACGCCAGACCTTCCACCAGCACCTCAGAGTTGCCCAGGAAAAGTTGCTGATGGAATACTTCGAGTGACGAACCGGCGGACTCGACGCTCCGGCGACCCGAACGTACCACTGACTGGTACCAGCCAGCGCTGGTATACTCCTTACCCCTTCCCATCGTCTTTATCCTTCAATGAGTTCGCCCCCTACCGACTGCTCGCCGACTGTCGCGTTCGACGTTCTCGCCGATGCCACTCGACGATCTCTCCTGAGTGTCCTTCTCGAGCGAACCGATCCGACAGCCGCCACGTCGGCGTCGTCCACGATGGCGATCTCTACACTCGCAACCGAAGTCGCGACCGTCAAATACGACTGTCCGATCGTCACCGACGATCAGTGCACGCAGATGCACGTCTCCCTCTCTCACCGCCACGTTCCGCGACTCGAGGACATCGGTCTCGTCACCTGCGACGACGACGGCAACGAGAAGACAGTTTCCCTGACGGATCATCCGGTTCTCGAGGTCGAGTGGGTTCGGTCGGCCCTCGACGATCCGACCGGCGGGTCGATCGGCGACGAGGACGTCCTCGACCGGACGTTCGAAGCGCTCCGATCCCCTCGCCGTCGAACCGTCTGTTCCGTGCTCGCGAGGCGGCGAGACGCCGTTCCCGTGATCGACCTCGCAGCGATGGTCGCGGCGGCCGAAGGCGGCGACGACACTCGACTCGCCGACGTTTCCGAGCAAGACTGTGAGCCCGTTGCGACGGAACTCGTCCACACTCATCTGCCCATGCTCGCGGACGCCGGCCTCGTCGAGTACGACCGGTCGAACGAGACCGTCGCAATCGACGCAGACGCGCTCCAGTGGCGCGCCAACTGGCTGGCCGAAAGTCCGGTTGGAGACGCCGCAAAACACGTTCTGCCCCGAAACGGTATCGGTGCCAGTTCGACCACGATCGCTCGCGATGGTGGCTCGGACGGCGACGCGACGAACTTGAGCGCCTGCTGGACGATCGAGGGGGTGGAGAATATCGTCACCAGAGCGCACGAAATCGTCGATAACGCCGAGGACGAGTTGTTCGTGATGGTGCCCGACGACGGTATCCTCCAGCAACAGTGTCTCGAGCGGTGGCGAGCCGCCGTGGACCGGGGAGTCGACGTCTACGTCGGATCACGATCGGCACAAATCAGGGACACCGTTCGGTCAGCGGTTCCACAGGCAGTCGTCTGTGAGCCTCGACTCGACTGGATCAATTTCCCGGTCGACCAGGTTCACCACGGGCGCGTCGTCTTCGCCGATCGGGAGGCGGCAATGGTTATGACGGGCGCCAACGAGGACGCGACCGACGAATCGCATGTAACCGCCATCACCGGGCAGGGAACGAGGAATGCGCTCGTCTTGCTCGTGTGCGAACATCTCGGTCCGCGGCTGGATCGCCTGGAGTTCGACGACGAACACGATGGGACGGCAGCGCCGCTCCCGATGTGAGGCGAGGAAGCCGACTGCACGGACGATTCCGTACTGGCCGGAGATAACAGTAATCGCAAAGAGAGCGAGAGAACCACCAGTCCGGTTTCCCGTCGTATCTTCACCTTGTGACGAGAGGCACTTAAAGGCCGAACGCGCCAGTGACCGGGAAGCGATGTCGACCCCTGTTCGAGATGAGATGTCGCTGGTTCCGAAAGGCCTAATCGAGCGCTGCCCCGAGTACGGACAATGAGTCATCAGCTTCCGGACGTGCAGGCGACGTCGCCCGACGTCACCGTTGGCCTGAGTCAGGTCGGCGTCACCGGCGTCGAGAAACTCGTCAAGATCGCCCGCAACGGGGATCGACCGATCGTTCTCACCGCGGAGTTCGAAGTCTTCGTCGACCTCCCTGCGTGGCGCAAGGGTGCGGATATGAGCCGCAACATGGAGGTCATCGACGAGATTCTGGAGGATGCGACCCGCGAGGAGGCCTACCGCGTCGAGGAGGTCTGTGGCGATGCGGCCGAACGCCTACTGGAGAAACACGACTACACGTCAAAGGCCGAAGTCTCGATGGAGGCCGAGTTCATGCGCCGCGAGCAAACGCCTGCAAGCGACCGCGAGACCCAACACACCGTCGACATCATCGCCTCAGCGACGGCGACGGAGGAGGGCACGCGCGAGGAAATCGGCGCGGAAGTGACGGGGATGACCGTCTGTCCCTGTTCGCAGGGGATGTCGACCGCGCGCGCAAAACAGACCCTCGAAGATCTGGGCGTCGAGCAGGAGACGATTACGGAGTTCCTCGATGAGGTTCCACAGCCGGGCCACTCCCAGCGCGGACACGCGACGCTGACCGTCGAGGCCGGTGGCGACCCGGAGGTCGACCTGAACGACATCATCGACATCGCTCGGGACTCGATGAGCGCGCGGATCTACAACCTCGCGAAGCGACCCGACGAGGACCACATGACCTACGAAGCGCACGCGGACGCGAAGTTCGTCGAGGACTGCGTGCGCTCGCTGGCTGAGGGCGTTGTCGACGAGTTCGACCACCTCGCGGACGACGCGGTCATCACGATGAAACAGTCTAACGACGAGTCGATCCACCAGCACAACGCCCACGCCGAGCGCATCGTCGAGATGGCGACGCTGCGCGAGGAAGTCAACGGCGAGTAATCAGAACGTCAGCGGCTCGGCTTCCTCCCACCGCGGAACGAACTCCTCGTTGACGCTCGCGGCGAACTCGGGATCTTTGAGGTCGATCATGCCGAACGCTTCGCCCGAGGAGAGGGGGTTCGGGACCTGAATGCAGAGTTCGACGTCGTCAATGAGATTGAACGAGCCCGTCACGTCGTCGTTCGTGCGCACCTCGAAGTCGTTGCGCGCCTGTAGCGTACTCCGATACCGTTCCCCGACCGTCTCCGAGAGCGCCGCCACCATCTCGCGGGTCATCAACACGTCGACCGAGACGCCCCGATCGAGGGCATCCTCGAGCTGGGCAAGAACCTCCTCGCTGATCGCCTGCATGTCCCGCTTGGGGTCCGGATTAGCGGCAACCATCACGATGTGCTCGTCGGCGGCCGCAAGGCGTTCGAGCAGGAGGTCGATCGTCTCCTCAGGGCCGACGGCGGCGGTCCAGAACTGGTCCTCGACGGGGTCTGCCGCGTCGAGTTCGTCCGAAAGGTCGTCGACGATCGACTCGTACTGGTCGGCTTTCGCCTCGAGTTCGCGTTTCTTGTCCTCAAGGAGCCGATCCAGCGCGGTCGCGGGTTCGACAGCGACGTACTTTTTCGGCCGGCTCGCGGTCTGGCTCCGGACGAGGTTGTACTGTTCGATGCTGTTCAAGACGTCGTAGATGCGCCCCATCGGAACCTCGCTCGCCCGCGACAACTCCTTGGCCGTTGTGGGTCCGGTGTTCAACAGCGCTCGATACGCTCGGGCCTCGTACTCCGAGAGCCCGAGGTCCCTGAGAGTGGCCATACACCGAGAAAAGCGCCCGCCAGAATATAAACACTGGGGTAGTTTGATCGATTCTGCTCAGCGGGCGTCTGAGTGCCGTCGTTACTCGAGAACGGACTGCAGACGCTGGCTCAACTGCTCCGGAGTTTCGGCGATCGTCGAGACGCGGTCGTTCCGTTCGACCCATGCCGTCCCCGGTTCGAGTTTATCGGTCGCATCGGGGACGACGACCTTCTCGTGGTCTGCGAGGCGTAACGCGGCGCGATGGAGATCCGATCCCGGCTCGTCGCCGACGCGGACGACGAGCGGCCCCTCGAGCAGCCGAGCGGTCGCCGTCGCGTAGCGGGCGATCTGTACGCCGAAGCGATCGCTGGCTCCAGCGAACTCTTCGAGCGTATCCCGTGCGATCTCGCGATAGCGTTCGTTGCCGGTGAGTGCCGCCACCTCGACCAGCGCGTCCGCGATGGCGACGTTCGAATCCAGCGGGCGCAGCGGGCGATCGAGGAGGCCGGTACCGTCTGCGGGGCCGTCGACGAACGAGTCGCCGTCGTGGAGTCGGTCGATCGTCGCGTCCGCGACTGCGGTCGCATCCGTGACCATCTCGGACCCGAGCGTGCTCGCGGCCGTCGTTAGCGCGGCGAGGACGCGCACCTGGGTGGCGAGCAGGCAGGTGTCGGCGTCGAAATCTGTGCTCTCGTCTCGGACGTGGGCGACGACGCCGTCTTCGATGAGCGCCGTTCGCAGCGTTTCGAGCGCTCGCTCGGCGTACCGTCGCGCGCGCTCGTCGTCCGTATAGGCGTAGTACGTGAGCAGCCCTTCGATGGCGAGCCCGTTGGGTCCGGCGAAGACGCCGTTGTCGACCGGCGGCTCCGCGGCGGTCGCACGGTCCGTCGCGTCGAGGCTGTGGGCGTCGTCCTCGCCGGGAGCCTGGCTGTTGGCGAAGGCGTCGGCCTCGTCGTTCCACAGCGTCGTCGTCAAATATTCGATCGTGCGCTCGGCCGGTTCGCGGTACTCGTCTTTGCCCGTGTGCAGGTAGGCGTTCGCGAACGCGCGAACGAGCGCGCCGTTGGAGTCCAGCAACTTCTCGCGCTGGAGCCCCGACCAGTTTCGCTCGCTCGCGAAGCGATAGAAGCCGCCGTCGTACTCATCCAACAGGTTCGCGCCGACGGCGTCAAACGAGCGCAGCGCCATCTCCCGGTCGCGCTTGAGTGCGAACTCGAGCGCGTCGGGCAGGGGAAACTTGGGGCTCTGGCCCCAGCCGCCGGCCATCTCGTCGTACGTCTCGGTTAGCTGGCCGAGCATCGCCGCCTCGACGTCTGCGGTGAGTTCGCCGGCCGGCGGCTCATCATCTCGGAGCGGGCGGGGGACTCGCGCCGCGCCGCTGCCTTTCGTCTGCCACATGGTCCGAACGCTGTCGAGCACCTGGCGCATGCCGTCGGGACCCAGATAGCCGGCACCCGTTAGCACGTGTCCGTTCGGTGCGAGAAAGACCGTCGAGGGAAAGCCGCCCATGTTGTACCGATCCCGAACTCGGGGGTGGCGGTCGACGTCGACTCGAACGGGGACGAAGCTGTCGTTGACGTTCGCCGCGATTCGCGGCTCGGCGTACGTCTCTGCGTCCATCTCGTGGCAGTGATCACACCACGTCGCAGTAAGCGAGAGCAAGACCGGCGTTTCCGCCGCCGCGGCCTCGTCGAAGGCGTCCTGACCCCACTCGCGCCACTCGACGCGCGTTTCGTCGTTCATACCGACTCGTCGTTCGTCGTGGGCGTAAGCCCTTCGTTCACTCGTTTCACTCTGCGCCCTGGGAGTGGCGATGCGGCCGGTCGCCAGCACTGGAACGAGAGTAAAGCGTTTTCACCCTTGGACGGCTATGTCGAGCCATGCTCCGGTGGATCTTCGCGCTGTTGCTCATCCCGTTTCTCGACGCCATGTTGCTCGGGATCGTCGTCTGGGAACTCGCCGCGATTAGCTGGGTCGGGATGGTCCTGCTCGTCGTCTTGACTGGACTGGTCGGCATGTTGCTCGTTCGCGCCGAGGGACGACGGACCATCCGAAAGATGCAGCGGTCGATGGCCGAGGGGAAGCCGCCGACGAACGAGCTCATGGACGGCGGGCTGTTGATCGCCGCGGGCGCGTTCTTGCTCACCCCCGGGCTCGTGACGGACCTGATCGGGTTCTTGCTTGTGATTCCGTTCACCCGGATTCCCATCCGTGCCGGGCTCAAACGCTACGTGATCGTGCCCTACGCGGACAAAAAGACCGGCGGCTTCGCGAGCGGGACCGTCTGGACCTACGGTTTCCCCGACGAGTCGGGACAGGCGGCCGGCGCGGAGTCGACCGACGGCGGGACGTACGACCTCGGACGCGACGATTACACCGTCAACGACGAGGATTCCTACACCGTCGAGTTCGGGACCGGTGATGCGTCCGCCGAGGACGAGGACGGCTCCGACGACGGCGACCCCCTCGCTCGGTAGCGGTTCTCACGCCTTCTTCGGAAAGAAACGTTTAAACGTACCACCGAGCAACTACCGAGTGCAGACGCGGGCCGATAGCTCAATTAGGTTGAGCGCCACTCTGATAAGGTGGAGGCTCTCGGTTCAAATCCGAGTCGGCCCACTGATTTTCCGGCGAACAAACTCGTGAGCCGGAAATCCGTGATGTAGTCTCGGTTTGAACCCTGGAAGTCACAGCCCGCGAGCAAAGCGAGCAGGAATGTCTTCCTTCGGTTCAAATCCGAGTCGGCCCATATTCTTGCGGCGAACCAAATCGGTGAGCCGTGAATATTGACCCGCTCGGATTTGAAGTAGAGAAGTCGCACGCCCGGGAAGCGAACGAAGTGAGGGACCCGGAACGTCTTCGCGTGGTTCAAATCCGAGTCGGCCCATTTTTGCTGCGAACAATGCGAACGGAGTGGACCGTGGGCAGTAACAATAGAAGCGACTCGGTATTGTGTTCTCGAGGTCGCACGCTGTCATCTGAGAAGCGCGCCAAGCGGGACGATTGTCGCGTCGCTCGAATCGGATCGTTCACGGGTTCCTCGCCGTGCAGCCTCTAGTCGCTCCTGAAACGAGTTACACACCATCGTAACGCCGTCCTGCGACCGGCTGTGCAGTGCCGTTCAATAGCGACTTAAGAATCGCACCGGCTACACGAGTCTCGAACAGCGACTCGGCACCCGACCATTCTCGAAGCTGCTTCAGTCAGGTCTCGAGCGGCGGGGTCCGTTCGTCGCGGCGGTCACACTCGAACGTCTCGAGTTGCGCCTGAAGGTTGGTCGTTTGGCTCGCGAGCACATCGAGCTGTGATCGAATGTCTTCGATCGTTGCTGCGCTGGTTTCGGCCCGCTCAGCGAGCGCGTCGCTCTGATCTGCGATCGTTCGAGACTGGTCCGCGACTGCGGTGACGGTATCGACGACGGTTTCGGTCGTTCGCGCGGCATCGTCCGTCGCCGTTGCCACCTCGTTCACCGACGTTTCTACCTCATCGACCGTGTTCGATAATCCCGAGAACGTCTCGCCGGCAGCGGTGATCGTCTCGTGGCCCGACTCTATCTGCGATTTCGTCCGTTCCATCTCCTCTAAAACCTGTTCGAGGTCGTTGACAGTTTTCTCGATCGTCTCTTGAATCGTCGTCGAATGACTCCGTGTTTCTTCGGCGAGCGATTTGACCTCGTCCGCGACGACGCCGAAACCGTCGCCCTCGTCGGTAGCGTTTGCAGCCTCGATGTTCGCGTTGAGGGCCAACAGGTTCGTCTGATCGGCGATCCCCTCGATGACTACCGAGCTTTCGGAGACGTCGTCTATCTGGCTATCGAGCGAGTCCATGACCGCCGCGAGTTCGTCCATGCTGCGTTCGATCGTTTCGATGGTCTCGATCGCTCCTGCTGCAGTCTCGACACCGGATTCAGCAGCGTTTGCTGCGGTGGTCGCTTCGGCCGAGACCTCCTCGGTACTGACTGCAATCGCTTCGAGAGTGGCCGACAAATCCCCTAGTTCTCCGGTTGTTGACTCGATATCGTCTGCAACGGCACGGAGCTCCGTTGCGAACTCGCTCACGTCTCGAGCCTGTTGTCGCTGGCTCTCTTCGAGCGTCGTCGCGTCTTCGTGGACCGACTGTGTCGTATCCTCGACAGTTTCCGCAAACGCTCGCAGCTCGGCAATGGTCGCCGAAAGTTCGCCGGTCATCGATTCGAACGAGCTGTTGATCTCCGCGATGGCCTCGATATCGGTACCGTGCGGTGGATCGGCGGTAAAGTCACCGGCTGAAACAGCCTCCATCGCGGCCGCGACCTCGTTGGCTTGGACCAGCAGTTGGTCGTTCAGTTGTTCGACCTCTCGTTTTCGGGCTTCGGCTTCGGCCTTTGCCGTCTGTGCTTGTGCTTTCGCCTGTTCGGCTTCCGCTCGTGCCGCTTCGATCTCCCGTTGTTTCTCTTTGAGGTCCTGAATCTGTTGGTTGCTCTCCTCGACGTTTTGCGACTGTTTATCGAGTTCCGACCGGGAACGCTCGATCGATAACCAGTGTGAGACGATCGCCGCCGAGAGGCCGAGGATGAACACCGCGTGAACGAACGCCCACCCCCACGGATTTTCGATCGCTGGCGAATGGTTGTACACCGCTCCCGGCGCAATCATTCCGAAGAGTCCGTGTTGGATCGCAACGTAGGCGATCGCTAGCACGAACGGCAACCAGTCTTCGTATGCCGCGATGACACCGACCATAACGAAAAAGTGAAAGTGCGCTTCGATAAATCCGCCCCAAAAATGAGCTAGAACGGCGGAACAGGTCATCAGTCCGATCGCAGCGAGGATCGTCCTAACACGTCGACCGAGTCGCGACCAGCTGGCCACTAGTGCGATCGCTGCGATCACACCGACCTCGAGGACCACCATCTCCAGTGGGGTCGCGGTATACGTTGCCCCCGTTAGATACGGGTCGTGCCCATCGTACCGTCCAAGCAGAAACAACAGCGGCACGTGCGCCCATAGCAGTATCAGTATCGTTCGGTGGCGAGAACGCCACGTTTTGTCCGGAATCGAGTCGCCGCGGGGGACATATCGAATCGTCTCACGAACCGTGTCAAATATATTTTCAATACGGTGGTGTGAATTTCCCGACTGCTTCGATGTCCCCGCCATGGAGGTATCAAACCGCTTGATGGTCAAATGTGTTATGACCAAATATTCTTCCCCAACTATGTCAGTCTATTTACTTTTATGCCACAGAGGGTGGTGTAACAAGATCGCGTTTCATCGCTACCCGTGGGAAAAGGAACTGGTTGCGGCGATGGGTTAGATACGCCTGACGAGGTGGTCCCGAACGGTCCGCTGGCAGTCCTGGCAGCGTTCATCGAGTCGAGTGACGGTGGTCAAGACGGGAAACGAGGTCGGTAAGTCGCGGTAGAGATAGGCGAGTAGCGTCCGATGTGCAGCCGTCGAGACCGACTCGCGAGCAGCGCCGTGGATGATCGCCTGTCGATCCGCCGCGACCTGATTACACCGAGATCGGTGGGCCGCTACCGTTTCGTGTCGTGTTCGAAGTGCATCGAATCCGAGATCCGAGAGGGGCGTTTCGTTTACCCGGCAGATCCAGTCGATGACTGGTTCGAGTTCGTCCAGTGCGTGCTGCAGCGATCGTTTCTCGACGGCGAGCGCGCGGTCCGTCGCCTGCAGGTCGGTGCGACGGCGCGCGATCATCGAGCGAATCGCGTTTTTGACTTCGGGCGTAAACCGACTATCAGTAGCCGGTGAGAGTGCGTATGCAACGTCCTCGCCGAGCTCTTCCTGAACCGTCGTCAGGACCGGTTCCGGTTCGTCCAGATCATCGGTACTGAGCGGACGAACCGTCTCTGCAAACGACGACCGAATCCGCTTGAGGGTATCGTCGTTCCGTTCCGTGTGTGCGAGTATCGTCGCCGTCGTTGTCACCCCGTTCTGGTTCGTGTGTCCCTGCCGGCGTGGGCCGCCTGGTGTGCAAACCTGGATATCGTCGAGTTCGCGTTCGAACTGATCGTAGGCGGCCAGTTTCTCCGCGACGTGTTCCCCTTCGGCGTCGATCCGTTCTCTGGCGTCGTGAACGTATGTTCGTACCATCATGTTCGCGATTATCCTGTTACGGTGACGAGCCCGCAGGGACGAGTCGGCCCGTCGGTTGTGAGTGTGAGTTGCCAGGCCGACAGCGTTCGATTCTCGTCGCCGTCCGTCCGGTCGATCCGTAACGACTCCGGCGAGCGCTGTCGAAACAGTTCGACGGCGAGGGGAAGCGTCACAATATGTGCTCCGTCGGCCGCGAGCGCGTACTCTTCGAGCGTCACTTCCCAGCATTCCGCTCCGTCGTCGGCGTCGACGGTCGATCGATCGAGGGAGTACGTCTCGAGGAGTGCGACCGACTGAAGCGTTCCAAGCGTCGCTTCGAGCGGATCGGTCCCGGCGACCACAGGCGTCGGTTCCGAGAGACGTTCTGCTGCGGTTCGCAGGAGCCTTGCCTGCTCGTCGGCATCGAGTCGAGCCTCGAGTTCCCGCGCGATACTGTCGAGCAAGCAGAGACAGAGCTCGTCGGGATCGGCGATCGTTTCAGCCGTCTCGAGGTACGTCTCCATGATCGCCGCCTCGATACCGTCATTCGACTGCTCGGCGATGGTCTCGAAGACGACGCCAGCGATGCTGTGACAGAAGTCGATCAGCGACCGATGTGGCGAGGACGGAGACCGTTCGGATTCGGTACGTGCAAGACTTGACGACTCCGGACTGTCGGTCGCATCGAGCGGGGAAGCAGCGCTCTCAGTTGTCGATGGGACAGTATCCGTCCGCTGACAGACGATCACGTCGTAGTAGGGGACACGGGGATCGTACCGTCGAAGCACTTCCCGATACTGTTCGGTCGCGTGGGCGGCCGCTCTCGCAGCGGGACGATGCTCGAAGTACAACTCAGTCGCGGGAACCGGCCGGTCGCCCGTCCGACCACAGACGAGGTAATAGCTTCCATCCTCACTGGCGAGCGATTCGATGTGGTGACGGATATCGCCGAGTGTCGTTCCGATCATCGTTTCTGTCCATCCGATTTTCGAGTGTCCGGCCTGACAGATCGGGTCACTTCGATTCCGGTCAGTCTGAAACCGAACCCGCACTGTCTCGTTCCCATGCGATTTAGGCAAACCTAAAATAATATAGTTGTTTTGATTTTGGCCCACCTAAAATGCGCCACCGCTTTCGGTATCCTGTTTCCAAACCACGTGACGGCCGACTCGAGACACGACGGTGTGGCGCGTGCTCGGTGTTCCCCTGGGGCTTTCGCAGTTCAGAGCGCTCGGGAGTCTGTGAACGCCAATTTGCTGTCTTCTCTCCCATCGAATGCAACAGCGGGAGACTGCAACGCTGTCGACCTCTTTGCAAGTGAACGCCCGAAGGCTATGATGAGTGTCGCCGTAGCCCAGTGCTGTCAGTGGACGCCGCGTCCTCACAGGCGCATCTTCGAGGTATCTTCAATGACAGTCATCGCCAGATTCGAGGTGCTTCCCGTCCGCAACGGAAGCCTCTCTGACGACATCGCACAGGCCATCGACGCGCTCGACGAGTTCGATATCGCGTACGAACTGACCGCGACGGACACCGTGATCGAGTCCGACGAGGTCGACGAGGTGTTCGACGCCGTCCAGGCGGCCCACAACGCAGTCGAGAGCGACCGGATCATCACCTCGCTCGAGATCGACGACACCGACGGCAGCGGGAAAGATGCCGACGACCGCATCGAGTCCGTCGCCAGCGTCCTCGGCCGCGAGCCGAAAGGCGACCGGTAATCGAGCCGAGACACGACACTCATGGCTCGCGAACTATAGTAGCCACTGCAAGTCAATGCACACCTGATCGCACGATAGCTGTGCGATCAGTGTGTAAATAGTTGCAGTTGTTACTATAACCAGACGCGAGGCGATCACCGGGGCTGCGGGGCTGTTGACGATTGCGGGTGGAGCAAGCACCGTCGGCGCGGACCGCAAATCGGCGACAGATGCGGTTATCGACGCCGACCTCGACGCGACGTACCCACGATGCGTGTACAAACCGAACGACGACGGTGAACGGGACGTCGCGTTGCCGATCAACATGCACGCTCGGGTACCCGGTGCAAAGACGGCGGAATCGGTGGTTTCGGACGCGTTCACCGGCCTCTCGAACGTCCGCTGGACGCGTATTTTTCCGGACTCGACGGCCAAAGCCTGGGATCGTGAGGAAGAGTCGCTCGTCGCACCCACCCATTCGTTTCGACGACCGCGGCTGGGTGACGAGTGGGTACACGCCCACATCTGGACCGTCGACGAGGACCGGGCCGCGATCCACGCCCACCTGGACGTGCTCGATCTCACCGCATCGCACTTCCACCGCGGCGAGTACTACGGCGACGCGGCTCGACAGGTCACGGAACAGTTGCTCGCAGACGGCTGGCAGGAACACACACCGTACAGCATCGATTACGGTCTCGACGACGCCCAGCTCGAGCAGTGGGGCGAGACGGGCGACGTGAAAGTGGCGTGGCCGGACTCGTCCGAGTTGTGACGTATCCGACGGTCGTTGTCGCTCACAACTACACAGTTATCTCGCGCACGTGACCGCTCATGCAGTCGTCGTTCCTCTCATCTGCTCTCGGTGAATGAGCGGTGGCAACCGTCCCACTGCGATTACACAGTTTGGAACGAAAACGTGATGCCTGCTGACACTCACGTGCTGTGTAATGAGCGACGACTCGAGTGCGATCGCCGAGGCGACTGCCGCGTTTCTCGCGGAGCGCGACGATGGCGAGCGCGCACTCGAGACCGTCCTCGCGGTCGATTCGGCGTCGGAGACCTGGACTTTCGACGACGTTTCGGTCGACTCCGGCACGTTCGGAGAACTCGTCTCGCGCGGGCTCGTTGAAAAGGTAGACGGCGAGTATCGCGTTTCGGACCCGGACGTCGTCGAGGCGACCATTGCAGGCGAGGAGGTCGAATCGGACTCGCGTTCCGACGGCGGGATGCTCGACGAGTGGACGATCGATCTCGGCGTCTGGGGAGACCGGCGGGCACTCGCGGGGTTGGCCGGCGCGCTCGCCGTGCTGTTCGTGATGCGAATGTTGAACTACCGATCGGTGTTTCAGGGCGAACACGCCGTCTCGCCGGCGAACGATCCGTACCACTACCGGTACTGGATGGAGTCGCTGTTGGCGGAGTCCGACGGCGTGACTGATTTCGGCGTGATCGCCGACCTCCCCGGAGGTCCCGATACGCGGCCGCTGACGCACTCGGTGCACTGGTTTTTCGCCGAGTTGCTCGGTGGCGACCAGTGGGCGGCCGATATGGTCGCCGCGTGGCTGCCCGTCGTCGCGACGCTCGCGCTGGGCGTCGTCGTCTTCTGGCTCGCAGTCGTCGTAACCGACGACGTTCGGGTCGGACTCGCTTCGGTCATCCTCCTCGCACTCGCCCCCGTCCACGCCGTCTACGCCGGACTCGGATTCCTCGAGCATCGGCTGCACCAGTACCTCTGGCTCGGCGTGACGCTGCTGACCCTTTCCTGGCTGGCCGTCGACCTCGCTCGCCGACGCGAGGCCGAGCCGTCGGTCGACGACGCCGTCCGCGAACATCTCTCGTCGGGCTGGACCTGGGTCGCCGCGCTCGGTCTGGGGGTTTCGCTCGCGTTTACGGCACACAGCTGGAGCGGCTCCGTACTGACGTTTATCCCCCTCTCGGCGTACGTCGCGCTGAAGGTCGCCGTGGACGTCCGAGATGGTGTCCCGCCCGCGCTCGCGAACGCGCCGCTGGCCGTCGGAATCGGGATCGGCGGTGTGATCGCCGCGTCCTTGCACGTCTTCTGGGACTGGCACGAGCCCCACGCAGGACTGTTCCCGTTGGTGGTCGCGTTCGGAGCGGTCGGGGTGATCGCTCTCGGCGAGTGCTGGCGACGAGTCGAGTGGCCCGTCGCCGGGTTGGTCGCGTCACAGGGTGTGCTGGCGGCCGTTGGCCTCCTCGCGTTTCGCACGCTGCGCCCCGCCGATTGGAGCCGATTGCAAAGCCGCGCGGACGACCTGCTGGCTCGCGAGGGCTACCTCGAGTCGGTCTCGCTGTTCGCTTTCGATCAGGGGGTCATCTTCGGGCCGATGAGTCAGATCGGGATCGGCTTCTACGTCGGCATCGCGGTACTCGGGTGGGCGTGCTGGGTCGTCTCCCGACGATACGAACCCGCGTGGCTGTTGTTGAGCGTGTATACGGTGTTCTGGATCGTGCTCGCCGCCTACCAGGTCCGGTTCGCCGCCCAGTTGACGATCCCGTTGTCCGTCCTCGGCGGTGTCGGCCTCGTCGCCTTGCTCTCGTGGGTCGACCTCGCTCGCGTCCCGAGGCCGTTTCGTTCGGACGAACCGTCCCCGTCGGTCGCCGCCGACGGCGGCGAGGACGAACCGAGCATCATCTTCCCTGATGACAGCTCGAAGGCGGGGTTTATGCTCGGCGTAGCGTTGCTCGTCTGCGGAATGAGCCTGATCTTTGTGCCGTCGCTCAGCGCACAGGTCACACACGACGACGCCCAGCTCGACGCGGCGCTGGCGATCGACGAGCACGCCGAGGAACACGACCGGGAGTGGCGCGACAACGCCGTGTTTAGCTCGATGGGTGACAACCGGATGTACAACTACTTCGTGAGCGGCGAGTCGCAGGATTACTATTACGTGGATAGCTGGTACTGGGATTTCGTCCAGGCAGATGATCCGGACGACTGGGCCGATCAGTTAGACGGGAACTTCGGCTACGTGATCGCCAACGAGGACGACGGCCTGCCGGCCGAGCAACTCGGTGCTGGCGGCGAGCGGGCACTCTCACACTACCAGCTGCTCCATCTGTCCGAAGACGAAGACGTGGCGGCGTTCGTGCTCGTCGACGGCGCGACGATCACGACGACGGCCGAATCTGGCGAGAACGTAACCGTCGAAACGGACGTCAATGCCGCCGGCGAGTCGTTTACGTATGATCGAGAGGTGCAGGCGGACGACGAGGGGACGGTCGCAGTGACGGTGCCGTACGCCGGGGAGTACGCTGTCGGTGACGAGACCGTCGAAGTGACCGAGACGGACGTTTACGACGGAACCGGAGTTTCGGTCGAGTAAACGGCGTCGGTGCTGGTCATCTGATGGGTTCAGTACGAGAGGTGCGTGTTAACGTGGCTATAGTAACAACTGAAACTGTTTACACACCGATCGCATAGCCGTCATGCGATCGGGTGTGCACTGACTTTCAGTGGCTACTATACTTCGCTGGACCAGGGTCGGTGGCGGCTGAGATGGTCTAGTGTTTTGGCAATCAACCACCATCGACCGTGACACCATCCCAGGTTCGGTTCATGACGCATATACGACTCCAACCGGCGTTTGTACGCGATCGAACGCGGTGAGCGTCGAACCGGACCTGCGTTACTCGCAGGTCTCGGCGGGATCGCTCGTCGCCTCGCCGACGAGTGCACCCTTGTAGTACACCTTGACTGTCGCTTCGCCGTCCGGTGCGTTCACCCAGAACGTTTCGGCGGAAGCGAGCGACTCCTCGACCGTGATCGTCCCTTTCTGTTGGGTGCCGACGACGCGGTAGGTAAACGTCATGTCGAACTCCTCGCCGTGGTGGAGGTAGAACTTCGCCCGGTCGTTGCCGGGATCCGCACACTCGAAGTTAAACGCCACCCGCACGTCGGGGTCGTGGTCGTTCTCGTATTTGTCGTGGTCTTTCTTGTCTTTGTGGCCGTCTTTCTTGTCCTTCTTGTCTTTGTGATCTTTGCCTTTCTTGTCCTTGTGCTTCCCTTT
The DNA here is from genome assembly GCA_046614585.1 of Natrialbaceae archaeon A-arb3/5. Classification (GTDB taxonomy): domain Archaea; phylum Halobacteriota; class Halobacteria; order Halobacteriales; family Natrialbaceae; genus JBKKHI01. The sequence continues at coordinate 94,720 of JBKKHI010000008.1, read as the reverse complement.
CTTGTCCTTGTGTCGGTCCTTCTCGTCCTTTTTGTCTTTTTGACCGGCGCTTGCGGTGTTGACGCTGAAGACGGAACTGCCAACGAGCGCGCCGCCTACCGTGATACCTTTGAGCGCTGTTCGCCGTGAAATGTGGTCGTCATCTGTCATACGTACCCCTCCAGTCCCGGACGGAGTCGGGCTGGCGAGTACCGATAGCTCCGTTCGGCTGACGGTTTGTTATCAGTGAAGTAACCGTCCTAACGAACCTACTACCGAGAAGACTGTCCACCGATGGCGACACTGTCCGCCGCTGATCTGCTGTGTGGGAACTGTCCCTGGACTCACGACGTCCATGCGGAGCACTGCCGGATCGGTCACGCGGTAGACGGCCAGTGAACTCGGTTCTGTCGTGCGAACGCGCCGCGTACGGGCACGTAGTGTCACCGTGGCTCTCGATCTACTCGGGTTGGTGTCTGAGTATCGACACCCTTCAGCAGTCGGTCGGACGGAAGGATCGGCATACAGCAGTCTCGCGCCAGCCAACCGTACGTACGGTTTCTAAGGACACGTCGAAAGCCCATGGGCCGCTCGAGTCGGGGTGCTCGTTACGTCCTTCGACCCATGGGTTCTGCAATGCTTACGTCGCCGGGGTTCGCCGAGCGCGCCCGCCCGTTCACTCCTCCTGACCGACCAATCGAATCCTGGCGATTTCGAACACACTCGCGTTGTTCGAGCAGGAGACGTCACCTGGTAGGCTACTCACACTACTTTGGGATCAATTCGCTCGACAATACCATCGAAGTCATCGTCAAAACTCATGACGGAGTCAATGTCGTGACGGCGACACAGCGCGACTGTCGTTGCATCGGTAAAACTCAGTGCCTGATCATCGTACTGCTCGAAGATGTCCACGGCATCGGCGAACGCTGCAGCGGAAACACGGCTCATCTCGTATATCGAGGGATACGGCTCGACACCCCGCAGCTTCTCGCCGAGTTGCTTTGCCGGTGTGAATGTCCCGCTTCGTTTGAGTGTCAGCGTAACTGCTTCGTCGTAAATGTAGTCGCTTACGTATGGCTGTCCAAAGTTGCCGTCGTACACTGCATCGAGGGCATCACTGGCAGCTGTATGTCGGGACGCATCGAGATCGTGCGCTGCATACAACACGCCGGTATCGATGACGACCGTCATCCGTACAGAACGTCGTCAATGTCTGATTCGTCGGTCTCGACACCGGATCGAAATCGATCGCGACGCATCGTTTCCTTCTCTTCCTCCGAGAGCGGGACCGTCGACTCCCGGAACGAATCGATCACGTCAGCCCTCGATTCGTACGCGTCATCGATGAGACGGGTGAGGAGCTCTTGTTGTGTGACGTTGGTACCCGTTTGAAGCCGTATCTCCGCTTGCAACTCCTCGAGTCGTGATTTCGCCCCCTCGTCGACTTTAACTGCCGTCGCCATATCTACTGGTTACCTCTGTAACTTAGTAACTGTTTCCACCAAAGCGTTCGACGAACGAGTTTCGTCCGGATCTCGCGACAGTGGCGAACGGTTGCGCGGCGCGTCTCGGGCTCGAGTCGTTCGTCGGCGGCTACCGACTTCAGAAACCAAGTCAAGTTACTGCCGATCAGGGGGACACCAGTGTCGAATGCGACCTCGCCCGGAGAGGATGTCTCTGAAAGACGGCCTCTTTCTCGAGTTTCTCGAGGAGCACGATCTCGAGCTTCCCGCAAAGCCGCTCTACCGGAATTTGAATCGACACGGGCACGAGATCGGGTACTCGACAGTTCGACAGCGTCTCCGGGAGCTGGAAGCAAACGGGTTACTTGAGAAAGTCGATGATGCAGGCTACTATCAGGTGAGCTCGAAGGGGAACGCGTATCTCGAGGGGGAACTCAATGTGAGTGACCTCGAAGATGACGAGTGATCGAATGGGGGTGAACGCCTCGAAAGCCCCTGGGCCGCTCGAGTCGGGGGGCTCGCTGTGCTCCTCGCTTCGCTGCGGTGCTTATCCGCGAGACGCCCTGCGTCTCGCTGCCCCTCGCTCACGTCGTTCGCTCGGGCGTCGCCCGCCTTCCTCGAGCGCCCCAGCCCCTTTCAGTCCCGCCCGTCGTGGGTGGTCGGTCGGGCAGGTCTTCGGTGGGGAGTAGATTATCGCTGTTGTATCGTCTCAGTGGCGGTAACACAGTGGTCCGAGTCCCGCGGTTTCGTGCTCGATGCGTCGGTTTTGTAACGAGAACGACGAGCATATATAGTTCGCACAGAGACGACGAATAACGACCCCCGTTTCGGGTCCCGTCTACTACTATGTCCGAAGACGACGTCGATCTCGATCTCACATGGCGCGAGAAGGGACGCGCCCTGTACCGCGTCGCGAAGTTTCAGCCTCGATTTGCCGTAGGCGTAATCCTTCTCAGCGTCATCGCGGCCCTGCTGGAAGGCATCGGGCTGAGTTTCATCATGCCCATCATCGAGGTGGCACAGGCCGACGAGCCGGCGGCGGAGGCCGACGGACTCCTCCTGGCGTTCTTTACGGCCTATGACACGCTCGGCGTTCCGTTCACCCTTGGGTATCTGGTGGCTGGCGTCGCGGTGATCATGACGGTCCGGTTTACCACGTCGTTCCTCGTCGGCTGGTTCAAAGCAGCGATCGAAACGCGGTACGTTCGTCACCTGCAGGAGGAGGCGTTCAATCACGCGCTGGACGCCGAGATTTCGTACTTCGACGAGGAGGGTTCGGACGACATTCTGAACGCGATCGTCACGCAAGCGGAGTACGCGGGACGCGTAATTCGATACGCACTGAACTGTCTCGAGCAGGGGCTGCTGGCGGCGATGTATCTCCTGATTGCGCTGATCATCTCGCCGCTGCTGACGATTTTGACGGCGGTCTTTCTCGGCGGGACGACGATTTTCTTCCGGTACGTCCTCGACACCGGGTACTCGCTCGGTGACGAGGTTGCGGAGGCCAAAGAGGGAATCCAGTCGCGAGCCCAGGCCGGCACCCAAGGCGTGCGCGAGGTGAAGCTGTTCGGGCTCGTCGACGAGCTCCGGTCCGGGTTCAACGAGTCCGTCGATCGGTTCGAGCGGAATCGGATCAAGCTGAAGCGAAACAGCGCGGCGATCACCAACTTCTACCAGCTGACGACCGCCGTCACCGTGTTCGTCCTGATCTACCTCGGACTGACGTTTTCCTCGATGTCGATCGCCGAGCTCGGCGTGTTCCTGTTCGCGATGTTCCAGCTCGGACCGAAGGTGAGCAACCTGAACAAGTACTTCTATAATGTGGAAGGCGAGTTGCCCCACCTCGTTAGAACACAGGAGTTCATCGCGGAACTCGAGGAGAACCGCGAAGCGTCGGACGGTTCGGAGGCGGTTCCAGCACCCGTCGATCGAATCGCGTTCGACGACGTGCGATTCAGCTACGATTCGAGCGATGAGACGGTGCTCCGAGACGTTTCGTTCGAGATCGAGGACGACGACTTCGTCGCGTTCGTCGGGCCCTCGGGAGCCGGCAAGTCGACGATCGCCTCGTTGCTCGCACGGATGTACACGCCCGACGAGGGCGAAATTCAGGCCGACGGGATCTCGATCGACTCGTTCGATATCCAGGAGTGGCGCTCGCGGGTGACGATCGTCAGGCAGGACCCCCACGTGTTCAACGATACGCTCCACCGGAACGTGACGGTCGGGAACCGCGGTGCCTCGCGGGAGGCAGTCGAGCGCGTCTGCGAGATTGCACGCGTGACCGAGTTCCTCGACGATCTGCCGGAGGGCTACGAGACGGTGCTCGGCGATCAGGGCGTGAAGTTATCCGGTGGCCAGCGTCAGCGGGTGGCTATTGCTCGTGCGCTGTTGAAGGACGCTGATCTGTTGATTCTGGACGAGGCGACAAGCGATCTGGACACGTCTCTTGAAAAGGAGGTACACGAGGGAATCGAGGCGATGGAGCGGGACTACGCGATGTTAGTGATCGCGCACCGGTTGTCGACCGTTACGAACGCGGATCGGATCTACACGATGGAAAGTGGTGAGATTGTCGAGTCTGGGCCTCACGAAAAACTTGTTTCGAGGGAAGGACAGTACTCGCAGCTATATTCACTTCAGCACAATTAATCCTCTGACGATTCTAGAAGTGCTTTTGCTATCTGAAAGTCAAACGGTTCATCAATATCAATCGATCTCTCTGGAGGCATTTTGTACCCCACAGTTTGGTCGGTGTAGAATGTCTCTGTCTCTCTAAACTCTTTTACGTATGTCGAGAAAATAGCACCGTTTGGATGCTCAAGAGTAAAATCTTGGCTCCTTGAAGGTGATTCAGACCAGAGTGGGCTATCATCATAATGAGGACAGAGATATCCCTGAGAATCTTTCGAGACAGCCCATTGTGGAGGAACATTGTATTCTGTAGTCGAAATGGCTGATGTAGCTTCTGTTGACAGTAATTTATTTATCATCTCATCTATGTCTTTAGATTTCCTGAATGGTGAAGTTACCTGCAAAAGAACTATAATATCATATGTAACACCTCTATTATCTTTAATCCAATCTAGAGCATGAGTGATCACAGGGGTAGTTGGTGCTGTATCGGTAGCAAGTTCTTCCGGGCGTAAAAACGGCACATCCCCACCAAATTCTTTGGCTATTGTAGCGATTTTCTCATCATCAGTCGAAACTATCGCTGAATCAATCATTTCGGATTCTAGGGCATCTTCGATCGTATGTGCAATGAGAGGCTTTCCAGCAAGTTTTCGTATATTTTTTTCCGGGATCCTAGATGACCCACCTCGAGCAGGAATGATCGCTATGATGTCAGACATGCTATCTTCCCACCGTTCTAGAGTTGGGGTCTACAGGTGGGTTATAGATACTATATGTTTTTACCATGTGTACTCCTGGTTCAAACTCGCCAATCCTGTCTGAAAGCAGCTCATTTTCTGCAAATTCAATTGCCAGGCCCGTAAAATCTCCTCCAGCAATATGGGTTAAAGGATATCCGCCACCAAATCTAGAGTTGAGTTCCATGACATATACATCATCGCCATCATAGAAACAATCAACATCAAGTGGTCCCACCTGAGACAAATCTTTGGCGACTTTCAAGCCAACTTCGATTAGATTGCGGTCGTGGACTGATACTGCTTTGTCAGTTTCACCTGCTCGCATTGCTATCTTCTTTCTTGGTACAATTGAAACTGGATTCCCACTACGGTCATTGAAGACATCTATTCCATACTCTTGCCCTTGTAGCTGTTTTTGTGCAATCGGCTGATCAATTCTTTCCCAGAAGACTTCGAGCTCATCTTCATTGAGTGCTTGATAAATATCTTCACTTCCACTCCCATAACGAGGTTTAATTATAATTGGGAACTCAACTTCATTAGAATTAATCTTTTTCTTTATTTCATTTAAATTAGGTGTAGTAAACGGTGTGGGGATATCATGTGAGGTGAGAAATTCGTATGTAGATACTTTATCAAGAGCTATTGAGATACACCTCGACTCTGATATGAGTACTTCTGTTCCAACCTCTTGGAAACTTTTTTTCGCCTCAGAAAAATCCATAAGCTCATAATCGTTTGTTGGAACTAGCAAATCTATCTCGTTCTCTTTGCAAATATCTCGAATGGTTCGTATATACTCATCGTCATCAAAGCTAGGTACGACAAAGCCCTGATCACAGTCATCAAATACAGGTGCCAGTGGATCATGATCCGCTGCAAAAACCATCCCAGAATCATCAAGTGATTCTTTGAAATATTCAATCAGATAGCTTCGCCGACCAGAACTAGTGACAAGAATATTATTCACTTGGTCCATACGCTATCGGTTTCAAAGCGAGACACAAATAGACCAGGGAAACCCCCTGAATGCAGAAAAATGATATTGGACCCAGAATCTATGTGCCCTTTCTCAAGCAAATCCATCATACCACCGAATGCTTTTCCAGAGTATGTTGGTTCTAAGAATATTCCTTCAGTCTGTGCAACAGTTTTGATTGCCTCACGGGCACGCTCCGTGAACGTTCCATATCCCTCTTCACCAATGTACTCATCGTATACTGTTGGATCAGCACTTGACTGCGAAACCGTGTCAAATTCTTCCTCAAGGCCATACAAGATATCGTTAATTTCATTCTTACATTGTTCTGTGGTCCTGGCCACGCTAATACCAATCACTTCACAATTGTAATCCATATATTGTAGTCCGAAAATAATACCTGCATGAGTGGTTCCTGTACCGGTTGGGGTGATGATGTAATCTATAGAATCATCTACCTGCTCAACAATCTCTTTTACACACTGAACGTATCCTAGTGCACCTCTGACCGTATGTCCACCCCCTTGAATGAAGTAAGGGTTCTTTCCCTGTTCTTGGAGATCGTCTACAATGTGATCTATCTGATTACTAGCGTCTGAAGATGAAGTATATGTAATGTCAACTTCAAGGATTGTTTCTAGAAGCCGATTCCCCTTAATAACATTTGACTCGTTCTGAGTATCGGTGATCAGGATTAAATGACAGTCGAAACCCAACTTAGCAGCAACCGCTGCTGTCATTCTAGCATGGTTCGACTGAACGGACCCAATTGTTACTAGCGTGTCTGCATTTTCGGCGACTGCATCCGCCGCTATATACTCTAATTTGCGTGCCTTGTTTCCACCTGCACCGATAGAAGTAAGATCATCCCGTTTTATCCAGATATTTGAACTTGGGTGTGATGGCAATAACTCGGTTTTCTTAACAGGGGTAGGTTTGTCATAAAGTTCGATACGATCTCTCAAACTTTTGCTTAGATTACCCATTTAAGACTTATTTTATTTTGATACGGTTTGTAGATGTTGGTACGCGATGTCTTTTTGTAATTGATTTATAGACTAATGTTCCATCCATTGTGATTTTACAGAGATGACCTGCTTGTGGTTCTCAAGTCCAAAACCTTGATATTACTTAGTCGTTATTACGCTGTCAATGGAAATTGAGTTTCGGCCTGCTAAAGAAGGGGACTTAGAGTTGATGATGGCATGGCGGTCCCATCCACAATTATATGAGAATCTCCACAGTCAAGACGGCCCCCTAGAGTGGGATGATCATCTTGACTGGTGGGAGTCTCGAGAGGACCGACGGGACTGGATCATAACGGTTAGAACGGGTGAAAGATGGAGGGATGTTGGTATTATTGCCCTTTCTGGATTGGATTCAGACTATCCTTCAGTCGGAGTATGGGTCGGTGAAATAACACTCTGGGGTGAAGGGATAGCGACAGAAGCAGTGAAATTTTCGATCAATTGGCTCCAAAAACGCGATTATTCAGGTGCTGTTGCTGGAATTTATAGTTGGAACAATTCCTCGCAACAGGTTTTTGAAAAAGCTGGATTCAAACAAGCCGAAAGCCTTGAGGATAATCGGTACAACTATCGGATTGAATTTGATTCTCATGTCCAATAAAAACCCATTCAATCCCAACTCAGTATATTTTATAGCAGAAGCTGGAGTAAATCACAACGGGTCTGTTCCTCGGGCGAAAAGAATGATTGATATCGCAGAGGATGCTGGAGCAGATGCAGTTAAATTTCAATCATATGTTGCTGAAGCATCTGTTACAGACCAGGAAGAAAAAGTCAAGTACCAAGCTCAAAATACACAAAAAAGTGAGTCACAACTCGAAATGTTGAGGAAATACGAGTTGTCATATGAGGATCATTGTGAGCTAATATCTTATTGTGATGGAAAAAATATTGAGTTCTTAACTACTGTCTCAACAATTGAGAGTATAAATAAAGTAAAAGATCTGGACATTCCAGTTTTCAAGATTGGATCCCCTGATCTCAATAACTATCCCTCCTTAGAATATGTCTTAGAGCTGGAAACACCATTGATAATCAGCACAGGGATGTCTAATATTGATGAGGTAACAGAATGTTTTAAATTCATCAAGGAAAAAAATAGCAATTTAAATGTGGCCTTCCTGCATTGTGTTTCGGACTATCCAGCAAATATAGAAGAATTAAATCTCAAATCAATCCAATCAATAAGGGAAAAGACATCCGTTCCTGTTGGATTTTCAGATCATTCTGTATATCCAGAAATCCCCAGTATAGCAGTTGGGTTCGGTGCTACCATTATTGAAAAACACTTTACGCTAGACAAAACGCTAGAAGGACCAGATCACCAAGCATCATTAGAACCCTCAGAATTAGAGCAGGCAATTACATTAAGTCGGTTGGCAATGAAAGCTTCCGGAGACGGTATCAAAGAACCGACACCATCTGAGCTCGAAAACCGGTCAAAGGTTCGAAGAAGTATCCATGTGACAAGCGATATCGAGCCCGGGGACATAATACGGAAAGATAATATTCGGATCTGTAGACCAGCAACTGGTCTTGAGCCAAAATATTGGGAAAGTGTGATCAATACGCCGGCTGCAAGATCTCTATCTGCTGGCGACCCATTAACGAGAGAGTCAGTAAATGATAGTCTTAACCCGATGTGAATAATACTAACACATTAAAATCTAATTAAATAATGAATAATATTGGAGTACTCACAGGCACTCGTGCCGAATATGGTCTACTAAAGTACACTATGGACGCTGTGAAAAAATCAAATGATTTACAACTAAAAACCCTCGTAACCGGTATGCATCTTTCTCCCAAGTATGGCAATACGGTCAATGAAATATCATCTGATGGATTTGAGGTGGATAAGCAAGTTCACATGCACTTTGACGGTGACTCGGAGGTTAGTACTGCAAAATCGGTAGGTGCAGGTATAACTGGAATATCACAAGCGCTGGACTCCCTCAAAATAGATGTTCTGTTGGTATTGGGTGATAGAGTCGAGGCACTAGCGGGAGGAATTGCTGCAAGTACGATGAACATCCCAGTAGCGCATATTGCTGGTGGTAGTATAAGAGGTGGGGGGATGATCGACGAATCAATCCGTCACGCTCTAACCCGTTTTGCCCATCTCCATTTTGTACAAACAAAGAGTGATGAGCAAACTCTTGAAGCAGTTGGGGAAGAAAAAGATCGGATAAACCTTGTCGGTGCACCAGCGCTTGATAAGATTGATCGCGGTGATTTCTCCGATGGTAAAAAGGTTCTTCGATCACTATCTTTAAACCCGTCAGAACCAGTTATCGTAGTTCTCCAGCACCCAATTACGACAGAGCCAGAACTGGCAGGCAATCAAATGGAGGAAACTCTTTCTGCAGTATCTCAATTTGATGCTCAAACAGTTATTATACATCCTAATTCAGATCCTGGTCGCGACGAAATAGTCAATCAAATTAAGAATTTTACTAATAATAATTCCGATTCCTGTGGGATTAAGAATCTACCTCGTAGTGATTATTTAGGGTTGTTACACGTTGCAGACCTACTTATCGGAAATTCAAGTAGTGGTATAATAGAAGCGCCGTGTTTTGAGTTACCTACTATTGACCTTGGTTCAAGGCAAGGTCAACGAGACAGACCAAATACTGTTTCAAGATGTCCACACGATCAGAAAAAAATTCGTGATGAAATCCAAAACTGTCTGAAGAGTTCACAAAATGAAAGAGAAATAAATTGTAGTCAGAGTCCTTATTATTATGGAGGCGCTGCAGACCTCATTGTTGACACCCTTAGCAGTCTCAAGTTCGACCAAAGCCTTCTTGATAAAAAAATCGACATTCAGTCATAGATCGCAATCAGACAATGATCCCAACAGTAATCTTTCTCTGGTGTGGATTTGTAACTAGCAGAACCGGAGACTTATTGATTGATCTATAGAGTTATTTTCTAATCTCCTCTCCATTATTTACCCCGTCAATTGTATTCTCTATTAGGTTGATTGTCTCTTTTCCTGTCAAAATATCGGTATCTTCTGAGGTATACTCGTCACTTATGCGTTTCTCACTTGAATAATTGACTTCATTATAACCAGTTAATTCAATTTCGGGTAATATAACATACATATCTTCTAATTCACGGGCTTGGGAAGTTTCATCGGCGGAGATCAACTTCTCGTGAACCCGTTCACCTGGTCGGGATCCAATGATTTTGATGTTGATTTCAGTTTGGTCGTATCCGTATTTCGGAGCGTATTCTTCGATCATTGCCTCCGCGAGAGTACCGACCCGAAACGCCGGCATCTTCAGTACGAAGATCTCCCCGCTGGTCATTTTTTCATGCGCTTCGATCACGAGTTGCGCTGCCTCTCTAATCGGCATAATAAATCGAGTCATCGCCGGATCGGTCACTGTAACGGGACCACCAGAGCGGATTTGATCCAAAAACAGTGGAATAACAGATCCACTCGAACCGAGCACATTACCGAATCGAACACAGCCGAAGCGAGTATCGCGTTCTCCTTTATACGTGTTCGCAGCGATAACCAGCCGCTCCGAAAGGAGCTTTGTGGCGCCCATTACAGACGTCGGATTCGATGCCTTGTCTGTACTCACGGCAACGAAAGATTCCACCTCTTCTTCGAGTGCTGCTTGGATCAGATTTTGCGTTCCTTCGACGTTCGTTTGCACCGTCTCGAACGGATTATACTCGTTTAGTGTAACGTGCTTTAGAGCAGCTGCGTGAAACACCACATCGATGTTCTCCATCGCGTTTTCGAGACGATCTCGATCCCGAATATCACCTAGGAGGTACCGAGTTGGTGTTTCCGCTCCTAACTCTTTTTTGAGCTTGAACAAGCCCTCCTCATTATTGTCGAGTACCCGGACTACTGCTGGGTCGTGTTCGAGAATCTCTTTGACCAGATAAGAGCCGATAGAGCCGCAACCGCCTGTTACAAGGATATTCTTTCCCGAGAGATCTTTCATATCGGTCTAACTTGAGTCCGTGAGTAAACTCTTTTCGGAGTGTGTACTCACTGGCATTGTTCCACTGCAGTAGTAACCGCCTCAACGATTCGAGTCGTCTCCTCGGACGAAAGATTAGGATGCATTGGCAGCGAAAGTACGTTGCTTGAAACCACTTCTGTAACTGGCAACTCCGGTGTTTCGGCTTTTGTTTCCGTATAGTAGTCTGTCCGATGGACGGCTGGGTCCCAGTATACTTTCGATGCGATACCGCGTTCGTTGAGTGTTTCAATTACGACGTCTCGGTCGATCCAGTCAGCAAGTTCGATTGTATACAACTGATAGACATGCGTCCCATCGTCAAGCGGTTTGTGAGGATCCACTCCATCGACATCCGCAAACCCATTGTGGAGTCGGTTTGCTGCTCGTCGTCGGCCACCGATCAGTGAATCCACTCGATCAAGCTGTGCACAGCCGAGTGCAGCTGTCAAGTCCGACATTCGGATATTGGTTCCGAGCTCGGCGTACTGACCGGAATCAGATCGTTCGAAGTAGTCGCTGGAAGCTCGACCATGAGAACGATACAGTCGGACCTGTGCAGCTAGCTCGTCACTGTTAGTGACAACGGCCCCACCTTCACCTGTTGCAACGATCTTATTTTGGCAAAAGCTCAATGCTGCAATGTCTCCAAACGTGCCTAGCATTTGATCTCGATATGTTGCTCCGAGCACTTCGGCGGCGTCCTCGATCAACGGAATCTCGTGCGTGTCTGCAATCTCCGTTAACTCTTCGATCCGACAGCTGGTGCCGTAACAATGGACAGGGAGAATAGCTGCCGTGTCTTCGGTTATCTGTGATCGAACCTCGTCCGGATCTAGTCCGTATGTCTCTGGTTCGATATCTGCAAAAACCGGCTCAGCACCAGTAAGTCTGACAGCGTTTGCCGTCGCGATAAACGTAAACGACGGGACGATCACCTCGTCGCCGCGGTCGATTCCGAGGGCTTTCAGGGCTGCGACAAGCGCTGTCGTCCCCGAATTGACAACAAGTGCGTGTTCAACGCCGAGAAACTCTTCGAGTTTCGATTCGAACTCGGAAACGTACGGTCCCTTTGCCCAATAGCTACCGCGTCCGATCGATTCGACCGCGTTAGCTATCTCGTGTTTGTCCCAGTCGATCTTGAAAAGGGGAATTTGATTTTGGTTGTCAAGCATATCTCAATATTTTGAAACAGGCTCAATATATTTTCTGACTTACGTTGATGGGTAGTGCGGTTCATGTATATATGTGTTGGATACTATGAGTCATTATTATATATGTGGAAGGTATTCTCGAGCTCTTTCACTCTTTCAAACCCAACGTTAGGTATATTGTCAAAATCATCAAATTGTCCAATTTTATTCTGCACTTCCCTATCTGACAAATATGGGAACTTTTGGGCCGAAACTGACCAACTTCCCTTCAAGCCAGTGTTTCGAATCATGTGTAGAGACTTATGTCCAATGAAAGAGCCGAGAACTCTTTTAGCCAATTCATAGAGATCTGGCGAATAAGTAGTAGTATCCTTAGCGAATGAGTCATCAGAAATAGAGTTAATCAAATTCACTATTCTGTCTGATGAAGAGTAATCAACATTACCAATATATTTACTCAATACGTCTTTTTCAGAACTGTCAAGGAAATATGGTTCTGTTCCCTGATTAACATCTTCTTTAACATCCCTTATTAATGTATCCAGATCTTCCCTTTGTATGCTAATGTAATTAGGTATCTCTGAGCGAATGGTTGGATCCGAATTTGGAACTGGATCATATGCATATACTTTTTTGTTCATTAATGCAGCTTCAACCCCAGTTGTACAACTATTGTGAATTACTAATCGTGATCCAGCAATCCATTTACGAACATCACCTTCATGAATGGTATGGATGTGATCATATCCGCTAAATATATCTCTATATGTGTCAAAGTTCTCAGATGGGTGGGGACGAATTATGATTTCATCCTTACAATGTTTACTGAGTTCTTGGATCATATCTATAAACTCCAAAAATAAATTAGCGTTATATTCGTATGTACTTTCATCCCTATCTAATTCATTTTCGGGTGGAGATGTACCTGACTCATGATTAGATATTGAAAATTTTGTGTTAATAAGGATATATTCCCCATATTCATCTACTATCTTAGCGGATCGATCCTGATAAATGCTTCTTAGTGGTGGTTGAAGTAGATCAAACCGAGGATTACCAGTAACTACAACATTCGTATTAGTACTGTTTTTCTCGACAATATTCGCAGTACTTTCACCCCACGCTAAATAATAATCCACTCCGTCTAACCTTTCTGGATTAATTCTGTTGCTGTATTCCTTACCAGTTCTAAAAATGCCTCCTTCTGGATCAAGCAAGAGTATTTTTCCCCTTATTTTATCAGCTAACTCTCGCTCTACGGGACCACACTTACTAATATAAATATCTGGGTCTATCATGTCAAAACTGTGGTTAATGGCTGTACTTCTACCGATATACACTTCATGGCCAGACTCAACTAATTTTAACGACAAATAAATACCTGCATCAAATTCACGCACAACTGTTTCGAGTGGAATACTTATTTTCATATATTATTTAATTCTATAAGAAGGGTACATATCTAACTGTTGGTACTGTCTAATTGGGAGTGTATATTATCTAGTTCAGGCCTCATCAAAAACCTATCTTAATTATCTTCTTTATTGTTTATCCTCCGATCAATTTAATACCGGGGAATGATCTTATGAGTATCCATTTGGATATTATAGCGTAAAGTTAAGTTCTGACCGAAGATTGATTACCTTTCCGTTTTAAGCAACTAACACTTGAATGCCAAGAGTGAGTGTAATCACTGCGACGTATAATAGGGGCAGAGATTTGTCACGTGCAATTGATAGTGTTCTCTCTCAGACGTTCACCGATTTTGAATATCTAATCGTTGATGATGGATCTTCTGATAATACCCCAGAGGTTGTTGACGGGTATGATGATGGTCGGATAAAATATATTAGATTTGAAGAAAACAGAGGGGCGAATGTAGCTCGAAATACTGGTATTAAAAAATCATCTGGCGATTATATTTCTATTCTCGACTCAGACGACAAGTACCATCCGGAAAGGCTTGAAAAAACGGTTCAAACTTTGGATGGTCTCTCGGATAACATTGGGGGTGTATTTCATCCATATCAGAGAATCGAAAACGGTCGGGATATAGGGGCTACAAGTCAACCAGAACAAACAGTAACCCTTTCTGACCTTCGACATGGGAACAAAATCGGGAGCTTTCTAGCTGTCCTTTTTCGCTCAGAGGTATTCGACAAAGTTGGACTGTTAGATGAAGAAATGGTGGCTGCTCAGGACTATGAATATTATCTTCGTGTCCTCCAAAAATACGACCTTTTTGGTATTTCCGAGGAGCTTGCGACCTATTATCTGTCCTCTGATTCTATATCTAAAGATATCCAGCGTAAGAAAAAGTCTAACAAACAACTACTCGAGCGACATGAGAGTATATTAAGTAACAAACAAAAATCGAAATATCACTACAGCCAGTTCTTCCTTTATGCCAATAATTATAATCTGGCTGAAGCTAGACGAGCTCTCTTCAAATCACTTAATTATAACCCATATGACCCCCTTGTATATTATTATCTTTTCTTTTCGATATTTGGGTGGTATGGTTTTAAGATCGGAGATTCCCTCAAGAAGAGTGTGGCAAAACATACCAATCTATAACTATTTTTTAGATTTGTCCTGTTTGTGAATCATCACCCCACTAACAGTATGCTTCTCCTCGTGAATTTCGTAGGATGAATTTGAATCTGCTTAAAATATTCTCATTACAAGTGTTTCTTCAACCATTCATACCGAACTGGTAGTGTCGAATCAAGTAAATGCTGTGTATGCTGTCGAATTTCTGGTGTACGTTTGTCCTCTATTTTCCCGGATAGCACTCCCAAAGCAGTCTCCATTAGCCAGCACTTCGATTCGTTCCTGACCAGATTGAACAACCAGAGCATTTCCTCTTCTCTTCGGCTAGCATTCCAGCGATGACGGCGCGTGACTGGATATCGAAGCGCACGCAGAGGGTTACCCGTAGAGGTCCGATACAAATGTCGACCATAATATTTAATAAATCGGTCAATAGCAATTTGTTGCCAATATGACTCGAGTAGTGTAGTGTCGGATGCTATGTCTGCCAATGAATGCAGATAATCTAAATATGTCCCTCGATCTCGTTCCGTACCGAGATGATGAACTCTATGATTTGACACCTCTGTTGGTACGAGGCGTGCTGACATCAATCTAGCTCCATCAAACTTCACGTCAATAACAAGTCCTTCTTTTTCTTTTTTGTCTCTAGGTGTTGGTGGGTTTCGATCAAACAGAAAATTCCCAAGACTATAGAATATCATGCCATTGTTGTATTGTTCCCAGCCTTGCGGAACATGGGGATGATGTCCTACAACAAGATCTGCTCCAGAATCGATGAAACAACGAAGCTGATGCTGGCGCTGTAGCGGTGGTACTGGTATATTTTCAACCCCACCATGTGCAATAACGATTACGACATCAGTTTTGGCGGCTGTCTGTGCGACCGCCAATAGAGTCTTTGGGTGAGAAACCCATGCTGCACCAGGCGTTTTAATTCCAGCAACACCGAACTCCCGCTCACATACGTTGATGATTCCGACAGTAGGTCCATCGTTAGGTTCCATAACAAGAGGTTGAATAGCATCTGAGAAATTGTCTCCAGAGCCGCAAAACCGCAAGTCAGCATCTTCACATGCAGCCATCGTATTCTGCATTCCCTTGTTCCCATAATCCATTATGTGATTATTTGCCAATGTCACAGCATCAAATCCAACTGCTCGGAGGAACTCTGGTGTTTGCTCGTCTACCTCAATATTTGGTCCGGACTTTGTGATAGGAGATGAGTCTGTTTCAATCGGGCCTTCGTGGTTCGCTAATGAGATATCTGCGGATGTTATATCGGATCTCAACTCTCGAGAAATATGCGACTCAGTGGTTATATGTTGGCCCTCAAATCTATTCCGAGGGGTAACATCACCAGCTATGAGGACGTTCCAAGTCTCTCGATACTCGTTTGCATTCTCGAACGCTGTAATCGTGTCAAGTTGGCTTTTTCCCATGGAGATGTTATAATTATAATTTTACTGGTTACTCATTCTACAATGTCAGACCTCGTATATCGGAACTTCCCTGATCCAGATGGATCAATCTGATCCATATACTCGAAATCAACTGTCGTTTCGTTACCTAACAGCGACTGTGTCTCCGCGGTAACGTTATCGATGGCCTCCTGTGGTGGCTTCCCGTCGAGCACGACACGATACACCACTCGATCCGTCTCAGTCTGTCGAATCTGGTACTTCTTCACCCACGGCTCGTGATACAATTGTTTCCGCAAATAGCCTGGATACACCAACTCACCGTCCGTGGTCACAAAGTGATCGGTTACCCGGCCAGTGACTGATTCGATCGTCGAGAACGGCAGCCCACAGGAACATTCTGTCTCCGATTTCACTGCCATATCTCCAATCTCGTACCGAATCAACGGCATCGTATAATTTGTCAGAGCCGTAATCACGAGCTTCCCCTCTTCACCAGGCTCGACTGGCTGGCCGTCCTCGTCGACGATCTCCATGTAGTGGGTGTGACTGAACACGTGCAACCCCTCCTGTTCTGGACACTCACACGCGACCGTTCCGACCTCACGAGAGCCGTACTTATCCAACACCGTCGTGTCGAATGCGTCCTCGATCACCTCACGCATCGGCTCCGTCAATGTCCCGGCCGTCGAGAGAATCCCGTTTGGCGAGTGGACCTCGAGATCGTTGTTCAGTATAAACTTCGAGAGTTCGTAGATCGACTCGACGTATGCCTCGATACTCGCCGGTTGAATCTCGTTGATCGACGCAATATGCTCGCGCATCTCTGACTCGCCCATCCGATAGCTGTTCAGCACGTGCCGGTTCAGAACGAAGTCGCTCAACTGATCTTTGAGACTCTGGCGCTCGTCGAGGAGATCGCTTTCGTCACCCCACAATTTGATCCACGGCTCGCCGAGTTCTCGTCCGGCCAATTGATGGTAGTACATTTCGTTGGCATTGTTCCAGTAGAGGTACTGATCGTCCTGCAGAAACTCGACCGGTTCACCGGTCGTGCCGCCGGAGGTATTCGCATACACACCAGAACCAGGATCGGCAGACCGAAGTCGTTCGTTCTCGGATCTGAGTTCCGTTTTGGTAAGCAACGGGAGATCCGAAAATCGGTTGAGATCGACGCTCCCGTTCGTAATTACGTTCCGGTCATCCAGCAGCTCCCGATAATATGGAACCGTTCGGGACGCGTGCTGAAGCAACTGTGTCAACTGATTCTGCTGATACTGCTGTACCTCTTCCGGACGACGATCGCTCAACTGCTCTACTGTAGAGAAGTTTTCCAGTGCATCGGGACGAGTAAGACGAAATGCAGTAAGTGAGAGCGGTCTTCGCCAGTTCACGTATCCTATCCTCGAATAAATGATCTTAGTATTGTCGATTAGATAGTGTACTCCTCTCTCACGACGCTCTCGTATAGCGAGACAAAATCCGATAGCATTCGGTCAAGTGAAAATTCAGTACTTGCGACCTTAGCGGCTGTCGCACCCAATTTGTGGCCGTGTTCCTCCTTGGTCAGTAGGGTACTTATCTGACTTTCAAGCGAGTCCGGATCCGACACGGGAACGAACACCCCACTCTCCCCGGCAGTAACGAGCTCGGAGTTTCCGTCCACAGGCGTCGCCACGATCGGCAACCCGGCAGCCATCGCTTCGAGCAACGCCCCCGGAAGCCCCTCGAAGTGCGAGGGAAACGCGAAGACGTCCATCAGATCGAGCAACGCGGGCACGTCGTCACGCGTCCCTGCAAAGTGAACGGTCTCCGCAATCCCGAGCGTACGAGCACGCGCCTCTAACCCCTCTCGATCCGGTCCGTCACCAACGAGCAACAGGTGTGCATCCGGATGCGCCGCGACCACCCCGGGCCAGGCCTCAAGCAGATCGTAGTGTCCCTTCCGTTCGAGCAACCGACCGACGGTCCCGACCACGCGCGCATCAGGTGGAATCCCCAGCGACTCGCGCAGTTCCGGCGTCGCTTCCCCGCTCCGGTAGGCCTCGAGGTCGCGACCGTTGTGCACGACCGACACGTCGTCGGGATCCGCGCCGTGGTCGACGATGAACTCGGCTCCGGCCTCGGAGTTCGAGACGACGTGATCCGCGAGCCGCGGCGTCACGTGCCGAACCAGGGTTCGAACGCGACTCGGCTCGTTCGGCACTGCTCGCACCCCCGTAATCACGGTCGTCTCCGGACTGAACAGTCCGGCAACGGCAGCCAGCGTGTTGTCGTAGAACAGAAACGACTGCAGCACGTCGGGCCGCACTCGACGCAGCGCGGACACGAACCGCAGCGGAGCCAACACGTCCGCCTTGCTCGTCGCCTCGAGCGACCGAACGGACACGTGCTCGTCGACCTCGGCTGCGAGCGGCCCCGGCTCGGCGATCGTCCAGATCGTCACCTCGAACTGGTCCGGGTCGAGTCCGTTCGCGAGATCGACGAGCGTTCGTTCCGCCCCGCCGACCGAGAGCGTCCCGATCAGATACCAGATCGTCGTTCGAGGCGAGTCCATTGCAACTACGACACCGTTTCGAGTCGCCGTTGTTCAACATGTCGAATCCATCGAGATCACCAGCGCGAAACCACGGGACCTATATATCACAGATCGATAATTGAAGGCAGTGTTTACGGTCGTCGTCGTTTTGCTCCTCTTTCTCTTCCTCGGTCGCGTACTGCGATTCGACGAGTTCTATTACTACGCCGGATTCGTCGCACTCCTGGGACACATCCTCGTCATCTATCTCGTGCTCCCGGTCGTTCCGTACGGGTGGGACATCGGTAACTTTCACGACGTCGGCGTCGGACTGGTCGGCGGTGGCTTTCCGGACGCCTCACAAACAGTAACCGCCTTCGGCACGTTCAACGGCCTCCTCTACACGCTGTTCGGCGTCGATACCACGGTCGTCTCGATCGCCAACAGTTTCATCGCAGTACTCGTTCCGCTCCCGGCTGTGTACCTCGCCAAGCGACTGTACGGCACGCAACTGACGAGCACGCACGGCCTCACGGCGCTCATCCTGTTCCTGCCGTTGCCGTTTCTCTTTCTGACGATTCCGATGCGAGACGCACTCTCGGTGTTTGCCGTCTTCTGTACGCTCGCGCTCATCGTTCACGTTCTGACCGAACGAGATTACTGGATGGCCGCCCCCCTCACCTTCTTCCTCGCCGCAACCTACCTCCTTCGCCCGGAGTGGGGGATGGTGCTCCTGCTCGGCTTGCTCGCTGGAATCACGATCCGCGCCTACGACGCCCTCGAGCTCGAGGCGAGCTTCGCCTCGCTGATCGCAGGGGCCGGCGTGCTCGGGGGCCTCGCGTTCGTCCTCTTCGCCGAGTTCATGTACTCCTTCGACCGCGTCAACGCCGAACTCTCCTACAGAACGAGCGGCGGTGCGGCCTACCTCGATGGCATGCAGTACACCTCCTGGCTCGACTTCCTGATTGCGGCCCCCGGCCGAGCCATCTACTTCCAGTTTGCCCCCTTCCCGCTGCACGTCGAGTCCGCCTTCCATCTGCTCGCGTTCGTCTCGAGTCTCTACATCGTCGTCTTCGTCGTCGCAGCCGCCCGGTCGCTCTCCGCCTGCGAGACCGACGAGGTCGTCCTGGTCACCCTCGGAGTCGTCTACCTCGCCGGGATCACCGGCTACGGGTTGATCAACTCGAACTTCGGCACGAACGTGCGCCACAGAATCCCCTTTGTCTTCCTGCTCCTCGTCTTCGCGGCCCCGGTGATCCAGCGCTGGGAACTAGCGATCCGACAGCGGCTCGGTGTATGGCCAGACCAAAACGAGCAACACGACGGCCAACAGCGCGAAGCTCAGAAACCGGACGGTCACGTGGAGCCCCGACAGTAGAATCCGCACGAGACTCACCAGCACGAACGCCACCACACCGCCGAACAGCACGCGCTGGTCGTTGAGCAGCCGGGCAATCGTACTCGAGGAGCCCCACTGCCACGCCGTCGCGAGCCAGCCGTAAAGCCGCGAGTTGGTGACGGACGATCTCGCCGCCGACGCTGCCGGTTCGGATTCCGCCTCGGGCTCGTCGCGAGTCTCGGTGACCCGTCCGTACAGCCGGGAGTTCTGCAGCGCGCGATCCAGTCCGGAATCCTGGCTCATGTCCACTACCTTCCAGAGAGTGACCTTATCGGTTGTGATCGAATACGCCCGAAAACCGAACCCGCGCTGTCACCGAAGACGAGTACCCCCTCGACCACCCACCGCGGGCGGGACTGAAAGGGGCCAGCCGCGTCGACGACGGCGGAGCCAGCAAGCACCGCAGCGAAGCGAGGAGCGCAGTGGCTCCCCCGAGTCGAGGCGGCTGGGGGCTTTCGGACTGTACGGGATGCCCAAATCGCACCGATTCAGGGCGATGACGCTGATCGATCAGACCGCAGCTCGCTCACAGGTACCGAGTGAGCCAGTCAAGAAACCGCTGGAAGTCCCGCATTCCGGCTTGGTCGCCGATAGTCCGGAGTGTCCCTGTCGAGCGTTCGTCGTGGCGTGGAACGACGACAGTCCGTGCATCGGAGTCGTGGTCTTCGGGTGGATTCCATCGAAGAATGAAGTGGTCGCCATTGATACGATCGACGTAGAACGGCCCGTGGTTTACGAGCACCGTGATAACATCGTCACCGGAATATGTTCGCCGTGCCATCCCTACTGCAGTTCGTCCGGAAGAGAGCTATCGGACGCATTGTTTGCTGGATCGATGCCGAGTTCACGCAGTTCGTCGGCAGATGGCTCGGTGCCCGCTCCGTTGTATCCCTCAACCGCTTCGTCGAGGTTTTCGAGCGCTTCGACTCGCGATTTTCCCTGGCTCGTAACACCGGTTTCTTCGTCGGTTGCAACCCACCACTCTTCCTCGAGAGTGAGCGTGATCGTAGTTCGAGCCTCTGACGGGCCGTTTCGATCAGTCTCAGTACTCATTGGCCGTGCATACGAGCAGTGGACGGATAAGCGTTCGGCACACCGAGATCGAGTGGCGAGAATAGCTGCCTGACCAACTGCGAGCCGCTAGAACGTTCGGCGTTCGCTTGCCGTTCAATACGTTTCAGGTATCGAAATTGCAGCGGGACATCACTGGCCAGTGACCAGTTTCGTCTCCGTTCCACCTGCAGTACAACGTGTACTGGCGAACGCCGTCTCCGCCGGATAGTAAACCGTATTCGCCCGATCTATTGCTCTTTGTTAGGATTCAACCTAACACCTATTGCGTACGGATTCGTACTACCAAACAGGGATGCCTGATGATGTCACAGTCGTTCGCGATGAGACGGAGGCTATTCGGATGGGACTGTTGCCAGAATCCGCATCCTCGCCGTTCCTGCATCCGAAAAATACCCAGAAGGAATCAAGTACGCGTTCCACTACGGCGAGGCCGGGGCTGAGAATCCGATCATTCGATTCGATAATCACCACGGCATTCACGAATTGCACCTCGGTACGGAGGTCTTCGAAATCGATTATCCCGGCCTCCAGGCGTTGTACCACGCTTGGCATGCAGCACTGCCGTCCGAGAAGCGAACAGACTGGTGAAACCCACACAACCCATGACTCGAACACTCCACGTCCGAATCAATTCGTCGTCCGATCGTAGCGACCTCGAGGAGACACTCGCTGCACTCGACGCTGGTGAAACGGACCAGATCGAGCCACAGCCGTCGACACTCGTCGTTGAAGATCTCGAGACGTTCGGCCGCATCTTCCGACCGACGAATCTCGAGTTGCTCGAGGCGATCGCAGCGCACGAACCCGACAGTATCCGCGCGCTCGCACGTCTCGTCGATCGACACCCGCCGGAGGTTACACAGAACGTCACGGAACTTGCCGATTACGGGCTCGTCAAACTCGAGCAGGACGGCCGTGCAAAGCGGCCGACGATCTGGTACGATGAGATCGACGTCGATATCCCGCTCGGCCAGCACTCGCCGGATGTCGCGCCCGCGTGATCAGGGTACACGGTGACCGTCTCGAAACGTCCTCGACGTTTCGTCGTCAAGCGAACCCAACGGTTTCGCGGATATCGCAGAACGTCGTTCCGCTCAGCCACGAACGATAGGAGATTTTTCGAACGATAGCGACTCCCCCGAGTCGAGGCGACTGGGGTCATTCTGGCTGTTCGAGACGCTGATCCCCGATCTACCGATTCGCCCGTGACTACCTCTGTCCGCTCCGATCCACGTACGCACATGCGGCGCAACATGTATCACGAGGCGAACTGTACTGACGAGTATGTCGACTGACGATGTCCCGGAAGAAACGACGGTTAGCGACCGAGGGATGGTGACGATCCCGGCATCGTTGCGCCGCCGTCTCGATATCGAGGCGGGTGATAAGATCCGGTGGGATATCGACGAAGACGGCACGCTCTCGATCGAAGTCGTCAAGCAACGACACGGTGCGTTCGATGACTTCGAGCCAGTGTCGATGGGTGGGGACGGGTTGGAAACACACGACCGAGCAGGCTACGACGCAGATTCCGCGTTCTCGGAGGAGACGTAATGGCAGTCGCGCTCGTCGATACAGCCGTTCTCATTGGGATGGCCGATGCGGACGATCAGCACCACGACGTTGCGATGGAGATCGTTCGAGGGATGGACCACGGCGAACTTCCCACCGGACGGGTAACGAACTACGTTGTTCTCGAAACACTCAACTGGATTCACAACCGCCACCGCCACGAGAAGGCGCGCGAGACCTACGATCGACTGAACGCGTCCGCTGGATTCGAGATCCATCACGCAGCACGGAAGGATTTCATGCGAGCGACCGAACTGTTCGAGACCTACGATGGGCTTTCGTTTGGTGATGCATCGATCGCTGCGTACATGGAGCGTGAAGGGGTCGAGTACGTTTACTCGTTCGATGACGACTTCGATGCTGTCGACGGAATTACGCGGTTAGAGACACCCGACAACCCGTTCAATCGGTGACGCCGCCTGCTATCAGCTAATCGCGAGTGCTGGCATACTGGCGGTCGCGCTCGGTACTGGGATTGCTATCTCGGAAATACCGCGGTCGGACTCGAACAGATGGAGACTCCCACCGTCGCAAAGATTTAATCATATACGCACGCAAAGCATCCGTATATGTCCAACGCTGACACCGGCGCGAACAATAATGGGCCCGAGATGGTTCAGATCAATCTCCGACTGAGCAAGGCCTTTCTCGAGGACATCGATGCGACGTGGGAAGAACAGGGGTTCAATTCTCGAAGCGAGTTCCTTCGGTATGCGGCCCGTGATGCGGTGAAACATCCCGAGTTCTCCCGAGACGGATGGAAACAGATCGCGGCGACCGAACACGAATTACGGTCCGGGAGCGCGGAGTTGGTCTCGCGGGAGGACGTGATCGAGATGATGGATCGAGGCGAGAATGACGAGTGAGGGGGACTGGACCTGGATGTTCTCGCAGCGTGCTGCCGGTCAGTTCGGTGAACTCGATCCACACGTCCAGGATCGCATTGTCTCGAAGCTCGACGAGATCGTGGACTCGGAGTGGCGAGAGCCGAACGATTTCCTCGAGCCGCTAACCGGTGGCCCGTTTTCGAAGTGCCGTGTCGGACAGTATCGCCTCGCGTGCATCCTCGACCACGACAAGAGGATCCTCGAAGTCCACCGGATCGAACACCGGAGTGGAGCCTACACAGCTGACGATTGATCGCACCGCTTTCGGACAACCGTCGCTGGCGTTCTCGCCCACCGAACATGTGGTACCCACACACTCTCTTTCGAGACAGAACGGTCCACACGAACGAAAGCCGTCACACCACTCACCGCGGGCGGGACTGAAAGGGGCCAGCCGCGTCGACGACGGCGGAGCCAGTAAGCACCGCAGCGAAGCGAGGCGCGCAGTGGCTCCCCCGAGTCGAGGCGGCTGGGGGCTTTCGAGGCGTTCGAGTCGTAGTGATTCGGGTACGTTTGGCGTGTGGTTCCGATCGGCTGTCACCTGTTTCGTCCGACACTATAAGTACTCCCACGCCGCAGTATTGCCTGATGGATCGAATCGAGGAAACGGACGTCGAAGCCGACTTCGCGCCCGAGGTCCTACAGGCCGTCCTCGAGGACGCGCCGGTTCGGCTAGCGATCCTCTTCGGTTCGCACGCAACCGACCGAACGCACGCACACAGCGATGTGGACGTTGCGGTCGAACTCGATGCAGTACGGCCGGGTGACGAGAACTATAATGACGTTTTTTTCGGGGTGAGTGCGTCGATCAGCGAAACGCTCGGGACCGACGAAGTCGACGTGGTCGACGTTCACTCGGCACCGAATACCCTTGTCCGATCGATAGTCGACGATGGCGTCGTTCTTTGTGGCGATCCCGAACGAGTTGCGGCCCTCGAGTCGGAGCTGAGAGGAACCTCGACGGACGACCGATCGCCTCGTGAGCGCTTCGACGAGACGCTTCGTCGAATCGACGAACACCTCGCATGAGACGGCTTTCCGGCGGACAGGCTGAACCGAGTTCTCGATGCTGTTGAGACCATCGAAACGAGTCTCGGCATCCTCGCCGACAAACGTGACGTCGTCGATCGGGAAACGTATCGAACGAGTACCGAAATTCAGGACGTCGTCGAGCGACGATTCGTCAAGATGACCGAGGCGACGCTCGATATCGGCACGACGCTCGTGATCGACGAGCGTGGCGAACCGCCATCGAGTAATCCGGCAACGATGCGCCAGCTGGGTGCGCTCGGTATCGTCTCGGCCGACGTTGCCGACACGATGGCAGAGGCGGCCCGCTTTCGAAACGTTCTCGCCCACACGTACGGAAATGCGATCGAGCACGACGTTGTCTACGATGCGCTGTCCGATCTGGAGCGGTATCGAACGTTCGTCGTCGAAATTCGCGACTATCTCGACGATATCGGTGCCCTCGACGACTGATCTCGTTCGAGCAACGCAACGTTCCCTTGCGGATAGTAGCGATTATTGAGCCGCCGATCCATAGCGCTCTTGAAACTCACTGCACACTCGATCGTAGGATGGCGTCGCGATCGGTGTGTGAATCGTTTCAAGAGCGACGATAGTACCCGCTGCACAACTGCTGACCTACTCACTCTCAGAAACGAGCGACGCCAGTGCCGCCGTCGTCTCCGTTACCGTCCGTTCCCAGCTGAATTCCGCCCCGAGCCCGACATCTTCACTTTCCGACAGGGACTCGAGCATGCGATCCACAAACGCGTCCACGTCGCCGATCGGCGCGTACGCCACGTCGTCGCCGAACGCCGAGCGAACCTGTGGCAACGCCGAGCTCACGACCGGCACGCCGGCCGAAAGCGCTTCCATGATCGTCCGCGGGACGCCTTCGGCGCGACTCGAGAGGACGAACAGGTCGGCGCTGCGGTAGACGGCGGGCATCTCGTCGTACGGAATTTGCCCCAGGAACGACACCGCTTCACCGACGCCCAACTCGTGAGCCTGCTGCTCGAGTTCCCCCTGGAGTGGCCCCTCACCACAGAAGTACAGCCTCGCGTCCGGATGCGCCTCGGCGACCGACGCGAACGCTTCGAGCGCGACCGACGGCCGCTTGCCCTCGACTAACCGCCCGACGAACAACACCACGGGTCCGTCCGACTCGATCGCGTCGTACTCGGGCCCCTCCGGCGAGAACCGTTCCGCGTCGATCCCGTTCGAGACGACGTCGATCCGGCTCGAGACGCCGTACTCCCGCACCCGTCGTTTATCGGCCTCGGTGTAGCAAAACACCGCGTCGGCTCGGTTGAACGTCCACCGGCCCAGCGACCGCAGGTACAGGTCGAACACCCACTCGGGTGCGTTCTGCGAGTACAGGCCGTGGTTCGTGATCGCCAGCGGCGTCTCTCCGACGACCCGTTTCAGTGCAGCCAGGTTCGTCGCGAAGTAGAGATGCGAGTGGGCGTGGATGACGTCGGCGTCCGAAACTGACCGCAGATATCGCGCCAGCCCGGGACTGATGTCGTTCCCAAGCAGCGTCACGACGGGATCGTATCGAACCACCGTGTAGCCGTCCTGTTCCTCGACCCGCGGCAACGACTCGTCGTGACGCACCGTCAACACCGTCACGTCGTGGCCCGCAGCGGCCTGATCGCGACTCATCGCGTGGACGTGGTAGGGCCCACCGCCCGTGATATCGGGATAGACCTTCTGTGCGACCCGTAGAATCCGCATTACCGAGTTGGTATTTGAGCAAACGGATATGTCGTTCGGTCTGACTCAGCCAAAATAACGTTGCGGCCACCATGTCACGAGTTCATGATACCTCTCCCACGTGACTGCCAGGGAATCACCGCACAGGGTCCACGTAGTCGATCACATCGAGACCGTCGGCAACTTCGAAATCACCGTCTCGAGTCACGAGCGTCCCGCCAGCCTCTCGAGTGACACCCGCAATCAGGACATCCAACTGATTGATCGGCGTCCCCGCGGCCGTCAGTTCAGCATCGATCAAAGCCGCCTCACGTGCGCCAGCGTGCGTCAATGGAACGGGATCGAGCCACTCGAGACTAGCTTCGAGTTCGGATAGTCCGTCAGCCCCGGCTTGTCGTACTCGATATCGGAACAGCTCATAGAGTACAATCGTCGGGACAGACCATGCCTGCCCCGGTCGGTTCTCGATGACTGATCGAACGTCCTCGTGGTGCTCAGTTTGCGGATCCAAAAAATCGACCAGTGCACTACTGTCCAAATAGTTCACGTTCTCTCCCCGTGACGTCCTCATCGAACTGTTCGCGCAATTCGTCGCGATCGGCTTCGCTGGCGAGTCCGGGAAACGTTCCTGCCGAATCGAGCGGGTCTGCCTCGGTGGTAGTGAGGCGATTGACGACATCGGTAAAACTCTCTCCCTCCCGTTTGTGGTCTTTCAAACGGTTGTACGCGTCTTCTCTGAGTGAGATTGTTTTCGTTCCCATGTACACATACACATACACGGAAGCAGCTGATAAACCTGTTGGAGTGGCCACTTAAGGTCGTCGTAGTAGTGTGCCAACTCATCCGTTAGCTGAGAAGAGGCCGCTGAACTCCTGCCTTCTCTTTCAGTTAATCGTATCGTAATACGAGCACCATGCGCTCAAGGTCGTTGCTCTCCTCTGAACGAGCAGGTTGAGCCGCCCTGCGGAAGAACACCACCCCGAAGATCATCGAATCGTCGCCCACACGTCCCCGAGCACCGTCCAGATCTGACGGATCACGAGTTTCACGTCGAACCACAGCGACTGTCGTCGGATATATTCGAGATCGTAGCGGAGCTTCGCCTGCGGATCGGTGCTTTTGGCGTCGTTTACCTGCGCCAACCCGGTCAGTCCGGGCTTGACGAACCATCGTTTGCGCCAGGCTGGTGCATCCTCTTCGAGCAACACTTCCTCTTCGGTCCAGACGGCTCGCGGGCCGACGACGCTCATGTCCCCGACGAAGATCGACCACAGCTGTGGCAACTCGTCCATGTGCGTCTTCCGAAGCACTCGTCCGACGCGGGTGATCCGGTCGTTTTCCTCGTCCTCGGTTGGTGTCGCATCTTCTCCCTCTGGGATCATCGACCGGAACTTGTAGACGGGAAACGTCTCGCCGAATCCGGCGGTCCGATCCTGGCTGTAAAACACCGGGCCGGGACTGTCGAGTTTGATCGCGGTGGCGATGACAGCCACAAGCGGGGCGAACACGAGCAAGCCGACCGTTGCGAACGCGATATCGAACAGCCGTTTGAACAGGTGATCCAGCGGATCCCACGGCTCGAGGTCGACAGTGACGAGGTCGCCGACGTCGCCGTCGGAGACGAGCACGCTGTCGGCGTACTCGCGGTGGACCTTCGCGTCGACGCCGTGTTCGTGACAGGCATCGAGCGCGCCGAAAAACTCCGCGCGATCGGCTCGTCGGAACGCGAGCACCACGGTGTCGATATCGTACTCGACGAGCGTGTCGTCGAGCCGAGAGAGACCGCCGAGCCGTGTCAGTTCCTCGAGCCCCTGCTGTCCGGTGGCGGTCGACTCAGCGTCGCCGTCCGTCTCGTGGACGACCATCCCGCCGTCGGCGGTGAGGGTGCTCGAACCGACCTCGTTCTCGTCGAACGCCCGGTAGCCGACGTTCGACGGACAGAGATAGCCGAGTACGGGCGTATCGACCACGGGCGCGATTCGCTCGACCTGTGATAGATCGTCGCCAACGAGCAGCGTGCGGCCGTCCGAGCCGTTCGACTGGCGGATTCCGAGGAACCACAGGGGCAACGCGACCACGAGCACGCCGATCGTCATCACGAGCGTCGCCCGCGGAAGCCTGTGCGACCACTTGAAGTAGCCGAGCGTCGCCAGTGCGAGTCCGCCGACGATCACTCGTTTCTGGACGAGAAAGACCGTATCCAGGATTCGCCGAGGTCTGGGCTTGTACAGCGGGACGAGCGTGCCCAGAACTGCAATAACGCTCAGTGCGATTGCCCATCGAAGAGACGTTCCCTCGAGGACGGTCGGTTCGAGCCGGTTGAACAGGGGAACGTGGGTCGTAAACAGCGATTGCGCGGCGGGATGGTTGGCGACGAGCACTGCGGCAACCGTTAGTCCGATCGTCCCGAGTGCTCCGACGACGCGATACCGCCACCCAGTCAGCATTCGCTCGAACCAGTGTGCGGAAGAAATATAAAAACTGTGATGTTTCTGATCGTGATAGGTCGCGTTGCAAAATAGTCTCGACTCGAGACGGGTCGCGATGACGATGGGTGTTCACGACCCTCGATGACAGTTGAGTGCTCCCGTTCGGCAGCCACAGGAGACGCCGTAGCAGAATCGAACATGTCTCGTATGTATCGGACTAGAATGTATTCCTAATATCTGTTATATAATCGTCCGAAGTATCGAGGACACTTCTCGAACACCAACCGCTCCTCGCTGTGCGCTACGTAGCGGGACGGTTCGAGGTCTGCAGGACCTCGACGTGAAGCGGCGGGAGCCGCGGGACTCCGACTCCGCGTACTTCATAGCGGCGTGCGATTCGGACGGAACACATGCTCTTTCGCGTATCGCGAAACCGTCGGTTTCGCTCGACGGAGGCCGGGAGGCGGACAGTTCCCGGTGGATTGAAAGGGCGAAGCGGACGGGTTCGAAGCGAGCGAGGCGAGTATGAACCGTGCTCGCGCCGGCGCGGGGTCGCTGCGACAGCCCTATCCGAGCGATGTACGGTTCGGGGCGAACGGAGTGAGCGAGAACCGCGTTACGGCAAGCGGTGAAACCGCGAGCCAGAGCAGATAGCTGTCGTAGCGGCCGCGAGTCTGCTGAGGCTTTCGAAGCGTTCTCTTATCCAGACACGAATCCAAATATTACGGATATATGAAGAACTCCAGTTGTGCGAGTAGCAGCTGTTCCGAGTAGACAGCCCCGTCTCACGGAGACGGTCTCATGTATCACGGCTGTCTGATCCGCCCCAACTCAGTCTGATATAGATGCGACCTGGATGCAGCCGTGAGCGGATCGTATTGTCGAATTCCCGCCACGAACGAGTCCACAATGCGTTACCGAAACCAACCACTGTCCCGTGCTATCACCTGTCGATCCGATAGTTTAAATATATTCGTCATAAAATATCGAGCCATGGCCACTAGTGTCGGCTACATCGGTATCGATCATCACCACCGCGATCCGTACTTCGCAATCGCGAGCGGGCTCAACGTCGAGATCGCGGCCGTCTGCGAGCCGGGCCGCGAGGTCGACGTTGCGAACCTCGCCGCCATGGACGACCGGCCGGACGAGATCACGACGGAGGGCGAAGATGTCGCGACGCTCGTTCGGGACGCGACGGTGTACGAAGATCCCCATCGGCTCGTCACCGATGCGGATATCGACGTCGTCTGGATCACCTACCGTAACGACGAGACGCCGGAGATCGTCGAGACAGCGGTCGATCACGATGTCCACGTCATCAGCGAGAAACCGATCGGCCGAACCGCGGCCGATCTCGAGGACGTCGCACAGAAGGCAAACGAGCGCGGCGTGACGGTCTCGCCGACGACGTTCTACCGGAAGAACCCGATCACGATGGAACTTCGTGAACGGATCCAGGACGGCTTCTTCGGCGACGTCTGGACCGTCGAGGGGCGGTTCAACGCCAGTCAACTGTCCTACCGGAACACCGACCACTACATCTACGACCGCGAGACCAGCCGCGGCGGCGCGTTACAGTGGATCGGCCCACACTGGGTCGACATGATGCCGTGGGTGCTCGACGATCCGATCGCGAGCGTCAACGCGCGGTTCCACGACGCCGATTCCTGCGACGTCGACGCCGGCGCAGTTCTTCAGTTCGAAACCGAGAGCGGCACCTTGGGGACGTACCACACCGGCTACTACCTGAGCGACCGCGGCAAGGACACCCACCTCGGAATTTACGGCGAGAAGGCCCAGGCACAGACGGGGGTCCACCACGACTCGCTCCAGCACGAGCCGACGGTCGGGCTCGAGCTGACGTCCGAGCACGACGACTGGTCGGGTTCGCCTCGTCGGACCATCGAGTACGAGTTCACGTACGACCGGTTCCCACAGTGGGGCGACTACGTGCAGGACTACTTCGAGGCGTACTTCGACGGCGTCGAGACCGGCGACGTCCCAGCGACAGCCGACGACGTCGTCCAGTTGCTTCGCGTCCTCGACGCCGCCTACGAGTCGGCCGAACAGGGCGGCTGGGCGGACGTCGCGTAGGCACTGTTGGGAGACTGTTTTTCGTGAAATAGTCGTCCGTTTTGCGGACGAGGGCTGTATTCGCCGACTGTTCAGCACCTCTTTCAGACACAAATACGGGCAAAAACGGAGTTACCGCTCGTGGGGGTTCAGCCTGTCCGCCGTGTAGCCGACTGCCTTGAACAGGACGACTGCGAACAGCGCGATGATGATCAGCGTGCCGAACGTCAGGCCGAGTTGGGCTCGCTGGGTCGAGCGGATGATCAGGAAGCCAAGTCCGTCGCCACCGACGAGGAACTCGGCGATGATGACGCCGACGATGGTCATCTGGATGGAGATCTTGATGCCGCTGATGATGTCCGGGAGCGCGTTCCAGAACTTGATGTAGCGGAGATGTTGCCAGCTGGTTGCGCCGACGACGTCGCCGAGTTTCTTCATGTCCGGATTGATCGTACTGATTCCCGTCAGCGTGTTCACGAAGGTCGGGAAAAACGCGAGCCACGCGGCGAAGATGCCGACGCCGCGGATGCCGGTACCGAACCAGATGAGGAACATCGGCGCGAGGATCGCGTGCGGGATCGAGTAGGCGAAGATCAACATCGGCATCGAGAGATCCCGGATGAGCCCGGACTCGGCGATGATGATACCGACGAGGATTCCGACGATGACGGCCAGCGAAAAGCCGATCAGTATCGAGGCGAAGGTGACGCCCATCCCCGTGATCACCATGTCGGTGTTCTCGAACGTCTGTTCGACGGTGTAGGTCGCACTCGGCAGATAGGCGTGGTTTTGCACGACGAGTTCGGCGTACGCTTCCCAGATGAGCGCGAGCACGGCGACGATCGCCATCGCACCAACGTTTCGTTCGATCCATCGGACCGCCATCGCGACCACGGTCGATTCTTGCGCACGTTTTCGGTAGGTGGTTTCTTGACTCATTGGTTACTCCGTGGTGAAGAAGTTGGTCTCTTCCCAGAACACGAGTCGATCCTGCAGCAGGTACAGCAGGAAGATCGAGACCGTCGAAATGATCCCGATGACGAAGACGCTCGCGAAGACGAGCCCCGTGTTCGCAGTACGCATTCCGATCATCGCGAGGTGGCCGAGGCCTCCCTCGCGCATGATGAACTCGCCGACGACCGCGCCGATCATCGCCAGCGTAAAGGCGATCTTCATCCCGTCGAACACGCGCGGCAGTCCGTTCGGTAACCGGACGTACCGGTACTCCTGCCAGACGGACGCGTTGTACATTGAGAGCAGACTCCGATGGTCGTCGTTGAGCCGGCTAAACCCTTCGAACGCGTTCAGGAACAAGGGGAAGAACGCGACCCACGCGGCGATGATGTAGCCAGTCCCGATATCGTCGCCGAAGTAGAAGACGAGAAGGGGGATGACCGTAACCCGTGGGACCGAGTTGACGCCGACCACGAGCGGCATGAACGCCTTCTCGACCCGGTCGTTAAGCGTGAGGGCGATCGCACACAGCGGCGCGAGGACGACGACGATCAGGAAGCCGACGAAGCCGGCGAAGACGGTCGTTTCCGTGCTTTGGATGATCAGATCGCTGCTGCCACTAAACTCCGACAGGACCGTTGTCGGTGCCGGAAGCACCACTTCGCTGACCGTTCCGAGGCCGCTGGTTACGCCCTCCCACAGGACGAGCATCCCCACGATTCCAACGATCGGGAGGAGTAACTGTTTTCGTTTTTCGTTCAGGGTACCCATCATGGTTATCGGAAGTACTGGTAGACGTCGTTGACGAGTTCGTGGTATCGACTCGTTTGTTTGGTTTCGTCGTTGCGAGGTCGCTCCAGGTCGACGTCGATGACGTCGTGAATCCGTCCCGGTCGTTCGCTCAACACGACGACGCGATCCGAAAGGAAGACGGCCTCGTCCAGGTCGTGGGTGACGAACAGAATCGTCTTCTCCGTTCGCCGCCAGATGTCGAGCAGTTCGATGTTGAGTTTGTCCTTGGTGAGCGCGTCGAGCGCGCCGAACGGCTCGTCCATGAGCAGAATGCTCGGATTGTAGACGAGGGACTGACAGATCGACACCCGCTGTTGCATCCCACCCGACAGTTCCCGCGGGTACGAGTCACCGAACCCGTCCAGCCCGACGAGCGAGATGAGCTCGTCGGTCCGGTCTCGGTAGTAGTCCATGTCGCCGTCGATGTCGCCGTTTTTGAGCATGATCTCGGCCGGGAGCAACACGTTCTTTTCGACCGTCCGCCAGTCCAGCAAGACTGGACTCTGGAAGATGAACCCGATCTCGCCCGTCAGATCGCTTTCGGTGATGTCCGTGCCGGCGAACTCGACGGAGCCGGTCGACGGCTCGTGCAGTCCCGCCACGATATTGAGAAGTGTCGACTTGCCACAC
The DNA here is from genome assembly GCA_046614585.1 of Natrialbaceae archaeon A-arb3/5. Taxonomy (GTDB): domain Archaea; phylum Halobacteriota; class Halobacteria; order Halobacteriales; family Natrialbaceae; genus JBKKHI01. The sequence goes on along the minus strand of JBKKHI010000008.1, from coordinate 61,713 downwards.
CCCGATGGACCGACGATCGAGACGAACTCCTGGGAGTCGATATCGAGATCGATGTCCTCTACCGCGATGACCTGTTCGTCTCCCGTCCCAAAGGTCTTCGACACGCCGGTGTAGGAGACCGCAGGAGTCGACTCGCTTGCAGTTGAATCAGGACGCTGGTTTTGATTGGCTACCATAGTGTGTGGGTTTTACACCCACATTCTCTGCGCAACGACAATAAATTACCGGGTCGAGTAACACGCGACTGGAGTCAGTTCGCCGGCGAACGTCCGCTGGATTGGCGAGTTCAATCGACTGACTCTCTCAGAGTAACTCTACGGATCCGCTCGCACGCTCGTTGCCTGAGCCGGATATCCCGTCGGTCGTCGCCTACTGTCGCTCCCTGTTCCAACCGTATCTCGTATTAAACAACCTGATTTATATTCCTATTTTGATTTACGTTTGTATTCGCGTAATTATCCCGACTGCAGCCCCTCTCGGCAGTCGGTTCACACGACCGATACGTTCGATTCGTTGTTCGCTGACTGCCAGCGGCGCCTGGCGTCCCGGGAGACGACCAACTTCCAGTGGTCACCCGGATCCAACGTGAGACGAATCACTGTCTATCAGTGCCGGCGTAACTGCGGGCTATCTTGGGGATTCAGTAGACGGAGACACCAAACCGTCAAGCACTTGACTCGTCCAAAGTTCGACGAGGAGCGGTCCGCGAGACAGCGTTTCCGCTCTCTTTTCGAGGGAGTGGTAAAAACGGGTTCGGTCGATCGGGCTACTCGGCGTCGAAGACCTCCAGTCGGTGGCTGATGTACTCCTCGACTTCCGCCCACTCGTCGTCGTCGAACGTCGCGAGGTCGGCGTTCTCGGTCGGTTCGGTAAGGATCACGTCGTCGGGGTCGGGAACGTCGTCGGGATTATCGGTGGCAGCGTCCGCGAGCAACTCGATCGAGTCCGCCATCGCGGCGTCGTCCAGGTAGCCGAGTCCCTCTTCGTGTGCGCCGCCGCCGGTCGTCAGCGTAATTCCCCAGACCATCTGGTCTTCGAGTTCGTCTCGCTCCTGGGCACCGACTTCCGGCTCGCGCTCTTCGAGGATGTCGATGGCCTCATCTGGGTTCAGGCTGACCCACTTGACGGCCTCCGAGTACCCCTCCAAAATACCCGTCAGAATGTCGTCGGCATCGTCTTCGTCCTCGTACCACTCCCGACTGACGAGCAGCGGATTGCCGATGACATCGTAGTGGTTATTGATGGGATACAGCTCCATCCCGCCCTCGCGACCCTCCTCTTCGAGACCGCGTTCGAGCGAGAGGACCGTGTCGATCGACCCATACACCGCATCGGCGTCGGACGCGAGCGCGGGGGCGATGTCCTCGTCCGCGAACTCGGTACTGATCTCGTCGGGATCGAGATCGAACGCGTCGGGAATAATCGGCCACGTATCCTCCGCAAACGGAGAGGAAAGGATGACGTGGTGTCCTTCGAGGTCCGTCTCGTCTTCGACGTCGCCGTCGCTCGGCCACATGACCGCGAGCAGGCTCCACTGTTTCGTCGCGCCGAAGACCAGACTTTCCTGCCCTTCTGCCCAGCCGCCGATGACGCTCGTAACCTCGGCCGTTCCGACCGTGTTTTCGTTAGTCCCGACGCGTCTGGCCGTATCCGGTGAGCCGTCTCCCGACTGGACCTCCGGCGGACTGATATCTTTGTCGTCCCAGTACCCCTCGTCCTCCGCGACGTATGCGAACGCCCACGTCGGTTCGACCACCCACGGTTGGCGCCAGGTTATCTCACCCTCCTCACCGTTTCCTCCGGTACAGCCTGCAGCTCCCACTGCTGCTACCGCCGCTGCTGTCGTCTGAAGGAACTTCCGCCTGTCGATACCACTGGGTAGCACCCCATCCAGCTCTTGGATCGGCTCCTTTCGGTCTCTAGACGTCATTACGTGATACTAGTTATCATACGCCATAATTAATCTTTTGTCAAATAGTTCACTGTATCGGGTGTCGACAGCGATCTCGACCGTTCTCATCGATCAACGTCGTGGCTACGAACGTGATCGTCCGTTTACAGTGCGTGCGGTCGATGAACCCGATCAGAGCGTGAGTTCGGGAATGGTGACGCGTTGCCCGTCGGCCCAGGACTGGTGACTGAGTTCAGACAACTGAACGCCTTTCGCCCCCTCCAGGAAGTCCCAGGGGAACGGCTCGTCGGCAACGACGTGGCGGATGAAGTGTTCCCACTGCTGTTTGAACGCGTTGTCGAACTCCCGGTTGCTCGGTACTGGCTCCCAGTCGTCGTGGTAGTCGTGTTCCGTCGGCTGGTCGGGGTTCCACACCGGTTTAGGGGTGTTGGAGTGGTGCTGTGTCTTACATTCGCGCAGCCCCGCGACGGCGCTGCCGTCCGTCCCGTCGACCTGAATCCTAACCAGATCGTCCCGCTTTACCCGGACCGTCCACGAGGAGTTGATCTGGGCGACGGTATCGTCTTCGAGCTCCATGATCGCGTACGCCGCGTCGTCGGCCGTCGCCTCGTACTCGTCGCCGTCCTCGTCGATCCGCTCCGGAATGTGGGTCTTGCCGAGACAGTACACCGACTGGACGCGGCCGAAGAGGTTTTCGAGCACGTAGCTCCAGTGGGCGAACATGTCGTCGATGATTCCGCCTCCGTCCTCCGCGCGGTAATTCCAGGAGGGACGCTGTGCCGGCTGAACGTGCCCGGTGAACACCCAGTAGCCGAATTCGATGTCCACCGAGAGTATCTCGCCGAAAAAGTCCTGCTCGATGAGCCGATCGAGTTTCATCAGTCCGGGAAGCCAGAGTTTGTCCTGAACGATGCCGTGTTTGATATCGGCGCGCTCGGCGGTTCGAGCCACGTCCACCGCCGTCTCGAGGTCCGTCGCCAGTGGCTTTTCGCAGTACACGTCTTTTCCCGCTTCGATCGCCTTCGTGACGGCCTCGGGGCGACGAGACGTGATCTGGGAGTCGAAATAGATCTCGTCGTCGCCGTCGAGACACTCCTCTAGGTCCGGGTCGACGGCTATCCGATCGATGTCGTGTTCGTCGGCGAGTCGCTCCAGTTTGCGCTCGTTTCGTCCGACGAGCACCGGGTCCGGCATCACGCGCTCGCCGCTTGGCAGTTCGACGCCGCCCTCTTCTCGAATCGCGACGATCGAACGAATGAGGTGCTGATTCGTACCCATGCGGCCCGTTACGCCGTTCATGATAATGCCTATCTCTTCCATCTTCGTACTCCTACTCGTTGTAAGCCCACTTACTAAATAATATTGGTCACCCGCACGAGCGGTGGTCGAACGACGAATGCGGTGGTTAGACCGAGATGAGATAGATGGCGACGACGCCGAGAATCACGCCGAGGACCTTCCGGGCAGTTACCGCCTCGTTGAGGACGACGAACCCGATCACCGATCCGCCGACGATGAACATCGCGAAGATTGGAACGACGATGCTCACCGGCCCGAGTTCGAGCGCACGATAGTACGACAGGATGCCAACCCCGAGACAGATGCCGGCGAGGTAGAGATAGATCGCCCCGTTCGACGTCACGTGCGGGGACAGGCTCTCGCTGTTATACACTAAGACTGCGAAGGTAATCACGAGCAAGACGAAGTTCGAAATGAACGCGGCGACGTTGCTCGGAATCTCTCGCGTCCCGACGCGAACGAGCGGGGGGACGAACGAGTAGGCGATGCATGCAAGCAGTGCCCAGAGGATGTAGTTTCCCGTTCTCATTCACCTATCAGTATGCTGACTGCGTATAATATATTTTTCATCCGTGGCTCTCGAGGCGTTGCTGGTCACACACGCGGCGAAGTCTGATACCGCGCGGTCGTCGGTGAGCGTGATCTGTCGTGGGCTAGGTTTACGGCTACCGTTCTGATGCAGAGAAAGTCGTCGACCGACGACGCTCGTTCCGTACCGCGGAACAGACACACTTTCCCTTCCGGCCGACCACCCTGACACAGACTGACACTCATCGTTTCACCGTGTTGGTGTTTAAAAGATCGTTAACAACCTACCGTGGATTGGCTGGTTGATCGACGCGCTACAGCGCCCCACTGCCCCTCAAATTGTGTTCCGTGATATGGAATACCGTGGTATTTCGGATCAATCCCTCTCTCCAGTTCGTCAATACGCGGATTATTTACAACCGTACTTGTGTAATATCCTCTCGGTCTCGTTGGTCGACACGGCAAACTGTTCTCGTCGACGAACCGTCCTTCCCGGTAGTCGGTTTGTTACAGAGCGAATATCCGGTAAACGTGACAAAGTGAACTCTCTTCGTATGTGTCCGAGTCGATGCCGACGATCCGGACACGTCCCCGACTCAGATATTCGATCTGTCGGTGATGCACACCGTGTTGACTGCACTTGCTTCTCACTAATACTGTGTTATACCAACACCAGTGTTCCACAATACGGAACGCAGGCAGGATTTGAGCGAGCACGCTTTCGAACGGACGTCCTGTTCGTTCTCATCTGGACGGCGGATCTGATCCGTCACGAGAGTTCACGATTTCAGGGTCGAGAAACTGCTTTCGGAGCGCGTAATCGGACCGTGAGCCGGTTGCGCTGCTCGAGATCACACGATACTCGAACGGGACCGAAGTCGCTCGTTCCACCATGCGGAACTTATTTCATCGGTCACTCATACATAGTAGGTATGCCCGGGGATGCAAACGGAAACACGATCAAATCGACCGAGACGCTGCTCGTGCTCATCGAGACGATTCAAACGCGAGGAACGGTCGGCATAACGGAGCTGGCAACCGAAGCCGGCGTTTCGAAGAGTACCGTTCATCGCCACCTCACTACACTCGAAAAGCACGGATACGTACACAAGGAAAGCGGACAGTACCGCCTCGGGTTCAGGTTTCTCGATATCGGCGTCAGCGTTCGCAACCAGTTCGAGGTGTACCGACGAATGAAACAGCCCGTGTTCAGGTTGGCAATCGAGACGAACGAGCTCGTTTCGTTCGTCATCGAGGAGAACGGGTGGGGCGTCTTCCTCTACCGTCTGCAGGGCGAACAGGGCGTCAGTTCCAGCGCGTACATCGGGAAACACTCCTACTTGCACCACACCTCCGCGGGAAAGGCATTGCTCGCACACCTCCCCGACGAGCGGATCCACGAGATCATCGACGAGCGCGGTCTTCCGCCGAAGACGAACGAGACCATCACGGACAGGGACGCACTCTTCACCGAACTCGAAACGATCAGAGAGGAGCGCGTCGCGTTCTCGGTCGGCGAGCACACGGCGGGCCTGTCGAGCGTCGGCGCGCCGGTCGTCTCTCCAGACGGCGACGTTCTCGGCGGTCTCAGCGTCGCTGGCCCGACCCACCGGATGGCCGGCGACCGGTTCGAATCGGAGATTCCGGAACAGTTGCTGAGCATCATCAACGAGTTCGAGTTGAACATCACCTACTCGTAACCGCGGGTCGTATAATTGTCTCACGTTCTACACTACCTACCGTTTATTTTTCCGACGGTCAACGGTTTAGATGGAACAACGGCTGTAACCGGCGGTCTCCGGTGAGAAAGACGGTAACAGTTCCCAAATGTTTTTATCGGTGTATTGTGAATAGCAGTTTGTGACATACGACATCCACAACCACTTTTTGCCGGAGCCGTTCGTCGAGTTACTCCTCGAATGGGAGACGCCGGTCGGACTCGAGTCAGATGGCGAGCAGCTGTTTGCCGTCCACCAGCGCTCGGGAACGTCCGGTGTCGCCGGCGGCAACAGGATCCCCCTCTCGGACGGATTTACCGACATGGAGACCAGAATCGAGTGGATGGACGACCACGGGATCGAGAAGACGGCCGTCTCCGTCTCGACCCCGAACCCGCTCGACGAGTCCTTCACCGACGAGCAGTCGACCCAGTTGATCAGGGCGATCAACGACGGGTACGCGGACGTCCAGTCTCAGTATCCGGACCGGTTTGTCGGATTGGGAATGCTCCCGCTTCGAGAACCCAACGAGGCGCTGTCCGAACTCGATCGAATCGCGACCGAACTCGATCTCCGCGGGATCGCCCTGCCGACGTCGATAAACGGCACGAAACTCTCGATTCCGGAACTCGAACCCGTATTCGACAGGCTCGACAAGTTGGGTCTGACGGCCTTCATCCATCCACACGGCAACCGGCTCAGCGACACGCTCAACGAGGACGAGTCGTTTCTCAACCCGCTCGTGATCTTCCCGACCGAGACCACGTTCCAGATCACGCGCTTGATCTACGACGGCTTCTTCGACGACCATGAGTTCGACGTCGTTCTCTCGCATATGGGCGGGACGTTGCACCACCTCGTCGGGCGACTTGAGCGAGCCCGGGATACGACACAGGAGGCAAACACCGCGCCACAGCAACCGATCGAGGAGTACGTCAAACGCTTTTACTACGACGCCATCTCGTTCCACCGACCCGCGATGGAGGCGGCAATCGAGACGGTCGGCCCGGAACAGTTCGTGTTCGGCACCGATTACCCCTTCCACGAGTCGGACATTCACTCGACGCGTGCCGACCTCGAGCACGTTTTCACCGAGGACGAACAGGAGATGGTGCTGTCGACGACCGCGGAACGGCTGTTCGATTTCTGACGACGCCGCAGCCGTGCGCCGTCAGCTCACCTGCTTGCTCGAAACCGAGACACGCTGTCTCGACGCCGTTCTCTCGTCCAGGACGGTAAAATGGATGCTACGATAGCTCGCCAGTCCACGCTTCCAGCGACTGGAACCGCGCCGTCTCGAACTCGGGGGCGACGCCGAACGGCGCGTCGACGACGCTGCCCACATCGACCCGTCCGTCCTCGACGGCGAGCGTTGCGAACCCATCCTCGTGACGTCGGTACAGATCGTCGTGGGCGTCGAGCAGCGCGAGCTGTACGTCCGCCGGAAACTCGCTCACCCCGCGGAAGTAGTGGTGGCCGTTGCGTTCGACGTGGTCCGCGCCGATGGTCGCGACCACGGCGAGGTCCTGCAGCAGTTCGATCGGGCCGATCGTCGTCAGGTCTTCGGCGCTCAGCACGTACGTTTCGTCCGGCTCCGTTCGATTGCGGCGTTCGATCAGGCAGGCGTTCGCGATTCCCTTGAACACGCCCTTGCAGTTTTTGTGACTCGTCCCGTCGTAGCCGTACTCGAGGGCTGTACTGGCGCTGTCGAGCAGCCCGTCCGACTCGTCGATGATGATCGGCGGCTTCCCGTCCCAGTCGCCGAACACCGCCCGCGTCTCGTCGGTGAACGCGTCGTCCCTGGCGAGCGGTTGCTCGACGTACAGCAGATTCTCGAGGAACGATCGACACCGGGGGTTGTCCATCAGCGTCTCCCACTGGCGCTTGAACGCCGCCGCCGACTCGTACCCCTCGTTGGCGTCGACCGTAAACGCGTACGCCGCGAGCCCACAGCGCTCGAGAACGTCGGCAATCTGTGCCAGTCGATCGGCGTCCGTCTGCTCGTCAGCGGTGAGTTTGATTTTGAAATGGCTGACGCCGTCCTCGCGAACGTACGCCCCCAGCGATTCCGGAAGCCCGTCGTCGAGCCGATCCGACGGTTCGATATCATCGTCGGTGAGCGGGTCGGTCTGGCCGACCGTATGCCGGATCGCCACCGATCGATTCGGCTCGTCGGGAAGGAAATCGCTCGGCTCGAATCCCGATAGCTCGTCGTAAATCGTGCCGAGGTCGATCCCCAAAACGTTCTCGCGAACTGCGCGCGCGAACGGAACGTCCTCGTGACGGCAGACGGCGTCGATCAGCGCCTGTTCGACCATGCTGACGCCGTAGCTCCAGAGCAGCGGCGGGTACTCGGTCTCGGCTGCCCACTGTTTCTGTGCCGTCCAGAGATCCTGCCAGAACTCGAAGGCCGTCGATGCTGGGTCGAGTTCCGTTGCGAACTCTCCCGCAGTCAGGAAGACGTCTGCCATGTCCTCGAGTCCCTGTGTCAGGGACATCGCCGGATCTTTGTAGAACCACATCGGAATCAGTCCGCCCATCGACGTTCCCGCTTGCGTCCCATCCTCGAACTCGACTGTGAGCCGAAGCAAGACGTGTGGGCACTCGCTCATGGCGACGTTGCCGAAGTGAAACGGAGTCCGCATCTCGGGTTCGATTACCCGATACTCCGTATACGTGATAGCAATTGGCATGGTGTACGTTATTCGGTAACTGCCTAATACTTTTCGTGACAATCGACGAATCTGTCCGCTCGATTTCGGTCGAGAACGTCGAATCGATCCTGGAATTATACGGTTTACTGTACATCATTCCGGCGCAACCGCGACCCGGGCGGCGGTTGCACCGGTTGACTCGCTTCGCTCCTCAACCGAGCCTCGTCTCACACAGTTCGACTCACCGCCGGCAAATCGGTACAGCAATCCGTATCAGTCGTCCAGGCTCGTGACGACCGGACACTCGGCGTTCAGTAGAATCTTTTGTGTCGTGTTTCCGAAGACAGCCTTCCCGGTCGGCGAGCGCCGCCGACCGCTGATCACCAGGTATCGCGGGTCGATACCCTCGACTTCATCGAGAATCTCCGTCGGGATGTCCCCGACGCGGCCTCGTGATTCGAGCGTGACGTCTCCGAGTTCGTCGACCGCCTCCTGAACGAACTCTCGTGCGAATCGCTCCGCGCTCGCTGCTTCCTGATCGATGGAAAAATCACGGAACTCGTCCGTCTCCTTCAGCGACTCTTTGTGCGCATCGTACTCTTCGGTCGGAACGACGTGGAGTGCCACGAGCGTGTCATCGTACGTGGCCGCGAGGTCGTGCGCGAGCGTTGCGACGCGTTTGGACCGTTTTTTTCCGTCGATTGCAGCGAGTATCGCCATACAAGTGTGTGATTCTGAACTCACAAGTAGATTTCTCTCTCCGGGTTCGAACGTCGATCCCATCGATGCTATTGTTATTGTCGCCATCTTAATCATAATTTAAATTAGCATATTTTGGTTTCCTGATGTGGTTGTGCATGTTGTGTGGAATATTATTTTGCTTGTTACTGATGGCCTATAACTGCCCTAACAGCGCTATCAACGGATATGAGTGGAGAATGTGGTTGATGTCGTTTCAAAACATGCATTTTATACCATTATTGAAATATAGTGTCTGTAATTGTGGATAATACGATATGTGGGGTGATGGAGTCACGAACATCGTTCAACTGCTTCTCTTCTGACGGTATGTGAAAACATTGTGGTGTGGCAGACTTATAGATGATCAGATAATAGTACATCTCTTGTTCAACTTATTTGTATGTTCCATACAATTCTCGATAGAGGTATTGTTGACAGAATATTTTAATATTGGCGCTGTCGGTCCCAATCTCGGCAGATGAAACCTGCATTCCACCGAAGGAAAAACCGTTGTGCTCGTGATTGTCGTAGTCAGTTTGTACCCTCACGATTCGGCACGTTCGGCTATGCGACTCCTTAGCACGGGCCTGTGATCGTCACAGCAAATTCAGCGCGTGGCTCGTGTCCATCTCGAATTGGACTCCCGTTGGCCAACACCTGTTCGAGGGGACACCAGTTCCGACAGTTCTCGTTGCGAACACTCCCGTGCTTTCAATTCTGAGACCGTGGTTCAGCGCTGGCCACATTCTTCACGATCGTCCAAACAAACACTCGACTCAAAACTACTAATCCAACGGCGTCATTCGGCGGTATTCGCTCTTGTTATCGGGAATATTTCTACCCAGGGGGGCAAAATTGGATATTCGTAAATACCTAGTACTAGGAGCGGATTACTGGATAGCATGACGTACGAACATCTCGATTCGGATTTGGTAAACGAACTACTCGGTGACGGTCGAGCGAGCCTCCGCAGCCTCGCCGAAGAACTCGACGTGTCAGTAACGACAGTTTCAAATCACCTCTCGGACCTCGAGGACGAGGGCGTTATCGAGGGCTACACGCCGCGAGTCGATTACGACGCGCTCGGCTACGACGTGACGGCGATCATGCAGTTGAAAGCCGAAGGGAGTGCGTTGCCAAGCATTACGGACACCCTTCAGGATCACCGTCAAATGATCTCGGTCTACGAGGTCACCGGCGACTACGATATTATCGCGATCGGGAAGTTCAAAGACACCGACGACATGAACGACCAGATCAAATCGCTGATCACCGATCCGGACATCAATCAGTCGAACACCAGCATCGTCCTCAACGCCGTCGCCGAGAACGAGCAGTTCGAACTCGAAACCGGCGACGATAGCTGACCACGCACTGTCCCAAACTCGTCTGTCTTCGTGGCGTCGACAGCGTCTACCACGACGTACAATCGAGTGGTACAAACCGTTCGCGGCTCACGGATGGTGTGTACTGACCGATCGGAGTATCGACTTTAGACGAAACGAACAATTCGGTGAAACGAGAGGCTTTATCATCGCTGGGCCGGTATAACGACTATGCAGAGTCCGGTGGCGGCTCCCGTTCAGGATGTATACACTGAACTTCCAGAATGCAGAAACGGATCCGCTCGTTCGACTCGCGACCGTGGATTTGATAGCATAGATTCTGTAACTGTGCGGCCTCCTCGCTTTCGATTACCGATAGCCAACTAATGTGCCCTCTCTTCGGTTATGGTAGTCTGATTCTCCCGACTAGTTTAGTTTCTCGCTTCGAGAATTTCGATACAAAACTCGAACGCGTGTACGAACGTGAGACGAATACTATTGTCCGTGAGAACGCTCTCGAGAAGTGGAAAGAGTATCAAGACCGGATAACATACGTTCCTGTCAAAATATCGGGTTTCCGTCGGTATTATTCGCTCGAATCAGAACGCGGTGATATGATGTTGGAGGTGATACAGACGGACCGGTCGGACGATTGGATCAACGGTACGCTGATATTCGGACTTACCGCCGAAGAAAAAGAACAGGTCTGCAGATCTGAAGACATGTACGATCGAACTATCGTTCGAGATCCAAAACTCAAGTATTACGTCGATAGCCATCATATCGACGCCTTCGATACATCAGATCCGCCCGAAATAAATATATTTGCGAAAGAAAGGGATCCAGAAACGTTGACCGCACAAAAGTCCCGAAATCAGGTCTATCATGACCGAATCTGTTACGGTATAAAAATGCTCGGAGAGATGTACGGGACCGACGTGGCAAACGAATTCTATGACGACTTTTGCAAAACGACATACGAAGTCGCGTACGACTCGTCGGACGTGAGTAAATTTAATACTATTCAAGAAAATGATGTAATCCGGGAGAGTTCAGTTGATGACACAGACCGTAGTTTGCAAGACAATTTCTAATTTTAAGGACGAGTGTTATAATCCAGGAGATAAGTTTCGATATGCTGTTATCGTCCCATCGGAGGTTCTTGCAGCGCTCGAGACGACTAGAGAGTACGAGTACGTTCGATTGACGCCGCACGGGCAGGATGGCGTCGGTACGCTGGCACAGATAATCTCGTTCAGCGATGATCACAGGGCGGAGACGTACTCGACTGATCAGATTCATTGGGCATGTATCCGAACTAGTCTGCAACGACAGATCGGCGTTACTCCTACGATAGAAGCGGAGACAAAGGTAGATATTCACGAGTGCGAACTTACGACGCTCGATTCGTTGGCCGTTCACCGTCATTCGGCCTGGGAAATACAAACTCGTAATATTACGACCGACGGTGCAGCGTGTTACATCCATTCGAAGGATATGGCCGAGTTGGACGAGTTACGTGCGGGAGACATCTGCGAACTGATAAACACGGAAACCAGTTCGCGAATTCGGCTTCCTGTCGAGGTGTACCAACACAAAAATTACCAGCCGGGGACGATTCGCCTTAATGGAACCACTCGAAAGCTGCTTGCTGTCGATTCTAACGACGAAGGAGACAATAATACCGTTCAATTGCGAATCCTGAACGAAGAACACCAAAACGGTCGAAGTACGAGGGAGAAGGTCTCGAACTGGATCGGTCGTCGGTTCGTTGATTACAGTTATATGCATCTTCGAGTTCTTCCCGGATACGACCGAGACGAGGGTAGAAACATTGTTCGAATGAACCGAGATGTCATCGAACGACTCGGCATCGAAGAAAACGATAGAGCGTACATCAATTGGAAGGACAACCGGCGAAACGTCCGGTGTCAGTCCGGATGGAACGGAGACAGTTCTCTCGAAGCCGACCCTTCGTCCGAAAGCTCTTACGGTGAGGAGGAGTCGTTGTCGGTTCGAATGCCAAGTACTGAACGAGACAACCTGAATATCAGCGTGGGGGATAGTATCAGAATCCGACGAGACATGGGGTACCAAGCGGGAAAGCAGGTTTCGTTGTCTCTCTTTGGTATCCTGGGTGTGCTCATCGGAACGAGTCAGCTTTTGAATATGATCTTCGCTGACTTCGATTTGAGATACGTGCTTGCGACAGTAGCCTCTGCAACGGTGTTATCCATACCGATCATCTGGTTTATATTGAAGCCAGTTCGACAAAAGTGTCGTTCTCCCGAATAATGCTCCGTGCTTCTACCGATTCCCTCCGATACTGGTCTTTTTCGGTGTTTTCGATAGAGTCGCGCCGTTCGTAGCAACTATCCGGGAAACAGGGACCGCATTACGCTTCCTGCAGTGACGGTTGATCGAATCAGGGACGCCGTTACTAACCAGTTACTCGGAAACACACCGGATAGTGGCGATCCGAGTTCCGTTACTCCCACGTCCGGTCCGCTGGCTCGCTGTTGCAGTCGTTACGAGTCTCATCTGCTACTGGTCACTTGTGACGAGTCCACCGACGATACTCACTTCTATAACGGCGAACGAAATTGTTTCAGTGATCGCAAACGACTGGCACAGGACAGACGTTCTGGTAGGGGGATTCAACGCAACGGTCTCCAATACTGTCTTCCGACACGTTATCGCGTACTCGGTTCTCTCTGCGACTATTATGTACGCACTGGTTGACGTTGACCGATCCAGATACTGGAAAGCATTGCTTGTTTTCGCGCTCGCGATGGGGTACGGCATGCTGATGGAATTCGGACAACTATTTCAGCCAGATCGCTTCGCTTCACTTGCAGACGTGGTAGCCAACGCTGTGGGAATCGCAATTGCGTTGAGCTGGTATGGATTTGAGTTGCAGGTAGAGTTCGTGCCCGTTCGGACCTTCGAACACAGCACATAGTTCTCGTGTCTGGTATCGGTATCATCAAGAGGCTCACTTTCAAGCATGGAGACGAATGCGTCTCGTCGTCAGGATAGGGATTGTCGCCGTTCTCCTCGTGGCTCTGTTCGGCCTCTGTGTCCACTACGGCGCGACGTACGACGAGTCCTGGCCACACCCCATCGGCGATCAGTTACAGGACGAGTACGACGCGTATGCGGGTGAGCAGGTCCTCCTGTTCGGCAACGTCCAGGCCGTCGAGGGCGACACACTCATCGTTCACGTCACCGACTCGACGGGCGAACTCGCCGCCGAGCTCGAGGTCGGCGGCGTCGACGAGCAGGTCGATCCTGGCGGGCTCGTCCAGATATACGGCGTCCTCGAGGCTGATCGGACGATGACGCCCGAGGAGACCGTCGTCGTCGACCGTGACGAGAGCGCGTTTCAGTACAAACTCGTCGCGTCCGTTGTGGGGATCGTACTGGCGATCGGCTACTTCTTCAGACACTGGCGGCTGAGTCCGTCACGGCTGGCGTTCGAACCGAGGGACCGATCGGTGCTTTCGGCCGAGGAACCGGCGAACCGAACGGGGGAGGCTGAACCGGCGAACCGAACGGGGGATCGTCATGGCTGAACTGCTCTCACACGTCCTCGTTGCGTACGCCGTGTTCACCGCAGCAAGCTGGCGAGTCGAGTGGATCACGAAACCCTGGGTCGCCGTTGCGGTGATCGGTGCGTTGGTACCCGATCTCAACCGCATCGCACTGTTCGTCGCCGATCCGGCGGTCGAAGCCGCTCTCGGAACCCCCTTCTCGTTCGACGCGATCCACACGCTCGGGGGCGTGATCGTGCTCGCCGGCGTGGGCGCGATGGTCGTCTCGAACAAGCACGTCCGCGCGTTCGCCTTCCTGCTCGCCGGTGCGCTCTCACACCTCTTCGTCGATGGGCTCAAAGCCTATGCTGACGGCGCTGCGGGTGCGTGGCTGTACCCGTTCACCTGGTATCGCCATCCGACGCCGGGCCTGTACGTTTCCGCTGATCCGGCCGTCCTGATCCTGACCGGTTCGGCCGCCGCTGTCGTATTCGTGGTCGATCGACGGATTCGGTCCGACAGCGAAGCCGGCGGTTGTCCGAACGCGCGTTCGAAGACATGACAATACCTATAATGTCGGAACGGACTGTCTCGCATATGCATCTCCGGAGTGGTCCATGCCGCTGATCGACGACGAGGGCAACCTGTTTGGGGTCGTCAACGTTATCGACGCGCTGGCGGTCGTCCTCCTGTGTGCCGTCCTCGTCGCGGGAATCGCGTTCGTCGGCGTCCTCGGCACGGACGGCGAACCGGAGACGAGATACGCGACGATCGATCTCGGGGAACAGCCCGATTACGTCGTCGACCGCGTGAGCGAAGGCGATACCGCCTCTCCTGAGGGAACCGAACACAATCTAACGGTTACGGACGTCTACGTTACGCCGAGTGCTGCCGAAGACGAGCCACAGCCGCACGTCGCCGTCCGCGCGGAGGTCAACGGCGAGCGCATCGAGGACGGCGACGGCGCGTCGACGTTCGAGTTCGCCGGCGAGCACCTTCGCGTCGGCTCGGACCTCGATTTCGACACTGACGACTACGTGACTAGTGGAGAAGTGACGGATCTGTCAGCTGACGACGCATCGCTCGGCATCGAGGAGACGCCGGTGTTGCTCGAGTCGACCGTCTCGGAGACGACCGCGAACGAGATCGAGGAGGGCGATACCGTCGAACTCGGCCCACACACCACGGCGACGATGACCGACGTTCAGCTGTATCCACTTTCAGGTGATCAGTACCGCACACTCGTCGGCGTCGATCTCGCCGCCTTACAGCAGGGATCGACGACGACGTACGGTGGACAGCCAGTGACTGTCGACAGTTCGCTGCAACTGCACTTCGATTCGTACGACCTCGATGCCGAGGTCGTTCGGCGCGGAACGGATTCCCAGGCTGGCGAGCCGACGACGACGACGACGGCCGAGATGGAACTCGAGAACGTCAGGGAATCGGTCGCAAACGGACTCGAGGCAGGAATGACTGAGACCGTCCGCGGCGAGACGCTCGCGACGATCCAGTCGGTCGAACGCCAGCCGGCCGACGTCGTCCTCGAGAGCGAGGACGGCGATATCCACCTCCGTGAACACCCCACGAACGAGGATGTGACCCTCACCGTGGAGCTACAGACCAGGGAAACCGACACCGGGTTGCAGTTCCACGGCGAATCGCTTTCCGAGAACGAGGAGATCGTCCTCGACTTCGGCACGAAGACAGTCGAGGGCGTCGTGCTTGAACTGGAGTAGCATGTTCGAAGAGGCCCGCGATCGGTCGAGGATCGTCGCCGCTCTCGGTACAATCGCTGACTCGATTCGGGCGGGTGTCGAACACTCGCGACTCGGTCGGACAGTTTCGCGGACCGAGTCGACCGGTTCGGACCACCGTTCAAGCAACCGTCGTGATCGCGAGATGAACGAGTTGGACGACACCGATCGCAAATCGAGCCGTGCGGAAACCAACACTCGGGGTCGCCCGACGATAATCGCTGAATCGGCGATCGGGTCGAGCGTTTCGGCTATGACCGTCCGAGCGGACGTCGCCTTCGCGACGGCGCGTCTCGCGACTGCCGCGGCGGTGGTTCGTCGATACGTACAGTCTTCGTTCGGCTATCGGTGGCTCACGGCAGAGCCGGATCCCGACCTCGTGGTTATCGATTTGCGGGAGACGAAAACGGTTGGTCCGTGGCTTGCCGCGCTCGATCGCTCGCTTTGCGAACTGACGAGTGCGACACCGACCTCGATCCTCGCCGGTGTCGTCGGCACCGTCGCCTCCTTCGTCCGCGATCGGCCGATCGCCTCGGGCAGCCTCGTCGTCTTCTCGGCAGTCGCCGTCTCGCTGGCCGGACTCGGATTCAGCGGGGCGTTGACCCTGGCGCTGCTCGTCGTTCATCTTTTCGCCGCGATGGTCGCCGCTGCCGGCTTGCGCTCGCGTCGTTCTCTCGACGAGCTGGTCGAAACGCGGCTCGCAACGGCTCTTGCCGCAGTGTTCGAACCGCCGGAGCCACCTCGAACGGACGACTGCGAGCCATCGAACGAGCCCATGACGAGGGATGGCGAGCAGTAACATCGTCGATCCCAGCCATTAACCCGTCTCACGATGACGGCCCTGCTAATGAAAGCCGTTGTACTCGCAGCCGGCGAAGGTACCCGAATGCGCCCTCTCTCGGAAACACGTCCGAAACCTATTCTTCCGGTCGGCGACCGGCCGCTCGTCGCCCACGCGGTCGATGCAGCGATCGACGCCGGTATCGACGAAATCGTTCTCGTCGTCGGCTACGAGGCCGATGAGATTCGCTCTCACTTCGGAAGCGACCGACGCGGCGCGTCGATCGAGTACGCCGTCCAGCACGAACAGAACGGCACCGCCGGCGCCGTCGCCGCAGCGCGCGACGCCCTCGACGGACCGTTCGTCGTGATAAACGGCGACAACCGCTACGATCCTGCTGCGATCGAGCGACTCGTCTCGTCGGGACCAGCCGTCGCCGCGATCGAAGTCGAGGATCCGCGGAACTACGGCGTGCTGGAGACGTCGGACGGACGGGTCACAGGAATCGTCGAAAAGCCCGACGACCCGCCGTCGAATCTCGCAAACGCCGGGGCGTACGCGTTTCCGGCCGATGCCGTCGACTGGCTCGACGTCTCCGAAAGTGAGCGCGGCGAACGCGAGATCACCGACGTGCTCGCGAAGACGATCGACGCATACGACGTGACGCCGGTCGTCGTCGACCGATGGATGGACGTCGGCCGCCCATGGGAGCTGCTCGAAGCGAACGAACGCGCGCTCGAGACCCTTGAAACGGATATCGAGGGTGCGGTCAGCGACGAGGCGACGCTCCGTGGGCCGGTCGTCGTCGAGGAGGGGGCGACGATCGAACCCGGCGTGGTTATCGAGGGACCGGTTCTCGTCCGTCGCGGGGCGACGGTCGGACCGAACGCCTACGTTCGCGGTGCGACGGTGATCGGCGAGGGGGCGTCCGTCGGGCACGCCGTCGAGGTAAAAAACAGCGTTCTCATGGCGGGCGCAACCGTCGGCCACCTCTCGTACGTCGGCGACAGCGTCCTTGGCCGGGACGTCAACTTCGGTGCCGGAACAACGGTTGCTAACCTCAGACACGACGGTGACGCGGTCGAGCACACGGTCAAAGGCGAACGCGTCTCGACCGACCGCCGCAAGTTCGGCGTCGCCCTCGGCGACGGCGTCAAGACCGGAATCAACACCAGCCTCTATCCAGGCGTCTCGCTGTCGGCCGGTGCCACGACGGATCCCGGCGAAGTCGTCGATCGTGACCGTTGAGTCACACGACGGCAAATCAGAAGTAATTTATCTCAGCCACGGATCATCCGAAATGATGAGCTTCAACCGACGTGAAGTGCTTGGGATTGCTGGTGGACTTGCAGCTAGCTCGACGGTCGGACTCGCAGGGTGTCTCGATACTGTTGGAATCGGTGGGAACGGGGGAACGACGCCGTCGTACAACGGGTGGCTCGGCTCTGAAGACGACTCGCTCACGTTCGCGTACGCCGACTGGCGCGCGTTCTCCGAGTTCGACGACCCCGACGACGAGGGCGAGGATCCCGAAGACGAGTGGCTCGACGAGGACGATTTCCTCCTCGGGATGCCGCTGGCGGGCCTTCTCGTCATCGGGCTCGGCGCCGGATTCGGGCTCTCGGGAACCGGTCTGGAACCGCTTCTCGAACTCGAGGACGAAGACGACGCCGACGAAACTGCAGACGACTTAGAGACGGAGATCGACGAGTTGCTCTGGCTTAACGAGTCGTTCGTCCTCGCCGGCGACGTCGACGTCGACGAGATCGAAGCGACGTTGACCGAGACGCCTGACGACGAGTTTGCCGCGGGAACCGAGTACGAACGGACCGACGAACTCGGCGACTACAACCTCTACGAGCCGATCGTCGACGGTGACGCTTCGTTCAACATCTCGTTTGCAGCCGACGCGATCGCCGTCGGCGACGACGCCATTATCTTCGCCGATGGATCGGAGGAGGAGGACGATGCGACCGATGCCGTCGAGGCGGCGGTCGAAACCGACGCGGGCGAGACGCCGCTCGCGACGGACAATATCGACGAGTTCGAGTGGCTCCTCGAGACGGCCGGCCACGGCCACCTCGTGTTCGGCGCTTACGACGATTTCGACGAGGACGAAGAAGACGATCTCGTCGACGAAGCCGACGAAGACGACGAACTCGACGACGCGACCGGGCTCGTCGCGTCGCTCACGATCGAAGACGGCGAATCGGCCAGCGGAGAGTTCGCGGCGACGTTCGACGAACTCGACGAGGAGACGGAGTCCGAGATCGAAGGCGAGTTCGAAGACTCGAGCGCCGACGTCGAGTTCGAGATCGACGACACCCGCGTGACGGCGTCTGCGAGCTGGGACGAAGACGTTCTTGAATAACGTCCTGCGGCGCTATCGACCCGATTCGCCGGCCGAAAGTAGCCGTTCGAGCTGCGCCGGCGGGACCGCTCCGTTTGCCGCACGTCCGTCGAAGACGAACGTCGGCACGCCGGTGACGCCCAGTCGCTGGGCGGCGCTAAACCGCTCGTCGAGGTCGGCCCGCAGCGACTCGTTATCGAGCGCCGCTTCGATCTCTTCGGCCGGGAGGGAGACGTCAGCGGCGAGGTCTGCGAGCACCGACTCGTCGCCGATATCGCGTTCGTCCCGCCAGAGCGCCTCGTAGATCGCCTCGTCGAAGGCGGCCCACTGCTCGGGGTACTCTTGTTTGACGTACCAGCCCGCAAGCTGTGCGTCAAACGAGTCGACTTCGAGTGCGAGTTCTTGGGTCATCTCGACGCCGTACTCGTCCTGTAGCCGTCGAACGTTCGATCTCGCCTGCTCGAAGTACTCGTCGTCTTTGCCGTCGTCGACCGAGTGATCGATCGAGCCGTCGGGGTTGCGCTTCCCGCGTCGCAGATCGAACGGTCGCCAGTCGATCTCGGGCGGGTTCTCGAGTCCGTCGAGACACTGTTCGAGCGAGCGCGTTCCGAGGTAACAGAACGGGCAGACGTAATCGGCGTAGAGGACGAGTCGGTCGGCCGTATCAGACATGGCTCTGCTACGGCGTCTCGACGGAAAAATCAACTGACCCGCTCTCGTCACTCCGTGCCGTCCGACGCTTCGTCCGTGGTGTCGACAGCGGGTTCCTCGCCTTCGGCTCCAGTTCCGGTCGCGTTCGGCAGGTTCGGATCCCGGTACGGGTTCCGACCGTACGCCGGTAGCTCGTCCTCGAGTTGGGACTTCAGCACGCGACGAAGCCGGTTCAGACTCGTCGTATCGAGCCCGTACTGTGCCGCGAGCCGTTTGAACGTGGACTCATCCGTGATATCGTGGGCGCGGTACTGGCCGAACAGTTCGTCCATCCGATCGGCCGACAGCTTCTGGGCGTCGACCTCGTCGAGCCCGAAGTACGCCTGTCGGTCGACGTCGACGACGTGTCTGATCACCACCAGCGCGACTTTCGGGATCGCGCGTTGGCTACCGAACTCCGTGAGATCGATCTCGTCCATTACGCCGAGCGCGAGGTCGCGTTGCCACGGCGTGAGTTCGAGGGCGTTACACAGCGCCTGGGTCGTCCGCAGCCGATCGAGCCGGTGGGCGCGCTCGCTGTAGCCCGGCGTTGCGGCGTGTTGCTCGTCGTGGAGGCGGCGAACGCTTTCGGACAGGTCGTTTTCGGGGGAGTCAGGGCGGCCGATGACGGTTGCACTCGGGGTGACGACACCCCATCGACGAACCGTCGAATCCCGCTGGACGTCCGCTCGCGAGAGCGATCCGGAGCCGGGACGGGTTTCGAGTCGACGATCACGCTCGGCCGGCGTCCGCCGCTCTATCGCGATAGCGTCCGCGGAATCAGATCCGGAGTCGACACCGTCGTCTCTCATTGTCTGTCGCTCAGCGAGCGAGACGGAAAAAGGCTCGCTCGTTTCGCAGCATTTCTGCGCGTGCTGACAGCTCTTTGGCACTGACCGTCGGAACCGGTACAATCTCCGATCCGTACCATCGCTCAGGAGAATCGACTCGCAAAAAGCCCTTCGTAGCTACACCTTGTGACCAGAGGTACTTAAAGGACGGTTCGGCACAGGCGAGCACTGCCGTTACGACGGACGACGCAGCGCTATCCCTTGGTAGTGAACTGTGCCGTACACTCGACAGCCGACGAGAGACGCAACGCTATCAAGCGGTACGGATCGGAGAAACCGACACTTCCTGTCGTATCTTCACCTTGTGACGAGAGATACTTAAAAGAACATCGCGGCCGAGCCGAGCGACGATTCGCGCGGTGATACCGCGATGAACGCAAACGAAGCGTGCAGTCCCGCTCGAAGCAGACGGTGTCGCTCACCGCGTTCGTCTGCCGGAATAGTCGTGTCCGAGGACGAGCGCGAACACGTTGATCGTGAGCAGGCCGACGAACAGCGAGAGCATGGTGACTGAATCAATCCCCATGAGGATCACGGGTAGGTACGCGACCGGCAACAGGGTGCCGATCCAGAAGCTGACGGCGGTAACGGGTTTGGTGAGCCGCATAGCGGTCAGCGCATGGACTCGAGGGTGACGAACGAGCCCTCGTGGGCGACGATCCAGCACGAGTACAGTTCGTCCTCGGTCGGATCGTACGGGACGATGACACACTCGTCGGGAGCGTCCGCGTTCTCGACGACGAGGTGCTCACAGTCGACTGGCGGTATCGCCTCGGAATCGGGTGATTGGGGGTCGGCATCGGTGGTCATTGGGATCGGGCGAGAGGGGCACGCCGGGTTGAATGTCGTCGAACGATCCTATTGTTATCGAGCGACTACCCGGCCGAAGGGGGCTGATTTCCTTCGATTCGGCCCGCTCTTTCGGCTGAAAAAGACTTCGACCGATGCTGACGTGTACGGGTGTGTTACGCCGCAACGTTGGCTATAACCGGACCCTACTGCGACGTTTCGGACTTACTCGAGCGTCCGCGCGTCGAGCACCATCGATTCGGACACCTCCTCACCGTCCCGTCGGAGCAACAGCTCAAGCGTGTCGCCGGGGCTCGTTTCGAGGGCGAGGTGCGTCGAGAACGCGTGTCGGTCCGGAATCGGCTCGCCGTCCATCTCGAGGATGACGTCACCGCCGATGCGGACGGGTTCGCCCTGTCGACCGATGGTATCAGTAGCGCCTTCAAGAACGCCATCGGCCGCTCCCCCTGGAACGACGTCAGTGACCAGAACGCCCGTCGCTTCCGGGAGGTCGTTCTCCTCGGCGATGAACCGATCGACCGACGCGAGGCGAATCCCCATATAGGCGTGGTCGTACTCGCCGTCCTCGATGAGCGCCGGGACGACGCGTTCGGCGAGTGCAGCCGAGATGGCAAAGCCAATGTTGTCGCCGCCGCCGGCGACAACGACGCCGACGACGGTCCCATCGAGATCGACGAGGGGACCCCCGCTGTTGCCCGGATTGAGCGCGGCATCGGTCTGGACGACGTTCGGGAACGAGAACGGCTGATTCGGTGCCTCGACCGTCCGATTGACGCCGCTGACGATGCCCGATGACATCGACCCCTCGAGCCCGTAGGGGTTGCCGATCGCAAGCACCTGCTGGCCGACGACGGGCCGTCGCTCGGCAAGCGAGAGCGGTGTCGCCGACTCGGGAACGTGTTCGGCCTCAAGGACGGCCAGGTCGCTCAACGGGTCCGTGCCGACGACCCTGGTGTTCGTCCAGTCGCCGTTGATGTACTGGAGATCGATCTCTTTGCCGCCGTCAACGACGTGCTCGTTGGTGACGATGTAGGACTCGTCGTAGAGGAATCCCGACCCCTGTCCCTGCCGAGGACCGCCGAAGAGACCGCCATCGAGACCGAAGACGCGCACTTGGGCCACCGAATCGATGGTCGCGTCGTAGACATCGGTAAAGGTCGAGCCATCGGCGAGGTTTCCGCGATCGATTTCGCTCGAGGAGCTGCCCTCGATGCTGCTTTCGCGTCGGGGTTCCGTACAGCCGGCGAGGGTTCCGGCGAGTCCGCCACCGGCGACCGCGAGGAGGCGGCGTCGACTCACGCGAGGACCGTTCATACGTGACGGGTTGGATTCCATATATTTCAACCCCTGGGGAGTGTTTTGGGCCGACCGACCGCACACGGCGTTCGAATCGGACCGGTCCCGCCGAAGGGAAAACGTGTTACCCGCGGGCCCCCAGTCTCGCCATATGCTTACGGAAGACGCCCGTGCGCTCCTCGCAACAGGGGCCGTTTGTGACTCCTGTCTCGGCCGCCCGTTCGCCGAGCGCAGCTTCGGGCTGACGAATGCCGACCGCGGTCGAGCGCTCCGAACGACGATCGCGCTGGCCGACGACGAGGACTTCGACTCGACGGATCCCGAGGAGTGTTGGGTCTGTGAGGGGTACTGTGGCACCTTCGACGCCGTCGCCGAGACCGTCGTCGTCGCGCTCGAAGGGACCGCGTTCGAAACCTATCAGGTCGGAACCCAGGTGCCGCCGCTGGTCGAGGAAAACGAACGCCTCCTCCGGGAGGACGCCGGACTCGAGCCCGACGCGGGCGAGTCGATGAAACGCGAGATGAACCGGGAGGTCGGTCGCCGCGTCGGTGCGAAAACCGGGACGGAGGTCGATTTCGACCGGCCGGACGTGCTCGCGGTGATCGATCTGTCTGGATTCGACCCGTTCGAGACGCTCGAGTCGGGCGACGTGACGAGCCACGCGGTCGACGTCCAGGTTAATCCGGCCTTCGTCTACGGACGGTATCGCAAACTCGAACGGGACATTCCCCAGACCGAGTGGCCCTGTCGCGAGTGCGGCGGCAGCGGCGTCCAGCTGGGCGACGACGGCGAGGAGCCCTGCGACCACTGCGGCGGCTCGGGCTACATGTACGAGACGAGCGTCGAGCAGGTCGTCAGACCCCACGTCGTCGAGGCGATGGACGGCGACGAGGGAACCTTCCACGGCGCGGGCCGGGAAGACGTCGACGCCCGGATGCTCGAGGGAGGGCGGCCGTTCGTGCTCGAGGTGAAACGGCCACGAATGCGGGATCCTGACCCTGCCGAACTCGAACGCGAGATCAACGAGGCTGCCGAGGGTGCGGTCGAAGTCGAGGGGCTTCGACTCGCGACGTACGAGATGGTCGAACGCGTGAAAGAACACGATGCGAGCAAACAGTATCGGGCGGATGTGGAGTTCGCCGAACCCGTCGAGGAATCGGCGTTTGCGGACGCACTGGCCGAACTGGAGGGGACGACGGTCGAACAGTATACGCCAAAGCGGGTCGATCACCGGCGGGCAGCGCTCACCCGCGAGCGGACGGTGTACGAAATCGACGGCGACCTGTTCGAGCCGACGCAGGCGGAAATCCGACTCCACGGCGAGGGCGGCCTCTACGTCAAGGAACTCATCAGCAGCGACGAGGGCCGGACGGAGCCAAGCGTCGCTGGGCTGCTCGGGACCGACGCCGAGGTGACGGCGCTCGACGTGATCGGCGTCGAGGGCGAAACCGAGCCGTTCGAACGCGAGGCGTTCTTCCGGGACGAGCCGCGCAGCGAGTGACAACCGCGTCAAATATCAGTCGTTGCTACTGCAATTGGGTATCCAGTGCCAGCGATCCTCCATTCGGTAACTAACGTGCGAATTGATCAAATCGGGGTTTGAGCTTCCCGAAAAGATATGAAGAATCATCTCAAATATTTGATCATGAATCGACGGAAGTTCCTTGCTGTCGGTGGTCTTGGTCTTGGGACAGGAGGGTATCTCGCATGGAACAGATTTCAATCACCGCCAATACCCGATGGTATGACCGTAGAGACGTTATATTTCGAACGAAATGTCTTCGACCCACGTGATGTCTTTGCCCTGAGGGAAGAGTCTTATACGCTTATCGCAGACGAAGAAACTGCAGCCAGCGAATTTGACGATGTTGAACAAGTATATAATTTTAGTGATGAGACTGATTTCGACGAATCCTATATTCTTGTTGTTCAAAACGGAATGCGATCTGAAGACGATCTCGAATTAGATGCGATTGAACGCACTGAAGACGGAATTCAGGTTGCTGTTTCTATAGATCAACCACTTCTCCCCGATCATGATGATCTCATCACACATTCGCTTCTTATTCGGATTACTGATGAGAAAATCGTGCCCGATTCAATAGATGTCAGTATTGCCGGTTATTGATGGTCGAATTACTCTGTCAAATTCAATACCCTCTGTTAGTCTCTGTGTTGTGTATGTCGCCTATACTGAACACGTGCTCTTCGGGTAATACTGAACAGAGAAACTGTGTTACGATTTTCAGATATCGCAACGGTTTAACGACCGAACGCTGTCGTCTGCGATATGCCATTCGGCGTGGACGAGGCCGGAAAGGGGCCGGCGCTGGGGTCGATGTTCGCCGCGGCGGTCCGACTCGAGGACCCGTCGAGACTACCGGACGGAATCGCCGACTCGAAGCGTCTCTCTCCCGAGCGACGCGAGGAACTCGTGACGACGCTCCGTAAGGACGAGCGAGTCGGAATCGGCGTCGCCGAAATCACGCCGCGTCGAATCGACGAGCCACAGACGGACATGAACTCGCTCACCGTCGCGGCCCACGCCGAGGCGATCGAACGGGCGCTCGCGGGCGTCGATCGCGAGCGGACGGCCGATCCAATCGACGGACTCTGTGACGCCTGCGATACGGACGCCGACCGTTTTGCTCGTCGGGTTGCCGAGGCGTGTCCAACCTCGCTCGCCGAGACCATCACGATCGACGCGCGCCACGGTGCCGACGACGACTCGGCGCTCGTCGGCGCGGCGAGCATCGTCGCGAAGGTCGAACGCGACGCCCACGTCGCGGCGCTCGCCGATGAGTACGGCCCGATCGGCAGCGGCTATCCGAGCGATCCGACGACGCGCGAGTTCCTCGAGACGTACGTCGACGAACACGACGAGCTGCCGCCGTTTGCACGCGAGTCGTGGTCGACCTGCGAGGACGTCCTCGCTGCGGCCCAGCAGACCGGACTCGAACAGTTCTGACCGCAGCGTTCTGTGGCCCCGAACCAGCCACCGCACGGGTTATCGACGAAATCGTTGACTTGCGGATCATGTCCGCACAGTGAGTGGCGTGGCAGTTTCGGATACGGTGATCTGACGGTTTCGACCGCCGTTCGTCCCACAATTCGGATACTCGCCCTTGTGGGCGTTTTCATCCACCTTATCATGTGCGCCGCCGATTGATCTACGTACTGTCCAGCATTGGATGCGGCCGCTTGTCGGCCACAGCAAGGACTGTTCGCCACAGACACAGGTAACAACGAAATCGTCACCCCGGACTGCATCACGCGGATGTCAACGCTCTGAATCCGGTGTATCTCGCCCAGTAGAAGACGGTGAGGCGCTTACTTGTCCGTCAGCAGGCGCTGCAGAATGTCACCGTAGGCGGGTCGGGTGATGAGCACGCCGATGAGTACGCCCAGGATGGTGATAATCGCGAACCCACGGAGGTCACCGAGGCTCAAGACGGCGAGCGGCGAGAGCGCGATGATCGTCGTCGCCGCGGCAGCGCCGATGATCCAGAACGCCTTCCGGAACCGGGATTCGAACACCCGGCTCGAGTTGACGTCGCCGTCGTCCATCACCTCGTCGGCGATGATGACGAGGTCGTCCACCCCCGTCCCGACGACCGCGATGAATCCGGCGACGTGCGAGAGGTCGAGCGGCATGCGTATCGCCGCGGCGAAGCCGAGCAGGATCACCACCTCCGCCATCGCCGTGACGACCATCGGTGCGGCGACTCGCGGATCGCGGTAGCGCAAGAAGACCATTCCGGAGACGGTCAACACCGCGAGCCCGCCGATGAGCAGCGAGTAGAGCTTGAACTGGTCGGCCTGTGCCGGCTCGACGGAGTAGGTCTGCTCGCGATTGAAGTCGAGCGGCGCTGTCAACGCACCGGACTGCAGGTTCACCGCGAGGTTGTGGGCGTCCTGCTGGGTCGGAACCATCATCTGGAACGTCGGATCGTTCGCCCACTCGCCGCTTCGCATCCCCTGAGCGAGGTCGTCACCCATGCTGTGTGCGTCGATTACTTCGTCGTCGACGACGGTGAGTAGACACCACTGCGGATTGTCGGGATCGAAGTCGAACTCGCCGGCTTCGCGGTCCTGGATGGTACATTGACCCTGTCCTTCACCCGTAAAGCCGAGTTCGTTCATGCTGTTTTGGTACTCCGATGCGGGGCTGTTACCCTCCTCATCTTCGGTGTTATCGACCGTAATTGGCACGTAGTGTCCTTGCCGTTCGTTGAACGATGCCGATCCAGGATCGGCGATTTCGTCGCCCTGCAGAACGGTCTCGTTAGACTGGTTTCCGCCCTCGTCGGGGTGATACGCCACGATACGGACGTCGCCACGGTCTGTCAACAACTCACGTAGCTCTTCGGGCTCCATCCCAGGCACTTCAGTGACGATGTAATGTCCCTCGCCGACGGTTGCCTCTTCGTATACGTTTCCGCCAGAGAGGCCCGCCGCGTTGATCCGCAACTGGATCGTCTGGATCATCTCGTCGCGCGTCTGTTGGGTGACGCCCATCTCGATGTCGTCTTCGGTGATCTCAATACCGACGTTCGCCGACTCGAGTGCAGCGGCGAACTCCGCTTCCGTCACGTTGTTCGAGAAGACCTCCGCGGTGTATCGGTCCTCGTTCTCGTGATAGCGAACGGTCGCGTCGGCGGCCTCGAGTTCCGCGTTTTCGTAGTCGTACGTGTACAACGCGTTGGCGACGGCGTTTTGGTCGTCGTGCTCGATATCGATCTCGGCTGTCATGCCTGCTGGCGGCGCACTGACGCGAGTCCCGCCGTCGAGTCCGAGGCCGTACTCGATATTGCTTGGGTTGTCGTCGACGCTCTCGTTTTCTTCGACGAGCGAGTCGTCGGCCATGATGCCGCCGGGGATGAACAGCGCGACAAGCGCCATGCCGATGAAGGTGACGAGCAGGAGGATTCGCCAGTGCTCCTTGGCGAAGGAGATCGGTCCCATTACGATCTCACCCCGTGGAACTTGTACCACCGAAGGAGGCTTACGTTGAGCAAGTACGTGTTCATTAGGTCAGCTGCGAGTCCGACGAAGAGGATGATGCCGATCGAGGCGAGCAGTTCGACACCGAACAGCCACGCCGCGGTGCCCATGACGAGCATCGCCATCATCGACGTGACCGTCATTGTGACACCCGTCCGTGTCGCCTGATGGGTACTTTCATAGAAGTCGCCACTTCGTCGAAGAATGTGGTTGTTCAACAGGATATCGGAGTCGACCGAGTATCCGATCAACATCAACAGCGCAGCGACGGTGCCAAGCGATAGCTGGATGCCCGCGATCGCCATGAACGCGAGCGGAATCATGATGTCCGAAAACGCCGACGCGACGATCGCGATCGACGGGACGAACGTCCGAAAGAGCAAGAACGCGAGGACGCTCATTCCGAGGAAGGCGACGGCGATCCCGAGCAGTGCGGTCTGTTGAGCCTGTTCGGCGAAACTCGGCGAGGCTGTCGACTCGGATTGGATGATCGCCGCGTCACCGTCCTGTTCGAGGTTCGCCTCCGCCTGACTACTCAGATCTTGAATCACGGACTGATCCTCGATACCGGCGAACTGCACCGTATACTGGTTATCGACGCCTGGTGCCTGAATCCCTTGGATCGAATCCGGCTCCTGTTCGAACGCGTTTTCGATCTCCGCCTCGGACGACGTCGTCTGGATCGTCAACTCCGCGCCACCGGCGAAGTCCATGCCGAGTTGCACCGGCGTTCCATACACCAGAAACGAGCCGCTCAAGACGAGCAATGCGACCGCGAGAACCGCAAGCGGTACCGCCGCGAGTTGGCGGTTGCTGTACCGGGTGTACTCTATCTCCGGTACGTCGAAATACCCCATGTACCCCATAACTGGAAGTCACCCAAAGTAAGCCTTCTCAATTTCTGCAGCGTGTTTCACCTCGATCCGACAGCAGTCTCGCAGGTAGCACGCCCGATACGGACGTTCGGGTGACCGAGACGCGACTCGATTTCACCGCTGGAACAACTTGATGCTACTCGGGGCGGTACGGTCAGGTATGACTGCCGAACGCGAGAACCGCACGAATTCGTCGTCGGCTGAACAGCCTGCGGTCGAGTCTGCGAGTCGAGTCATCGTTTCGTATCCTGCCGACCTCTCCGAGTGGGGGCGGGACCAACTCGAGAAGTCGTCGTTTCGGTCGTTCCTGTGTAAGACTCGCGACCGAGCGCGCGAGGGCGACCGGTGGGAGGAGTTCGTCGACATCGGCTGTTGTGGAAGCACGCTCGATGTCCCCTTGCGCGTCGAACGCGTCGAGGGTGGCCCTCGTGTCGATACCGAAACGACGATCGAGTACGAGGAACGGGAAGCCTGTGGGCTCGAGGGGAGCTGGCGCGTCCAGAGCGAGGGCGGCCCGAGCCGCTCGTGATCGTTCGACCGTCGACCGCCGTTCAATCGGGGAGATACCGGACGCTCAACACGCCGTCCTCGACCGTCCGACGGACCTCGACGCGAACCGCGTCGAGCCGGGCCGCCCGCGCGATCGTTTCCTCGTCGTCGAGCACGTCCTGGGCCGCGGCCTCGGTCTCGTCGCTCGGAACGCGAAAGACGTGGACCTCGCCGGTCCCCGCCCGCTCTTCTTGAACGAGGTCGCCGATCTCGGCCTCGGCGGCGAGCTCCTTCGAGTGCTGTGTCGGCTCAAGTTCACTGTCAACCAGCTCGATCGATCGCCGTTCCTCGACGTCGACCACTTGCCAGGTAACCTCTAGCGGCGGCTCGGGTGCGACGGTTGCCCTCAGAACGTCGTGGACCTCGAGCCCGGGGTTCGACGCGAGGGTGTGGACCTGTGCGGTCTCGACGTCGCGGACGATCGCGGACTCCGCCTCGGCGTTGGTGACGACGAACGTCCCCGTCTTGTCGCTCATACTCGATTCGAGGCGGGGAGGCGTCTTCGGGGTTTCGTCTTCGTTTCCGGCTCGCTGTCTCCGACTGTCGAGTCGCGTTTCACTGGACGAACCTCGTCGGTAGCTACTGGTCGAGCGATCTTGAGTAGTGAATTATGGTCACTGAAATCGCTCGGGCAGTCTTCGCGGTCGCTCGAGAGAACAGGGTCACACTCGTCTCTGCCGGGCTCGCGTTCTACATGTTCAACGCATTGATTCCGCTGCTTTTGTTCGTCATCATCGGAATCACAACGTTCGGATGGGCGGAGCACGTCCTGGACGTTACCACGCCCGTTCTCGGTTTCGACGGTGACTCGGTACTGTCGATGACCGATTCGGTAATTGGTGACGGGACTGGGCGCGTCCGAGCGGCACTGATCGCCGCCGGTATTCTCGGCTGGAGTTCAGTTACTATGTTTCAGTCCGTGAATATGGCATTTAGCCACGTTTACGGGACCCAACCGGAGAACTCACGCGTCAGAACCGGCCTGAACACGCTCTTGATCCTCGCCACTGTCGTTCTCGCGGTTGTGCTCCTGATTCTGGTCCACGCAGTGCTCTCTGTTGTAATGGTGCCCGTCGCGGCGACCACGGTGAGCGTCCCGCTTTTGATTCTTCTGCTGTTTGCCATCTTCTTGCCGATGTTTTACCAGTTTCCTCCTCCTTCCGTGACGGTGCGCGAAGTGCTTCCAGGGGCGGTATTCACGGCGGTTTCGTGGGTGGTGTGTGCTGTCAGCTTCCGCATCTATGTAGCGACCTCAGAAAGCGTTGAATTGTACGGAATTGCTGGCGGCGTCATGCTCCTTTTGACGTGGCTGTATCTCGGATCGCTTTCCCTCCTCGTCGGCGTCGTTCTCAACGCTGTTCTCGCCGGCCGAGTCGAAGCCGATAACCGATGGGCGGTAGATTCGTGATGCCGTCGATGCGTTGTGTCACGCCCCAGTCGAGACGGATTCAATTATCCTGCCCACCAGCAGAACTGACGCCAAATTGTCGGTTCAGACACAACCCCGCTGATTTCGGCTCACGTTGCTGAATTCACCCCTCGCGTTTCCCCCGCAGTGACAGTACCAACTGATACGGATACGGTACCCATTTACCGAGTAACCGAGACTGGCGGCGGTTACGCCGGGAATATGACGGAACGTCTTTAGCCCCGGCGGTCGCCCCCTGGGGTATGAACGTCGATATCGGCAACGCGCTCGGCGCTGTCGCCTCGCCGGGAATCTCCCGGGAGCGCCTCGAACAACTGGACGAACAGGTCGCGAGTGCACACGAGCGCATCGAGCGCGGGATGGAAACCAAGGAACACGGCTACGAAGCCCTGAACCTCCCCGAGCGAACTGACCCGGCCGAGATCCGCCGGACCGTCGAGCCGGTCGCCGACCCCGACGCGCTCATCACCGTCGGCATCGGCGGCAGCGCGCTCGGTGCGGCGACGATCACGAACGCGCTCGCCGAGGAGAGCGACA
The DNA here is from genome assembly GCA_046614585.1 of Natrialbaceae archaeon A-arb3/5. GTDB lineage: Archaea > Halobacteriota > Halobacteria > Halobacteriales > Natrialbaceae > JBKKHI01. The sequence goes on along the minus strand of JBKKHI010000008.1, from coordinate 31,074 downwards.
CCGAGGCGATCTACCTCGACAACGTCGATCCCGACTGGGTCACGAGCCACCTCGACCGACTCGACCTCGAGAACGCGGCGATCAACGTCGTCTCGCGCTCGGGAACCACGGCGGAGACGCTCGCGAACTTCCTCGTCGTCCGGGACGCCTTCGAGTCGGCCGGCGTCGACTGGACCGACCGAACGATCGTCACGACGGGCGAGTCCGGTCCGCTCCGTAATCTCTCGGATCGCCACGACCTGCCCACGCTGAAAGTTCCCGACGGCGTTCCGGGTCGCTTCTCCGCGCTTTCGGCGGTCGGGATGGTTGCTGCCGCCGTCTGCGGGCACGACCTCGAGGCGCTGCTCGACGGCGCCGCCGCCGAGGCGGAGACCCTGTCCGGCTCGCTGTTCGAGTGCCCTGCCTACGCCTACGGGGCGACGACGTACGCACTCGACGCCCGCGGCGCCGGCATCAACGCGATGGTTCCCTACGCGGAGTCGCTCGAAACCTACGCTGAGTGGTTCGCCCAACTCTGGGCCGAGAGCCTGGGGAAGGACGACCTCGGACAGACACCAGTGCGCGCACTCGGCGTGACCGATCAACACTCGCAGCTACAACTCTATCGGGCGGGACCGCGGGACAAACTGGTCACCTTCGTCACACCACTGGAGGGTGATGACCGATCGATTCCCGAAACCGACGTCGACGAGCTCGCCTACCTCGGCGACGCGACGCTCGGCGAACTACTCGATGCCGAGTTCGAGGCGACCGAAGCGAGCCTCGCGGCCGCGGGCCGGCCAAACGTCCGGATCGAACTCGAACGCGTCGACGAGTACGAACTCGGCGGCCTGCTGTACGGGATGGAGGCCGCCACGGTGCTTGCGGGCGAACTCTACGGCGTCAACACGTTCGAACAGCCCGCCGTCGAGTGGGCGAAAAAGGCGACGCGAGGACTGCTCGGCGGCGGCGAGTTCGAGGAAGCCGACGCAGTGGCCGAGAAAACCGAACTTCGAATCGAACGGTAGGCGACCGACGAACGACGCGTACGACACGCTAGTTTTCTCGATACGAACGCACTACGTCGTTCGATTACGGGAGTCAGCTTCCGGTCTGTGTTCTGATTGAGGGTGCTTGATGCCGGTCTGTGTTCTGATTGAGGGTGCTTGATGCCGGTCTGTGTTCTGATTGCGGCAGTCCGACGCTGATCTGCGCTCTGACTGCGGAGGCCCGACGCTGGGCTGTATTCCGGTTGCGGAGGTCCTATGGTGATCCGCACGAACCACCACGTATGACCGAGACAGCACGGACCGACGTCGATTCCGGCGCGTCCGGCGCGGTCCCCGGAATCGGAACCGCGCTGTCGGCCGTGACGATGGCCGCCACGTTCGTCCCCATCAGCCGCGGTGTCGACGACCCGGCGATTCAGGCGGCGGCCGCGTTCGCGTTCGTGACCGTGCTCGCCTTTCTCGGCGCCCGCCACGCCGCGCTCGACCGCCGACCGTTCGCGGTCGCCGCCGTCTGTTCGAACCTCGCTATCGTCGTGCTCGCGGGGTACGCGCTGAACCAGGGCATCACCGCCTCGCTCGCGCTCCCGGTCGGTTCGGCGTCGCTCTCGCTCGTCGCCGTCGCGTTCTGTACCGCGGGCCTCACCATCGGAATCGGTGCCGCTCACTTCTTCGGGCTCGCAACTGCCGGGATCAAGCGCCGGAGCGTGCAGACGGCGGGGCTTACAGCGCTCGGTATCACTGGGTTGCTCGGCGCGCAGCTGGCGACCGTCTTCCTCGCTTTCGGGGCCGTACTCGCGCTCGGCTCGCTCTCACAGCCCGAACTCGTCACCGTCAGCCAGCTCGGCATGGCCGTGGGAATGGGTGGTGTCGCGGTCGGCTATCTCGTAGTGCGAGGACACGATCGGTCCTTTCTCGACGTCCGAGTTCCGACGAGGCGCGACCTCGCCTGGATCGGTGCCGGCCTGGTCGTGCTCTTTGGCGCGCTCATCGCCATCTCGGCGATGTTCTACACGACCGGCGTCGAGACGTCGGACCACGGCACGGCCCAGCAGGCACAGGACAACCCCGAAATCCTCCTCGTGTTGATCCCGGCCTCGATTCTGATCATCGGTCCCGTCGAGGAGTTTCTCTACCGGAACATCGTTCAGAAGGAGCTGTACGGAACGTTCTCGCGTCCCGGTGCAGTCATCGTTAGCAGCGTCATCTTCGCCGCGGTCCACGCACTCGCGTACGGAACGGCCGACGCGGGCCAGGTCATCGCGAGCCTCGCGACGGTGTTCGGTCTCTCGCTCGTGCTCGGAACGATCTACGAGCGAACCGGAAACGTCGTCGTCCCGGCGGCCATCCACGGACTGTACAACGCGCTCCTCTTTGCGAACCTGTACGGTACGTACGGGTAACGCTTGGGCGGTTTGGAAAACGGAGGAAGTGATGTGTCGACTACGACGCTACGACGGATTCTTGCGCGCGAGCGAGGAGCCACAGATCGGACAGCGCTCTTTTTCCTCGTCGAACTCGCGCCCACAGCCTTGACACTGGAACTGCCAGTGGCGCTGCTCGTCGATTCCGTCCCGTGCGATCACTTCGACCGTGACGTTTAGCTTTTCGGCGACGTTTTGCATCGCGTAGTCGTCCGTGACGAGTGTGGCGTCGAGTTCGAAGCTGGCGGCGATGAGCCGAACGTCGGTCTCCGAGAGCACCTCGAGGTCGCCGGACTCTTTGGCCGCGCGTTCGACCTTTTCGGTCGTATCCTCGTTCGGAATGTGGATGTGCATCCCGGAGCCCTCCATCGCGTCGTAGCGATAGGCGCTCTCGTCTTCGAGTTCCTCGCGGACGAGTGGAATCGTCGCAGTCTGTTCTGTCGTGTGAAAGTCGTGGATAAAAGCCGAGGAGTCGAGAACGTACATACCGTTAGCGCTTGACGACGATGTAGTCTTTTACCGCCTGGACGCGGTTGACGGGGACGAGAAATCGGCCGGCGTCGTTGACGTTGAAATCGATTGCGTGCGTCGGTGCGTCCTCGTCAGGTTCGACGATGAGGTCGTGCAGCGTTCCCGACTGGAGGTCCATCGTGATGTTGTAGAGCAGCCCGAGTTCAGTGCCGTCGGATCCCATGACGGATTTACCCGAGAGGTTTTCAGCGAGTATATCGCTCATGCTACCCCGTACTGACTAGTCGATATTAAAAACCATGGGGACGAGCTGTCGTATCGCTGAACCGTTTCGGCGGACGGATGCAGGCTCGAAACGCACGAGCGGCGTGACGATGGGTTTAACTACCGTCCTGCGGACCGTCTAGTCAAGACTTCTTTGGTGGTTCACCATGTCGGAACCGGACTCAGACACTCTCGACCCTACATCCCTCAGAACGCCGATCGTCGCCGTCCTCGGACACGTCGATCACGGCAAGACCAGTCTCCTCGACAAGATCCGCGGCTCCGCGGTCATCGAGGGCGAAGCAGGCGCGATTACCCAGCACATCGGTGCCACGGCCGTCCCGCTCGACATCATCTCCACGATCGCGGGCGACCTCGTCGATCCAGAGGACTTCGATCTCCCCGGACTGTTGTTCATCGACACGCCGGGACACCACTCCTTTACGACGCTTCGCTCGCGTGGTGGTGCGCTCGCTGATATCGCCATCCTCGTCGTCGACGTCAACGACGGCTTCCAGCCCCAGACGCTCGAGGCCCTGGACATTCTCAAACGTTCGCAGACGCCGTTTATCGTCGCGGCGAACAAGATCGACACCGTTCCCGGCTGGAACGTAAACGAGGACTCGCCGATCAACGCGACATATGAGGCCCAATCAGACCGCGTCAGCTCCCGACTCGACGAGAGCCTCTACGAGATCATCGGCAACCTCTCGGACGAGGACTTCTCCGCCGACCTCTACTGGCGAGTCCAGAACTTCCAGCGCAACGTCGGCGTCGTGCCCGTAAGCGCGATGACCGGCGAGGGCGTCCCCGACCTGCTCGCCGTCATGATGGGCCTCTCCCAGCGTTACATGAAAGAGGAGATGGAGATCGACGTCGCCGGGCCCGGCGTCGGCACCGTCCTCGAGGTCAAAGAGGAGAAGGGATTCGGGACAACGATCGACACCGTCCTCTACGACGGAACGGTTCGAGCCGACGACCAACTCGTCGTCGGCGGAATGAACGACACCATCGTCACCGACGTGCGCGCGCTGCTCCAGCCCCGTCCGCTCGCCGAGATCCGCACCGAAAGTCGCTTCGAGAAAGTCGACGAGGTGTCGGCCGCCTCGGGGATCAAAGTCGCCGCGCCTGAACTGGCGGACGCGATGGCCGGCGCGCCGGTTCGAGTCGTTCGTGACCGCGACCTTGAGGAAGTTATCCAGGAGGTCCAGGCTGAACTCGCGGATATCGCCGTCGACACCGAGGAACAGGGCGTCGTCGTCAAGGCCGACACGCTCGGGAGTCTCGAGGCGATGGCCGACGCGCTGGACGAGGTCGAGTTGCCGATCGTCCGTGCGGAAGTCGGCGACGTCGCGCCGCGGGACATCTCGGTCGCCTCGACGGCCGAAGATCCGAAACAGCAGGTCGTTCTCGGCTTCAACGTCGACGTCCTTTCGGACGCCGAGCGGCGCGCCGAGACCGACGATGTCCGGATTTTTACGGACGAAGTCATCTACCAGCTCATCGACGAGTACGAGGAGTTCGTCGAGGAACTCGAGCGCGCTCAGCAGGATACGATCTTAGAAAACATCGTCCGTCCGGCCCGCTTTCGAATCCTGCCGGATCACACGTTCCGCCAGAACGATCCTGCTGTCGTCGGCGTCGAAGTCAACGCCGGCACGATCCGGACCAACGCGAACGTCGTCAAATTCGAGAACAACGAGCCAGAGCGCGTCGGCCAGGTCAAAGGGATCCAAGAACAGGGTGAAGACATCGACGAGGCTCGTGCCGGCAACCGCGTCTCGGTCGCGATCGACGGCCCAACCGTCGGCCGTCAGATCGAAGAGGACGACGAACTCTGGACGGAAATTCCTGAAAAACACGCCAAAATCTTAGAACAGGAACTCACGAGCGAGATCCCCGGCGACGAACTCGAGGCGCTGAACATGTATCTCGACAAACAGCGCAACAGAGATCCGTTCTGGGGCAAGTAACGGACGTTCGACGCCGTTGATGGTGGTTGGTGTTGCCAGCGTCGGTTCAAATCGACGCGACTGAATCGACTGTTCGGTATCTGTGAAAACGTCGGTCGACTCCTCTAGCAAATCAATATGTCATTATATACTACTAACGATTAATATTTACAACTGGCTCTGATACTGATGATGTATGCCCCACGGACAAGATATCGAAGACGACACGTCCGAAATGGACTCTGAGTACGAGTGCCTACAGTGTGGTCGGATCGTTACAGCCGAGACCAATCCCGGCACGTGTTCTGCCTGTGGCGGTGACTTCCAAAATCGGGCGAAGTCGATCGAGTAACACCTGATCCGCTTTCGTTCGCCGGTCGTCCCACTCTGTTTCGCGGCTCGTGATAGCTGGCGCGTTCGTCAGTCGTTCGCTGCTCGCTCGCAGCGAACACGCGCCCCGCCATCGAGGTCGGCGAGCGCTTCGGTGTCGGCGACGGTCGCTACGACGTTGACGGGCGAGGCGGCGCGTGGCTCGCCGTCGAGACTCGCCGGCGTCTCGCCCCAGAACAGACAGAGTTTGTTCCCGGTCGACCAGTAGGCGATCGCTCCTTCAGGAACGACTTCGCGGGCGTTCTCGGCAGGAACGTCGATTGGAACGTCGAAGTAGAGTTCGTCCCCCCAGCGAATCGCATCGCCCGCAACCGGCAGCGCCTCCTCGAGCGCGCGCCGGGTTTCTGGCGCATCGTCGGTCCAGTTCGCTGTGAGTTCGGTCCCGTCGACGGTGACTCGAAGGTCGTCCATACGCGAGTCCACGAACAGCGGCTACTTCAAGGATCGGACGCGATTCGTCGATTCGACCGCTGACGGGCGCGCTCGATCCCCTCGCGAACTGCTTCGGGATCGTCGATTGCATCGCGATCGCACCGGATATCACGCCACCGGCGTTCACAGACGAGTTCGTCCTCGGTGAGGCGAACGCCGCCGATGTCGTCCCACGGAACCAGGGTTCTCGAAAACGGCTTTTCGACGACCAGACCCACCTCGTGGGCGTAAAGCGTCGGCGGATTCCACCGATTCGATGGCTCGAACTTGCTCGGGATCACGCCGCTGTCGGTTCTGGTCGAGTACAGCACGATCACGCCGTAGGCGATCCAGAACAACCCGAACCAGTATCCAGCGGCGACGCTGACGAGCCCGATTCCGGTGACCAGCATCAACATTGCCGTTCCGAGGTGGCTCGCAGAGAGAACGCCCGCGTCGTGCCACGTCCAGGACGCGTCTGGCTCGTCGGGAGTGATAGCGGCGACGTACCGGTTTCGAGCCATCCGCGCGATGCCGAGGGCGAGCGGAACCGTAACCGCAGCCAGGACGAGCGAAAGCACGAGGAGTCGCTCATCGAGAGCGATCGGGACGATGGCGTATCCGAGCGCGCCCGATGCGAACACGGCTGGCGGGAGATACCACGCGAGCCGCCGGCGTCGAGACCGTCCGAGCCGTTCCGCCAGCCCGGCGGATCGGTTCGCGAGCACGAAGCCGGCGAGCAGGGTGATCGTGACGGTGGACGGAAACAGCGAGAGCACCGTCGCGCTCTCGGCACCGGCGCCTATCGCGGCGGCGGAACCGATTCCAGCGACGACCACACCTGCGTAGAAAGCGACTGCTACGCGAAAGCCGAAATCAGGTCGGGCCGCCGTCGCGAGCTCGCGGTGCTCGTGCGTTGTCACACCTCCGAGTACGGCCAGTACAGTGATAAAATGACTCGTCGGTTCCAGTTCGGTCGGCTTGGGAGAGACGGACTAACCGGGACAAACCGGCTGCGACGTGCGCTGCCGTCCCTCGGCATCGGTGCAGTGGCGGGTGCTAGACGTTCCCGGTGACAGTCCGTTCCCGAAATCGTTTTCAACCGCTCACGCGGACACTCGGTATGCCGACGGAATCGGACACTGATTATGACCCCACACTGGGGAACAAGTTCATCTTCGTCACCGGCGGCGTCATGTCGGGACTCGGAAAGGGAATCACGGCCGCGAGCACCGGCCGGCTCCTGAAAAACGCCGGGTTCGACGTCACCGCCGTCAAGATCGACCCGTATCTGAACGTCGACGCAGGGACGATGAACCCGTACCAACACGGGGAAGTCTACGTGCTAGAAGACGGCGGGGAGGTCGACCTCGATCTCGGGAACTACGAACGGTTCCTCGACGTCGATATGACCTCGGATCACAACATCACTACCGGGAAGACCTACCAGCACGTCATCGAGAAAGAACGTGCCGGTGACTACCTGGGGAAAACGGTCCAGATTATCCCGCACATCACCAACGATATCAAACGACGCATTCGCGAGGCCGCCGAAGGAACCGACGTCTGTCTCGTCGAAGTCGGTGGGACAGTCGGCGACATCGAGGGGATGCCCTACCTCGAAGCGCTCCGGCAGTTCGCCCACGAGGAAGACGAGGAGGACATCCTCTTTGCCCACGTCACGCTCGTTCCGTATTCGAAAAACGGCGAGCAAAAGACCAAGCCGACCCAGCACTCGGTCAAGGAGGTGCGCTCGATCGGTCTCCAGCCCGACGTGATCGTCGGTCGCTGCGAGGACAAACTCGAACCCGAGACCAAAGAGAAGATCGCGCTGTTCTGTGACATTCCCACCGAGGCCGTCTTCTCGAACCCCGACGTCGAGGACGTCTATCACGTTCCGCTGATGGTCGAAGATGAAGGCCTCGACCAGTACGTCCTGGAGCGGTTCGGACTTGCCGACGAGGCTCTTCCGACCGCAGAGCGGACGAACGACTGGCGCGAAATCGTTACGACCGACAAAGACGGCGAAATCGACATCGCGCTCGTCGGCAAGTACGATCTGGAGGACGCCTACATGTCGATCCACGAGTCGCTGAAACACGCCGGCTTCGAACTCGGCGTCGACGTGAACGTCCACTGGGTCCACGCCGACGGCCTGGCGGACGGCCACGACGACCAACTCGACGGGATGGATGGCGTCATCGTCCCCGGCGGCTTCGGAATGCGCGGCACGGAAGGAAAGATCGAGGCGGTCCGATACGCGCGCGAGAACGACGTGCCGTTTTTGGGTCTCTGTCTCGGCTTCCAGATGGCCGTCATCGAGTACGCCCGCAACGTCCTCGGGTACGAGGACGCCCACTCGGCGGAGATGGACGAGGACACGCCTCACCCCGTCATCGACATCCTGCCCGAACAGTACGAGGTCGAAGATATGGGCGGGACGATGCGACTCGGCGAGCATACGACCGTGATCGAACCCGAAACGCTCGCGTACGACCTCTATGAGGATACATCCTGTACCGAACGCCATCGCCACCGGTACGAGGTCAACCCCGAATACTTCGAGGACTTCGAGGACGAACCGCTGACGTTCTCCGGCACTGCCGGCAACCGCATGGAAATCCTCGAACTCGAAACCCACCCGTACTTCCTTGGCACGCAGTACCATCCCGAGTACACGTCCCGACCAGGACAGCCGAGCCCACCGTTCCTCGGCCTCGTCGAGGCGATCGTCGCGGAAACGGACGACGAGAGCGAAACGGAAACCGATACCGAAACTGAGGTAACCCACTGATGGTAGATACCGACACCTTCGTCCCGGACGCAGTCGAAGAGATCGAGAACGAAATTGGCGACTCGAACGCCGTTATCGCCCTTTCAGGCGGCGTCGACTCGAGTGTGGCCGCCGCACTCGCGTACGAGTCCATCGGCGACCAGCTCACACCGGTCTACGTCGACACCGGCCTGATGCGCAAAGGCGAGACCGACCAGATCGCAGAGACGTTCGACTACATGGAGTCGCTGCGAATCGTCGACGCGAAAGATCGCTTCCTCGAGGCGCTCTCCGGCGTCACCGACCCCGAAGAAAAGCGCAAGATCATCGGCGAGCAGTTCATCCGCGAGTTCGAACGCGAAGCGACGGATGCCGATGCGGACTACCTCGTGCAGGGGACGATCTACCCCGACCGCATCGAGAGCGAAGGCGGGATCAAGTCCCACCACAACGTCGGTGGACTCCCCGATGTGGTCGACTTCGACGGTATCGTCGAACCCGTCCGTGACCTCTACAAGGACGAAGTCCGCGAGGTCGCCCGCCATCTCGGCCTCGACGAACTCGTCGCCGAACGGATGCCGTTCCCCGGCCCCGGACTCGCCGTCCGCGTCATCGGCGAGGTTACCGAGGAGAAACTCGACGTCGCACGACACGCCTGTCACGTCGTCGAGGAGGAACTCGAGGAGTACGAGCCCTGGCAGGCCCTCGCGGCGGTTATCGGCAAGGCCACGGGCGTCAAGGGAGACAACCGCGTCCACGGCTGGGTCGTCTCCGTCCGTTCGGTCGACTCCCGCGACGGCATGACCGCCCGCGCCCAGGAAATCGACTGGGAGACGCTCCAGCGCATTCAATCTCGTATTACCGGACAGAACGAGAACGTCGCCCGCGTCGTCTACGACGTCACTCACAAACCGCCCGCGACGATCGAGTACGAATGAGTCCGGACGTCATCGTCGCGGGTCCCGACGAGGACGAGATCACGCCGGCGCTCGAAGCCGAGGGTGCCGACGTCGCGCGACTCGAGGGCGTCATCTCGCGTCCCCAGCTCGAGGAAGCAGGTATCGTCGAGGCCGACCTGTACGTGCTGACCGACGTCGACCAGGCGACGACGATTCCGATCGTCTGTGATCTTACCGACGATATCAAAACCGTCGTCTACGCGCGGGATACGATTCCCGAGTTCATCCGCGGACAACTCGACCTCGCTATCGATCCAGCGTTAATCGATGCATCCGTTCTGACCGACGAACTCCTCGACAGTAGCGAGTAAGCGGATTCATCCCCTCGAAACTGTTTGCCCGATCTCGATCGACGTATCCGATAGTACACTCTATCGACATTTTCATCCTGGATGACAAATAATCCTGTATTCGAAAACCGATTCAATGAACTATCTATGCCGGTATATCGGGCGATTAAACTCGGCTTAAATTCGAAGGAATTCGGGATAAGAACCGTATACCGTCGTCCCCGTTCAAGTGGGTCCCACCGATAGCATACGATGGAGGTCGGCGGGCAAATCCCACAGACACCCGACGCCCGTTCCGCGACTTCCAGCAATCCCACCACAGCACCCTTCCCCCACCATTGCGATACCGTATCGGCGCGGGCTCCTGCACCGGCCCGCGCCATTCTACGGCTCGCCCGGGGCGCGCTGTTCGCGCCTCGGGACGTCTTCACGTTTTGCTACTGACGAGTCACGCGACTCGGCGAGAAACTTCGCACCGTAGTGTTGCGTATACGCCTCCAGTCGTTGCTTCGGTTCCCAGGCCGTCCGCTGTCAACGTCCTGTGTGCTGTGGACTCTCATACGGCCGGTTCCAAACCGGTGGATAACCGCAGATTGTAGAATCGACAACTGCCTCGTGTCGCACGCGCGCTTGGCAGTGTAGAAAGCGGCAGAAATGGGCCGGCGCAGATATCGGACCACGCCCAGACGTGCTCGCTTCGCTGCGCGCGTCTGGTCTACTTCGAATCTTTGCGGCTGCATTTCCCCACCTCACGGACGACTCGCTACGCTCGTCGTCGTTGTTCGGTGGGAAAAGTGGGCCGGCGCAGATTCGAACTGCGGTTACGGCCACCCGAAGGCCGAAGGATACCAAGCTACCCCACCAGCCCGCATTCGTCACGAGGACACACATCCGTTTAACCGTTGCGGGAGGCAGTATTAGGCAGTCAGAGGCGTGTTTGGTACTTCTACAAACAACCTATCTGAGATGGCTTCGACGAGATCAAGCGTCCGAATCCCACTCAAAATCGGTCGTAACCGTCCGTGTCTAGGTAGTGATGGGCGATCGTGATCGCCTGATCGGCGTGTACCAGTTCGGGGCCGAGTCGAACTCGTTGGTCGACCGTTTCCTCGAGCAGCCCCGATTCCTCCTCGGTAAAATCTCGATGGTCCGAGAGGACGAAAATCGGGTCGACGAGCCCGTCGATATCGGTCACCGGATCGCCGTCCTCGTGGAGTTGAACGATCGGCCCGTCGTCTGCGATCGTCTCGAGCGTCTCGGCGAAGCCGCGACGATAGAGTTCGATCCCGGGGCTCGGCTCGGCGGGTAGTGCGCCGATCGCCTCGTCACGGTGTTCGAGTGCCGTTCGGACGAGCGCGGCGGTGCTTCGCTCGTCGGGGTTGAGTCGTCTCAGCTCGGCCCCATCGAACGTGATCGTCAGTTCGTCCTGGGCAACGAGGTGCACACGGACGTTCTCACGAATTCCGTGGGAGGTGACGAACGACGCGGTGATCGACCGGCAGAGGGCATCGAGACGGCCGGCACCGCCCGCGAGGTCGTCGAGCGAGAAATCGGGCTCGGTCGGAACGTCGTGACCGATGAGTACGAACTGGCGCATGTCTCACCCGAGGGGAACCGACGGGATAGCCGCCACGGTTTGACATTGAGCGCGATCGACAGCGGCGACCGTGTGACTACGATTTTCCGTCAGTCGGCGTCCCCGCTCGTCGATCGACTATTGACCGGACGTAGCCGAATCCCGGCATACCGTCGCGATACCAGACGAGCGCGGCGACGACGAACAGTCCGAACTGGAACAGTTCGTACGGCCCCATCGCGTAATAGTGGACGATCGCGTCCAGGATGCCGCCGACGGAATCCTCGGGCGGCTGTTCGACGAGCGGCCAGAGAAGGAATTCGGTCCCCGACAGGTCGCCAGTCAGCGCCGACGGCGGAACGTCGGCCAGAAGGTGAGAGAGGTGGCCGATGATGAACGCGAGACCGACGTCTCGGGACTCGAAGCGAGCGGCCACTGTATAGACGATTGGAACCAACACCGCGGCAAACAGCAGTGAGTGGCCAAGCGTCCGGCCGCCAGGGAGCACGCCAAACGTCCACGCGAGCGGTTTGTCTATCAGATCGGGAAACTGTGAACCGACCGCGAGTGCGATTGCTGGCAGCGCGAGCGGTGGTCGTTCGAATCGTCGGTGCGTGTACGCGGTATACAACAGATACGCGACGGCGAGGTGTCCCCAGGGCCACATACACCGGCGTTCCTCGAGGAGCCGAATAGGCGCTTCGGCATTGCATACGCATGGTCAACCGTTTCCCCCAACCCAGGTGGAACTGATTGCATGGCGAAATCACAGTCATCGTCCGACGAGCATCGTGGACAGCTCCTCGCGATCCTCGAAGGCCGACTCTGTCCGGCCTGTTCCGACGGCGAACTCGAACGAGAGACGTACAAGGACAACAAGGCAGTCGTCTGCGATAGCTGCGGCACGCCGCAGGCGCAGGTCTGGTCCCTTTCGTGACTAGCGTCCGCTGAGACGTATCGCCGACTCAACCACTACGAATTTTTCCCGACGTTCGGTACCAGTAATGTGAATCGACCCCCGTGACCCGCCCCATTCCGTTTCGTACTCCGAATCGACCACCGTTTCATGCACGGGTCGTCGACGACCAGCGTCTCAGAATCACCGTTTCCCGCTCGGGCCGGCAGACTGTTCACGGCAACAATCTGTCCGACGAGAGCGACGCTCTCGTTGACCGTCATCACTCGGGTCGGTGAGAGATGAAAAAGGCTGCAGGTCAGTTCTGGGTCAGGAGACTACTCAGCGCAGTTCAGCGTCAGTAACGCGAATCGTTCCGCGCGATCCGTCCCACTCTGTTTCGTACTCGAGGTCGATCCGCCGATCCATGTGCGGGCCATCGACGACGAGCGTTTCGAACTCACCGCCCTCTCCGAGGATGTGAACACCGTACTCCGCATGGAGCTCCTCCAGATCGGCGATCGTGTCTCGGTCGAGCGTTCGCCCGAGCCACGACTCGTTGAGGCCGTGTGCAGCGACCTGGACGATCTCTATCTCGAAGCCAGCTTCGAGCATCGCATCGGCCAGTTCGTGTGGATCCTCCTGCCACAGCGGCGCGAACAGATCACATCCCAGTCGCTCGCACATCCCCTCGATTCGGCTGGTCTGGTACTCGCTTTCGACGGCGCCCGCAGTAACGCCCGCGATACCGCCGTCGAGTTCGCGGTCGAGTTCCCGAAGGGCGGCCTCGAGCGGTTCGAGTTCGTCGTCGCCTTGCACGCTCGAGTCGGCTGCCGACTCCGCCGCGAGATCGCCGGGGTCGACGTCGACGAGTTCGATGCCGATGCTCTCGGCGGCGAGCGTGGCGAGGTCAGTCGCGGGAACGTGGTACATGTAGGAGTCGTCCGTCGGATGGACGGTGACGAGTCGCCGAACGTCGAGTCCCGTCTCCAGGGCGCGGTACAGCGCCCACGAGGAGTCTTTCCCGCCCGAAAAGAGGCTTACCCACGCGCCGTCTTCGTCGCTCATGATCGAACGTCCTCCTACAGGAGTAAATGGGTGACGAGTTCGCCGTTATCGACTCGTCTCCGAGTCGGGGTCTGTCTCAGGGTTCGAGTCCGCTCCGTGCGGTTCCCCACCGCGTTCGCGGTCGGAGTCAGTGGCGGAATCGAACTCAAGCTCCGAAACTGATCCGGACTCGTCGGGAGTGGATTCGGTGTCCGTTTGCGGAGGGGAAGAGAGCGAGCCGCCGTCGGTCGCTTCCGTGTCCGAACCGCTGTTTGGACGCGACTCATCGGTAGTAGCGCTGACTGACGAGGCGATTCGAGCACCGACGAGGCTCACGACGATCGCGGTGACGACGTACAACGCCAGGCGCTCGCCGGCGGTGATGGCGAAACTATCAATTGAAAGGACGCCCCGTTCGATCGCCTGTACTTCGACCGACGCGATGATCTGTTGTTGTTCGAGGAAGTACGCTGAAAACCCACGAACGACAAGCCCGACTGCAAGGACGATAAACGGCAAGTTGAGATACGAGCGACGGACCGGCTCTTCCCTGATCGCCTCGTCGAGCAGCCGGCCGGCACTTGCGGTCACTGCGGCTACCGCGAGCCACGGTACGGCGTCGAAGGCGAACTGCATCGCCGGAATCACGATACCCGAGGTGTCCTCGAGCCCCGACACGCCGAGTGCGCCCGCGAACAAGCCGACGAGAGTCAGCCCCGCGGCGACGACGTAGGTGACGACCGACACCTGGCCGGAGTACAGCGATTCGCGTACCTGATGGGCGACGCCGGTCATGATCTCGTCGATGCTAAAGCCCTTGTAGAGCAGGAAAAGGCCGATGACGGTCGTGATAGCGGCCGCTCCTTCTGCGGGGCCGACGAGGGTCGCAAGCATCGGGAAGACTAAGAGGGTCAGCCCGATCGGGACGAGGATCGTCTGTCGAAGCTCCTCGTCCGCGAGAAACTGCTTCAAAAGGTAGTAGGTCGACTCGATGTCTCTGGCCTGGCGAACGACGACCCGGTCGACCGAATCGACCTGAACGCGGCTCTCGACGACCGGCACCAGCCGCTCGTCTTCGGCGCTGTCGATGACGACGACGGCGGAGTCTGGCTCGTACTCGGCGATGAGTTCGTCGAGCTGGCGTGCGACCGCCCTGTCGGCGGAGACCATCGACTCGCGGTCCCCCGAGACGACCGCGACGACAGCGTCCTCGTCGTCGTCGCGGAGGTCCTGGGCGACGCGCAAGGTCTCGAGCAGGGAATTGACTCCCGAATCTTCCGGATCCGCGAGCCCGATATCGGTTACGAGCGCGCGGACTGCCTCCCAGCCGACGATGGGCGATCGGAGACCGGTCTCACGACCCACGTCGTCGGTCCGGTCGAGACAGACGACAAGCGTTGTCACGATAGCTGTTCCTTTCTGTGTGACGATAAAACCACTTACTCGTTCACCGCGCGGTCGGTCGGGGCCACCGCACAGTCGGAGTTTGCAACTGGGACGCGCACTGATCGAAACGCGATCAGGTCCGCAGTCGGAATCCTCGGTCCGTGGCCAGACCGGCGATACCGTTGCCGAACGCGTACGCAACCCGTTGTGCGCCGGCACCCACGCGAGCCATCAGCGGTCGTTCGGGCTCGAACTCCTCGACGACTATCTCGTCGGTTTCTAATCGATCCGCGAGTTCGTCTTCCAGTTCCCGGCGAGTCCCGAGTTCGTCAACCAGTCCCAACTCGTCGGCCTGTTCGCCGAGATAGATCCGTGCTTCGGTGTCGCGGACGAACTCTGGCTCGAGGTCGCGGCCGTCGCTCACCCGCTCGACGAACGTCTCGTAGTAGTCGTCGATCAGCCCCTGGAGGTATTCGCGCTCGTGCTCTTCGAGTTCTTTCAGCGGCGTCCCGGCGTCCTTGTACTCGCCCGCCGCAAAGCGCTCGTAGGAGAGTCCGGCTTTCTCGGCGAGGTCGCTCGCGTTCACCCGGGAGCCGATGACGCCGATCGAACCGACGATCGATCCCTCGCGAGCCCAGAGTTCGTCACAGCCGCTTGCGATCCAGTAACCGCCGCTCGCACAGACGTCGGTCGTGTAAGCGATTGTCGGCCCGTCGAATCGTTCGGCCGCGAGTTTGATGTCGTCGCTCGGAACGATTTCGCCGCCGGGCGTGTTCAGTTTCAACAGCAACGCCCGAACGGTGTCGTCTTCGTCCGCCCGGTCGATCTGCTCGACGATGTCGTCAGCCGGCGTCGACCGTGGACTCGACGGCAACGGCCCGCCGCTTCCGTCGCGGGTGATCGGTCCCTCGACGGCGACCTCGGCGACGTCGTATCCGGGGAACAGCGATCCGGCGATGTTGCCGGCGATCTTGAGACCGACGAGAATCACGCCGAGTGCGAGGACGATCCCGAACAGGTCCGTTAGCGTTTCGGGGTAGACGACGAACAGCCCTACACCGATCGCTGCGAATCCAACTGTCGCCAGTACGACGATCGCGAGTCGCCCGATTCCTCGGCTACTGACCACGACGTTCACCTCGAGTCATGCCGCCATCTGCGGGTGCTGGCGTGTTAAATCATTGTACCTGACACGGCCCCGCCGCTTCGCCTGCGGTGGATTTGTCGTGTTCACTGGTGAGAACAAGTCAGCTACGAATCGAACTCGTGTTCGGCAGTAGAGCGAGTTTTATCCCGGTTTTAGCTGTCGATACTGCCCGCTGTCCTGATTTCGATGTCGGCCGAAAATCGAACGGCAGACGAATCGAGAGAACGACCGTCCCTAGAGTAGCCCTGTCTTCTGGAGCTTCATCAGGTCCTCGGTGTCGAGGGTTTCGCCTTCCTTGAACTTCTGATAGATCTCCTCGGCCTCCTCTTTGGCCTCCTCTTTCTTCTTGTCGCGAGCGGACTTGCGCTCTTCTTCTTCTTCCTTGTCCAGTTCGCGCAGGCGCTTCTGGACGCGCACGAAGTCTTCGTGGTGCTGGTCGGCGGCCTCCTGGGCCTCGACGAACTTCTCGTGCATCTCGTCGGCTTCGTCACGGATGTCGTCGGCCTCGCGATAGGCCTCAATCATCTGGTTGTGGTGTTCCTGAGCCTTGTCAGCGAGTTCCGTGACTTTCTGGTGGTGCTTGGAGGCTTCGGAGCGGACTTCCTCGGCTTCCTCGACGAGCCCTTCGAGATCCTCGTTCTGATCGAGTTTCTGCTTTCGCTCCTCGTACTCCTCACGTTTGCTCTCGATCTTCTCGATGAGCTCCTTTTCTTCCTCGCTCGAGAGGACCTCGGTCTGCTGTTTGAACTCGAGTTGTTCGATCTCGTCTTCGAGTTCCTCGAGGTCTTTTCCCTCGTCGAGTTCCATATCCGACTTGAGCTTCTCGACCTTGTCGAACAGCTCGTTGGCATCCGCGTTGAGCTCGTTTCGTTTGTCCTTGTGCTCCTGGACGTCCTCGTTGAGCTCGTCGCGTTTTTCGCGGTGTTCCTGGGCCTCGTCGACCTTCTCGCGCGTCTTCGCGTTGAGGTCGTCGCGGCTGGACGCTCGCTCGGAGGCCATCTGGTTGAGATCGTTTCGCCGATCTCGCAGCTGGCCGGCCATCTTGATGAGCTGTCCTTTCGATTTGTTTTCTAGGTCGTCCTCTGTCAGTTCGATGTTTTTCGATTCGTCTACCATGTGTTAGTCAAACCTCTGTGCCATACCCGCACCGGGTCGGACGATCGCCAGTCGTTCCGGTGAGGGAACTGTACTGGCGTTGTCCGTGGAGAGTATCGACTCACGATCTGCGAAACCTCGGTGAATAAGATTTCCTGTCATCGATCGTCGAGCGATACGCGCCCCGGTGGCGTTCTGGTAGCTGTGAATACTGTCGCATGTAATTTAAATGTACCGGTCCGTCAAACCGTGAAAACCGTTATCAGGGGCCTCGTCAGCCGTGTTGGACAGTACCACGGATTCAGCGGTGTATATAAATGAGCAATCATGATGATACTAGTCGAGGATGAAAACTGCGTCCGCCGTCAGAAGAGGTTCTCGAGCCGGTCATCAGTGAGCTGATCGACGGTATCCGTCTCGTCGGCGTCCTGCGCTTTCTTCGCCTCGCGCGCGCGGTCCATGAACTGGTCGATCCGATCCGAGCGCTCGGCCCCGCCGAGCAAGACGAGCGCGCCGAGGCGATCACTGTCGAGCGGGAAGTCCCCGCCCCGGACCTGCATGCTCTCGGTTTCGTCCTCGACCCAGCGTCGCGCCTTCTCGACGCCTTTCCGAGGAATGATCTCGGGCTTTCCGGCGATGACTAACAGTGCGGAATCGGCGGACGTCGCGTCGGGCATGCTGGTGCCCGTCAACAGCGCCTGTCTAGAGACGCTCATCGCGGTTCGGATGTTCTCGCCGCTTTCCTCGCTTGCGATCTCGCTCGCGTAGCCGAGCACCGAAACGCCGCCGGATCTGAGCGTGTTGATGACCTCGCTCGAGTCGACGACGCTCTCGCCGACGCCTTCGACGGCCTCGCCGGAGGCAAACAGCAGGCCGACGCGGCGGGCGATCTTACTGTTTATCGTCTTGAACGCGCCCTCGACGCTTTCGCCTTGCTCGTGCCAGGCGTCGTTGTCGATCAACAGCGTCGAATCAGCTTCTCGAAGCAGCGTCTTCAGCGAACGACCGGCGTTCGCCTGGTAGAGCGCCCCCTCGTTGCGTCCGGGCAGGACGCCGAGCGCGTAGATCGGCACGTCGTAGACCTGCTGGAGGTGGTGAACGAGGACAGGTGCTCCGCCGCTTCCCGTTCCGCCGCCGAGTCCGGCGACGACGAAGATCGCCTCGGATTTCGACGTGATGCGGCCGTCGAGGCTGCCGAGCACTTGCTGGATGTCCGACTGCATGATCTCGGTGCCGAGTTCGTTGTCGCCGCCGACACCGTGTCCGTTGACGCGGTCGGCGCCGATCAACTGCGTGTCGACGAACTCGAGCGATTGGAGGTCTGGTTTCGCGGAGTTGACGGCCAGGGCACCTTGAACGGCTCCAAAGCCCATGTCCGCGTCGAACCGGGCGAGCCGTTCGGTTACTTTCCCACCGGCCTGACCCACTCCGATCAGGGCGACTTTCATACGCGTCCATACGTATGAACCAAGTTGAACGTTCCGATGGGTTACGAATGCTATCACGCACCAATGGCGAACAACTGAAACCGGTGTGAGAGTGGGCGATCGCCGATGACAATCCACTTGTGGCCGACCGCTGTCACTCCCAGTATGTTCTACGATCAGCGGATGACCGCTCCCCCCTCGCCCGACGAGTTGCGCGCGGAGTACGAAGCCGACCTTGCGGCCGTGGTCGACCGCCACGGCGTCGAGACAGTCGTCACGGAAACCGACTCCGACCTCGACCGCGAGACCATCGAGGCAGTGGCTGCGGGTGAATCAGTCGACCTGACGCTCGAGGAGGCCGCACAGGTTCAGGCGCTCGACGAGGACGCCCCCGACCCAGAGACGATCGTAACGATGGCGTGTGAACACCTGCTGTTGGGGATGTCGACCGCGGTCCTCGACGTCGACGCGCTCGCGGGCGAACTCGGGATCGATCTGGACGCAAAGGAAATCCAGCAGAAAATCGAGCGGCGCGCGCCGATGACCTTTCGGGAGTTCGTCCACGTGCAGTACACGATCGCATCTAATACGCCCTGATCAGCGTGCGTTGATCACCGTCTTGTTATCGGCCGGCGCACACCGTTACGACGTTTCATCGCTGAGCACGCCCTGTCCCACTACGTCGGCGAGCTGTCGCCGCTCGTCGAGCATCTCGTCGATTACCTCGCTGAAATTTCTATCACCCGTCTCGCGCTCGAGCCGTCGATAGACGTCGTCCGAAATGGTAATTTCTGTGCCCACATCTATCGTACAAGTTTGATACGAAAAATAGTTGATCGGACGCACTCGAAACAGATCCTCAACCCAACGGTAATTTTACATGTTCTCGGTATTATTTTGGAAATGGACTGCAACACCTCATCGACATCGGTGCGATTATAGCCATTCGTCCGCGAGTTCGACCATGAACGTTGCAATTCTCGGCTGCGGACACGTCGGGCTGGAACTGGGCCGCCAGCTCGAAGCACGCGGTCACGACGCGATCGGCGTGCGCCGCTCCGACGAGGGCGTCCGCCGGATCGAGGACACCGGATTCGAGGCAGTCCGGGCCGATGTCACGGACCGCGAGGGCCTCGCGGCCGTTCCCGACGTCGACGCGATCGTTTTCGCAGCCAGTAGCGGCGGTCGCGGGGCCGAAGCGGCTCGCGAGGTCTACGTCGAGGGGCTCCGGACGGCCATCGAGACGTTCGGCGAGCGCGAGGAGCCGCCGGATCGACTCGTCTACACGTCCTCAACGGGCGTTCACGGCGACCACGACGGCGATTGGGTCGACGAGGCGACGCCGATCGAGCCGACCACGCCGAAGACCGAGGTACTCGCCGAGGCCGAACGGCTTGCGCTCGAGCTACCGCCCGAGTACGGCTTCGAGGGAACCGTCGCGCGCTATGCTGGCCTCTACGGTCCCGGCCGCTATCGGCTCGAACGCTACCTCGAGGGACCGGTCACCGAGGGCTACCTGAACATGGTCCACCGCGACGACGCCGCCGGTTCGGTGGGGTATCTGCTCGAAGACGATCTCGCTCGCGGTGAAGTCGTGCAGGTGGTCGACGACGAGCCGGCCGAGAAGTGGTCGTTTGCCGACTGGCTCGCCGACCAGTGCGGGCTCGAACACCCGCCAAAACAGACGAAAGCGGAACGACTGGCCGACGAGGAGCTATCGGATGCAACGAAGCGGCGAATTCTAACGAGCAAACGCTGTTCGAACGAGAAACTCCGCGGACTCGGCTACGAGTTCGCCTATCCGACGTTCCGCGAGGGGTACCGCGAGGCGATCGAGTCGTTCGTCGAGTAACGGCGAATTGTCACGCAGTTTTCGATCGCCACCCGTCGGAAACGGGGATACTTTCATATTCGTTCACTTTGAGTGTCCGATATGAGCTATTCGGACGTCCCGACACGTCGTGCGCTCGTCGGGACGGACGCAGCGATGATCGAGGACGTGGGCGATGTGTTGGGATCTCTCGACCCATTGTTGCTCTCGTTGGTCGTTCTCGTCGTCGTCGGTCTCCTGTTGGGTGGGTGGTGGCTCGTACGCTGGTTTCGCCGCCCGGCAGGTGCTCGTCTCCAGCGCGTTCTGGCGAGCTACGACGAGGTCGCAGTGTTGATGCACCCGAATCCGGATCCCGACGCGATGTCGTGTGCGATGGGCGTCGCCGCGATCGCCGACTCGGTCGACACCGACGCGACGTTGCAGTACCCCGGCGAGATTCGTCACCAGGAAAACCGGGCGTTCCGAACCGTACTCGACCTCGATCTCGACAGCATCGAATCGAGTTCACAGCTCGCGACCGACGCGGTCGTGCTGGTCGATCACAACACGCCGCGAGGGTTTACCGGGGCACAGAGCGTCGAGCCGATCGCCGTCGTCGACCACCACCCAGGCAACGGAGCCGGGACGAAGTTCACCGACGTTCGGACGGAGTACGGCGCCGCATCGACCATCCTCGTCGAGTACATGACCGACATCGGTGCGGTCAAAGAGACTGCCGACGAGGATATCGGCAGCAATTTGGAACTGACCACCGAGCTCGCGACGGGACTGCTCTACGGCATTCAGGCGGATACGAACCACCTGACGAACGGCTGTTCTCGTGCCGAGTTCGACGCCTGTGCCTACCTCTTCGATGCGATCGACGAGGACCTGCTCGAGCGGATCGCGAATCCACAGGTTAGCGACGCCGTGCTCCAGATCAAGGCGAAGGCGATCCTCGAGAAACGCGTCGAGGGTCCCTTTGCGGTCTGTGACGTGGGATCCATTTCGAACGTCGACGCGATCCCGCAGGCCGCGGACGAACTCATGCACCTCGAAGGCGTTACGGCGGTCGTCGTCTACGGCGAGAGCGACGGGACGGTCCACCTCTCCGGCCGATCGCGCGACGACCGCGTGCACATGGGCGAGACGCTTCGACACGCCGTCAGCGACATTCCGATGGCGAACGCCGGCGGCCACGCGCGGATGGGTGGCGGCCAGCTTTCGCTCGATCACATGCGGGGAATCGGTCCCTCCGACGGCATCGACAAATCCGAGTTCGAGGAGCGTCTTTTTGCAGCGTTAGCTGGCGAACGCTGACGACGCTAACGGCGACTGTCGCCCGCTTCGAGACTGTCGAGGCGGCTCAGAAAATCGTTCTCGCTCACGGCTCACACTGCCACGGTCGTGGGTAAAAGTGTGACCGAGGCGACGGCCTTCTCACGCGGCCGCGGTGCGCTCGGATCGAATACCGGTCGAACGGGCTACCGAATCTCTTTCCACTCCGCGTCACAGTCCGGACAGATCCGAACCGTCTTGATCTCGTTCGGATCGTTCTCCGTTTTTAGCGGTTGTTCGCACTCGCCACAGACGAGTCGATCGTACGTGTCCTTCTCGAGGTCGCCCTTGCGGAGTGCCTTCCGAACTGATTGCATGTTCTCCCTATAGATCGGTAGGGAAGAAAAAGACCGGGGCTTTACTGTACATTATATTGATTATATAACAATTTCATTCAGGGCAGCATACAAGTGAATAGATCGGCGTCACGGACGCGACCGATCGAGGCGTTCGGGGGCCTCGAACACCGTCGCCAGCTCGAGGAGTTGTACGAGAATACGTCCCGTTGCGCCCCAGACCGTGTAGCCGTCGACGTGGAAGTAGTGGATGACGATGTCGCCGTAGTAGGGGTGATTGCGCTGTTCGTTCTCGTAGTTCGCCGGATCGAGCAGCCCCGACAGCGGCAGGCAAACGATCTCCGCGACTTCGGCTCCATCGCGTTCGTACTCCCGGTCGGGAACGTGCGCGACGAACGGCGTAACGGCGTACTCAGACACCGTTCGGATATCGTCGAGTTGCCCGACTACGTCGGCCTCTGTGGGATCGAGGCCGATCTCCTCGTTGGCCTCGCGCAGCGCGGTCTCGAGAATCGTCTCGTCGATCGGTTCCGCGCCGCCGCCGGGGAAACTCATCTGCCCCGGATGCTCGCCGAGGTGGTCCGCGCGTCTGGTAAACAGCAGATGGTCCTCGCCGTCGCGGTCAACGATCGGTGCAAGCACGGCCGCGTCGTATGGCTGATCGTCGACCTCTTGGGGCTCGTGCGCCGCGATCGGATCGAGATTCAACCGTGCCATCTCACTCGAGTGCATCCTCCAGTCGTTCTCTGTCGGCGGTCAACTCGACCGGCGCCCACGCCTCGATGTCGTAGCTGACGTCGAGCAGGTGTCGCAGCCGGTCCTCGTCGGTCTCGGCGATCGCCTCATCAACTGCTTTACTGAACCGGTCGTGTGCTGCGTCGCCGAGCGCCGCTCGATCGAGCCGGCGGCGGTCGACGTCGAGGATGTGGGGGACGTCTTCGGCGTGGTCGGGAACCGCCGGAAACGCCGTCGGGCCGGCGACGAGCAACGGTTCCCCGTCTGTCCGCTCGTGTCGAACGAGCGCGAACGAGTCGACCGCGTCCTCGATCGCTACTGCCAGTGCGTCCTCGTCGACGGACTGGCCGTCCGCGCGGAAGGCGGCCTCCGCGAGCGCGCGCTCGAGTTCAGGTCGCGTCAACCCGCCGAAGAGGTCGACGATGCCGGCCAGTTCGTCCGCGGTCGCATCCATACCCGGCCCAACGGGGGGTTCGCTGATAAAGATTGATAGCGCCGCCGATGAGGTGCTCAGTCGACTGCGCGCGTATCGAGGCGGCCCTCGAGCCAGGGGCGGGCTGCGTCGAGAACCGCCGCCGGCTCGAACGGCGCGTCGGTCCACGGCGGCAGCCGACGGTCGGGGCCGGGTGGCGAGAGCGCGCCCGCGTACCGAGCGAGTTGTGCTCGTTCGTCCACCGGGTCGTACTCCAGCCCGTTGAACGCCGCGTCGGCGCGGTACTGTTCGATCAGTCGCTCGCCGGCCGCCCGGTATCGCGCCGGCAACTCGTCGTACGCCGGCTCGACGCCGCGCTCTTCGATGACACGCAGCAGTTCGGCGGCCACCTCGCGGCTCATGCCCTCGAGCCCATCGTCGCCCGCGACGGCGCGGTGGTCGTGGACGTGTCGACCGAGGTCGACCTGTGCGGTCCCCTCGAAGCCGGCGTGATCGAAGGCGTCGCCGAGCGTGCCGACCTCGAGCCCCCAGGCTCGCGGTGCGCGAAGTTCGCGAACCAGGTCGGCCGTCGCGGCGAACTCGCCGGCGAGCGCGTACCGAAACGCGCCGAGGTAATCGAGAATCGCCGCGTCGTTCTCGGCCGTAAGCGCCGCGACGAGGGGCTCGTAGAACAGCCGAAACAGGCGGCCGTAGAGTCGGTCGTCCTCGATACGGGCGTAGTATCCCTTCGCGAACGAAAACCCCATCGTCAGTGGTGCCAGGAGGCGATGGACGTGCTCGACCTCGTAGCTTCGCGCGTCGGCGTCGTGGACGACGACGTAGTCGCCGGCCGCCGCCGCGGGCCCGAGCGCGAGCCAAACGTCCCGTCCCTTGCCGAACGAGCCCGCGAGCCCCGCCTCGGAAAGCAGCGTCTCGACGTCGGGCGCATTACACCAGAGCACGCGAATCGGAAGCGAAAACGAGTCGAGCCACTCCCGAACTGGGTCGATTCGGTCCGCGGAGGCGCGGACGGGGACGAACACCGCCGCCGGGTCGAGCGCCTCGAGTTCAGTGAAGACGCGCTCGGCGGCGGGACTCTCGTGCTCGCGGCCGGTGATCGGAACGACGACGGTCGTCTCGCCGACGACGCGCTCGCGGTTGCCGGCCGCAATTTTCCCGCTTTCGCCCCCGTCGAAATCGTGGAGCGTCGCGATCCGCTCCTGGACGTACTCCATCGGTGGAGTGTTCGGCCGAACCGATAAAACGGCCACGACTTCGGCAGACCACCCACAGGTAAGTATGTACCGACCCTACTCGCAGCTATGTTATCGACACCGAGCCGTGTAACGAACCGTTCGTTCACCGGTCGGCCGTCCGGATATCCCGAGTACGGCGCGTCGCCAGGAGGGCGAGCGTGATGGACGACGCGAGCCCGGAGCTCGCCGTCGGTGCTGACGCGTTCACGGAGCGAGGCCGAGGCCTCGACGTCGCCGTCGTCGGCGCGGGGGCGATCGGCGCGACCGCGGCCTACGAACTGGCGCGCGAGGGGGCGGACGTGACGCTGTACGATCGCGGAACGGTCGCGAGCGGCGCGAGCGGACGCGCTGCCGGGATCTGTTACGACGCCTTCGCCGACCCGCTCGATGCCGAAATCGCGAGCGACGCGATCGAGCGATTCCGCGCCGTCTCGGGCGACGAGACGTTTCCGTTCGTCGAGTGTCCCTACGTCTGGTTCGCCCGCGAGGGGGACGACGACGCCATCGACGCCGTCCGCGAGCAGGTTCCGCGAATGCAAGAACAGGGCATCGTCGCGCTGTCGGTCGACGGCGACGCGCTCAGCGATCGGTTTCCCTCGCTTCGGACGGACGACGTCACCGTTGCAGGCATCGCGGGCGCGGCGGGGTACTCCGATCCGACCAGATATACTGCCTGCTTCGCCGCCGCGGCGACCGGCGTCGGCGCGACCCTCGAGACCGAAACGCCGGTCGAACTTCGACTCGATCCGACCCGCCTTCGTCTTCCCGACGGGACGGACCGCGAGTTCGACGCCGTCCTCGTCGCCGCCGGCGCGCACACGAAACAACTCCTCGCGGACGCAGGCGTTTCCATCGCGATGAAACCGTATCGCGTTCAGGCGCTCGTCGCCGACTGCGAGTTCGCCGAGCCGATGTGTTACGACGCGACCAGCGACTTCTACCTGCGACCGCACGCCGAGGGCCTCCTCGCCGGCGACGGGACCGAACGCCGGGAAGCCGACCCCGACGACTACGACCGCGAGGCGAGTCCGGGGTTCGCCGACGACCTCGTCGAGCGCGTCCGTGGTCGCCTCTCCGTGACGGAGCTCGACTGCGAACGCGCGTGGGCCGGCCTCTGTACGGCGACGCCTGACCGAGACCCGCTCGTCGGCGAGTTACACGACGGGGTGTACGTCGCGACGGGATTCCACGGCCACGGCTTCATGCGCGCGCCGGCGATCGGCGAGCGTCTGGCTCGGCAACTTCTCGGCGACGACGGCATCGACGCCTACGATCCGACTCGATTCGACGGCGACGAGGAGTTCGATGTCGTCGACGGGATGACTCTCGAGTTCGAGGACTGAGCTAGACGAATACAGTCGTTTCATGCGATCGACTACCCGCCTGATGGCGTCGCCGTCGCTATCGCCGGATCACGTGTGTACTGGTAACCCGCCTCAGTCGTCGACCGTGAGTTCGTCCGCTTCGGACTCGTCTATCTCGTCAGTATCTAGCTCGTCGGTGTCGCGAGTCCGCTTCGGTATCTCGATGCGGATCGTGCCGTGTTCCGAGAGCGTCGCCGTTCCGGCATCGGGCTCGACGACAGCGTCAGGCGGGAGGTCGGTCTCGCCTTCCAGCGTCATACCGCGGCCGGGAAATCGCATTCGGAATCCCTCGCGGAAGTCGCGAAAGCGTTCGACTCTGATTCTGACGGTACCGTC
Source organism: Natrialbaceae archaeon A-arb3/5 (assembly GCA_046614585.1). Lineage (GTDB taxonomy): Archaea > Halobacteriota > Halobacteria > Halobacteriales > Natrialbaceae > JBKKHI01. Next base: position 5,034 of record JBKKHI010000008.1, on the reverse strand, counting down.
GACGTATCTGACCTGCACGTCTTCGGGTTCGACACCCGGCGCGTCGAAGACGACGAGGTAGGACGTCTCGTTTTCGAGGAGATCGACCGGGAGCGGCCGGTGGCTCTGGACTCGGCCGTTTGCACGCCCGACCTGACGGTAGAGGGCATCGCCGACGGACGAACCCAGCTCTTTGAAACTCACCGGGACTCACCCCGGACGGCGAGCGGTGCGCTCGCGAGTACCGAACTGGGGACGAGGACCTGATAATACGCGTTTGACATCTCCGAGTGAGTCTCTACGATGGGTGCGTTCTTATTCGTTGTGATGGGTGGAAATTAATGTCGGACGCCCGCCGCCGAGGACGAGGTCGCGAACGAGGGACGGTCAAAGCTCGACCGGTTCGAGACAGTCGGTTCCGCCACAGACCGGACACGACAGCCCCGAAACGTCGAACTCGTCGGGAACGTCGTACGTGTAGTGGTTCTCGAACAGGTCGAGGAAACAGTCGTCGTCGGTACAGACGATCTCTTCGGTCGGTGGCATGGTCGATCCGATGGGCGCGAGCCATATGAACGCTCGGAGTAGAGCGCGCGAGCCGGGCTTGTGGTGAATCACCGACACCCGCCCCATCGTCATACGGTTTACTGTAAGTCAGTTCCGGCGCAACCGCCGCCCGGGTCGCGGTTGCGCCGGTAAATCGTTACAGCACTCCGTATCAGGTAGTCATCGTTTTACCCCTCGAGTCGCTACGATGAGCCATGACTGACCCCGAGGCGCTGTCGGTGACGATCGTCGACGGCTACGTCGACGAGCCCGCTCACTTCGGGGTGCCGCCGTACATCTCGACGTATCCTCGCTACACGGCTGGCGCGCTCGTGGACGCGGGCGTCCCGCGCGAACAGATCACCTACCACACGATCGATCGGCTGCGCGACGAGCCAGACTACTGGCGCGACATCGACGAGGCCGACCTCATGATCTACCTCGGCGGGATGACTGTCCCCGGAAAGTACGTCGGCGGCACGCCGGCCGAACCTGACGAGGTCCGAAAGCTCGCCTGGACGGCAAACGGAACAAGCCTGATGGGCGGCCCGATCAAGTTCGGCGTCGGCGAGGAAAACGCCGGTGCGACCGAAACCGAACGCCAGGACCTGGATTTCGACTTCGTCGCCAAAGGCGACGTCGAGGCGGCCGTCCACGACCTCGTCGAGAGCGGCCTCGAAGGCTTTAACAACCGGATGCGAGACCTCGACGAGGTCTCACGGTGGGCCCAGGACGGTGCGTTCATCGTCGAACAGCATCCGAACCACCCGAACCACCTCATCTGCGAACTCGAGACCTCGCGGGGCTGTGCGTATCGGTGCTCGTTCTGTACCGAACCGCTGTACGGCAATCCCGAGTTCCGACCGCCGCCGACGGTCGTCGGCGAGGTCGACGCGCTTTCCGATTACGGCGCGAAGCACTTCCGGATCGGTCGCCAGGCGGACATCCTCGCATACGGCGGCGACGGCGAAGCGCCGAATCCCGAGGCGCTCCGGCAACTCTACAGCGGTATCCGCGAGGTCGCACCCGACCTCGAGACGCTGCACTTGGACAACATGAACCCCATCACGATCGTCAACTGGCCCGAAGCCAGCCGGGAGGGGATCCGAATCATCGCCGAATACAACACACCCGGCGATACCGCCGCGTTCGGCCTCGAATCGGCCGACCCGGTCGTCCAGGAGGAGAACAACCTGAACGTCAGCGCCGAGGAGTGTTTCGAGGCCGTCAAGATCGTCAACGAGGAAGCGGGATGGCGACCCGGCGGTCCGGACGATCCGCGGCCGGCGGATCGCGCGAGCGAGGCGGTTGCGAGCACGAACGGCGACGACAATGTGCGCCGTCTCCCGAAACTGTTGCCCGGCATCAACCTCTTACACGGGCTCAAGGGTGAGCGCGAGGAAACCTACGATCTAAATCGCCAGTTCCTCCGTCGCGTCTACGACGAGGGGTACATGCTCCGGCGGATCAACATCCGGCAGGTGATGTCCTTCGACGGCACCGAGATGTCGGAGACGGGTGCCGAGATCGCAAACGATCACAAGAAGCTGTTCAAGCGGTACAAACGCGAGGTCCGCGAGGAGATCGACAACCCGATGCTCCAACGCGTCGCCCCGCCGGGAACCGTCCTTCCCGACGTCCATCTCGAGTACCACCAGGACGGGAAGACCTTCGGCCGCCAGCTCGGGACGTATCCGCTGCTCGTCGGCATTCCGGGCGAACGGCCCCTCGGTCAGACGATCGACGTGGCCGTCGTCGACCACGGCTATCGGTCGGTCACCGCCGTTCCCTACCCGCTGGATCTAAACGACGCCTCGATGGACGAACTTACCGTCATCCCCGGGATCGGCGACCGAACGGCGGGTGATCTCGTCGTCAACCGGCCCTACGACTCCGTCGGCGATGCCGACCTCGACACCGAGTTCGACCTCTCACAATTCGTGACCACGCGCTCGCACGGACGGGCAGACTAACACCTTGCCGCCAGTCGGCGTTGCGCTGAATTCGGAGTCGGTTCGGAGTGAGTCATTATCATCTGTGACATTCGGTCGGTAGTTCTATTACGGATGGGGATCAGAGATTATATTGAGGGTCTACCTGTGGAAATATCTGAAAAACTCCTGTGTCTGTTCAGTGCAGAAATTTCAGCAGAGGAGGACCGATACGTTATCGAAGTACCACGTCAAGAAGTCGAAACTGGGGACATCGATATCGAGGATGTCTACCGAGTCGCACTAATATCCAGGGCGGGTGAACTCCCCGACACCGAGGCGACGACGCCGGCACAGCCACAAAGTGCCCCGTCGGAACCGCAACCACCTGTCGACGTCGGCGAAACGCGGTACGTCGAAATAGAAGATATCGGGAAGCAAGGTGATGGGATTGCTCGTGTCGAGCGCGGCTACGTCATCATCGTCCCCGGTGCAGACGTCGGCGAACGCGTCAAAATCGAAGTCACCGAAGTCAAATCGAACTTCGCTGTCGGCGAAATAATCGAGGAAACGTTCTAACAACCGACTGTTTTGTCCGGGCTGGTTCGGCTCGTGGCCGCGCTCGAGCCCGGACGGCAACGATTCACGCACTGCGATGGCGGTCGAAACCGGTTCACCGCGTAACATCGCAGTCGCTTACTCCTTCCGTCGGTAGCGTTGATCACACAATCCGAGACGTGTTTCTGGAACGAGTAGAGCCGGTATTGACGGCGGTGCTCGTTCCTGTGGGAGATGACTGTTAGTGGCTACACCGGACTGTGTGTCGAAGAGACTCACATTCTTCGCGTGGTTGTAAGGCTACAAACGGCACATAGAATGACTGACTTCTGTTCTCAACTATTGATCTGAAACCAAGCATCAATCAGGTCTCATTACCATAATAATATGATGGTCGACAAGAAACAGTGAAATAATGGATCACTGCTTAGTGATGCCACTCACGATCTGCGAACCCAGTTACGAGAATTTACAGCTACCCGAACTCCTTCAAGAACGCACCTAGCGCCCGCACAAACGTCTTTGCCGTCAACACTGGTGGTGACCGAATATCTTCATCCAGAGCTACCTTGATCAGGTAGTCCGTTAACCGCCAGAGGTTATAGATCAGTGACGCGAGCACGAAGTTACAGAGTCGAACTCGGTAGTCCTTCGAGGACGTCTTTGGGAGGAAGTCCTTCACAGACTTGTATTGATTCTCGATATCCCACCGGCGACGGTATCCATTACACACGCTCTTAATCTCGTCCGCCTCCACACAATCCCTATTCGTCACGAACACGGCGTACTTCCCGTCAGCGTCGTCGCTCTTACTTGGGACGTACATGAATTCCGCATGGTGATGGACCTCTCCATCGTGACCGAACGGAACATCGTGATTTACAGCCGCGTCAGCCGTCTCGTGCTCCTCAATATCCTCAATGACCTCGTAATCATCCTTGTACTTCGGGACTGGCGACGTATAAATCAGATCATGGTCGTGCACTGTTGCGTACACATCGTCACTGTAGAACCCCCGGTCGAACAAGACTTCATCGAGATCGACGAACCGTTCGGCTTTTTCCAAGAGCCGGTTAACGATGTCGGCCTTCGAGAACGACGGTGAATTATCTGGTTCCCACTTCGAGTTCTCTTTGACCGGCTCCACACCCAGAATGATCGGCGGGTGATTCCCAACCAGCGTGATCGTGGCGTACTTGAACCCACGCTTGTACTCGCCGTCCTTCTTGTACCCGCTTACCATTCGCGGGAAGTCCGGCTTGACGATACCCTCGTCTTTGTCTTCCCACGGCCAGACGTGGAACTGTTCATGAGTAATATCGATGGCAGCAACCGTTTCCCGCCCCTGATCGAACAGGTTCTCACCACGAATCGATCTAATGATGTTGTCAGTTGCCGCATCGAATGACTCCATGATGCTGTTCCGAACTCGGCTGATTTGCGGCATCGCACCCTCATCCTCGTAATCAGAGAGAGTGAACTGTGCGTCCATGTCCTCCGGCGTGCCTGCCTTTTTGATCGCTCTGAGGAATGTGGAGCCGTGGCACGTCAGTTCATCATCGGTCAGCCACCCGTATTCACCTTCAGAATGGGCGCTTCCTGTCCGTTCACAGATACGCGCGAACATGTCCCAGATGGCCTCATCCGAGTAAACACGGTGGAGCGCCCGCCCGGTATCGAATTCAGGAAGCACGTGTCTCCGAGCAAGACGGATCGTCTTTGTTGCGTATTCTTTCTTGTACTCCTTTCTGCTCTGCTCGGTCTGTTCAGCGTCTTCTGACGGGGGTGACGGGACAAGCCCCTCGCAAATAACATCGTGTTTGACAGCGACTTCGGTAATCGCCGTGGCAGTCGTCCCAATGATATTTTGTGTGTCTCCGCTGAATTTTCCCCAGGCATACGAAAAGTCTTGCTGAGATGGGGCGTCTTCTAAATCCTTGATGCATCCGTTCTAGTTTAGCAGATCGGGGTATCCAGAGACGCCAAGCTAGAATCGTCAGTAACTAGGAATTTGAGAATC
>JBKKHI010000007.1:0-170290 GCA_046614585.1 Natrialbaceae archaeon A-arb3/5 | reverse complement strand
GATTCTCAAATTCCTAGTTACTGACGATTCTAGCTTGGCGTCTCTGGATACCCCGATCTGCTAAACTAGAACGGATGGTTCAAGAGCCCAACCGAGACCAGCGTAGCCGCGTGCAGCGACGTGAACGCAACAGGCACGACTCACAGAGGGAACGTACCCGATAAAAGAGTTGCGGGTCCTCAGAAGAAGGGTGTCAGCGTTAGGTCGACTTCGAGGTGTAATGGTGAAGTAGTTCCATCCGTCCTGTTCCATCAGATATCAAATGCATCGATGAACTCAAGGTGATCACGGACCTCAACGACGAAATTACGGTATCGCTCGAGATCCTGTAGCGCATTGTAGACGACATCATGATCGATGATGCTGCCATATGTATGTGCTAACACGTTCCGAAACCTGGCCCCTTGTATCATTTCATCAGCTGTATCGGAAGATAAGATCCCAAAATCTCCGAGTAGTCGCATTGATTCGGGATTGCTCAAAGGAGGTGACCCTCTTTCGTGTTTGACTAATTCCTCAGCGATATCGATAGCCGCTTCAGTCATTTTGACGAACCGACGTTCAACGATATCCTGAGTCTCGAGGTCAGTACGGTACACCTTGCGACTTACAGACTGTTTTTGAGCAAGAATGTGTAAGCTTTCTTCGATCGTCTCAACGGCATTCAGAATCCGATTAAGCCGATCTTCGGGAAGCTGTTCATCCGTCATTGTTCACGGGTCTCCCCATCGGTGGCTGTAACGCCAGAACTCCCGAGATAAGAATCAATTCGAGCTATTGCTGCATCGAATCGTTCACGAGGTGACTGATCGGATGGGGTTGTAGTAAGTCGGTTCCGGACATCAGTTGCGTGTTCCGGATCTCCGACGAGAAGGATGCCCTGTTCAAAGATAGAATCGACAAGTTCCGGTGATGCCCGATGAAGATCTATCACATCCACCTCGTCAGTCTCTAGAGCCTCACTAAGGTCAGCACCTAATCCGAAGAGGACTTCGTTGTAGTTGGAATCAGTGGGGTCGATATCTTCAAATTCAACTGCAATGTCGATATCACTCCCTGAGTGGGAGTCACCACGTGCATGAGAACCGAAGAGAACACCAATCTCTATTGGATGCCCTCGAAGAACCTCTCGAATGGGCTCAAGAGGGAGAGACTCATCGGCAGCCATTGTGTGAAGACACGTCCTCGGTTCATATAAACGCTCGTGAGCAGCTGCTATTTTGAGGCCGCGACCGCACGTCGCATCCGTAACGAGTACGAACTGAAGAACGAACTGTGGGGTGACTTGTTTTGGAACAGTTCCTACTGCCACCTCTCGACTGGGCAGGTGTCGCTCGACGTTCTGAAACAGTACGTCGAAGAGCAACAAGAGTCCTGATGTACTACTCCTACAAGTATCCCAGCCTGCTCGCTCCTCGGTTCCGACAGAACGTCGGAACACTCGTCTGGTTCGAGAGACGAAGTCTCTCGTCATCACGAAAATCTCCGATTTTCGAACGACCTCACGGGAAGGGTGGGATTCTCTCGCTGTATGAAGATAGAGATGCGAACGCTGCATGGAACATCCTTTCTCGGGGCGTCAAGCAGGTAGGAGTGGGACACTTCGAATCAATGTCCTCAGAATTGCACGGCGATTCTGATGGGCTGCGAAAATCACTGAGCGATTTTCGAACGCCTGTGGAGACTGTGCTCCCTGTGGGTACGTCTGTATCTGCAAAGCGCGTCGTTGAAGCAGGAAGCCCTACCCTCAAGCGCGAGCCGTCAGGCGAGCGGTAGGGTAAGGTAGTTCACACAGGTATTGGTGTGAGATACGGGCTCTGTATCTCACACGATTCGCTTGACCTATCCTGTAGGTGGCAGAAAGCGCGTGCAACCCAGGGCATGAATCAAGCGCCGAACTTTTGATTCGGACTGTGCAGCACAATTTCCATCGGTGACTTTCCCTGTCGACCAAGTCAATATGATGCTAATAGGGTGTGGCAGTTTTCCAGTTCTCCTAAAATAAAGCCTGTGTGATAAAAACCCACGTGTCGAAATTGATATACTATGCCAGGATTTTCCGCCATCTCTTAACAAACGTTTTTATGCTATTCTATCTGAGTTAATAACGCAATGGCAGTCAAATGCTCAACGTGCGATGAAGAGTTTGAATCGGCAGCAGGACTCACCCAACACCTTCCGCTTCACCACCATACCTGTGGAGTCTGCAGCGAGGAATTCGACGATACAGAGTCGCTGCGCGGTCACATCCACGAATCACACTGAACATCCCCTAGCCGATCCAGGCGATCGTGATCAAGGAACCGATCGCCGCAGGGACCTGTCGAGCCATCATCTTCACTGTCAACCGGGCAGAGACCTCGCGGGCGACGGTAAACGCCGTCACCAGACACGGCAACAGGATGTCGGCGAGATAGACGGCCACGAGCACCTCGACTGGCGACAGTGCGATCGCGACATCGCCTTCGGTCAACAGGGCGATACCGTCCTTGCGGACCGAGACTAGGACGACCGTGAGTGCGGCCTCTGACGGCAAGTTAAACACACCCATCACGGGCCCAAGAACCCCCTGGGCGTCGATAACGCCACCTTCGTCGAGCAGGGCAGCGACGAACACGGGCAGTGCCTTCACGAAGGATTCCCGGCGTGCACTCCAGGCGTCGCGAGCGACGGCCCGTGGATTGAGCTAGTTCAGGAACATCCGTCGATCGATCATGGTGTGGGATTCCCGCGCCTCCGGCGGGTCGTATTCCTCGCGGAGCGCTGCGGCTCGGTCCTCCTCTTGGAACACCGCAGCGACCCGCACAGTGAGTTCCCAGAGCGTGTAGTACTGTAGGAGTCTCCCTCGTCTTCAGGTGGGTCATCGTGGAACATGCTGTATTGGTTCCCGAACCACGGACCGACTTGGTCTGCGATCTGATCGGTTGTATTCGTATCCCACCCGTCGAACGTTGAAATCAAGCGGGGGTCTGCAAGGTGAACGTCGGAATCGAGTTCGTAGAGGATCTCCGGACCGAGTCTCGAATTGGTGGAGAGTTCAGTCAATTGTTCCCAGCCGAACGTGACGTTATCGAGTGCGTCGGGGTATACTGAAGCGACGGTCCGTACAGCTTCGGGTGGCCGAGCGAATTGAGCGGGAGATCGTGTCCGAATGCGACGAGTATATCGGCGTACTGCGGGTTGTACGCCATCACGTTCGAAGGGATCTACAGAATGTCCTGTCTTCATTGTGGCTAGAGCTAGCGATCAATGGCAAATGTGAAAATAGCCAATTCCAAATTAGCCTATTCCGAGATAGGCTATCCGGAAGTATTATTCTTCACAGGATCAGAGTATACCTATGAACCATTTCGTAGACCGAGAGGACGAACTCTCTCGATTACGCGGCTGCTACGAGTCCGATGACGGTGAAATGGTCGTCATCTTCGGTCGGCGACGCCTTGGGAAGACCCAACTTGTCCAGCACTCGCTCTCAGATCGGGATGACGCCGTCGTCTATCAAGCCACAGAAACGACCTCCCAGATACAACTTAATGAGTTCGTGGATGTTGCGTCTGAGACCTTCCCTGGCATTACGCAAATTAAACAGGACTGGGAAGCACTGCTCGGATACATCGGAGATCAAGACGGAGTCGTCGTTCTTGATGAATTCCCCTACCTCATCGACGCCGACGAAAGCCTTCCATCGGTCATCCAGCGGTTGTGGGACCAGCGACTCCAGCACACCTCGGGAACACTCATTCTGGTCGGCTCATCGATTAGTATGATGGAAGAAGCGACCCTCCTGGGCAACAGTCCCCTGTATGGACGGTTCACGGAAAAAATCGACCTCCGACCCCTCGACTTCGCTGCTGCTCAGGAGTTTATTCCAGACGACTACACTCCCGAGGAGCAGATCTTCACGTGGGGTGTCTTCGGTGGTGTTCCATACTACCTCGATGGCGTTGATCTCGACCAGCACCTTGGGACAGTCCTTGCTGACGAAGTACTCTCCCAGAGAGGGTATCTTCACAACGAACCAGAGTATGTGCTCCGGACCGAGCTCACTGATCCAAATCGGTACTTTGCGATCCTCACCGCAATTGCGGCGGGGAAGACAACAGCAAACGAAATCGCCCAGACAGTGGGTATCGATGGAAAGCAGATATCGACGTACACCCAAAAGTTAGAACGGCTGCGGCTTATCGAACGAGAAGTCCCAATCACTGAAGAGAAGGCAAAGTCACGTCGTGGACGCTATCGTCTTTTAGATCCCCTATTCCGTTTTTGGTTTCGCTTCGTCTACGGGAACGAAGACCGGTACGAACGCTTAGGTGAAGATGCATACGAGGCGATTATTGAACCAGAGCTTCCGAATTTCGTTAGCCCAGAGTTCGAGACACTGTGCCAGGACGCCCTCCCAAACCTCTACCCAGAGCAAACGTTTCTCGATATCGGCCGCTGGTGGTACAAAGAACATGAAGTCGATGTCGTCGGATTCACCACAGATGAGACGATAGTCGTGGGGGAGTGCAAGTTCACCAATGCGCCGCTTGACTACGGAGCCCTTGCCTCACTCGAGAATCATGCTGCTGAAATCCGCTGGACGCCGGATACTGGTGAGGAAGAGAAAAAATACGCATTGTTCACACGAAGTGGTGCAACGCAATCTGTCCAGGAGGCTGTGTCAGAGCGTGATGATGTCCGATTGTTCGATTTAGAGGCCATTGTGCGGCATGCCTAGACACAGTTCTGTGTCGCCGCGTTCGACGATTGCCAGGACCTTGAGTTCGATGCGCCACAGCCCGATATAAACGATGGGATATCGTACCCGTCGATAGTGGTTGTGACGAGCTCTCCGGGGGCGCTCTCTGCAAAGCGATTCCGGTCCATACAACGGTCAGTTCTATCCCATTAAAGGTTTAGCGGATAAGGTTGAATAAGTTGGTCGGCGGTTCAAGGCACACTGAATTGGTGTGGGAATGATTCAACTTTTAATAAGTGGTGGTTGAATACCTGCTGTGGGATTTCAACAGCTTTGAATCACATATTCGGTCGTTCAAGGTTTTAGGCCTAACATTGAATGGCGACAGTGATGATTCAACTTATTCTGTCTCTCCAACCGATTCAAGATGATGCTGCTCACGAAAGGGGGTTCCCGCAGCCATTTCTCACAAGTCTTGATGTGAGCGACGAACTCGCACTGGACCGTCGCTGGACAAAAGAACAGATCGAAGCGTACAGTGATCGAGCCGCAACTGAGAACTCCTACTCATCGGTGAAGAAGTGTGCTGCATGGACGACGTCAACGGAGATCGAAGTTCGATGGTTCCATTTTGCATTTGGCTGTATCATTTACAATCTGTGGCTACTGGTTGACTTTCTCGTCCAGGAGCGGATTGGGGTAATCGAAACGAGAAAGAAACCCCGTATCACCCTCTCCAGATTTCTCGAGTGGCTCAAGAAGGAGCTGACCACACTCATTTCATTCGCGTTCTGGTTTGCATGTCGTGAGAGATATCTGTAGGTAGCGGCGCTGTTTTTGACCTCATTTTGGACGTTCGGTCTGGAAATCACTTTTCTGACGTGATTGGTCTACCTTTTCGACCAGTCATGACCCGTTTCCGATAGAGATTGTCGCGTATTTGTGAACGTTTTAACCGGCATTCGAATCGTAAGCGGGACGTTGATCCAGCGGTTATCGGTTTATCGGACCGGGTTGGTGAATCACCTCGCTCTGTTGTGAAGAAGAAGTACCTTCGCCCTATGTTGTGAAGTCCATAGCTATAAGCCTATGGAGCTAATAACATAGGGTGACGGATGGCATCCTACACCACCATCGAAGACTGGCAGGATGTCGAAGACGGCTACGTCGTTGATGTGACCATCCGGCGGACCGAAGATGAAAGGTACCCGTGCGGATGGGACTACAGCTTGCACCTCGGAGAAGTTGGCGGCGACACCGTCCTTCGATACGACAACGCCCACGAACGGACAAAAGGTCACGAGCGCCACACTCGGGATAGTGTCGAAATCATCGACTTCCCCGGGATGCTGACGCTGTACGACCGTTTCATACGCGAGACCGAGGAGATGTCGCCCATCTCGTGGGACTGGCCAGAGTAGGATGCCTCCAGGAGGAACACACTATGCCCACGCTCAAAGTCACCGTCGGTGAACGCGATTGCCTCAACCAGCGCACGCGGGACCGTATCAAAGCTGTCCAAGAGGGTGAAGATATTGACGACGCCCAGCCGGTACTGAACTTCGGATCGTATGCAGAACTCAGTCGCCTGCTCAGCCCAAAAAATCTGGAACTGCTGCAGGCGATTTCCGAACACCAGCCTGACAGCATCCGCGAAGCTGCTGAACTAGTTGAGCGAGATTACAAGCAGGTCCATCGGAACCTTTCCGAACTCGAAGACATCGGCGTCATCGAGTTCGAAGGCGGTGGATCGGGCCAGGCGAAGAAGCCGACGCTGGTCTACGACGGTCTCGAGATCGACATCCCATTTGCAGGGTCGAACGGGAGTGTCGGTGCAGCAGCACCGTGAAAATCCCTCCCACCCGACCTGATCCGCCTTGAACCACGTCCGCGAGTGAACGTCGGGATCAGCGACAAAGTGAAAGGGTGATGATCTGGAGTATTTGTACGAGTCTTGCATAATGTAGCTATCAACTGCGATAAATCACTTAGCCGGTAACAGTCGAAAGAAAGCCCACTCGCTTCAGCGGTGGGAGGAAGCGCGTAAGCTCCGTGCCACAATCCACGGTATTCGTAGCACCTCGTGGCCCGCAGGAGCACACAAAAAGGATTTCAGTCGAAATCAGACCCGGCCACCGTCGGTGGATCGTGTGCTGGGCCTACTGCTTGACCTCCGCCGACTTTGGTGAATCGGCATACTGCGTCGGGATGTAATGTCTCGCTGTTTTCCCCAGACCGGTCAATCAGTTCGTCACCGCTGGATTCCTCGAGGGAGCAGTCACGGTTGTTCCAGCGTGACGTCTCGAGCGACGTAATTTCATGCAGCAAGTCGCCGGTTTCTAGCGATTCTCCAGAGCCAAAGTTGAGATATTCCAAACGAACTCTTATTCAATCTCCACTCTCCTCTACGAGTACAATGAGTGTGAGCACACTCGAATATGAGCAACATGCGATTGAAAAGCGGGCAAGATATTCATGACTTCGCCACTCTTCACCCCATTAGAACTCCGTGAGACAACAATTCCGAATCGGATCGTGGTCTCCCCAATGTGCCAATATTCGGCCGAGAGCCGTGATGGTATTGCAACTGATTGGCATCATGTCCACCTTGGGTCCCGAGCCGTCGGCGGTGCCGGGATCGTAATGGTCGAAGCAACTGCTGTTGAGGAACGGGGACGGATCACACCATATGACCTGGGAATCTGGAGTCAGGAACACGCTGATTCGCTCGCACCAATTGCTGAGTTCATCAGCAAACAGGGGAGCGTCCCTGCGATTCAGCTTGCTCACGCGGGCCGAAAAGCAAGCAAGAGTCAGCCGTGGGAGGGGAGCACTCCACTCAAACCAGATGAGGGAGGCTGGGAAGTGCTTGCCCCGAGCGAAGAGCCCTATCCATACGAGAGCGGGTCACCTGAGCTGCGGAAGATGACCCAAACCGACATCGAAGCGTTCATCGAGGACTATCGACAAGCAGCCAAATACGCGCTTGATGCGGGTTTCGAAATCGTTGAAATCCATGCCGCCCACGGATACCTGCTCCACGAATTTCTCTCGCCGGTTACGAACAAACGTGATGACGACTATGGAGGGAGCTTCACAAACCGGACTCGTCTTGTCAGACAGGTTACGAAGGCTGTTCGTGATGTATGGCCCGAGGACAAGCCCGTCTTCGTCCGGATTTCTGGGACTGACTGGCTTCCCGACAGGGAATCGTGGACGATCGAGGAGTCGGTCGAACTGACGAACCATCTCTCCGAAATCGGTGCAGACCTGATCGACGTCTCTAGTGGTGAGTTGCATCCTGATGAGCAACTCCCGAATGTAGGGTCGATTTCCCAATTGCCACTCGCAGAGCAAGTACGGAAGGAAACCGGGTCTGATATCGCTGTCGGGACGGTTGGGGGGATTACCACTCCTGAGCAGGCCGAGGAAATCATCGGGAATGGTCGTGCTGACCTCACTATAGTTGGTCGCGAACACCTCCGTGATCCGTACTTCGCACTCCATGCTGCAGAGGCCCTCAACGCGACAGATAAAATCCAAGGGCCGCCACAGTATCGCCTCGGGTTCGGATTCTGAGGGGAGCTGGACACATCACGGACATCAACCATATTGCTAGTTGTGGTCTTCCGTGATGTGCTATGTCCAAAGTTTCCCGCTTCAACTCCCTAGTTGTAACGGATCAACTCGACGCAGCCTAGCGATTCACCAGATCCCTTCCGCCTGAATACGGGGGTATCCGCTACCGGTCTGTATCATGTTCAGTGAACGCCTGTCCGGCGTCTTCGGCCATTTCTTTGGCTTCGATATGGGAGTACGATTTCCGGACGACTTCCTCGCTGTTGTCCAGCAACCGAGCCGCAGCGGTGAACCCGCGCTGGCGAACCATTACCTCACCAGCACCTCGCCGTCCACCGTGTGGAGCGAGATAGCCGTGTTTTCCCTCGAGCTTGAGGTCGGCATCGTCACAGAGTCGACGCATGAGTCGTCGAGCGCCGTCGGTGTTGATCGACGTCGGGGTGATTTCGTGCTCGCGAAGGGCGTCGAACACCTCGGTTTGTCCGGTGAGATCGTCGACGAACGTCTCGATCCTCGATGGTGACCAGCTGTGTTCATCGCGGAGGCCAGTCCGAAGCGTCTCGTAGAGCGTCGGCAGGTGAAACGTCGGGAACACTGGCCACTCGTCGGTTGCTGGATCGAGCAGTTTGTGATATCGTTCCATCGGCGTAACAGCCTGCTTCGTCAGCGACCGATCGGACCAGTTCTGTTTCTTCGCGAGAACGGTCATCTTTCGGTCGTCGAGGGAGACGTCGCCCCACCGAAGCCCGTTCCGACGATCGTCTTTCGGGTCTGCGAAGATCTCGCCCCCGCGGACGCCAGAGTAGCAGAGAACGTAAACAAGAGCACGATCGCGGAACTCTTTGATCGCGTTGAACCCTTTCTCGTCAGCAGCGTCGTGAGCTTGTTTGTCGACGTGGCGAGTGATGCGGAGTCGATGCTCGTCGGTCCAGGCCTGTTGGTCTCCCGATCGACGTCCATCGTTTTCGGGGAGTGGCTCCTTCGCGACGTTTCGCTGTGCGTAGTTCGCCTCAAGAAGTCCCTCACGGACACACCAGCCGATGTAGGCGCTGACCTGGGCGTAGTACGTCTGGATCGTCCCTGCAGTGAGGTCCCGAGTCGTGAGTTCGCGGGCGTATCGTCGGAACGTTCGCTCGTCGATCGTATCGAACGTCGTGCCTGACTGGGGATCTGTCTCGAGCCAGTCGAGAAAGTCGTCGATGCAGCGCTCGAGGTTTCGACGGTAGTTTCCGCTCTGTTCCCCGCCCTTTGACTTCGACCGAAGGAACTCCTCGACTGGCTCTGCAACTTCTTCGGATCCCGTGTTCATGCGAGATCACCCGTGAGAAGCCGTATCCTGCTGAGATTCATCGTTCGTGATTGGTAGAGGGGACGGACACTCATAAAACTACACTTGATTATCGTAGTAATCAATTGTTTTCCATGATTGGGCTAATATTCCGATAACAGCCACTTTGACGGCTTTTACTGAGAAATCTCAATGTGGTAAACTCTACAATGCTATATAGAATATCCTTGATTGGAAGTCACAACTTCGGGGTGTGGTTTCCTACAAACTACTAGCTCTCCAACACTTGGTCTAACTAGATTCTACGGCTGGTGTGAAGAATCACAACACGCTTGCTCCTCTACACCTTCTTATCAGATATGAAAGTTGCCTTCGTCTGTGTCCAGAATGCTGGCCGAAGTCAAATGGCTGCTGCCTTTGCAGAACAGGAATGTACCCGGAGAGAAATCGACGATTCAATCGAGGTTGTAACCGGTGGAACATAGCCAGCAGATGCAGTCCACGACGAGGTCATTGGGATTATGGGAGAAGTCGACATCGACCTACGAAATCGTACCCCCGCAAGAAATCACACACGAGGACCTCCAAGGCTGTGACTATGTCGTCACAATGGGATGTTCTGCCGAGGGGGTTTGCCCTGCTACGTGGAGCGGTGAGTGGGGACTCGAGGATCCACATGAAAAAGACAGCGAGACAGTACGTGAGATCCGAGGCGAAATCGAGACTCGGGTGACAGACTTGTTCGACGAGCTGACGGCAACAGAGCGTTCCACTTAGGGACTCTTGGTATTTCGATCCAAAATGGAAAAAAGCTACGAGCAGCGAAGTCGATAAACAGCAGCCGTTGTCGCTACAGAGCCCAAAATCATCACCCAGCCTGTTCTTGTGAGCAGACGACTATCAGATCATCATCAGCAGCCCGATTGCGATGATTGACGTGATGACTGACAGTGGGATCCCGAGTACCAGCAGCGTCCGGAGTGGGACGTGGACTTGTCGGTCGGAAGCCGCTTCGAGCGCGATCAGCGTTGCCGCGGAAGCGATCGGCGTGGCATTCCCCGCAAGCGTGCTGACGGCTGCGAGTAACAACCAATCACCTGTAGCAGCTTCAGGAATGCCTGCTGCGAGAAGTACTACGGCGGGAACGTTACTGACCAGATTTGATAGACCAAACGCCGCGACCGCCAGTGGGAGCCCGCCACCGACGGCTTCAACGGTCGCAAGCAACGCCGTGTCATCAAGGCCAGCGGCAAGCGCGAACAAGCCAGCGAACAGCACGAGGATACTCCAATCGACATCGCTGAAAATATCATCGCCGGCTACACGCCGAAAGCCTTGCAGCCACGCGAGGTGAAGAATCGCCAACGTCGCCGCAATCGTCCCGGCACCGACCTCCGGGAACACCAGCAACAAGAGAAATGTAATAATAATGAATAGGGAGCTTGCAGTCGCCCACGCTCGATCGAAGTCGAGGGGTTCCGGGATGACGAGCGTTCCGCTGCGAGGGGTAATCAGGAGCAAGACGAGAGCCGCCACACAGAGACAGATGGCCGCAATCGGTGCCAGCGTGGCGACGAATTCGGCTGTCGTGAGATCGCTGGCCGCGAGAATGTACGCGTTTTGTGGATTCCCCACGGGTGTCGCTACACTCCCGATATTGGCTCCAAAGATCACTGCCAAAATAGAGGGAACGGGATCAACACCACCTTCGTCGGCTGCAACAACGAGAACGGGCGTGAGTAACAGGACGGTCGCATCGTTCAGCGCGAGAGCACTCAGCACCGCCGACAAGAGAAGGGCACCGAGCGTGAGCCGTCGTGGCGTCTCGGCCATTTCGACAAGTTTCGTCGCTGCCCACTCGTAGAAGCCCGAGCGAGCCAACGCTACGACATGGACGAGCATCCCGAACAACAAGAGTAGCGTTTGAACGCTCATCGCTTCGATGGCTCGCTGTGGGGTGACAATACCCAGTATAATGAGGGCGACAGCACCAGTCGCAGCAGTGATTGACCGGGAGAGCGGGTACCGCCCGAGTCGCCGTACGAATAGCAGTGCGAACGTTCCAAGGACGATAAACGTCGCAATGGCTCCTTCGAACGATTCAATCACGGTTGAATCTCCCAATCTGTGATATTAAACGTACCCGCACAGTGTGGTCTCTTGGACGGAGAGATTGACGATCCCGAGTTGCAACATACGCGCCCTCCATCTTGCACGCGACTCTTAACAAGAGTCGGATAGACAGACCGTGCGAAGTTTTCTATGACACGCTCCGTCGTCGTCTGGTTCGTCGGGTCGAACGGTCAGGACAGGCACTGATGCCGTCCTGATAATCCTATCAGTGACGCTACCAACGAGTGCACGTTCGAATCCACCACGGCCAGCAGTTCCCATCGCGATCAGATTGATACCCTCGGCGTTGACGTATTCGATGATTTCTTCAGCCGGGTCTCCATCCCTCGTCGCCGTCACGACCTCGAGGTCGCTGTCCCGTCCGCGCGTAGCGAGCGACTCGAGGTACGTCTCGGCCTGTTCGTGCAGGTCACTCGAGAGATTGGTGTCGTCGTCGATGAGTGTCCCGAGCCGTTCTTCGAGATCACTGTCGACTACCGAGAGAAAATGAACGGTCGCCTCAAGTTGGTCCGCCGCCGTGAGACTATGATGAGTCGCCGTCGCCGTCAACTCGCTCCCATCGGTCGGACACAGGATCGATTCAACTGTCGGTTCAGTTGGCGGCTCTTTGGCTGCATCTGGAGTTATGGTGACGACCGGGACGGTTGCAGTGCGGACGACTTTGTCAGCGACACTGCCGACGATTGCACGCGTGAGACCGCTGCGACCAGTCGTTCCAATAACAATGGCATCGACTCCCTGGTCGTTGGCATAGCTGACGATCTCCTTGGCTGGAATCCCCTCACGGACTGCCGCCGTCGCATCCAGCCCTCGATCACTAGCACGTTCTGTGAGGGAACGTGATCGGGCATCCGCCTTACGACGGAGCCGACTACGAATCGATGCTGAATCGCCGGAGTAGCCCGTCCCCGTTGCGATGCTGCTGTCGGCAACTGAGAGAACGTGGACGTCCGCTCCGAACTGTTCTGCGAGGTCGAAGCCACGGCGTGCAGCGGCTTCGGCCGGATCGCTTCCGTCGGTTGGAATGAGGAGTGTGTCGAATGTCATTGGTGATCAGTCGTCGTCTGTGTTTGACGGGGTCACGTTCTCGCCTGTGGGCTTCGTACTTTCGAGCTGGCCGGTTTCGTAGCCAGCCCAGTCGAACTTCTGCTGGAAGTAGATGGCCACGTTGACCAGCGCCAGCAGGACCGGTACTTCGATCAGTGGGCCGACAACGGTCGCGAATGCGACACCGGAACCGACGCCGAAGACCGCGACGGCGACCGCAATCGCGAGTTCGAAGTTGTTCGACGCCGCGGTGAAGCCGATCGCGGTGGTCGTCGAGTAGTCTGCCCCGATACCACGTCCCATCGCGAAGCTCACGAGGAACATGATGACGAAGTAGATCGTAAGCGGGACCGCGATCCAGACGACGTCAGTCGGCTGAGCGAGAATGTTCTCACCTTGCGTGGCGAACATCACGACGACAGTAAACAGGAGCGCGATCAGCGTGACGGGGCTGATCTTCGGGACGAACTGTTCTTCGTACCACTCCTCGCCCTTGGACCGGACGCCACCGACTCGAGTCAGGATCCCACCGGCGAAGGGAATGCCAAGGAAGATCGCGATCGCCCAGAACACCTGTGTGACCGTGATGTCGAACGTTCCGATGCCAGCGACCAGCGCGTCCATCCCCAGCAGCGGCGGCAGGAACAGCGCGAAGAACCAGATGTATACCCCATAGGTGATGATCTGAAAGACGCTGTTGAACGCGACCAGACCCGCAGCGTACTCACTCGAGCCGTCGGCGAGGTCATTCCAGACGAGCACCATCGCAATACACCGAGCCATGCCGATGAAGATCAGCCCGAGGAAGTACTCGGGATGGTCCGGGAACGGTGGGACGAGGCCGCTGAAGAAGATTACTGCGAGTAGGAACATCAACGTGGGCCCGATGAGCCAGTTCTGGATGAGGCTTAGACTGAGCACTCGCCACGCGCTGAACACTCGTGGCAACTGGCCATAGTTGACCTTTGCCAGTGGTGGGTACATCATCGCAATCAGGCCGATTTCAACGAGATGGTACTCCTGAATGGGATCGACGATCCCCGGAGAGATGTACCCCAATCCGACACCCAGCCCCATCGCGAGGAAGATCCAGACTGTCAGGTACTTGTCTAGAAAGTCCATCGACCGCGGATCTCCACAGTCCGGACAACCGCAGTCTGGCCCGTGCTCGTGTTCAAACTCACTCATCGGTGGTCTTCAGCCCAGTACCAAGTCATCTCGGCGTCTTCTTGATATTCTACAAGTGGTGGAGTGCTAGTGTTCATTTGTCTTCTCATTATTCTTCAGCCGCAATGACATCGAACTGGACAGCCGCATCACCCAGAAGCGAACAGACACCAATCGTCGTTCGTGGTGGATAGTCACCATCGAATCGGTCTTGATACACGTCGTCTACGACATCCCGACTGGCTGGGTCGGTCAGTTGCATCTCCATTTTCATCACGTTCGTCAGATCTAGTCCTCTTGCAGAGAGAACGGCCTCAAGTCTGTCAAAGCAAACCGAGGTCTGCTCTTCAATTGAAAGATCGTTCAGTATTTCTTCCCCCTCTTGGGGGAGAATACCTTCGAAAAAGACGAGATCAGAATCCCCGGTTCGCGTTCCGAATGCGCCGGTGTGACTCGTTCCCTCGCGCTGGCGCTTGCTCGTACTACTCAACCGCTCCGTTTGTTCGGGTTCCGTCTCGATCGAACTCCCCATGAGATATATGAACAACTGCTCAAATAAAAAGGTAGCTATCTGTGTGTCCTATATCGGACTCCCCACAGAAGCAAGCGAGAGAGGAAGAGACGATCGGCGACCACTGTATTAGCGCGAGCCGTCGAGAACAGTGAGAAGAGCGCTTGCCCGGTTTGTTGCTCGATACTTCCTCCAGCGCCCGTCTTTTCGCTTCGTGACGAGGCCTGCGTCAGCAAGAGTCGACAATGCGTGGCTCACTGCACTATCACTGACATCGACCAGCGGTGCGATTTCACAGACGCACAGTTCGTTATCGGCTTCAACAAGGAGTCGGACGAGTCGATATCGCGTCTCATTGCCAAGTGCAGAGAGGGTTTGAACGTCTTTCGAAACAGTCTCCTCATTGAGCAACGATTCCAGATTCTCGAGTTCTGAGAGTCGCTCCTGGAGGTCCTCGCTCCGGCACTCTCCGAGTTCGTCCTCGAGATAGCGACGGAGCCGATCAGTTGATTCGGCCATGATAGAGATGGTTGCAGAGGTATTCAAATAAGACTTCGGCTGAGAAACTGCTCTGATGGAGTGAGGCACATTAGACGGCGTTCACGCAGATCGACTTCACACAGCGATTTTTTGATCGAGAGGACGGTTATCGATTCTGCCTTTGGCGGCTAAAGCGAGGATCAAACGCTCGAAGACGATTACAGATCGAGTTTCCCCGCGAGCACCTTCGCGGCGGTGAGAATTGGATCCCAGACAGGACTGAATGGGGGCGCGTACGCCAGATCGAGATTCTGGAGTTCGGAGACTGTTAACCCGGTTGTCACGGCGGTCGCGACCGTGTCGATTCGCTTTGTACCATCCTGGCCGACGAGGCTCGCACCCAGCACACGCTCGCTCTCCCGATCGGCAACCAGCGTCACGGTGAGGTCGGTCGCACCGGGATAGTAGTGTGGCCGCGTCGGCGCTTCGATCGTAACGTGAACTGGGTCGAACCCAGCCTCACGGGCTCGCTCCGGATCAATTATCCCGGTGCGTGCCGCACCGAGGTCGAGCGCTTTGACGATCGCGGTGCCAGCCGTTTCGCCGGTCGGTGTCGGGTCGTCGGAGACCGTCGACCCGATCGCTCGGCCGGCCCGGTTTGCAGTCAGCGCTAACGGGACGTGATCGGGTTCGCCGGTCACGGCATTCGTCGCTTCAGCGCAGTCGCCAGCGGCGTAGACGTCCGCAACGTTGGTGCGGCCGTACTCGTCGGTCGCGATCGCACCCGCCGGACCGAGTTCGATCCCGGCTTCTTCCGCGAGTTCGACGTTCGGCGCGACGCCGACACCGACGATGACGAGATCCGCCGGCACCGTCCCCTCGTCCGCGAGTTCGACTGACTCGACCGCGTCGCCCCCGGCAAACCCCTCGACCGCTGTCTCGAGGTGGAGATCGACGCCCTGCTCGCGGAGGTGGTCCTCGACGACGCGGGCCGTCTCCTCGCCGAACGGCTGGAGGATGTGCGGGAGCATCTCGAAGATGGAAACGTCGACGCCGCGTTCGACGAGCGCCTCGGCCATCTCGACGCCAACGTAGCCGCCGCCGACGATCGTCGCCGTCTCCGGATCGACCGCGGTCACATGGTCCTCGATCGCGTCCGCTTCGTCCATGCTCCGGAGGGTGAACACACCCTCGAGGTCGATCCCGTCGAACGGCGGTTCGATCGCACGAGCGCCAGTCGCGAGCAGAAGATCGCCGTAGGGCTGATCGAACCGTTCACCGTTCGCCTCGACGGTGACGGTCTTCGCCTGAGGATCGATTGCGACGACCTCGTGGCCCGTTCGGAGGTCGACGTCGCGCTCCTGGCGGAACTCCTCGGGCGTCACGGCGACGAGATCCTCGAGGTCCTCGACGGTGCCTTTCACGTAGTAGGGCATCCCGCAGGCCGCATACGAGACCCACTCGCCCTTCTCGAAGACGATGACGTCCCGGTCTGGATCCTCGCGCTTTGCCTTGCTCGCGGCGCTCATTCCGGCCGCGTCTCCGCCAACGATGACGAACGGTGCTGTCATAGGCGACGGTACGACCGGGAGCACATAAAGTATTTCGTGGGTAACCCAATATCGGGAACTGCCAGCTAGAGCTACCGAACGGCGGCCTCGATCGGCGGTTCGGTCCGTTGGCGGACCGGGGTCTCTCGATTGGGGACACTCGCGTTCGACCGCGAAAAACTCGCCAGATTCGTTACTCGAGGGTGACGCGGCCGTCCGGGCGGATCGTCACGTCGTACCCGCAGTAGCGAAACGAGACGCTGCCGCGGCGGATGGCGTCGTCGCGTCCGGTCGGTTCGAACAGCCGATCGAGCGCGCTTGCGTCCACGACGTCGCCAAGCGGGGGTTTCAGTTCGGCTGGGTCGGTCCCCTCCGCCTCGGCGATCCGTTCGACGACGCGCAGGCTCGGTTTCGTCTTCGGTTCCGGCGGGTTGTCGTACGGTTCCGATTCGATCATGCGTCAGATCAGTAGCTGGACATCGGAATCAGACATGTGCTGGAGTGCGGTCGCCGCGCCGACGCCGGTCGTCACGCCGTCGTAGAAGTCGTCCTCGTCGTACTCCATCAACTCGATCGTCATCTGGCAGGCCTGCAGGTCGACGCCCTGGTCGAGCGAGAGTTCGATCAGTTCCTCGATCGTGGCCGTGCCGTTCTCGTCGATTTTATTCTCCATCATGCGCGTGGCCATCCGGTCCATGCCGGGGATCGCAGCGACGGCGTTCGGGACTGGCATATTCGGGTTGCCGACGGCGCTCAGTTTGAGGTTCTTCGACTTCTCCTCGTGGAGAATGTCGAGTCCCCAGAACGTGTGGAAGACGACGACGTCCCAGCCGAAGGCGGCCGCAGTGCTCGCGAGGATCAGCGGCGGGTACGCCATGTCGAAGCTACCCTGGGTCGCGATGATCGTCATCTTCTGCTGGTCGTCGCCCGCGTTGACGTCGGCGATCGACTCCTCGAGTTCGTCGACGCGCTCGCGCAGCGCCTGCAGTTCGGCGTCGTCGATCGGTGCGGAGGGGTTGTCCGTGCTCATCTTACGCGGCCTTCTCGACGTAGTGGATGTAGCGGTCGCCGTCCTCGACTTGGTCGAGGAGCTCGACGCCGGCGGTCCCCTCGGCCCAGCCCTCGATGTCGCTCATGCTCCCCGAGTCAGTCGCGACGACTTCGAGGACGTCGCCGGCCTCAAGGTCGTCGATGGCCTGCTTGGTCTTGACGACGGGCATCGGGCAGGACTGTCCTTTCACGTCGAGCGTCTCCGTGGTGTCGTATTGCGAACTCATGTGTTCTCTTTGCTCTGTATTGGAGCTATCGTACAATATTGGGCCTTAGTATAAAAGGATGTCGATTATTGTACTGTATACGAACAGACGCCATTCGATGGGAACGCACACATTCACGACACTGGCCTCGTAACTATGGTTTAGGTCCTTCTACGCATGTATCTCTGGTCACTATATTGTGTGGTTTAGGAAATACCATGCAAACTCTTATGTGCGAGCGGTCTGTACTGGAAGGTGTACGACATGGACGACATGGACTTTCCAACGCCGGACGTCGAGATCGAATCGGTGATGCCGGACGAGCTGAAAGCACGCATCGACGCGGGAGAGGAGGTCACGCTCCTCGACGCGCGAATGGAATCGGACTACGAGGAGTGGCATATCGACGGCGAGAACGTCGAGTCGATCAACATCCCCTACTTCGAATTCCTCGAGGACGACATCGACGCCCACGCCCTCCAGAAGATCCCCGAGGGCCGCGAGGTCACCGTCCTCTGTGCGAAAGGGGGCGCAAGCGAGTACGTCGCGGGCACGCTGAAAGAACGCGGCTACGACGTGAACCACCTCGAAGAGGGGATGAACGGCTGGGCGCGCATCTACGAGGCTGTCGAGGTCGAGCGCTACGATGGCGAGGGGACGCTCCTGCAGTACCAGCGTCCCTCCTCGGGCTGTCTTGGCTACCTCGTCTACGACGACGGCGAGGCAGCCGTGATCGACCCGCTTCGGGCGTTCACCGATCGCTACCTCACCGACGCCGACGAACTCGGCGTCGACCTGCAGTACGCGATCGACACGCACATTCACGCGGACCACATCTCGGGCGTCCGCGCGCTCGACGCGGTCGGCGTCGAGGGCGTCATCCCCGACGCGTCCGTCGACCGCGGCGTCACCTACGCCAACGAGATGACGCTGGCCGCAGACGGCGACGAGTTCCAGGTCGGCGACGCAACGATCAAGACGGTCTACACGCCCGGACACACCTCCGGGATGACCTCGTACCTGATCGACGACTCGCTGCTCGCGACGGGTGACGGCCTCTTCGTCGAGAGCGTCGCCCGACCCGACTTGGAGGAGGGAGACGAGGGGGCCGAAGACGCCGCCAAACAGCTCTACGAGTCGCTGCAGGAGCGCGTGCTGACCCTGCCCGGCGAGACGCTGATCGGTGGCGCTCACTTCAGCGACGCCGCCGAACCCGCCGAGGACGGAACCTACACGGCACCGGTCGGCCAGCTTACCGAGGAGATGGACGCCCTGACGATGGACAAAGACGAGTTCGTCGAGTTGATCCTCTCGGATATGCCGCCCCGTCCGGCCAACTACGAGGACATCATCCCGACGAACCTCGGCCAGCAGGAGGCCGACGATGAGGAGGCGTTCGAACTCGAACTCGGCCCGAACAACTGCGCCGCCAGCCAGGAATCCCTGGCCGGTGACTAACACCACTTCCCACCAGCCGAATGGGACCTGAACTCTTCGCACCCGCGCTGTACGAAACGCTGTTCCCCGTCGGCATCAGCCGGTACGCTATCGGGGGACTCCTCGTCGGCCTTGGGGCCGTCGTCATCTACCTTGGCACCGGCATTCCGGCCGGCGCGAGCACGTTCCTCGAGTCGACGCTATCCTACGTCTCAGATCAGTCGCGGTTCCAGCAGTACGTCGCTTCGCGCGACTGGCGCGTCGTCTTCACACTCGGGATCGTCGCCGGTGCGTTCGTCTACGCGCTGACCTTCCAGTCCGGACTGGTCTCGAGCGGACTCTACGACTCCGGTTCGACCGGCCAGTTGCACGACGTCGGCGGCGTCACGGTCTGGCTGACTGACGTCCAGCCGTGGCGGCTGTTCCTCGGCGGGATCCTCGTCGGCATCGGCACCCGGATCGGCAAGGGCTGTACGTCGGGTCACGGCGTCTGTGGCGTCGGTTCGGCCTCGAAGACGTCGATCGTCGGCGTGATCACGTTCCTGATCGTGGCGATCGGGACGGCTCAGATCGTGATGGCACTGGGGGTGAGTCCGTGATATGAGTCGAAATCGACACCCTCTGTTCATGCCGCTGATCTTCGTCGGCGGACTGATCTTCGGCTTCGGGCTCGGCTTCAGCCACATGGCTCGTCCCGAAGTCGTCCTGAACTTCCTGCAGTTCGAGGACTTCGGGTTGCTGTTCGTGATGGGCGGCGCGGCGGTCGTCACCGGTATCGCCTTCGCGCTGGTGCCGCGACTCCGTGATCGCGCCCCGCTGACGGGCGACACCTACGGGCGACGGCTGAAATCGTTTGACCGCAACGTCCTGATCGGCGGCGCGATCTTCGGCGTCGGCTGGGGCCTGTCGGGGATCTGTCCTGGTGCGGCCTACGCCAGCCTCGGTGTTGGAAACATCACAATCCTGTGGGCGTTGGCTGGCATGTTTGTCGGCGCGTACCTTCAGGGCGTCTGGCGCAGCCAACGCGTCTCGTCTCCGTCCACGACGACCGGCGCTGATTGACATCCACCCACGGTGAACTCTCCTTCCTCTCGCCCCCTTTGGTAGTTCCCCGAGGTAGGGGCTTCCTGCTTCGACGACGTTATGAACGAAGTAGGATGGGATTGCGTGTTCTCTATAGCCATTTATGCATAAATAATACAATTCTTCAAACTATTCATCAAAGGCACAGAGGGTGAGCGTCGATACAATGGTCGTTAGCCCATCGACATTTATCGGGTCAAAGAGCCCGTCTAAACCGAGATATACACGGATAACAGTTGGTCCCGTTCAGGTATATTTTGTCTATTCGAGAGTCAGACCAGACTATATATTGCCCCGTAAACCCAAGAGCGACTGTGAACCGACGGATACGAGCTGGATTGATTGTCGTGACAATGCTCGTCGTAGTAGTTCTCGTTAGTGTGACGTTTGTTGTAGACACTGGTGCAGAATCACCTGAGCTGGTTCCGTTTGATGATACCGTATCTATTGGTTTGACGCTTGAATCTGAACGGGAACTGAGCGACGATGTCGAACTGCCGAGGGTGCAGGCGTTTTATTCGCAGTACGAGTACGTCGTGGGTTACTACGGCGTTGAGACGTTCGTTGACGCTCAACAGCAAGACGGACACGAGCAGCGCTTTGGCTACCCTCTTGGTGTGTATGTTACCGACTACGGGGACACAGGGGTAACATTGAATGATGAGGGATATCCCACGACCGACCGTTCACCAACGTGGGTTGAGGCGTCGGACGCGTGGTACGTCGTTGGAAGCGATGCACGAACCCCATCAAGTGTGACAATCGTCCCATTCACTGAGCGAACAGCTGCTGAGACGTTTGCCGATACGCACGGCGGAGAGGTACAGTCGTGGGAATCGGTTGTTACCTCCTCGTTTGAACACGACGATGCAACGACCGTCCGAGATCGTGTCGACGAGCAACACTCCGAGGCCGACGAACTCGTCACATCGATGAGCGAGCACGACGACCGACCGGTATCAGTAATCATTGGCGAAGACGCCGACGCAATCCCGAGAAATAGCGACGAAACTGTAGAGAATGTTACTGTCGTCGATTCGATCCAGAGAGGTGTTGATGAGGCTCCGGAAAACACTACGGTCCTCGTTTCTGAGGGAACCTACGACGAGACGGTCGAAATAGATCGGCCGATCACGCTCGCAGGCGAGGAGCGAACGACGATACGTGGCGATGAAAATGGATCAGTAGTGACGATAACTGAACCCGATGTCGGTATTCGGCAGCTTGACATTACTGGGGTCGGACCGAAATACTCGGGCGCAGAGGAGGTTCCTGGTGAGAGTACTGATGACTGGGATGATGACTTCCAAACGTACTACACCGGAGCTGATGCCGGAATATCTGCCCACGTGGCCGATGGGATATCAATCGCTGATGTCCAGATCGAAACACCCTCGAATGGGATCATCCTGCGGGAGAGTCCCGATGGCGTCGTCAAGAATGTCACTATTGCCGGCAACGAAGATTGGTCCGAGGGCTATGCGGGAGTAATGGCGTTCCGATCTCCGGGTGTCGTACAGGACTCAACTGTTACCGACGGTCGAGATTCAATCTACCTATACCGCTCGGAAGGAATGTCTGTCCGAAATAACGAAATCGAGGGGAGTCTCCTTGGTATCCATCTGATGCACAACGACGGAGCGCTGCTTGCAGATAATACTCTTCGCGACATCCAGGACACGGGAATATATATTATGACTGGACCAGAACAGAACGCCCTCGTTGGCAACGAAGTGTTCAGAGCGGACACCGGTGCGTACGTCGGAGGAACCGAGTCATACGTTGCCGAGAATGTATTCGAAGAGAACAATGTCGGACTGGAAATGGAAGCGGATGGATCGATATACGAGCACAACGTGTTCGCCGGGAATGAACTCGGTGCTAACGAGGGTGCAATGCTACCGACGAACCGAGTTACCGGAAACGACTTCGTCGGGAACGACGAACATGCGGCGGTTGGCCCTGGCCCGCTCCGAGTCTGGACCCATGACGGCACTGGGAACTACTGGCAAGGTGGAGTATCAATCGCTGACGGGGAACCGCCTTATCGTCCATACTCGCCGACCGATCCAGTTGACACGCGGCTGCACACGACAGATGGTGCGGAGACAATCGCTCGTGCACCCGCACTCGATGCACTAGCAGGAATCCAAGATGCTGTCCCAGGCATGCAAACCGAAAGTATTGTTGATCTTTCACCTTCTTGTGGACCGAACAATTCGGATCTGATCGATCAGACTGGCTACGCAGATGAGGCGTGGTCTTGTAACGGAACCAACGGTACTAATTCATGACAACGAACATCAACAATAGACACGAAATCGCAAGAGCTCGCCATAGTACAACAGAAAATACAGAAGCCAAATCCACGATGAACGTGACGGATGGGGAAACTGACGATATCCTCTTAACAGCAGACGGAATCGACTTTGCCTATGGTAACGTTACCATTTTGCAGAATGTATCCGCCACCATCAGCGCCGGTCAAGTGACCGCACTCATCGGCCCAAACGGAACCGGCAAGTCAACGTTTATTCGAGCGCTCGCAGGACTACAAAAGCCAACAGCGGGATCGATACGGTACCATGGGCCCGAGACTGCACGTGAAATCGGTTATCTCCCACAACAGCCTGCGTTCCGTCCAAACTTTACCGTCCGTGAAACGCTTGAGTTCTATTCGTCGTTGGTCGGTGATGACCGCGAGGACGTACTCGCACGACTCGAGCGTGTTGGACTCTCTGACGCTGCAGATCGGCAAGTTAACGCTCTTTCTGGGGGAATGACACGGCTGCTAGGGATTGCTCAGGCGACGATTGGCGATCCACCAATCGTTGTTCTCGACGAACCTGCATCTGGACTTGATCCGGGAATGAGTACACGAGTGTTTGAGATTGCAGCCGAGCTGGCAGAAACCGGTGCCGCAGTATTGTTGACCTCACACGACTTGGAACTGGTTGAACGGACCGCTGACAAGGTTCTCCTCCTCGATGCTGGTAGCATCGCTGAACGAGGTCATCCGACGGCGATACTCGATCGACTCGGTGTCGAGTCCTTACGTAGCGCTTACGAGGAGTCGATATCAGGCGACCTGTATACTGTTCGAGTCCAGGGTGAGTCGGTATGACAGGTGGAACGCAAATTACTGTTGATTCTGCTAACGGTGACTCGTCACCGGGTCCAATGCGTCGTATTGGACAATTAGTCACCCGCGAACTCAAAACTCTCGCTCGAACTCGAACGTTCAGTCTACTTGGAGTGACACTGGCTGCAGTATTACTCGGTATCGCGTGGGTTAGCGGTAGCGTGAGAGCTGGCTACGTTCCCACAGTCGTCGATTTACTGACGCCACTCGAACTCCTCGTTCCAGTTGTTGCCATCGCATTCGGCTATCGAGCAATCGCCAGCGATGAACAGCGAGGTGAACTCGACATTCTAGATACGTATCCCGTCACCGCACGCGAACTCGTCTTCGGTGTCTACATCGGCAGGGCGGTGGGGCTCCTCGCAGTAATAATAATTCCGTTAGGACTTGTGGCCAGTGCGACCGCGTACCTGCACGAAGAACCAATTGAGCTGTACGCCACTCACGCCAGTGCTGACTCACCAATCCTGTTTGTCCGTTTCATCGTATTGACTGCACTGTTTGCGTTGGCGGTTCTGGCTGTCGCAATCGCGATTTCCGCGCTCGCAAGTGGTACTCGAGGTGCACTCGGATTATCAGTTGTCACATTGGTCATCCTGTTAGTTGGCCTTGACCTTGCTCTTGTATACGGTCTCGCAAGCGGCTATATCGGCGACTCTTCGCTCGTAGATGCCATCGCTATAAGTCCACTCAGTGCTTACCGTGGTCTCGTATTCGAGACCGTCGTGGTCACCGCTGCAGGAACTGGACCACGAGCAGCATCACCGATTTCGAGTGTTCTCGGACTCACTGTCTGGACAATAGCATCGCTCGCTGCTTCGATCTGGGCAGTCCGTCGTTGACGTCCACCAGGGCTTCAGTCGTGGAGTTCCCCGTCACAAATGGGGTCCCACGAGTGGGATGATTCCTGAGTTCACCAGTTCGACCCTCAAGCGAAATAGCGAGCGTCATCATCGCCTTCCAAGTGCGTATTTTTCTTTCGAGAACGGTGTGTGAGAACGCAAAATCAGGTCAGGCTACGTGTCCGCGCTTCATCCGACGAGTGACTCGTTGACTTTCGCGCTATTCGGAATCGTCACTAGTTCCTGACGAGTATTGAGCGGGTTAGCAACACTATCGTCGGCGGCTGCCCGTCGCTGACGCGACGAGCGAACAGTGGTTCCTCCACCGTCGTGTCGGGAGTACGGTTGCCGTCGGACCGCGTCGCCGAGGTCGCGGGCACATGCTGGCCGCAAGCTTACCGGCTCAGGCGGCGAACTCGAAAGTATGACACCGGTCGACCGACCCTCCCGACGAACGCTGGTCTGTGCGCTCGCGAGCGGTGTCGGTTCCGCGGCCATCGCAGGCTGTACTGACGGAATGGGCGAGGGGGACGCCGATACGGAACCGGATCGCGACGACGAAGGGCCCGACGAGGCTGCGGATGACGCCGATCCAGCCGACACGGGCTGGGAGGACGACTGGGTCGACGTCGACACGATCGAACTCGAGGCGCACGCCGACGACGGCTGGATCGGGCGTCGGCCGGCACCGATCGACGGCGTCGAGAATCCGGATATTGCTCTGTACGAGGATCGCGAGTACGAGGTCGTCTGGACGAACACTGACGGCGACACCCACAACTTCGCTATCTGGGACGACGGCGACGAGCCGCTGGTCTCGACCTCGTTCGTCGACGAGGAAGATGAAGAGACCACGCATCAGATCGAAGTGAACGACGAGATGGACGTGTACCTCTGTGAGACCCACGAGCGGGAGATGGTCGGCTCCCTAGAGATCCGGTCCGAGTAGTTCGTCATTTATACTGCTGGGCGAGATTTACGACTCGTTCACGAGAGCGGCGCACACGCGTTGCAGCGACCATCGGCGGAGCGAATTCGTGTGAGTCGACGACCGGGGAAAACTATCCCAAGTACTTCGATACTTCTCGCACCGTTACACGGTGAAATACCCCGTTTGTACCTGGAAACGGCGATGTAGATTTAGTTCCGTTACCGTGGTAGCGAGGTGTCATGGACGACACGAACGTCACTCGAGAGATCGGCCACGACGAATTCGACCCGCTCGGGACACTCGCGTTGATCGTACTCTACTTCATAATTCTCACGCTGATGTGGCTGTTCACGTACTTCGTCGAGTTCGTCGGCAACGAGCCGACGCCGATGATCGTCCTATAGGTGTCGACGATGAAGATCCACCAGTACGAACGGCTGTGGCTGATCGGGTCAATGATACTCATCGTCGGCTTCATCGTCACAATCACGTACGGGACCGTCGGGCTCGGAATCACCATGATCGGCGATCAGGAAGAAGCGCTCCCACCGGACGATATCGACGACGACGAGCGCTTCGCGGATCCGCGCGTCGAACAGGTAGGTGAAGACGAGTACGAGGCCTACGTCGTCGCGATGACGTTCATTTTCCAGCCGGATCCGATCGAAGTACCGGCCGACAGTGAGGTGACCTTCTACCTGACGAGCCGAGACGTCATCCACAGTTTCACCGTCGTCGGAACGAACACGAACACGATGGTCATCCCCGGCGAGGTGTCGGCGATGACCGTCGAGTTCGACGAACCCGGGGAGTACGGCGTTGTCTGCAACGAGTACTGTGGCTCCGGTCACCACGACATGGAGGGACTGTTGGTCGTCCACCCCGAAGACGAGTTCACCCTGACCGAACTCTCGGCGGACGCACCGGAATCCGTCGATCCCGACGAGGCGATCGAACTGGAAGCGACGATCGACAACGGATTGCTCGACGATCTCGACGCCACGCTCGAGGCGGAGGTCGGCGACGAGACGTTCGCGGAGGACGTCACGGTCCCGGGTGATGGTTCGGAGACGGTGACGATCACCGTCGACGGCGAGGAACTCGGCGAGGGCGAACATGACTGGACCGTCTCGGTGGACGACGAAACCGAGAGCGGCTCCGTAACGGTCGGCGACGAGGAAGATGGAGGTGACGACTCGTGACGGATCTGTTCGTCGACAGGTATCCAGACCAGGCTCGAGTCGTCCGTTCGGCGTTTCTGACCGCCTACATCGCCCTGGGTGTCGGTGCGCTCTTCGGCGTGTTGCAGGCGTTACACCGGACCGACATTTTACGACTCGTCGAGTCGACGACGTATTACACTCTTCTGACGGGTCACGGCGTCTTTCTGGTCATCACGTTCACGATCTTCTTCCTCGTGGGGCTGTACCAGTGGGCGGTGACGGACAGTCTGGAGCGCGGCCCCGTCGACATGCGTCTCACCTGGGCGTGGTACGGGCTGATGTCGGTCGGGACACTACTGGCCGCAATCGCGATACTGGCCGGATTTCTGGACGATCCGCCGACCGTTCTCGGCTCCGAACTGAGCGCCGACGTGCTCTTTACCTTCTACGCACCGTTGCAGGGAAACCCGATCTTTTACGTGGGGCTGGTTCTGTTCGTCGTCGGGACGTGGCTCGCAGGTGCCGACTGGTTCCGGACTTGGTGGGCGTGGAAAGGGGAGAATCCGGATGCGCGCATCCCACTTCCCACGTTCATGGTCCTCACGACGATGATCATGTGGTACATCTCGTCGATCGGCGTGGCGGTGGCGATCCTCGCGTTCATCCTTCCGTGGTCACTCGGACTGATCGACAGTCTCAATCCCACGCTGACGCGGACGCTGTTCTGGTACTTCGGCCATCCAGTTGTCTATTTCTGGTTGTTGCCCGCGTACCTGCTGTGGTATATTGTGTTGCCCAAACTCTCCGGCGGGCGGCTGTTCAGCGATCCGCTCGCACGCGTCGTCTTCATTCTCTTCGTGCTGCTCTCGACGCCGGTCGGCATCCACCACCAGTATCTCGACCCGGGAATCGCTGAAGGGTTCAAGTTTATCGCGATGACGAATACGATGTTCTTGCTGTTGCCGAGCCTCTTGACTGCGTTCACCGTCGTCGCGAGCATGGAACACGGGGCCCGCCAGCGCGGCGGCGACGGGTACTTCAACTGGCTGCGGGCCCTCCCCTGGCGCGATCCGGCCTTTACCGGGATGGCCTTGGCCGGCCTGGTCTTCGCGTTCGGCGGGTTTACGGGGATCGTCAACGCGGGCATGAACATCAACTATCTCGTTCACAACTCCCTGTGGGTACCCGGTCACATCCACACGCAGGTCGGAACGGCCGTCGCGTTGACGTTCATGGCCGGCTCCTACTGGCTCATTCCGCAGTTGACCGGCAACCGGCTTGTCGGGCGCAACGTCGCGCTGGTGCAAGTCGTCCTCTGGTTCATCGGAATCGTCTTTATGACGAACTCGATGTACCGCGGCGGACTGATCGGCATTCCCCGACGGACGGCGGAACCGCAGTACAACTTCGGCTTCGAGATCGCCGTCGGCTCGATTCCCGAAATTCGTGCCCAGCTCGCCATTGGCGGCATGTTGCTGTTCGTCTCGGCGATGCTCTTTCTGGTGCTTCTCCTCCTGACTGTCTTCAACGACGACAGCGAACCCATCGTCGACGGGACGATTCCGCCGGCGCTGTCCGGCCCCGAAGATTCGCCCAGAATCCTCGACGATCTCCGGGTGTGGGTCGGGATCGCGTTGGTCCTCGTGATTTTCGCATACGCCCTCCCGCTCGCCAGCATCGTGAGCCGCGGCGGCCTGTTCGGCCCCGACATCGGCCCCTTCCCCGTCGTGATAGACACCATCGCGTCCCTTCCACCGGTCGCCGACGCCATTACGTCCCTCGAGAACGTAGTCAACACCGGATCATCGATTACCTGATGCGCACCTCACCCGCCAAACTCCTGATCCTGCTCGCGTTCATCCTCGTTATCGTCGTCGAACTGCGAACCGTACTCGCGTTCTTCGACATCGAAGTGACCGTCCTCGAGTCGCTCGCGCTCGGCGTCGTCGCGATCGTCGCGCTGCTCGCGTGGGCGTTCGTCCCGTCGTCCAACGGGTCGGACCAGTGACCGCTGTACAGTGACGAGTCGCGATCCGTTCGACGCCGAGAGTCCTCGGGGGACGTAGATTGATTACGTCTCGGCGTGAACAATTGACGTATGCTCAAGGACGTGTCACCACGCCGGGCCGCTGCCGTCGGCTTGATCGCGCTCCTTCCGACAGTCGTGTACGGGTTCGGCCGTCCGGGGCTAGCCGGGTTTGTGGCTGCGGTCAACGTCGTCATCATCTTCGGCTCCCTGTACCTCGCGCTATCCCCTATCGACAAATCGCACGCCGTCGACGAGGGAACACCTTCCTGACAACAGTGACGACGACTTCGTGCTTCCAAGTGTGCGCCAGTCGTGGCCGTCTAGACGTGACTGTCAGTTGCCGTCCAGGTATTCATACAGAAGCGTACAGACAGTACGTCATCGCTGCCCGACGACCGGCGACAGTGGAATAGACTGTAGTTATGATGAGTTGTTTTCGTCTATTGGACCAAATCAGCCATTTTACTGGCCTCTCAATGAGTAGTTATGGGAGAACACGATTACTTACGAACGAGACATATGGAATCGACGATCACCCGACGTACCGTTCTCACTGGAACGGCGTTAGCAGGTGTCGGCATACTTGCTGGCTGTCTTGAGGACGAGTCAGATAATGGGTTTTCTGATCCAATTACGATTGAGTCGGGGCAGGCCTGTGATAACTGCACCATGGAGATTGTTGACTACCCAGGACCAGTCGGTCAGGCGTTCTACAGCGACCCTGCCGCAGTTCTCACGGGTGTAGATGGGGATGATCCGAACAGTAACGAGGATGACGAGCTGGACCGCCCTGCCCAGTTTTGTAGTTCTCTGTGTACGTACACGTTTCTCTTCGAAAACCAGGACGACCAAGAGCCTGAAGCCGTTTACCTGACGGACTACTCGATTGCTGACTATGAAATTGATGACGGGGGTGACGAACCCGAGATCAGTAGCCATGTCGACGCCGAGTACTTCGAACTGGCTACGGAGCTCACGTTAGTCGTCGGTAGCGAAGTTGAAGGAGCGATGGGACAGTCGATGATCGGCTTTTCGGACGATGACGATGCGTCTGATTTTGAAGCCGAACACGGTGGGGACCGGTACGAACACGACGAGGTCGACCAAGAGTTAGTTATGTCGCTGATGTGATGTTAATCCACATTTCAGGCACCTTGACATCCTCCCCGCGCTGAAGGGCGCGGCTTCCCGTACTGCAGGTTGGGATATTTACCGGTCTACGACACGACCTGTTCTCTCGTTCGAAACGTCCCGCTCTCGCGGTCAAACAGGTGTACCGAGGGCTGTGTCGTTCGAAAGGCGCTGCGCGCCTTTCGTGATGGCGAGATACCTCCGGTCTCTCGAACCACCACGCAGCCGTTACTCCTATCCTCGCCGTGAGGACTGGTGGTATCTTCTGGCACATGTTCTCCGCCCCGTTACAATCCGCGTTGGCTACCAACTCACACGACGAACAGACGTACAGGCCACGCTCTACGCGGTTCGATCTCGTATCGTCGCCACATCGTGAGCACGTTTTCGAGGTGTTCCACTCGTTTTCTTTTAACACTTTAACACTACGTCTCTCACCCTTGTACGCGAGGTACTGGTAGATGCGGTCGAACGCCCACGAGTGCAACTTCTTGTTGCCGGTCTTGCCCCAGTCGGACTCACGCACGTCTTCAGGTCAACTCACTGCCAGCGTTCCAACACCGCGTTCAACGCACTCGGTGATGATGGTGCTGTGAGACCGTGGTAGAAGTGTATCTCGCGGTCTGTGAGTTTTTGACGTGCCCACATCAACTTCTCCGATGGGCCGTTCCCACCCTCGGTGTCATACTCTGATCGCGTGAAGTAGTGCTTGTCCTGCGGACGATCAGTTCTCCGAAGAGCCGATGGCAGTAGTCACTCAGTACCGGCCGATGCTGCGGGAGCGTGTCGGGTGAGCGTCTTCGGCCCGTAGACGGATACCACGACGATGACGACCAGCAGCGTCAATACTGTCGGTAAGAGCCGTCCGACGGGACCGTGGGGAACGAGCTCGCCGCTGAAATTTCCCGAGAAGTGAAACAGAACTGCGCCCAGAATACTGCGTCCCGTGTGGTTGTAGATCCAGGTGTAGAGTACGGCGGTGATCGTTGCCCCGATCATGAACTCCCAAAACGGGAGCGTCAGAACGCCCAACCCGGCCTGGTAGGTCCCGACCATCAAGAACATGGGGACGTGCCAGACGGCCCAGAAGAACCCGAGGATCAGGCTCGCCCACAACGCGTTCCAGCGTGCCTGCAGTCCGTCGAGTGCGTAGCCGCGCCAGCCCAGTTCTTCGGGCAGTGGACCGAAAATCATCATGAAAACCGCGTACGGGAGAAGCGATACCGGGTCGACAGCGAACTCGGCGGCTCGTTCGAACGCCGGGATCGAGTCACCAGCCAGGGTCCCCAGAAGCAATGCCAGGCCGTTCAGGGTCGGAACGAGCAGGAGGATCACGGCGTACCAGCGGGGGGCGATCCGCCGGGCGTCGACGAGTCGCCGCCAGTAGTCACGCCGATGGGCCTCCTCGGCGTCCCAAAAGAGCAAGAAGATCGCCGCCCCTGGAACGCCGAGTCCACCGGCGGCGAACAGAACTACCCCGGGCAGTGCGAACGGGTCGTACTCGAGAACGACCAACGGGATCCAGAAGAGGTACGACACGCCAAACGCGATGGCGAAGAACTGCCACGGGTTCGAGTACTCGAAGAACTCCGGATCCACGTCCGGAGACGAGACAAGCGAGATGGTCGACGTCTCGCTTGCCGTTTCGTCGCCGGCGCTGTCGTTAGTCATTCGGTTCACCCGTGCCTGTTTTGGGAAAGAGGACCGTCACCAGCAGGAAAGCGACGACTGCGGACAGTGCCAGTCCGACCCACTCGGCGATCACCGGCAGGAAGAACGCCACAGTGTCCTGGCCGATGGTCCACCAGAGCCCGAACGTTACGATTGCGAAGCCACCCAGAATAGCTCGAGTGATTCGGTCGCGGTCGGATCGCGGTGCGAACGTTCGCGTTCCCGCGATGGCACCATACCCGAGTCGGAGGGCCAGCCCGGCCGCAATACCGACGAGAATCCAGACTGGCAGGCGGATCCAGCTCCTCGCGCGCGTTAGCGACACTGCGGGGAGGCCGCTTCGATCCGCCCACGCCTCGACGACGTCGGTGATAAGCTGTACACTCCGTTCGCTGTTCGTGAGGATGACGATCCCGTCGCCGGTTTCGGGGACAGCGTGAAACCAGTGCCACGAACCGGAACCCTGCCCGCCGTTCATCACCGCTCGTTCCCCGTCGGAGAGCGTTTCGGCGAAATACCCGAGCCCCCCACCGTCGCTGGCGAGGCTGTAGAATCCCCTCGTTTCGACAGCCGGAGCGTACAGCTCCGCGACGCGCTCCGGAGCGAGCACGCCCCGCCCCACCGGTTCCTCGCTCGCCTTCGTGCCAGCGGCCACGAAGCGGGCGATGTCTTCCGCAGTTGCGTACAGTCCGCTGTGGGCGCTGGCGGGCCCGTGTCTCGCAGGGACTGGCGAGCCATCCACGACGTGCTCCACGGCCAGTTCCGACCAGAGCCGGACGGTGGCAACGAAGGTAGCGCCGTCCATCCCAAGCGGCTCGAGGATTTCGTCGGCCACGTACGCTGTGAAGTCACGACCTGTAACGTCCTCGAGGAGCAGTTCCAGTAGCGCGTACCCGATGTTCGAGTACCGGAACTCACCGGGTTCGCTCGTCGGTCGTGCCGCTGGTCCGTCCGCGTTTCCGGACAGCGCCTCTCGAAGCGGTGGCGGCTCT
Organism: Natrialbaceae archaeon A-arb3/5; assembly: GCA_046614585.1. Taxonomy (GTDB): domain Archaea; phylum Halobacteriota; class Halobacteria; order Halobacteriales; family Natrialbaceae; genus JBKKHI01. Next base: position 138,174 of record JBKKHI010000007.1, on the reverse strand, counting down.
TCGTCCAGCGGGACGCTCTCGTACCCACCCGCTGGCAGCCCGGCACTGTGGGCGAGCAATCGACGAACGGTCACGTCGTCCCACGAATACGCGGCGTCAGGACGCTCCCAGCTCGTCAGGTGTCGGCCAACCGGATCGTCGAGTGCGAGCTCGCCTTGCTCGACGAGCTTCAGCACCGCCCATGCAGTAACCGATTTCGTAATTGATTGCACTCGGAACGAGGTGTCTTCGGCCATCGGGCGTCCGTCTGTGGGGTCAGCACTACCGTAGGCACCGTTCCACGTCACCTCGCCGTCCTCGACCAGGGCGATCGATGCCCCCGGCACGTCGTATCGATCGAGCAGGTTCGGAACGCGCTCGTCGAGATACGCCGGGAGCGATTCGTCGGTGGAGGCCCTGACGGTGCCGAATCGGCCCGATATCCCTCCACCTGCACCGACGAGGGGGGCCGCGAGCAATTGGCGGCGGGTAGTGACCGGCCCAGATCGATCCGACTCCATACTACTTCTTGTGTGGACTAACTGATAAACATCGTCGCTTGGCTCGAGAGAACGTACACTGTGGCGGTACGTGTCCGAATAGAGAGTTACCGACAGTCATGAGCCGTTTGTCGAGTCCAAAGAATCGACACAACTAGTGGTGTATTGAGTGAAAAGTACAGTTTACTGATGTGGGCCACCTTGCTCGACGGTGAAATGCCCGGATAGCGTCCCGATTACCGGCGATCCGTGCCTGTCAGCATCGAGTGCAACGTCTCACCCGAAGGTTTACTGGTGCGGACGTGGTCCGGCTACGTAGCAGTTGTTGGAGCCGTAACATCGGGTACAATAGTTTCCAGGTGATGAATTCCAATGGCTGGCTACCTCACGTACATCGTCGCAATTGCACTGGCGATCCACGGAGTCATTCACTTTCTCGGGATCGGTGTCTACTTCGAATTACTCGAGCTGGCCGAGCTCCCGTACAAGACCACGCTGCTCGGCGGCGCCGTCGACGTGGGGGACGTTGGGATCCGGGTCTTTGCGGTGTTGACTGCCGTGGCCGGCGTCGGGTTCGTCGCGTCGGCCGCCGCGTTGGTGGCTGGCTGGCGCTACTGGCGAGACGCGCTGCTCGCAGTGATCGTGTTATCGTTGCTTCTCACGGCGCTCGATTGGACCGTCGCCTCCGCAGGCGTTCTGGCGAATCTGGCGATCCTGGCTGGTCTTCTCGTGCTGCCGCGGTTGTGATACGATGTGTCCCGTTAGACCGGTTGTCGTCAGTAGACGACGAGCGCCAGGTAGAGCTGGCCGGCTCCGGCGACGATCATCACTGCGCCGGCGAGTCGCTTCAGATGGCCAGCGTACGCCGCGAGTCGTCCCGCACCCGCGACCAGCCCCATCCCGGTCGCGACGGTCATCCCGAGCATCAACGTCACGACGCTGCCCACGTACGTCACCACCACGACTGCCGCTGCGTCGGCCGGCAGCGACAGCGCGCGGGCGACCACGGCGAGAAACACGGGAGCGACACATCCAGCCGCGGCGAGCGCGTAGCCCGCCCCGAATACTCCGAATCCGAGCACGCTCGAGCGGCGTTCGGGAAGGGGGATCGACAGCGACGGAACCCAGCCCAGCAGGACGAGCACTCCGAAACCCACCAGCAGCCCGCCGACGAGCGACTCGAAGAACGTGAGTTGTGAGACCGTCGACTGGCCGAGCCAGAACGTCGCTCCCAGAAGGACAGCGAGCGTCCCCAGCACACCGATGCCGGCGACCCCACCGCGGAGGAGCGCGCCACCGAGCGAGGCGTCGTCACCGTCCGTCTGACTGACGTAGAACCCGACGTACCCCGGCAGTAACGGATACGCACACGGACTGAAGAAGGTTGCAAGACCAGCGGTAAGTCCGAATCCGATCGCCGAGAGGAACGCGGCGTCGAGCATCGGTTACGTCCCTGCCTCCGCCTCGAGCGCTCGTTCGATCCCTGCGACGAGTTCGTCTGCGGTTTTGACACCGGAATCGGACCACTGAACGCGTCCATCCGTATCGATCGCGACGGCGGAGGGGTAGCCGCCCGCGAGATACCGCGAGGTCAGTTCGGCGGTCGGGTCGAGTCCGAGCAGCCAGTCGCCGTCGTGTTCGTCCCACCAGTCGACCAGTTCGTCTTCGGTGACGGACGAGCCGACCGCCTCATTCGTAACCGAGAGAAACAGCACGTCCGATCGAATGCGATCGTTCGCCTCGGCCAGTGCGGGCATCTGCTCGATACACGGCGGACACCACGTTCCGAAGAAATCGACGAACGTCACCCGCTCGGGCGCCGGAATCCGAACCTCGCCTGCCTCGCTGCCAGGCGCCTCGACCGTTTCTATCGTGATCGAATCGGGAGCCGTCGCCCCCGCTCCATCCGTCGCTTCCGGGTCGTCGCTCCCGGTTTCGAACGAGGGGACGCCACGGACCGCCAGTACGCCACCACCACCGACGACCCCGACACTGGTGAGACCAGCGAGGACATCTCGCCGTCGCATCTACGTTGTCACCACCGTTTCGAAGTCGTCGACCACCTGCGACGGATCGACGGTCGCCCCGTCCGGATACACACGCTCGATGCGTCCCTGTTCGTTGACGAGGAAGATGTAGTTGTAGTGAGGGAACATGTACTCGAGATTCTCGTACTCGTCGGCGTCCCGTTTCTCGAGTGGCAGTCCGAACTGTTCAGTGAGGCTCGCTTTTGCATCCTCGTACTCCTTTGGGCGAAGGAAGTGCCAGTTTCCAGCGTCGAGATTGACGCCCTGCTGGTCGGCATACGCTCGTAACTCGTCTTCGGTGTCGCGTTCGGGGTCGAAGGTCATCCCGAGAAAGGCAGCGTCGTCCCCGTAGCCTTCTTCAGCCGCGACCTCCTGCGCTCGTCGCAACCGCAAGAGAAGCGCGGGACACGCGCCGTCCGGACACGACGTATAAAAGAACGTCATCAGCGTCGTCCGCTCGCCGACAAACTGCTCAGTCGAGACGGTCTCGCCCGTCAACGGGTCAGGGAACTCGACCGTTGGAAACTCCTCACCGTAGCTCGGATGCGACGCCTCGCTCAAATCCTGTTCCGGTGGCCCGAGCGTGACGCCATCCGCGCGTGAACGAGTTGACTCCTCGTCACCCGGTGACAGCGACTCGAGACAGCCTGCAGTGGCGATGAAACTCGAGGCGACGATCGTTTGGAGGCACGTACGCCGGTTCATAGCTCGGTATTTCGAGCCGATTCATAAACGCCGTCCGGCGATTCCCTGGCTCGGAAAAATTGCAGCATTTCAGGGAGAAACTATCGCCGCCGCAATTCGTATTACTATCGTCGAAGTGAGAGAATGACGAGTACCATGCCGCTCGAGACAATGACCCCCTGTACGAGCGCTGCGGACGCGATCGTCGTACCGAATAGCTGGTAGATGAGGCCCTCACAGATCGCACCGACGCCGATGAAGACGAATCCACCGGAGACGTACAGCATCGGCGTCTGCCCGCTTCGCCGGTAACCGTGGTACGCAAGATATGCGACGATGAGGCTCAACACGAGCGTAATTCCCTTCGAGAGGAGGAACGAGACTTCCATCAGTCACCTCCCCGAAGATCGCTCCACAGTGACGTGAAGTTGTCCGCGAGATCGTCGCGCGTTTCGACTGTCAGCGAGAGTTTTCCGTCGCTAATCGTGACGTGAAGCTCCTCGAGCGACGTTTCGAACTCGCTTCGGTGAGAGCCGTCCGCGTCGACGGTGTGGTGTTCCTCGACGAGTTCGTGTTCTTGTAGCACCGAGACGCGGCGGTAGATGGTCGTTAGTGAGGCGTCACACTCCTCGCTGAGTGTTTTTGCGGTCTTCGGTCCACTATCCGCGGCGAGGAGGATCTTCCGTGCGTACTCGTCAGCGAGAAGTTGGAAAATGTCTACCGAATCCCCGGAGCCTCCGTGTTGCACGCAATACATTCCGTCAGTTACCGTCAAATAGGCCACGGTTTGCTGGTTCAGCAAATCACCGAGACCGTCTTATACGTGCGTCCGCGTTGCTTCTCGGCGTTTCGTCAGCCCTCATATCGAGTCCTGTGATACTCAACGAACTGCTGACATGGTTATTTGGGATCAGTCGGAATACATCGAGTTATGGATCCGACGGTCGAACGGCGATGTCATCTCTTGTTCGGTCTCTCGTTAGTACTCCTGACGTTCGGGATCGGATACTGTGTTATCGTCGGTACGTGTCTGGCCGACTTCATCGTCGTCATTGCGGGTCTTTTCGTCGGTTGGGTGGCGTTGTTTTATTGTCTCGGTAACGCCTCGTTCTGGGGATAATTGCGGAGGCCAACTCCCATATGATCTTTCACTGGACATTGCCACGACATTCGTTCGATTCGGCTCCACAATGTCTATCCGTATCATCCGCATAGAGTTTCCACATGGATGCAAAGACTGCGTCACGACGGTCGCTATTCGGCCTTGCAGGCGCGGCGAGCCTCTGCTGTCTGGCGCTTGCTCCTGGCGCTGTTGGACTGGCAGGCGGTGGCGCTGCGGCTGGACTAGGCGCCGGCCTCGGACAGATCATCGTGACGGTGCTGACGCTGGGGGTCATCGGATTCGTCGTCCGCTGGCGAGCGGGCTGTTCAGCATGCGAATGATTCGCACTATTGGATAGAACTACGTGAATCCGATCGTTCTGCTGGAGTCGTCACCGTCGGCGACGACCCCGAATTCACGATCGGCTTCGTATTGACTGCTATTCGACAGTACCAAGCGATCCGTCGTCACTCTTCAGCGTGCGTTTCGAGGACGCCGACGAGCGTGTCTGCGGATTGGAAGCCGTCATCGAGTCGGTCGACTTCCTCGCCGTCTTTTAAGACGACGAACGTCGGGACGCGTCGGACGGTGAACTCGTCGGCGAGGTCCGGAACGAGTCCGGCGTTTACTGTCACCACCGCACCGGGTGCGCTGCGCGCGACGACACTGAGTACCGGCTCCATAGACGCACAGATACCACACCCGGACGTGACGAACTCGAGGAGTACGAGGTCGTGGGCCTCGATCAGGTCGTCGTACTCGGCCGCATCGTTCAGCTGAATCGGTGTCTGTGAGGCGTTCTCTGCAATATCAGTTGTTTCACTTGCTGTGTCAGTCATTGAGAATTCTACGCGATAGGGGCATTTGAGTATTGTGCAATAAATACAAGACATTCTCTGCCCACTGTTGTTTTGAGTTGCATACCGAAAGACGATCGAAGGCTGATGACTGATGACACCGATACCGAGGAGCCAGCGGTCGATCCGTCACTGGAGGTCGAGCACGATGATTGGCGAGCCGAACTAGGGGACGACTACCGACACCCGACGTACAAGATTACGATGTTCGAGGCCGTGTCGAACCGACGTCCACGTATCTACTTCGCGCTGTTGCTCGTCCTCGGCCTCGCGTGGCTCTTTCGCGTGACGGCATTCGTCCCGGAGGCCGCTCTCCCCGCCGCCGCAGCAGTTGGAACACTCGCCGGATCTGTCGTTCTCGGTGTCGTCGGAGCGTTCTACGCAGCGTTTACTCGTCGTAATGCTCTGGCCGCGCGAACGCGAGGCTAAAGGGGAGTTTCGCGAGGTCGAGGCTGGCGAGTGGAAGGACACGGATTGATCGCCGATCACGATTGGGACGCACACGTCAGACACGACCGTCGGTGGCGAACGTAAATCAACCCTACAAGTAGTGCGACCGAGACCGCTCCGAGCAGGGGACGCAGCGGATCGAAGTACGTCATGAGTGCGGACGATCCGAACAGCGCTAGAAGGACGGCGTTACAGATCGGACAGCTGACTGCCAAAAATCCACCGACTAAACCGCCGAACGCCAACCGATCCGTATCGGCCTCGTCGTTCTCACCGTGGCGATGATCGTGATTGAGGTCGGGGTCGTAATCGCCATGTTCGTCTCGGTCGGCTATCTCGTCCTCGAGGTCACCAGCGTTGCGGACATCGGTCGTCAGCCGCTGGGCGACGTAGACGCCAGCCAGAAGCGCAGTCAGGGTGAGAAACAGGTAATCGAAGCCCGTCCGCGGGACCATCCGAACGAAGAGCGGATTCGGGATGAGTTCAGTGACGAGTCCGAACAAGACGAACACACCTGCTGACGTAGCGGCCCCCCAGCTGATCGCGCGTCGGTTTGTGCCGAGTAATCGGTGGTGTCCGCTTCTCGTCACTGTGATCCCTCCAGTGAGACGACGCACTGTTCGGGATGGCCCGCTCGTCCGAGAAAGAACAGCAAGAGCGCGAGACCGCCGACCTGAAGGAGCGTGCCGTCAAACGGAAGCAGCGTCAGCCCGCCGGCGAACCCGAGGAAGGCGAGCAGACCTGCCCCACAGCTCGCACAACCGGACGCGACGAGTCCCGGGAGGACACCGGACACGCTCGTCGCACCCGAGAGGCCGACGAGCCGGAGCTGTGCGACGGCGTTGACGACGGCGACGCCGGTCAGGAGCGCGTAGGTGACGATAATCCCGAGCCCCGTGGCGCCGTTGGTCAGGTAGACGGACTCCGTCAGCGAGACGAGGACGTAATCGAACCAGTGGAGTCCGTCGGCGAGCATCTGGAGCGCAAACTCCGGCATCGTACTCAGAATCAACAGGATGTAGGTACCGAACGTTACGAGGACGAAGCCAACCGTCCCGTACCAGGACTCGAACGGATACCGTATCGCGTTCGAAAGGTTCCGCCCGAACCTGCCGACCGACTCGTCCCAGTTCACAACTCCGTCACCCAGTTTGCGGCCAGATGTCTGCCGACGGATGTCACGGACGGGCGGTCGCCACTGGGCTTCGAGGACGGACGACTCACGACCTGTCTTCGAACTGTCTCGAGCGTGCTCGATACCACGAGTAGGTGTTTCGTCGCACGATGATCACAAAGGTGCTCCTCCGTTTTGCTGACTCGGCAAATCGGCGCGTCGGTTACGAGGAATCGATGTGAACCAGCAACCGAACACGAATGTCGCTCGATCAGACGACCCGTCGCGCCGTGCTCGCCGGTTCGACCCTCGCGCTCGGTGGCGGCGGTGTCTACTATCTCTCCCGCTCGGACGATACCGACGATGGTAGCTCCCTTTCGCCGACGATGCACGCGAGCGAAGAGACGTCAGCCCTCGGCGTCGACCTGGCGGGAAAGCCGATCATGGGCGATACGGACGCACCGATCGAGATCTACTACTGGACCGACTTCCAGTGTCCGATCTGCGAACAGTTCGAGCGGGAGACGCTCCCCGACCTCGTCTCGGAGTACGTCGAGTCGGGGGAGGTTCGTCTCGTCTTTATCGTGGTGCCCTTCTTCGGGGCGGATTCGATGACCGCTGCTGTCGCCTCGAAGTGCGTCTGGGAACAGGTCCGCGAGTCGGACCCGTCGACGTACTGGGATTGGCACGCTGCGGTCTTCGCGGAACAGGGCGAGCGCAATTCGGGGTGGGCCAGCGCCAACAGCCTCCTCGAGATCACCGACTCGGTTCCGGACGTCGACGCCGCCGAACTCGAGGCGTGTCTCGAGGACGAGCGCTCGGAGTTTGAAAAAACGGTCGAAGCCGACGCGGAACAGGCACGGGCGTTCGATATCCGCGGAACACCGACGTTCGTCGTTTTTGACCCGGAAACGGAGGCGGCCGGGACGCTAGTTGGCGCCCAGCCACTAGAGCGGTTCGCAGACGCACTCGAGCAGATACGAGAAGCGTAGCGAGACGTCGACGGCTGAAGTTCCGAACTGATGTGCAATGGTCGTCAATTCTTGTGTTCCCTTGTTGCAGCGGAGGTGCTCGCCGGAAACTTGTGTGTGGATCGATCGCGTCGCTGTTTCTGATAACGTCCAAAGATCAATTCCAGAACCTGTACAAAAAGACAGTCTGTCTGATGCCTAACAGCCGTTTATCAGGTCGTCTGGTGATAGATGTTGTATGGTAATGACCTGACACGTCGTATGGTCCTTGGAGCGAGTGGCGCAGTTAGTATGGCAGCACTGGCAGGGTGCGGAGGACCTGGAGAAGAAAACGATACGGACGAGGAGGAGCCGGACGGAGCGGAAAATGGCGAGGCCGACGACGAGTGGGGAGACATCGACGAGTTCTACTTCGAAGGCCGCATCGAGGCGTGGACTGGGCTGGAACCCGGTATCATCGACGGCGAGGACAATCCAACGATCACGCTCATCGAGGGGAACGAATACGATTTCACCTGGATCAACGCCGACGGCGTGACGCATAATCTAGAGATACGAGACGAGAATGACGAGATTATCGACGACTACCAAAGCGACGACGTCAGCGAAGAAGGCGAAGAAACGACCCTCGAGGGTGTAGTCGCCTCTGAAGAGATGTCGGTGTACATTTGTACGTACCACGAATCGACCCAGGTCGGAGATATAGAGGTTCAGACGGACTGACTGCTGAGATTCTCACGTGAACTCGTTTTACTCGCTTTCTCAATGGGGGAGGAAATAGTTTATACTATTGGGTATATAATACACATCTGTAATGCAGCAATCTGAACGATCAGTTGATAGTATCGGAATCGTTCTCGAGACTGCTGATCCCGAACGCGCCTGGAACGCGCTACGGTTCGGTATTACGGCAGTCGAGAACGGACACGACGTGTCAGTATTCCTGCTGGGAGAAGGCGTCGAGGCCGAGGAAATCACTGATGACCAGTTCGACGTTCGTGACCGAATGGAAGCGTTCGTCGATGCCGGTGGTGACTTGCAGGCGTGTGGGACGTGTCTCGAGATTCGCAACAACGAGGAAAGCGAGTACTGTCCGATGTCGACGATGGCCGACCTCCTCGAAATCGTGAGATCGGCTGATCGCGTGCTGACGATCGGTTAGTAAGTGCAGAGTGACATCCAGTATAGTGCTCAGGCCACTTTGTGCTACTCACTCGTCCCGCCGTAGTCGCTCACGTCGTTGCTTGAACTCTTCGTCCGAGATATCACCGCGGGCGTAGGCGAGTCGGAGCTCCTCGAGCGCCGGGTCGTCTTCGGCGCGAGTCGAGCGAGCGGCAGCCCTGTACACTAAGTAGCCAACAACCAGGAGCATCAGGAGGGGAACCCAGCTAACTAACCACATTCCCGGGCCAGTCCACGCGCCATCATTCCACATGTGCCCGCCACCCCACATCCCCATCATCGGCCAGGCGACAGCCATCAGGACCAGCGGGACGAGTATGACGAGCACCGCGATGAACAATACCGTTCGGAGGAGCGTCGTGTCGTCGGCCATACGTGGCGATTCGACCGCCCTCATGATAAAGCCGGTCACAATTTCGACGCTATCACAATATCGCTACGGTTCGAGACGCGACGGGCTGGGAGGGCATTCAGGCCGGTGGGACGAGCATCACGTTCCCGTTCGCTCGAGCGACGAGATCCTCGGAGACGCTGCCCAGCAGCAGTCTCCGAAGCCGACTGTGACCGCGCGAGCCGACGAGGATCGTCGTCGGATCGACGGCGTCTTCGACGGCGAGAATTTCGTCGGCGGGATCGCCCTGTCGAACCTCGATTCGCGTCTCGATATCCCACGCCTCGAGCTGGTCGGCCAGCTCCGCTAGCCGTCCCTCGGGGTCCGTGTCTTCCGCGAGCCCCGGGTCCTTCGGAGTCTCGACGTGGACAAGGGTTGCTTCTTGAGTCGCGTGACGGAGATACGAGAACGTCTCGAACGCGCGTTCGGCGTTCTCGGAGAAGTCCGTCGCGTACAGCATGCGCTGGAAGAGGTGCTGTCTGACGACGGCCGGGTCGTCGGCCTCGCGTTCGATTCGGTTGACGAGCAGCGGGGTCTCCGTCGTTCTCGCGAGGTTGCGCGCCGTCGAGCCGATAACGCGGTTTTCGAGCGGGCTCTTCCCGCGCGAACCGACGACGGTGAGACTCGCGTCGATCGTCTCCGCAATACCCCGGATGCGTCGGTGGGGCGTCCCGCGGACGACGTGTACGTCGACGTCGAATCCAGCCCGTTCGATGACGCGCTCGTAGTTTCTGATCGCCTTCCGGCGTCGCTTCTCGAAGTCGATCCCCGGCATCCCCGAGTGGACGTTTGACGGGATGACCGTCACCAGATGTATCTCCTCGATTCCGATTCGGCCGAGACACTCGAGACAGGTTTCGTTCTCGATGGTCGCCTCGCTGGCTGCCGAGAGGTCAGTGGCGAGTACCGCTTTCATACCCGCAGTACGTGCCGAGGCCATAATATTGTTTTGATGGTCCAATACCGATGTGGAGGACTGTCGACTGAGAATTATTGTAGGTAATCGTTGTCCGTCGCGTCACGGACGCCCGAACATCCTCATCGATCACAGCCGCCCGTTCGCACGCAGCGTCCTCGCATCCGACGTTCTAGAACGGTACCGATGACTGTCATCGGGAGGACATACCGCGGGCGACACCGTCCACCGACGTGGATCGGGTGTTCACTGGACTACCTGTATCTCCATAACGTATACAAATATTCCCGTTGGATAGCGGTTGCATATCTTGCAGTAATATTGTACACGAGTCCCAAAAGCGTTATACGTATTCTCCGGATAGAGGATACTGAGCAGAAATCCATGATCCGCACACAATCGAACGCGAACGGTGGCCGAGGCAGATGATCGACGTCGTCGCACTCCCCGCACCGGTCCAGGCGACGCTCCTCGTGGGCGTCATCCTCGTTCAGGCCGTCATCCTCTACGCCGGCTACGGCGTCCTCGAACGAGTCGCAACGCCGCTGATCAAAACGATCACCAACGCCTAATCGATGGAGATACTGGGACTCAGTCTGGCCCTGCTAGTGCTGTTCGTGAGCTTCGGCTTCATGGTCGGCGTGCTGTTCGGCTTCTTCGGGATGGGTGGTTCGTTCCTGATTACGCCGACGCTGTTGCTCCTCGATTACCCCGCCTCCGTCGCGATCGGGAGCGGGCTGGCGTTTTACTTCGGTACGTCCGTGATCGCCGTCCTGAAACACTACGATATCGGGCAGGTCGACTACAAACTCGGTGCGATCCTGTTCGTCGTCCTCTCGATCGGGATCGAACTCGGCAGTCGGCTCGTCTTCGGCCTCGAGGCGCTGGGGATCGCCAACCTCGTGACGGGTATCGCGTACGTCCTCCTGCTGGCCGGGATCGGCGCCCTGTTCCTGCGTCGCGCATCCAATCTCGACGACGAGAACGCCGACGATGCAGACGCAGACGAGGACGTCGACGACGACGAAATCCCGGCGATCGGCCAGCAGATCCAGTCGTACACCGTCCCGCCGATGATCTCGCTGACCTCGGGCGGCCGGGCGTCGCTGTGGACGATCGGCGGTGCCGGCGGCAGCGTTGGCCTCGTCTCAGGGCTGATCGGCGTCGGCGGCGGCTTCATCCGCATGCCCGCGATCTACTACCTGATCGGGACGCCGCTGACCGCCGCCGTCGGGACCAGCCTATTCGCTGGGCTGTTCTCGGGTGCGTTCGGCACCTTCACCTACGGGATGTCCGGCAGCGTCGACCTGACGGTGGTCTCCCTGCTGCTGGTCGGCAGCGCACTCGGCGCGCGAATCGGCTCGGCAGCGACGACGATGGTCGACGAGGACGACGTCATCGTCTACTTCGGATTGATGATGGTCCTCGCCAGCGCCGGGATCGCGCTGTCCGAACTCGCGAACTGGCTCGGAACGGGCGCGCTCGATCTGGTGAGCGTCCTCCTGCTCGTCGGCTCGTCGTTCTTCGTCGCGTCGATGATCCTCTACAAGGTCGTTCAGTCGGCCGGCGCAGACGATGCCGACGACGCGGGCGCACAGCCAGCCACCAACGGTGGTGACTGATGCCCGAGGCGGTCGACCAGTATCGGTTCGAACTGCCCGCACTGTCGGGTACCCAGGATATTAGCCAATCGTGATGCTCATCGCCACCGTCGCGCTCGTGCTCGCCCTCGGTGTCGCCTCCCGCGTCCTCGCGGATCGACTGCGGATTCCGAGCGTCCTCTTTCTGATCGTCGCCGGGATCGCGATCGGTCCAGAGGTGCTCGGACTCGTCTCGCAAGAGACGTTCGGTGGTGGCCTTTCCGCGATGGTCGGCGTCAGCGTCGCAATCATCCTTTTCGAAGGTGGCTACCACCTCCACCTCGAGAAGCTCCGTGAAAGTCCGACGGCACTGACCCGGATGGTCACCGTCGGCGCGGCGATCACTTGGCTCGGGACGGCCGCCGCCGTCGTCGTCTTTCTCGACACGAGCCTCGAGGTCGGCCTGCTGGTCGGCGCACTGTTGATCGCGACCGGCCCGACCGTGATCGGCCCCATCCTGCAGGTCGTCACCGTTCGAGACCACGTCGCCAGCGTCCTCGAAGGCGAGGGCGTGATCAACGACGTCACCGCGGCAATTCTGGTAGTCGTCGTCTTCGAAGTCCTCGTCGCCGGGAACGGAACGCCAGCCGCACTCGTCGGCGACTTCGCGATGCGGCTGTTCGTCGGCCTCACGTTCGGGGCCCTCATCGCCGGCATCGTCTGGCTGGTGCTCGATCGCGCACGATCCAGACCCTGCGCGGCACCGCTACATGCACGATTGATCGTCCTCGCCGGTATCGTCGTCGCCTACGCCGGCGCCGAAACGATCGCCAGCGAGACGGGCATCGCCGCCGCCGCGATGGCCGGCTTCATCCTCGGCAACGTCGATCTACCCCACCACGAGGACGTCATCGACTTTCTGGACGACCTCTCGGTCGTCGTCCTCTCGTTTATCTTCGTCGCGCTGGCGGCGTTGATCGACTTCGCGGACATCCGCGCGCTCGGGCTGGCGGGTCTCGCCATCGTCGCCGCGATCACGCTGGTGCTTCGTCCAGCCGTCATCTACCTCTCAACGACGGACGCGCGGTTTACGCACAACGAGCGGCTCTTCCTGAGCGCCGTCGGCCCGCGCGGGATCATCCCCGCGAGCGTCGCGACGCTGTTTGCCGTCGAGTTGCAGGCCCTCGGTCGGCCACAGGAGGCCCAGTTGCTCGCCGGCACCGTCTTTCTCATTATCTTCGCGACGGTCGTCCTTCAGGCCGGCCTCGCACGACAGATCGCGGATTACCTCGAGGTATCACCAATGCGTACGATAATCGTCGGCGGGGGACGGGTCGGCCTGTCTCTCGCAGAACGGCTCGAACAAGACGGAGAGAACGTACTACTGATCGATCTCGACCCCGATGCGGTCGAGAAAGCCCGTAAACGAGGTCTCACCGCGCTCGAGGGCGACGGCACCGATGCCGACGTCCTCGAGCAGGCGGGCGCTGACGACGCGAAGACGGTCATTGCAACCACGCCCGACGACGACGTCAACCTGCTGGTCTGCCAGCTCGCGAAAACGACATACGACGTCGTGAGCGTCGCCTCTCGGGTCAACCAGCCTGACAACGTCGACGCGTTCGAATCGCTCGGCGTCCACGCGATCGACCTCTCGATGGCGACCGCGTGGTCGCTCGAGAACGTCCTCGAGCGACCGTCGCTGTCGGCGTGGATGAACGAACTCGGCCGCACCGGCGACGTCCAGGAGATCGAGGTGACGGCGACGGACCTCGTCGGGAAGACGATCGCCAATCTCAACGCGGAAATCCCCGACGGCGTCATCGTCGGGTTGCTCACCCACCGGAACGGCGCGACGGAAGTTCCGACAGGCGATCACGAACTCCGGGAGGGTGACCGTGTGACGTTTCTCGGCCAGACCGACGCCGTCGATCGCGCCGTCAAGCGGTTCCACCCACACGACTGAAATGAAAGGCGTACCGATACACCGATGCAGACACTGTTCATATCGCGGTCGCACCCGAAATAACTGCCTGTGTTGGAAGCTTCAGTCAGCGTCCTCGTCGCTCGTCAAACTAGTATTGTATAAAACGCGCAAAACTTATGCCAACGCGCCGCTTACGTTCGAGTATGACTAGGCAGTCGTCGATAACCGATCAACTGGAACGTGATATAGCCTGTGAAGGGCTGCTCGAATGCTTACACGGGCTCAAACCACTCGACAGGGATTGCTACCGCGTGATGGTCGAGAGCAATGACCCGCTCACCATCGACGAGGTCGCCCACCGGATCGACCGCGAACGCTCGACCGCGTACCGCTCGATCCAGCGGTTGCTGGGACGTGGCCTGCTCAAAAAAGAACAGATCAACTATGATCAGGGCGGCTACTATCACGTCTACTCCCCGACTGATCCCGAGCAGATTGCGACCGACATGCGACACCAACTCAATGACTGGTACGCGAAGATGGGCCAGCTCGTCCAGGAGTTCGAGGACAAATACGACTCCATCGACGAACCGACGCCAGATGAGGCGTTCTGACTGACTCCATGTCCAGTCGCGAACGTCCGCCCGAGATTCCTCGGGAACGGCTGGTTGAAACAACGCTCGACCTCGTCTCCTTCGATACGTCGAACCACCAGAGTGCGAGCTCGATCGTCGTCAGATAGTAGAATCCGCCGAGAGTCGCGAGCGGGATGTCCAAGACATACGCCACTGACTGGTGATCACTTCGATACTCCCTGGACTGGTGCATCGGCCTGCGAACAGTAGCGAACGAACAGTCAACCTCGAGATTTCTATTCGTCGAGACAGCGAGCACGAGAGAGGCCTTACTGGAGATGCTAGCCGCGATGTACTGGCAACCAAAAGATCACGATCACGCACCGTGCGACGCGTGCGTCTCGAGCAGTTCCACAAGCGTGTCAGCTGGCTGGAAGCCGTCGTCGAGTCGGTCGACTTCCTCGCCGTTTTTCAGCACGACGAGCGTCGGGACGCGTCGCACGCCGAACTCATCTGCGAGCTCCGGTACGAGACCGGCGTTTACCGTCGCCACTGTACCCGGCGCGCTGCGTGCGACTACACCGAGCACCGGTTCCATCGACGCACAGATCCCACAGCCGGCCGTGACGAACTCAAGGAGCACGAGGTCGGTAGCCTCGATCAACTCGTCGTACTCCGCCGCGTTGGTCAGTTGAATCGGTGTCTGCGATGCGTTTCCGTCGACATCCGTCTCTTCGTGTCCCGTGTCGGTCATCGAAATTGCTACGTGCCGACGCCATTTCAATATTGTGTGGTGGTGGAGATATTATATTACACCGCCGTTATTTTGCCTCGTTCGTCGAAGGACAACCGATGAGCGACGACACCGATACCGAACGCACGGCGGCCGACCCCGGCCGCGAGATGGGGCGAGACACGTCGGAGTTAAGTACGGTCTTCGGCGACGCCTATCGCGGTGAGCTGGATCGCGAAACGACCTGGCGTTCGCGTCTCGACCAGACGACGACGTGGAGTGTCACGCTCATGGCTGCGATCCTCACGTGGGCGTTCTCGAGTCCCGATAACCCTCACTACATCATCCTCGTCGGCGTGCTGGCTGTCGGGATGTTCTGCTGGATTGAGGCTCGTCGATATCGCGACTACGACGTCTATCGGTCACGCGTTCGGCTGTTTCAGCAGGATCTGTTCGCAAGCGCACTCGATCCATCGATGGACATCGAGCACGGCGATTGGCGAACAGAGCTGGGAGAGGACTACCGACACCCGACGTACAAGATCACGGTGTTCGAGGCTGTCTCGAACCGGCTTCGGCGAATCTACTTCGCGCTGTTGCTCGTTCTCGGTCTCGCGTGGCTCTTTCGCGTGACGGCGTTCCTCCCGGAGGTATCGCTCCCCGACGCTGCCGCAGTCGGTACAGTCCCCGGAGCGGTCGTTCTCGTGATCGTCGGCGTGTTCTACGGGACGTTGCTTGCAGTGATGCTTTGGCCACACGAACGCGAGGCCAAAGGAGAGATCCGTGAGGTTGAGGCCGGCGAGTGGAAGGATGCGGAGTGATCGTGTTCACGCCTGCGACGTCCATGTCGAGCACATTCGATTGTGGCACAGAGGAATCAATCCTACAAGCAATGTGACCGAGACCACACCGAACAAGAGTCACAGCGGGTCGAATACGCCATGAACACGGACGGACCGAACAGTACCAGACAGACGGCATTACAGATCGGACAGTTGACTGTTAAGAATTCACCGATCAGGTCGGCGAGCGTCAGTCGATCCGTCTCAGCTTCGTCGTTCTCACCGTGACGATGCTCATGACTGTGACCGGGGTCGGAATCGTACTCGTCGTGTTCGGCTAACCGGACAGTCCACCGAATACTAATAGATATTTAAGTAGTTGTCTGGTGGCAGTTCACTCTATGCAGAGAGATATGACACGTCGTGCGCTCCTCGGAGCGAGCGGTGCAGCGGGCATGACTGTACTTGCGGGGTGTGGCGGTCCTGGTGAAGAAAACGACACGGACGAGGAGGTATCGGACGAGGAGGTATCGGACGAGGACGACGTGGCAAACGGCGAAAACGACGGTGAATGGGAAGATGTCGACGAGTTCTACTTCGAGGGTCGTGTCGAGGCGTGGACTGGGCTGGAACCTGACATCATCGATGGCGAGGATAATCCGACCATCACGCTCACCGAGGGGAACGAGTACGACTTTAGGTGGGTCAATGCCGACGGTATCATGCACAATCTAGAGATTCGAGACGAAGACGGCGAGATCATCGACGACTATCAAAGCGACGACGTCAGCGAGGAAGGCGAGGAGACGACGCTTGAGGGAGTCGTTGCATCCGAGGAGATGTCTGTGTACATCTGTACATACCACGAGGCAACGCAGGTTGGTGATATCGAGGTCGAAACCGAGTGAGATGAGTCGATTCGTCCGTCGACGGTCGAGGAGCGGTCTGGCACGGACCGCTGTACAGTGGGAGTAGGCACGTTTCAGGGCAACCGTCCGCCGGCCGTTACCCGGACTCCTCGGAACCCTCGGGAAACCGGACGGTTAGCACGGGGACGGGCGAGGCCCGCACGATTCGCTCGGTCGTGCTCCCAAGGAGGTATCGTGACAGCCCGCGGCGACCGTGGGTCCCCATCACGATCAGGTCGGCATCGACGTGGTCGGCGTACTCGAGGATCGTCTCGAAGGGCGTTCCCTGGCGGACGACGGTGACGACCTCGAAATCGGCGTCTTCCTTCCGCGCTCGCGTCTCAACTGTTTGGACCGCGTCTTTGGCCGCGTCCTCGAGGGGTTCGATCGTCCGCTCGAAATCAGTCCGATCGCCGAGATAATCCAGTTCCATGAGTTCGGCGACGTCGATCACGCTGAGCACGTGGACTGACGCATCGTATCGTCGTGCGAGGTCGAGCGCGTTGTCAATCGCCGGCTCGGCGCCGGGGCTGCCGTCGGTCGGAACGAGGATGGTGTCGTACATCGTGTCTCGTCCTGGAGTGGACGTTACTGTTGTTCGAGCGACTCACTCTTCAGTCTCCGGCTGCGGTCCGCCGCCGGTCTGGGCCTCTTGTGCGTCGCCCCAGCCGCCGCTGTCGACCACTTCGAACAGTTTGTCCCAGTTCTCGTCGTCCGCGCTTTCGGGCAGTTGATCGCGGAGTTGCTGGAAGTCCGATGGCGGCACCTGCGATTCCACGAAATCGACGACGATCCGGGAGTGGTAGGCGGCCTCCGAGCGGTCGGTTCGGTCGCCTTCGCGGTCGCTGACCCGCGAGATGAACTCCTGCCAGTCGAATCGCTGGCCGTGGTCCTGTACCGCCCCGGTCATGTACCACTTGATCTCCATCGGCAGCGACGCCGCGAGGTCCTCGGCCGCGCCCTCTGGAATCCGCTCGCCAAGCGTCATGAGCGTCGCCCGAATCGTCCGTACCGTTCGGCCGGTGTCGGGGAACTCGAGTCGGTGCTGTATCTCGCCGGTGAACTCGTCGAAGTTCATTGCACTCGTTCACTCTCCGAGCGAGGGTGTCAATCTAGGGGTCCGGTGTGTGCTCGAGTACCGTCTCGAGCGTTGAACCGGTTCGTCAGTCGACGAGGTCACGCCACCGTGTCGGCGAACCAGTCAGCCGCCACGTCGGCAACTTCCTCGAGTTCGCCCTCACCCTCGAAGAGGTGGCCCGCGCCCTCGACGACGTGAAGGTCGTTCTCGCAGTCGAGTTGCGTGCGCGCCTCGCGGTTGTACTCGAGTACCTGCGTGTCTTCGCCGCCGACGATGAACAGCGTCGGTGCCCGAACCTCGTCGAGTACCTCCTCGGCCATGTCGACGCGCCCGCCGCGGGAGACGACGGCGTCGACATCGTTCTCGAGGCGCGCG
This sequence comes from Natrialbaceae archaeon A-arb3/5, assembly GCA_046614585.1. Classification (GTDB taxonomy): domain Archaea; phylum Halobacteriota; class Halobacteria; order Halobacteriales; family Natrialbaceae; genus JBKKHI01. The sequence continues at coordinate 120,043 of JBKKHI010000007.1, read as the reverse complement.
GCCGCCCGGAGTGCGGCCGCAGCACCCGTACTTGAGCCGAAGTAGCCGACGTTAGCAACTGGTGTCGTCTCGCGAGTCCACAGCCACTCGGTCACCGCGACGAGCCGATCCGTGAGCAACGGGATGTCGAACCGATTCTCGCGTCGCTGGTCTTCAGCCTCGGTCAGGAGATCGAACAGCAGCGTCCCGAGTCCGCGGTCGCGGATCACGCTCGCGACGTAGTTGTTCCGCGGGCTCTTCCGACTCGAGCCGCTGCCGTGGGCGAAGACGACGATCCCTGGTGCATCCGCCGGCACCTTGAGCGCTCCCTCGAGTTCGATGTCGCCGTCGCCGACCGGGATGGAGACGACGCTGTCAGTTTCGGTCTCGTGGGCCATACCGGGACGACATCGCCAGTGACCTTGATGCTGGGGGGCGTCGCGTTCGACGGTCCGTTATATGGTCTCTCGTCGCGTAGATTCGTCTAGGACGATGGCTAGCACACGACAGTTCACCGATAGAACCGACGCCGGGGAACGACTCGGCGAGGCCCTGCTCGAGCGCGGGATCGACGCTGACCTCGTCCTCGCGATTCCGCGCGGCGGCCTCCCGCTCGGCCGGGCAGTCGCGAACGCGCTCGAGGCGCCGCTGGATGTCGTCGTCGCGAAGAAGATCGGCGCACCGGGGAATCCGGAGTACACCATCGGCGCCGTAGCGAGCGACGGCAGCGTCTGGCGAAACGAACTGGCGATCAGCGGCACGCGGACCGACGAGGAGTACTTTCAGGAACGGCGTGAGATCGAAGCCGAGAACGCCCGGCAGAAGGAAGCACGCTACCGTGGCGGTCGATCGGCACCGGAGTTCACCGACAAGACGGTTGTCGTCGTCGACGATGGCGTCGCGACGGGCTCGACCGCCAGAGCCTGCCTCTCAAAACTTCAGGAGTCCGACGCCGCCCGAGTCGTCCTCGCCGTCCCGGTCGGCCCGCCGGACACGATCGCTGACCTCGAGGCACTGGTCGACGAGGTCGTCTGCCTCGAGACGCCCGCCGGGTTCAGGGGCGTCGGGCAGTTCTACGCGGACTTCGGGCAGGTATCCGACGAGGACGCGATGGCGTATCTCGAGTCGTGACACGATGGTGGACCTCGAGAAAATCGATCGTACCGGAAACCGGGAACGACCACCGAGTATTTGGTACCGTCCGACGAACTCTTGAGTACGACCGACCACCTGTCGCTGTACCGCGCGCACGACCGCTCTGAGCACGACCCACGACCATGAACATCGAAGACATCATTTCGACAGACTACGTCGAGTTCACCCCGGATACCACCGTCTCGAAACTCGTCGGCACGTTCGCAGACGCCGACGTCAGCGGCGTCGTCGTTCACGGCGACGAATTCGAGGGCGTCGTCACCCGCAGACAACTAGCCACGTCGCACCGCCAGCCGAACGAAAAACTCAGCTCGCTGGTCTGGCACGTCCCCCGGTTGACGCCCGACGAGGACGTCCGCAAAGTCGCACAGCTGATGATCGACAGCGACTCTCAGCTGTTGCCCGTCTTCGAGGACGACGAGTTGCGCGGCGTCGTCACCGTCGACGGCATCCTCGAGGCGGTGAAACCGCACCTGGATGCGGCGACGGTCGCCGAAGCCGCCTCGACGGACCTGCTCTCGCTCGCGCCCGAATCGCAACTCGGCGAGGCACTGAACACCTTCCGGGAGCACCGCATCACGCACCTGCCCGTCGTCGAAGACGGGGCGGCGGTCGGCATCTTGAGTCTCTACGACGTCACCGACCTGACGGTCCGAGCCGAGGTCCAGAGTCAGGGCGGCGACGCCGGCGGCGTCGACCCCTTCGGCGGCGAGATTTCCTCGAGCACGGCCCGTGCGCGTCGCGGCGGCTTCGGCGCGCGAGAGGGCGAACTCGAGCACATGCTCGAGTTGCCGGTCCGGGACCTCATGGCGTCGCCGGTTCGGACCATCTCGCCGTCCGAAACGCTCGAGACGGCCGTCGAGGAGATGTTCGAGATCGACGGCTCCTCGCTGATCGTGACCGACGACGGCTCGCCACACGGCATCGTGACGAAGACCGACGTGCTGGACTCGCTGACCTGGGAGGCCGGCGGTAACCGCGGCGTGCAACTCTACGGCGCCAGCCTGATCGACGACCTCTCCTACGACGACATCGTCGCGATGGTTGAGAAGTTCGACGACCGGGATCACGGGATGAACGTCCTCGACGCGAAGATCCACCTGCAAGAGCACGACGAAACGCGGCGCGGCCGATCGCTTCTGCTCGCCCGCGTTCGCCTCTACACCGACAGTGGACTGTTCATCGCGTCCGGAGAGGGGTACGGCGCGAGACACGCGATCAACGAGGCCCGAGACGTGCTCGAGCGACAGATCCGCGACGAAAAGACCCGCGGTCGCACGAAGAAACCACCGGACGAGGAGTTCTGGGAGAAACGCTTTGGCTGGCTCCTGGAGGAATAAATAATTGATGTTTGATAGATACCGATGGCAGGATATCACTCTGCCTCCATCCGTCTCGTTATCGACTCCGGTACGAGCCGAAAGTCGTGGAACGGAATCTCCGATCGCGGACGATCGAATATCTCCACCGTTGGAATGGTAACCGCCCACATCCGCTGAACGGCGGCGGACTCTACCAGCACCTCTGTCAATTCTTCGATGTTTTCCATCGAAACGACGCTTCGCCAGCCGTCGTCCGTTTCGATTTGTACGTTGTGCAGTACACTATGACCAAGCACATACTCGTCCCCCTCGATGGATCGGAGCCGTCATGGGCAGCGTTCGAACACGCACTCGATCAATACGAAGGCGAACGGATCACCGTGTTACACGTCGCCGATCCCTCCAACGTCGCCTACACCGACGTCGAAGGAGGATACTACGACGGAGCCGCGTTCGATCGCTTCCTCTCGAGCGATGGCGACCTCGTCTCACACCTCCACGTCCACGACGCACGTAGCAGGGGTGACACCCATCTTCCGATCGGGGCCGGCGAGATCGACTACGACATCGTCACGGATCATCTCGCGGGGTTCGACGGAACCGTCGCAGTCGAGGTTTTCACCGATGACGTGGCGCTGTTACGTGACACTGCACAGCGTGCGAGAGGCGCGCTCGAGGCTGACTCGTAGCTCCGCCGGGATTCAATCCCTGTTTCCATCGTCTCGACATTCTTTTTGAACTATAATCAAAGAATATTATACTTGTGTGTTAAATTATTTATTATCTTGTCCGTTTCGATCAGTTTGGATCTGTATTTCCCACATGCGTCGGCTTCCTATATCGATCATTACAGGCGTATGGCTGTAATTAAACAGCAGAAACAGTATAGTATCGGAGCAGGAATAGTCGCTAAAATTCCGTTACTGATGTCTGTCCGCGACACAGCGAAACGGCTGGGTATCACGACGACGCTGATAAGGAGTCGTTCAGGTAGCCTTCGATGTCTCGTCCTCCGAACCGCTGCTCGGCACCGAAGAGTAGTACTACCGGTGTCGATCAACCGATGGTCGGGAACGGTGAGACGGTGCTCGCTCGCACCGGCTACTCGTCCAGTTTCGCGTCCCCGACAACCGTGACGGGAACCGGCACTCGTCGAACAACAGTCTCCGCGATGCTGCCAAGCAGGAGTCGATCAATCCCGTCCCGCCCGCGACTCCCCATCACGACCTGATCGATGTCGTGATCGTCGACGTACCGCACGATCACGTGTCGTGGCCGACCGTACTCCCAATCCGTCTCGACCGATCGATCGTACGCCTCGGCCACGGCCTCTGCATCTTCGAAAATCCCTTTCGCGTACTCGCGAGCGCGACCTTGCCACCGGCGGACGTTCTCGACCCCGGCATCAGTGTGCTCGGCGAACGGTTCGACGACGTGGAACACCACGATCGTCGCGTCAGGGTACGTCTCGAACGCGAATCGAAGTGCGGCTTCCGCGTGATCGCTCCCGTCGTAGGAAACGAGAATTCGCTCGTTCATATCGTCGGATTGTACGTACTGTTCACACGGTCATTATGATGACGGGTTCAATGGCCAAGAATGGACACACCACTTGATGAGGTTCCGCATCGAACGGAGCGGTATGTTCAATACGATCCTCGTTCCGACGGACGACAGTGCCGGAGCCGACGCGACGATCGGCCATGCGATCGAACTGGGAGAAACCTACGACTCGGCCGTCCACGCCCTCTACGTCGTCGAAGCCGGGAGCGCTCCGACCGAACTCCCCGACGACGAGCGAACGACGGTCCGCGATCGTTCGGAAGCCAGAGGACGCGAGGCCACTATCCGCGTCACAGATCAGGCCGAAGAACGCGGCCTCAACGCCGCTCGCGAAGTACGCGAAGGCGTCCCCTATCGCGAGATCCTCTCGTATACCGCTAACCACGAGGTCGGCCTCATCGTGATGGGAACCCACGGCCGGACCGGGGCCGATCGAGTCCGTCTCGGGAGCACCACCGAGCGCGTGCTCACGCGGGCCGACGTGCCGGTGCTGTCAGTGCGTCTTCCCGAAGACAGTGATCCGACCCCCGCGGCGGCCGTCTCGTACGATCGGATCGTCGTCCCGACCGACGGGAGCGACCACGCAGAACGCGCCGCCGAGACCGCGCTCGATGTCGCCGAGACGTACGACGCCGAGGTTTGCGCGGTCTACGTCGTCGATTCGACCACGTACGATCTCGAGGATGCACCCCGGAGTATCATCGGGTTACTGAAGGAGGCCGGCCGGAACGCGACGGAAGCGGTCGCGGAGATGGCCCACGACCGCGGCCTCGACGTACGGACCGACGTACGACGCGGGCCACCCGCCGAGGAACTGCTCGAGTACGCGTCGACGATCGATGCCAGCCTCGTTGCCATGGGTACGCGCGGACAAACGGTCGGCTCCGGGCCTCTGCTGGGGAGCACGACGGGTCGCATCGCTCGTCGATCGATCGTTCCTGTGCTGACTGTCTCCTAAGCGCGCCGCGGCGGACGATCGTATCCCCGCTACTCGTCGGTTAACTCGAGCGCGAACGGGAGTCCTGGTGTTAGTGTTTGATTCCGGTTCGAGCGTCACTCCGGAACTCACAGAAAAGGTGTCGAACTGTTTGACTGCCGGAAATCGTTCAGGTCGCGATGTAGCGTAGGCGTTGGATATCCGTAGTATCGACCGCTGTGTATCGGTTTCCGCCGGATGGGAGAGTGAGTGAAAATGCCGAATCAAGCGTCGTCTAGCGGTCCTACGAAGCATAGTATTTTAATGGTGCGGATTATCGTGGAATATTCAGCCTGCCACCAACAGTGGATTGTGTCGTCCAGCAACACGATTCACGCCCACCGTAAACGGTGGGATTCTCTCGCTGTTCAAAGATAGCCGTTCAGACGAACTGGACGACGTCCGGCAGTGGAAGCAACGGCACGATGAACATCCCGGCAATCGTCACCAATCCCATGAGGACCGGCACGAGCACGACAGCGTAGTTCGTCTCCGAGAGGATGCGACCGAGATCACTGCTCATACTGGACAGCGAGGGCGTCGTGCTCTTGCGGAGGATCACCAACTCGAGGGCGAACAGGATGACTGTTGCCGCGGCGGATACCATACAGAACGGGCAGATCTCACCGATGACGCCCAGCTGCAGGTAGACGAAGTACGTCGAGAACACGACGCCGCTTGCCGTAATCGGCGTCAGGATCTTGATGAGCAGCGGGTGTTTGGTGTCGAACCACCAGAGCGCAAGCCCGATCGTTGTCAGGTAGTAGAACCCACCGAGGGTTGCCAGTGGAATGCCGAAGACGTAGGCCCACGGACTCGTAATCACTTCGATGCTCCCTTGCACCGGTGCGTCAGCTGGGATTGCAGGGATAGCGAACAAGTGGATCGCTGTCAGCATCACGGTCACGAACCAGCCAATGATCGCAACAAGCGTGAAACCCCCGAATAGCGTTGACACGCGCGTCGAGTACTCCCAGTCGTAATCGAACGCCATGGATCGCTGGATTTCTGTTGACATACAATACTGCGTTGGCCGGCCCAGTACAAAAGTGTTGTGTACTATCCCCAATTCTACAAAACAGAATTGTAATCGTCCTCAGCGATCCCGAGACACCCCTATCTACTATGAGGAAAAAGATGCGTATGAACGCCTCTACGTGGAGAATAATTCAGATTTTGTTGTATTGTAAGCTGGTAGGGAGTGCCGTACAGATGATTCACCTTCTAGTATTGTGAGTTATTCAAAAAACCGTTCCGAGAGAAACAGCCAACCGTCGGTATCGAGTGGTTTGAGGAGCAACGCTCTCGTCATCAAGCGAAACCGTCGATTTTGCGGGCCTCACAAAGCGAAGCCTCGCTCAGCCACGAAAGGCACAAAGCGTCTTTCGAACGACTACGCGCGATTGCTCGTGAGACGTTGTCCGATGGCTGGGGGATACCAACGACGGTCGTGTTTCGTTTACCGAACTTGCGCGACACTCACACAACCCTTATACCTGCGTGGCCCGTCTGCTGAGATAGCAATGGCAGATTCGATGGCAGAACAACTCCAGCAGGACATGAAATGCGAAGGATTGCTGGAGTGTATCCACGGTCTCAAGCAACTGGACAAGGACTGCTTCCGGGTAATGGTCGAGAGCGACGAGTCCTTGACGATCGACAAGATAGCCGAACGGGTTGATCGCGAGCGCTCGACCGCCTACCGATCGATCCAGCGACTGCTCCAGGCAGGATTCATCCAGAAAGAACAGATCAACTACGACCAGGGCGGCTACTACCACGTCTACCACCCGACCGATCCGTCACAGGTCGCGAACGATATGCAGCGCATGCTCAACGACTGGTACGCGAAGATGGGGCAACTCATTCACGAGTTCGAAGACAAATACGAACACGTCGACGAGAGCGCGGTTGCTGCCGAGAGCTGAGCGGATATTTTCCGGTAGCAATACCGATCACATCGTCTAAACGGTGACTGTGAGGGATCAGCTTTCTCTTCAGGCGGGTGGCACGAGCATCACGTTACCGTTCGCTCGAGCGACGAGATCCTCTGAAACGCTCCCGAGCAGGAGTCGGCGAAGCCGACTATGTCCGCGCGAGCCGACGAGGATCGTCGTGGGATCGATGGTCTCCTCGACGGCGAGAATTTCGTCGGCCGGATCGCCCTGACGACGTTCAACTCGCGTCTCGATATCCCACTCCTCGAGCTGGGTTGCTAACTCCTCGAGTCGTGCGTCGGGATCGTCGTCTGACGGGTCTGGATCTTTCGGCGTCTCGACGTGGACGAGAGTGGCTTCCTGTGTTGCATGCCGGAGGTACGAAAACGCCTCAAATGCATGGTCAGCGTTTGCGGAGAAGTCCGTCGCGTACAGCATCCGTTGGAAGAGATGCTGTCTGACGACGACTGGATCCTCGGCTTCGCGCTCAATTCGATTGACGAGTAACGGCGTCTCGGTCGTTCGTGCGAGGTTGCGCGCCGTCGAACCGATGACGCGGTTCTCGAGCGGGCTCTTTCCGCGCGAGCCGACAACCGTAAGACTCGCCCCGATCGTTTCGGCGATCCCTCGGATGCGTCGATGCGGCGTGCCGCGGACGACGTGCGCTTCAACGTCGAAGCCGGCGTCTTCGATGACTCGTTCGTATTGTTTGATTGCGTTCTGTCGTCGCTTCTCGAAGTCAATCCCGGGCATCCCGCGATGAACGTTCGACGGAATCACTGTCACGAGGTGCATCTCGTCGATCCCGATTCGACCAAGACACTCGAGGCAGGTTTCGTTCTCGATGGTCGCCTCGCTGGCAGCAGAGAGGTCAGTAGCGAGTACCGCTTTCATACTGGATGTAGGTACTGATGATATAATATTGTTTGGGTTGGTCAATACAGATGCAGGTCTATCGCAATCTGGCGTATGCGTTGGACTGTATTTTCTGGTGACGACTTCAGGAACAAGTAGTTTCGAGATCGGTATGACGCGCCATCGAATCTCAAGTCGTCGTATCCGAACCCTATATCTTCATAACGTATAGAGATATCTCCATTGGATAGCCATTACATAGGTTGCAGTAATATTGTTCTGTGGGCCCAAAAGCGTTATACACTCACTCCGGGTAGTGATGAGTGAGTAGCAATCCATGATCTGCACACAACCGAAGGCGAACGGAGGTCGGGACGCATGATCGAATCCGCTGCCCTACCTGGTCCAGTACAGGCGACGCTCCTCGTCGGTGCCGTCTTCGTCCAGGCGGTTATCCTCTATGCCGGCTACGGCGTCCTCGAGCGAATCGCACAGCCACTGATCAAAACGGTCACCGACGCCTAATCGATGGAGCTACTGGGACTCAGCCTGACCCTGCTGGTGCTGTTCGTCAGCTTCGGCTTTATCGTCGGCGTCCTGTTCGGATTCTTCGGGATGGGCGGCTCGTTCCTGATCACGCCGACGCTGCTGTTGCTCGATTACCCTGCGTCGGTCGCGATCGGTAGCGGACTGGCATTTTACGGAGAATCAAGGAGAAAGCCCCGTGCTTCAGCGCGGGGATGAATCCGACAGCCGATGACACAAACCTCCGACGATAGCACGGCCTGATATTCCAACAGGTACTTAAGCCAACATATCTAATTACAGTTGTAATGGTCACGGTGACTGTCACCGCGAAGTTCCACAACCCATCCCTCTCACGGCGGAAAGAGTGGCAACACGCCTCTCGCCTCTACCGTGATACCAAACAGTTCTGTATCGACGGATGGGAGAACGGCGACTTCAGCAAATCCGTGACCACCGCCAGCATCGACAACGACCTCTACTCGGCTATCCAGAACCAAGCCATCCGAGAGGCGAAATCCGACCACAGTAAGGATGGAGCGGTTCGCTACCGAGAGAGTCACCCGTTCGCAGTCAACAACCAGAACTGGGAGATCGACACGACCGAGAACGGGACGGTCGTCGTCGGCTTCCCGTGTGTCTCCCAGTGGTGGTACACTCCGATAGAGGTGTACGACGACATTGCGGGCCCTGTAGACCGACTGGTCGAAGGTGACGCCGACAAAACCCGTCTACAGGTCTACCGTCGGGGAGACGACTGGTACTGTACGTTCAACATCGAGTACGACGCCGACACGTCGGGCGAGACGCCCATCGGTGTCGATATTGGTGAACGGCACATCCTTGCTGTGACAGCCTACGGTGAGGGCGAGTCAATGCTGGTGTCGGGTGGTGAGGCGAAATACGTTCGACGCAAATATCGTTCCCTACGCGATTCGCTTTCGGAAGCGGGTGCGCTTCGCGCACGCAACCGTGTGGGTGACAAAGAACAGCGTCGGATTAAGGACTTGAACCACAAACTCTCCCGTCGCCTCATCACGTTCGCAGAACAATTCGAGAACCCCGTCATTCGGATGGAAGACCTCGAAGGTATCCGCGAGAACAGTTCGTGGTCGGGTGTCCACTCGTGGCATTTCCACCAACTCCAACAGTTCATCACGTACAAAGCCGAACGCGCTGGTATCCGCGTCGAGAAAGTCGATGCGTACCATACCAGCCAGCGGTGTTCGGCGTGTGGTTCGATGGGAACCCGTGATGGCGACCACTTTTCGTGTACGGAGTGTGGCCGTGGACGCCACGCCGACCTGAACGCTTCGGATAATATCGCACAACGGGAGGGTGAACCATGCACGGCGTAGCAGTTCGGCTGACGCGAACCGTGCTACCTCGCTGGTTGAATAGCCAGCCGTCGTCATCGGGCTCCGCCCGATTGCTCGTGGGACGTTGTCCCACGCTGTTGACGCCCGCTGTATGCGGGGAGGAAGGCCCCATTGACAGGGCTACACGCGCTGGATAGCACACCGTTGGTCACAACTCGGTGGCAACCGTTGACGGCCCACGCGAAAGCGTACTTGAGGTCCGAGGAAACGCGCAACCTGAATATCCCCTTCGGGGAATCCTCGCCCTTTAGGGCGGGGAGGATGTCAATTCGGCACCTCCGTGATCGCCGTGTTGAAACACTACGACGTCGGGCAGGTCGACTACAAACTCGGCGCGATCTTGTTCGTCGTCCTGTCGATCGGAATTGAACTCGGGAGTCGACTCGTCTTCGGCCTCGAGGCGCTTGGCATCGCCAATCTCGTCACGGGAATCGCGTACGTCGTCCTGCTTGCGGGTATCGGTACGCTGTTCTTGCGACGAGCGTACAACATCGATGACGATGCTGACGAGGACGACATCGATGACGAAGCGATCCCTCCAATCGCCCGGAAAATACAGTCGTACACTGTTCCCCCAATGATTTCGCTGTCTTCAGGTGGTCGCGCATCAGTGTGGACGATCACGAGTGCCGGTGGGAGCGTCGGCCTCGTATCAGGGCTGATCGGCGTTGGTGGTGGATTCATCCGTATGCCCGCGATCTACTATCTCATCGGGACGCCGTTGACGGCCGCGGTTGGCACGAGCCTGTTTGCCGGGTTGTTCTCGGGAGCCTTCGGTACCTTCACCTACGGCATGTCCGGTAGTGTCGACTTGACGGTCGTCTCCCTCTTGCTGGTCGGCAGCGCACTCGGTGCCAGAATCGGCTCGGCAGCGACCACAATCGTCGACGAGGACGACGTGATCGTCTACTTCGGACTCATGATGGTCCTTGCAAGCGTCGGGATCGCTCTCAGCGAACTCGCGAACTGGCTAGGGACGGGCGCACTCGATCTGGTGAGCGTCCTCCTGCTCGTCGGATCGTCGTTCTTCGTGGCGTCGATGATCCTCTATCAGATGTTCACGTCGCTCACCGAGGACAATGCACGGACGCAGCCAACCTCTAACAGTGGTGACTGATGCCGTCGAACAGCATGGATTTCGCGACTGGTGACGCCACAAACGGACGTCGTCACCCGTGATGCTCGTCGCGACTACCCTCGAGGAAGTAGGAATATTCACCGACGTGACGGCGGTGGTTTTGGATATGTGGGCTGTCAATCGCTCTCCGGCAACCAGTGCTTGTAGTGGATTTTGAGTTGCGAGCGAGTATGTGCAGGCTGCGAAAGCGTTATTGGCTTGTGTGCAGAACTTGCACATAGAATGAGTGCAAGCGACGAACCCCGACGAGTCCACTTCCAGTCTCCGGAGTATCTCGTCGAACGACTGGATGCAGTCGCTACGCTCTTCGACAAGGACCGAACAGACCTCCTCGTCGAAGCTATCCGCGAGTATCTGGAGGACACAGCGGAGAGTGAAACATTCCAGGATTTGGTCGCGGAACGGTACTATAATGACCAACTCGAGTTCGAGACGGTCAAACAGTTAGTTGGCGCAGAAACTGCACAGCGACTTCGCCTCCTCAAAGCTGATCTAGAGAGTGAACCGTTCGATCTTGCGTCACCGGATGACGTCGACATCTATGGTGGTCAGACCACAACAGTCGATCCCACGGACGGGTCCGACACAGTCAGCGATCGATGAGTGATGAGTTACGGCTTCGAACGGTAGTTGCCGATACGAGTGCACTTGTGAGTCTCGCCGTCCCTCGTGCCGATGAACGATACGAGACAGAAACATCGCCGGATCCACTCCAGTATTTGCTTACGTCTTGTGACGTCACCGTTCCACCAGAAGTCGTTTCGGAACTCCGTGATCTCGCTCAGTACCAGGATATCCATGGGGCGGCAGCCACAAACGTTCTCGCTGCACGAGACTATTATTCTGTCGAGGATCCATACCAACGCTCGGACACACCTGAATCACGTCCAACGTTTGGGCTTGATGATGGCGAAACGGACGGTATTGTCCTTGCAAACGCCCTCGAGACCGATGGCTTTCTGACTGATGAGTTCGGTGGAACGAACTTCGCGCTCGTACACGCTGTTCTGACCGGTCCACGGATCGTCCCAACACCACGACTCATCTGTGACTATGCTCGTACCGGTCACATGAGTCCCGAAGAGGCACAAACGCTTCTCGACTCGATCAGCCCGCATCGAAGCTGGGAAAACAGTCCCTACGTGGCCCAACTTCGAAATCTGTTAACGTAAACTGAGTACTCGAGTGGGTCACGATCGCTGCTGCGACGCACAGACAGAAGCCTCCTGATCACTTCGGTATATCAGTTGTTGCAAATATGATTTCTTTATTTAGCAACCGGCGTGCATATTTTACGAGGGATTTCGGACATTCCTCGGAGTTACCGCTTGCGCCAGTTGGAAGAGTCCGGAGATGTATCAAAAAAGAAGGTTGGGCGGTCACTGGTGTGGTCAGCGACCGACGAGTGAGCGACAGTTCTTTGAGTACCACTCACGTACCACAGTGTATGAGCACAGACGCGAACGGAAACGGCGACGGGGACATGGTGAAACTCAACGTGAAGGTCCCGAAGCGGCTTCTGGAGGAGATCGACGAACTGGCAGAGGAGTTGGAGTACACCAACCGCTCGGAGTTCATCCGTGAGGTCCTACGCGACACCACGGAGCCGATTCTGACGCCCAAGGCGCAGGAGGGCGTTTCTGAGGGCTACGCGGACGTGGCAGCGGGACGTACGATGTCTACGGACGAGGCCCGCGAACGCCTCGGCATCGATCAGGACTGAGGGCTGAACGGTGGCTCACGAGATCGTCCTGACGGAGACGCTGGTTGAAACGCTGGAGCAGTTCGAAACGCAGGATGCGGAACGGATCATCAACAAGCTGGAGGACATCGGCAACTTCCCAGATCACTTTCTTGACCGGTTGAAGAACCACCCCGGGTACAAGCTTCGTGTCGGTGATTTCCGCGTGCTGATCGACTGGGACAAGGACAACGAGGCGATCTACGCCATCGATGCGTTCGAGCGGAAGAAAGAGTACCGAGAACTCGGGAAGTATCGAGAGGTATGGGGGTCCTGGCGAGACGACGTGGAGACGTGATCCACCGTGGCAAAGGAGAAAGAAAACCCGACAAGTATTTGCCAACGTTCTTGGGGCCGGTTGGAGCACCTCAAACGCCGACTGAATCACGGGAGACGTCTGAATAGAATCGGCGTGTTTTCAACTACTGATATTGCAACAGGTTCTGTCCCACTCGAGACGATTGTGAGGCCCTCTTGCAGTGGCTACTATAGATCCTCAAATCTTGGTGGACTGGTTTGTCCACATTGGACACTACTGGGGATCGAAATTACTCGTTGATACGTTAGAATCCATCGCTGCGATTTTATTGATGACTTCTCTACCGTGCGCATTTCTGCACTCAAAACGTTCTTAACGGCTATTCCTGGTAGTATCTCCTTTCAGTAGCATCCTCCTTTTGTCTCACAGCTCAGTCTGTTCGAATGTTATAGTGCCTGTCCCTTCACACTCTATTGTACAATACACGCAAAACCTTTAAGCACTCACGGCCCGTAGAAGAGAGTGATGACAACTAATATCGACAGCGAATCGGCGGCAGAATCTCCGGCAGAACCGCTCCACATCGACGGAAGCGATCACCTCGAGGATGTCGTCTCGAGTCACGATGTCGTCCTCGTAGACTTCTTCGCGGAGTGGTGTGGACCGTGCAAGATGCTCGACCCGGTCCTTGACGACCTCGCGAGCGAGACTGCGGGGACCATCGCAAAAGTCGATGTCGACGCAAACCCACAACTGGCCAGCGCGTACGGTGTCCGTGGCGTCCCAACGTTACTCCTGTACGCCGACGGTGAGCAGGTCGAACAACACACCGGCGCGTTGCCAGCTGAACAACTGCAGTCGCTCATCGAAACCCACAGCGAATGAGTACGGACACGACACCTGCCGTTCGAGACGTCGTCATCGTCGGCTCCGGCGTTGCGGGTCTCTCGGCTGCCGTCTACACCGCTCGCGCGGATCTCGAGCCACTCGTCCTTGAGGGGCCCAAACCCGGCGGCCAGCTCACGCTGACGACTGAGGTCGAGAACTATCTCGGCTTCCCGGAGGGAATCGGCGGGATGGAACTCATCCAGAACGGAAAGGAACAAGCGTCGCGTTTCGGAGCCGAGTTCGCCCACGGGACTGTCGAGACCACCACCCTCGAAAAGAAACCGTTCGAACTCGAGTTGGCAAGCGGTGAGACGCTGCAAACGCGTGCCCTGATCGTCGCGACCGGTGCAAGCGCGCGCTGGGTTGGCGCTGACGGCGAAGACGAACTGATGGGCTACGGCCTGTCGACGTGTGCCACCTGTGACGGTGCGTTCCACCGTGGCGACGACGTCCTCGTCATTGGCGGCGGCGACTCGGCGATGGAGGAAGCGCTCTTCCTCGCGAAGTTCGCCGACAGCGTGACGGTCGTCCACCGCCGCGACGAACTCCGTGCGTCGGACATCATGGCTCAACGGGCCCGCGACCACGATGCGATCGAGTTCCGCTGGAACAGCGAACTGCTCGAGATTCAAGGTTCCCAGGAACGCGGTGTCACCGGTGCAACGCTGGTCCACCACCCCGATGGCCATCCGACGGCCAAACTCGAGTCCGATCTCGCGGTCGGGCGCGAAACTGTCGATGTTGGCGGCATCTTCTACGGTGTCGGCCACGTCCCGAACACGGCGTTCCTCGCGGAGACGCCCGTCGAACTTGAGGAGGACGGCTACCTCCGAACCGAACCCGGGATGACGACCGAGACTGCCGTCGAGGGTGTCTTTGGTGCCGGCGATGTGATGGACCCAGACTATCGGCAGGCGATTACAGCCGCTGGAACTGGGAGTATGGCTGCACTTGACGCCGAAGCATGGCTCGAGACCCGTGACGTCAACCGCAATGCATCGCCTGTTGTCGAAGCCCAACTCGACGACTAGGCATCCGACACGAAATCTAGTCGCTATCGACCGTCACTGCACACTCGATCGCAGTATGGCGTCGCGATCAGTGTATGGATCGTTTCAGTATTCCTAGTGCCGAAAAGATCTCTTTCCTGAAACAGACCATAGCACAGCTCCCCGTTGTCAGGCGGCGGTGGCTCACCGTCGATACTGGTGTGCGAATTATGCACCTTGGGATCGTATCACAGCGTACAATGACGGTCGATGAACTCACCGAATACGGGATGGAACGGATGGACGACGACGACATCGTGCGCTTTCTTTCGACACAGAGCCTCGGCGTTCTTGGACTGCCAACCGAGGCGACACCGTATCTGATTCCAATGTCGTATGGGTTCGATGGGGAGTCTCGGCTTTATTTCGGGTTCGTTACGGGTTCACAGAGCCGGAAAGCCGACCTTTCCGAACAGACGGACTCCGCGACGTTTCTCGTCTACAGTGCCGAGACGATGTTTCACTGGCGGAGCGTTCTCATGACCGGTACGCTCCGAAAACTGCCACCGGAAGCGTCCTCGAAGGCAGCCGACGTCGAGGGGCCAATGTGGCGCCCCGAACTCTTCGAGACGATGACCAAGACGGAAGGAAACCAGTATTACGAGTTGCAGATCGACGAGTGGACGGGGCTTCGACACGCGATCGAGCCCCCAGCGTTTACCGAACGGTCGAGTCGAGATCAGCCGGAGTGAACCAGACCGGTCGGAGTGACGGAGTGGCCTCGTGAGCACACCCTCGTCACTGTCGTTCGCAGTTGGATATGGATGGGTGAAATCTGTCGCTCGGATTTCGGTGACCCACCTGCACAAATCGTCAGCGCACGACCGTCACTGGAACATCCGCTCGTTTGACGACCGTTTCGGCCGTACTCCCCATTCGTGCCCCGGCTGCGCCGCTTTGACCTCGGTTTCCCATCACGATCTGGTCGGTATTCGTCTCGTTGACGGCGGCGACAATCACCTTCGCCGGTGATCCGACTCCTGTCTCAGTCTCGATTTCGAGGTCCGTCATCGTTTCGTCCTCGATTTCGAGCGGTTCCCGGGCGTCCTCGAAGAGACGTTCGGTGCGCGAGCGCTGATCGGCGAGCCACTCGTCGGTCAACGCCGGTAACTGCTCGTCGGAAGTCGTCACCTCGAACGGATCGATCGCGTGAAAAAGGACGATCCGGGCGTTCGGAAAGGTATCGAGAGCGTACCGAAGTGCAGCTTGTGCGTTTGCTGATCCGTCGTGTGGAACGAGAATCGATCGAGACATCGTTTCGATCCCGATGTTCGTGGCGAATGCTCGTAAAGCCATTCACTACTGTGAAAAACGTGGTGGGGTTTGCCGGCGGCGAGTTCAGTGTCGATCTCGCGGTCGTGTTCAGCCGCAATCGACGTTGTCCTCGAGGACGTTGCGACCACGTTCACGAGCGTCAGCGGCGGCAGGGAAGTAGACGGATCGACTCGTCTCATACGGATTGCTGTAACGATTTACCGGCGGTGAGTCGAACTGTGTGAGACGAGCCTCGGTTGAGGAGCGAAGCGAGTCAACCGGCGCAACCGCCGCCCGGGTCGCGGTTGCGCCGGAAATAACTTACAGTGAACCGTATCAGTCGTGCTCCAGACATACAACAGATACAACTAATCAGCTAACACACTCGTCAACTGGGGTATTAACTGTCGAATCGTCGTAGGGCTGTCGCATGGCCGTTCAGACTGCTTGCATTGTCGGAACGTCTTCACGCAACAGTTCGGAGGTATCGATGTGTGGATCGTTCGCTACGGACAAGTTCGAGACAACGCCCCACTCATCATCTCGGAGTAGTGATGAATCGCCCGCCGGTACGTGACGCCCGTCTTCTGTTCGCGTCTCGGCGCAAAGAACCGGTACATGACTACGACGCAACTCTCTCGATAGCAAACCCGTGTCACAAGCAGACGCCAAGCGACCCACCGACGACACACCGACGGACTGGCATGCATACCCACTCGAGGAGGTCTACGCGGACCTCGAGACGTCCGCAGAGGGACTGACGGCCGCCCAGGCCGGTGACCGACTCGAGCGTGAGGGGCCGAATACAATCGAAGCCGAGGAGGGAACGTCGCCGCTGCGGATTCTCGTCGAACAGTACTCATCGGCGCTGATCTGGGTGTTGATCGTCGCTGCGGTCGTGATGGCCGCTGTGGGCCACACAATAGACGCGGCTGTCATCACGGGAATCGTGGTCTTCATCACGCTGTTTGGCTTCGTTCAGGACTACCGCGCCGAACAGAGTATCCGTGCGCTTCAGGCGATGGCAACGACGTACGCCATCGTCAGACGCGATGGCGAGAAACGAGAGATCGATGCAACGACGGTCGTCCCCGGCGACGTCATCTTCGTCGAGTCGGGTGACATCGTTCCCGCCGATGCCCGTATCCTCGATGAATCGAATCTCAGCGTCGACGAGGCAGCCCTGACAGGCGAGAGCGTGGGGGTCTCCAAAGAGGTCGGGACGGTCAAAGAGGACGTCGCACTCGCTGATCGGGGGAACATGCTCTTCAAGGATACGGTCGTCGAGCGTGGCTCCGGGGTGGCAGTCGTGGTCGAGACCGGTCCCGAGACCGAAATCGGCCAGATTGCGACGGCACTCGAGGAGGCCGAGGACCGAGAGACGCCGTTCCAGTCCGAGATGGATCAGTTGGGAAAACTCATCGCCGGTATCGTCGTTCTCGCGGTGGCGGTGATTGCGGTCGCCGAACTCGTCGTCGGTGAGACCGAGCCACTTCAGGTGTTCCTGACGGCTGTCGGCATCGCTGTCTCCGCGGTCCCCGAGGGACTACCGGCGGTCGTGACGCTTTCGCTTGCGCTTGGGGCTCGCCGGATGGCCGATCAGAACGCCCTGGTGCGCCGACTGCCCATTGTTGAGGCGCTTGGCTCCGTCGACGTCATCTGTACGGACAAGACGGGAACGCTCACCGAAGAGGAGATGACGGTCCAGCGACTCGTCACCAACCGCGAAGTCTACGAGGTGACAGGGACCGGCTACGGCACCGAGGGAGCGTTTCTGCAGGACGGCGACCCCGTAGACACGGAGCGGGTCGCCGAGGTTCTTCGCTGTGGCATGCTGTGTAACAACGTCGATCTTGGGACTCGAGAACGCGACGAAACCGGCACCAACGGACCCCCCGGCGACGGGACCACCGCCACAGAACCGAGCGGACAGGAGCGAACCTACCTCGGCGACCCCACCGAAATCGCGTTATTCGTCGCCGCTCAGAAGGCTGGATTCGACCACGAGGTCCTCGCCGAAGAGTATCCTCGAGTCGGCCAGATCGAGTTTACCTCGGCGCGCAAACGGATGACCACGGTCCACGAAACGCCAGACGGTGACCTGAAAGCGTACATGAAAGGAGCGCCGGAAACCGTCCTCGAGCGTTGTAATCGGGAACTCGTTGATGGCGAGATCGTCGAACTGACCGCTGAGCGACGTGCGGAACTCGAGGGGCAAAACGAAGACTTCGCAGAGGATGCCCTGCGCGTGATGGGATTTGCCTACCGGCCTGACGTGTCCGACGAGCAGGCGAATCGGCCGGACGAACACCTCGAGCAGGGACTAGTCTTTCTCGGTCTTCAAGGGATGCTCGATCCGCCCCGCCCCGAAGTCACCGACGCGCTTGCAGGCTGTCTCGACGCGGGTATCAACGTTGTAATGATCACCGGCGACAACGCGGTCACGGCACGAGCGGTCGGTGAGGAAATCGGTCTCCGCTCGACGACGGTGATCTCGGGTCCCGAACTCGAGGAGATGAGCGACGAGCGACTTGCGAACGTCGTCGAGGATGTCGACATCTTCGCGCGGACGTCACCGGAGCATAAGACTCGAATCTTGCAGACGCTGCAGGCAAAGGGCCACACGGTCGCGATGACCGGTGATGGGGTCAACGACGCTCCGGCTGTGAAAAACGCTGATGTCGGCGTCGCGATGGGGATCCGCGGGACCGACGTCACCGAGCAGGCCTCTGACATCGTTTTACTGGACGACAACTTCGCAACCATTCGAGATGCGGTCAAGGGTGGCCGTCGAATCTTCGATAACGTTCGGAAGTTCGTCAACTACCTGCTGTCTGGTAACGGCGGCGAGGTGACGATGATCTTCTCCGGGTCGATGCTCGGATTCGGTCTCGTCATCACGCCGATCCAGATCCTCTTTATCAACGTCGTCACTGACGGCATCCCGGCGCTCTCGATGGGTGTCGATCCCCCCGCGAAAGACATCATGGAACGTGACCCGCGGCCGCCTGAGGAGGGCGTCATCACGGATCGTATCATCACCTCAATCGTCGGTATCGCGATCTTCATGACGGTCTGTCTGCTCCCGCTTTTCACGCTGAACTTCTACGGTGAACTCGTGCCGGGATACGACGTGCTTGGTGCAGCCATCGGCTGGAGTCCCGGCTACGAACCCGGCCGCGAGCTTGCCCAGACGATGGTGTTTACCGGCTTCGTCGTCTTCGAAATCGTCCGAATTCAGGCAATCCGCTACCGGTACGGGCTTGGGCTCTTTACGAATCGCTGGCTCGTGATTGCGGTGGCCATCGCCGTGACACTCCAGTTGCTCGTCCTCTACACGTCGACCGGCCAACTCCTGTTTGACGTCGAACCACTCGCGCTCGTCCACTGGATCCAGATCGCCGTCGTTGCGGCAGTCTTCGCGCTACTGATGGCGATCTTCGTGAAGGTCCAGGATCGGTACTTCGAGCGGTACTGATCCGTCGGATCGCTTCGGCGGATCGGGTCGAGACGTTCGAGACCGCCGCATCGACCTTGGCGACGCGGCCTTCGGTTTCACTCCAGCGCGGGGTCGATGTCGGCTCGAGGCGGCTGTTCTGACCGAAATTACAGATCTGGCGGGTACTCGCCGGTCTTCCGGTACTCGGAGACGACCGCAGCGAACGCGATCACGTGGAGCGCGACGACGATGACAATCATCGCGAGGTAAAGCAGGTGGAGCGGATCATCCGAGAGAAACCCTAGCTCCTCGTACGGCCGGAGGTACGCCCGATCGTAGCCGTGGACGGCGACGAGCCAGAAGAGGACGTAGGTGCCGTGGCTCTGGTGCCACTTCCAGGCTTTCGGCCCGAGATAGTCGTAGGCCTTGTTGTTGGACGTAAACGCCAGCACGATCGCGATGAGGACGGCGACCATCGCACCGAATGCCCACGGACTCATGTCGACCAGGTAGCCGACAACGTCCCAGTCGCGGGCCCAGAAAACAAATAAGACGTGGACGACCGACCAGATGGCGAACCAGATCCCCAGTTCCGATCGCCAGTTGACGGGAAAGTTTCCGGAAAACCGACGCCTAATCGACGGCCGGATGCGCACCAGCGGGCCGATGATCATCACCACAAACAGGATGAAGAAGGGAACGGCAGCGACGACGCGCTGCTCCCCGTATCCGACGACCCACAGCAGGATCGCTACGACGATGCTACCGACCGCCACGCCCAGGTGATGGGTGAGCTCGTTATTGGTATCTGCCGTCATGATAGTACCGTGTCACGCGGTTGTGATCACACGATCACCGATCGCTCGAATAAAACTATTCCCGGTACGAACCACTAGATGACACGATCTCGAAGCTCGTCGAGGTGTTTCGCCCCGTAGACCAGTTTGATGGAGTCGCTCGCTGGCGTGGCCACGCATGTCAACCGGAACCTCTTTTCTTCGACTTCGTCCTCCGAGAGGCTCCGCTGAACGTCCATCTCGACTTCCCCCTCGAGCAACACGGCAGCACAGTTTACACAGCCACCGGCCCGGCAGTGAAACGGCCAGTCGTGCCCCGCCGCCTCGGCCGCGTCGAGGATGTACTCGTCGCGAGACACCTCGAGGGTGCCGTAAGCGTCGGCCGGGATGTCGGCCTCCGCAGCGCGCTCGAGGAGATCGTCGTCCTCGAGTGACCAGCCTCGTTCGTCGACGACCTGATAATCGAGGTACTCGACGGTCGCGGCCGCGGTCCGAGGGGCGCTGATCCCAATCACTGGCACGCCGGCAAAGCGGACGACCCGCTCAGTCGTACTCCCGAGGAGGTAGCGCCGTAAGCCGGTCTCGCCGTGGGTCCCCATCACGATGCAGTCGGCGTCGTGGGTGGCCGCGACCGCCAAAATCTGCTGGTCGACACGACCGTCGGGTACCGAGATGTCGACGGTCTCTAGCGGTGACTCGCGCAACTGCTCGAGTGCGTCGTCGACCGGGTCGAGACCGACCTCTTCGTCGCTCGAGAGATCGACCGTCTCGGTGCCATCGACAGCTCCGTCGTCACTGACGTAGACGACGTGGAGTCGAGCCCCTGTTTCAACCGCGAGGTCGACAGCGTGCTCGAGGGCGGTCACAGCACTGTGGCTCCCGTCTGTCGGCACCAGGACGCGATCGAAGGTGTCCTCGAGGCTCGTCTCTTCGTGAACAGTCGCGACCGGAACGGACGACTCTTGCAGTGTCTGCTCGGCGACGCTTCCCAGGAGGAACCGGCCGATTCCGCTGCGGCCGGTCGTGCCCATCACGATTAGGTCTGCATCGTGCTCGTCAGCCGATGCGAGGAGTTCTTCGTGCACGTCGTCGTCCTGCTCTCGAACCTCGGTCGTCACCTCGAGGTCGCGGTCTCGCGCTTGATCGGCCAGTTCATTGACGGCCCGTTCGCCCTCGTCTTCGTCGTCGCTGCCGACAAGTCCGCGCTCGAGAACCGAGACGACGTGCAGCGTCGCGTCGAAGCGCTCCGCGAGTCGGATCGCGTACGTTCCGGCGTTTTCCGCCACGGAACTCCCGTCGGTCGGGACGAGAATCGTGTCGTACATCGCACGGTCCCTACCACACTCGTGTACAAGTAGGTTCAGTCCACTCTGACGCCACGGTCGGCGAGCGACTTACTATCCGTGAGCGCGTCTCTCACAGTATGGGATACCTGAACATCAACTGGCAGTGCCGGCTGTACGGCCACGACTGGCACCACGAGGTCGTCGTCACGGACGACGTCGGGCCGGTCTATCCGCTCCGATGCGTTCGCTGTGCCGACGTGCGACTCCTCGACCGTGAGGGGACCAGCTGGCGACTCCGCGACGAGGACGCCCCATCGATCCACGAGCGGGCGCTCGAGTTCGAGCTGGAAGACGAGTCCATGCGTCGGCACTGAGGCGGTTTGCTGTATCGCCTGAGACGGATCGCTGGCCGTTCGTTCGCTCCCGACTGACCCGTCCAGCGGATCGGGAACTAGCCATACTATCATAGTCGCCGAGACTGTAGCGCCGCCTACACATGGCGGATCAGACCCCACCCGCGTCGTTCGAACAGGTCGCAGACGTCTCCGCGGAGGCCCCGACGCTCATCGAGGGGTTCCCGGGACACGGACTCGTTGCAGCCATCGCCGTCGACCAGATCACGGACCAGCTCGACCTCGAGCACTACGGCAACGTCGCGTCGGACGAGTTTCCGCCGGTCGTAACCTTCGAGGACGGACTCGTGCAGGATCTGGTCCGGGTCTACGCCGGCGACGATCCGGCCGTGATGACCCTCGAGAGCGATCTCGCGCTCCCGGAACCGGCGTTCGAACCCCTCTCGAAGTGCGTCCTCGAGGAACTGGCCGACGATTTCGGCCGGGCGATCTTCCTCGCGGGCGCGCCGGCCCAGTCCGAGGACGAGATCGGCGACGTGACCGGCGTTGCGACGACCGACGAGATCCGTGCGGATCTGCTCGAGGCGGACATTACGGTCCCCGACGAACGGGGGCTGGTCAGCGGGATCACGGGCTCGCTGGTCCGCGAGTGCTACCAGGCCGACGTGCCCGCGGCCCTGCTGATCGTTCGCTCCCATCCGTTCCTCCCGGATCCCCAGGCTGCCAAGTCGGTGATCGAAACCGCACTCGAGCCCCTCGTCGACTTCGAGATCGACACGACGGCGCTGGACGAGCAGGCCGACGAGATCCAACAGCAGATGCAACAGGTCGCCCAGCAGTACCAGCAGATGGCCGAGGAACAGGGCCAGCAGCAACAGCAAGTGCAGACGGGGATGTTTCAGTAGCCGTTCGGTTTCCGTCTCGTCCCGGGCGTCGATGGCTCCGACTCGAGTCACGGAGAGTTCGATCGTCTGATCGCCCGATCGCCGCTCCTATGATGCGTCGAATGCAACGACGGCTATGAACGAGCGGCGGTCCAAGTCCGAATCGAAATCCCGCACCGATCGGCTGCTCGTCTGCAATCCCGCGAGCGGGTCGGCTGATCACGCTCCCGACGTTCGAACGCGAGGCGAGAAACGTGGCTTCGAGGTACGCGAGACCGAGGCAGCGGGCGACGCACGCCGGTTCGCGCGCGAGGCAGCCGTCGACGACGATGGCGGTGATACCGATGAGAGCGACGGTGAGGGTGACGATACCGGCGACGGCGACACCAGCGATCTCTCACTGATCGCCGTCGCGGGCGGCGACGGCACGGTCAACGAAGTTATCCACGGCCTCCTCGAGGCAGACGCACTCGACCGAGTCGATATCGCGGTGTTGCCGACGGGCACCGCCAACGTCTTCGCCAGAACGCTCGACATTCCGGATCTCGATGCCGGATTCGAGGTGATCGATGACGGCACCAGCCGACGGGTTGATGTCGGCGTCGCCGACGGACGGCCGTTCCTCAACACCTGTCTGGCCGGCCTCTCCGCCGAGGCGAACGCATCGACACCCGACGAGTGGAAGCGCCAGTTCGGACCGCTCGCCTACGTGCTCACGACGCTTCGATTCCTCCCCGAGTACGAGGGGCTGCCACTCGAGATTCGGTACGACGAGACCGAGCTCGACGGCGATGCTGGTGCCGTTGTCGGTACCGGTACCGATTCTGTTGTCGGGTCCGAGTTCGGTAGCAGTACCGAGACTGGCGTTGAAGGCTACGATGACGCCACTGCTGCCGAGGACGGTGGTAACGCTAATGACGTCGATGACACCAATGACGACGGAACGCCGTCGACGTGGCGAGGAAACGCGTTGCTCGTTCTCATCGGGAACGCCTTCCGGCTCCCGACGGTCAGGAGACGCTCGCAGACACCCATCGCGGACGGCGCCCTCGAGGTGGTCATTCTCGAGCGGGGGCGCGACGGCGAGTCGTTCGCAGTCGACGGCGAGGACGCACCAAGCGTCTTCGACGCCGATCGCGACGCGATTCCGGGGCCGATCACCAGGGTCGAGGCGTCGTCAGTGTCGATCACGACCCGTGCGGACGATCAGGAGCCCGTGAACTTCAGTCTCGACGGCGAACCCCTCTCGGTGACCAACCTCGAGGTGTCGATTCGCGAGCGGAGTCTGTCCGTGCTGGTCGGCCCTGAGAGTCCCGTTCGCGATCAGTAGCGGCTCTCTGAGGGGTTCCGTCTCTGGACTCGAATCACACGTCGTTCGAAGAGAGACACACCGCCTGCTTATTTAGTCGCTCCTATCGTAGCGATTCGTGATTCGAGACGCCAGTCTCGAGGAGTACACGTGACACAGGTATTCAGATCTCCAGCGGGATACGTACAGGGTCGAAACGCTCTCGACGAACTCGGCGAGCACGCCGCCGATCTCGGGGACAGCGCCGTCGTTCTCGGGGACGACCTCGTCCTCGACCTCGTCGGCGACCGCGTCCGGGACGGACTCGAGGCGGGTGGATTCGACGTCACGCTCGAGGAGTTCAACGGTGAGTGCTCCGAGAGTGAAATCGAGCGCGTCGCCGACGTCCACGAGGAGTTCGGTGCCGACGTGATCGTCGGCGCTGGGGGAGGGAAGGTCATCGACACCGCACGGGCCGCTCGCGAACACACTGGCGGGGCGCTCGTTTCGCTGCCGACGGTCGCCTCGACTGACGCGCCGACGAGTTCCGTCGCCGTCATCTACACCGAAGACGGCGAGTTCGTCGAGTTTCACGTCTACGAGCGCCACCCCGAGCTCGTCCTCGTCGATACCGAGATCGTCGCCGAGGCGCCGACGCGGCTGTTCCGCGGCGGGATCGGCGACGCGCTGGCGACCTGGTTCGAGGCCGAGGCAGCCCACCAGTCGGGGGCGACCACGATCTTCGGGACGCGGTCGACGCGAACGGCCCAGCAGATCGCCAGGCTCGCGTACACGACGCTGCGAGAACACGGCCGGTCGGCGGTCGACGCCGTCGAGCGCGATGCCGTCACCGACAGCGTCGAAGCCGTCGTCGAGGCCAACACCCTGCTCAGCGGGCTCGGCTTCGAGAGCGGCGGACTCGCCGCCGCACACGCGATTCACAACGGCCTGACCCAACTCGAGGCGACCCACGATGCAACCCACGGCGAGAAGGTGACGATCGGGACGATCGCACAGCTCGTCCTCGAGGGACGTGACGACGCGTTCATTGAAGATGTCGCCGGCTTCGCAGCATCGGTGGGGCTGCCGACGACGCTCGCCGAGATCGGGCTCGAGGATCCGTCGACCGAGGATCTCGAGGTCGTCGCGGAGGCGGCCTGCGCCACGGAGGAGACGATTCACAACGAGCCGTTCCCGGTGGCACCCGCGGACGTACGCGACGCGCTCGTCGGTGCGGACGCGATCGGTCACCGTCTCTCTGCGGACTAACGTACCGGTGAGTAACGGTTCAGGCGGGTGAATAAGACGGATTGGTGCTGTCGATTCACGCTCGTCTTACGGAAAACCAGGGGTTTTCTGTCGGTTGACGTCGTCGTTCGGTATGAGAGAGATACCATGCTCAACTACTACGATAAGATCCTCGTTGGCATCGCCGGGAGTCTGCTCGGCGGGATTCTCTTGAGCGTCGTGACGGCGCTTGCCTTTCAGACTGGGTTATTCATCGGCACGGCCGTCGCGACGTTGTTCGTCTACGATGCCATGTTTCGAAACCCGCCGCTTCCAGCATCCGATCCTCGCGTTGCAGCGATGGCGATCCTCTGGCACGCCGTGCTGCTCATGCTTGCACTCGCTGCGTTGTATTGACCACCCGCTGGTATGGAAACTGACGTATTCGTATAACACGTTTAATCGACTCAGCGCGTTCACTAGCATAATACAGTGTTTCCCATACAGGTTCGGGTGTATTTATTATATTTACAGTGGTATGCCTGTAATTCGTTTCGCGTGGTAACAACCTATTGCCACCAACAATTGTCAAATAAAAGACGATGTATTGTGTTCCTGAGATATCTCCGACGATAAAGCCGTGCGCCCAGACTGGGTGTGCCTAGTCACAGACCAGGACCAGTCGATCGGTCCGTCGCAGTACTCGCATGGCTGTTCCGCCGAGTAACCGTTCTGACGGTGTAGCGCGCCCACGCATCCCCATCGTAATCAGTTCGGCACCGACATCGTTCGCGTGTGAGAGGATTTTCGCTCCGGGAACGCCGCGCGTAACGGCAGTCGAGACTGAGAGATCACGCTCACGGGCGGCGATCCGAATCGGCTCGACAAGATCGTGGCCGCCTTCTCTGGCGAGTTCGTCCATCGGTCGAGACGGAGCCGCGAGCATGGGGTTCGTCTCGTCGATAACGTGGAGGATGTCAACTGTACTTCCGACGCTTGCCGCGAATCTGAGCGCGTGATCGGCCGCCCGAGACGCGCTCTCGCTGCCGTCTATCGTAACCAGAATGTGGCGCGGTCCGTCCTTGGCGAAGGACGCCTCCGGCGGCACGGCGAGTACTGGCGTGTCGGTCGTAGTAAGCACACGACGGATCGTACTCCCCGGCCCCGTCTCCGCTGTCGGACCACGGGTCCCCAGAACGATCAGGTCGGCTTCGGTCTGGGCGAGCGAAGCGATTTCCCGGTAGGGAACGCCCTCTCGGACGTCACGTTCGATTGTGAGGTCGGCATCGATACCGGTCTCGACGACCGACGAGAGTGTCTCCCGACCGCGTCGCCTGGCGTCCGATCGAACCGCGGTCTCGTCCGCGAAGTCGTACTCGACTGGTTCGACGACGAACACCGCCCGGATAGTTGCTCCGGTCGCTCGTGCGATTGACAGGGAACACTCGAAGGCGTTTCTTGAGGCGGGGCTGCCGTCGATGGGGACGAGGATCGTCCGGTACATACCGTCAGCTACGACCACGACTGACAAGAACTTCCGTGTCGACGATGTCCCCAGCAACACGAATACTCACTACCCCGGTGGACTCGCCGGGGAGGATGTCATCAATAGCAGCTTACCGCTGCAATAGGAAAACCAGTCAGCTATTAGTGTCATCTCACTAAACGAGTAGGTATGAATCGCCATCGGATCACATGCACCGGTGTTCGCCGTCGATGAGGTTCTACTATCGATATCTCCAGGTTCTCATTCGATTCCTTCCCATCGCGATTGCACTCCTTCGAGACCGCCGGCGGTTCCTGCTGTTTGGTTCATCGCGATCCGTTTCGGAGCCCGTCCACCGACAGCGGGCCAAGCGACTGACACAGACGATGCTTGACCTCGGGCCGGCCTTTATCAAGGTTGGGCAGGTCCTCTCGACGCGTCCCGATATCGTCCCGCCGACCTACGTCGAGGCCCTCTCGAGCCTCCAGGACGAGGTCCCCGAAGAGACCGGCGGCGATCCGTTCACCGTCGTCGACGCAGAACTTGGCGACGTTCTCGACCTCGAGACGGTGTCGCCGCTCGCCGGCGGTTCGCTCGCGTACGTCTACACCGTCGAGTACGAGGGCGAGCGCATCGCATTAAAGGTTCGTCGCCCAGATCTCGCGGCGATGATCGAGCGCGATCTCCGCGTCATCCGTCGACTGCTCCCGCTCGTAGCGTTCTTCGCGGACGAACGCCAGCAGTATTCGCTCGAGAACGCCGCAAACGATTTCGAGGAGATCATCCGCGACGAACTGGATTTCGAGCGCGAGGCAGCAGTGATGGACGAAATTGGGGCGAATCTCGCCGACGACGATCGGGTCGTCGTCCCGGATACGTATCCAGCACTATGCTCCGAGCGAATCGTCGCGATGGAGTACGTCGAGGGAACGAAGATCACGGATGACGATGCGTTCGCCAACGTCTCGATCGACGAAACCAAGATGGCGACGCTGATCACGCGAACGTACCTGCGGATGGGGCTCGTCGACGGCGTCTTCCACGCCGACCCTCACCCGGGCAATCTTGCGGTCACGGACGCTGGGCGACTCGTCATCTACGACTACGGCATGAGCCAACGGCTTACCCAACAGGAGCAGGCCGACATTACCGCGCTCTACCGCACCCTCGTCCGGCGAGACGTCGATGGACTGGTGAACGCGCTCATCGCGCTTGAGGTCCTCGACCCGACGGTCGACCGCGTGGCCGTCCGTCGTGTCCTCGAGTTGGTGATCGAGACCCTCGAAGGGCGTTCAGAGATTACCTGGCGCGCGATCATCACCGAACTGTTCGCGATGCTCCACGACTTTCCGTTCCGCATCCCCCCGAACGTGATGTTGCTCGTCAGGGTCGGAACCGTCGGCGAAGGTGTCTGTCGGAGCCTCGACCCGAAGTTCGACTTTCTATCGACGATGAGATCCTTTCTCGTCGATCACGGCTTCATTGAGAGCGAGTTCAAGGCCCTGTTCGAGGAAGTCCAGGACGACATCCGGCGATCCGCGCCCGTCGTGGCAGGACTTCCAGCTCGGGCCGATACCGTGTTGAGACAACTCGAACGCGGCGAACTCGTTGTCAGAACCGATCCTGTGGACGCGACCAACAACGATTCCGGCCTCGGCTACGCCGTCCTCTCGAGCGCGTTCGTGCTCGCGGCGGCATTACTTTCGTTTCAGGATGTGCTCTACGCAGTTATTGTGTCGGCGGTCGCCGTCGTGTTCCTGCTGTTGTACATACGAGCCTAGAAAGCGGCAGCGACAGGGAAAGAACTCACCGCTGGGGTCGTCGTGAGTGTCGACACAGCGCCCACCAAGGTACTCGTTGACCCCACCCAGATTTATTTATCTCCGTGACAGATATGATGGCGTGCCACATGCAAGAGCAGCGGGTGGTACTGAATACACTGACTACAGCGTCGATTGACGAGGTTAGTGCGTACTGAAATCGGCGTCTAGATGACGAGAGAAACATAATACAGACTATGAATTACAAGGAGTTCATTGGCCAGGTTCAGCACAGACTCGAATTCGCACAGTTCGGACAGGCCGTGCGGGCGACTCGAGCGGTGTTGACGACGCTCGGCGAACGGCTGCAGGAAGGTGAAGCAACGGACCTCGCGAGTCCGCTTCCGATGGAGATCGATCGGTACCTGACCGACGCCGAACACGGACAGCGCTTCGACTATCAGGAATTTCTCGACCGCGTCGCCGACCGCGCAAACGTCGATCGACCCGACGCCAACTATCACGCCCAGCAGATCGTTGCTATCGTCGCCGACGTGGTCCCGGCCGGAAACATCGAGAAGGCCGACAATCAGCTCCCCGAGGACTTTGATCCGCTGTTCGGGTTGATTGACGCACAGGAAGCGGATCGGTGAGGGCTACGTCGCCGTCGGATCGCCCTGCACGAGCGTCACTGTCCGCGAGGAGCGCCGAACGACGCGTTCTGCGACCGATCCCAGCAGCCGCGCCCTGAGGGAGCGGCCGTGACTCCCCATCACGATCTGGTCATAGTCATCCAACTGAACGAGAGCAGTGCGACCAGTTTTGGACGATACCACCGGAAAGCTGGCCCCAGGCTCGAGACAGCTAACCCCCGTGGTTTTTGATCGTCGGAAGCGTAGCATCCCAAAATGGAGGGACTTCGCTGGACGAACCTGACCGGAGACGAGCGAAACGAGTTCCTGGATAACGGCGGTACCGGCGTCCTCTCGTTCGCAGTCGATCGGGGTGACCCACCAGCGTCATTCCCCGTCTCGTACGGCTACTTCGCCGAGGACGAAGCCTTCTACTTTCGTCTCTCCTTTCCGCCCGGATCGTCCAAAACCGACGTCATCGACAACCCGGTTTCGTTCGTTACCTACGCCGAGACGGACGACGGCTGGCGCAGCGTCGTCGCGACTGGTACCCTCGCGGAACTGGCGGACATGCCGTACGATTCGGTCGCTGTACAGGGGATGTGGGCGATCGACATTCCGACCGTCGACGTGTTCGATCGACCGCGAGAGGAGATCGAGTTTCAGGACTTTCGGCTCGACCCGGAGACGCTGACGGGACGAAAGAGCGTCCCGGAATGATCGACAGCGATCCGAGCGCACAATCTCGCTCGGTCCGACGTTTCCGGGCGGAACACGGCGTCTCGATGATCGGCCATCGGAATGGGGTTCGCTGTAGTCGTTCGTTTCTTGGTTGCCATGATCACCAACGACGTCGTGAATACGTCCATTTCACTATCAATCGGCCAATAGTTATCCATCGCCTCCCTGTAGTCGGAGGGGATGGACTCGTCACGACCGAACATTCTCCTGATTCACGGACACGACCTCGGCCGGTATCTAGGCTGTTACGGCGTCGATATCGAGACGCCGAATATCGATGCACTCGCAGCCGACGGGGCGCTGTTCGAGCGCCACTTCGCAACCGCGCCGCAGTGTTCACCCAGCCGCGGGAGCCTGATGACCGGTCGTGTCCCTCACGTCAACGGCCTCATGGGGCTCGCCCACGGCGACTGGGAACTCCACGACGACGAGCGGATCCTCCCGCAGTACCTCGGTGATGCCGGCTACGAGACGCACCTGTTCGGACTCCAGCACATCACGCAGGATACGGATCGACTCGAGTACGACCGCGTTCACTCGGAGGGGAACCTCTATCCTGGCGTTTCGCCGGCAGTCCATCAGGCGAATCGAGCCCGTACCGTCGCGTCGGTCGTCTCGTCGTTTCTGGACGCATCGGGGTACGAGGAACCCCTTTTCGCGTCGATCGGGTTTTTCGAGTGCCACCGGGTCGAGGAGGACGACGGTCGATTCGGGTTCGACGCCGACTACTACGGGGCCGACGATCCGGACGACGTCCGTCCACTGCCGTACCTGCCGGACAGACGTGGCCTCCGTCACGACCTCGGCGAAATGCACGGAATGGTGTATGCGTTCGATGCAGGCGTCGGCACGATTCTCGATGCGTTGGCCGAGAACGGGCTGGACGAGGAGACGCTCGTGCTCGTGACGACCGAACACGGAATCGCGTTTCCGCGTGCGAAAGGGACGTGCTACGACGCGGGGATCGAGGCGGCGCTCGTGATGCGCTACCCCGGCGTCATCGACCCCGGCGAGCGATACGACGAACTCGTCAGTAACGTCGATATCTTGCCAACGATTCTCGATCTCGTCGATGTGGAGGTCCCCGAAGCGATCGACGGCCGGAGCGTTGCCGGGCTGCTCACCGATCGTGACGACTCGTCCGACGAGCGGGACCGAATCTTCGCCGAGATGACTTGGCACGATATGTACAACCCAGTCCGGGCCATCCGAACTGATCGGTACAAGTACGTTCGAAGCTTCTGGCATCTCCCCACGGTCTACCTGCCCGCCGACGTGTTCGCCAGCGAATCCGGCCGCGAAGTCCGCGAAACCGACGGCGTGCCGTCGCGACAGTACGAGGAGTTGTACGACCTTCGCGACGCCCCGCAGGAAGACGACAACGTCGTGTACGAACCTCGCTATCAGGACGTTCGGCGGGAACTCTCCCGAGAACTGTACGAGTGGATGGACGAAACCGACGATCCGCTCCTCGACGGCCCCGTCCTGCCGGGCGATTTCGACGAGATTCAGTCGTGGCCACACGAGTCGACGTATAGTAACAACTGAAACTGTTTACACACCAATCGCACAGTAGTCGTGCGATTGGGTGTGCACTGACTTTCAGTGGCTACTATAGCTATCCGTTCGGAACGTCACTAGACCGGCGCCCTGGTATCGACGATTCCCGTTTCGGCGGCGACGTACGTCGCGAGCGAGAGCATCTGTGCCGAGAACCCGTACTCGTTGTCGTACCAGACCAGCACCTTCACGAGGCCATCCTCCAACACCATCGACCCCTCGAGGTCGACGTACGCGGAGTACGGCAGTCCGACGATATCGCGGGAGGTGACCTCGTCGTCGGTGTAACCGAGGACACCCGCGAGATCACCATCGGCCGCCTCGCGGACGGCATCGGCCAGCTCCGCCTTCGTGATGTCGGCTGCGAGGTCGACGGTAAGGTCCGTGATCGATCCGTTCGGAACGGGCACGCGAATCGCCATCCCATCGAGCTTTCCGTCCAGTTCGGGGAGGATTTCGGTGGTGGCGATCGCGGCGCCGGTCGTCGTTGGAACGATGTTTTCGGCGGCGGCGCGACCGCGCCGTCGCTTGCTTGCGGGGCCATCTACGAGTTTTTGGCTGCCGGTGTAGGCATGAACAGTCGTCAACAGGCCAGATTCGATACCGAACGCCTCATCGAGAACCTTGGCGACCGGTGCGACCGAATTCGTCGTGCAGGAGGCGTTCGAGACGACGTCTGCACCGTTGTACTTCTCGTGGTTGACGCCGTAGACGAACATCGGAATCGACTTCTCTCCCTTCGGCGGCGCGGAGATAATCACCTTGTCGGCACCGGCCGCTATGTGCTGGGCTGCCTCGTCGTACGTCCGGAAGAGGCCGGTTGCCTCGAAGGCGACATCGACGTCCAGTTCGTCCCACGGGAGTGCCGTCGGATCGCGTTCGGTACAGAGTCGGATTTCTTGATCCTCGACGACGAGCGTGTCGCCCTCGTGGGAAACGTCCTCGAGCCGGCCGTGGACGGAGTCGTACTGGAGCAGATACGCCATGTCGTCTTCGTCCATCACGTCGTTGATGGCGACGATTTCGACGCGATCGTCGGAGAGGGACGCCCGAAGGACGTTACGACCGATCCGGCCGAAGCCGTTGAGTGCGATCCGAACCGTTTCCATCGCTGCTGCGCTGCTGTACGTTCGTTCTCGCATACCTACGCAGGCCACAGCCGTCGGTATATTTCTTGGCCTGAACGCGTCCGGTATCCGAACGGTCGGACGACGGTCGTCCATGGGGGAGAACTGTCTTCACACGGAGTCGTTCCGGCCCCCGTCACCGCGACCGTTGGCGACGGCAAGTTCGAGGACGAAACTCGAGGAAGAGACGATATCGCCGATACCGACCGTTCCCGCGGGGTCCTCGACGACGCGATTGGGGCAGGCGGCGACTGTCGGAGTGTAGAGGACGCCGTCTGCGGCCGTCTCATCGAGGTGGTCCGCAAGGAGTTCGATTGCGTCTCGTCCCTTTTCCGACGGTTCGTACTCGAGGCCCGTTTCGAGGTCCTCAGGAGACGTGATGTCGCCCAGTGCGGCCTTCGTCGCGGCGTTGACGGCAGCAAACTCGAGGCCGCGTTCGACCGCCTCCGATGGGAGATACGAGTCCATCACGGAGAGGTGATACTCCATCGCGTGGAGTCGGAGACAGTCGACGCCGAGTTCGGCCCGGAGCGCGTCGAGCATCCGGTAGTGTGCGAGAATTTCGTCGGGTTCGAACGGGGTATCCTCCGTCGGCTCCTCGTCGACGACTTCGAGTCCGGCGTCGGCGTGGAGGAGGGTAAGTTCGTGCGTGTCCGCGCCGACGACGGTCGCCTCCGGCAGGATCCACTCGTAGATGCTCTCCCTGAGGTCGTCGTCGTGGGTGACGGCGTACTCGATGTGGACCGGCAGATATCCCTCACTCCCGGATCGGAGGCGCCGAATTACGTCTCGAGCGTGGCGGTGTGCCTGCTCGTAGTCCTCCTCGACGTGCTCGGGCGTGAGATTGTGATAGCCAGCGAGCAGTGCTCCATCGACGGTCCCGCCGACCTGGTCGACGTGTGCGTCGAGGTTGCCGGCGACGAGGTCGAACTCCGGTGGCCTCGAGGCCGCAATGAAGCGGGTGTCTTCGACCGCCCGGACATCGAAGAGTTCGTCGCCGACGCGGAACTCGAACACCCAGTTTATCTTCGTCCGCTCCGTGTTGACGGCCTCGCGCAGCGGGACGAACTCGACCTCGCCGTCCTCGACGCTCGGATACTCGACCGCATCCAGGTGATCGAACATCGAGAGCTGTCGGTCCGAAATCAGGTACGTGTACGTCACCGGCGACGCGCCGAGCGACGAGACGAGGTTCGTCATGATTCCCGTCTGGCCGCCCATCTGCTGGCTGTCAGGCTCCAGTTCCGACTCGAGGGTAGCCGCGAACTCGTCCGCCATTGCCACTTCGTCGCCCCGTCCGGCAGCCATCGTGTGCGTGATCGCCGTCGCGAGGTCACGTTTCGACGTCAGTGGACTCGGCGGGTGGTCCTCGCCAGGTTCCTGCGGTCGTTCGAGGAACGACTCAACGTCCTCGTCGACTCGAACGATCGCGTCGACGTTCGCGTTGTACGCGATGAATACTGGTAGTCCGTCCAGTGTTTGGATAGCTGACTCTAACTGATCGTACTCGTCCACCATGATACGGAACGCTCCCAGACCCAGTGAGTTAATGGTATGCGTCTCACCGATCCACCCCACTGCGCCAGGATCTTCTGACCCACTCGCTTGTCGAGGGGAGACTCTGTCCCGATGACGTTCGAACCATGAACGGCACAGTTCACTCTGCGTTCGACGAGAGTGCGGCCTCGAGACGGTCGATCAACTCGGCGGTACCGACGTGCAGTGGGACGCGGTCGTGTAGATCGGTCGGCTCGACATCGAGCAGGGATTGGGTTCCATCAGAAGACCGACCACCGGCCGTCTCGATAATGTAGCCGATCGGATTTCCCTCGAACTGGTGATGGATTTCACCCGCAGGGTTGTCTTCGAACGCGGGATAGGCAAAGATGCCGCCGTTCATGAGGACCTGATTGATGTCGTTAATCATTGATCCGCTGTAATGACACTCGAGCCCGAGTTCCTCGTCTGTCTCGATCGACCGAACGAACTCGCGGAAATCGTCGGTCCAGTTCGGGACTCGACCGCCAAATCCGTAGACTCCAGGCTCGTCCGGGAGCATGACGTCGTCGCGGATGACAGTACGTTCACCGTCATCGAGTTCGTATTCGGTAACGGTCCCGTCGTGAGCGAGCATCATCGTCGTAATCGGACCGTAGAGGACGTATCCAGCCGCGACGAGCGTCGTTCCTGGGGCAGGGAGCGTTGCGTCGTAGACGCCGAACACGGTCCCCATTGTGTTGTTCGATGGCAGGTTTGCGGTTCCATCGACGGGGTCGGTCGCGACGGCGAGGCCGTTGGTACCGCAGTCAATGACCTCGTCGCGCTTCTCGCTGGCATACTGGGAGACGCCATCGATCGACGTGAGTCGGTCGGCGAGCAACTCGTCTGCCGAGAGATCTGCAGCAAGTGGGGGTTCACCGCTTTCGTCGTCAATCGGCGTCCGTTGGCCGACAAAACTGTGCTGAATTTCACTCGCAGTCCGAATGATCGTTGCAACCACGGCTTCGACGGAAGAGTTTGTGTCATCCATTGTTTTACGTGTCGAGTACAGCGTCAACCGATTCTTTGTCGTAGACGGTTTTCTCGATCGTCGCTTTGATAGTAGCCTCCCCGATGCCACTTTGTACGGCCATCGCAGTACCGGTATCGTGGGTGGCGACATCGAAGACGGTCGCCGGATCAAGCTTCGCGGGCACCTCCTCGAAACCGACCGGCCCGTGCTCGAGGCCGCGATCCAGCGCGAGAATCGGGATCTGTCCATCGCGGACAATAGGGGTGTCGTCGACCGAAACCATTCGCCGAGTTCTCCACCGAGGAGCTATAAACTGTTTGCGGTGGGACGAACTCACGGATCTGTTCTTGTTCTTTGTCCCGACTTACCGAAACCGAAAGAAGCGTAGACGGCATGGTTTTCAACAGAACAGTCTTGCAGTTCATGCTGCTATTCGACAAGGCCGACAAATTGAACGTGTGAACGAGTCGCCCAATGCGTGACGATCCCACGTTGCGAGTAGCTGACGGCATCTGCGACGACGCGATGTCAATACTCACGGAGTACGCTGGTTCCGACTCGATTCGGATCTCGGTCGGCAGATATAGCGGTCGAGACGCTACTTACCGTCGTCGAGTTCGAGGACGGGTGATCATAGACCGATGAAAGGTTTACCACCGTCGTCGTGGGACGTTGCATCTGGACCGCCATGTATACGAATCGAGTGACGATGTGCGCCCGTTACGATGGCAGCGACGATCGGCGTTCGTCGAGGAGT
Source organism: Natrialbaceae archaeon A-arb3/5 (assembly GCA_046614585.1). Classification (GTDB taxonomy): domain Archaea; phylum Halobacteriota; class Halobacteria; order Halobacteriales; family Natrialbaceae; genus JBKKHI01. Next base: position 84,174 of record JBKKHI010000007.1, on the reverse strand, counting down.
GAGACTCGATGAAAGCCGTCGTCCTCGCCGGCGGATACGCTACGCGGCTGTGGCCGATCACGAGGCACCGACCGAAGATGTTTCTCCCACTGGGAGAGACAACCGTCATCGAGCGCATTTACGCCGAACTCGAGGCGGAAGCTCGGATCGACGAGGTGTACGTCAGTACGAACGAACGGTTCGCCCCCGACTTCGAGGCACAACTGGCCAATAGCGAGTTCGACAAACCACGGCTCTCAGTCGAGAAGACGACCGAAGAGGACGAGAAACTCGGCGTCGTCAGCGCGCTTGCCCAACTGGTCGAGCGCGAAGGGATCGACGACGACCTGCTGGTGATCGCCGGCGACAACATCTTCGAGTTCGCGATCAGAGACTTTCTCGCGTACTACGACCGAAAAGGCGGGCCAGTGATCGCCGCCTACGATGTCGGCTCGCCGGAACGGGCGACCGCGTACGGCGTCGTCGATCTCGAGGACGACCGCGTGATCGACTTTCAGGAGAAACCCGACGATCCTCCAGGGACACGCGTTTCGATTGGCTGCTACGCATTTTCGCAAGAAACGCTCGAACTACTGCCGACGTACCTCGAGGAGGGGAACGATCCCGACGAGCCGGGTTGGTTCGTCCAGTGGCTCCAGTCGAAAGAGCCGACGTATGCGTACACGTTCGACGGGGCCTGGTTCGACATCGGCACGCGGGAGAGTTACCTCGACGCCGTTTCCTGGCATCTCGACGGCGAATCACGGGTTGCCGACTCGGCAACGCTGGAGGACGCGACGGTCGGATCGAACGCCCACGTCATGGCGAACGCGACGCTCGTCGATACCGACGTCGAGCGATCGGTAATCTTCCCGAACGCGACGCTTTCGGCGGCGACTGTCCGCCGCTCTATCGTCGACGAGAGCGCGAGCCTCGACGGGACGGACCTTCACGACGCGATGATCGGTGCGTACACACGGCTTCCTGGCGGGCCGCGAACGTGATTTCGTGACGGTATCAGGGCGAGTCGGCGCTCACCGGGACGCAAAACACCGGAACGTCGGCTTCTCGAACGACGTTCTCCGTAACGCTTCCGAGAAACCACTGGCCGATGCCGGTGCGGCCGTGCGTGCCCATGACGATCAGATCGACGTCGTGCTCGGTCGCGGACGTAAGAATCACGTCCGCCGGCGAGCCGGTCGCGATCGCGCCGGAGACGCTGAGGCCGGCGTCTTTGGCTCGCTTCCGAACCGTCTCGATCGCGTCCTCACCGCTTTGCTCGAGCGCGTCGAGGAGTTCCTCGGGCGCTTTCACTCGAGAAACGCGGCTCGTATCGACGGAGTACACCGTGTGGATCATCGACTCGAGTCGACTCGCCAGTGCGATTCCCCAGTCGGCTGCGATGGTAGCCCCGTCGCTGCCGTCCGTCGGCAGGAGAAACTCGTCGAAGTCGATGTCGTCGATTTCGGGCGTGTCTGCATTCGGTGGAACGGCGAGAACGGGCGTACGCGCCGTCCGAAGGACGTTCTCCGTGACGCTGCCGAGGAGAACCCTGTCCAGTCCGTCTCGACCTTTCGTTCCCATGGCGATGACGTCGATTTCGCGCCGCGTGGCGTACTCTCTGATCGACTGAAACGGCGTCCCGCGCGTGACGGTGGTCGTCACCTCGAGATCCGCGTCGTGGGATCGCGCCATCTCCGCGATGGTTGCCACTGCGTCTTCGGCCTCGTCCTCGAGCGACGCGTACATCGACTCCGCCGCGTCGGTGATCCCCTCCAAATCGCTGCGAACGGCGACAACAGAGAGGACGTGTACGTCCGCGCCGGTTCGCGACGCGAGCGCAATCGCGCGTTTCGCTCCCGCGAGGGCTCCCGTGCTATCGTCCGTCGGTATCAGTATCGAATCGATAAGCCGGTTCATGGCTGTCAGTCTGTGACTTCACCGCTGTGGCGGATAATTGTAGGGGGGCACAGACCCCCGGTGGCGGTCGCGAACTCGTCCGACTGTTCACCAGGGACGGTCCAGTTCGTTGGCGAGCACCTCGAACAACTCGACGAGCTGTCGAGGCAATAAAAAGCGTTCCCGAACGTGCTCGCGGGCGTTCTCGCCGAACCGCGCCCGGCGAGCGTCGTTCTCGAGCAAGTCGGCAACGCGCTCGCCGGCACCTGTCGCGTCGTCGGCATCGACGAGATAGCCGGTCTCTCCGTCTACGATCTGTAGCGGAATGCCGCCGACGTTCGAGCCCACGACCGGCGTCCGCTTCCAGAGCGCTTCCGAGACGACCAGTCCGAACCCCTCGCGAAGCGACTTCTGGACGACGACGTCGGACTCGCGCTGCAAGGCGTTCACGCCGCTGTCCGGTAGATCAGTCAGGACGTGGACGTTCGGATCGGCGGCCGCCTCCTCGGCGACCTGCTCGTACAACTCCAGACCCTCCGGATCGTCGCCGGCCATCCCACCCACTAGCGCTAACTGGAGAGTGGGAACGTCCGCACTGGCGCGACGGTACGCCTCGAGCGTACCAAACTGGTCTTTCCACGGATCGAACCGGGAAATCTGCGTGACGAGCGGGTCCTCGAACGAGAGGGGGTCCAGCCGGTTGCGCTCGGCTGCGATCGTCTCCGCGTCGAGCGCCCGATTTTTTTCCGTGATCGGGTCGATCGACGGATAGATGATGCTCGTTTCCGGGACTGCAGTGTCGCCGACGTAGCCTGACCGACTGAAGATCGCGTGGTCGACCCGTTTCGTGTACTCGGAGATGAACGACAGGTACTCCTCGGTCGGATCGGTGAGATCGATGTGACAACGCCAGACGGTCGCGGCCGCCGGCATCGTCGCTTCGAGGTGATCGAGCAATCCCAGGGGCTGTGGATCGTGGAGCACGACGAGATCGTACTCGCCTTCGTCGTCGAGTTCGAGCGCGTTTTCCTCGTTGACGGCCCGGTAGGTCGCTTTCATCTCCTCGGTCAGCGGGGGACCGCTCCCCTGAAGCGCGTTGTGCATTGCCTTGGTCACCTCGAAGAAGTCGTCGGCGGCGTCCATGACAAGCCAGTCGGTGTCGACCCCGAGGTCGTTGCACAGCGGAACGATCGACCGAAGCAGTTCGGCGACGCCGCCGCCAGTTGCGGTCGAGTTGACGTGGAGGATCCGGCTGTCGGCCAGCGCGTCGGCGAGCGACCGAAGCCGCTCGAGACGGTCCGAATCCGTCACATCGGCGTACGCTTCGATCGTTCGGTCCGAAAGTGATGGCGCGTGCATCGTCCTACTCGTCGTACAACGACCGGTGGTATCAGTTGTGGGGGGGCATCAAAAGGGACACGTTCGACGGACGAGCGACTTTCTGTCGACGAGCGAGGTTACCGTCGATCGAGGTTGGACTGATTCTCCACTCGGCGCGAAACACTCCCTGAACCGTCACTCGATGGTGACGTTCCCGTCACCGTCTACAGTCACGTCGTATCCGCGATAGCGAAACGTGACGGTTCCACGGCGAGCAGCGCCGTCGCGTTTCGTGGGTTCGAACAGCCGATCGAGCGCGGTCGCATCCACTACATCGTGAAGCGGTGGGTCCAGTTCGGCCGGGTCAACCCCGCCCGCCTCGGCGATCCGCTCGAGAACCCGCTGACTCGGTTTTGTCATCTGTTCTGACCGATCGTTCTGTAATCCGGATTCTCTCATGTTCAAATCAGCAACTGTACGTCGGATTCGGCCATGTGCTGAAGCGCGGTCGCCGCGCCGACGCCGGTGACGACCCCGTCGTAGAACTCGTCCTCGTTGTAGTCCATCAGATCGATCGTCATCTGGCACGCCTGAAGTTCGACCCCTTGATCGATCGAGAGGTCGATCAACTCTTCGATGGTGGCCGTATCGTTGTCGTCGATCTTCTTCTCCATCATCTTTGTCGCCATCGCGTCCATTCCAGGGAGGGCCGCGAGTGCGTTCGGCATCGGCATGTTCGGGTTGCCGACGGCGCTGAGCTTGAGGTTCCTCGAGTTCTCCTCGTGGAGGATGTCGAGCCCCCAGAACGTGTGGAAGACGACGACATCCCAATCGAAGGCGGCGGCCGTGCTCGCGAGGATCAGCGGCGGATACGCCATATCCAGCGTCCCCTTCGTTGCGATGATCGTCATCTTTTTGTCGCTGTCATCGGCTTCCGTCTCGGCGACCGCCAACTCGAGTTCGTCGACCCGCTCGCGCAGCGCCTGCAGTTCCGCGGCGTCGAACTCGTCGGTCGACGACGTCGGGCTATCCGTACTCATCTTACTCGGTCTTCTCGACGTAGTGCGTGTAGACGTCGTCTCCCTCGACTTGGTCGAGGAGTTCGACGCCGGCGGTCCCCTCGGCCCAGCCCTGGATGTCGCTCATACTCCCCGAATCGGTCGCGACGACCTCGAGAACGTCGCCGGCATCGAGGTTGTCGATCGCTTGCTTGGTCTTGACGACGGGCATCGGGCAGGCCTGTCCTTTCACGTCGAGCGTCTCGGTGGTGTCGTGTTCCGAACTCATAGGTAGTTTTTCTGCTCTGTATTGGAGCTACTACACAATATTCGACCCATCTATAAAAGAATGTTGGTTATTGCCCAATTCGCGAACTGCTGCAGTCCAGTCCGGATTTAATTATGTACGATTTGGTGGGTAGGAGGGGGAAAAGTGGAGGATAGAACTCTGGGCAGGTTGTTTTGACGCATACTGTATTGTGGGTTGTGTGGAATATTGTGCAAACTCTTAAGTGCGAGTAACCGGTATGGAAAACTGTACAACATGGACGACACGGACTTTCCAACACCGGATGCCGAGGTCGAATCGGTGTCACCGGACGCGTTGAAAGCACAGATCGATTCGGGAGAGGTCATCACGCTGCTCGACGCCCGCATGCAATCCGACTACAACGAGTGGCGCATCGACGGAGAGAACGTCGAGTCGATCAACGTCCCCTACTTCGAATTCCTCGACGAGGAGATCGACGATGGCGTTCTGGAGCAGATTCCTGCCGATCGAGACGTGACCGTTCTCTGTGCGAAAGGTGGTGCAAGCGAGTTCGTTGCGGGCGCGTTGAAAGCACGCGGCTACGATGTCGACCACCTCGAGGAGGGGATGAACGGCTGGGCACGCATCTACGAGGCCGTCGAGGTCGAACGCTACGACGGTTCGGGAACGGTCTTCCAGTACCAACGTCCCTCCTCAGGTTGTCTCGGCTACTTCGTCCACGATGGCGACGAGGCAGCCGTAATCGATCCGCTTCGCGCGTTCACGGACCGCTACTTCGAGGACGCAGCAGAATTGGGCGTCGAACTAAAATACGCGATCGACACGCACGTCCACGCGGACCACATCTCGGGTGTTCGAGCGCTCGTCGACGAAGGTGTCGAAGGCGTTATCCCGGCGGCCGCAGTCGACCGCGGCGTCACCTACGTCGACGATGTAACGGTTGCCGACGACGGTGACGAGTTCCGGGTCGGCGACGCAACGATCGAGGCCGTCTCCACACCCGGACACACCTCCGGGATGACCTCGTACCTGATCGACGGCGAACTGCTCGCAACCGGCGACGGCCTGTTCATCGAGAGCGTCGCCCGCCCCGATTTAGAAGAGGGCGACGAGGGCGCTGAAGACGCTGCGAAACAGCTCTACGAGTCGCTGCAAAAGCGTGTGCTCTCGCTGCCCGAAGACACGCTGATCGGCGGCGCACACGTCAGCGACTCGGCCGTGCCCGCTGCGGACGGAACCTACACCGCACCGATCGGCGAACTCGAAGAGACCATGGCTGCGCTCACGATGGACAAAGACGAATTCGTCGAGTTGATCCTCGCGGACATGCCACCCCGTCCGGCCAACTACGAGGAAATTATCGCAACGAACCTCGGCCAGCAAGAGATCGGTAACGAGGAAGCGTTCGAACTCGAGCTCGGCCCGAACAACTGCGCCGCCAGCCAGGAATCACTGGCTGGTGACTAACACCACTTCCCACCAGTCGAATGGTCACTGAACTCTTCGCACCCGCGCTGTACGAGTCGCTGTTTCCCGCCGGCATCAGCCGGTACGCTATCGGGGGGCTCCTCGTCGGGCTCGGGGCCGTCGTCATCTACCTTGGGACCGGGATTTCGGCTGGCGCGAGTACGTTCCTCGAGTCGACCCTGTCGTACGTCTCGGATCAGTCTCGGTTCCAGCGATACGTCTCCTCACGAGACTGGCGCGTCGTCTTCACGCTCGGAATCGTCGCCGGTGCGTTCGTCTACGCGCTTACGTTCCAGTCCGGACTGGTCTCGAGCGGGCTCTACGAACCGGGGTCGACCGGCCAACTGTACGACCTCGGCGGATTCTCGCTCTGGCTGACTGACGTCCAGCCGTGGCGGCTGTTCCTCGGCGGAATTTTGGTCGGCATCGGCACCCGGATCGGCAAGGGCTGTACGTCGGGCCACGGCGTCTGTGGCGTCGGCTCGGGCTCGAAGACGTCGATCGTCGGCGTTATCACGTTCCTGATCGTCGCGGTCGGAACGGCCCAGGTCGTCATGGCACTGGGGGTGACACCGTAAGATGAGTCAGGAACGCCATCCCCTGTTCATGCCGCTCATCTTCGTCGGCGGCCTGATCTTCGGCTTCGGTCTCGGCTTCAGCCACATGGCTCGCCCCGAGGTCGTCCTGAACTTCCTGCAGTTCGAGGACTTCGGATTGCTGTTCGTCATGGGCGGAGCCGCGGTTATCACCGGTATCGCCTTCGCGCTGGTGCCGCGACTGTTCGACCATGCGCCGCTCACCGGCGACACCTACGGTCGACGGCTGAAGTCGTTCGATCGCAACGTCCTGATCGGCGGCGCGATCTTCGGCGTCGGCTGGGGCCTGTCGGGGATCTGCCCCGGTGCGGCCTACGCCAGCCTCGGCGTTGGCAACGTGACGATCCTCTGGGCACTCGCCGGTATGTTCGTCGGCGCGTATCTTCAGGGCTACTGGCGGAGTCAGCGTACCGCATCGAGAACGTCGCCTGCGGGCGCCGACTGACGTCTTTCTTACACGTCTCGTCTACTCCGATACCGTCCAGTCCGATTTCAGAACAGTGCGATCGGAGCAAACACACTTCTCACGCAGCGTCCGAAGGATGACCTTATGTTCGATGACTCACCTAGCGTAGTCAATGACCGAACCTCCTCGCTCGGATGGTGACGCAGCAACGCAGTCGGCTATCCGACAACAGGAGCTCGTCGCGGACCTCGGTCGGCAGGCGTTCGAAACGGGCGATCTGGACGAATTGATCCACCGCGCCGTTACAACAGTCAGCGATGCGCTCGATGCGGAGTTCGCCGTCGTTCTCGAATCGACTCCGACCGACGGTCAGTTCCTGATTCGCGACGGAGACGGGATCGACGACGACCGTATCGGAACGAACACCATTGACGCCCTCCACGAAACCGCACTGGCGACGGACGATCCCGTCATCGTCGACGACCTCGAGGCCAGCGACCGATTCGACCAGCCAGCGTTTCTCCCCGACGATTCGATCGGCAGCGCCGTCTGTGTCAGTATCGCCTCGTCGGACGGTCCGTGGGGCGTCTTCGCGGTCTATACGACGGCGATGGACGCGTTCAGCGACGCAGACGGGACGTTCGTCAGCGCCGTCGCCAACGTCCTCGGCTCGGTCGTCGACCGAGAACGAGCGAACCGGCGACGAGACGCGGAAGCGACCCTCAAGGACAAAATCGTCGAGACGAGTCCGATCGGTATCACGATCGTCGGTATCGACGGCGAGATGCGATTTGCCAACGATCGGGCCGAGGAGATTTTCGGCCGCAGCAAAGAACGGATCAACGAGTTGCGGTTCGACGATCCCAAATGGGACGAAATCGGGCCCGATGGCCAGCCTCTCTCGATGGAGGAGTTGCCGTTCCCCCGAATCGTCGACTCGGACGAACCGCTGTTCGATCAGGTCAGCGGTGTCTTGCGACCGGACGGCCAGCGGGTGTGGATCTCGGTTAACGGTGCGCCGCTTTACGACGACCATGGAGACGGCGACGAACTCGACGGCGTCGTCTTCGCGATCGAGGACATCACCGATCAATTCGAGCGCAGTCGAGAACTCGAACAGTACGAGAAGGTCGTCGAAACGGCCCACGAGGGAATCTACGTCCTCGACGAGGAACGTCGGTTCGAACTGGTCAACGATTCGTTCGCCGACCTGACTGCGTTCTCGCGGGCGGAACTGCAGGGACGACACGCCTCGACGGTGTTCGGCGAGGGGTTCGCGTCGATCGAGGCCGAACAGTGGAGTGGCAGCAGCGAGGACACGCCCCCGACATTCGAGGAGACGATCGATGCCGGGCAGGGCGAGACCCGGACGGTCGAGAACCGATTCGTCATTCTGGACGAAGACGAGGATGAAAAGCGGATCGGGGTAGTCCGTGACGTCACCGATCGCAACCAGATAGAGGCGGCGCTTCGGGAGAAAGAACGTCGCTTTCGGACCCTCAGCGAGCACCTCGAGGAAGTCGTCTGGTTGACCGGCCCGGACCCGACGGAGTACATCTACGCCAATCCTGCCTACGAGGACGTCTTCGGCGTCGACCGCGAGAACCTGTACGACGACGGCCTCTCGTGGCTCGAACTCGTCCATTCGGCGGATCGGGATCGAGTTCGCGATTCCTACACCGCCCTGCCGGAGTTCTCGCTCGACGAGGAGTTTCGAGTCATCAGGCCGGACGGCGAGCAGCGGTGGATTCACGCCCAGGCGATTCCGGTCACCGACGACGAGGGAACAGTCGAGCACATCGTCGGGATCGATGCCGACGTCACGGCGCGGAAAGAACGCGAGCGAAAACTGGAGAAGTATCGGACGATCATCGAGGCGATCGACGACGGCGTCTACACGGTCGACGACGAGAATCGGTACACCATCGTCAACCGAGCCTTCGCCGACCTGACCGGCTACGATCGTGAGGCGTTGCTCGGAGCCCACGAGTCACTCGTCGTCGACGACGAGGTCGTCGACCGCATGCAGGCGATGGCCGACGAGTCGACGGCAGCAAAACTCGAGCCGACGATCGAGACGGCCGACGGCGAGGAGGTCCCCACCGAGACGTCGATTACGACTCACGTCTCCGATGCCGGTACACGTCGAATCGGCGTCGTCAGGGATGTCTCCGAGCGACTCGCGTACCAGCGCCGCCTCGAGGAGAGCGAACAGCGTTACCGAACGCTGATCGAGCGGTTCCCGAACGGGGCGATCACGATGTTCGACGAGGACCTCCGATACACGTTCGCAGACGGGCAAGTCCTCGAGGAGATCGGTTTGCCCGCCGACAAACTCGAAGGGACGACGATCTACGAACTCTACTCCGATGATCTCGTCGACGAACTCGAGCCAGCGTTCCAGGCCGTCTTCGACGGCGAATCAACAGAAATGGATGTCTCGTTTCTCGATCGTACCTGGAGCCTCCACATCATTCCCGTCAGAGACGACGATGGCGACGTGTTCGCAGGGATGCTCGTCGCCGTCGACGTCACCAAGCGCAACGAGTACAAACGGAAGCTCGAGGAATCGAACGAGCGACTCGAGCAGTTTGCCTACGCAGCGAGCCACGATCTTCAGGAGCCGCTTCGCATGATCTCGAGTTATCTGCAACTACTCGATCAGCGGTACAGCGACGACTTCGACGAGGACGCAACCGAGTTCGTCGAGTTCGCGGTCGACGGGGCCGAGCGAATGACGGCGATGATCGAGGGGCTGCTCGAGTACTCCCGCGTGGATACGCAGGGAGACTCGCTCGAACCGGTCGACCTCGACGACTTGCTCGACGACGTCCTCACCGATCTGCAACTCCGGATCGAGGAGAGCGACGCCGAGATCACGGCGGACTCGCTGCCGACCGTTCGCGGCGACGCCAGCCAGCTGCGGCGGGTGTTACAGAATCTCCTCACCAACGCGATCACGTACAGTGGCGACGAGCCACCCCGAATCACCATCGAGGCCGAACAGCACGGACAGCAGTGTGTCCTCTCGGTTCGGGACGAGGGGATCGGGATTGCGCCCGACGATCAGGATCAGATCTTCGACATCTTCCAGCGCCTGCACACGCGTGACGAACACGAGGGAACCGGGATGGGACTGACCCTCTCGCGGCGGATCATCGAACGTCACGGCGGTCGCATCTGGGTTGAGTCCGACGCAGGCGACGGGGCGACGTTCTCGCTGACGCTTTCGCTTGCGTGAGAGTGCGTTCGAACACGACCGTGCGCTGCAATCGAGTGTCGTCGAACCCGACCAACCTGACGCGACTGCGACGTCTGGGTCCGGGCCTGTTCATCGGGACCGAACTCACTGTCGTCGAGTTCGCTGTCAGCAGAAACGGAGCTACGTGCTGTACTGTTCGATCAATCCTTCGAGTTGTTCTCTGGGTTGTGCGCCGACCATCCGTTCGACCGGTTCGCCGTCGGCGTAGAGAACCAGCGTCGGCACGCCGCGTGCCCCCAGTTGCTGGGCCAGCCCCTGGTGGGCATCGACATCGACTTTCGCGACCGCCGCGTCGGTCTCGGAAGCCAATGCCTCGATCGTCGGCTCGAGCACCTGGCAGGGACCACACCAGTCGGCGTAACAGTCGACGAGGACGACGTCGTGTTCGCTGACAATCTCGTCAAGGTGAGCCTGTCCGTCGATCGCGATCGGTTCGGACGGCGCTTGGGCGGTGGCACCTGCGTCTGCACCCAGTTCGCCACCGTTCTCGAGGCGCTGCTGAAGTTTCTGTTTCTTTTGCTCGCGGATTCGCTCTCGCTCCTCATCGAGGGTATCGGTCATTACGCTATCTTACGGACTCGTTACGCTTAAATTGTGCGATCTAAACAATACTCTCCCGACGGACCCGCGACTGTCACCGATTGCAGATAACAGCGCCGGCCACGGACGGTCCCCGACAGCAGTCCGTCGAATTGTACACGTCCTCGTTGCGAGCAAATTCCCACGTCCGTCAACTCATGTGAACGCTTATCCACAACGGCTCCCAACGATCCGTATGGAGACGCCATCGAGTTCCGCGTCGCTCGCCGACGAGCAGCCGGCAGCGCCGACGGACCGGCTGGACGTTCGGCGGCAGGCGGTGTTCGTCGTCCTGACGTTCCTCGGGATGACGAGCGGACTTCTCGGCAGCTGGTTTGGCGCACCCCCGTCGTTCGTCTGGACCAGTTACACCGTGGCCTACGTCTTCGGCGGGTGGTACGGACTCAAAGCGAGTATCGCCGCGGTACGAGAGCCTGCCGTGGAGATCGACCTCCTGATGATCATCGCCGCACTCGGCGCACTCTACATCGGTGCCCCGTTCGAGGGGGCAATGTTGCTGTTCCTGTTCTCGTTGTCGGGCGTCCTCGAGGAGTACGCGATCGGCCGCTCGAGAACCGCGATCAAGTCGCTGGTCGACATGCGTCCAGAGTCGGCGCAGGTGCTGCGTGACGGAACGGAAGCGACGACGCCGATCGAGGACGTCGCGGTCGGCGACGTGTTCGTCGTTCGGCCCGGGGAACGACTGCCACTTGATGGCGTCGTCGAGTCCGGCGAGAGTACGGTCGATCAGTCGTCGCTCACCGGCGAATCCGTTCCGGTGACGAAAGAACCCGGCGACGAGGTGTTCAGCGGGACGATCAACGAGACGGGGAGTCTCGAGGTTCGGGTGACGCGCGAGGCCACGGAGTCGGCAATCTCCCGGCTCATTCAGATGGTCGAGAAGGCACAGGAGAAACGAGCACCGACCCAGCAACTCATCGACCGCTTCGAGCAGCCCTACGTGTTGGGGGTCTTCGCGATGACGGCGATCGCGATCGTGCTGCCGCTCTGGCTGCTCAATCACGCGTTCGAGCCGACATTCTACCGTGCGATGACGCTCATGGTCGCCGCCTCTCCCTGTGCGGTCATCATCTCGACGCCGGCGGCCGTCCTCTCGGCGATTTCGGCCGGCGGTCGACAGGGCGTCCTGTTCAAAGGTGGCGAACACATCGAAACCGCGGGGAACGTCGACGCGGTCGCGTTCGACAAGACAGGGACACTGACTAAAGGAGACACTCGTCTCACCGACGTGAACGCACGTGATACCGCGTTTACCGCAACCGATGGCGGCTCCATCGAGAGCGACCTGCTTGAGGAGTGGGTCGATGAGACGTCGGCCGACGAGCAACTGCTGGCGCTTGCAGCGGCCGTCCAGTCCCGGTCAGAGCACCATCTCGCCGAGGCAACCGTCGAGGCCGCTTCGGAGCGTTCGATTGCAATCCCCGACTCGAGTGAGTTCGAGGCGGTCGTCGGCAAAGGCGTTCACGCGACCGTCGAGGACCAAACCATCCACATCGGCAATCCGCGCTACGTCGAAACCGTGCTGGACGGACGATCGATCGACGGGAGAGAGGCTGGACTCGAGGCCGTTCGGGACCTCGAATCCCAGGGAAAAACGAGCGTCATCGTCGTCAGTGAAACCGACGACCGGCTGTCTGTTCTCGGCTGGCTCGGGTTCACCGATACGATCCGACCCGATGCAGCTGAAATGATCGACAAACTCCGCGAGCGTGGCGTCGAACAGATCGTCATGCTCACCGGGGACAACGAGCGGGTCGCCCAGTACATCGCCGACGAACTCGGCATCGACGAGGTGTACGCGGAGTTACTCCCCGAGGAGAAGGTCGAACACATCGAGGCGCTCCAGGAACGCCACGAGGCCGTCGCGATGGTCGGCGACGGCGTTAACGACGCCCCCGCGCTCGCGACGGCCGATATCAGCGTCGGCATGGGCGGAGCCGGAACCGACGTCGCGCTCGAGACGGCCGATATCGTGCTTATGTCGGACAAACTCGATCGGCTCCCCTACGCGTTCGCGCTCAGCAAGGAGACGCGCCGAACGCTGTACATCAACTTCGCCATCGCGTTCGGCGCAATTGCGATCATGGTGATCGCGATTCTCACCGCAGGAATCCCGCTTCCGGTTGCCGTAGTCGGCCACGAAGGATCGACCGTCCTCGTCAGCTTGATCGGGTTGCGTCTGCTCCGGTTCGACGAGTGAAACCACGCTCAGTTCCGTATTTCCTCCCTCGTCTTGATAGCAAGGCGGATACTCCATCTCATCGTGAGCGAAGAGGAATTGACACTCGCTGCCATCAATTTCTCGCTCGGTTGGACTACTTCCGTGAGGACGGGTCTAGCATTCTCTTTCAGTCTCGCAACTGTTTCTTGTCAGATCGATAAAGATTCACAACTCGTTTGAATTAGAATCAATCGTATAAACGGAGTTTCGCTATTATTTACCAGACTCTCATCGACGCAGACGCACGCTATGAAAGCACCAACCCTCAACAGACGTCGATTCACAAAGATGCTCGGCGTCGGTACGATTGCGGCGATCGCAGGCTGTATGGACGACAACGAAGACGACGATCCGGCGGAGAACGACGACGAGCTCGATGATGATGACGACGGACTTGATGATGAAGACGACGACGGGCTCGATGATGACGACGAACCGGGTGACGGTGACGATGACGAGGAAACCGATGAGGACGAGCCTGGTGACGACGAAGAAGGGACGAACGACGAGCCCGCCCTCGACCCGTAGTCAGTCGTGTTGTAATCTCGTCTTGAGTCATAATTAACCCCCTGAACGGGGGTCGCCGGGATTCACCCTGTGACACCACGCCAATTCCGGCGTGGGTCTACAGGCACACCGATGTAGTGACCGCTCCCCATTCTCCGTTTGAAGGCAGCTAAGAAGATGTGACGTCCTCCCCATCGTTAACGACGGAGCTTCCCCGGTACGAGGAAACCCGGACACATGAGAGCCTCGCTCTCGCGGACGCTGTGGGGCCTGTTTCTGTCCGTTCCGACACAGAAACTGGTCGTACTAACCGCGACAAGCGAGGACCGGGCGGGTCCGAGCGCGGTCGGTCGGGGTAGTTCACCGGACCCACGTCGTTCGTGATCGCGTGCGATCGGGCGGTGTCGGTCCGCGAGCACAGCAACGGTTGTGTTCCAGCGGATTCGTATTTGGCCCAGTAGCTGGAGTCCACCACGTGAGACCGAACGTAACCGGCGTCCCAATCCAGCACAGTGGCGATCGCTGATCGTTCGCGGCGCCCAATCGGGTGAAATCGCGCTGCGACATCGGCCCCCATCGATTTCGATCCGTCGTTTCTGGAGGGTGAACGGCATCACAATGCGGGCGCTCATCGGGTTTAACTAACTGATAATGAAGAGGTGTGTCTCTCTCTACAGGGGTGAGACACGTGATTCGTATGGACCGACGGCGTTACGTTGTGGCTCGGGCGGGGCAGCAGACGAACCGATCTCCGACTACACAGCGAAAACCGACGAACCGATGACCCGGACGGATCGCACCAAGGAGACCGTATCGAACGGTGAACCAACGGATACCACGAACGATTCAGGCGACCTCGAGACGCTGCTCATCGGTATCGACGCGGGCTCGTTGTCGGTCTTCGATCGCCTCTTCGAACGAGATCGCATCCCAACGATTCGACGGCTCTGTTCGGACGGTGTCGCCGCGCCGCTCGAATCCCAGATCCCGCCGTGGACGCCGAGCGCCTGGCCGTCGATCTACACCGGCGTCAACCCCGGCAAACACGGCGCGATCGGCTTCGTCGGGTACGACGGCTACGACTGGCACGTGACGAGCAACGACGACGTCGAAGCACACCCGTTGTGGACCCTGCTGGACCGACACGGGCACTCGAGCGTCGTCGTCAACGCCCCGGTGACGCATCCGCCCGACGAGTTCGACGGCGCGTTGATCCCCGGTTTCCTCGGGCCGGAGAATCCGACGTGTCACCCCGAGGGACTGCTCGACGACGTTCGCGACGCGATCGGCGAGTACCGCCTCTATCCGAGCTACACTCGCGACGATGACTCGATCCCGGACGAGGAGAAGATGGCGGAATACCGCCGACTGATCGAGATGCGCGGCGCGGCGTTTCGACACCTCGTCGGCGAATACGATCCCGACTTCGGCTTCGTCCAGTTTCAAAAGACGGACACTGTCTTCCACGAGTTCGCCGGCGACCAAGTGAAGGTCGAGGCAGTCTACGAGGCGACCGACGAGGAAATCGAGGCGATACTCGAGGCGTGCGATCCGGATCGTGTCTTCCTCGTGAGCGACCACGGAATGGGTTCGTACGACGGGTACGAGTTCCGCATCAACGAGTTCCTCCGCGACGAGGGGTTCCTCGAGACGACGACCGGCGGGAAGGGGATGCCCTCGTGGACTCCGATGCGTAGACAGCTTCGCGAAGGGGAAGAGTGCGACTCCTGGGAACCCGGCACGGCCGCGAGAGCGGCGTCGATCGCCGCTCGCTTCGGCATCACTGCCCGTCGCGTCCGAACTACCCTCGAGCGAGTCGGACTCGCAGACCTCGCGGTCAAGTACGCGCCCGGCGGCGTCTCTCGGACGGCCAACGAGCAGGTCGACTTCGCCGCGTCGACGGCGTACGTCCGCGCTCGGACGGAACTCGGCGTCCGGATCAACCTCGAGGGACGCGAGCCCGAGGGCACCGTTCCGCCCGAGGAGTACGAAGAGCGTCGTGAGGCGCTCATCCACACGCTCCAGCGCGTCGAGACGCCCGACGGGGAGCCGTTTTTCGAGACGGTCGCACCGCGCGAGCAGTACTTCCACGGGGATAACGTCGAGCGGACCGTCGACGTCGTCGCAATCCCGAACGACTTCGAGCACACGCTCTCCGAACAGCTCGATGCCGGCGACAGCGGCTACTTCGGACCGGCCGAACCGTGGAATCACAAGATGGACGGCGTCTTCGTGGCGACCGGTGACGGCATCGACGAGGATGCGTCGCTCGATCACGCGAACCTCTTCGACGTCGCACCAACCGTCCTGGCGTCGATGGGTGTCCCGTACAGCGACCGGATGGACGGGAGCGTTGTCCCCCTCGTCGATTCGATCGATCCCGTCTCGTACCCGGCGTACTCGGAACAAGGGGAACGTGATCGGGCCGCGACGGACGACGAGGTGACCGAGCGCCTCGCCGACCTCGGATACATGAGCTGAGAGTGGGGCACCGCTCGAAGCCATCGTGATGGCGATTACTCACGGTATAAGTATAGGCGATCGACCGAACCCGACACACTGGACGGACATCACTATGGGATTCATCGCAGAGATTCGCGTCGTTCACGACGAGCTTCCGTTAGCGTCGACGATAGCGGCCCATCCGGCGATAACGATCAGATACGAGTACACGGTTCGGACGGAACGACCGATCGCGTTCGTCTCCGCGTTCGGCGACGAGCACCGTGCGCTCGGCGGGGCGATGGTCGCGGACCCGACGGTTTCGGCGCCGGAGCGGGTAGCAACGTTCGAAAACCGGACGATCTACCGCGTGACTCTCGAGACCGATCGCGAAATCGTCCCCGGCTGCTGTGGTGAACTGGGGCTGTTCGTCTTCACGATCACGAGCGGCGAACGGGGATGGATCGTTCGAACTCACGTGCCGGACCGCGACACGCTGACCGCGTTCCGCGAGTACTGTCGCGACCGCGGCATCTCCTTTCGGGTGAGCCAACTGTACGACTCGTCCGCGTCCGATGACGGAACCTACTTCCTGACCGAACGACAGCACGAAATCCTCGTGATGGCGTACTACGGCGGCTACTACGACATTCCGCGAGTGATCACCCAGGACGACCTCGCCGAGCGTCTCGATATCTCCGATTCCGCGGTGTCACAGCGTCTCCGCCGTGCGGTTGCGGAACTGATCGAGGCGACCCTCGATAGCGACCGGATGCCCGGACGGCACGATTGATGGCGCTTCTCGATGTAACGAACTCATCACGACGACGCGAATGTCAGCGAGAAACAGTTTGGGCCGATCCGTTGCAACGATGCAACAGTTTCTGATCGCGGCCCAACGGCGACCTCGCTTGCGATTCTGGCCGCTGTCGAACTTAAAGACTTGCTATCCGAATCCATAGATACTGAACCCGACCATTACTCGAAAAAAGTGAATGTCGAAGCCGGATCGAAGCGATCTCAGCGAATCGAAGCAGGGGAAAATGGATGATGGGCGGTCAAACAGCGAAACGGGTGGTGGCTCACCCGCCGACGAATCGAGTGCGGGGCAGCGGTCCAGGCGGTCGGTGCTACGAAACACCGCAATCGCGGCCGTTTCCGGAATCGGACTAACCGTTGCGAGCGGGGCCGTTGCTGCGTTTCACGAGGAGTACGACACCGTCGTCGACGTCGTCGAGGCCGGGGCCGATAACACGGGAGACGAGTCGATCACGCCGGTACTCGAGGACCTGCGGGCCGACGATACCGCGTTCGTGTTTCCGGAGGGGCGCTACTACGTGGATTCCCAGTTCCGGTTCACGGGGTTCGAAAACGTCGGATTCATCGGCCGGAACGCGACCCTCGTCCCGGCGAACTACCACGAGTTCGACGGGCCGCAGAACCGATTGTTCCGTCTGGGCGTTTCCTACAATCCCGGCCGCAACCTCCGGTTCGAGGGATTCGATGTCGACCAGACGGAGCCCGAGACGGGTATCCGTGTGATCGAGGCGACGGTCTCTCGGAACCTCGAGGTTCGAGATATCACGATCGAAGGAGAACACGACAGCGGCACGTGGGGCCCCGGAATGTTCGCCGTCGCCGATCCGGACGGACGGGGCGTCGTCGAACGATTCCGTGCCCCCGACGGCGGCGTTCATGCCGACGAGACGCCGAACGCCGGGAACATGTGGCGCGGTCCGATCGGCATCGAGGCGAACACGAACGTGGGCACCCTCGAGTTCACGGACTGCGAACTCGGTGGCTTCCCTGACAACGGGCTGTACGCGGTGAACGACGAGGGAACGGTCGTCATCGACGGCGGTCGATTCGCGAACAGTAACGGCGCGAACGTCCGACTCGGCGGCGAAGGGAGCGTGATCAGGGATGCGACGATCGAGGTCGATCGCACGCGGTCGTACGACAACAGTCAGCGTGGTATCCGCCTCGAGAACGGCGACGACCTCCGCGTGGAGGATGTCGACATCTCGATCACGTCGCCCCAGCCGACCAGCCACGCGATTTCGGTGATGAACTCCTGTCAGACGTCGCGGATCGAGGACGTGTCGATCGAGATCAGTGGCGAGCAGGTAAACCACGGGATCGTCGTCTCGCCGGAGGCCGGCTACACCCACATCGACGGCGGCGAGATCGTCCACGAGACGGCCGGCGGCTATCCGCTCTGGATCAGAGAAACCGATAAACAAGACCAAGTTCTCGTCGAACTCCTCGACGTGTCGGGCGAGGCCGGCGTCACGGACGCCGGCTTTCGCGACGGCGTCCGATGTGGCCGAGACAACTGCCGGTTCAGTCACGTGACCGTCGACCAGCCCGGCCGCGACGACGCCGACCGAAACGGCCTCGTCGTGACGGGTGACGACGCCACTATCTACAGAGGAGAACTTCGCGCGAGTCAGTACCCGTACGTCGACCAGGGAGACGGGAACCACCTCCGAAACTCGGACGCCGAATCGTACCACGATGACCTCGAAGGGGTTCGTCTCTATCCCGACATTGACGGGCCGGAGTTTAGGGTCAATCGGATCGTCGGCGGAATCGACGATCTCGGGGCTACCGACGTGTTGACCTGGCGAAATGACTACGAGTAACAGCCAGTTCGTCGTCCGTGACACACTCGGCTGTTCCGCGCCGACACTGTGTCGGCCGCTAGTCTCAGCTCTCGGTCGCCGCGATCGCCTCGCGGAACGTCAGGACCTCGAGGTCGCGTTCGTCGACCCACTCGAGGGTTTCGCGGATACGCTCCGACGTGACCTCCTCTTTGAAGGTGTGAGCGCCAAGGATTCCGAGAGCCTCTTCCTCGGCGATTCGGTCGAGTTCCGCCTGCACCTCCTCGCGGGTGGTGAACTCGACGAAGTAGTCCCGGTTGGTCTCGAACGGGTCGAACGCCTCCGGATCGTTCACCATCGATCCCGGGTGGACGTTCGAGATTCCGTCGTAGTACTCCCTGGCGATCTCGACCGTCCGCTCGTCGACGATATCGTAGGGGGCCAGCAACGTGTCGATCTCGAACCCGTGCCCCTCGAGTTCCGCCTTCGAGTCGCCGAGGAACTCGTGCATGACGTCCGCCGGGTAGCGCTCGACCGTCTCGCCGGCGTCGAACGACGTTCCGAGCGACTCGTCGAACTCGAGGTAGCCGCCCACGTCGTCGGTGTCGGAGCCGACGATCGTTCGACGGACGCGCTCGTCGCCGTCCGTGACCTCGGCCTCGTAGCCGTGTTGAAACCCGTGATTGCGCTGTTCGGGGTAGATTCGGGTGTCGTCGGGTTCGGCGTCCTCGACGAGTTCGAACGCGCCAAGCGCGGTGTGGGCGGTCGTGTGCGAGGAGATCTCCCAGCCGGCGTCTGCGAGTTCCGCGAGGTGGTCGACGTCCATCCAGTCGGTGCCGTTGTAGTCCTCGCGGCCGATCCACTCGGTGACGATCCCCGCGGTCGCGGGCGCGTCGAACTCCTGGTGGACGGGAAACGCCTGCTCGTAGTCCTCAATCGGGCCGTCGTCGTAGACGAAGACGACGGCACCGCCGTCGACGTTCGGGACGGGGTCGTCTTCGGGTTCGGTCGCGTCGTTCGACTCCCCGCCCGCGTCGGTCTCGGTATCGGACCCTGTCCCGTCCTCGTCGGCCGACTCGTTCTCGTCGTCGTTCGGATCGCTCCCGTTCTCGTCGCCGTCGGTAAAGCGGCCGATGCAACCGGCCGTCAACCCGATCACGCCCGCGCCGGCCGTTCCGATGAGCCGGCGACGCGTCGATTCGTGATCCATCGTTCACTCGACGTCGGACGACCGAACCCATACTTATAGAGTCGGTAACGCCGTCGACGGCTGCTCGATGCCTGTCAGGGTACCGTCTTGCGATTCGCTGGAAGCGACACGAAACCCGACCGTCGCGGCGTTTAACACGGGTATAATAAGGGCCCAACGGTGACACCGCGTCGATACTGTGGCGATCGCACACGATATCGACCGACCGGACAGTGACGGGATCCGCCGGTCGTCGACAGCAGGGGGTGAACGACGACCGTGTCCATGAACAGGAGTCTCGCGAGCGGTATCTTCTCGGTCGTCAGCACGAAGGTCGTCGTGCTGATCGTAACCGTCGTCTCGACGCCGCTTTTGTACCGGTTCCTCGGCGCATCGGCTTACGGCGACTACGCGGTCTTGCTGTCGGCGTTCGCCATCTACATGATCTTCGTCAGCTCCGGGATCACCGACGGCGTCCGGAAGTACCTCGCGGAGGACCGTGCCGATCCCGATTGGGAGGCACACGTCGTCGGCTTCTACCTGCGGCTGGCGATCTGGCTCGCGGCCATCGGCATCCTCGTCATGGTCGTCGCCACCGACCTCGGCTACGTCGCGTTCGCGTTCGGCGAGGAGCGAGCGGTCTACTTCTACGTGCTCGCGATCCTCGTGGTCACGGCCCAGTTCCGCGACTACGCCCGGAAAACGCTGATGGGCTTCGGTCTCGAGCGCTACTCCGAGCCGCTGAAAGTCCTCGATAAGCTCGGCTTCGTCGCGGTCGCGATTCCGCTGACGTACGTCGGCTTTGGCGTGGTCGGCGCGCTTCTCGGCCACATCGTCGCGAGCACGCTCGTCGCGCTCGTCGGGCTGGCGCTCGTACACAGCCGACTCTCGCTAGCGTCGGTGTTTTCGCGGCCCAGCGATCGGTTCCCCCGAAAGCGGATGCTCACGTTCAACTCGATGAGCATCGTCCTCGTGCTCCTGTTGATGTCGCTGTACCACGTCGACATCCTGATGCTCCAGCACTTCCGGACGAGTTCGGAGGTGGGCAACTACCGGGCCGCCCTGCAGATCGCGGAGTTCCTCTGGTTCGTCCCGCTGGCGCTACAGACGGTGTTCGTCCACTCTACCTCGGAGCTGTGGTCCCAGAACCGCACCCGGAAGATCACGGACCTGACCTCACGGACGACCCGGTACACGTTCCTCCTGACTGCGGTCATGGCGGTCGGCCTCGCGGCGCTCGCGGACGTCGCCGTCCCGGTGTACTTCGGCGCCGAGGCCGAACCGGCGATCGAACCGCTGTTGCTGTTGCTCCCCGGCGCGCTCGGATTCGCGCTCGCTCGCCCGATCCTCGCCGTTTCGCAGGGCAACGGGACGCTCCGGTATCCCGTCGCCGCCACCGGCGTCGCGGCCGGGGTCAACGTCGTTCTCAACGCCCTGTTGATCCCGCGGTACGGCATGCACGGGGCGGCAATCGCAACTAGCGTCGGCTACGGACTGATGTTCGTCTTTCACTGCTGGAGCGCCCGCCTGGTCGGTTTCGATCCGCTTTCGGACGCTCGGCTTGGCCGGGTGGCGCTGGCGACCGCCCTCGCCGCCGTCCCGATCGTCGCACTCGCCGCAGCGATCACGAACCCGTGGCTCGCGCTGCTCGTCGTTCCGCCGGCCGGCTTCGTCCTCTACCTCGGATTCGCGCTGCTGGTCGGCGCGCTGGACCCGGCCGAGCCCTTCGAGGTGCTGTCGACGTTCCCCGATCCGATCGGCTCGAGGGCGGCCGATCTGCAGGCCCGACTCGAGGGCGTAGACACGGACGCACCCCGTAACTGGACCCAGATCCTGCTGTTCGGTGCCGGACTTTCGCTACTGGTCGCGGGACTCACGGTCGGCGTCCTCGGGGTTGACGTGCAGGCTGTGATTCCCTGATACGTTGCACGTATACGCCGCAAGCGTCGGACACGACCGTATCAGTCGATAGCGCACCTGATTGTGCCGAACCGCGTCATCGAGCGTCCGGAGCATCCACTCGATAGGCGTATCGGAATTCCAGCGGTGGCGCTGGTAGAAGTCGTCCGTGTCGATCCGAGGCGCTCGAGGGAGTCGGCTCTCGGAGCCACTGACAGTCAGTGCACGTCCAATCGCACGACGGCCGTGCGGTTTGGAACTCAGTACGTCTGTGGCGGCCGTTCGAGGATCTCGAAGATTTCCCGCGCACGATACTCTCGATTGCGTTCCTTCCCAGTCGTCTCTTCGAGAATTCCCGCTTCCTCGAGTCGCTCGAGCGCGCGATAGGCCGTCGGCGCGGTGACGTCGAGGTGGTCTTCGACGACGGTTGCTGTGAGATACGGCTGGTCGAAGAGCGTGCACGCGAGTCGTGCGTCCGTCGCGGTGTCGTTCCCGTATTCGGCTTCGTACTCCCGTTGCAGCGCGTACAGTTCCCGTGCACGCACCAGCGACTCCTCCGCCTGGCGACGGATGCCCGTCACGAAAAATTCGATCCACGCTTCCCACTCACCGTCCGTTCGAACGGCGTCCAACCGGTCGACGTACGTCTCCTTGTAACGGTTGAAGTACTCGCTGAGGTAGAGCGTTGGTTCCTCGAGATACCCCTGCTCGTACAACTGGAGCGCGATGAGGAGTCGTCCGAGTCGACCGTTGCCGTCTCCGTACGGGTGAATCGTCTCGAACTGGTAATGGACGAGTGCGATATCGACCAGGGGGTGATAGCTCCCGCCGGTCCGAATGTACGTCAGCAACGCGTCCATCAGTCCGTCGACGGCGCTCGGAACGGGCGGAACGAACTCGCCGAGGTGATTCGGAACCGTCTTGAACGCGCCGATGGTGTCCGTCTCGCGCCGATCGTCCGAAACGTCGGTAAGCAGCGTCTCGTGAAGCCGATGAAGCAGATCCACCGAAATACCGTCGCCGCGGTCGAGCGCCTCGATACCGTTCTCGAGCGCCCGTTCGTAGTTGAGCACTTCCTGCACGTCTTTCGTCTCACTTCCCGCCGCCGGCGACTCGCCGGCGGACGCGGCTCCGACCATGGATCTGGTCTCGAAACTATAGAGCGCGTTGTAGTCGATATCCGCACCCTCGATCTCGGACGACTCCATCGCTTCCTTGCGAAGCAGCGACGTGTACAGCACGGGCGCGAAGTCGGTCGTCAGGCCGAATCCGCCGAGTTTGCCGAGCCAGAACGTGGCCTCCGAGAGCGTTTCGTGAACCCCTTCGAGTTGCAACTCGCGCTTCGGCGGGAGCGGATCCGGATTGTAGTACGGCCGTCGATCGTACGGAACGAGACGGCCGGGTGCATCGTCGGGTAACGTTCGTCGCACTGTTCGTAACTACAACCACATTGGATCCCGAATTAGTTAATTCTATCGCCCCAAATTTAACTACTGATGCAATTAACGTGACTGTATTCAAATTCTCCGTGGGAAACGACACTATCGAACCTGTGATTCGAGGTGCTCGCTCTGACCCATATCGAACACCATCGCAAACAGGAGGAAGGCGACGCCGGCGACGAACAGTAGCAGGGCACTCGAGCCCGAAACCCCCGTTCCGACGGCCGCGAGCGCCGCAAACATCGTCAGTCCGACGGCGACGGTACCGACCGCGACCAGCCCCGCGCCGACGAGGTAAAACAGCACGAGCGGGTGGAAATCGAGCACGAGGTGCTTCGTCTTGAGCCGCCAGAGGAAGTTCCGCAGTAGCATGGTCGACACCTTCGGCACGTACTCCGAGTACCGAATGCTCGACTCTTCCTCGCCGTAGACGGCCGGCATCGCCACGTCGGCGACGCCCATTTCGTGGACGTTCAATTTCACTAGCAGGTCGTTACAGTACCCGTAGTACTCGTAGAGGTTCTCGGCGTCGATCGCCTCGAGCGCGTCGTTGGAGATGGCCGTGTAGCCGTTCTGGGGGTCCATCGTCTTCCAGTAGCCCGAGGCGATTTTCGTCAGGAACGTCAGGATCGCGTTCCCGAACAGCCGAAATCGGGGCATCGAGTCCCGGTATTCGGACGACAACAGTCGATTTCCCTTCGCGTAGTCGGCCTCACCATCTGCGATCGGATCGAGCAGTCGGGGCATCTGCGAGCAGTCCATCTGCCCGTCGGCGTCGACGGTGACCGTCGCGTCGATGCCGTCCTCGAGCGCAGCGAGGTAGCCGGTCTTGATCGCGCCGCCGGCGCCGCGGTTCTCGCGGTGACGGATCGGAACGACGCGGCCGATTGGGTCATGGACGAGGGCTCGGTTCGCGAGCGCCGATGCCCCGCCGTCGGTTAGCACTTGGTCGAGGCCGTCCCGATCGTTCCAACCGTCCGCGGTCGAGGACGGAACGTTATGACCTGCTGCAGTCGGCCGCCGGTCGCGTTCGGTCGCGTCTCGGTCGTCTTCGGCAGCGTCGATGAGTTCGTCCAACGTTCCGTCGGTCGACTGATCGTCGACGACGTACATTCGATCGACGAACGTGGGCATCTCCCGGATCACGTCGCCAACAAATCCTTCTTCGTTGTAGGCAGGGATGATGACGCCGACGCTGAGATCCCGGTACATTTTATCGACCTCCGGCGTGATCCACGCCCTTTTCGAGCGATGCCGTCGTCTCGCCTGCGACTCCACTGATCGACGTTTCAGTCTCGGTTCCGGTTTCGATCATACGTCCTCCAGCACGTCGGACGCCGTGACGACGTCCACCTCGTGGTTCGCGATGTAGTCGAGCAGGTCCTCGAACGCAGGCTCGCTCAACCCGTCGTCGCCGATGTGCTCGAAGTGAAGCACCGCCAACTGGCCGTACTCGGCGGCGTAGTCCACGTAGGCTTTGGTCTCGTCGCCCGCCGCCCCGGAGACGAACCCGAGATTGTGCGGATCCGTGATCGGCATCGCGTTCGGTCCACCGCCGTACCGAAACGCCTGTTCGTGGTACTCGGAGACGAGCTCGGCGGCCGTCGTACCGAGTACGTTTCGCGGCGTGACGAAATGGTCCGCAGCGTCCTCGAAGCCGCGGTTCTCGAGCCACGCCTTCGTCCGTCGAATCAGCCCCTCCTGTTCCTCGGGGGTGTAGTCGTGGAGGAACTGAGACCCCGTTCGTGGGCGCGCAGCCAGGTCCCAGCCGGCGTCGACCAGATCGTCGAGTTCGTCGAGGGTGAGCCGTCCCGTCTCGCCGACGGCCTCGGGGATGACCGCCTCGACGCCCGTGAAGTCGTACTTGTCTACGACCTCGAACGCCGTCGCGTGATGGCTCTCGAGCGTGCCATCGAACAGCAACAGAACCTCGCCCCGATCGGGACGGTCGACCGTCCGAAGGTCGTCGATCCAGCAGTCGATCGAGCCCGTGTCGTCGCCCCGTCGGCGAACGGTTAGACGGATCTCGCGGACGTTCGCGAGGTCGGGCTGGCCGTCGACGCTCGTCGTCTCGAAGTCGACGCGAACCCAGCGGTCCGACGGCCCCGTAAGCGTCCGCCGCATCGTGTGTGCGTCGCTTGGGCCCGGCGCGAACAGCTCGAGGGTGAGCTGTAGTTGTTCCCGGCCCGTGAACTTGACCGCGAGCGAGAGATTCGACTCGCGCAGATCCATACCGTCCGGCATCGTCGCGTAGATGCCCGCGTACTCGGTGTCCTCGTCGGCCGTGAGGTGCGCTGATTGGGTTCCGACGTACGGTTCCTCGTCGTCCGCTTCTAGGCTACCGGCGTCGAGCAGTGATACCCACCCGTCTAAGTCCTCGAAGCTATCGAACGACTCGCCTGGCAGGTCGTCGCGGTCGTTTACGTCCGATTCCGATCCGGACGAACCCGATTCAGACGGCAACTCGTCGCCACCGCTGCGCCAGCGCCGTACGTCCGAGAGACAGCCAGCGAGTCCGAGCGTGCCGGCTGCAGACGCTGCAGTTACGAACGATCGTCTGGTTCGATGCGTCATTATCCGACGTGGCGAACCGATTCTTCTTTCTTATGAAGGTGTTAGTATACATCGCGTCTCGATCGATCGGGGCACGCTTGCCTGACGTAGGTTTATCCCCTCGATAATAATGCGACCCGAGCGGATAGCCCCGCGAAATGCCACACGTCAGCGTCGTCATCCCGACGTACAACAGGGCGGAAACGCTCGCACGCGCGATCGATAGCGCGCTCGAACAGACAGTCGACGACCTCGAAGTCGTCGTCGTCGACGACGGGTCGACGGACGACACCCCGTCGGTTCTCGCGACCTACGACGATCCGCGAGTCCGGCCGGTCGTCCACGCGACCAATCGGGGTGCGAACGTCGCCCGGAACACCGGGATCGAACACGCCCGCGGCGAGTACATCGCCTTCCTCGACTCCGACGACGAGTGGCGCCCGGCAAAACTCGAGCGCCAACTCAAGACCCTGGAGGACCGCTCCACCGAGTGGGTCGGCGCATACTGCGATGCGACGTTCGCTCCGTCCGGGGCGAGCGGCCGGCTCCGGGCCGCCGTCGCCGCCGTGCTCGCCCGTTCGGATGAAGAGCCGACGAGGGAAGGAGGAGAACAGTTAGTCGGCGAGATCCTGGCTGACAACGTCCAGCCGGGGGCCGGATCCACGCTGCTCGTCAGGACCGACGTCGCCCGGTCGGTCGGTGGTTTCGACGAGCGGCTCGACCGGTTCCAGGATCCCGAGTTCTGTCTCCGGCTGCTCCGGGAGGGAAAACTCGCGTACGTCGACGAGGAGCTCGTGGTTCGCGAGGAGACGGGTCACCCGCCAGCGGACGTCGTCAGGGACGCCGACGAGCAGTATCTGTCGATGTACGAAGACGAGGTCGACCGCCTCGAAGCCGAGGGATACGAGATTCGCTCGAGTCACGAGCTCGTGCTCGCGAAACGCTACTTCGCGGACGGACGGTTCCTCCGGGGGATGTGGCACCTCCGGCTGTCTGGAGCGTCGACACGACGATACCCTGGCGTCTGCTGGACCGCCGCCACGGGCGCCAAACGTCGACCAGGATGGACCGTCGCGGCCGCCGGGCTGGTTCTCGTCACGGCCGTCGTCCTGTGGACGACGCTCGCTCGTCGCCTCGTTCTCGCGTCTGAAACGATTTTGGCAGATCGATAACTAACTTCATCCCTGCGGCGGGAGCGGGTGTGAACGTTCGAGAGCTCTACAACACGGTCAACGGGCTGCAAGGGCTGGTATCGGCCGAGCGCGACTCCGATGCTTCACGATCGCTCCGACGCCGCCTCTGGCTCTGGCGACGCGGCTTCGTGAGTCAGTCCGACGCCGTCTACGACCTCGACGAATCGACCTATCGAAACTACGTCAACGACTACCAACGATACGTGCGAACGAAGCGAATCAACGGCACGTGGTCGGTCGCCCTGTCGAACAAGCTTCTCTTCCACCGCGTGATGCAACCGTTCGACGAGGAGCGAATGGCGGTCTACGGCATGGTCCGCGACGGGACCTTCCACGATATCGACGCGGTCGTGAGGAACGACTGCCGCGAGCTGGCTGACGGCGGATCGGCCGTCGCCGGAGCGGACGCCGTCTCCGACTCCGGGCGCGAGGAGAACGCGGGCGCGTACAGCGCCGCCCAGCGCGTCGTCGAGCGCCTCGAGAACGAGCGGCGGCTGGTCCTCAAGTGGACGCACGGCGGCGGCGGGAACAACGTATATCTCTGCGAACGGGTCGCGGACGGATACCGGGTCAACGACGAGCACTACGCGGAGGCGACGTTCCGTTCGTTCGTCGCGAACCTCGACGAGTATCTCGTCTGCGAGTTCGTCAAGCAGGGATCGTTTTCGGCGGGCCTCTACCCGGAAACGCCGAACACCCTCCGGATCATCACGATGTACGACGAGCGGTCCGCCGAACCGTTCGTCGCAGCGGCGATCCAGCGGATCGGCACGGCGGCTTCAGAGCCGATAGATAACTTCACGCAGGGCGGACTCTCCGCGGAACTCGACCGCGGGACGGGGACGCTCGGATCTGGGGCCCGAATTTCGGTCGACGGTGAGGTCGTGCGATACGCGGCCCACCCCGACACGGGGGCACCGATCGAGGGGAAGCGGGTTCTCGGCTGGGATCGGATTCGGGATCGGATCCTCGAGATGGCCGACGCCTGCTCGTTCGTGCCCTACGTCGGCTGGGACGTCATCGTCACCGGCGACGACGGAGCGTTCACCGTCATCGAGGCCAACAGCTACCCGGGACTCAAGTCGATTCAGGTTCACGGACCGCTGCTGGACACCGAGCGAGTCAGGCGATTTTACGAGCGACACGACGTTTACTCTCGTCGCCACTGACAGTCGCTCAAGGCGACACTCGCCGTCGTTCGGCCGGCTGTTCGCCATCCGAAACGGTTCGATGCGACCGCGTTGTGTGTCGCCGAAGCGTTTCGAGATCGAAACCGAACGGGGACTGAAGTTACCGCCCCGGTAATAAACCACGGTCCGTTTCAAGCCGGTAGTGCTATGCAACGCAAGCCAACTTCCCGTCGATCAGTGCTGTCGCTCACAGCAGGTATCGCGGCCGCGAATCTCGGCATCGCAGCGGTCGGTGGCGATACGGACGAGCCGACCGATTCGACCGTCACGCGAGACTCGTTTTCGATCATGGCCGGAACGGTCCACGAAACGACGGTGTATACGACTGAAGCGTCGGCCGACGGTCCAACGGCCGTCGTCATCGGTGGGATTCACGGCAACGAAGTCGCGGGCTACGCGGCCGCCCGCGACGTCGCCGAGTGGCCGATCGACGCCGGCACGTTGGTTACGATCCCGGAGGCCAACGCGGTCGCGATCGAGCGCGAAACCAGAGTCGGCGACGACGGCACCGACCTCAACCGACAGTTTCGGACGGACGAGGAGCCGGGGACCGAACTCGCCCGGGCGCTCTGGGACGTCGTTACCGATTACGAACCCGACATCGTGATCGACCTACACGAATCGACTGGGATCTATGCCGGCGATCCCGTCGATGGGGTCGGACAGGCGATTTTTCACTCACGGGACGACACTGCCGCGTCGATGGCCAGCGAGGCCGCCGACTCCGTCACCCGTACCGCCGTCGACGATCCCGAACTCGCGTTCCAGACCGGAACGTTCTCCGGCCCCGAAAGCGATCCGACCGGACTGCTCGTCCACCGGGCGGCCCGCGATCTGAACGCCGACGCGTTCCTCGTCGAGACGCTCTCTACCGGCGTCGACCTCGAGACACGCGTCTCGTGGCACTCGGCGATCGTCGAACAACTGGTTGCGGCGGCGCTGTTCCCCGAAGACACGCACGCAAACGGTGGCGCGCCCATCGAAGACGGAGACGACTCCGCTGAGGATGAACCGAGCGAAGACGAATCCACTGACGATCCCGACGAACCAAGCGAGGATGAATCCGACGACCCGGGCGAGGACGACCCTGGCGAGGACGAATCCGAAGAAAACCGCGACGAGGACGCCGAGGAACGAGACGGAACGACGGACGGCTCGTCCCCGGTCGCAAAGATTCGGACGGACCTGGACGGTGCTGATGAGGCGACGGTCGAACCCGGTACGACCGTCCACCTCGACGCGTCGTGCTCGTTCGCCCCGGATGGCGAGCTCGTGGCCTACGAGTGGTGCGTCCACGACGATGACGTGTACGACGTGGACGGCGAAACGATCGAAGTGACGGTCAGCGCTCGCGGCGAGCACCCGGTCGAGTTGCGCGTGGTCGACGACGCTGGCGAGACCGCCACGGCAGAAATACACCTCACGGTCGACTGATCGACAGCAGGAAAGCGGCTCCGGACCGATCCGACTTTTTGACCGACGCGTCCGGCCGACGGCTCGGCGACGCTCTCCAACGACACCTGGAGTGGCGTGACGAAACAGTGTCGCGTGACGAAGCTCGGTGCTCGATACTCGCTCGAAAAATCAGAACGGATCGGTTCGAAGCTCCCAGAGGTCGTCGAACGTGATGACCTCGACGTCGGCGTCGTCGATATGTTCGAGTAACTCCTCGTAGTCTGACTCGGGCATCGTATTCTCCTCGTCGAAGGCGTGAAAGTTCAGGATCGAACACTGGTTGTGCTCGTCGGCGAGGTCGATGCAGCGTTTCGAGATGTCGAGGTCGTGGCCGATCGTTCGCGGCAACGCCAGCGGGTCGAAGCCGTAGACGTTCGTGGTGTTGACGTCTCCGGCCTGATTGAATCCGCCACAGTAGTGGTAATCGGTGAAGTACTCGAGGCTCGTCTGGTCGTAGCTGTTGTGCGGGTAGACGATGTAGTTCGCCCCTTCGAACCCGTTCTCGATGAACCAGTGTTTGTCACCCCGAATCCGAGTCTCGATCTCGTCTTCGTCGTCGTACTCGTGGATCGGATCGTGCGTCCCATGGACGACGATCTGGTCGCCCGCTTCCTGGCGCTCCTGTAGTTCGGAGACCGTCATGATACCGCCCTGTCCCGCCTCGGTCCACTGGGGAACCGGCGCCTGAACCGTCCGGAACCCGAACTCGTCGTGCAGCGGCGAAGCCGTCTCGTAGTAGTCGCGGAATCCGTCGTCCCAGACCAACAGGACGTATCCCTGATCGGGCGTCTCGTGCGTTCGGATGTCGTCGATCCAGACCTCGGCTTCGTCCATCGTGTGAAGGACTTGGATCTCGAGCCGGTCGAGTTCGTCCATCGCCGGTTCGATCTCGCTCTGTTCGTAGACGCCGGGACTCGAACGGAACCAGCCGACGTCGGGTGCTCGGTAGGTGATCTCCCGGAGCGAGTAGACCTTGTCGCTCCCGAAGCTGTCGACGAGACGCAGGTTGATCGTGACGTTCTGCGGCGTCGTCGTCCGGATCGCGAACGAGAGGTCCGTCTCGGTCAGGTCGACATCATCGAGTTCGCGTTGTGCGACGACGTTCTCGCTGCCGTCGGACGTCAGCTTGAGACTCTGGGTGCCGTCGAACGCGACCTCCTCGTCGGCTTCGGCCGAGCCGCCGGTGGCCTCCCACTCGTCGAACTCCTCGAAGTCCTCGAAAGACTCGCCGGGCTGACGGTACTGCTCGCGGCTGTCGTACTCGGTCTCGAGCGCCGGGACGCCGTCGGCAAGCGCCGAAACGGTTGCACCCGTCGATTCATTGGTCGGAGGATCGTCGGTCGACCCACCCGTAACCGATTCGATGCGATCGACACAGCCCGCGAGACTCGCGGTCGCGGTCGCACTCGACAGGGCGAGAAATCGTCGTCGTGTCGTTCGGTCATCTGACATTGGCGGGTCGACGATTTCGACAGCACCTCCATTATTATAGAGTCGATAGCCGGTCACGGCGGTCGCTCTAATCGGCCGATTTCGGCTGCTTTGCGCTTAACAACGGCATAGTTAACGACCGTTCGGCCGGAGGAGCACTCGTTCGGACGGACGCGATATCGAGGACGCGAGCAGTCCGCTCTCGATCGACCGTCCACAGCGAGGTGGCCGTAGATAATGAACAAGGAATTCTTCGGCGTTTTCGGCGGCATCGACGCATTCAAACGGTTCAGATCACGGGACGAGTTCGACGCGGTCGTCGTCGGCCCGAACGCGACCGTCGGAATCAGGGATCCGGGTCTCTCGAAACCCGGATGGAGCGCCGTGTTCGACGGTGAGGGCGGTAGCTGTACCGTCTGGGGTGAAGCGTACGTTCCCGACGATTCGAACGCTGCACGCTGGCTACTCGAACGGTACGCGACGGACGGCGTCGACGCGTTGACGACGCTCAACGGCTCATATCTGGCCGCGCTCGACCTCGACGGGGAGACACCCGTCGTCGTCACCGATCCAGTCCGGTCTCGGGAGTGTTTTTACACCGACGCTCCCGGTGTTCGCGTCTTCGGCACCGATCCGGCTGAAGTCGCCCGGACGGTTCCAGAACCGACGCGTTGGCGCGACGGCATGCTCGAATTTCTCCACCTCGGCGTGACGCTGGGTGAGAAGACGTGGTTGCAGGAACTCCGACGCCTCCCGTTGGACAGTCGCCTCACGCCCTCGTCGGTCGACTCCCTGAATCGGTTCGTCTACGAGACCCAGGAGTTCGATTACGTCGACGAACTCGCATCGCGACTCTCCAGGGCGATTCGACGGCGGTCGTCACAGTCCGGCCGGCAGGGACTCCTCCTCTCTGCGGGGTACGATTCACGGATCCTCCTCTCGCAGGTGCCGGGAATCGAACGCTGTTACACGGTGGGATCACCGGACGCACAGGAGGTGCGCGGTGCGAAGCGACTCGCCGAGCAGTACGACGCGACTCATACAGCGTTCCTCCCCGACGATCGATACCTGTTCGCCGACGAGTCCAGGGTTCGATACACGCAGGGGATCAAGGAGTCGCTTCACATTCACCACGCGGGCTACACCGACGAACTCGACGTCGATACGGTTTATCACGGACTCCTCTGCGATACCTTCTTTCGTGGCCATTTCACGGCGAAAGACGGGATCGACGTGCTCGGAAAGCGCCTCCCGCTGCAGCGGCTCGATTCCGATCCGAACCCCGTCGAGTCGTTGCTCGGGACGTTCGGTTACGACCGCGCCGCCAGTCTCGAGCTCGCGGAGCGGATGTCGTTCGACGCCGATCCGGAGACGTTCGTCAGGGATGCGATCGCCGACGAGTTCGAATCGAACCGCTCGCGAGCGGACTCCGTACAGAACGCACTCACGTGTTGTGGGATCGCCAACCAGCCGTCGATGCCGTTTCACACCCACCTCGCAGATCAGTTTTATGCCCCGTTTCTGGCGACCGACGCCGAACTCATCGACTGGCACCTCCGGACACCGCCCGCCTATCGAACGACGGAAACGTTCCTGCGAGCGTGTGAACGGCTCGACGGCGACATCTTGCGACACTGTCCTCCCGACCGCCCTCATGATCACAAGCTGTTCAACGAGCTCGAAGGGTTCGTTCGGCGCAAGACGCCACTGCTCTCGTCGTTCGAACCACCGTGGCCGAACCGGATGGAACTCTTCGACCAGCACGATCTCGATGATCGGCTGTTTCCCCATCAGGAACACGTCCACCCGCTCCAACCGCGCCATAAACTCCGCGTGAACGATGTGCAGACGTGGCTCGAATCCTGTGCGAGTTTGCCCGCAGAATCGCGACCGCAGTTGAAATCTAGACCGGTTCCAATAGAATAGTGTTCAGCGGACCTCCTCAGCGAGCGACGGTTTTAACGTTTAATCGTTCCCCAATACCGTTTTTCCGAGTGACGACCGCGTAACCGCGCTGATCAACTGTCTCAGCCGTGAAAATACTTATATATCATCAAAGGGTAGCCTGGAATATGCGTCTGACGCTCTCTCGGTTTCGCTCTTCATCGGATACGTCCGACGGAGAGCGATCTGGGGAAGTCGAAAACTCTTCGCGGGTCACCATCTACCACAATTCGGTGGAGAGGGCCGCCTCTTCGTGTGACTCCGGTTCCGAATCGACGGCGGTGGACTTCATTCCGGACTCCGATGAGGCGCTTCTCGCCGTCCTGGAGGAGACGGACACCCCCGCAACGGTCGACTCGGTGGTCGATCAACTGATCGAACCGTCACACCCGCCGATCGAAACGTGGGCTACCGTTCACGAACAACTCCACCAGGAACGCCTTCCCGAACTCGACGAGTCGAGGGCAATCGAGTTCGATCCCGAACGAGGGATCGTCGAGTCGGTTGGAGCTGATACACAGACCGGGTCGAGGCTCTCGGCGCCACTTTTTGGGGCCGCCCTCGTCAGTCTCCTCGCCATCGTCCTCGTTGCGTGGATGACGTCGGTGCTAACTGCGTTGACGTTTACGTTCGTCGTTGTGACGATCATCGCCTGGTTCGTTCCGGTATCGGGTATCATGTAGCGATTCGTCGGCCGTTACTTTACGAACTGGGATATCGTTACTAGCGTGAAGACGAGCAAGATTAACGCACTCAGTCCGATTCCCGAGAGGATCGACGTGAACGGAAGTTCCAACACTGCGCCGAGCAAGGCGACGTAGCAGATGGCCGCTGCGCCGATGTAATAGTCATGCCGGGGCGTCGTGGTTGCATCCTGTTCGTCCGATGATTCGGGTTCCATGTCGATGTGAAGATACTGATCGACCTGGTCCGCGAGCGGTTTCCGTTCGACGATGCCGCGATTTTTCTGATAGTCGATGACGCCAGCCTTGTCGAGTTTCGAGAGGTGAGACTGGTAGAGGGGAATGTAAACGCGCTGGCGTTGCGTAGAGGTCAACTCTTCGACCGTGGTTTCGTGTTCCCACGCGGCGACCTGCTCCGCCACATCACGCATGCGGACTGGCCCATCAGTGTCACGAAGGTATCGAAGAACCCCTCGGCGACGGCCATTTTGCAGGAGATGGAAGATTTCGTCCTCGGAAAGAATCTCTTCAGTATCGGGGCGGTCGTCCTCTTCGGCCGATTCTCCCTCATTTTGTTCTCCAGATCCGATATGTGTTGCTTTCATCGCACCATCTTACCCTCTCAACTTTCGAGTAATAAAAGTAGAGGAACCATCTACTGTCAATTGAAAAACTTTTATTGTTTTCCCGGAGATAATCGATACTTTGTATGATTTTAAAAGCCCAATTACGAGTGATTCAGGTTTTGATGACTGTATATTCGCCAGTTATGTTTCGACTTTATTCCACTCAGATACGATAGTATTTTCTAAACCTTTATTCTGGTTTTGATGATATTCTATTCTGGCGAACCGTTTTAGAACGGTCAAAGGGTTCTTACCGGGAATCTTTGTCAGGGTCGTTATGATTGGGTGGGAATCGAGTGGCGTATTCCCCCTCAAATCCCCCGCTTACCGGGCTGATAATAAACCAGGCACGGTTCGTTCGATGCCAATATGAGCGATACCAACTGGTGGTTTCTCGATTTGGCGATCGTCATTGCGGTCACTGGAGCGTTCGCGTTTGGCCTTTTTTTCGGCATCTCTGGGATAGGACAGATTCTACTGGCGCTCCCGCTTGTCCTCGTTCTCCCGGGGTACGCCCTGGTAGCAGTCCTGTTTCCGGACGAACCGGGCGATGACTACAAGGCGTTCGATGAGGGGAAGACCGGCCTCAGGAATCCGTTGTTACTCACCCGTGGACTCGAACCGATCGAACGGTTCGTTCTGTCAGTGACCTTTAGCGTTGCCCTCGTTCCGGCGATCACCCTCATCACGACCGTCACCCCTAGGGGTGTGACGGCTGAAACGGTACTCTTCGGGGTTGCAGTTCTGACCGTCGTGCTCGCGCTCGTCGCAATTGCGTCGCGATACCGCTGTTCGCCGGATAGACGGTACTCTCCGACGCTTACGAACGCGGTACCGTCTTTTACCCGAGTCCAACCCAACACGTACACCGCGACGAACTACCGGCTGTACAACGTCGCTATCGCGATAGGATTCACACTGTTGCTCGCGAGCGCCGCGTTCGCGTTCGTCAACCCGGCACAACACGATGGGTTTACCGAGTTTTCGGTCGAGACGGAGAACGTGACCGGGGACACCGAGACGATGTACGAGTCGACCTACGCTCACGGCGAGACAGCGGACGTGACGGTCTCGATCACCAACCGCGAACACGAATCACAGACCTACACGACTGTCGCGCTGCTAGAGCGCGTGAGCGACGAGGACGGTTCTCCCTCCGTCGAGGAGCGAACGGAACTGGCTCGTGAGTCGACGACGGTCGACGACGGCGCGACCGGCGAACAGCCTCTCGAGATCACGCCGTCCATGCAAGGGGACGACCTGCGGCTGACGCTTCTCCTCTACGAGGATGAACCGTCGGAAGAACCGACCGAAGACGACGCGTACCGCACGATTCACTTGCCGATCGAGGTTCAATAGATGTGGCCGTGGGAACACGCTGTCGTCGCGTACGTCTTGTACTCCGCACTCTCGCACGCACTCGCCCGCGCTCCGCCCTCGACACGGGAGACGGTCGCCGTCCTCGTCGGTTCACAGCTTCCGGACCTCGTCGATAAGCCGCTCGCCTGGACGTTCGGTATTACCGAAACCGGGTATTCGATCGGGCACTCGATGTTCGTCGCCCCAGTCGTCTGTCTCGCCGTGTACGTGGTTGCAGTCCGAAACGGGGACCGACGCCTCGCGGATGCGTTCTCGCTCGCGTACCTCTCACACCTCGTTACCGACGTCCTCAACCCGATTCGGTCGGGGCGACCGCCGGAACTACGCGTCGTTCTGTGGCCGGTTTCATCGCCGCCGACGGGGGATCACGGCGGCTTCATCGATCACTTCGGCGTGTACTTCGTCCGGTACATGAACGCCATCCTCGCCGACGGGCTGTCGACGGGAATCGCGCTTCAGTTCCTCCTGGGGACGGCCGTTCTCGCCCTCTGGCTGTACGACGGTGCCCCGATCGCCAGCGACTGCTGGCGGCTCCTCCGCGACCGGTTCCGGTGACCGGGAATCGGCGTTCGCCTCGTCGCACACAGACGGATTGTGGGCGTCGCTGAATCGGCCTCGGTTCGATTTCCGTTGTTTTTCTTTCCTTTCTTCGACACCGCTCGGTCGCGGTCTCACAGGCAGATTCGAAGCTGTCAGAGCAGCCGTCGAGTACGCGCCCTGCGAGCGAATCGGTTCGCCGACGTCGACGCAGTTGGCCGGAGATCGATCGCTCGCCGCTCGTCTCGGAGGTGCCGTACTGGTCTGTAGATGCTCCGAAGCGAGACGTCGTCCACGGAATGGGCGGATAAGCGATCTATACGAACAGGCGACGAGCCGGGAAGAAGTGGGGGCCTGACGACGCGAACGGAGAGACAATAGCGAGAACAGCGGTCTGCTATAGCAGGATCAGCTGGTCGCCGAGGACGGAGCACACATCGTCACGTCTCCGTTAGTGTACACCGTCGCGTGGTCGGGCCGACACAGTTGGTCCTGGGAGATCTGTTCGATCCGTCCCTCGTCGTTCTCGTCGTTGAAGTAGACGGCGTCGCTCGACTGCGCCTCTCGGTAGACGACGTAGTCGTGCTCGGCGACACCGTCGTCCGGGACGGTCGCCGACGTCGTCGACGGATATGCGCCGGTCCGACTGATCAGCGTCTGATACGGATGGTCGGTGTACAGCCGCTGATCGGGGCGGATCTCCCCGCCGCTCGGCGACCCAGTGAGCTCGCCGATCGACTCGGCCGCAGCGAGTTCCGTTTCGTCGTAGGCGAGTTGTTCACGCTGGTCGGAGAAGACCGGATTGTCTGGGTTGCTCTCTGCGGCTAGTATCATCGCCCCCGGGAAGACAAGCGCGAACGACAGCAGACAGATCACCACGATCGCGGGCGAGAGGTTCTGGGTCAAAGTCCGAAGTCCGACCGCCCCGAGGACGGCCATCGGCGCGTAGAGGAACGCGAACCACCGCGTCGGGATGAACGTGTGTATGCCGAACATCGGCATTCCAAGCACGAACACGAGCATGAAGGCCGCCGCGAGCAAGAGCGTAAAGACCGACTGTTCGGCACGCCGCCTGTGGACGACGTACAGACAGCCGACGAACGTTGCCCCGAGCAGGAACAGGAAGCCGAGCGTGTCCACGTAGGGGACGATCTGATCGAGCAGCGTCGGAGCGGCGGCCTCGGCACCGTCTTCCGCCCCGTCACCCGTCGAACCGCTCGCGATGTTGAGGAATCCGGCGCTCTCTTCGAGCGTCTGGGTGAAAAAGCTCAGAACGGTCGCCAGGAACGACTGCTCGCGATACGGAGTCAGCGACCAGACGAAGATCGTCATCCCGAAGTTGAAAACCACGAGTCCGATGAGGTTGACCGGTTTTTTCGCCCGGAAAACGTTCGTGTCGAGTCTCGTGAGACCGAACGGGCCAACTACGAAGACGAGCTGGGCGACGAACGCGGCCAGCAACAAGACGAGCATGATGAACGTCGATACCTGGTGGGTGAGGACGACGGCGGTGCTCAACAGGAGCAGCAACGAGAAGTCTCTGAGCGTGTACTCGATCCGCATCACCCGGATCAGCGCGTACAACATCCCGAGGAAAAACACCAGGCCGAGGCTCGTCGGGATGAGGTGGATGCCCCACATCGAGACGTGACTGGCGAGCGCGTACGCCGCCGTTGCCAGGATCGCCCACCGATCCGAGACGAGCAGGTTCGTCGTCGCGTACACCAGCATGATCGAGATCGGCATCACGATCCCGACCGAGAGGTACAGCGCGAGGCGTAACGGCACGTCGAACAGCATGGACGAGGCGACGACCAACAGGTGATAGAACGGCGACGCGTAGTGTTTGTCGTGCGAGATCGCGCCGAGCGACGCGTCCTGGTAGATCGCGTTCGCGAGCTCCATGTGCGTCCAGACGTCGATCCCGACGAATCCGGGCGTCGCGTACAGCGCGGTAAACCGGAACACGAACGCAAAGAGGACGATCTGGGTCAACAGCAGTCCGCGGTTGAAATCCCGGTCGCTCGCGAAGACGACTTGTCCGACGACGAGCGTGGCAACGACGCTCGACAGCCCGAAGAAGGCCGGCGTTCGTTCGGCCTGAAGGACCGTCACGGCGACCATCGCCGCGAGACCGACCAGAACGATGCTCGGCAGCGCCATCGTCACGGCCGACGGTAACCGCGGGACCGTCGTCCCGTCCTCCTGCTGATACAGCGAGAGGAGATACAGGCCACACGCGGTGCCGAGCACCAGTGGGACGGTTTCGAGGTAGATCTGGGACGCGAGCAACCGGAGCGGAAGCAGTACCAGCGCGATTACCAATCCACTGATCGCAGCGACGGTATCGAGCCGCAACGGTCGCAACTGTGACAGCGATCTATACGCCACTGGAAATCATCCTCCGATGGTGCGTCGGATCGCTTGCCTCGAGTAACCGATCGTAGAGCGCGACGAGGCGATCCCCCATCGCTTCGAGGCTCAACCCGTCGATCCGCTCGCGACCGTTCGAGCGACCGCCGTCCTCGAGGACGGCCGTGAGCCCGAGCGCGAGTTCGTCGTCCTCGTCGCTGACGACACAGTTCGGGAGCCCCTCGATCGTCTCGCTGACGAAGCCGACGTCCGTCGAGACGACGGGCAGGTTACAGGCGGCAGCCTCCTTGACGACCATCGGGCCGCTCTCGCGTTTCGACGTTACCAGAAGTGCGTCACTCGCGTTCATGTAGTAGGGCATCTCCTCGTAATCGACACCGTCGATCGTCCGTAGCTCGACGTCGGGGTCGACGCGCTCTATAAGTCGTCGCGCGCGGTCGACGTCTTTGACCGACCGCGACGGGTCGTACGGAAAGAGCACGATCGGACGGTCAGTTCGCCAGCCGATGCGTTCTCGGGCCGTTGCCCGCGGAATCGGTCTGAACAGCTCCGCGTCGACGCCGAACGGGATGAGTTCGTGATCGGTTTCGAGCCGCCTCAACAGAACCGGGCTCGGAACGATCGTAGCGTCCGCGCGGCGAGCCCCGAATCGGCTGATCGACCGGAGCCACTCGTGGTCGCTCATTACGTCCGTTCCCCACAACGTCACCACCACTGGTCGGACCGGCTGGGCGAGTGCAAACGGGGCGACGAGTCCGTAGTTCGCGTGGACCAGATCGTACTCCGACGAGTGGATCTCCGACAGGATCCGCGGATAGAACTTAGCGTAATCGAACGGCGTCCGTGCCCCCTCGCCGCGGTACTCACCGGGGACGCCGAGGACCGTACAGTCGACGCCGCGGTCTTCGAGGACCGACACTTGCTGGTCGAAAAAGGGTCGCGGCGTGGTAACGATCTGTAGTACCTTCATCGTCCTAGCCAGGATTGATAGCGAGCGTCGATCGGTCCGGTTCGGTCCCCCGTGCTGTCGTCTCGATCGATCGAACGACGAACGACGTCACGTCGATCCGCTCGCCGAGCAGCTGTTCGCGCCGCCGCTCCCATACGCCCGCGTCCGATTCGACGATCGAGACGGCCGTCTCGAGCGCTCGCTCGTGTCGATCGTCGTCGTTGAAACTGTACAACAGCCCGTACTCCTCGAGTTCGTCCGTGTAGCCGAGTGACAACGAGTTCACGTAGACCGCCGGCGTCCCGAGCACCGCTGCCTCGGCGGCCGTCGTCGCTCCTTCCCCGACGACGACGTCGGCGTACGCGAGCAGGTCGTGCATCCGCTCGGGCGGCGTCGTCAGCTGGTACGACGCGAGGTCGGCTGGCGGCTCTCCTTCCGCCGTGAGCAGGACGGTTGCACCGGCCGCCTCGAGCCGTTCGATCACCTCGCGCGGCTCGTCGACGCCGCCGTGACCGACGTCGTGCGTAGCGTTCCAGTTGCTGAGTCGGACGACAGCGAACGTCTCGTCGGGGGCCAGGCCGACGGCTTCGAGGGTCGACGGATCGGGGTCGAATAGGTCGGGATGGAGGTACGCCAGTTCGTGATACCCCGAGTACGTCACCTGTTTCGAGCCGATATCGCCTCTGTAACACGACGGCGTACAGACGACGTCGGCGAACGGGTAGCCGAGTTTCGTGATGAGGGTCGCGTGTTCGGTGTCGTAGAAGACGAGGCACCTCGTACGCAGCGCCGTAGCGACGTGAGCCGCGGCGACGCCGCCGATGGCCGTGATCACGTCGGGATCGATCCGGCGCACTCGGCGTAGCAGGTGCGTTTCGTACGCGGCCTGGACCGCCGCCAGCGAGAGCATCGAGTCCGCGCCGCCGGCCAGCACCTCGTGTTCGATGTCGTACGCCTCGAGCAGGTCGACCGCCACTCCCTTCTCCCGGGCGAAGACGTGAATCTCGTGTCCTCGCGACTCGAGCTCCGCGATCGCGTTTCTGAAGAAGTGGACGTGGCCCGGATGCTGTATCGTAACGACGACCCGCATCACGCAGTCACCTCCGCGCACGGGCCGCCACCGACCCCGTCTGCGATTTCGTCCGTCATAGCGTCCGATAGACGAACCCCTCGTCGGTAGCGACGTCCTCGTCGAGCGCTCCGGTCACGTCGATCAACGCGGGATCCTCGGCGAGTTCGCTGGCTACCGCCCCGAGGTCGAGGTGCTCGAACTCCGCGTGGGGCGTCGCCAGCACGACGGCGTCGAACCCCTCGAACGAAAGCCGGTCCTGCACCGCGAGGTCGAACGACTCGCGGATGCGGTCGTCGCTCGCGAGCGGATCGAATCCCTCGACGTGAACGCCGTACTCGGCCATGGCGTCGACGACGTCGGCGACCTTCGAACTGCGGATATCGCCGACGTTCGGCTTGTAGGAGAGACCGAGAACGAGCACTCGACTCTCGCGGAGCGTCTTGTGACACCGGTTGAGCGCCCTGATAGTCAGTTGGGCGACGTGATCGGGCATCGACTCGTTGACCGTCCGACCGGTCCGTAGCAGTTCGGGCTCGAACCCCTCCTGGGACGAGCGGTACGCGAGGAAGTACGGATCGACGGGAATACAGTGGCCACCGACCAGTCCGGGCCGGTAGTCGTGGAAGTTCCACTTCGTGCCCGCAGCCGCTAAGACGGATTCGGCGTCGAGGTCCATATGCTCGAACGCGACCGACAGCTCGTTGACGAACGCGATGTTGAGGTCGCGCTGGGCGTTCTCGACGACTTTGGACGCTTCGGCGACCTCGATCGAGGGCGCGCGGTGGACGCCCGCGTCGACGACCGACTCGTAGCGCTGTGCGATATCCTCGAGCACTTTCTCGTTCTGGCCGCTGACGACTTTGACGACGTCTTCGAGCCCGTGATCCGCGTCTCCAGGCGTCGCTCGCTCCGGGGAGTACCCGACGAAGAAGCCTTCGGCCGCGGTCATCCCTGAGGCCTCTTCGAGGGACGGGATGAGCACGTCACGAGTCGCACCCGGATAGACGGTCGATTCGAGGATCACCGTCGTGCCGGCGCTCATCTTCGATCCGACGGTTCGGCCGGCGCTCTCGACGCAGCTGAGATCCGGTCTGTCGCCGTCTTCGATCGGCGTCGGAACGGCGACGATAACGTACTCGGCGTCGGCGATTGCCGTCGCGTTCGTGGTATACGAGATGTTGTCGTTCTGGACGGCGTCGTCGGATAGATCGCCGGTCGTGTCCGTCCCTGCCTGGAGTCGCTCGACCGCCGACTCGTCGACGTCGTACCCGATTACGCGGTAGTCCGCCTGCGCGAAGTTGACCGCGAGCGGCAATCCGACGTAGCCGAGTCCGACGACGCAGACCGTCGCGTTCCGGGCGGAGTCGTCTCCCTCCACGTGTTCGCCGCTGGTTTCCGGTTCGGTTCGACCGACCGGGTACCGATCACGCTCGCGATCGTCCGTTCGGTTTTCCGTGTCGCTGATTGTCGGAGTCATGGATGATGCGTTGTCGCAGGGGCGTCGCACGACTGCGTGCAACGGATCCCGTTCAGTTTCGAACCCCGCCAGTTGCGGGGCTCCTCGAAATCAACAAGCGAAGCCGCCCCGTTTACTATACCGCTGATAAACGGTTGCGGCAGCTCCAACGACCGGATGTCGAAGAGAGGAACACGTGACGGACCGTTCGTCGATATTCGAGTCGCGTTCGACTGTGGAGCTTATCGGGGTGTTAAACGCGTCTGTACGTACCCATAATGAAGGTCCCGTCCGTCGCACGTTCGATGGCGGTCGGCGCGATAGACTCCCGGTCGTGATCGACTGCCGCAGAATCGCGATATCTATGTATTCCCGTTTCCAACCCGGCATCGAACCGGACGCACCGACGAGAGGAGACCGCACCCTCTACGAGCCGGTTTCGACCGCCACCTTCGGCGTATGCGCGCCCGTAACGGCAATTTCGCAGCAGGGGCTCACGACTCCGATCGGTCGATTGTCGTTTTGGATTTCCTCGATTCGTAACACGGCAGTCCTGGAATGGGCCCTGATCGCGATTCTGTTCACCCTGATCACCGTGCTGGTCGGAATTCGGGGCATCGAACGGCTGTCCGACCGTGACGTCACGGTCGTCCCGCTTCGGCTGCGTCCGCCGGCGCGAAAACCCCAGGATGCGGAGCGTTCGTCCGAACGAGAAACCGATGGCGATCGAACCGGAGACCGTCGAGCGTACGAGCGAATCATCCCGGCCGAGACGCCGCCGGAACTCCTCAGCGACGAAGGCCGAGTCGTTCAGTTACTCGTCAAGAACGGTGGAGAGATCCGACAACACCGAATCACCGACGAGACGGGGTGGTCGAAGTCGAAAGTCAGCCGCCTCTGTTCGAGCATGTGCGACGACGGGACGGTCGAAAAGATCACCGTCGGTCGAGAGAACGTCATTTCGCTCCCGGAGGAGCGGCCGGACGAAACGGCCCGATCCCCCGCCGCTGACGAGCCGGCGTCCTGATCGCAGTTCGCGACGGACGAACACCACTCCCGCACTAGGTTCTCGAACCCGGTGTTGAACCGTCGCGTTCCGCGTGCGGGCACGGTTTATATTCACTCTAAGCCCGTATGGACCCTCCACAACGGTCTTGCAACGATTTTCGCCTAAACGACCGTAAATCGTGGTGAGCGGGACGTTCGTCGTCAACCGCGAGTGAGCCGCAGATTCCTCACTGTAGACGCGGGTAGCACAGGTTCGATGTATTCAGAGAGACGAATCC
This sequence comes from Natrialbaceae archaeon A-arb3/5, assembly GCA_046614585.1. Taxonomy (GTDB): domain Archaea; phylum Halobacteriota; class Halobacteria; order Halobacteriales; family Natrialbaceae; genus JBKKHI01. The sequence goes on along the minus strand of JBKKHI010000007.1, from coordinate 40,945 downwards.
GCTTATTCATCCTATAGTAAAACCGTCCGAGTGCGTCGTGATCGATAGACGCCCACCCGTCTCTCGACGGAGGGGCACAACCAACTCATGACACGAAACAGCACCGAACACCGGACAGTCGTCTCGAGCCGATCGATTACGGACACGACCGTCGCGAGCGATCATCTACGACATCGACGAGTCGGCGGTCGAGCGACTCCAGACAGCGCCGTCGAGCGTCGTTCTCCGAGCGCCGGAGCGTGGTGTTCGCCGGCACTCCGACCGGAGGTGACCGGGTGATGTGCGGAATCATCGCGCGAATCGGTCAGGACGAAGCCGCACAAACGCTGCTTTCCGGCCTCGAAAACCTCGAGTACCGGGGCTACGACTCGGCTGGGATCGCCGTCCAGAACGGATCGGGCGTCAAAGTCCACAAGTGTTCGGGCGAAGTGTCCGAACTCAAATCTCGGATCGACGGGCAGCCACACGGCAACGTCGGGATCGGTCACACCCGCTGGAGCACCCACGGCCCGCCGACCGACGAGAACGCCCACCCCCACACGGATACCGTCGGTGACGTCGCCGTCGTCCACAACGGCGTCATCGACAACTACGACGAACTCAAGGACGACCTCCGGGCGAAGGGACACGCGTTCGAGAGCGATACCGATACGGAGGTCATCCCGCACCTCATCGACGAGTTCCTGAAAACAACTGACGACACCGAACGGGCCGTTCGGCGAGCCGTCGACGCGCTCGAGGGGAGCTACGCCATCGCCGCCATCGTCGACGGGGAGGAACGAGTCTACGCGGCGCGGAAGGGATCACCGCTCGTCCTCGGGCTTGACGACGAGGGGTGGTTCCTCGCGAGCGACGTGCCGGCGTTCTTAGAGCACACCGATGAAGTGATCTACCTCGAAGACGGCGACGTCGTCGTCCTCGAGCCCGACGCGTACAGGATCACCGACCTCGAGGGGAGGCCAGTCGAACGAGCGGTCGACACCGTCGATTGGGACCCCGAGGACGCGGGGAAAGGCGAGTACGACCACTACATGCTGAAGGAGATCCATCACCAGCCGACGGCGCTCTCGAACACGTTCGAGGGGCGAGTCGACGGCGGCGACGTCTCGTTCGACGGACTTCCGCCGGGGTCGTTTGCGGACGTCGAAACGGTACAGCTCGTCGCCTGTGGCACATCGTACCACGCTGCGCTGTTCGGTTCGAAACTGCTGCGGGCGGCAGGCATCCCCGCCGAGGTGCTCCGAGCGAGCGAGTACGAATCCGCGGCGGGACCGGTCGACGCGAACACGCTCGTCGTTGCGGTCACCCAGAGCGGCGAAACGGCGGATACGCTCGACGCCGTCCGCACGGCGGCCAACCGGGGCGCGCGCTCGCTCGCCGTCACGAACGTCGTCGGCTCGACCGCGGCACGCGAGGCGGACGACGTCGTCTACATTCGGGCGGGGCCGGAAGTCGGCGTCGCCGCGACGAAGACGTACTCGTCGCAGGCGGTCACCCTTGCGTTGCTCTCACAGCGCCTCGCCGCGGACGTGCCCGAGGCGACGCCGGCGTCCGATAGTGCGGCGATGCTCGAGGCGCTCGAAGCCCTTCCAGATCACGTCGAGGCCGTCCTGGAGTCCAGTCGGGCGAGGGAACTCGCTCGCGAATTCCGCGACAGCAGTTCGTACTTCTTCATCGGCCACGGGCTGGGACGGTCGGTCGCCCTCGAGGGTGCGCTGAAGTTCAAGGAGATCACCTACGAGCACGCCGAGGGGTTCGCGTCGGGCGAACTCAAGCACGGGCCGCTCGCACTCGTCACCGAAGCGTCGCCGGTCTTTGCGGTGTACACCGACACCGAGGACGGAAAGACGAGGACCAACGCGATCGAAGCGCAGTCCCGCGGCGCGCCGATCGTCGCCGTCGGACCGGACGATACCCCCATCGTCGACGACGCCGATGCCCACCTGTCGGTCCCGGACACCCACCCCGTCTGGACGGCCCTGCTCGCGAACGTGCAGCTCCAGCTCGTCTCCTACCACGCGGCGGACCTGCTCGACCGATCGATCGACAAACCGCGGAACCTCGCCAAGAGCGTCACGGTCGAGTGATCGTCTTCCGCTGATACCGACCAGCAATCGTTCTCTCGGTTCGCTTTCGTTGCCACGGGCCGTTCGTACTGCGTTACCTAACTGAGACCCGACTGGCTCCACCGCTTCTACCGCTCGCTTTCGAACGACCGTAGCAACTGGAACGGTTTGTTCGAATCAGTCGAGATCCCTCACGCCGGCGGTAGCGGTCCCTCACGGTGACCACGTCAGTGACGGTCCCTCGGCTGCTCGGCTGTCGATCGAATCGAACGCGAGCGAGCGGCCGCGAAGCTAACCGATCGTTGGACCGGTACCATCGGTTTCGACGCGCCCCCGGTAACGCATCCGCACGCCCATCTCGCCGTCGCCGAACTCGAGTTCCGTCCGTCCGTTCAGTATCGTCAGATCGCCTCTCCAGTAGCGCGAAGCGACGAGGTGTGCCCGTCCCCTTGCCACCCCAATGGCAAACGTCCGCCGGTCCGAACCGACCGCTCGACGATCCGCGGGAGCGCGTTCGTCACGTGACTGCGCATCGAAAAGAGCCTGCCGCGTTCCGAACTGAAGCAAGCGGGAGCCGCGACCCGAATCGACGCCCAAGGGAAAATCAGCTTAGTCGTCGGCTTCTTCGAGCAGCAACGGAACCTCCTCGTCGTTACCGTCGATTTCGACGTCGGTCTCGGCCACCTCGTAGTCGTCCGCATCGGCGGTGACGTCGTACTCGCCGTCTGCGAGTTCGAACTCGGCTTCGCCGTCGTCGTCAGTCGAGGCCTCGTCGTGACCGCCCAGGAATCGCTGTTCCGCTACCTCGACGGTAGCCCCCTCGACGGGGTCGCCGTCGTCGTCGACGACGACCGTCGTCAGCGTATGCTGTTCGTCGCCGTCGGATTCGTCGTCATCGTCTTCGTCGCTCGCCTCGAGAGTTAACGTGAGTTCCTCGTCGTCGCCGTCGATCTCGACGTCGTCCTCGTCGCCCTCGTAATCGTCCGCATCGGCGGTGATCTCGTACTCGCCGTCGGCGAGCTCGAACTCGGCTTCACCGTCGTCGTCAGTCGAGGCCTCGTCGTCGTCGGGTTGCTCGCCGGAGCCGGGTATCGCGTCGACTTCAGCGATGGCGTCCTCGACGGGATCACCGTCATCGTCCTCGACCGTGACGGTCAGGGTGTGGTGGTCATCGCCAGCGTCGTCATCGGTGTCACCGCCTTCGCCGTCGTTTTCGTCAGCGTCGTCATCTTCGGATCCGTCGCTCTCCTCGTCGTCCCCGTCAACGTCGTCATCCTCGGGTTCGTCGTCGGCTACTTCGTCGGGTTCGTCGTCTTCGTCGGCGTCGTCGGTCGCCTCCGTGCTCCCCGAATCGCCCCACTCGTCGCTGATCGAACCGACCGTGTCGTTGACGGAGGCACCACTCGCGGCGAGGGCTAATCCGGCGACCAGCAGGCCGATCCCGGCGACGACCAGGAGGACCTGGACGCTGGTCTGAACCGATCTCGTCTTCGCGTTCTGTGAGTGGGCATTGCGGCGCATAGTGTGTAATTCGAAGGGGTAGTGGTTCTATCCGTCGTGACGGTCGTCGGAACTCGATTCGGGAGGGCCGTCGACGATCGACCGTCGGTCAGCGCCCACCGCTTTCTGGATCCGGTTGTTCTCGACGCCGTTCGTCGTCACAACGACGTTTGTCTCCTCACTTCGCGGTATTTGAGGCAGTTGCATTACGAGAACTGTTTCCCCTTCCGGTAGTTCACTATACGGCTGTTAAAATCGTCTCGTCGCCGAAACGCCCCAGCACTTTACGTGTTCTGGGATCGAACGCCGGTGTTCGGCCGATTCGTTGTGGGTGGGAAAATCGACGCGACGACGGATTTCCGGCACGCCGCCGCGGTAACGCGGGTCGTCACGAACCGGGCTGTCGGACGGCTTCGGCCGTGCGCGGAGCCGTTTAACGGGATTATAGTATCCAGTGGGGACCCCGTCCGTCGACGCATGGGAACATACACGCTCGCATTCAAGCCGGCGATCGGCCTCTACGGGCAACACGATCCAAGCGCCGTCCTCTTCGAAGACGGAAGCCCCGTGTTCGGAATCGAGGAAGAGCGACTGACGCGACAGAAACACGCCCCGGAGACGTTCCCGACGAACGCGATCACCGCCTGTCTCGAACACGGCGATCTCGAACTCGCAGACGTCGACCGGATCCTCCTCCCGTACGATCCCCAGCTTCGATCGCGCATTCGCTCCCATTACGTCCGTGACGCGCTGCGAGCCCCCGGGATCACGAGAACGGTGTCCGCGCTCGAGCAGACCCTCGTCGCGGACGTCAGGAGTCGCCTGACGCCCACGAGCAGGGTCGAGAGTCGTCTCGCGGAGATCGACACGCCAGTACCGCCCATCGAACTGCTCTCGCACCACCGTTGTCACGCCGCGAGCGCGTTTCACCCCTCCGGCTTCGATGACGCGCTCGTCCTGACGATCGACGCGAAAGGAGAATTCGACTCGACGGTCGTCTGGCACGGACGCGAGGACGGACTGACGCGGGTACACACCTACGAACACCCGAACAGCCTCGGGCTCTTCTTCGCGATCGTCACGGAGTATCTCGGATACCGGATGTTCAACGGGGAGGGGAAGGTGATGGGGCTGGCACCGTACGGCGAATACAACCCTGAGATCGACCGAACGCTCCGCGAACTCGTCGACGTCGGGTCGGAGTACGACGTGACGGCGTTGACGAAACGGTGGGGAACGGGCCACGGAGTCGAACTGCTCGAAGACGCGTTCGATCGGCCGCGAACGGACGATCCAGGCTCGTTCGACCAGTGGGAGAAAGATCTGGCCTACACCGCCCAGACGATCCTCGAGGAGATCATCCTCGACATCGTTCGCGAACACTCCCGACGAGTCGATTCGGCGAACGTCGCGCTCGCCGGCGGCGTCGCCCTCAACTGCAAGCTCAACAAGGCTGTCCGGGAGCTTCCGGGCGTCAGTGAGACGTTCGTCCAGCCCGTTGCACACGACGCCGGCCTCGCGCTGGGCGCGGGCTGGGCCGTCCAGCGCCCGGCGTCGGTCGATCCGCTATCGACGGTTTACTTCGGACCCGAGTACGAACCCGCGGAGATCGAGGCACGACTCGAGACGACCAAGATCGATTACGCGGAGCCCGAGAACCTCGAGCAGTACGTCGCCGAACGGCTCGCTGACGGCGCGCTGGTCGGCTGGTTCCAGGGGCGGACGGAACTAGGGCCGCGCGCGCTTGGCGCGCGGAGTATCCTTGCTGACCCGCGAATCGACGGGGCGCGCGATCGCGTTAACCGCTTCGTCAAACACCGCGAGGAGTGGCGGCCGTTCGCGCCCTCGATCCTCGAGGAGGCTGCCGCGGAGTACCTGATCGACGGCCAGCCCGCCCCGTTCATGATCGATACGTTCGACGTTCGGCCGGAAAAAGCGGACGAACTCTCCGCCGTCGTTCACCCGGCCGACGAAACGACGCGTCCGCAAACGGTTCGCGAGGATCAACACCCGCGTTACTACCGCTTGATTTCGGCGTTCGAGGAGATAACCGGCGTCCCGGCACTGCTGAACACGTCGTTCAACGACCACGGGGAGCCGATCGTCAACACGCCGACGGAGGCGGTGAAGGACTTTTACGGGATGGGGCTCGACGTTCTCGTCCTCGAGGACTACGTGCTCGAGAAGAACGCAACGAACCACTCGTCGGATCGAACGGCCGAGAACCTCCACGAAAACACGTCGGATCGGCAGCGTCGCGACGATCAAGACGGCGATTGGAAATCGGAGACGGCCGCGAGCGAGTGGGTGTACCCTCGCGCCTGAACGGTACCTCCTGGACGTAACTGGCAGATAAGAAAATCTTCGACGACGCTATCCCGATACCTCGATTGTCCAGTTCCCGTCGGCCTCGACGTTGACCCAGGCGACACCGCTGGCGCTATACGACCGTGTACTATCGAAGGACCCGGTCTGGTTGATTAGCTGTTCCCGGCTGCCGTCGGCACCGTACCCGTCGACGACGAACTGTTCACTGCCGTCGTGTGTCACTGCGAGGCTGACGTCACCATCTGTCCGTAGCGGGCCGACGAACGACGATCCGGTTCCCGAGGCGTCGACCGGCAACGCTTCGAGGTCATCGGCGTGGATGGCCGGCTGGTCCAGTTCGACAGACCACGACCCGTCCGCGTCGACATCGAGCCGGTACGTCCCCTCGTCGACGGTCACGATCGACTCGCTCGATCCGGGACTCGCACTGACGGCCGACACCCGGTCGCCGGTGGCGGCGCCGTCAACCGGTACCAGTTCGACGACGGGTACCGAGTTCCCGTCGTGAGAGACGTCGATCGTAACGACTCCCTCGACGAGGTCGAACGACGACGACTCGGTCGGACCGGCCCCGTCGAAAGTGTGGCGCCCGCCCCCCTCGAGAACCGTCCCCTCGATCCGTTCGATGGACTCGTCGTCGCCGCCGTCGCCGTCCATCGTCTCGTCGACCACGTCGGAGGGCGTGACCACGTCGAGACCGCGTTGCTCGAGGTGATCGAGCAGGTGCTCGAAGTCCGCGAGTGACATGCTGTTCGCGTCGGCATCCGCCTCGTCCTCGACGATCCGAGGGATCCGAAGCGCCGTGAGCTGGTGGTACTGATCACAGAGGTTGATCGCGCGGCGCACTCCGCCGTGGAGGTCGGGACCCCAGATCAGCGGCGACGCGTGTACGCCGGTCGGGGGAGCACCAGTCGGGGAAGCGCCGAACAGGAACGCCGACTCGTGGAGATCGCGGACGACGGCGTGCGTCCGTTCGTCCATCCGATCGTCCGGAACGAAGAGGTGGCGCGATCCGTCTGCGAAGCCGAGATCCTCGAGGTCGTTTCTGGCGGCTTCGACGACCTGTCGCTTTCGATCGTCCGGCATTTCGGGGAGCGGATGGTCGACGTTCGGGGACGAACAGACGTCCCAGCCGCGGTCGCGAAGCTGTCGCAACTGATCGCCGTTCAGTCGACCGTTCCCGCCGATTCGCTCGGGATCGACCGCGACTGAAGCAGCCCATCCCCGCTCCTCGAGTAGGGGCGCTGCGAGATCGTAGTGGGAGTCGAAGCCGCCGTACAGCGCGATGATCGCCTTCCCGTTGTCGACCGCTTCGGTTCGCCGGAGGTCATCGGCCACGATCCGAGTCGGTCCGTCCTCGGGACCGACTGCGATCACGTTCAGCCGTCGCACGTCCGACAGATCCGGCTCGCCGTGTTTCTGGATGTACCCGAAGTCGAGTCGCAGCCAGCCGCGGTGATCGTCGGGAACGTCCCTGATGCTGGTCAAGTGATCGCCGCGCTCTGGAGCCATGAACTCCGCGTGGATCCGGTCCGCGGACTCCGCCTTGATCGCCATCGAGGTGTCCCACCCTTCGAGGTCAAGCCCGCGGGGGAACTCGATCCGAATCGCAGCCCTGTCCTCGTCGCTCTCGACGGCGACCGCCTGCGTGCCGGTTGGCACCTCGTCTGTCACGGGCTCGAGTTCGCCGACCACTGCCTCCCACTCGTCCGGAGACTCGAAGGAAGAGATGGGGTCGCCGGTGTCGATCGCGGGCCAGGAGCGACCGGCGTCGGTCGGCCCCTCGCCGTCCTCGTTGCCGATCGAATCGGTGCCGGACTCGGTTTCGCTTCCCGAACCGTCCGAAAGCACGTCAAGGCAGCCTGCGAGCGTCGCCGGCGTGACGCCGAGTGCGGCGATCGCCCGGCGTCGCGAAAGTTTACGGTCCATATCGGTCTGATCTCCAATCGGCAGGCACTTTCTAATGAAGAGGATAAGTCCGTTTCATCGGTCGCGCCATCCACAGACTCCAAACGGACCGGATTGCGAGAAGGCATGTCCCTCGTAGTCAGCTGTCGGTCATCACAGAAACCGAGACGAAACGCTATCGGTTGTAATGTTGGGTGGGCGATGCGAACTCACCGACCGTCACACTCGGCGTGACGGTCGATTCGTGTCGTCGCGTTTCAGCGGGGATTGCTGGAACAGTACGGCGGCTCTCCAGCGTGAGCCGAGTCAGCATCCTTCCCCGAACGTTCCATCGACCGCCATCGAGTGACCGTCGTAGTAGGCATAACAGTTCTGCGGCGACGTGTATCGTCCGCCGTAGTAGCCTGCCGGGCCGTTCGTGTCGATGACGTTCTCGTCGAGATCGGTGGTGAATCGGAAGTTCCGGCGGTCGTAGATACGGTCGCCGTCGAGCCAGTACTGGATGACGCCATCGGAATTAGCTGTGCCGTTCGTTACGGTATTCACGCACACGTAGTACTCGAATTCGTACCACCTGCCGGGAACGATTTCGGACTCCTGGACGGTGTACTCCTCGCCGTCCAACAGGTAATCGTGGTCCTGCGATTCGTCCATGTGATACGTGTGCGAGAGGAGATAAAACGGGCCGTCCGGATCGGTCTCCCTGGTGGTAACGTACAGTCTGTTGCTCCAGCCGTTCGTCCCGTCTGGAACGCCGCCACCAGCACTTCCTTCACCCAGCGCCATCGCACAGTTCCAGAGCCGACAGTTCGCCGTCTCACGACCGGGCATCTCCCAGCCGGTATCGAGCGCGAAACGGACTCGTCCGTTGAGTTCCAGTACCCCATCGTCGAAGTCGTAGTGCGTGCTCACACCCCAGCTCTGGCCCTCACGAATCCGGATCTGGAGGGCACGCTCCCCGGAGTCTGTCGGACTGGAGACGAGCGTTATATTGTCGGCGTCCCCGTTGGACCGCCGGTATACGTCGTCCCAACTCTCGTACTCGTCATAGTCGAGGTGGATCAGGTCGGCCGGTCTGTTACACCCACTCCCCGCTTCGTTCGCCACAGCGGTTCCGGCCGCGCCAAGCAACCCGACCACGCTTACCAGACCGCCGTTACGGAGCGCGCGGCGTCGAGTTATATCATTGGTAGTCGACCCGTCAGTCACGTCATCTGCTCGTTCGTCGACAGTCGTACGATCAGCACGATTTTCCGTCATGCGATTCGCGGTCGGTCGTGCTCGTACAATAGTATTGGACGGGTGTTAGAGAGTAGAAACTAGTTTCCTGATTCGTTATATCCACTGCTCAGTTCGGCGGATGATAGCGCCCTCTCATCCACTGTTTCCCATTAGCAACAATTGCGTCTCGTGCAACAGTCGTAAACCCTATACGGCGAAGGGGTTTGCAGCCGATATTGCTGTCCTCGCGACACGCTCGAACTTGAGGCGTCTTCACCCTCAAACGCGGATCGACCGCTTCTATAATTCGTGAGTCAGCAGTCGGATGAGAACCAGAAATGTCTTGAAATTTTGTCCACTACTATAACACTCAGCAGCCACATCACTCAACAAATAACCGCCAGCGGAGGTGCTAAACTAGACAGTGTCCTTTCAAAGCAATGTATCATAATTACAAATTATCTGTGGAATACATACATAGATAATCTATTGCATGCACGCATCGCATTATACAAACGGTTTTTGGTGAATTATCGGTCCTTACTTTACAGTCTGATGATTTTGCCAGGGCCCGACCGAATTGTCAGTTTACAAAGGTACTTTTGTAATACCTGCTTGTCTGGAATTAGCGGACACGGACATTCACTCTAAAGAAAACAGCGAGAGTTCCACGGGTCTGGGGCGGTGTTCAGAGAAGGATTGAAGAATGAGGCGCCGCGTTTTCTGAGAGTCTATGCCCGAAAACGCTCGCCTCAGCGGTAATATTGACCAGATTGACGTAGAGTTTGTTGAACGAGAAGCGACGCCGCAGCTGTTGATGAAACTCAGTATTCAGTTCCACCTTGCTGAGCTTTCACTCTTGGATACTGTTTTTATTCTTGAGAGATTGGGTATCGAACGTACTCGATCAACGATTCACAATTTGGGATCACAAGGCCGATTTACAGCCCGAATCTGGTCAGCATCCGAATCATGTCGCGGTTGGCGAGATCGCGACCCAACTCACTGATGAGCAATATTGGCTGTACGCCGTCGTCGATCCTGAAAAACGAATTACCTCATACAGAACCTAAGACGACAACAAAGGTCTCGCTCATTCGTTTTGACTAAACTCTTCGAGAAACACGACGTCGATGACGCCGTATTTCTCACCGATTACGCCCAACATCTGGCGACTGCATTACACCGAACAGAACTCCAATTTCGAACTGAGCGCCATAGGAATTGAAATGCCACTAACATATATTTCAGCAGATAGAACAGCGTACTACCTCATTCGATAACATTTTTAGCCATGTTGACCCAGCAACCGCCAAAACGTGGTTGCACCCTTCGACGTCGGGTGGAGCTCGCGTAACTAAATACGGAGATCGTGCGCAGAGTATAACAGTTAAGCCAACATCTTCGCCCTCCGTCTCAATGACGGTTCAATCGTCGTGTCCTCAGCGAGCTCCTCGAGAACCATCGTGGCGTTACAGGAAACAAGTTCGTTGAGTGCATGCCGACGGTACTCGCCGCGGAGTCCGCTCATTCGTACGAGGATTGCGAGATTTGTCGCCTCACCCCCCTGAGCGAGCGTATCGATTGCGTCGTAGCGTTGCGGCCGTGAAATGTTCTTCTTGACTGCTGTTTGGAATGTCGTGGACATATGGATTGTTGATTGTTATTGTGCGTCTTTGAGCGCGCAATACGAGCCGTTACGGGCCGAAATCCACGCCGTCACCAGCGAGTCTCCAGGCGCGGTCGAGTAGATCGTACACAGATCCGGACCCGTATCCGTCGAATCGACGATCGGATAACATTCGATCGGCGGATGTTCGGTTACCGTTTGTTCATTCATTTTAGTTTTCTGGTTTTTCATGTACTGTCGCTCCATCTGCGGTTTCAATTGCGTCCCGGTTATCGTGTTCCGAACCGTCCGGCTCACCCTCTTCGACGTCTTCCGGCGGGTCGGTTGGTTCAGAACTCTCATCGCTCGACGCGGCGGCGACCTCATTGGCGAAGTGACATCGCGAGCGTGCGCCGTCGACGGTCTCCATCGGCGGTTCCTCGCTTCGACAGTTCGGTTCAACTGATGGACAGCGAGTGTGGAACCGGCAGCCACTCGGCGGCTCGATCGCGCTTGGCACCGATCCCGGCAACGGGGCCGCCGGCGTCCCATTGGAGACGGAGGGAATCGCCTCGAGCAGTGCTGCCGTATACGGGTGACTGGGTCGGTCGAACAGCGTCTCGACCGGTCCGCGCTCCATCACCTGGCCGGCATACAGTACCAGCACCTCGTCGGCGACGTGACCGATCACCGAAAGGTCGTGGGAGACGACGACGTAGGTGAGTCCCAACCGTTCCTGCAGATCGAGCAGCAGGTTGAGGATCTTCGCCCGGATCGAGACGTCCAGTGCGCTGACGGGCTCGTCGAGGACCACCACTGCGGGTTCAAGCGCGAGCGCGCGGGCGATCGCAACCCGCTGGAGCTGCCCGCCGGACAGCTGGTGGCGACGTCGATCAGCATGGGCCGGCAAGAGATCGACCAGCTCGAGCAGTTCGTCGACTCGATCGGCTCGTCGATCAGCGTTCCAACCGCGCTCGAGCAACGGTTCGGCGATCACGTCCCGGACCGTCGCGCGGGGGTTGATGCTGCCGCGGGTGTGCTGAAAGACGACACCTACCTGGGCCAACTGTTCAGCGGACCGATCGTCGACCGTCCCCACGGGCTCGCCGTCGAGTTCGACCTGACCGCTCGTCGGCGCTTTCAAACCGGTGAGCAGATCGACGAGCGTCGATTTGCCGCTCCCACTCTCGCCGACGATACCAAGCGTCTGGCCGCGCTCGACCGAGACGCTGACGTCCTCGACTGCATCGAGGGAGCGTCGGTTCCCGCGGAGTCTATCAAGCCACGAATCAGTGGCATCGAAGCGCTTCGAGAGACCGCTGGCTGCGAGAATGGGCTCCGTGTCGTCAGGCCGTTGCCAACCGACGTCCGCAGTCCGTGTACTGGATCCGGGATGGCCATCGGTGGTTCCCGATCGAGCGGTCCCGTCCGCACTATCTATCCCGTGTGAGTCCGGGATGGCCTCGAGTTCGTCACAGACCACCCTGTGATCGGGTCCGCGATCGATGATCGATGGATCGCTCTCCCGGCATGCGGCTGTCGCGTGGTCACACCGCGATGCGAACGGGCAGCCATCCTGATCGAACCGATCCGGGACCGTCCCCTCGATCGTCGAGAGTTGCGTCTGGCGCTCGGCGTCGTCGATCAGGCACTCGAGCAGGCCGCGCGTGTAGGGGTGTTCGGGTGCGTTGAGTACCGTCTCGGTCGGCCCACTCTCCATAACCTGCCCGCCGTAGAGGACGACGACGCGATCGCAGCGCTCGGCGACGATTCCGAGGTCGTGAGTCACGAGCAAGACGGCCGTCTCCGCAGTCGCCGCCAGCGAGTCCAGTTGCTCGAGGATCGTCGCCTGGGTCGTCGTGTCCAACGCCGTCGTGGGCTCGTCGGCGATCAAGAGGTCAGGATCCCCGGCGAGGGCGATCGCGAGCATCGCTCGCTGGGCCATCCCGCCGGAGAACTCGTGGGGGTAGTCTCCCACCCGATCGTCGGGATCGGCGACGTCGACCTGCTCCATGAGTTCGATCGCCCGCTCGCGGTGGTCGTGCCACGCCTGGCGGTCGCTCAGGAACGGGATGTGCATGAAGTCCGCCAGGCGCTGGCGGTCAGCGTCGTGGACTCGGAGCGCTTCGGTGATCTGCTCGCCGACGTCGAAGACCGGGTTCAGGGTCGCCGTCGGATCTTGGAACACCATGCCGATCCGATCGCCACGGTGTTGCCTGCGGATCCGGTCGTCGGCGTCCGTCAGGTCGGTCCCGTCGAACCGGATCGAGCCGCCGACGATCTCGCCGGGTGACTCGAGTCCCACGAGCGAGCGAGCCGTGACGGACTTACCGGAGCCGCTTTCGCCGACGAGTCCGACGACCTCACCGGAATCGACGGTGAAACTGGCACCATCGACGGCGCGGATCGGGCCGTTCGGGTCGTCGAAGTGGGTTTGGAGATTGTCGACCGACAGCAGCGGATCGTCACTGGTGCCCATCGGTCACACCTCCGCCACGCGGGCCTGTTGTTTGGGATCGAGGACATCCCGCAGTCCGTCCCCGAGGAGGTTGAATCCGAGTACTGTGAGCATGATTGCGACACCCGGTGCGTTGACGATCCACCAGGCCGAACGGATGTACTCGCGACCGCCGGCAAGCATTGTCCCCCACTCGGCAGTCGGTGGCTGGGCACCGAGCCCGATGAACGAAAGTCCGGCCGTCGCGAGGACGACCGTCCCGAGATTCAACGTTGCGAGCACGAGCACAGGGTTGATCACGCCCGGCAGGAGGTGCCGTTTGAACAGCCGCCGTCGGGGCGTTCCGACGAGTCTGGCCGCATCGACGTACTCCTGTTCTTTGATCGTCAGGACGCTCCCACGCACGACACGCGCGTAGGTCGTCCAGCCGACGATTGCCAGCGCGATCATCACGTTTCGCAGGCTTGGCCCGAGAATACCGGCGACGACCAGCGCGAGCACGAGTCCCGGGAACGCGAGCTGGACGTCAACGAGCCGCATGAACAGCTCATCGACCCAGCCGCCCGCATACCCAGCCACCAGTCCGACGGTTGTGCCGATGACGACACGGAGAGTCGTCACGAGGATGGCGATCCCGAGCGAGAGACGTGCGCCGTAGACCAGTCGGGTTGCGACGTCGCGGCCGAGCTGATCGGTCCCCAGTGGGTGGCTCATCGACGGCCCTTGGAGTCGGTTCGAGAGGTCCTGAGCGGTCGGATCGTAGGGGACGATCGCCGGACCGACAATAGCGACGAAACCGAGTACGGCGACGATGATGGCACCGACCAGTGTCAGCCGGTTCGACCGTAGTTCGCTCACCGCCGTCCGACCGATCGTCGTGAGTCGATCGGTGTTAAACCGCCCCTGGACGCCCGCGGCTCTGCTCACGCGTGCTCACCTCCGAGCTGTACCCGTGGATCGATGACACGGTACGAGAGGTCGACCAGCAGGTTCGTCACCACGAAAAGCACCGCGACGACGAGTACGACGCCCTGGATGACCGGGAAGTCCCGTGCGAAGATGGCGTCGACTAACATCATGCCCAGCCCCGGACGCTGGAAGACGATTTCGATGACGACGGCACCGTTGAGGACAAACCCGAACTGGAGACCGACCACTGTCACGACCGGAATCAGCGCGTTACGCAGGGCGTGTTTGTAGACGACGATTCGTTCGATTACTCCCTTCGAGCGGGCGGCATCGACGTACTCGGCGTCGAGGACGTCGAGCATCGAGGTTCGGACGAGCCGAGTAACGATCGCGGCCATCCCGGTGCCAAGTGCGATCGCCGGCAAGATCAGATGTGAGAGCCCGCCGGTCCCGGATACCGGAGCCAGCCCGAGATGGAGCGCGAAGACGATAATCAGGAGGTAGCCGAGCCAGAAGTTCGGCATCGACACGCCGGCGAGGGCGAACAGCTGACTGGCCTGGTCGATCCAGGTCCCGCGGTAGACGGCACTTGCGACGCCGGTCGGAATCGCGATCACGAGCGCGACAGCCATCGAAGCGAACGCGAGTTCGAGCGTCGCGGGGAGCGCGTCGACGATCATCGTCGCCACCGGACGGCCGGTGCGGTAGGACTCGCCGAGGTCTCCCTGAAAGACGTCGATGATCCAGTGCCAGTACCTGATCGGAAACGGATCGTCGAACCCGTGTTCGGCACGGAAGGACGCGACGGCGTCGGCCGATGGCTGCTGGCCAGTCTGGTGATAGAGGATGGCTCGAGCCGGATCACCCGGCGTGAGGTACATCATGCCGAAAGTGAGCACCGAAACGCAGGCGAGGACGGCTGTCGAGGTGCCGATCCGGTAGGCGATGTACTCGGTCGAGATCATCAGTTTCGGACGTCACCTCGTGTCCCGATCGTCGTGTTCGTCCAATCGAAAGTTATTCTCATTCGTACTGCCATCTGCGTGCTCATCGATTCAGGCTGACGTTCTCCAGGTTGTAGGAGTAGTCACGATTCGGTTCGAATCCCTCGACGGCTGTTCGGTAGCCAGTAACGTACTGGTTGTACGTAAGAAACGCCAACGGGAGGTCCTCGTGAAGGTGTGCTTGCAGTTCGTCGTAAATCGCCTTTCGATCGTCGGGATCGGGTGCCCGCCGTCCGCGTTCGATCAGTTCGTTCGCCGTCTCGTCGTCGTACCCAGTGTAGATCGGGGTGTCCTCCGAGTGGTAAAACGACATCATACGATCAGGGTCCGGCCACCAGAACGCGTTCCACGTCTCGAGGCAGACATCGAACTCCCCGGCTTGTTTTGCCTCGTCCATGGCCCCCCACTCGGTGACGCGGAGGGAGACATCGATACCGATCTCCTGAAGCTGACTCTGGAGTATTTCCGCGATCAGTGACAGTTCCGGCCGCATCTGGTAGGTCCACAGGGTAATCGAAAACGCTTCCCCGTCACGCCGGCGGATCGAATCGTCATCCTCGCGTACCCAGCCCGCTTGCGTGAGCAGATCGTCGGCTCGATCGATATCGTAGGTGTAGGGTTCGAGGTCCTCGTTTGCCCAGTGGGTCAGCGACGGTGAAAGGGGGCCGATGGCCGGTTCGCCTATACCCTCGAGAACGGAGTCGATCAGGTCCTCGACGTCGACCGCGTGGGCGATTGCCTGCCTGACAGCCCGGTCGTCAAATGGTGGCTGGTCAACATTAAAAGCCAGGAACCGCAGGGCAGAGACATCGTAAATGGTGATTTCCACGTCCGGATTGTTCTGCAATTGGTCGACCGAGGAAGCCGGAAGCTGAACGGAGATATCGAGGTCAGCATTTTCGAGTCGAAGTACCTTCGTCTGATTGTCCGTCACCTCCTCGTGTATTACACGCTTTAGGTCAGGCACGGTGCCGTAGTAGTCGTCGTTTCGCTCGACCGTGTACGACACCTCGGGTTCCCAGTCGGAGAGTGCGAACGGTCCCGTACAGACCGGCTGCTCGAACTCACCACCGTCGAGGGAACTCGGGGCAATGATCGCTGCATCGAGGAGGGTGAGATACGCTGGGAGCGGCGCGGACGGCTCCGTCGTCGTGATCTCGAGTTCGTGGGTGTCAGTCGCCTCCACCGACTCTACTGGCATCGCTTGGAGTCGGTCTGCGGAGTCAAAGGCTCGGTCGAGAGCGAATTCGGCAGCGTCAGCGTCGAAACTGCTTCCGTCGTGAAAATTGACGTCCTCTCGCAACTCGAAGGTCCAGACCAGATTGTCGTCATCGACGCCCCAATCGGTTGCAAGCTCCGACTGGACTCGCATCTCCCGGTCGACTCCCAATAGATTCTCGTAGACGCCGAGTCGGTCGAGCGCTCCGCTCCCTTGGGCTGGATCTATTGAATCAGGCGCTGAAACCCCAGATATTCGAAGGGTGCCATCAGCGACTTCGTCCCCGGAGGTGAGACAGCCTGCGAGTCCGGCGATCGCGCCGCCACCGGCGAGCTGGGTGAGACGCCGGCGAGAAAGCGCTGTGCGTGACGACTCGTCGGCGTCGGCTGATTGGTTTGATACTGGCATTCTATATTAGAAATACACTCATATTTAATAAGAATTGCTATATCAAATGAAAAAGTTAATAGAACTCATGTTACCTATCTTCGCGCTCATCGATCCAAATTGACGTTCTCGAGATGGAACCCGTACTCTGTTGGGTGTTGTTCGTACCCCTCGAGATCGGTCGTTTCGGCGACGATCATCTCGTAATAGGTGAGGTAGGTTATCGGAACGTCCTCCATCGTGATCTGCTGGACTTCATCGTACAGTTCTTTGCGACGCTCCGGATTGCCGACGGCTCGGCGACCTTCTTCGAGCAATTCGTCGACACGTTCGTTCTCGTATCCGTGGTGGAGGCCACCGCCGTCCGAGTGATAGATGTAGTGGAGCCGATCCGGATCGGCGGGCCAACCGTAGACGTTCGCCGACCAGATGACGATATCGGCCATCTCCTCCGCCCGCTCGTGGATCGCCGACACCTCAACGACTTCGACGTCGACATCGAAGCCGACATCACCGAGCTGATTCTGAATGACGGTTGCGACGTCAGGGAGTGCTGGCCGGTTTGGGTAGGTAATAATCCGGATCTCGAGGTCCTCGCCGTCCCGGGTACGGACTCCGTCACCGGTCTGCTCCCAGCCAGCCTCGGCGAGTAGCGAACGAGCCGCCTCGGGATCGTGCTGATACGGCTCGAGATCGTCGGCTCCCCACTTGACGAACTCGGGGTATGGACCAACGGCGGTGTCAACGATACCCTCGAGCAGATCGTTGGCGATACTCTCCCGATCGATCGCGTGCGTGGCGGCCTGTCGAACGCGTTGGTCGTCGAAGGGCGCGAATCGAGTATTGAACTGTGCACAGCGCATCCGCGGAATTTCGTAGACGTCGACCCGGATATCGTCCCGATCTTCGAAGCGATCGATCGCCGAGGTAGGGAGTACCCGCCCCATCTCGGCATCGCCGTTCTCAACGGTCAACACACGGGTCTGATTGTCCGTGATCGAATCATAAACTGCGCCGTCAACCTCGGGGACGGTACCGTGGTAGTCGTCGAATCGGGTGAGCGAGATCTCCTCTTCAGGAACCAGTTCGTCGAACTGGAACGGCCCCGCTGCATACGGCGTTTCGATGTCGTCACCGTCGAACGAATCCGGACTCAAGATCGCGGTCTCGTGCATCGCGGCGTACGCTGGCAACGGTGCGAACGGTTCCGTAGTTTCGATCACCAGTTCGTACTCGTCGGTCGCCCGCACGCTCTCGAACGGGACATCAGCGAGCGAACTCGAGGTAAAGGCCCGCTCCAGCGATGGGATCGCCGCCTCCGCGTCGAGGTGGGTCCCGTCGTGGAACGTAACATCGCCGCGGAGGGAAAACGTCCACGTGACGTCGTCGTCGGCGACCGACCACGACTCGGCGATGGCTGGGGCGAGTTCGGCATCGAAGTCAACCCGAACGAGACACTCGGTCAGTCCGATCCGCTGGAGGGTCGTCGAGTTCTGGAGCGGATCGACCGACGAAATGGTGTTTCGCGATGCGACGCGAACGACCGCGTCCTCACCGCTGTCGGTGACCGCAGTACAGCCCGCGAGTCCGGCGATTGCACCACCGACGGCAAGCTGACCGAGCTGTCGGCGTGAGACACGTGTGTTCACTGCCGAATCTGTGCTGTCCGATCTGTTTGATGCTGGCATGTCTTATTCAAAAATAATAGTGATTTAATAAACTTTGCTATAATTGGTAGAGTTTTTATTATGTAAGTCGAGTCCGATCGATACTCAGTTCTTACCCAACGGTAGCCAATTCGAAACGGGCCACCTCCATAGTCCACGCAGTCTTCGGGTCGCCCGTGGTGACAGAAGCCTGTCCTCGAGGTCACGGCGGGGTGTGGCTTGCTTCCCGTCTTTCGGTATCGAGTTCACCGTCGAGAAATTCACCGATCAGATTACCCGCCCGTCTGGCGCCGATCACGTTTCGAGCGAACGGGCCGAGGACTTGCTGTGCGGCGACACCCGAAACCGCGACTCGTGAGAGCGACCCGTCCTGGCGAACCCACCGGAGCGTGTCGTCGTCCAGAACGGGGGCCCCACAGTACCCCGTCTGCAGCGTCGACTCTCGGCGGAGGTGCTGAAATAGCTCGCCGTCGTATGGCGATCCGAACCCCGTCGCACAGACCAGTTTGTCGAGACAGTAAGCGCTGCCGTCCCGACAGGTGACGACGACCGTTCCCCCGGCTTCGGTTGCATCCGTGATCTCCGATCGTTCGAGTTCGATACGCTCCTGTTCGAGTGCTCGTTGTAGTCGGCGAAAGACGTACGGTGGTATCGTGCCGTCGTACCGCGCCTCGGCAACCAGTTCCTCGCGGGCACGCGATGCCGGTGGGTGTGCATGGAGTTTCTCGGCAACGCCTGAGAAATGCATCCAGTCGGTACTCGCCTCGAGGGTCTCCACGCGAAACGGGCTTCGAGCGAACAGAATCACATCCCGTCCCGGCAGTTGAGTGAGCGTCGTCGCGAGCTGTGCAGCAGTGATGCTGCTACCGACGAGTCCGACAGTCGCGGTCTCTCCAATCGCGTCTGGATCGAAGGTCGAATCCCAAACGTGGGTTACCGGTTGTGTCGAGACGAGTTCGGTCGCCCACTCGGGATACGTAAAGGAGCCACCGTGCCCGATGGCGAGGAGACACCACTCGGTGGAGATGCGACCCTGAGTGGTTTGGATCTCGACGGGACGCCGATGATCTTCGATAGCAGTGACTCGTGCACTCAGATGGACCGACTCGAGGTCGTATCGATCGCAGAGCGTCTCGGCATGATCGAAGAACAGCGCTGCCGTCGGTCGCTCTGCGCCGATCGTCGTCGGACGGAGTTCATCCTCTCGCCCGCGTGATTGCGCAAAATCCCTGAGGGAGAACGGATCAGTAGCGACGTGATGGACGAACGGTGATCTGAACTCGGCCATACCACATTGGCGACACTTTCGGCGAAACGACTCGAGGAGTCCGGCTGGGTCGACGATACATAACTCGCACGGGTCGTCCAGCCCCGTCTGCAGAAGCCGAACGGCCAGATGAACGCCGTGGACACCGCCACCGACGATCGTGACGAGGGCGTCAGTATCCGTTACCGTCATCGGTTCCTGCCGATCGGCCGACGATAGCGTTGCAGTCGGCTTGCGGAGAGACGAACATCATCGTCCGTTCAGTTCGACCGTTGCCGTGCCAGCACGTGACCGTCGTGGCACTGGCAGTTACACTCGAAATAGGCCGCGGTGTACCCCGCTGTTTCGAACGAGTCGATGAGTGGATCAGCGTCGCCTCGCTTCTCAACTTCGACGTTGACGATCGACCGTTCGTCGCGCTCGAGCGCTTCGAGTGCTCGCTCGACGCTCTGTCGCTTGGACTGGAGAGCCTCGATGAGTATCGCTTCGACGGTCCACTCTGGAAGCTCCGGCACGCGCCCACCGTCGATCGCCGTCGACATTGCCTCGTCATCGTAGAAATACTCCGCAAGACTCGGTCCGTCGAACGTTCGAAGTCGATCCCTTGCCGACTCGTGGAACCGGTTGACCACGAGAAAACGCTCGATACCGTGCTGGCTCGCGCGGCGTTCATACCTTACAGCACTCTCGAGGTTCTCGGGGGTTGCAACAACGAACACCGTATCCAGCCGTTCGGCTCGCGTCTCGATCGCCTCTACGCCCGACGGACAATCTTCGACTGTCCACTCGATACTGAGAGCGTCGTCCGTGCTCGCCCCGCAGTCGTTCACAAGTTGCATTGCCTCACCAGTGACCTGTACACGCGTTCGCTCTGCCAGTTGAGCCGCGACGAGCGCAGCGACCGTCGTCTTGCCGACGCCGGCATCACCGGTGAACGCAATACAACGTGTCTCAGGCTCGCGCTCGTTCTCGAGCGTTTCGGCCTCTGTTTGCTTCGTCAACACAGATGTTGATAACTATAGCCCCCACCATAATCAATATTGTTATATTGGCTCTGTGGGTTAATAATAGTCGCTGTGTATGGGAGCGATAGCGCTGATTACCGCTTTGACCTCCTCCCCGCCCTGAAGGGCGGGGCTTTCTCCTTGAGTTCCCGTAAGTCAGACGGTGAGCACAAGTTCTTTATTACTGATTCCGAGAGCGATCGGTAACAGTTGCTGTGAATACAATATTATTATTTCTGACAGTCATGATGGCTTTCGACGTATGTACCATATTTATAAAGGATACGCAAGTCCGACGAGTGGATATGACTCAGAGGATCGATCGACGGAGATTCGTACAGGGAACTGGCGTTGCGCTCGCAGTTGGCCTTGCAGGGTGTATGGATAGTGACGATGAAACCGGCAACGGTAATGGCGACCACGATCACGACGACAATGGCAACAATGGATCGAACGGTGAGGGAAGCGAGGGGTTCGTGTACGCCTTTGCCCCGAACACGATCGCAATTATCGATCCGGAGGAAGGTGAGGTCGTCGACGAAATTACGGACGAACTCGACGACGAAGGCTGGGGCGATCCACGGATCACGGCCGACTACAGCGAGATCTACGTCATCCGAGAGTCGCCCTCGCAGGTGCTCGTCATCGACACCGAAACCCGCGAGATAATCTCCGAGGTCGACGTCGGCCCGGATCCGACCCACATGTACTATCCGAACGACGACGAGATGTGGGTTCACGCCGACGACGAGGGAACCTTTTACGTCATCGATACCGATTCACACGAGGTCACTGAAATCGTTGAATCAGGCCTCGAGACCGAGGGCCACGGCAAACTGCTCTATCACGACGACTTCGGCTCGATGGGGTACGCGACGAACGTGAACGACCCCGGCGTGCCGGTGATCGATCTTGAAAACTACGAGCGAAGCGACTTCATCGAATTTGACGACGTTGACGATCAGGGAACTCACTACAAGGCGTACAGCCCCGAAGCTGAACTCGCGTACTTCGAGTTCGGAGACGAAACCGTCGTCGTCGACACCGAGAACGATGACATAGTGGATACCCTCGATTTCGCGGGCGGGATGTACCTCTCGCCCGACGAGCAGGTACTGGGGATGATAGACGGCAACACGATCCGATTCCTCGACGCAACGAGCGAGGACAGTGACGAACTCGAATCGGTCGAGGTCGACGACGGTCCCGACGCCCTTCGCTACCACGAGAGCGAGGACGGTACGCTCTACGCCTTCACCGCCCACACTCAGACCGACGGAGGATCGATCATCGACGTCGAGGCGGGCGATGTCGTCGAAACGGTCGATATCGGCGACATCGTCCGTCCCGAGGGCGCGCCGTTCCTCCACCGCTCGGGCGTCGCCGGTGGCGGCTACTTCATCACGCCCGCCGACGACGACGGAATCGTCGCGATCGTCGACATGGAAGCCCAGGAACTCGTCGACCACGTCGAGGTCGAGGAGGGCGTCGACACGGTACAGTTCGTCGGTGACTCGGGCGTTGGCTACTCCAGCAGGCTCAGATAATGAGACCACGTATGGAACACGCCGTCAGGCGACGGTCGGTTATCGGGGCTGCCGGCGGACTCGTAGTCACATCTCTCGCTGGCTGTCTCGAGGATGACACCGACGACAGCAACGACGACGACAATGGAGACGGACCCGATGCTGTCGGTAGTGACGGACTCGTCTACGCGTTCTCACCGGATCGGATCTCGATCCTCGACCCCGCCGACGGTGACGTCGTGGACGAACTCACCGACGAGTTCGACGACGAATCGTGGGCGGATCCACAGATCACGCACGATTACGAACTGCTATTCGTCGTCGAGCAGTCGCTCAATCAGGTCCACGTTATCGACACCGAAACGCGCACTCACGAAACCGCAATCGACGTCGGCCCGGGCATCAACCACATCTTCCACCCGGTCGACGACGAAGTTTGGGTCCACGCTGACGACGAGGGTACGTTCTACGTGATCGATATCGACACCCTCGAGGTGATCGAAATCGTCGAGGCCGGCCTCGATGGCGAAGGCCACGGCAAACTGCTCTACCACGAGGCAATGGGCGACACTGGCTACGCGACGAACGTCAACGATCCCGGACTACCTGTTATCGACCTCGAGACCTACGAGCGGACGGAGTTCGTCGAGTTCGGCGACGGTGGCAGTACCCACTACAAGGCCTACAGCCCGCAAAACGGCCTCGCGTACGTCGAGTACCGTGGCGGGACGACTGTCGTCGACACCGAAGCCGATGCTGTCGTCGACGAAATCGAGTTCACCGGCGGAATGTTCCTTTCGCCTGGGGAGGATCGACTTGCAATCGTCGACGACGAAGTCTATCTCGTAGACGTGACCAGTGATAGCAGTGACGTACTCGGTAGCCTCGCGATCGACGGCGATCCCTCGACAGTCCGCTTCGGCCCCGAGGGTGAGACCGCCTTCGTCGCGAACGCCGAATCGGGCGACGTCGCCGTCATCGATCTCGCGGAACTCGAGGAAGTCGATCGGCTCGAAGCGGGTGCGTTCGACGGCCGGAATCGGATGGCTGTCTCCGGCGACGAATACCTTATTACGCCGGCGGACGCAGACGAATCGGTCGCCGTCGTCGATATGACCGCCCAGGAAGTCGACCTGATCGACGTCGGTGCTTCTGTCGACACCGTCCAGTACGTTGGTGACTCTGGAACGGGATACACAGGCCGATACCGATGACTGATAGCTACCGAATTGCTCGTTCGAACACAACGCTTCTCACAGTTACCCTCATTGTCGGGGCGCTCCTACTGGCGAGTCTCACGGCGCCGGTTGCGGCACACGCCTACCTGAGCGAGTCGGATCCAGCGAACGGCGAGCAAGTCGACGACGTGCCCGAGGAGGTTACCCTCTACTTCTCAGGCGATGGCGTCGTCAACGCCGACATCACCGTCGACGGTCCCGATGGCGAGGTCGTCTCCGAGGAGCCTGAGATCGACCCTGACGACACCCAGATCGTTCGCGTGCCGATCGAGGACGCAGACGGCGAGGACGGGATGTACAGCGTCGACTGGGAGGTGCTCGCTGACGACGGCCACACCACGTCGGGCTCGTTCTTCTTCGCCGTCGGCGACGAGCCGCTCGATCGCGACGCGGTTCTCGAAGCGTACGAACCCGACGAGGAAGACGAATCGATACCACCGTTCGAGGCAGGGGCCAAAGGGCTGTTACTCGTCGGCGTCGCCGGCCTGATCGGAATCCCGGCCATCGCAGCCCTTGCGGTCGGTCCGGTCTTCGCCCGAACGGACGCGTCACGACGGACGGCGGTCGATCGGAGACTCACGAGGCTTCTCGCAGGAGCCGTGGGACTCACGCTCGTAAGCGCACTCGCGCTCGGCCTCGCCAGGAGCACCGCACTCGGGCCGCTCTCCGTCGAAACCGTCGCACAGTTCGCGGGAACACCGCTCGGAGAGACGTGGCTGGGACAGGTGGTACTCAGCGCCGCGTTGGTGGCGTTCGTAGTGGCGATGACCCGAGGATTCGTCGACCAGTTCGTCGCCTACATCGGAACGTTCGTCGGGGGACTCGGCATCGCGGGGACGATCGCGTGGACGAGTCACTCCGCAACGGCGATCGATCAGCTGCAAGGGACGCTCGTCGATTTCGCCCACATCGTCGGCGCCGGACTCTGGGTCGGCGGACTAGCGGTGCTCGCACTTGTCGTCGTGCCGGCAGTTCGGAACGCCCACCGAGATGACCGGCGCGTTCTCCTCGCGGACACAATCAGGCGGTTCTCGATCCTCGCGCTCGTCGGCGTCACTCTCGTCGTGTCGACCGGGTTCGTCCTCGCGTCGTGGCACGTCCCGGCCGCCGACGGTCTCACGGAGGCCGTATACGGGCTCACTCTCGTCGCAAAACTACTCCTGGTAGCTGCCGCACTCGCACTCGGCGGACTGACGCGATTCGTCCTCCTGGGACGACTCGAGTCGCGGCGGTCTGGTGAGCCGACCGACGACTCCCGAGCAGCGAGTACCGACGGCGGCGCCGACCGAGCAGTGGATGGAGAATCCCGGACCGTTTCGAGGATCGCTCGCTCCGTGCGAGTGGAGGTCACACTCCTGGTCGTCGTCTTGCTTCTCTCGGGAGTGCTCACGTCGGCTCCGACAGCCGCGGTCGCAGGTATGGACAGCGACGAACCGATCGAAGCGTCCATCGAGTTCGAGTACGACGACGGCCTCGTCGAGGTGACGGCGCTTCCGGCCGCCACCGAGTCGGCCGATGATTCGTTCGAACTCCGAACGGACGAGCCGATCATTTTCGAGGTCTCTTTCCTCGACGACGGCGAGCCGGTTGAATCCGACCAATCCGTCCGACTGCTCGCGAGTGGCGAGGATGGGACGCAGTTCGAGGTCGAACTCGAGGAAACCGACGACGGCTCCTACGCGACGGTCCAGCCGCTCCCTGCCGAAGGCGAATGGGAACTCCGTATCACCGGGGCTCCGGACGGATCATACGTAAGCGAGTGGATCGACGCAACCGTCTTGCCTGCCGACGGACAGGGTGATGGCCACGATCACAGCGATGACCACGATCACGACGACGGACACGATCCCGATCATGGCGATGGCGATGATCACGACCACGACACCGAGTCGACCACGCCGTTTCAGGCACTCCTTCAACTCGGCGCCGTCGCGACGTTGATCGTCGGTGTGCTCGCGATCACGCTCGAATCGCTTCGCATTCGCGGTGGTCGGTCCGGCTGAACTGGCGG
Organism: Natrialbaceae archaeon A-arb3/5; assembly: GCA_046614585.1. GTDB lineage: Archaea > Halobacteriota > Halobacteria > Halobacteriales > Natrialbaceae > JBKKHI01. Next base: position 15,623 of record JBKKHI010000007.1, on the reverse strand, counting down.
ATCGGTCCGTCGCCACCTGTCGCGACGGCAGCGCGTTCTGCCTCGACGAACCAGTCTTCGTGACGGAATTCGGAGCACTGTCCGTCGGTGAGCCGTTTCGGTGCCTTCGTCGAAGAGCGATACCGCGTCTCTCACTCCTCGACCGATCCCGAGTCCGAGGGTGACCGAAAGTAACGCTATACGCTTCGAGGAGTGCTGTGGGTATCGGGATACAGGTGGAAGACGGTTATGAGCAACACGGGAAGGAGGTTCCAGTCGGTGTCGAAGAATTGACCTCCTCCCGTGCCTAAAGTCGCGGGAATCCCACCATGGGATTTCAGGCCGAGCGATTCGACCCTAAGGTGCGTGCTGACCGCGGCCGAACGTGGATGCGGGAGTTTTTCGCTGACGAACGGTAACCGTTCGCTCGGTGTCGCTTCTCGAGTGACCACAGTACGAAGTCAGAAGCACAGTACGAAATCAGAAGCGATACGAACCTCACGTCTTTGCGGCCCTTCTGATTGAATCAGTAACTCCGGGGCAGGAGGAGTCAATCGAAGTCGTAGCCCCACTCACGAAGTTGAGTCGCAACTTCGTCGATATGGTCGAGCCCGACGAGCAGTGCAGCCTCACGGAGATCGGCCTTTTTAACGGACTCACCAAGGGAATCCTCAACGTCGAGCCGGGCGTCGCGTTCGCGATCGAGAGAGGTCTGTTGAAGGTGTAACTGAACGGTTTTCCTTCGACCGTCAGTGATGCTATTTCGTTCGTAGATCCACGGAAGGCCGTTGTGATCTATCGCAGCATCGCTCGTCTGTTTTGCGTCTGTTGACGACTCGTGATCAGTGTGTCCCGCCGAGTCGGAGTCTGTCTCTTCGACATCGGGTGTCGATGCTGCGGTGGCCGTAGCATCACTCTCATCATCGATCCCATCACTGAAGGGGTCATCCGCACTCGCCCCACTTTTGAATCCAGTCATACTGTCACCTCGGTTTCGAGCGCCCCTGGCTCAGGTGGATTTGGTGCCTCTATTCCACGCTGTTCTTCAAGATACCGGGCAAGTCGGTCGAGCTGAGCGAGTGTCTCGAGCTCGTGATCGCGTGGGTAGTCACGGTATTCCCGCTGGTACTCGAACGCCGAGCATTGTTGTTTCCAACAGCCTTCCATCAATGCTGTTCGGTCACCGATTACTTCGGGCGCTGGGAACGAAATGTCCTCGAGCAGTTCTTTCTGATCGCTCGTTCCTTTGAACCCGTTTGGTACCGCCGCCAAGACACCGACCTCGATACCCATTCGATCGGCGAAATTCGTCGCGAGCTGTTCAAGCCCATCAACTGATGCTTCACCCTTTGCAGAGGGCTCGACCGGGATGACCAGATTTCTCGTTGCATAAATCGCATTGTAGAGATGATCCGACTCAGTCGCCGGTGGGTCACAGATCAGCACATCGTACTTCGATGCAACATCTCCCTCCTGGAGCACACGCTGTAACTGCGCGTAGACGTTGTACGCATCGCCGAGTTTCTCTGCTTGCTGTTTTTCTCTCGTGAGAAAATCCGAGAGATCCGAGAGCAGATTATGTTCCGGAAGGATATCGACTCCCTCAGCAGACCGAATCAAATCCTCGAACTCGCCCCGAGGGCTTCCGACCATATGCCGAACGAGATTATCTGCATCGTGGTCAGCACGGTTAGCATCTACACCGAGTAATCGGCTGAGGTCGCCATCCTGTGGGTCGAGTGGAACGACGAGGACGTCGAGTCCTGCTCGAGCGTGCGCAGCAGCAAGGTTTGCTGTCAGCGACGACTTCCCGACGCCTCCAGCCTCGCTGTAAACCGTGTATGAGAGCATAAGATATCCTGATGGTCTACTCAGATATGAAGGTTTTCCAAATAAGCCACATAGATGAGACATCTATCTAATACAAGTAAGAACCACATCTTAGATACACATCTTAGATACATGCCCAAGAATCATTTATAAATATGGCATGAAGCACTCTTTGAGAAGAGAGGGAGACGACCCAGTCAGGAGTACAATGAACACAACCACATACGATACTGGAGTGGGAATCATATCTAAGTTTCTTAGATGTGGATCAAATGTTACTCAGGATGGTTGGATTCCCGTGCACTCTCTCGAAGATCGAAGTTCTCCATGGGCGGAAATCTTCGATTTCTAAGAGGTGCTCCGAACAATGGCGTCGTTGACGCGGTTTGAAGTGCGTGACACGGGTTGTTCCCAAGTACAGTCTCCATCGCACACCCCTATCGATTTGTTACGGAAAAGACCGGGGCCACACCTCTATCGATTTGTTGGTCGTGTCTCAAACTCGTCTAGAGTCGTAAATAAAACGTCATCAGCCTCGATTGCACTGACTTCCGAACAGCGGCAGTCATAGAGCTATTCCAACAGAACTGCGGATCCCGAACCTCCAGCTAGACCATCGGCTCGTCGCCGACGGCGGGATTCTCGAGTACGTACGCGACGAGTCGATCGACGTAGGACTCGAACGGCGGCACCTCGAGTCCGCTCCTCTCGAGCGCCTGCAGCGTCTTCGGACAGGCATATCGCGTCGGATGGTCGAGGTAGTCGAGGGTGGCAGGCTCGAGCGGTAGCGACGACGAGAGCCGGCTCGAGACCGTTCTTGCGATCGGTTTCGTCGTCGACAACGTGACGGTACGGTGGCCGGCCGCCTCGCCGAGGACGTCGACGAAATACGGGACGGGAAGCGGCGCGGGATCGCAGAGCTGGTAGACCTCGCCGACGGTCTCCTCGCGGGCACTGAGAGAAGCGATGGCGTCGACGACGTAGTCTCTGGGAACGACGTTGAGTTCGGCGTCGCTCGAGCCCGGCAGCGTAACCGCCACCGAGAGCCACTCGGGTTGGGCCAGCAAGAGCCGGAGCAGGTAGTAGGGGCCGTCGTACTTGTCGGTCTCGCCAGTCCGGCTGTCGCCGACGACGATCGCGGGCCGGTAGATCGTTGCGGGCAGGCCGGCGTCCATCCGGTCCTGAACCGCGACCTCGGCGCGGTACTTGGTCTCCTCGTAGTGGTTGTTGAACGTCTGGCCCTCCTCGAGGTGGTCCTCGGTGAACACGCCATCGTACCGGCCGCTGACGTAGCAGGTGCTGACGTAGTGGAACCGATCCACGTCGCGCTCGGCGGCGAACTCGAGGACGTGTTCGGTGCCCCGGACGTTGACCGCTTCCGCTAGGTCGCGGTCGGCGGCGAGGTCGTAGACCGCCGCGAGGTGATACAGTTCGCGAACGTCCCCGAGCGACTCGTCGCCCAGTCCGAGGTCGGGTTCGGTAATGTCGCCCTCGTAGAGCCGAATCGCGTTGTCGTCGACATCCTCGATCCCGTCAATGATCTCTTTCGCTCGCCGGCGTGCGGTCTCGAGGTACTGCGGCTGGACGAGACAGGCGACCGGTCCGTCGCCGCGGGCGAGGATGCGCTCGAGCAGCGCGGAGCCGAGAAAGCCCGGGAATCCAGTGAGAAAGACCGCAGCGTCGCTCACGGCAGCCACCTCGCGAGTCGTCGCTGAATCTTCGTCAGTCCGAGCATGAAGCGGGCGAACCAGCGCGGCGAGACGCCCGGCGGCGCGTCAAGCGGGCCGATTCTCGAGGTCGCGATCGTCCGGGCGTCGACGTACCGCCGGAGTCCCTCGGGGCCGTGACGACGGCCGAGTCCCGAGTCGCCGAAGCCACCCATCGGCGCGTCCGTCGCCGCCCAGCCGACGGTGTAGGGGTCGTTGACGCAGACCGTACCGCAGTCGATCTTGCGGGCGACCGCGCGGCCGCGTTCGCGGTCGGTCGTCCAGACGCTGGCGTTCAGTCCGTACTCGGAGTCGTTCGCTCGCTCGATCGCCTCGTGGACGCCCGAGACCGGGTGGACGGAGACGACGGGACCGAACGTCTCCTCGCAGGCGACCCGCGAGTCGGAGTCGACGTCAGTCAGGATCGTCGGCTCGTAACAGAACGGGCCGACGTCGGGACGGGCGCGGCCACCCGAGAGCAGCGATGCGCCGTCCGCAACCGCGCTCTCGACGTGTTCGCGGACGCTCTCGAGGTGATCGCCGTCGATCAGCGAGCCGACCTCGGGGCCGTAGTCGAACTCGAGACCGAGTTCGAGACGCCGCGTGGCGCCGACGAAGGCGTCCACGAACTCGTCGTACCGGCGGTCGTCGACGTAGATCCGTTCGGGAGCGAGACAGAGCTGTCCCGCGTTGGTGAATGCACCCCTGACCGCGCCGCGAGCGGCCGTCTCAGGATCGGCGTCGTCGAGGACGAGCATCGGGTTCTTCCCACCGAGCTCGAGCGAGCAGTCGATCAGGTTCCGGCCGGCCCGTTCGGCGACCGTTCGACCCGTCTCGGTGCCGCCGGTAAAGGCGACGTAGTCGACCGCGTCGATCAGCGCGGGACCGACCGTCGCTCCCTCGCCGGTGACGATCTGGAAGAGGCCGTCCGGCAGCCCGGCTTCCGCCAGCAGGTCCGCGAGCGCCAGCGCGATAAACGGCGTGCGCTCGTCGGGTTTGCAGACGACGGCGTTGCCGGCGACCAGGGCAGGAATCGCGTCGGTCATCGCGAGCGTCAGTGGGTAGTTCCACGGCGAGATCACGCCGACAACGCCGACGGGATCGTACGTGACCGTCGTGTCGGAAGCCAACGGTATCGCACCCGATCGATCCGCATCTGCGAGTATCGAGGGGCCGTTCGCCGCGTAGTACGAACACGTCAGCGGGACGTCGAGTATCTCCTCAAGGGCGTGCTGCCGGGATTTCCCGGTTTCGAGTTGCACCACGTCGAGCAACTCCGCACGGCGTTTCAGGACGAGGTCTCCGAACCGCTCGAGGATCGCCGTCCGCTCGTCGACCGTCGCCTGTTCCCAGTCGGCCTGGGCCGAACGCGCACGTTTGACCGCAGCCGCGACATCGTCGGTCGTACAGGCCGGAACCGCTCCGATCGGGTCGTCGGTGACTGGCGTCCGAACCTCGAGCGACAACCTGTCGCCGGCCGTCTCGATGCGAGCCGCGAGTCGCTCAAGGCGCCCGCTCTCGAGGGTTGTTTCCGTGATGATCCGCGATCCGCTCGTCCGTTCCATGTCCCGATTTTCGACTCGAGAGAACCTGTAGTTTTGGTTAGGATAAGTCACGAGAGTCTCATTGGTCGAGCGTCTCGAACGGCAGTCGAACGGCACTGAGCAACGGTCGGGTTGATCGGTTGAGAGTACGAGACGGTCCGGCCACCCTGCGAGGCGACGATGGAGGAAGCGAGAGATTCCAAAGAACTTCTCAACGAGTACGGGCAAGAAGGTTGGGAGTTCGTCAATACGATCGAGTACACCGGCGCCGGTACCAAGTATCTCGTATTCAAACGGCCGACAGAGAGTGATTCAACACAGTCGTGAACTGTCACAGCGAGAAGACGGTCGACGAGAACAGCGATCCAAATCCACGCCGAACGTGACGCTTACCGACCATCTGGATCTCGAGTCCTCATCCAGTGTCCACACCCCATCGTGTCCAGTGTCTTTGCAGCCATTTCGATAGTTGGACGACTACCCCAGCTTGTCCAGTGTCTCAGACTCCTCGAGAATAGCAGGACACCCCACTCTGTCCAGTGTCCAAACCGCCAGCAGGAGACAGAATATATTCCATTGTGTCCAGTGTCTTTCGGGTGTCAGAGGTCCCGATCGAGACGTTGCTGAACGGCGTCGGTTACCCCCACCATGTCCACTGTCTCGTCGAGAGCTTCGAGTAGGAGATCGGGATTTGTATCGAGAGCATACTCGTAGTACCGACCACCCGATTCACCTCTGTTCCGTTCTGTACGACTCGCAATCCCTAACATCGAAAGCTCGCCGAGATGATCACGCATCCGTCGGGGAACAAGCGGGTCAACTGCAGCTCGACCACAGATAATTTCGTATCGATTCTGCACGTCACGCGCCCGAATCGGTGTATCTCCCTCTTCGTGTAACATCAGGAGGGCGTACAGCACGAGATGTCCCTGCTGGGTGAGACCAGCAACGGCGTCGACGATCCGACTCCGCTCGAGGGACTCTCGGGCCTGGTCAACGTGGTCGACAGTTACCTGCGTGGCGTCCTGTTCAACAGCCACGTCCCCTGCTTCCATAAGGAGATCCAGACTCTGTCGAGCGTCTCCGGCGTCTTTAGCACCGAACGCTGCACACTTCGCGATGACTTCATGTGGCACAACATCGTCGAAAAACGCGATATCAGCGCGTTGGCGAAGGATATCACGGAGCTCATTCGCATTGTAGGCAGGGAACTGGAGTTCCTTTTCGCACAGGCTCGACTGGACTTTCGAACTTAGCGATTCGCGGAATTTGAAGTCGTTTGAGATACCGATGATTCCGACTTTCGATTTCTCCAGATTGCCGTTGCATCGATCCCGCGTACTGACTTGATTTTCGACAGCGGAAGTGCCAGGATTCATCTCGGTATCGATCTCGTCTTTCTTCCATCGATTTGTTACGATTACGTCGAAATACCGTCGCACACCCCTATCGATTTGTTACAACCGGAGAAATACTGGTGTCGCACCCCTATCGATTTGTTTTTCTCATTCACTGAGATTCGTTTCTGAGTTGAGCCTGTACCACTGAGCGAAGCTCATCATCATGTACATCGTTGAAGCGTGAGTCCTCACGAACCGTATCCAGGATCGTTGCCGGGTTCTCACCGAAGGAAAACTCGAGATAACTGCCGGAGTGTGGTCCTTGACTCTTCCGTTCGGACTCAACGAGAGAGTACGTCGTTAACTCCTTCATCTTGTTGACGTACGTCTCCTGGTGGTATTGTTCGACATTGAGCGTATCGGTGAGATACCGATAGACTGTGTATCCGTTCGGGCTTTTCGCTGTCCCGGTTCCTGTCTGACGAGCGACCGCCGCAGTTGCCAACAGACAGAGTTTCTTTTGGGTACTGATTCCGCGCGTAACCTCAAGTACGCGGTTTTTCTCGACTTTATCCTGTGCTTCTCTTACGTGATTCTCGGCAACCTGATCGGCACCTTCTCGTTCAGCAAGTGAACCGGCCGTTCGCATGAGATCGATCGCCTTCCGTGCATCACCATGTGTCTGGGCTGCGAATGCAGCTGCGAGTGGAATTACGTCATCGCTCAACGCATTCTCGTAGAAGGCATCAGTTCGATGATAGAGGATTTCACGGAGCTGATTAGCGTCGTAATCGTTGAAATGGACGTCTTCGGGAGTGAATGAACTCACGGCTCGACTACCAACATTACCCATCATTGTCGCATCGTTCGTGATAGCAGTCACCGACACGTTGGCTGTTGTCTCATCGGAGGATCCAGCACGTGAGAGTTGATACAGAAGCCGAGAAAAGGCAGGTTCATCGATATCTCGACGGCCAACGAGCATATCGAGTTCGTCAAGGACGAATACGACAGTATCGTAGTGTTCGTCGATAAGTCGATACAGTTCGCGCCACTTCTTTTTCGTCGGAATGCCGTGCTCAGGGACTTCGACAGTAACGCCGGCGTCATCCGCGACTTTCCGAGCGAGTTCATAGACCGCAGAGCCAAGCGTTCCGACGTTCTGGCAGTTCATATGGATAACGCCAAAACGAATATCGCGGCTCTCGCAGAGTTCGAGAATATTCTGACAGACAGCGTTGATAATTAGCGATTTTCCCGTCCCAGATGGGCCGTAGAGAAAGAGATTCGGTGGCCGTTCACCATTGATGGCAACGCGAAGATGCTGGGTGATCTCGGTGAGTTGGTAATCACGACCAACGATCCGGTCCTCGTCGACGATCTCGTTCGGTTCGAGGAGAGACCGATTTCGTATGAGGGTTGCAGATTCCTCTTGATCAAGGATGAGATCCTTGATAGAACCCGTCTGCGTGGAAGGTGTATCAGAATCGGGATCCTTTGGCATATACTGCCACTCACGATCAAGAGACTAAAGCCTTCCCCTATCGATTTGAGATTGTGAGAAAGAAGGTCTAAAAAGAGGGTTTGCGGTATTTCTAGAATAGTCCGTTAGAACCTGTAGCGAGTTGTTTTCTGGACACACTCACACCCCTATCGATTTGTTCTGGGCTGAAAGGGAGGGGCTCGATCTCTGTCGAGAAGGGATCTAACGTGAATTCAGAGAAGGGACGTCTAGTAGCCTTCTTCTTTCTAGCTTTCTAGTCTAGAACTAGAATAGAACACACCCCTATCGATTTGTTCTGGAGTTGTTGAGGCTAGTTGTTTTTCTAGTTATCATCGTGTCTAGTGGCAGTAATTCAACCAACCAATTTTGCGAATAGATCGTCAGACCCACCTCTATCGATTTGTTTAATGCGACTCCTGCTTGCGGTTTCCTTCCTCTTCTTCTATTTTCCGTCTCGACAAAAAAGGACTACCAAGAGTTGTCTCTTCTTTCTCAGGGCCTCTCCATCGTGGACAGAAACATATCGATAGAGGTGTGTCTGTCTTTGTGATTTTGACAGACATATTTGCTCCGTGTATACTCTTCTGTGTGGGCAGCGCTCTGTTTTCACTCTGCTGGGCGATCTAGGTTGATTGATCTCTTCTGTTCGAGAATCAGATCCGGAGTTTCAGTGCGTTAACCAACAAACTCTACGGATTACACTGTTTGTTGGTTAATATGGTATAGCGGTTTTGGAACTTCATACTAAGACTGGAAACTTGAGCCCTGCTCCTGTCGATGGGACTTTCAGTTCTGACGGCGCGTATCCACGCCGTAAACGTCGTTAATGATGTTGCGAGTAGTTTACAGTCAGTAGGCACGGGAGCCGGCTCTATCGTCTTAACCAACAGAACTTTGGATCGAGCACACGTGTTGGTTAACACGAGGCTCACCGATGCCCTACGAACCGCCAACTCCACCAGCTGACCTCTCTACGGAACTCGTCAACAGACTCAACGAGTCCCCCTCAGACCGGCTTCAGGACATTTCCCGCTACGCCGAAGCGTTGGCCGAACACAAGGAACGCGAAGCACGTCTCGAGGAGCCAGATGAGGCCAATGTCGAGGAGCGACCAGACGACCTACCGGACGATGTCCCTACCAAAGCGACAATCACGATCAAGGAGATCAACGACAATCGTTACTACTACTGGCAGTGGCGGGATGGAGAGAAGATTCGTTCCCAGTACAAAGGCCCGGTCAACCCGGACGAGTAAAACTCGAAGCGAGAAGACACCCACCCCACGTTTCCGTCGTAACTGGATGTCGATGGAGGGGTGAAGTTGATTCCGATGAGACCACATTTCCGCGTGCCCGTCGTTTCTCCACAACCGCGTAGAGAGACTACGATTAGTGGGCGCAGGTGGCCTGACAATGCTCTGTACAAGCACCGCTGAAAGGAATAGTTTTCCCAGGAAATTATTTGTTCATAGAGTGCGTATCATCCAGTATGACCGAGACGTGGGATGACGTCAACGAGAAGGTCAAAGCGGACTGGAAAGCGGAGACCACACCGTTCGAGCGGGTGTACGAAATCGTCGAACAAACCCACGACGGGCAGTCGGCCGCCGAGATGGCCGACCGTGCCCTCGTGAGCGAACCGACGGCACGTCGACACTGCAAGACGCTCGTGAACACAGGCTTTGCCGAGACGGAGCAGGACGGCCAAACAACGCTGTACAAGCGAAACAGCGACCGGGTTTTGATGTCTCGGATCCGCGAGCTTCGTGAGGAAGTCAGTCGACCGGAGTTGCTCGACAGCATCAAGGACATGAAGGACGAGATCCGGCGCTATGAGGACCGCTACGACGTGGTGTCACCCGAAGAGCTCAGTCAGCAACTCGACGCCGACGAGACGGAGGGCTGGGACGACCTCAGTGCGTGGCGAACGACGCGGCAGAATCTTGCCGTCGCCCAAGCAGCACTAGCCTACGACGAGGCCAGCCACCAGCTTGCTGTATGAGCGAGGACGACCGAGCCGGCGAGTTCGGACCGATCTATCTCCCAGCGCTTCAGCGGATTCGTGACCTCTGGCTTGAGCTTGAGCCGTTAGTCGACGCAACCTCGTACGATGACGTCGTCGCACCCACGGAACTGCAGATTAGTCTCAGCGACGGTCTTGGAGACGCCGACGCTGCGCGACTCGATATCCAGTGGAGCGAACTGGGGATGTATTCGTTTCATTACGTCGATACCGAAGACGTCAACTGGCGATTCGATCGGCACCCGAATACACACTCACCCGAAACCCACTTTCATCCTCCTCCCGAGACTGCCACGACGGCATCCGAACCGTCCTGTATCGACGTGACTGAGGTGTCACTCGTCACTCGTGCAGTCCGTGCGATGTGGCGAGCAGCGTACGAGGACGATGACCTGGATCGGCTGAATAGTGCGTCAAACCCACCGTGATGATGACTACCACGGAAATATAAACTACTCTACCCTACTTGCTCACGGCTGACGCCGTTCGCTCCTTGATAGTAGGGCTTTCTGCTTCAACGACCTGACTTGCAGATACGGAAAACGTACCCGCAGCGGTTGCAGGCAACACCACTACAGGCACTCGCTATCGGCAAGTAAAGTAGGACTGTTCTCAGAACTTAGACACGATTTCGACATACCATTCGAACACACCAGAACTGTGGCTTTCCGAACGCTACCCGATGAATACTCTCCAACACACCCGTTCTTTCTGCGATTTTAGATCCTGTTTTCACCGGTAGATTTTTGCCTCCAAGTGAGCGACCTAGAGGTATGACCCTTGAGGACAACATCCGAGAATTAGAGGATCGTCTCGGAATGAGTCGGAGTGAGGAAGTGGAAGAAACCGGTCGGACTGTCGCTCGTCTTCAGGACTAATTTACTTGAGTTCTTTGAGTTCGTCCGCAAATTCGTGTTTTGTGAGTCCGTCAGTATCGAGCATATTGGTCATTCCTGCCCGACGGACAGCTTCTTCAGTAAAGTCAATCCACAGTTCTTCGTGTCGTTCTGCGTATCGTCTCCATCGCTCATTCCGCTGAAGATCTAACTCATACTCTTCAAGCGGAATTTCGATATCGTGCTTTCGTACGAGTATGTCGCATCCGAACTCCTCGAGATACTTGAACCGACCACCTTTTCGTCGAACTGTCAGCAAGCGTTTGGATTCGTTGATGTATTCATTGACCCACTCCATCCAGTCGTACTCGTCGGTCTTATTGAGGGGTTTCGCTGTCTCCGGCATCGAGAAATCCGGGTTCACCCGCCTGAGATAGAGCTGGCAGATCCCAATGGCCGTTCGATGATTCGCGTTGGGCAGCGCGTGCTTGAGGATCAAATTCGAGGCCAAGCGACCCGCCACCTCGACTGCTGTTCCGTTCCAGTCAATCTGGTTAAGCGCTGGTTCGATCGCTTCGGCTGCGATATCCTTGTACGCTTGTACCCGCTTCCCTTCCTCCTCGTAGTTTTCCTCGAGGACGTTCCTGAAGACGGTAACCAACCGAGTCGCGATGACGCTGTTTGCCGATTCCATCGAATCGATGAACTCGACGAGATCGTAGTCAATCTCGTCCGCTGCCCCGCTCGCACCGGACGCGGTATAGACGATGTAGACGGTCCGGTCCAACTCGAACGACTCAACTTTGACCGATTTGTGCCCGTCGTACCCGACGATGCGGTCCCCTATAGCTTCCAAATCAGGACTAACAAAGTCTACTGAGAACTGCTTATCCAGTTCGTGGTGGTAGGGAACCCGATTTTCCATTTCGTTCGTAACAACACGTACCCCTTCATACTATTAAACACCTGCCGGACTACCGACCGTTCTCCCCCCGCCACCTTGAACACCGCACCACCGAACCGGGCTAGTGCCGCCTCGTCCCCTGTCTCAGCGAATAGTGACAGCTGCTGGGAGATATATGTCTCTTCTTCTCTCGAGATCCCTTCTACCTCGAGTTCGACCGGATACACACAATCCACAACCTCCTCGTACTCAGTTGGTAATTCACTCGAAATCCGGTGTCCAGACTCGCCGGTTTCCCGCCGTCGCGACCAGGGGAATTTCCCCGCCTCTACTTCCTCGCCAACCGCCCGCTTAACTCGTCGGTCGCTACCCCCTTCGAACTCGTCGGTCAGTCCTTCCTCAACCTGGCCGATCTCCCAGTCGAATGGCCGCCGAATCGAGTTGGTATTTCGGGCTGCGACCGACCCACTGATCGGTGGTCCAGACACCCTGGCGAATTGCGAAAATCCCCCGAGATATTCTCACCAAATCTTAGGGCGATAGAAAAGCCGGTGTTCTGAGCGAGATTCCGAGGTGGAATGAGCCGCGAAGATGGCGACGAATACACCGGCCGAATGATGGCTCAGAATCGAGTCCTCACAGGGGGCGTTTGCACTGGTTGAATACGACTGCGAGTTGGTCCGAAACGAACCACCGATGTTCGACTGGAAAGAGAGGGGTTAACCGGCCTTGCCGAACATGGTGAAATTCAGTTGTCGAACGACCTCCTGGGACGGCGGGACAGCCAGCCGAAGGTGTCGGTCGAAACTGACTCATCTATCAGAATTGTGAGAGTGGCATCGTTGTCCTACTGACGGGGAGGTCATCTGTGGCTTCAGCTGATGATCGTGACGAAGTCGAGAGTCGATCGACGAGTGAGTGAGTTGGAGATCGTGGAGTCAGGAGACGTCCATCGCGACGGCCGACCAGTCTGGGTCGATCGGTTCCGGGACCACCCTTATCCAGAGTGAATCTTTGGAGTGAAATGGGGTCCGACTGACCGGGAAAGTCGGCAGCAATTGAGACGAGGACAGACCCCAGATTGTCCAGTGTCTCGAGGCAGTGTCGGTCCACCTATTTCCGGCGCAAAAATTGAGGCTGTGACTGCCGAGTGAATGGGAGTCGAGAATCGATTCTCTGTAGGGCCAGTCTGGCCGGGGAAAGACCCAGTCGGGACTATCTAGAAAAACAGAGAGGAAATTCGGTGGTCGAACCGAAGTATGAGACTGTGTGTGATGGTGAGTTGTGAGTTGCAGTTGTCTGTTGGTGAGGCCGATCGGCCATGTGGAGATCGTCTTGTGAGTAGTGGATCGATGCATCCACCCAGTGGGCAGGTTGCTTTGATTTCTCTCCCAGTGGGTGAGTTTGAGTTCCCCTGTGAGGGGTCAGGGGTGAATCCGGAGTCGCTGTACTATCTAGTCAAATCATACAACTCGGCCTTGTGGCCTGAACCCCCCACCCAAGGGGGGCAAATAGGGGTATTAACTCAGACGCAGCACCAAAATCGAGGGGGTCAAAATTACCCTGAAATAAAGTCGGAGGGGTGTAAGGGGTTATATCTATACGTTAGGGACTTAAGCGTATGAATTCGACGAATGAGGTCTAAGCATGTCCTTTGAGAGATTTATCCCCTTACACCACGCCTCTGTCTTGCGTTTTTGATGGGGTGTAAGGGGATAGGTATCAAAAAGGGTTATTTTGGGGTGAGAACCCTACGCTGTATGGTTATTTTCACCATTTCTCCAGAACATACCAGCGTAGTTATGGTTATAGGTGAAATAAAGGGGAGATCTATCCCCTTACACCCCTGCCACGCCATGCGATTTTGGTGGGGTGTAAGGGGATACTTTGGGAACAATAATATCATCCCCTTACACCACTCACGTGTGGTTATTTTCACCAATTCTAAAAACTATTTATTTCATCAATTGACTTTCTGATAACAGACGGGAATAAGGATGTCAGAATGACACCTTCTAAGATATTATTAATATATCTATATTGTTGGTGGAATTTTCTATCCCCTTACGCCTTTCCGTACTGCATTTTCCACCGAGATATACCTGAATTATAAACAATGCACTATTACTATCTTTATCCCCTTACGGTCTACGCAGTATGGTTATTTTCAGTAATTCCGACTGAAGTGGAATAGAGCTCTTGTTTCCAGGAGATAATCCCTCTTGATACAGGATATGGACTTGTACTACACCGGGGGAGATCTGAGTGTGAAAGATCCATCCGAACTCTACAGGTAGCAGTGAAATAAACAGAGAATATTAGACTTTCACTCTGGAGAAATAGTAACTAAATATTGATCAATCGTCCTGAACTGAACTCAGATGAACCAGATCTTTTCCATCTTCATTCAGTTCAATACCGAGGTAACATTGCTTTGGGTTTCCATCGATCCGACGCTGTTTATTGGCTATCCTATCAAGCCCATTAATGTCTCTCCCAAGGACACTGGCAGCTGGCTTTTCAAGGTCACCATCGAACCCAGTCTCGTTTTGCGAGTGATTTTCTTTCACCAAGTCGATCCAAGTATAGTAAGCGGCTCTGAAGTCTTTTGCAGGCACTGCGAGATCGCTGTCGGTTGGGTCGTCGACGTCCTCATCGACGGTGACGTAAATGTTCATGAACTGCTCGAGATCCTCTGGGGCGTCGTCGTCATATCGGTACTGGTTACCGAATGTTCGGCGAGCATCTTCCCACGAGATCGATTCCGACTCCTCAGAATCTTGATGATCGTCAGACGTCTCTGATACTGCCTCATCTGAGTCTGGATCAGTCCCCTCGTTTGACCCGGTACCGTCGCTGCTCGAACCCGCCTGTGACCCACTGGAAGAACCACTTGTTGAACCCTCAAATTCACCTGTGCTTTTGGGGTCGTTCAACCGGGCTGGTCTGACGTCGTGAACGTCCCGAATATGCCTGAGTGTACGCTTGTATTTTTCAGTAGGTAGCTTCATGGTATATACACTCGAATTCGAGCCTGAATCACTGCTATTTTCGCCGCTTGTTTCTCCTTCATCGTCTTCGAATATATCCCAGGGTTCGAGCTCGTCTTCAGTGGCGATCTCGTTGTCGAGTGCGTACCAGATAAGCGACTTCAGTGGGAGGGGTGTGTGATCCGGTACCAGCCCCTGTTTCCGGGCGTACTTCCAGACCAAGAATTTCTCCCGTTCAGAGAGGGATCCTTCGGCGTGAGTGTGCTGTCGTTCGCCGATTTCACACAGAACGGCAGTGAGGAAATTGTAAAGTACATCGTTCTTGAAACAATATGCCTTGTTATCGTCGAATACTTTGAAGTAATTTTCACTCTTTCCGTGGTGTCCGAAGGGGTTTTTACCTCGTTCTCCCTCTTTAAATCCAAGGTCAGTTAGTTTGAGAGACCAAAGGGGATTGTGGCTGCCAGTAAGCTCTTCCCAGTCGCCTGTTTCGACTCGATCCTCGAGTTCATCTGGGTCGATCGAGAGCTCGGATCCACCCCCTGTTTGGGGTATGTCCGACCCTGTAGCAACGGGGTGTTGGTCGGGGTGATATGTGGGCAAGAGCCCGAACAACGAGGCATGGTGATAGGAGGAAACTGAGTGCCCATTCTGGATGCGTTCGATGGTCGAATCAGTGGCGACACGATGGCGCTTTGTCAGCGCTGTCAGGGCCTCAGATTCACCCTCTTTCCCACCCTTGTTTTCATCCTCATTTGGACTCTCTGGAAGCGAGTTCTCATCGACGAATGGATCGTAAACTGCACTCGAATCGCTGCCCATATTCTGGGGAATACTCCCATACAAATCTGCCGTTGCTGTGTTGGCTGGCGGGAACCGAATTGCCGTAGTGAGCGTGTCATAGAATCCAACTCATAGCTTGAGCATCTCACGTCCCGGATCGTGTCCTCGCTCGTAGTTGGTGATTG
>JBKKHI010000006.1:0-175871 GCA_046614585.1 Natrialbaceae archaeon A-arb3/5 | reverse complement strand
ATTCTCAAATTCCTAGTTACTGACGATTCTAGCTTGGCGTCTCTGGATACCCCGATCTGCTAAACTAGAACGGATGCTGGGTGAACAAACCCTACGCCTGCGTCGTCATCTTCCACTCCGAGAAGGAAAACGAGAAGAAGTACTACGTTATCCAGCCCTACCTCAACGAGATCGAAACGGAGCTCCAGGAGTTTCTCGCGGGTAAGCTCAGGCGAGCGATCAAATATTCGGAGGACGGAATCAAGGATAAAGCGAGCGAGGACGGACGACGGGCGGTTATCGAGAACGAAACACGCCGGCTGTTGAAACGGTACGACCTTTTCGAGAAGGCGTCCGGATCGACCGCAGGTCTCCTCGAATCGGTCAAGAAAGCGCTTACTGACGATGACGGTGAGACCGACGAGGACGACGGGTCGGGCGAACTCGACGGGATCTCGGTCCGTCCCGAACCGATACTCCTCGACGAGGACCCGGATCAACTCTCCGAATACCAGATCGAAAAGCTGCTCTACGTCCTCAAACGCGACTTTATCGGTTACGAACGGATCGACGGCATCAAACACGACATCAACGTCGAGGACATCTCCTGTGACGGCTACAACTCCCCCGTCTTCGTCTATCACTCGGAGTACGAACAGATCATCTCGAACGTCTACCACGGCGAGGACGAACTCGACGACTTCGTCGTCAAACTCGCCCAGCGTTCGGGGAAGGGTATCAGCAAACGGCTGCCACAGGTCGACGCCACCCTCCCTGACGGCTCGCGTGCCCAGCTGACGCTCGGACAGGAGGTTTCCGATCACGGAACCAACTACACGATCCGTCAGTTCAAGGACGTCCCGTTCACGCCGATCGACCTCATCAACTGGAACACCTTCTCGCTCGACGAGATGGCCTTTCTCTGGTTGGCGATCGAGAACCACAAGAGCCTGATCTTCGCTGGCGGGACCGCATCCGGGAAGACGACCTCGCTGAACGCCGTCTCGCTGTTTATCCCGAGTAACGGAAAGATCGTCTCGATCGAGGACACGCGCGAGGTCGAGTTGCCACAGCGAAACTGGATCGCGAGCGTCACCCGGCCCTCCTTCGCCGACGACGAGCAGGGTGACGTCGACGAGTTCGACCTGCTCGAGGCCGCGCTCCGTCAGCGACCCGACTACATCGTGATGGGTGAGATCCGTGGTGAAGAGGGACGGACGCTGTTTCAGGTCATGTCGACGGGTCACACGACCTACACGACGTTCCACGCCGACTCCGTCGACGAGGTCCTCAAGCGATTCACGACGGACCCGATCAACGTCTCGAAGACGATGTTCACCGCGCTAGATCTGGTCTCGATCCAGACCCAGACCCGGGTCCAGGGTTCGAAGGTCCGCCGGAACAAATCCCTCACCGAGATCAACCACTACGAGGCCGAACACGACGAGATCAACGTCCAGGACGTCTACCAGTGGCAAGCAGAAACCGACGAGTTCCTCAAAATGGGGGACTCGAACACTTTAGAAGAGATCCGGTTCGACCGCGGGTGGAGCACGGAGAAACTCAACGAGGAACTGTTCAAACGCGAGGTCATCCTCGCTTACCTCATCAAAAACGATCTGAACACCTACGCGGAGGTCGCAGCGACGGTACAGGCGTTTATCAACGATCCGGAGACGATTCTCACGCTCATCGCGAACGGTCAGCTCGAGGACAGTCTCGACGACCTCCGGGAGATGGAGAGCGTGCTGATCGACGTTGATCCGGAGAAAGAGGAACTCGTCCCACGTCCTGGCTCGACGAACGAGACGTACAACCTCTCGATGGATATCCTAGAACGGGCGGAGGAATCCCTGTTCGAGGAATACCGAGGCAAAGTTCCGGGCGGGCTCGCAAGCGCGCTCGGTGACGTTGAGCAAGAACCCACAATCGAGGTCGAACAGGGGGAGGACGAGGAGTTCGACTTCGAGGACGACTTCGCCGACGACGGGTGGTCTTTCGACGACGATCCGGTCGGTCTCGGTGCGGACGCCGACGACGGACAGGCGGATCTCGGCGCAGATGCCGAGACCGAACCCGAGTGGTTTAGCGACGACGATGGGGCCGGAGCCGGAATCGATGCCAGCGAAAGCGAGCCAGCGCGTCCGGCCGACGCCGCCGGTGCGCTGGAGGCAGCAGATGCTGTCGACCAGCGCAATGCAGATGACCAGGCCGTTTCAGACTCGTCGGCGACGGAACCGGCCACCGACACCGGATCGACATCGCCACGCTGGCAGTCGGACGACGCTGACGACACGTCGGCGAGTACCGCCGATCCCGTCCCGGGCGAGGAGGCGCTCGGCGGACTGTTCGACGATATGGACGAGACGCTGAACACCATCGGCGACAGGACGGGTGGCCAGACGGATCAGAGCCGGAACGAGCCGATGTTCCCGGACGAGCCGCTGGATATCTTCGATCCGGCGGACGAGGGGCACTCGGACGAGGAGCCGCCCACAGAGGCCGCTGGCGAGCCCGATGTCTCAGCCGATCCACCGGACGACGAATCATCGCCGGACGAGACGGTGAACGAGGACGAGTCGGCTGCCGATACCGAGACGACCGACTCGATCTTCGGATCCGAATCGAAGTCGCTGTTCAGCAGCGACGACGAGGACGAACCAGTGGTCGATGAAGCCGACGAGGGCCCTGACTCCTCTCTCTTCAGTAGCACCGACGACGAGGCCGACCCCGGTGACGATGGAAGCGACGAGGACGAAGACAAATGAGCCTACAGACCGACGACAGTGGCTCTCCCGGCGGCGACAGTGTCTCGGCCCGGTCGGACCTTCTAGGGGATACGTTCTATCCGCTGTACAGCCGGCTGTTTAGCGAGGATAGTGAGTTCGTTTCCGAAGTCGAGACCAAACTCGCTCAGGCCCAGATGAACGATACGGTCGAGTTGTACCTGTCGCGAGCGCTCGGTATCGGGTTGCTCTCCGGGTTGGCGCTGTGGTTGATCGGGATGACCATCGGGTATGCACTCTTTGCGACCGGCTTCATCCACGTCGACTACATTATCGGCATTCCACTCGGGAGTGAGACCGCGCTTGCGATTATTGATATGCTTCGGATCCCCGCGCTCGTTGCGACGACCGGGTTCATCTTCGGGACGATCGGGTTCACGATCGGGTTCGGATCGCTCGTTGCGATCCCCTACTCGCGGGTTTCTGCTCGCAAACGCGAGATCAACATGCTGCTCACCGACTCCGTCTCGTTCATGTACGCCCTGTCGGTCGGGGGGCTGAACCAACTCGAGATCATCGAGGCGATGGCTCAGGCAGACGACACCTACGGTGAGGTCTCGAAGGAGTTCCAGAGCATCGTCACGGAGACGGAGTACTTCGGCGTCGACTACCGAACTGCGATCCGAAAGCAGGCGCTCGAAACGCCGAGCGACGAGCTCTCGCAGTTTTTGACCGACATGCTTTCGATCGTCAACAGCGGCGGTGATATGCAGGGGTTCCTCGAGGACAAGAAAGAAAAGCACATGCGGACCGCAAAGCAGGAACAGGAAATCACCCTCGAAACCCTCGAACTGTTCGGGGAGATGTACATGACGCTGTCGCTGTTTCCGCTACTGTTGATCATCATCATGGTTGTCATGCAGATGATCCCACAGGCAGATGTGACCAACAGTATGCTCTATATGACCGTCTACGGACTGATCCCGCTGACGGGCATCGGTTTTCTCGTGTTGGTCTCGACGGTCAAACACGACGAGCCGGGTGATGGCTACCTGACGATGGGAAGCGACGACCGGAGCGTCCGCGGCGCACAGGAACAGGGCATTCTCGACCTCGGCCTCGTCGAGCAGTTCACCGGCGAACACAGCGTCTTCGACCGTGTTAAAAGCCGAGAGGGGACTCACGAGACGGTAAACGTACTGAAACGGCCACACATTTTCTTCCGAGATAATCCGCTCTACACCCTCGCACTGACCGTTCCGACCTCGCTGGTTGTCATCGTTATGGCGATGGTGAACGGGTCGGCACCGATGTCGTGGACCGAACTGGTCTCAAACCCCATCTGGGGGACGTTCATCTACGTCTACGTGCCGCTTTACCTCATCGCAATCCCGCTTGCAATCTTCCGCGAGTGGAACGTTCGCAACAGAACCTCGGTCGTGAACCACCTCTCGGAGGACCTCCGGAAGCTCTCGAGTTCGAACGATACCGGCCTCACACTGCTCGAGTCGCTCAAGTCCGTCTCGGATACGACGAGCGGGAAACTGGCACGCGAGTTCGAGGTGATGCACACGAAGGTTAACTACGGGATGAGCCTCAAGGAGGCGCTCGTCGAGTTCAACAACAAGTATCACATCCCGCGACTCGCACGGACGACGCGACTGATCACCGAGGCGCAGGAAGCGTCGAACCAGATATCCGATGTCCTTCGGACCGCTGCCCGGGCGAGCGAGAACCACGACGATATCGAGCGTGAGCGAAAGTCCCGCACCCGGATGCAGGTCGTGATCATTATCATGACATTCATGACGGTACTCGCCGTGATCGCGATCCTCAAAACCCAGTTCATCGATACGATGGCTGGCCTCGAAGCCGGTGGTGGGAGTACCGACGCCGACGGTGCGGGCGGCGACCTCGCGGAGGCAGACCTCAGCGAGAACATCAACATCGACATGCTCTCGGTGTTGTTCTTCCACGCGGTGACGCTCCAGGGAATCATCTCTGGGTTCATCTGCGGATACATCCGCGATGCGGACATCCTGAGCGGTCTGAAGTACGTGGTCGTCCTCGCGACGATCGCACTGCTCGGCTGGACGATGGTGGCATAACATGAGACGAGGCGATTCACACACGGTATCTGCCGGCCCCAACCAGTCTCGCGCTCGTGGACAGACGACACAGGATTTCGTGGTCGGCATCGGGA
This sequence comes from Natrialbaceae archaeon A-arb3/5, assembly GCA_046614585.1. GTDB lineage: Archaea > Halobacteriota > Halobacteria > Halobacteriales > Natrialbaceae > JBKKHI01. The sequence continues at coordinate 170,963 of JBKKHI010000006.1, read as the reverse complement.
TCTTCATCCTGGCTGTGGCGTTCGTCTTCACGACGGTCCCGAGTTTCGTCGACATTCAATCGGGAGACGTCGATAGCGGAGATAGCGCACAGGTCGAACGCGTTGCGAGTGCAATTCTCGACAACGAGACGGTCGCTACGAACACGCCGAACGAGCTCGATGGCGAGGCGTTTAACGAGACATATGTTCAGAGCGACATCAACGACGAGGCGCTCGGATTACGAGCGACCGACGAGCAACGGTTCGACCGAGTTAACGTTACTGTCGAGTCGATCAATCGGAGTAAAGAGGAACCGGTGAATCTGAGCGGTGGTGAGCCGCTGGTATCCGGTGACCCATATCGCGATCAGTCTGCGGTGACGGCGACACGAATCGTAACGGTGACCGATATCGAGGAAGACGAGGAGTACGCGATCTACGACGGTGCCCCAGTTCGACTCGTCGTACGGATGTGGTAACATGAGACGAACGGATACACAGCGAGAGACTGACCGCGGTCAGGCCTACACGCTCGAGGGATTCGTCGCTGCAGCGATCGTTCTGCTCGCGGTATTGCTCGCGATGCAGGCCATCGTAATCACGCCAGGAACGAGTGGTGCGGTCGACCGAACGACACAGACACAAGTTCAACAGCAGACCCAGGACGCGCTCGTCGTGGCCGCACACGCCGAGGACGGTGATGGCAGCCTCTCCGAACTCGTTCGCTCGTGGCCGGTCGACGAGCCTGTCAGCCAACAGGAGTTCGAGAACCAGTCTGTGTTGGGAACCACACTTGGCGAGCACATCTCCGAGACAACCCATCCGCAGGGGTATCGGGTCGAGTTCGCGTATTTGAACGAAAGTGACACGGAAACAGAGTGGATCGCCGGTTCAAATATCACCGATGAGAGTGCGGTGACGGCGAGCTATACGATTACGCTGTTCAACGAACAAAATATGACAGAATACAACGATGGAGATGGGGAGTTCGAGAAAACAGACGATCTCGTTGAAGATAGTGAAATACCAGAAGCTGATAATGGCTCTGATCCAATATATAATGTTGTAGAAGTCAGGGTGACAGTATGGTAATCTCAAATAAGTCTCGAGACCGGGCACAGGTGGTTCTCATTGGTGCGATCGTTATTGCGTTCGTCATCCTCGGTGTTGTCGTCGTATTTAATGGATTTCTTTATACAGAGGAGGTATCCTCGAGTGGAACAAGTCAAAGTACCGGTCAGGCAGAAGTAACTCACGATGAATTAACAAAATCAATACAAAAGATGATGGCTAAGGAGTACAATGAGGACTATCAGGTGACTGATGACGAGGGCTTCCAAGACAATATCACAGAATATGTGGAAGAATTCAATAAACTACACTCGAATACTTCGTCATCCTCTATCAACACAGCTACTGTAAATGTCGAAACTGATGATAGTGAGCCATACGAAATCGCACGAGCAAATGACACGTATCTCGGACCTGACCAGGGGCAAGGACACTATATCGCTATCGATATCCAAGAAAGTATTTCTGATGAAATGTATCGGTTTATGTATTATAGTGGGGGGCAAGAAGAAGAAGTTACCTTAGAAATCCACCGAGATACCGGGTATGAAGAAGTTGTGATTGATCAGACGGGAAGTGATACTACTATAGATTACAACGGAAATGTGTGCCATTCTTCAACCCCGAATATAAATTTTAGAGATGGTACAATAGACGGTGAAGACGACGAGTGCGTACCAAGTCTTCTCGAATTTTCTGATAACATCGATGAACTCGTGCTTCGTGGTGATAGTCAGGACTACGATGTCCGTGGTTATGATATAATTTCGGAGGGTATTGAAACGGGTAATAGTAATCACATTCGAGACGTTAATGAGGCAGTGACCTATACCGATATTTCTGTTGAATATCAGTCTGGTGATGTCTACACGAATATCTCAACTAGAGTAATCGGAACCGAGGGACTAGAATGAAGGCAAACTTAGTTGATCAACGTGCTGTCTCAACCACAGTAACCCACGTTCTTACAATGGGGATCACCACAATCCTCATCGCAGGCCTGGTCATGAGTTCAGGAACCCTTCTCGAGGTCCATAGCAATCAGGGAGCCGAACAATCCCTCGAGACGGTCGGCGAGCGCCTGGCGGGCGAACTCGAGCGTGCAGATCAGTTAGCGACTACCGACGACGATACGGTAAACATCACGGCAGACCACCCGCAAACGGTTGCAGGCTCGTCGTACACCGTCGAGTTACAGGAGGACTGTGATGATCCACTGTTAGATACTGGCGGCGAGTACAACTGCATTCGCCTCTCCTCGAACGGTGCGGATGCGGCAGTCCACGTCCCTGTTTCTAACGAGATCGATCTCGACACCGACGGTCCAGTAACCGGTGGAACAATCGAGATTAGACACAGCGACGGAGAGGTGGCGATTCGATGACTCGGGATACCTCGCCGAACACGACCACCAGTCCGATGGACGACCGCGGTATTTCCGAAGTTCTCAGCTTCATCCTCGTCTTCTCTATGCTGCTTGTCTCCGTCGGCGTCGTCGGCCTCGTTGGCTTTCAGTCGATCGGCGACTATCAGGATGTCGAACAGCTCGGAAACGCAGAACGGGCGATGGACGCCTTTGCGGACAACGCGAACGACGTCGTTCGATACGACGGCGTGACGCGTCGTAGCGGTGACCTCGCGCTTCGTGGCGGGACGGTCTCGCCGGGAGACAGTGGATCAGAGGTCAATAATTTGACAGTGTACAATTCGACCAGTGATCCGGTGTGGAACTGGAGTGACGAGTACGACGAGAATATCGGCGCGTTCACGTACGAGACCGACTCGGAGACGATCGCTTACGAGGGCGGCGGCGTCTTCCGTTCGAGCGATGATGGTGGAAGTGCCGTCACTACCGATCCGATGCTCACCTGTCGAGAGAACACTGCACTGGTCTCGCTCGTGAAGATCAACAGTAGTGACGACCGCTCGATCCAGAGTCCGGACGGCGTCGAGTTCGACGTTCGAGAGAGTGAAAATGCGACCACAAGAGAGTATTTCAACGATACGGAGAACGTAACGATCGACGTCGATGGGGAACACGCGGACGGCTGGGAGATGTACTTCGAGAACACCAACGATCCATGGGAACCGGACCCGAACTCGGACGGCTGGAAATGCGAAGTCGATCGTGTCTCGATCGATATCGTCGAGGTGGAAATCGGCTACCCCGGCCTCGATTAACGAGTCCGACGCGTTTCGAAACGAGCCGCTGCCTCGGTCTCTTATTCGCCCCAGTCGCCGGTCAACATCGCTCGTAACCCAGCACGAGCTGCGAGGGCTTCGACGCGAGCGGCGTGGTCCTCGCGGTTGCCGCCGATATCGAGATAGAGACCGTTCGAAAGCTGCTGGTTGGCAGCCATCTCCGATCCGTCGGCCCGCTGGGGCTCGTCGTTCAGGACGGTTCGATCCTCGTCGGGACTCCAAGGCGTTCTGATACCGGAGAGGCCACGCTCGAAAAGGTATTCCGTGGCCTGGATGAGTGCCTGTTCGGATCGCGAGTGGCCGACCGCACCGATCGAGCCGCGCTCGTTGAAAAACCGGACGACGTACTCGCCGTCGCCATCACGTTCTACTTCCTGTGGCTCGGATTCGCCGGCCGAGACCGATTCGCGGTGAGGGTTTTCGTCCGGTTCGGTTTCGACATCGGGTGTTGAGACGTCTTCCGTGGCCGTCTCGTTCGATGATCCGTCGGCATCCTGTCGATCGGTGTTCGAGTACGAGTGATCCACAATCGGATTCTCGACGTCGGTGTCGCTGGGTTCACACGAGCCGGTCTCGTCGGTAAACTGCAAAGAGACGTCTTCGGAGCCGGACTCGAGTCGGATGTCGTCGTTTGCAAAGGAGACGATGAGCCGATCCAGGAACCGTTCGGCGGCGGACTCGAACTCGATCGCGTAGTCGTCGCCGTTTTCAACCGCCATCGAGAGTCGGTCCGCGATGGATTCGGTGATCGGTGCTTGTTCGAGGGCGAGTTGACGGGCGACAGCTGATCTGGTTTCGTGTTCGAGTCTCCCGCGGATCGTTTTCCGCGAGTAGTGTTCGACCGAGGACTCGTGTTCTGGGATTGAGGACAGTCGAAACGCGAATCGATCGACGTTCGTCGTCCCGGCGAGCAAAAGAACGTCGTGACCGTCCGTGTAGATCGCCCGGTCGACGCCTGTCCACGCCATGGCTTCGAGCAGCGCCATCGCTCGGGATTCGTTCAGCGATCGCTCGTACGGCTCGACGGCGACGAACAGGGACGGGATTGACTCGATCGAGAGCACGTACTCGAGTCGAATCTCTTCGATACTGACGTCGGTTCGACACGCATCGGCGTGGACGTCCCAACCGAGCGTCTCGAGGAGGGGGTCGACGAGCCACGTTCGTGTCTCACGCCTGGTCGTTGGCGGCGACGCGTCGACCAGCGTCCGCGAGCGGGTGGCAAACGAGCGTAGGTCGAGGCTGGTCATCTCCGTCTAGTACCCCATCGACCGTCATGTAAGGAACGGGTATCATTCAGGAAGCGAGGACGGTCGCCGCAGCTGACGCCTTTCCGATTACACTCACTCTCGCCGATAGATCCGCCGACGAGCGTCACAAACCGCAAAGATGGGTTTGACCGACGATGGAATCGTCTCGGCTTTGCCGATCACGAGAAAACCACGCGGCCGAAGTGATTGTTCGATCGTTCGCAAGACCGATCGCTTGTACTCGCTATCGATGTACATAAAGAGATTTCGACAGACGACCAGATCGAAACCGGATTTCGGCCCATCGTTGATCAGGTCGTGGCGCTCGAAGGTGACGGTTTGCTTGAGTTCGTCCGAAATCCGGTAGGTCTGTCCGTCGACATCGACGTAGGGGCTGTGATCGTCGAGGAAGCTGAGTTGATCGGACAGATCGATCGTTTGTGAGGCGGTGTAGACGCCGTTCCGCGCCGTTTCGAGCGCCGATTCGCTGATATCGGTTCCGTGGATTCGAATCGCAGACGGATCGAGCTGGGGGTCGTCGTGGGCGAGCATCGCGAGCGAGTACGCTTCGCGCCCGTCAGCACAGGCAGCGCTCCAGACGTCGACCGTTTCGACCGATCGTGAAAGCGCTCGAAGCACTGTTCGGATGGCGTTCCAGACCTCGGGATTTCGGAAAAATTCCGTGACATTGATGCTCATCGCCTCGAGCAGCGCCTCCTGTTCGTCCGGATCGGTTCGGAGGACCTCGAGGTAGGCGTCATCAGTCTCACACTGAATTCGTCGCTTTCTCGAGGCAATTCGTCGTTCGAGGTAGCCCTCGTTGTAGTGACTCGTCGCAAATGACAGTTCGTCCTCGACGAATTCGAGAATGGCCGTAAACGCGTTGTCGGTCACAGCTCTCTCACGTCACTTCCGTTCTCGTCGGCGGTGTTGACGATGAGGGTCCCCGTTTCCGGCGTGAACTCTACCGTTCGACCGTGTCTTCCGCCGACGTCTTCACCCCGTATCGGGACTCCCAACTTTTCGAGTTCCTCTTTCGCGGCGGCGACGTTTCGCTGTCCGACGCCGTCACCGAAGCTTTCGAACTCGAACATGTCGCTTCCGCCGGCGATTTTGGCCTCGACGGCGGTGTAGCTGGCACCGCGTTCGACCATGCGCCGAAGGAGTGCCCTAATCGCGGTGTCCGCGTACTTCCCCGGTTTCCGATCGCTGTTCTCCGCGGCATCACCGTCGGGTAACATGGCGTGTGCGAGCCCGCCGATTTCTGTCTCCGGATCGTAGAGTGCGATCGCGAGACACGAGCCGAGCCCGTAGGATTTGAGCGTATCGTCACCGTCCCTGACGGCCAGTTCGGAGATCCCGACCTGAACCGAGGACGGTGCGCCCGGTTCGCTTCCGTACGTTTTCATGCGTTATCGACTTCTTGAAAGTCCGCCGTCGTTGGCGTCTCTTCGATGCGGCCGACGTCGAGGCTGTTCAGCGCGCGTTCGAGATCAGATTCGTCTGCGATGGCGTACACCTCACAGTCGAACTCTCGGCCGTCTGCAACGACGACCGTATCGAAGACGAACGCGAACTCCTGATTCTCGCCGAGCTGGACGATAACGGGGTCGACGGCCGCGGCGCCGAGGTCGTGGATGAACTCCGGCGTCGAGTGGTCGATCGTCGTATCGAGGACGTTCGCCCAGCCGTCGAGGAATCCACTCGCCATGATGTTGCCGAGTTCTTCGATCGCGCTCGTTCCCATCTCGCCGAATCCCTCCTCGTCGACCGACGTTGGGACCATCGCGTCGACGATCTCGTGGGCGGACTCCTCGTCGAACAAAAAGAGGAGGTAGCCGCTTGGAACCCCGTCGAACTCGAAGGCGACACCGACCAGCTTTTCGTTCGGAACCTGCTCGGGTATTGCTTCGAGCGAAACGAAGTTCAGCCGGCGAATTTCGACGCTCGTGTCGATACCGGTCAGTGTCGTTGCCGTCTTGGCGACCTCCTCGGCACCGCGTTCGGCCATCCGATCGAAGCCGTCGAGTTTGTCGTACTCGATCCCGTCGCTCGTCCGCAGTCGCTCGAGAAGCGTCGCCATCGACGCGCGTTTGGGGAACAGATAGTGGCTGAAGCCGATTTCGGTCCCGACGGCCTCGATCTGGCTCTGGAAGAGCAACGCGAGGTCGTCGTCTTCGGGTGCCTCGGCGATATCGTCGAAGAACGGATCGGCCGTCGCGCCCTCGACGAACTCCGGCGTCGAAACGTCGATAACCGATTCCAGGACGTCGGCCCAGCCGTCAACGAACCCGCTGTTCATGATGTGTCCGACCTCGGTCGTCGCGCTCTGGCGCATCCGGCCGAACTCGTCGCTGTCGACGGCTTCGGCCTCATCGCTCTCCAGATCAGTCTCCGAATCAGCCTCCGCGAGCAGCGTTTCGACGATTCGAATCGCGTTTTCGCGGTCGAAGACGATCATCGAGTACCCTTCGATCGCACCGGTCAACGTAACCCGGACGCCGACCTTTTCCGTAGAATCTTCGAAATCTCGGCGGATCTCCCGCCCGCGCATGAAGTTGAGTTTCGTCACGCCGACACGGGTTTCGACGCCAGTCATGTGTGTTAGTCTGCCGGCAGCGAGTCCTGCTCCCTCTCGGGCCATGCGGTAGAACGTACCGAGTGCGTTGACGTCGAGTTTCATGCGGTTTGTACTTCTATTCCGTTGACCATTTCGACGAACTCTTCCAGATCGGGGAATGCGTAGATTTCGGCTTCGATCTGGTAGCTCGGCACGGTCAGATCCGAGTCGAAAAACAGGGCGAGGTCGTCACCCCCTAACCCGGCCGTTCGGGTGACGATTTCTCCGCCCGGCGCGTACACGAGTTGTGGCGCGGCTATATCGATCATCCGGCCGAGTACGTCGGCCCAGCCGTCGATAAAGCCACTGGCCATCATGTTGCCCATCTCTTCGACGGCGCTTCGTGCCATCTTGCCGGAGACGTCGCCCATGTCGTCGACGACGTCGTTGAGCATGATCGCCGTAATCTTCTTTGCGCTCGTCTCCGGGAACAACACGAGGATGTGTCCGTGGGGTGGATCGAGCAATCGAACGCGAACGCCGACGCGTTTGCCGGGTTCGAGCTGTGACTCGATGTCGTCGACGTCAACGAAGTTCGTCTTCGTCACCTCCATTTGAGCGTTTTCGCCCGTCAGTTTGCTCATATTGTCGGCGACGCCGTTCGTCCCGACCTTCCCCATTTCGTTGATAAAGCTCAGCTTTCGAATGTCGACTTTCAGCGTCATCGATTCCTCCGTTGGTATTGCTGTTTGTGTTCGTTCATAGTGTTGTCACATCTAGAATGGTAACGACTTTTCCTCGCCCGCGGACCGTCGCGCCGCCGAGTCCGGGTACGCCGCTCAGGAATCCCTCGAAGGGTTTGACCACGACTTCCTGTTGACCGTGGACTCGGTTGCAGTGTAACGCGACCGGACGGACTCCCTCGCGGATTCGGATGATCACGTCGTCGGCGTCGGGTTCGCCTTCGATCCCACTGTCTCCCGGGATATCGAGCGCATCACCGAGTTGGACGACCGGATACGACTCGTCTTCAGTCGGCAAGACGAGTTCACCGTCGTCGCTCGTCTCGAGCGCGCTCGGCGATTCGACGTCGTGGACGGCTTCGGTCGGAATGCCGAACTCTTCGTCTCCACACCGGACGAACAGGACGTCGTCGATCGCGATGGAGACGGGCAGCGTCATCGTGACTGTCGTCCCCTGTTCCGGTTCGCTGTCGATCGAGACGGTGCCGTTCAGATCTTCGATCGTCCGTTTGACGACGTCCATTCCGACACCGCGCCCGCTCACGTCGGTCACCGCTTCTGCGGTCGAGAGACCCGACTCGAAGATGAGTTGTGTCGCCTCATCGTCGTCGAGTTCGGCGGCTTCCGCGTCGGAAACGACGCCGGCTTCGACGGCTTCGGACCGCAGCGTATCGGGATCGAGCCCGCGACCGTCATCGGTAACCGTAATCGTTACGCGCTCGCTCGCCCGCGTTGCAGCGACCTCGACGGTTCCTTCGCGTGGCTTTCCGGCCGCCTCGCGCTCATCCGCCGGTTCGATCCCGTGATCGACGGCGTTGCGAACCAGATGGATCAACGGATCGCGGATCCGGTCGAGGACACCGCGGTCGAGTTCGACGCCTTCGCCGGTCAGTTCGAACGCGACCTCCTTGTGCTGTTCTCGTGCGATGTCTCGAACGACGCGAGGGAGACGGTTTGCGACCGTTTCCAGGGGAACGAGCCGAACGTCCATCACCGTCTCCTGTAGATCGGTCGTCAGGTCCTCTAGCCCGTCGAGTTCCGCCTCGATCGCCTGCACGTCGAGTCCGGATTCGACCTCGTGTCGGAGCCGAACGCGGCTGGTCACTAGCCCTTCGACGAGGGTGAGCAACTCTTCGAGCCGATCGACGTCGACGCGAACCGATCCCGTTTCGTCGGTCTGCTCGTCGGGTGCTGGCTGAGCCGTCGGTTCCGGCACCGTTATCTCCGGAATCTCGAGGCTCGGCTCCTCGACGATTCTCGTCACGTCATCGTCGTCCGTCTGTCCTGCCGTGTCATCATCGTCCGAGGAGGCATCGCCGAAGCTGTCGTCGCTTTCGACGTCGAACTCGACCTCGTCGAAGGCGTCGTCGCCGAACGTCTCCTCGAAGGAGTCGTCGGATTCCTCGACGAGGTCGAGCGGATCGACCGAGGGGTCGTCGCTGGTGTCCGTCGCTGCTGGCTCCGAGTCGTCGAACGCGTCGCTGGCAGCAGTGGTGTCTTCTTCCTCGAACGCTCCATCAACTGTCGCCTCCGTCTCGTCGTCACCGAACGATGTTCCGAACTCATCGTACGACGCTTCGAACTCGTCGTCGTACTCGGTGGTTGATTCCTCGAAAGAGGCGTCGGCCGAATCGAATCCGCTGTCGTCGAACTCATCGTCGTACTCGGCGGGTGGGTCCTCGAAGGAGTCGTCGGTCGGATCGAAGTCGACGCCGGCGTCGGACTCCTCGGTCTCGTCAGCATCGAACTCAGCCTCGTCAGCACCGAATTCGGCCTCGTCGCCGTCGGAGAACGAATCGTCGTCGACTCCTTCGGTGGCAGACATCGGTGTTTCGTCCGCCGTCTCGAGTTCGTCGTCAGTGGCTGTCTCCGACTCGTCGGCGTCCCCGATGTCGTCTCCGAACAGGTCGTCCGCTGTGACCTCCTCGGGAGGGTCGGGATCGAGTACCTCGTCGTCGCTCTCTGCCGTTCCGGACACATCCTGATCGACCGCTGAATCCCACCAGTTGGCGTCGGCAGTCGCCTCGTCGGAATCGTGGTCGGCTACTGTCTCATCATCCGACGACACCTCGGTTGTCGACGCGTCTGGATCGACTGCTGCGGACTGATCCGCCTCCATCGACTGGTCGCCGGCAGTCCCGGCTTCCGACTCGCCGTCGGAATCGTCCGCGTGCGACTCGAACTCGTCGTCAGCTCCGATCAGCATTTCGTCGATATCCTCGTCGGACGGTTCGGTATCCGCGAAGAACGGATCGTCGTCCGTCTCGACCGCCTCGTCGCCGAGGAGTTCGTCCATACTGACCTCCTCTTCGTCGTCGAACTCGTCGAACTCGAGCTCGGCGAGTTCGTCCTGAAGCTCGTCGAAGCCAACGGTGTCGACCTCCGATTTGAGTTCCTCGAAGACCGCTTCGGCGTCTTCGACGTCGTCGTCGCTATCGGCCGGTTCGTCGGCCTCTGCGTCGGTCTCCACTTCGTCCTGCGGCGATTGGGATTCGTCCGGCTCGGCGGGCTCGTCCGCCGAGTCGAAGAGGTCGTCGAACGAGCCAGCATCGCCCATCTCGTCGAAGACGTCGAGGTCGTCGTCCGCTTCGACTTCCTTTACCTTCTCCTCGAGGTCATCGAACTCGTCGAACTCGTTGAGCAGATCGTTGACCTCGAGCGTCTGTGCCTCGTCGGTCGAGATATCCGCACCGGCCACGTCCTCGCCGAGCGTTCCGGGCGTTTCGACGGGCTGATCACCGGTTGTGGCTTCGAGTTTACCGGTCACGTCGACGATCGCGAAGTCGGCCACTTCCTCGACCGGTTCGAGACCGGAGGCGATGGCGGTCTCGCCGACCGCACAGCCGAAGACGGCGTCGAACCGGCCGTCGTACGTCCCGTCCTCGATCCGCGATCGGGATGGGACGGTCCCGATCAGATCGAACGCGTCGATCAACGCGTCGACGACCAGTTCGCCGTTGGTGGCGTCTTCGGATGTCGACGCCGTTTCGGCGATCGCGATACGCGTGAGGTACGCGTCGTGGTCCTCGTCGGCCGGTGGGTCGAACCGTGAAAGGACCGATTCGACCTCGTCGTCCGAGGGAGCCTCGACCGACGTGATCGATGCCGTCTCGACGTGCTCTCGGAGCAACTGAATCGTGGGCGAGGGATCGATGTCGCTGCCGTTCGCGTCGGCCGCTTCGATTATCCGCTCGAGTTCGTCGACGGCGGCGAAAACGTCGTCCATCAGCTCCGGCGTCACGTCGACCGTTCCCGATCGGACGCAGTCGAGGAGGTCCTCGATCGCGTGTGCGATGTCACTCGCCGATTCGAGCCCTGCCGCACCACAATTGCCCTTGACGGTGTGTGCGATGCGGAAGATGTTCTCCATCGCTGCCTCGTCGTCGGGTGACTGCTCGAGGGTCAACAGCGCATTGTTCAGATTCGTGATGCGCTCTTGGGTTTCCTCGACGAAGTCGGTCCACTCCTCAGTCATCGTTCTCACCCGCAAACGTCCCGACGAGTTCGTCGACGATCTCGCCCGCAGGGAGGACCGCATCGACGCAGCCGGTTCGTATCGCTTGACAGGGGATTCCAAAAACCGAACTCGTCGGTTCGTCCTGTGCGATCGTGTAGCCGCCGACGTCGTCGATCGCCTCGATCCCGGCGGCACCATCCCGTCCCATTCCGGTCAGAACGACGCCGCCGAGTGGTCCCTCGACCTGCTCGGCGGCACTTTGCATCGTCACGTCGATCGACGGTCGAACGCCGTGGACCGGCTCTCGATCGTCGAGTCGGAGTCGCATCCGACCGGTCGCGGTGGTGGTGATTTCGAGATGTGAACCGCCCGGGGCGACGACGGCTTCGCCGGCAGCGAGTCGCTCTCCCTCGCGCGCCTCGCGGACGGTGTATTCACTAACGCCGTCGAGTCGATCGGCAAACCGGGCGGTGAACTCGGTCGGCATATGCTGGACGACGAGCACTCTGGCATCCAGGCTCGCCGGCAACTGATCGAACAGTCGTTCGACGACGTCGGGGCCGCCGGTCGACGCGCCAAGAACGATCGTCGGCTCGGTCCGGCCCGAGCTATCGGCTACCCCCCGTCTTTGCGAGGATCGACGCTCGGTCTCGTTCGGGGCCGACTCGACCGGACTCGGTTCGGTCGGAGTTGCCACTCCGCTTGAACTCGCCGGTGTCGTTCCGGCGGTTGTCGCCTGTCCCGTCCGTGCCGCGGTGACCGACTGAACGGCGGACGCTGTCCGAGCGACCGCCAGCGCGGAGACGTCGGTTTCGGCGAGTGACTCGACCGATTCGAGGACTTCCTCGACGACGTGTGCGATATTTCGGCTCCCCGTCTCGTCCGGTTTCGAGACGAAATCGACGACCGTTCCGCCGAACGCATCGAGGAGAGCATCGGATCGGGGACCGAGGACCAGAACCGGGGTCGGATCGGTCGCCATGATCGCTTCGACGGTTGCGTGTTCGCCCGTGTCGGACGACTCGCCGTTCACCGTCACGACGTCCGGGTCGAACTCGGCAAGCGCCCCGGCCGCCTCGTCGGTTTCGATCGTCTCGACGTCGTACCCCGACTCGGCGAGCGCGTTGCCGATGACTGTTCGCAGGCATCGAGAGTCGTCGGCAACGAGTACTCGCGTCATGCGACGGCGACGTCTGTGAGTGCTTTTCTGACACTCGGTTCCTCGAACGGTTTCGTCACGTAGCCGTCCGCACCGGCCTTGACGGCGAGTTTCATTTTCTCCCGCTGCCCGACACTCGTACACATGATGACGCGAGCGCTCGGATCGATCTTTTTGATGGCAGCGGTGGCTTTGATCCCGTTGCACTTTGGCATGACAATGTCCATCATGACGATGTCGGGATCGTGTTCTTTGTAGAGTTTAACTGCTTCAGCACCGTTGGTCGCCTCTCCGATAATGCGGTAATCCTGCTCTAATATTTGGCGCAGTAAGTTCCGCATAAAATGAGAGTCGTCCACGATGAGAACCCCTGTCGACATTTAGTAGTACACCGAACGATAATACAAATAGAACTACTATAAATGCTGTCTCTCGATTATCAACCGTGATAACAATTGGATATACCGGGGATTTCGGGCACCGAACCGGATGTTACAACCGGTGAACGGCTGACTGTGAATTTTTCGAAAGCGGCGGTCACTCGTGGATCGCTCGATGATCCGACGCCAACAGCAGCGTTTCAACGTCGATCAACGGGAGTATTTCGACGACCTGCTGCCCGGCCGTCGACTGATCGACGGAGGGAGTCGTCGCCGCTTCATCGACAATCTCGGCCGTCGGTTCCCGGTCGGTCGTCTCGGTCACTGAAGTTCCGTCCGCGGTGGGAGCACTCGCTTCGGACGTACCAAGCGCGGGTTCGATCATATCGATCGCCTCACGTCGCTTCGTCTGGGTCCGTTCTCGCTCGATGAGGGCACCAACGAGCGGATGTTCGAGTGCAGATCCGTCGACGTCTTGCGAGTCGAGCGCAGCACCATCGAGGACGTTTCGCTCGGGGACGGCGTCGACGCTGAGAACGTCGTCGATGCGAATCGCTGCCGACTGCTCGTCGGCGGGAACGTCGAAGACGAGCAACTGTTCGCGACCGGGACGGTCCTCAGTAGTGGGGAAATAAACAGTCGGATCGATCACCGCGGTGATCTCGCCCCTGAGATCGGTGACGCCCGTCACCGCCTGTGGAGTACGCGGAATTCGGGTTCGATCGTCCGGCACGTCGGTGATCGTTCTGACGTCGTCGACGGGAACGGCGAGTCTGTGCTCACCGATACCGATGAGAACGAACCGAACGAGTTCTTCCGCCTCATCGGAATCAGCCGTCTCCCGTTGCTGTGTACCGTCCACGTCGTCGATGTCGATACCGAGGAGTTTCTCGGGAAGGTCCGGGGCCATCGTTTCTGTTCGTGTATCTTAGTCCAGTGATAAAAACATTAACTCCGTGCCGGTCGTTCAGTACAATACTGAGCTGATACCGACAGGACATGATTGCCCGTCCATCTTTTGCTGTTGTCGCTCTTGAGACGGTTCACACACCATCGCAGCGCAGTCCTGCAGTTAGATGTATCTTGAATTCAATTATTCCGATAATTGACACGTAAATGAAAGGCACCAAAACGTTTATTTCTCCTTCCTTGCCGATTAGATACGCATGGAATCGCCCTCCAACCGAGACGGTACGGATTCCACCGTCGATCGGGTAACAATTCTCACGTTTACCCTCGACGGAGCGCGATACTGCGTCGACGTCGATGCAGTGAAATCCGCCCACGGCGTGGCGGATGCGACCTCGCTCGATGCGGCAGCCGATCCGTGGAACGCGGGTTCGGTCTCGGTCGACGGCGAGCAGGTCCGCGTCGTCGATCTCCCTCGTATCTTCACGCCGGCGAGTCGAACCCTCGAACGAGTCGCGGAGCCGACGCTGCTCGTTCTCACGAAAACCGACGACGACGTTCGGCATGGCTGGCTCGTCGACGACGTCGACGTCACCGAAACCGTCAGCCCGGACGATGTGTCCTCGACCGGATCGGGTATCCGATTCGTGAAGGGTCACCTCGAACTCGACGGCGAGGAAATCATCTGGCTCGACGAGAACGCGATCCACGGCTGAGACGGTCCGCTGTACGGTCTCTCGGTACTCCCACAGACGTACGCGGTTGCATCGATGGTGACGAACGACGGGCCGTACGACGTTATTTGAGTCCGGGCGGCGGCCCGTCGTCATCGTCCTCGATTTCGACGTCGAGGCCCATCTCCTCCCGCTGTTCTTTGAGCTGCTTGACCTGTCGGTAGTAGTAGGCGATCCCGATCCCGCCGAGCAAGCCGGCGGTCGCGACCAGTCCGATGAACAACGGAATATCTCTGGTCTGGTAGAATCGCAGCGAGATCGTGCTGTCGACGGTTTCCCAGGTCAGCCGCTCGCGGTTGTCGACGACCTCGCGGTCGTAGCCACCCGGGTTGACGTTGCCAAACAGGAAGTTCGACGTCCGGTGATCTTCGGGAACCGTCACGTCGTACGATCCCTCGACGTAGGCCGGCAGTGTGAACGTCTTACTCCCGGCGTCGCCGGTGAACGCGAGCGTGCCGTTCTCGTCCGGAAGTCGAACATCGGTGCTCGATCGGCTCTGATCAACCTCGAGTTCCGACCCCGTCATCTCGGTGCCGTTTTCGTCCCAGTACCGGACGCTGTGGATGTCGAGCGCCTCGTCGCGGTAGATGTTCGACCGATAGAGCGATAGCTCGTCGGTCTCGTTGAGATCGTAGACCGCGCGGAACTCGCTGTTGCCGATCAAACTGCCGCCTTCGACGTCGATCGCGACGTCGGCGTCTCTATCCTGTAAGTCGCCGTACTCCTGGTCACGGTCGAGTTCCTCGTCGGAGATGCCGCCGAAGATCATCGAACAGCCCGCTAACCCGACGAGGACCGCGACTGCGATCGAGGCGAGGACGAGCCGTCTGTTCATGTTATGGAACGACACAGCGCAGTTCGGCCGGGAGGTACTCGCCGACGCTCGCGAGCAGCCCCGGCGGATCGGTGTCTTCGGGACAGATAACGCTCTGTTCGAGGACACCGAGCCGTTCGACGGTTACGTAATCCTGGGCGTGGCCCGCGCGGTTGAGCGTCGCGCGAACTTCGGCTCGCGTGGCGCTGTTGACGTTGAGCCGCCCGTTCCCGCGAGACCACTCGTAGAGGCGGTCGCGTTCCTCGTCGGCGAGTCGGGACGGTGAAGCGCCGTCGTCGCCCTGGTAGACGAACTGCATCGGCAGGTGTTGGACCAGTCCGTACCGTTCGCGGATCTGTTCCGGCGAACCGGGTCCGAGATCGAGTTCGTCGGCCGGAATCCGAACGCCTTCTCCCTGTCCGGCGTCGAGCACGAAGCCGTCGTCGTCCCAGCTTTCGAACGTTCCGGTGTAGGTTTCGCCGGGTTCGAGGTCGGGAACGATCTCGCCGTACTCCTCGCGGAGGACGTTTCGCGCGACGGTGGCGTCCTCGCCCTCGATCGTCACCGACGGGAAATCGTCGTGGCGCACGCCGAGGTCGAACTCGACGTCGAGTTCGCCGATCTCGTTGTCGACGAGCGAACGCAGCGAGTCGAGCGTTCGCTCGCGAGCGTCGCCCTCGACGTAGATTTTGGTTGCGAGTACGACCATCAGGCGTCCGCGTCGATGTTGAGTTCGTCCTCGAGCGCGTCGAGGCGGTCGTCCATCGCGTTGACCAGTCGGTCGTTGTCCATCGATTCAAGCGGCGAGCCACACTCGGGGCACTCGAAGCCGAAGTCCATCGCCTCGCCGAACTCGAACCGGATCGAGCAGATCTCACAGAGGTAGAACTCGTGATTGCGCTCGTACTCCTGGCGATCCTCGAGTGCGTCGTGGAGGCGATACATCTCCTCTTCTAAGTTCTCCGGGATGTTGCCGTACTCGAACGTCCAGAGGTAGGTCAGCCAGCCCGAATCCTCGTCGCGCAGCCGTCGGTACGTCGCGAGGTCGTTCTCGTACAGGATAAACAGCGCCCGTCGAACGTCGTTCAACTCGAGGTCCAACTCCTCCGCAAGTTCCTCGTCGGTCACCTCGCCGTCCGGGGGTGCCGCCGCGACGGGCATCCCCTTGGGACCGACCAGCTCGTGCAAGTACTTCTGGATGACCGGATCCTCGAGCAGCTCCTCAAAAGCCATTACCTGTCTATAACGCCATACGGCCATTAAGTCTTGTCAACTGCCTCGCGGCAATTGCCGACGGTGCCGAGAGAACGGACGGCAGGGTCGCCTGGGTTGAGTGTTCGCATCGACCGCCGCGGAATTCCCCCGACCTCATACGGATTGCTGTAACGATGTACCGGTGTAACCGCCGCCCGGGTCGCGGTTGCGCCGGAACTGACTTACAGTAAACCGTATCAGAGCAGGTCGTCGTCTTCCTCGTCGGGCGGTCGCTCTTGCTCTGCATCCGTCGTTGCTTCCTCCCAGCCGAGCGAAACCGTTACCTCCTCGCGCTCCCCGCCGAGCATCGGCGAACGTTCTTCGACCTCGATTGCGTACTCGAGGGTGTTCCCCGGAGCTAGCGTCAGGAGCTTGTTTCCGACTCTGATGTCCGCGGCACCATCGGTTTCGAGTTCGCGTGCGATCGCCTGCAACAGGTCGGCGGCTTCCTCGCGCGAGACCTCGTCTTTGTGGCTCGTCGTTTCGCCCATACTGATTCTGGCACTAGATGAACACAAATAGATTGGCTGGGAACTGGCAGGCATCGTGACAACAGTAGCGCCGGCACCGACGGATTAGCGCGGTTCTCGTTCGTTCAGTTCGGATCAGCCGTAAACGTCCGGGAAGCTGTGAACGAGTATGGGCCGTGTCAGTCGGTTTCCGACGCGCCCTCGCCGCTGATCACCTGCAACACCATCACCACGATTACGATAGCCAGCGCCAGCACGAGTCCGGACACCAGCCCCATCGCGACCGCTTCCGGCAGCGTGTGTCCGGTCACGATCAGACCGAACATGCTGCCGACGACGAGGACGAGGCCGAGCATGTACCACTCGATCGGCGTTCTGGGCAACGACGCATCCAAAGCCATACGCCACCTCCGTCCTGCGGCGTAAAAAGCTCCCCTGATCGGTACGTTTACTTCCAAACACGTTGTGCAGTCAACAGATGATCCGTTCAGTCATCGACTGGATCCGAACCTGGATCAATCCGGGCGATCTCGTCGCTGTACTGCTCGTTGCTGGCATTCTCTCTTTGTTCGGTTTCGAACTGTCCGTGAGAACCGTGCTCGGAACGGCCGTCGCTGTTCTGATCGTCGCACCGATTTTCGGCTTCGTCCTCGACCGACTCGACCTCCACCCCGGACTGCTCATCGTCGCACTCGGCGTGCTCGTCGGTGCAGGCGGAGCCCTCAACGTTCGGGACGGAAACCCGTGGCTCGGGTGGCCGCTGGTCGCTCTCGCCGGCTGGCTCTGCCTCGAAGGGATCGACCAGTACCGACACGGCGGTCCATCTACCGAGTCGACCGAGCCCGACGACGTGTCGAACTCGGAACTGCTCCTTCAGGGCGAGCACAACCGGTGGCTGATCGAAGCGCTTCGAGACGCTGATCGTCCGCTGTCGGCCGCCGAGATCCAGTCCCGAACCGGTCTGACCGACGAGCAGTTCGAACGACTCCTCGAGTACCACGGGGAAAACGGACCCATCGACCGCGTCGGAACCGGGTACGTCCTCGACGAGCGCGAACTCGGTGTGACGGGGATGGTCCGTGCGTTCGTCAGGACGGTCGGCGGTCGGCTCCTCCGGCCGTTTCGACTGTTTCGCCCCTCCGGATGAGTGACGAGTCGGCGTCGAACAGCTATTCCTCGTCCGTCGGCTCGACGCGCTTTCCAGTCTCCATCGGGATCACGCGCCTGTCGGCGTCGTCCCACTCGCGCTCGAGTTCCTCGCCCTCGAACAGTCGGTCGAGAAAGACCGCCAGTCCGGCGACCTCGGAGTGGGGCTGGTTCGTGACGCCGATGTTCCAGTCGGCCGCCTCGTAGACGTCGAAGGATACCTTTTCGGAGCCGACGACGAGCAACAATGGCTCGCCGCTGTCGTGTGCGTCACGGATGTCGGATTCGACGTCCTGGACGCGCTCGCCGTACATCGTCAGGTGGACCACCCGTCCACCCCAGTTGCGGATGATCGCGTTCGGCGAGTCGGTCAGTTCGACGTCGAACGGGCCGCCGAAGCGGTCGGTGATGTCGGCGACGGTATCTTCGGACTGGCCGGCGTTGTCGGGAAAGATCACCCGGTTGGCGCCGAGCGCGCGAGCCGTGAGGCCGACGTGGGTCGTCATCCGCTCGTCCCGGCCGGGACGGTGGCCGAGTCGAAGGACGGCGACCTCGGGGTCGTCGTGCATGACCGAACTCACTCGCGGACGGGGTTAGGGGGTTTCGCTTTCGCGCCGACAGGCTTTTTCGCGCCCCTTGCGAACCGTTCGCTCGATGACCGGACGACAACCGACGAGCGGTGACGGCCCATGACCGGCCTCGGCGAGTGGCTCGAGCAGGCGCGAGCCCACCGGTGGGGGATGTTCGTCGACCTCGTGTTCGCGGTCGCGTGGGTGACGATGGTCCATCTCCTCTTTCTGGTGCTCGACGGGCCGGATTTGGCCTATTACATGTTCATGCTCGCCGGCATCGTCGCCTACTTCGGCTTTATTACGAGCCTCGAGCACGCCACAGAGGATCAGTGAGCACGCCGATCTCACGGGTAATCATCTTGATAATCATTATCGAGAGTATGACCGTCGGCGCTGAAGGCCCAAAGCGGTCAGTTCTGTCAGAAGCAAGACGAGCGGTTTGCTGAGCGTTGGTTCGATACTCAGCCGAGTTGACTGGCCGACGTAGCCGACTGGAAACCGCCGTCAGTCGTCTTGCCGGACGTCAACGACGAGCACCGGCGTATCCGTCGTTCGGAGCGTTCGCTCGGCGACACTGCCAAGCAGCGCACGACGGACGCCGCCTCGTCCCGCCGACCCCATCACAATCAGGTCGACGCCTTCGTCCTCGGCGTAGCCGGCGATCTGCTTGTGCGGGTTGCCGGCGACGATCGACTCCGTGACGTCGACGCCGTGGCCGGCGGCCTGCTCGGTGACGCGTTCGACCGCGTCGGTGGCTCGCGCCTCGAGTTCGGGCAGGTCGGCGAGGTCGCCCTGCCTGAAGCGGTCGATCTGTTCGGTGCCGATCGCGACGTCCATCGCACTGAGGTCGACGACGTACAGCGCGTGAAGGTCGGCGTCGTAGGTCGCCGCGAGGTCTATCGCGTGTTCGATCGCGTTCTCTGCAACGTCGCTGCCGTCCGTGGGAACGAGTATCGTGTCGTACATGGTTAGTCGTCTGCGGGTTCGCCACCGTCGGTGGCGACGTCCTCTGCGGTTTCCATCTGCTGCATCGGTTCGGGGCTGTGACACTGGCGAACGAGCCGTTTGACGCTCTGTGGCGGTTCCTCGGTGACGACTGAGACGACGATGATCGTCGCGAACACGATCGGGACGCCGAGCAGCGCCGAGGAGGTTCCCGGTAGCCACGTCGCGAGCGCAGGGATGACCGCCTCCTCGTAGCCCGTGTACATCGGGATCGCGGTGTCGTTCAGGATCGCGCCGAACGAGAGCGCGATGCCGGTGAGCATCCCGGCGAGAGCGCCTTCTCTGGTCGTGTTCTCCCACCAGAGGCCGAGGAAAAACACGGGGAAGAAGACGCAGCCGGCGATGGCGAACGACATCGCGACGAGTTCGCCGATGAGTGCCGGCGGGTTGAGCCCGATCAGCGTCACGAGGGCGCCGATCCCGAGGATGGTCAAGCGACCGACGAGCATCTGCTCGCGCTGGGTCGCGTTCTCCTTGTAGAGGTTCGTGTAGATGTCGTGTGCGGCAGCCGAAGAGGCGGTGATGAACAGCCCCGCCGTCGTCGCGAGCGCCGCTGCGACGCCGCCGGCGGCGACCAGTCCGACGAGCCACGTCGGCAGATCCGCAAGCTGCGTGGTCAAGACGACGAGCGCGTCGGCCTCGACGTCCGCCATGCCTGCGAAGCCGCCACCGTCCGTTACCACGTCGTCGTAGAGGATACCACCGTAGGCGGCGTAGGTGGCCGTTCCCCAGTACAGCAGGCAGATGAAGAACAGTCCCCAGACGGTCGACCAGCGGGCCGTCCGCTCGTTCTCGACCGTGTAGAACCGGACGAGCACGTGGGGCAGTCCGCAGGTCCCCACGATCAGGCTAAAGGCGAGCGCGATCCAGCCGTAGTAGCCGGCGTTCGCGAACGGTTCGACGAACTGCGTCTCGATCTCGGCCGCTGCGGCTACCTCGGAGCCGAACTCGAGGTACGGGAAGACGGTCGACCACCCCTGCGTCCAGCCGGTGACGTACAGCCCTAGCGTGAACGCGATGATGAGGATGACGTACTGGATGGCCATGTTCTTCGTCGTCCCCAGCATCCCCGAGAGAGCGACGTAGCCGATGGTAACGGCCATCAGCAGGATCACGCCCATCTCGTAGGAGATGCCGAAGATGTACTGGGCCATCAGTCCCATCCCACTGGCCTGCCCGATCGCGTAGGTGAAAGCGATCGCGAGTGTGGTGAACGCGGCGATCCCTCGCGCCCAGTCCGAGTAGAACCGGTCGCCGACGAAGTCGGGCGCGGTGTACTTGCCGAACCGCCGGAACTGCGCCGCGAGGAAGATCAAGAGGATGAAGTAGCCCGTCGTCCAGCCGACGACGTACGCCAGCCCGAAGTATCCCGACAGGGCGATGATGGATGCGACGCCGAGGTAGGACGCAGCACTCATCCAGTTCGCGCCGATCGCCATCCCGTTCTCGATGGAGCCGATCGAACGGCCCGCGACCCAGAGTTCGTCGACGGCGGCAACCCGGAAGAAGTAACCCACGCCCAGAAACAGCGCGAGCATCGCGATGACCGTCAGCGCCGGCACGAGTTTGAACTCACCGACGTCGAGTGCGGTCTCTAAAACGATCGGGTCGATCATTCGTTCCCTCCGTCGGCGGCGACGGCGTTGCCCGCGTCAGTTTCGGTCTCGTGGGAGATGTCGTACTTGGTGTCGAGTCGATCGCGCTGCATCGCGTAGACGACCGAGAGGAGCAATGCGCCAAGTGGCGTGAGAATCGCCCCGAAGAGGAAGTGCAGCGGGAACCCGCCGAGCACGGTCGTCTCCGTCATAAGATCGGGCGCGACGAGCACCGCGGTCGTCGGACCGAACACGACGAGGATCCAGGCGAGAAACGAGAGCCAGATCACCCGTAGGTGATCCCGCATGAACGGCGTGGCTGGTTTGAATATATTGATCTCCTTGTCGAGGTACGCTTCTGTCGTGGCGCCCCCGTCGGTTTCAACCGACGGGTCGCCGGTTGCTTCGTCGTCCGTACTGTGGTTGGTATTATCTGGCATATTTGACTGTTGAGGTCGCTTTGCGTGCGTGCTATCCGTGAAAAATTGTTTCCTTGTTACTCGTCGACCTGTTCTGCGATGTCGTCGACGACCTCCGGATTGCGGAGGGTCGAGGTGTTGCCGAGTTCGTTGCCGCTGGCGATGTCTTCGAGGAGCCGACGCATGATCTTGCCCGAGCGCGTCTTGGGGAGTTCCGGCGTGAAGATGACGTCTTCCGGTTTCGCAATCGGACCGATCGAGTCGAGAATGCCCTCGACCGCTCGCTCCTCTAAGTCGTCGCCGCCGTCGTAGCCGTCTTCGGGGATGGCGTAGACGTAGACCGCCTCGCCTTTGACGTCGTGGTCACCGCCGACGACAGCCGCCTCGGCGACGCCTTCGACGCCGACGACGGCAGACTCGATCTCCATCGTTCCGAGACGGTGGCCGGAGACGTTGATCACGTCGTCGACCCGACCGAGGATGGTGATGTAGCCGTCGTCGTCGATCTTCGCACCGTCTTCGGGGAAGTACACCCACTCGTCTTCGTCCGCGTCGGAGTACTCCTCCCAGTACTCGTCGATGAATCGCTCGTCGTTGTTGTACAGCGTTCGCAGCATGCCAGGCCACGGTTTGTTCACCGTCACATACCCGGCCTGGCCGGCGTCGACTTCGGTGCCCTCGTTGTCGACGACCTGTGCATCGATACCGGGAAGCGCCGGACCGGCAGAGCCGGGTTTCATGGTGTTTACGCCCGGCAGCGTCGTGATCATCATGCCGCCGGTCTCGGTCTGCCACCAGGTGTCGACGATAGGGCAGGACTCGTCACCGATGTGTTTGTAGTACCACTTCCAGGCACGCGGGTTGATCGGTTCGCCGACCGTCCCGAGCAGCCGCAGCGAGGAGAGGTCGTGTTTTTCCGGATACTGCTCGCCCCACTTCATGAACGCCCGGATCGCCGTCGGCGCGGTGTAGAAGACGTCGACATCCTCCCGGTCGACGATCTCCCAGAGTCGATCCTTGTCCGGGTAATCCGGCGTTCCCTCGTACATGATGGTGCTCGTTCCGAGCGCGAGCGGGCCGTAGACGATGTAGGAGTGGCCCGTGATCCAGCCGATGTCGGCCGAGCACCAGTAGGTGTCCTCGGGTTTCAGATCGAGCACCGAGTGGCTCGTCCAGGCGGTGTAGGCGAGGTAGCCGCCGGTCGTGTGTTTTACTCCTTTGGGCTTGCCCGTCGTGCCCGAGGTGTACATCAAGAACAGCATGTCCTCGGCGTCCCGCGAGACCGGTTCGACGGACGCGCCCTCGTTCTCCGCGACGAGCTCGTCGTAGTCGCGCTGGGTGTCCGAAAGTGAGTGCTCGAGCTCGTCGCCGAGCCGGTCGACGACCACGACGTCCGACACCTCGTGGTCGACGCCGTCGAGTCCCTCGTTGGCCTTCGAGAGGTGATCGAGCGCGTCGCCGCGGCGGTAGTAGCCGTCGCAGGTGACGAGATACTCGCTTTCGGCCGCGTTCATGCGCGTCGCGAGCGCGTCCGCGGAGAAGCCCGCGAAGACGACGCTGTGGGGGGCACCGATGCGAGCGCAGGCGAGCATGGCGATCGGCAACTCGGGGATCATCGGCATGTAGAGCGTGACGACGTCGTCCTCCTCGACGCCGAGGTCACGGAGCGTCGCGGCGAACGCCTCGACTTCCGCGAGCAGGTCGCCGTAGGTGTAGGTGCGCGTTTCGCCGAGTTCGCCTTCCCACTTGATCGCCGTCCGGTCCGACGCGCCATCGTCTACGTGTCGGTCGAGGCAGTTGTAGGAGGCGTTCAGCTCGCCGCCGGTGAACCACTCGTAGAACGGCGCGTCGCCGTCCTCGAGAACGGTGTCGTACTCGGTGTCCCACGAGAGGAGGTCGCCCGCTCGCTCCCAGCAGTCGGGCCAGTTTTCCTCGAACTCGTCGTAGATCCCCGGATCCGAGACGTTCGCCTGCTCGACGAACGATTCAGGGGGCTCGAACGCCGCTTGCTCCTCGAGTCTCGCTTCGAGGTTGGCTTCGTCCTGTGTCATAATACGTCATAACAATATGCAAGGATGGTAGTAAAGGCAGCCTCTAGCTGTGCAAAATCGATCCAGGCCGCGCTCCGTTGAATCGCCGAATTTTGCCGCCGTTTCGAGGCCACGAACCTGCCTCGGATTCGATCGACGTCTCCCTCGAGGCCGCGTCGTTCGAACGAACCTAGGAGTCTAGTATCCTGTTCGATTAAGTCGCGAAACTGTCGTCTTCGGTTCCATCAATCAGTCGTCGTCGGAGGGTCCCTCAAAGAACGTCTGCAACAGTTCGTGCTGGGCCTTTCGCAGGTGATTGTGTAGCGTCGGCGAGGAGATTCCCATCGCGTCGGCGACTTCCTCCGCCGTGCTCTCGCGCGGCCAGTCGTAGTAGCCGCCGGAGTACGCCGCACGGAGCGCCGCCTCCTGTCGGTCGGTCAGTCGATCTTTGAGCCCCTCTCTGAACTCTCGTGCCGTCCGAACGGTCCGTTCGGTCTCGCGTTTCCCCGCCAGTTCGGAGTCCGGGAACGACGCTCGCAGTCCGTCGACGATCGTCCGAAGATCGGCGTCCGCCGCGCATTCTGCTGTAATCGTCGCCGTTCCGCCCTCGAAGACGGCGTCGAGGACGGTGACGCCGTACTCCGTCAGCGTCAGCGTCGGCGACGAGCCCGAGACGACGAACTCGAGGCGCGATCCGCGCTCGTCCGTCTCGATGAGTCGACAATCTCCAATTCCCGGATCGGCCGCGGCGAGGTCGAAGACTTCCGCCGGCGAGGCGTCTTCGAGTCGGAGGTAGTACAGCTGCGTCGACTCCGAAAGCGAGACGAGCGAGTCGAGTTCGAACCGGCAATCGAGCGTCCGCGAGGCCTCGACGAAGAACGACTTGGTATCTCGGCAGACGATATCGAGTTCGACGACGCGGTCCGACAGCAGGAGGGTACGCCGGCGGACGGCGGCGATGGCGGAGCCGATCTGTCGACCGATCGTCTCGAGCCACCGGCGCTCTGTCTCGTCGACGGCGTCGGCGCGCTCGGTGCCGACCGACAGCGTTCCGTATATCGTATCGCCGTACGTAAGCGGAACGCGAGCGAGCGTTCCGTCGAAGTCAGCACCGTCGAACTCGCCGGTGACGTCCCGAACGACCGTTACGTCCGCTGCTTTCGTGCTGCCGTCTCGTTCGCCGCGATCCGATTCGGTCGGCTCATCGAGGGCGACGTCGCCATCGGATTCGGGATTCGATCCGCCTTCGTGCCACGTCGCAGGAACGAGTCGGTCGATCGTCTCAGGGTCGAGACCACTCGAAACGCGCCACTCCCCTCGATTGTCGAACCCCGTCTGCCTGTCGATCCAGGCGAACGCGTAGGCGTCGCCGTCGACGAGCGCTTCACAGGCGTCGGTCTCGACCGCCTCGTGATCGGTCGCTTCGAACAGCGAGCGAGTGACTGCACGGTGGCGACGCGCGAGGCGGTGTCGCCGTTCGAGCTCGTCGTGGTCTGCGCGAAGTGTCTCGAGTTCGTCGTGGCGTTCCGAGACGTCGCGGACGAAGACGGCGAAGCCGCGGTGGCGACCCTGCTCGTCGCGAAGCGGCGAGACGACCTCCGTCGCGCGAAAGCGTGAGCCGTCTTTATCGAGCCGCCAGCCGTCGACTTCGGCACCCGACTCCTCCAAAGCGTCCGCGAGCACCCGCTCGGGCACGCCGTCGTCGACGGCCTCGTCGGTGTAGAACGCGGAGACGTGCGTGCCGACGATTTCGCCGGCCCGGTAGCCAAACAGCGCGGCCCCGCTGCGGTTCCAGCGTTCGACGTAGCCGTCGGCGTCGAGCCGAACCAGCGCGTACCGATCGCTCGCGGCGAGCAGGAGTCGGACGACGCTGTCGTCGCCCACCGCGTGATCGGATCGCGACTCGCCTCTCCCGGAATCGGACGGACGCTCGACCGCGCCGAACGCGTCGACGATTTCGGCGTCAGTTGGCTCGCGAAGGTAGGGTTCGAGCGCCTCGAAGCTCCCCCATCCCCCGGTGGCTTTGACCACGCGGGGGTTGACCTCGTGATCGACGAGCACGTGGCGCGCGAAGTAGTGTCTGAGATCGCCCGTCGAGACGTCCGCGAGACTCGGATCGTCGAACAGGTCGCTCGCGCGGTCGGCGACGTCTGCGACGAGCATCTGGAGGCGACGCGCCGTCACGGAGAATAGATGGTCTTCGGCCGCCAGGCCGTTGCTCCGGGCGTACCGGCGAAGCTCGCGTTCGACGCGCGTCGGGAGGTAGGCGGTCCGTCCCTCCCGATCTCCGACGGCCGGCACTCGAACCAGATACCGCGGGGGATCCATTCGAACCTGCTCGACGTCGCCGATGGTGACCACTGCGAGTTCGGCCGGGCGAAGACCGACGTCGCCACAGAGTCGGACGACGAGCGCTTCGCGGTAGGTCTCGGCGGCGTCGAGCAATGCCTCGTACTGGCGGTCCGAGAGCACCGGTGCATCCGCCTCCCGCTGTGCCATGCTTCGCACTTTCTAACAGCACGAACATAATTCTATCGACATCCCGTCGAATTAAATAAGAACTGCGGAATACGACGCTTGCCCGCGCGGATAAACCGTTTCGAATCTATAGGAACCGCGAAATTCACCACTCGTCGCCGTTTTCGGCCTGGATCTCGCCAACGATTTCAGGATTTCGGAGCGCGCTCGTGTCGCCAAGCGCCTCGCCGTTTGCAATATCCTCGAGCAACCGGCGCATGATCTTGCCCGAGCGCGTCTTGGGGAGTTCCGGCGTAAAGACGACCTCGTGGGGCTTGGCGATGGGACCGATCGCAGCGTCGATGTTTTCGACGATCGCGTCACGGATCGCGGCGTCGGGATCGTGACCGCTCTCGGTGCTCACGTAGACGTAAATCTCCGTCCCGTCGCGTCCGCCTGATCGACCGACGACGGCGGTTTCTGCGATCCCGTCGACGTCGGTGACTGCGCTCTCGATCTCCATCGTACTCAACCGCCGACCGGAGACGTTGATCACGTCGTCGACTCGGCCGAGAACCGCGATGTAGCCGTCCTCGTCGACGCACGCCGTGTCACCGCTGAAGTAGCGCCACTCGTCCGCGTCGGGATCGGAGAACTGGTTCCAGTACTCGGCTCGGAAGCTGTTGTCGCCGTCGTACAGCGTTCGCGCCATGCCGGGCCAGGGCCGCGTGAGGACGAGGTAGCCCGACTCCCCGGGTTCGACGTCGCGTCCGTCCTCGTCGACCACGCGAGCGTCGATGCCAGGCAGCGGCGGGCCCGCCGCGCCGGGTTTCATCTCGTCGACGCCTGGAAGCGTCGAGAGCACCACCGCCCCCGTCTCGGTCTGCCACCAGGTGTCAACGACCGGACACTCTCCGCCGCCGATGTGCTCGCGATACCACTCCCAGGGGCGCGGACTGATCGGTTCGCCGACGCTGCCGAGCAGCCGCAGCGAGGAGAGGTCGTGTTTCTCGGGGTACTGCTCGCCCCACTTCATGAACGCCCGGATCGCCGTCGGCGCGGTGTAAAAGATATCGACTGCGTTCCGGTCGACGATCTCCCAGAGCCGGTCGCGATCGGGATAGTCGGGCGTTCCCTCGTACATGACGGTAGTCGTTCCCAGCGCGAGCGGACCGTAGACGATGTAGGAGTGGCCTGTAATCCAGCCGATGTCTGCGGCGCACCAGTAGGTGTCCTCGGATTTGATGTCCAGGACGGCCTGGCTCGTCCACGCAACGTGAGAGAGGTAGCCGCCCGTCGTGTGGACTACCCCTTTCGGCTCGCCCGTCGTTCCCGAGGTGTACATCAGAAACAGCATGTCCTCGGCGTCCCGCGAAACCGGCTCGACGGTTTCGCCGGCGAACTCCTCGCGGAGATCGTGGTAGTCCCATTCGTTCTCGCCGAGGACGTGGGGCAGGTCCTCACCGAGTCGGTCGACGACGACGGTTCGTACGTCCTGTTCGAGCGCGAGGCGGGCGTTGTCGACCTTGCTCTTCTGGTTGAACGCGTCGCCGCGCCGATAGTAGCCGTCGCAGGTGACGAGGTACTCGCTGTCGGCGGCGTCCATCCGCGTCGCGAGCGCGTCCGCCGAGAGGCCGGCGAAGACGACGCTGTGGGGTGCGCCGATGCGAGCGCAGGCTAACATTGCGATCGGCAACTCGGGAATCATCGGCAGATAGATCGTGACGACGTCGTCTTCCTCGACGCCTAACTCCCGCAGGGCGGCGGCGAACTCGTTGATTGCGACGTACAGATCCCGGTACGTGTACGTCTCACGCTCACCGTGTTTTCCCTCCCAGCGAATTGCCGCGTGGGTCTTTCGGCCCGCCTCGAGGTGGCGGTCCACGCAGTTGTAGGACGCGTTCAGTTCGCCGCCGGTAAACCACCGGTAGAACGGTGCGTCGTCATCCTCGAGTACCGTCTCGTACTCCTCGTTCCACGAGAGCAATTCGGCTGCTCGCTCCCAGCAGTGGGGCCAGTTCTCGCCGAATTCCTCGTACACCGCGTCGTCCGTAACGTTCGCCTGTTCGACGAACGACGCTGGAGGGCTGTGAGGCGACCCGGCGGGGACCGGCCGATCTTTCCTCCACCCGTTCCAATCGACCATCTCTTGTCCGAACCGACGGCAGTCAGGGGAATAAACGTTCCTCCGAATCGATCTGATCGCCCTGTGACCGGCAACGAGCGAGCAGACTACTCGAACTGGAGGAACTGCCGGTCGTCGCGTCGCTCACCGAGTGTCGGGTAGACCACGACGAAGTTGCCGTCGGTAGCCGTCGAAACGCGCTCCGGCAACGTTCGGAGCTCCGGATGCCATCCCATCGTCCCTCGTCGGGCACTCACTGCGATGACGAGATCTGTCCGGTCGAGTTCGTCCTCTATGTGTGCGAACAGCTGATTCCACCCGTCTACGCGCTCGAACGTCGCGGGAACGTCCGGCTCGACCAGCTCGAAGAGCTGCCGGAACTGCGTCGGATCGTCCTCGACCACGAGTGCCCGGACCGGTGCACCGACCTGTTCTGCAATGTGTTCGATCGTGTGAACGGTCTCGTAGAACCCGTCGTTGTGGTCGATTCTCGGTGGTAACGCGACGACGACCTCGCTCGTCGCGTTGAGCGGCTGCCGAACGTGTGAAACCAGAACGAGCTGTTTGCTCTGTGCGATCACTCGATCGATCACGTTTCCGAAGACGCGTTGACGACGGGAGGCGATCCCGTCCCAGCCGATGAGAAGCGTCGTGATGCGGTTTTCGAGCGACGCGCTGACGATCCCCGACGCGACGTTTCGGTCGACTCTGGTTCGGATCTCGACCGGGACCTCCGCACCGGCCCCGTAGGATTCGGTTTCCTCGAGCACGCCCTCGATTTCGGCGATCTCCGCTTCGGTATCGATCGGTTCGTCCGTCGATCCCGCTTGCGCGACGGTCACGGTGTACAGCGGCTGTTCTTCGTCGGGCTCGCGAACGATCACGGCGAGATCGAGCAGCCGGTCGCGGTACTGTGAATCCCGCGAGAACGGCACCATGACTCGCTGTGGCGCGTCCCGCGGATCGTACTCGCCGCGCTCGGACGCCCGGACGACTGCTCGGCCGTATCGGTCGACGATCGCGGGGCTGACGATACTGACGAGCAGGATCATGACCACGACGGCGTTGAGCATCGCGTCGCCGAACAGGCCGGCCTCGAATCCGATCAGGACGATCGCGAGCGCCGCCGCGGCCTGCCCGACCGAGAGCCCGAACATCGTCATCGTCTCGTCGTGGGAGTAGCCGTATCGCCTGGCCGTCACCCACGCCGCAGCGTACTTCGTCGTAATCACGAGGACGAGCAACGCGGCGGTTAGTACCAGCGTCTCGGTCCCTGCCGTCAGCACGCGGACGTCGACGAGCATCCCGACCGATAGCAGGAAAAACGGAATGAACAGCGCGTTCCCGACGAACTCGATGCGGTTCATCAACGGACCGTGGTCCGGAACGAGCCTGTTGAGGACGAGCCCAGCCAGGAACGCGCCGACGATGTACTCGACACCGGCGACTTCCGCGAGGTAAGCACAGCCGAACAGGACGGTCATCACGAACAGGAACTCGAAGTAGCTCTCTTGGTCGACCGTCCGGAAGAACCACCGACCGATCCGCGGGACGAGCAGCCAGACACCGGCAAAAAAGAGCGTGAGTCCGACCCCGAGTTCGAGCCAGAAGGCGGGGCCGAGCTCACCTTCGGCCCCGGCGATGACGATTGCGAGGACGAGCAACGCGAGCGTGTCGGTGATGATCGTACCGCCGATGGTCGCCGTCACGCTCTCGTTTTTCGCGAGGCCGAGCCGGTTGATTACGGGGTACGCGAGCAGCGTGTGGGACGCGAAGATAGCAGCGAACAGCGCGGCCGCCCCGATCGAGAGCCCGAGAACGGCGTATCCGACGACGGTTCCGATCACCTGTGGTATGACGAACGAAGCCAGTCCGAAGACGATGCTTCGATCCCGGTACTCGATGAACTGAGCGAGGTTGATCTCGAGGCCGGCGACGAACATCAGGTAGACGATGCCGACCTCGCCGAGCAGGACGATCGTCTCGCCGCGTTCCAGTATCCCGAGCCCGTTCGGACCGATGACCGCGCCGACGACGATCACACCGATGATCCCGGGGAGTCGATACCGCTGGAGCAACAGCGGTGCCGTCAGGAAGACGAACATCGCCAGCCCGAAAATGAGAATCGGGTCGTCGACAGGAACTGTCAGTCCGACTATCGGCATGACTGACTATCGGCTCGGGCCATCGACTGACGGGGACCGGCCGTCATGGACGCCAGTTCTTTCGGTCGCTTCCACTCGTACACGATCGATCTGTGACAGAACGGCCACGTCCACGCACTAACCGTCTCCGGTCGTTCTCACGTCGCTTACCCGGTTGTCGAGTCGATATCGGTGACTCCGTCGGCATCGGCGGTTGTCCCCGGCTGACGGACGACGTACACGTCGTAACGCTGGTCGTTCGCGACGGGGCTGCCGACGCTCGATTGTGGGGTGATCACCGAACCCGCGTTCTCCGAGCCGATGAAGACGACGCTCGCCTCGATCTCGCCGGCGACGCGTCGGATCTCACGGACGACTTCCGTCGTCGCCGTCGCGGTCGGTTCGTCGGAGCTGACTCGCTCGGTTCGAAACGTGACGCTCGGCGTGACGTCTTTCGCTCGCGTTTCCAGCCCCTCGGCGATAGCGTTGGAATCGAACGGCTCGCCCTGTGTGATCCAGCCGCGATCCCGCGCATATCCCGCATCGTTCGGGATCACTGTCAGAACGACGACCGACTCATCTAACCGATCACCAAGCGTCGATGCCCGCTCGAGTGCCCTCATCGCCAGCGGCGATCCGTCGAACGGAACGAGCAGTGTCATACAGCTAGGTCACATGGAAGATCGTGGTAAGTGTTCCCCCTTAGGCAACGGAACCGCCGCCTCCTGATGGGTTCGTTTCGTCCTCGACGACCAGTACTGGTCGATCCGCGAACCTGAGCACGCCGTCGACGGTACTTCCCAGGAGCGCTCGCCTGAACGACGAGCGACCGCGGGAGCCGACGACGATAACGCCAACGTCGTGTTCGTCTGCGTACGCGAGGATCTCCTCGTGGGGAACGCCGGTTCTGACCGTCGTCTCGACCGCGAGATCGAACTCGGCGGCGGCGTCCTCGATCGTCGAAAGCGACGACTCAGCGGCTGCTCTGCGTCGATTTTTAACCTCCTCGGGGTCAACGATCGCGTTATCGTACTCGGTCCGTGCTTCGACGACCGCGATCGCGTACAGCGGAACCGAAAACCGTCGCGCGAGTTCGATCGCGTGGTCCAACGCGGCTTCAGCATCGTCGCTCCCGTCAGTTGCGACGAGGATCGACTCGTACATACGGGTCAGTACGGGTCGAAAGGGGAAAGGCGTTCTCTCGTGACACGATCCGGGCAAAACGCCACTCACGCCACAACGGCTCTCGTTTGCGGTTCAAATTCGAATCGGCACGTCCCGCTCGTGCAAATACTCCTTTGTTTCCTCGATCGAATACTCGTCGAAGTGGAAAATCGACGCGGCGAGACCCGCGTCTGCGTCCGCTTCGGTGAAGACATCGTACATGTCTTCGGGACTACCACAGCCAGAGGAGGCGATAACCGGCGTATCGACGGCGTCACAGACCGCTTCCGTCAGCGGGAGGTCGTAGCCGTCTTTGGTGCCGTCCTTGTCGATCGAGTTGACGAAGAGTTCGCCCGCGCCACGGGATTCGGCCTCTTTAGCCCACTCGAGAACGTCGATTCCGGTCCCTTCACGGCCTCCCTTTTTCGTACACTCGAACCAGCATGACTCCCCGTCGATCTCGACGTAGTGTTCGCCCGCCTCGTCGAACCGCCGCCGTGCGTCAACGCTGATGACGATACACTGGCTGCCGAACGCTTTCGCACCTTCGTTGATCAGTTCCGGCCGCTCGAGCGCGCCAGTCGTGATCGAGACCTTGTCCGCGCCGGCTCGAAGCGTCTCCTTGATGTCCTCTGTCGTGCGGATGCCACCGCCGACTGTCAGTGGGATAAACACTTCGTCTGCAACGCGACTCACGACGTCGAGCATCGTCTCTCGTCCCTCTGCCGAGGCGGTGATATCGAGAAAGACGAACTCGTCCGCGCCCGACTCGTTGTACGCCTTGGCCATCTCGACCGGGTCGCCGGTGTACTTGAGGTCCTCGAAGTGAACGCCGGTATAGACCGCCGGATTCCCGTCCTCGTCGAGATCCACGTCGATACACGGGATGACTCGTTTGGTCAGCACCATTTCTTACGTATCGTTCGCACCGGGGGTAGTAAAGGCGTCTGGATCGAGCAACGCTCACGCCGCGAGGAGCCGTCCGCGAAACGCGGAGACTGCCTCGGGGAGCACCTCGAACCATGCCCGTTCACAGACGTACTCGCTGTACTCGCCGGTCACCGAGACGGTGGTCTCGCGATCGAGACCGACGTGTCGTCGGATCGTCTCGTCGGTCCAGGTGAGCGACTGCAGCGTCTCCGCGAGGCGAGCCGTTCCGAGCGACGGGCCGCTCAACTCGACCTGTGCGGAGTTCGCCGCGTCGATGGCGGCTTCGCGCTCCGCCCGAACGTCGGCGATCTCGATCGTCTCAGGGCTCGCGAGCTCGTCGGCCTCGACCCGGTCGCGGACGATTTCGAAGGCACGAATCGCTTGCTCGAATCGGACGGCATCGGCCAGTCCCGTTCCCAGCTGCACGCCGTCGGCCGCGTCCGTCATTCCGTCTCGCGCGTTGTAGACGGGTCGAACTGCATCCCAGAGGACGGTCTGGGTGAAGCCCGGCTCGACATCGACCGCGACGAGTTCGTCGAGCCAGTCGTCTTGGCGCTGATCCGGGAGGTCGACCGATTCCGCGCGGTCGATCGACGCCCGGAGCGCGTCGTCGAACTCGGCTTCGAGACCGATCGGCTCGTCTACGTCTGCGTCGTACCGTTCGGTGATGTGCTCCCAGATCGTCGTCGTCGCTTCGGCGAACTCGAGGTCACCCGCACCCTCGCCGATCTCGACGACGTCCGTCTGCTCGTCGACGCCCCACCGCTCGACGCCACGCAGTGCGTCGCTGTGGTCGTCCTCGAACGCGGCGAAAAGCAGCGCTGCACGGAGCCGTCCGTCGTCGGTGTCCGCGCCGCGGTACTCGACGGACTCGAGTCGAGCGTCCACTGCTGAGTGAGTTTGGTCGCGTTCGGCCGACAGCTCCTCGACGAGCGAGCGGTCGTCGATCGCAGCCAGCGTCGTCGCCGCCTCCCTGGCTGCCTCTCGTGACCGCCGGAGTTCGTTGCGGGCGACGTGATACAGCGGTGGCCCTGTCACGTCCACCGCATCGTCGTCGTAGGCGCGGGCGGTATCTCGCGCGGATTCGATCGAGTCTCGAACGACGCCGTTCGGGACGGTTTCGGCGTCGACTGGCTCCGGAATCGGTGCCAACAGGTCGTCGGTACGAGCGAGGCCGTCTTCGCGAACGCTCTCGTCGGGTTCGACGGGGACCGGCCGCTCGCGTTCCGGCGCGGCGGCGGCGAGGATCGGCTCGAGTTCGTTCGGCGGGAAGCGAACCGTTCCCTCGGTTGATGACTGCCAGGGACGGGCGCTACAGCCAGCGACGAGTGTCGCGCTGATCGCTCCGACACCTGTAAGGACGCGACGACGACTCCGATTTGGCGTCTCCGTCATCGTTCGTCCTCCGCGCCGTCGGCGGATTCGTTCTCGGGTCCGTCGCTCGCCGTTTCGTTTGCACGAGCGTCGCCTTCGAACACCGAGTCCGGACACGATGCGCTCTCGCCGCTCGACCGACTCGACGGTGCGTCGTCGTACGCGCGCTGGATGCGAAAGAACAGCGCTTCCATCACGTCCCGGTCCGCTTCGCAGGGCGTCGTCGGCGATTTCAACGTCCGACAGTATCGCGTTCGGAACTCGTCTGATTCGGCCTGAACGGTCAAGACGTGCCGACGGTAACAGTCCTCGATCCCTCGCTGGTCGATGACGACGGACTCGGTTTCGAAGTCGGTGTCCTCAAGGAACGCTCGCGCCTCGGCGGACGCAGCCGCATCGATCGTTTCGAACAGAAGGGCGTCCGCCTCGTCCTCGTTGGTGACGAACTGGGCCGACCGCATCGGTCGCCTCGAACGATCCGCCTCGTCCTCGTCCGGTCGATCGTCTTGCGGATACACGAACACCGAGTCGTCGTCCGCTCTGATCGTGAGCAAATCGTACTCGTCCGACGGTCCGGGCTCGCCGCCTTCTTCGACGCTGTTGACGGCCGATTCCGATCTATTAGTTCCGGAACAGCCGGCGACGCCGATCGCAAGACAACTCCCAGCACCGGCTAACAGCCGTCTGCGGGAGGGGTGGGTGGAGGGCATTCGTCGGCCGTTTCTTCGCTGACAGTAAATATGCATCGAGAATACGTTCGACTTCGTGACTGTCTCTTGGGTTTCGCCGATTCGAGGCGAAACGCGGTGGCTCGATTGTTCCGTCAACCGATGATTTCCGGTCGATTCGCAATCACAACACATACAATGACCCTCTCTAACACACGGCTATGCTTGACGTAGGCGACGAGGCACCCGAGTTCGAACTTTCCAACCAGCACGGCGAAACCGTTCGGCGCTCCGACTTCGAGGGGCAGCGACTCGTCGTCTACTTCTATCCGCGCGCGAACACCGACGGCTGTACCACCGAAGCCTGCGGGTTCGACGACGCGCTCTCCCAGTTCGACGACCACGACGCCGCCGTTGTCGGCATCAGTGACGACCCGGTTGCCGACCTCGACTCCTTCGCCGCGGAGTACGACCTCGGATTCGATCTGCTGTCGGACGAACGCGGCGAGGTCGCGACGCTGTATGACTCCTATGGCGAAAAACAGATGTTCGGAAACACCTTCGACGGCGTCTTCCGCAATACCTACGTCGTCGGTCCAGACGGCCGAATCGAAGCGGTCTACGAGAACGTTTCTCCCGACGGTCACGCCGCGGACGTGCTTGCAGAACTCGATTCAGAGCCGCACGAAGTGACGCCCTGAACCGCTCGTGTCGACGCGACAACGGTAGATGGTGGTTCCTCGACCGACGGTTGGCGTCGAGGGGTTACTGGAAGGTGCGTCCGAGCTGATCCTGTTCCTGACCCGGTTCCGCCTGCTGGAACTGCTGTTCGATCTCTTCGTACTGTTCGCGCGTTTCGGGCGTCACGCTCGGTTGGACTTCCTGGAGCGCGTGCTCGAAGTGTTCTCTGCTGATGCGGACGTTTTCGAGGGTGTCAGGCATCTCCTCGGGATCGACCGAGTTGATGAACTCGCGGCTGGCGGCCATCGAGGCTTCGCGGCAGACCGCCTCGATGTCGGCACCGACATAGCCCTCGGTCTCGCTTGCGAGCCACTCGAGGTCGACGGCGTCAGCCATAGGCTTGTCCCGGGTGTGGACCTCGAAGATCCGTTTCCGTCCCTCCTCGTCAGGGACGGGCACGTGGACGTGTCTGTCGAGTCGACCGGGGCGGAGTAGCGCCGAATCGATCAGATCCGGCCGGTTGGTCGTCGCGATGACGACGACGTCCTCTAACTCTTCGAGCCCGTCGAGTTCGGTCAGCAGCTGGGAGACGACGCGCTCACCGACGCCGGAGTCTCCCTGTTGGCGGCCGCGTTGGCCCGCGATCGAATCGATCTCGTCGAAGAAGATCACGGTCGGGGCGTTCGACCGCGCCTTTTCGAAGACCTCGCGGACACCTTTCTCGGACTCGCCGACGTACTTGTTCAGCAGTTCGGGCCCCTTGATCGAGATGAAGTTCGACTGTGCCTCGTTCGCGACCGCTTTCGCGAGCAGGGTCTTCCCGGTACCCGGCGGACCGTACATGAGGACGCCCTTCGCGGCCTGCATGTCCATCTGCTCGAAGACCTCGGGGTAGTCGAGCGGCCACTGGATCGTCTCGCGCAGGCGCTCTTTCGTGTCTCCGAGTCCGCCGACGTCGTTCCAGGTGACGTCTGGAACCTCGACGAAGACTTCTCGCATTGCGGAGGGCTGGATTCCCTTGAGCGCCTCCTTGAAGTCGTTTTCAGTGACCTGCAACGTCTCCAGCACTTCAGCATCGATCTCGTCTTCCTCTAAGTCGAGGTCGGGGCGGATGCGACGCAGGGCGTTCATCGCGCCCTCGCGGGCGAGACTCTCCAGGTCCGCGCCGACGAAGCCGTGGGTGTTCTCGGCGTATTGATCGAGGTCGATATCCTCCTCGAGGGGCATCCCGCGGGTGTGGACCTGTAGGATCTCCTTGCGGCCTCCCTTGTCCGGGACGCCGATCTCGATCTCGCGGTCGAAGCGACCGCCACGCCGGAGCGCAGGGTCGATGTCGTCGACGCGGTTCGTCGCCGCGATGACGGTGACACGCCCGCGCTCTTCGAGCCCGTCCATCAGGCTGAGCAGTTGCGCGACGACCCGTCGCTCGACGTCGCCGCCCGCCTCCTCTCGCTTTGCGGCGATGGAGTCGAGCTCGTCGATGAAGATGATCGCGGGGGCGTTCTCTTCGGCCTCCTCGAACACCTCTCGCAGTTGTTCCTCGGACTCGCCGTAGTACTTCGACATGATCTCCGGCCCGGAGATCGTCTCGAAGTGGGCGTCGATCTCGTTAGCGACGGCTTTCGCCATCAGGGTCTTCCCGGTGCCCGGCGGGCCGTGCAGCAAGACGCCCTTCGGCGGCTCGATGCCGAGTTGCTGGAACAGCTCGGGGTGGCGCATCGGCAGCTCGATCATCTCGCGAACCTGGTCGAGCTCGGAGTCTAAGCCACCGATGTCCTCGTAGGTGATGTTCGGAACGCCTTCGGCCGAGGCACCAGGACCACCGGCGCTGACCTGTTCGGCCGGCGTCTCGGAGATCTCGATGTTCGTCGAGTCCGTGATGACGACCGTTCCAGAGGGCGAGGTGCTCGCGATCTTCAGCGGCACCGACTGGCCCGAACTCGCCATCGGACCAAAGGATAGCGAGAACGGCACCGTCTGGCCCTCGGTGACGGCCTGTCCGGAGAGTTTGTCGCGGACGAGCGGGCCGATATCGCCACGAATACGTAGGTTCTGCGGAAGCGCCACAGTCACGGACTTCGCGGGCTGGACGTCCGCGGCCTCGATGGTGACGCTGTCGTCGATCCCTACATCGGCCTCCTGGCGCAGACGGCCGTCGATCCGGACGATTCCGCGACCCTCGTCTTCCGGATAACCCGGCCAGACGCGAGCGACGGCCTGGCTGTCTCCGCCGCCCGAGATAACGATATAATCGCCGTTCTCCAGGTCGAGTTCTCGCATCGAGACGCGATCGATCGCGGCGAGTCCGCGGCCGGCGTCTTTCTGTTTCAGTGGTTTAACGGTGAGCTTCATAGATCTCCCTCTAGTTCGACAGTGAGGACGCCGTTTTTCATAAACGTGTGCGCGTCAGCTGCACCCTCGGGGAGGTCGAACTCGTATTGCTCGCCATTACTGACGACAATGACCGTTCCGTCGGCGACGTCCGCCGATGCCTCCATCTCTGGACCGAAATCGACGGCCAGGATCGCGCCATCCTCGTACTCGTATCGGCGGGTCATCCGCTTTGTCTCGTTGGTGAATTGATCGAGGTTCATGTTCTAACTAACCATTAGTTAGTGGTGCTAGTATATAAACCCTTCTCACAGAAACACGGGTACAACGGGCCGATGCCGGAAATTACGTTGTTCGCGGTTCACAATTCGTGCTCGTCGATACTGACGCAATCGAAATCGATCCAAGTACATTCCTTTCGATGCCCTGTGTTGGGTTTACGACACCAGTCTCGTTCGCGATTGGCATCGACGAGACATCCATGACACTCGAAGATCGTCGACCATGATGGTGGGGTAGTAACACCGCTCCTCGATAATAGTCTCGAACGGATCGTGATGGTGTGACCACTGCCGTTCGCTGGTGCTATTGGGCTCGCTTCTAAACCGTGGCTCGCTCGGGTATAGTAACAACTGCAACGAGTTACACACTGATCGCACAGCTCACGGGTCGTCCCTTCCCGTCTGCTCACGGGCACGAAGTGCCCGTTCGCATGGTTCGCGGGATCTTTGATCCCGCGCTACTCACTACCCGCGGTTCTCACTCACTCCGTTCGTTCCGAACCGCGTGTCCGTCGTGCGATCGGGTGTGTACTGACTTTCAGTAGCTACTATAGACGGGCAGGAGTACAGCCTGAACCATCTCAAATAGCTTGAAACTTCGATGCGCCACACTGACAGCCATCTTTTCGTCCAATGAGTTGAATCGAATCATCGGGTTTGATCCACGCTGAGTAGACTGTACCACACTCGCGGCACCTTGCAGCGGTTTTCACCCAATCGTTTTTCTGTCCCATCCTACTTGATCATGAGACGCTCGTGACACTGCTCGATGTCCTCTGCACGTTCCAACAGCGCGACTGAATCTCGTTCCTGATCGTAGTGAACGAACTGTTTATCCGCTAATTTCGGAATATGTGTATGATACAGTTCGAGATAGATTCGTTTCACTTTCTCTGCCGAGATATCGGTAATCGGCGCCTCGTGTTCGTGAATCGCGACTTCCTCAGCCAGATCGGCGAGCGCCAGTGGATTCTCGTGCGTCCGTAGACAACGGAGGGCGTATCGACGACGATGGTGGGAAAGTAGGACGAGTACCGTGTTGACGTTCTGTTGTGTCTGCTGGCGGTCAGTCATTACGCCTACTAGTCTCTCAATTCCCAAGTGAAAGAAGGTTGTATTGACCTATCTTTTATATGTGGGGCGCAATAACTCGATGCGGATTACTCCTCGGGATAACTGACAGTCAAGGTACTCGTAATGAGGTTTCGGTGACCATCATGGAACCGTTTTGAGAGGGCCTGTTGGCTAATCCCCATCTCGTCAGCCAGTTCACTCATCGTCACCTCCTGAGGAACGTCGTAATACCCCGATTCGAGCGCGGTAACCAGTGTTTCACGTTGCTTTGTGGTTAAATCGTACTGGGCACTCGCCATCGGCTGTTCCTGTTCCTGCAGTCGGTTGAGTTCGAATGAAATCCTCCTTTCATCACAGTATTCTTGGAA
This sequence comes from Natrialbaceae archaeon A-arb3/5, assembly GCA_046614585.1. Classification (GTDB taxonomy): domain Archaea; phylum Halobacteriota; class Halobacteria; order Halobacteriales; family Natrialbaceae; genus JBKKHI01. The sequence goes on along the minus strand of JBKKHI010000006.1, from coordinate 131,617 downwards.
TTTCGAGAGTTTCTCCTGGTCATCGAACCGCATTCGCAGTTCCCAATGTCCATTTCTACCGATTGCTTGAAGAATAGTTGCACCGATTTCGACGTATGCATAGACGATTGTCTCGATATTTTCAGTCCATTCGGCTCGATAGAGTCTGCCAGCCTCGACTTCATCGACCATCGTGATATTGTGCACGGATTCGTCATCGGCAAATGCGTCCTCGAACTCGGATTGGTCACCGCCACTGACCCAGAAGTAGGGCATGACCTTGTCTTCGAGCGTCGCAACGACGCGTTCGATCTCGACGATCATCTCTGGTGCCGCAGTCAGCGAGTTGTTCAAAAGAAAACCAAGGCGGATTCCCCGCCCCATCGTGGGCGGGGTTGAAGCCGACACCCAATCCCGACTTTTATCAACCTATAACTCTTTATTGAATATATGGCGTCGGACGAGTATCACCGTCGAACACTCATTACTCGCCTCACTCTCCGTAGTGACGAGGATGAGCAACTGCTCCTCAACACAATCGAGGAGTGGCTTGACGGCTGTAACATCGCCAGCACTCTCGCGTGGAACGACTGTCACACCAAGTCCGACGTCCGACAACTCGCCAAACATAAAATCAAGCAGGACACCGAGTTAGGCGACCAACACGCCACCCTTGCCTGTCACGAAGTCTCCGGCGCAATCAAATCCTGTATCGAACGCCGCAAAAACGGGAAGAAAGCCAGTCAGCCACAATTCACCAGTCGGTCGATGACGTTCGACCGACGCACACTCACCGTCTTCCCCGACCAAGAAAAGGTCACACTCACCACGCTCGGAAACCACAATCGCATCCACGCCGACCTGTGTCTCCCCGAAAACGAAGATGGATACCAGCGTGAGTATCTCGATAGTGATGAGTGGGAGTACACAGAATCCACACTCCACTATCGAGACGGTGATTGGTACATCCATCTTGGCTATCGAACACCAACGGAAGACGGCGAACCCGAGTCACCGGCTGAGAACGGAACGGTTCTCGGTGTTGACCTCGGCGTCAACCAAATCGCTGTAACCAGCACTGCTCGGTTCTTCAACGCGGGTGAACTCAACCACTACCGCCGTGAATGTGAGAAAACACGTAGCAGTCTCCAGCAGACTGGGACGCAATCCGCACACCGAACCATCGAATCCCTATCCGGTCGGGAAGACCGATACGTCAAACACGTTTTGCACAGCGTGGCGAACGATATCGTAGAAGAAGCCCTTGAACACAACTGCGATGGTATCGTGTTCGAGGAACTGGACGGGATTCGAGAGGACTTGCCAGAAGCGGCGTGGCATTCGGAGTGGGCGTTCCGCAAACTGAAAGATTTCGTGGAGTACAAATCCGAGTACGAGGGCCTGTTCGTTGATACGACGAATCCTCGAAATACGTCGAAACGGTGTAACGAGTGTGGGTTCACGCACGACGATAACCGGCATGCTGGGCAGTTCGAGTGCCAGTCGTGTGGGAAGTCGAATCACGCGGATTACAACGCGGCGAAAAACATTGCAGAACTGTATCTCCGGCGGGGCCATCAGCCGTCCGGTCGGAGGAGCGTCAGTCAATACGCTCTCAAGTCAGGAGCAAGGACGCCGAGTTAGCCAGATACACTGGCCCCCCGCTTTCGGGGTAGAGGCCGAGTTCACTGACAAGCCCCGCGCCACCGTGCGCGGGGCAGTTGACTGCAAAATCGTCTGATTCGACGGTGAACTCTGCGATGACGCTCATACGTCGGGTTTGGGACCAAGTCGAATAAGTGTCTGACCGGGATGAAACAACTGTACTATCCGATCAGGAATCAGTCGTCATCTGTACTGATCGACCGACGTCTCGGTGCCGTAACTAAGCGTATCCAGCAATCCAGCAATCCACACCATCGGAATCCTCTCTCCCTGACCCACCGGACCGGTACAAATCTTTCTCCCTGGACCATCGGATCGGTACGAATTCCTTTCTTTAAACTGACCTGTGTCTGACGTACCGTTTTGTGGCGGGAGGACGAATGGCTCGCTATGACAAGCCTGACGGACGTCTACGAGGGGAACGAACGGCAGGCGGGGAGCCTGAAACGGCTGTACGCCGGGACGATGCTCGTTTTGCTCGGCGCTATCCTCGCCGTCGCGGCCGTCCTCCTCGCGGCGACCGACTTTCTGGCGGGATTCGTCGCGTCGCTCTCGTGGGAGATGGAGGCCCAGTACGCGTCCGTTCGGATCGCCGGCGCGCTCGCCGGCCTCGGCGTCCCCGTGGCGCTCGTGGGTGTGTTCACCGTGTTGCCCGCCAATCGGCGGGTTCGGGCGGCCGCCGCGATCAGTGCGAGCCTCTGTCTGTTCGGCGTCGCGCTCTTCTGGCACGCCTACCCGTATCACTGGCGCGGGGTCGGAAACGACCTGACGCTGTCCGTCTCGGCGATCTACCTGCTAGGACTGTTGACGGCTATCTGGTGTCTGTTCACCGCCGTCGTCAACTTCAAGACGCGGAACGATCCGGGCGGGATGCTCGAGATGAACGTCACGCGTCGCAATCAGACCATCGTCGAAGTCGAGGAATCGGAGCAGTCGAGCGGACTCGGCGGAATCGGATTCTTCGGCGGGACGCCCGACGGTGACGTCGAAACGCAGACGAACGCTGCCGCCGATTCGACGGCAGGAACCGACGAGACGCGCCTGTCGTACGACGAGCAAACAGCGACGAGCGACCGATCGCGACAGCGCTCTGCCAGTCCGGCCGCACCAACGCCGACGAGCGACGGAGGCTCGGCGGCGTCCGATATCTCGTCGCCGCTCGAGGGAGGTGTGAGCGCGGACGGCCGCGACGCCGAGATCGTCGACTCAGGGTCGGCCGAGTCCGAAACCGACGCACCAACGGACCGATACTGCGGCAACTGCCAGCACTTCGAGTACGTCCGCTCGTCCGCTTCAGGAATGGTGCCATACTGCGGTCACCACGAACGAGCGATGGACGACATGGACGCCTGCGAGGAGTGGTCGCCGAATCGGTAACTGGGTTTCTCGGAGATTTCGTTCGGTGAGCTAAACGCGACTGCTTAGATGCCAACCGCTTGCTGTCCGAGTTCGAGCCCCTGCTGGGGCATCTCGAAGACGACGACAGCGACGAGCGCGACCTCGACGATCGTCACCAGAACCGTCACGATCGTGGCGTGACTGCTGCTGACGGCGACGCCGAAAGGGAGGCTGTACTCCCGCGGAGAGAGCGGATAGAACAGAGCAATACCGCGTTTGCTCCCGGCGACGTCGAGAACGTAGTGGGTGAGCACGCCGATCCAGACGTACTCCAGATTGCCGAAGGCGTAGGGGAACGCGATGAACGCGACCAACAACGGAAGGTTGTGCAGCGTCTTTCTGTGCTTGCCGAAGGCCGTATCGATGTCTGGAACCATCGCCCCAAGGGTGACCGGGACGCCGATCATGACCATCATCTCGAGCGTCGCCGGTACTGCCTCCAGCTCAGTCGCCGGTTCCAGCAGATACCCCAACCCGATGCTCAACAACACGGCGTTGAGAACGTGTCCCTTCTTGTTCATTCACTCTCTACTCGTAAAGCGACCGACGAATAGCTTTCTTTCGTGACCGTCGGCCGAGCCGAACGGTCGAGACACGTCGTGTTGCCGTCTAGTCGCTCGCTCTGTGCCGCTCGTCGATCGCTGCGAGGAGTTCGGCGAGCGCCCGATCGACCGTTTTCGCCCGAATGTCTGCCCGATCGCCGTCGAACTCGTGGCGAGACACGGTCGAGAACGACGACTCGCTCCCCCAGGGACCGGCGTAGGCGACACCGATGTAGACGGTCCCGACCGGGGTTTCCTCGGTTCCGCCGGTCGGCCCGGCGACGCCGGTCGTCGCGACCCCCCAGGTCGAGTCCGTGACGTCGCGGACGCCGCGAGCCATCTCGCGCGCGACCGGCTCCGAGACGGCCCCGTGCTCGTCGAGCGCCTCGCGGCTGACGCCGAGGTGTCTGCGCTTGGCGTCGTAGGCGTAGGTCGTCAGCCCGGAATCGAAATAATCGCTCGCGCCCGGAACGGCAGTGATCGCCGCGCCGATCAGCCCGCCGGTACAGGACTCGGCGACGGCGAGCGTCTCGCCGGCGTCACGCAACGCGTCGGCGACCTCCATCGGAAGCTCCCGGTCGATCTCGTCGTTCATACCCTCTACGACGGCTTCGATCGTTGTGAAAGCGCGGGATCGGCGGTCGGCAGTGGGTATCGAGCGAAAAACACGTCTTTCCACCGGCCGACGTGTCGCACATGGAGTACGAGACGCCGCTTTTCTATCGCGTCATGCAGTACGCCTCGCAGGCGGATCGGGACGTGATCGACATGGTGAGCGGAAACCCCGACTGGGAGCCGCCCGAGGCGCTCCGGACGGGGTTGCACGAGTACGCCGACCTCGAGCCCGAGGCGTTCCAGTACCCGCCGAGCGAGGGGCTGGTCGAACTCCGCGAGGAGATCGCGGCGAGACGCGGCGTCGACGTCGAGCAGGTCGTCGTCACGAACGGAACCGGCGAGGCGAACTACCTCGCGATGGCGCGGGCGCTCGAACGCGACGCGGGCGATGAGGTCCTACTCACTGATCCGGTCTACCCGTACTATCCGGGCAAGACGACGCTGCTCGACGGAACGCAGTCGTTCGTCGCGACGGACGATGACGGCCAACTCGATCCGGACGACGTTCGCGCGGCCGCGAGTGAGGAGACGGCCGCGATCGTCGTCTGCACGCCGAACAACCCGACGGGTGCGGTCTATCCCGAGGAAACGGTTCGCGAGCTCGTCGCCATCGCCGAGGAGAACGACGCGATCCTCGTCAGCGACGAGGTGTACGACCACTACGACCTCTCGGGGACGTTCGCGAGCGCCCTCTCGGTCGATTCGAGCAACCGGATCGTAACTAACGGGTTTTCGAAGTCGATGGCGATCACCGGCTTCCGCGTGGGGTACGCGGTCTTCCCGCCCGAACTCGTCGAGCGGGCGAGGAGCCGTCACATGCTCGTCAACGTGACCGGGAGCCGTCCGGCGCAGTACGCGGTGTTGAACGCGTTACGCGAGACGGGCCCCGACTACTACGAACGAAACCGCGAAACGCTCCGCGAGCGCGTCGAGACGTTCACCGACGCGCTGGAGCGGGTGGGTGCAGAGTACACGACGCCCGAGGGATCGTTCTACGTGATGGCTCGTTTCGAGGAGTATCCAGGAACCCTCGAGAACGTCTTCGAACTGATCGACGAGGCCGGCGTCGCGGGGATGCCCGGCGAGGCGTTCGGCGACTCTCGGCGCGACTGGCTGCGGTTCGCGCTCGTCACACCGGACGTCGAGACAGCGGCCGAACGGTTGGCGACCCACTTCGAGTGATCGATCTGTCTTCGACCCCACCCGCGCCGAAGACACGACGAGCGAGACCGACGAATACTCGTATCGGGACGGGGTAGCGAGGGACATGAGTGGAATCGACGTCGAGCCGGTCGAAGACGAGGAAACGGAACACGAGTTCGACGAGAGCGAGAACACGATCGAGGTAACGCCGACGGACGACGTCGGGACCGCAGACGGCCGCGAAACGATCGAGGTCGAGCCCTCGACCGATCCGATCGACGGGCCGGAGTACGTCCTCTACGGCGGCAAAGGCGGCGTCGGGAAAACGACGATGGCAGCCGCGACTGCACTCGACAGCGCACGCGGTGGCACCCAAACGCTCGTCATCTCGACGGATCCGGCACACTCGCTCTCGGATACGTTCGACACTGAGATTCCAGCCGATCCGGCCCAGATTCGCGACGACATCCCCCTCTACGCGGTCGAGATCGACCCCGAGGCGGCCATCGAGAGCGGTCGAGCCGCGTTCGGCGGCGGGGAGGGTGCGCCGGGCGGGCTCGGCGGATTCGGCGAGATGCTCGGGGACGAGAATCCGATGGACGCCCTCTTCGGCGGCTCGATGCCCGGTGCCGACGAGGCCGCAGCGATGCAACTCCTGCTCGAGTACCTCGACGACCCGCGATTCGAGCGCGTGATCGTTGATACGGCACCGACCGGCCACACCCTTCGGCTTCTCCAGTTGCCCGAACTCATGGACTCCATGATGGGCCGCCTGCTCCAGTTTCGCCAGCGTATCAGCGGCATGGTCGAGAACATGAAGGGGATGTTCGGCGGCGATGATCTCCCCGAAGATGGGCAAGATCTCGAGGAGCTTCAGGAACTCCGCGAGCGGATCGAGCGTCTTCGCGCCGCCCTGCGTGATCCGAGTCGGACCGACTTCCGGATCGTGATGGTTCCCGAGGAGATGAGTGTTCTCGAATCGAAGCGGCTGCGCCAACAACTCGACGAGTTCGACATTCCGGTCGGGACGCTCGTCGTCAACCGCGTCATGGAGCCGCTGTCGAACGTCACCGACGATGTCCAGGGCGAGTTCTTGCAACCCGACCTCGACGACTGTGCGTTCTGTCGGCGTCGGTGGGACGTCCAACAGGATGCACTCGCGGAGGCACAGGATCTGTTCCGGGGGACCGACGTACGACGCGTGCCGCTGTTCGCCGACGAGGTTCGCGGCGAAGGAATGCTCGAAGTTGTAGCGGCCTGCCTGCGGTAGTTACCGAACTCCACGCCGTTCTTAGCGACTGGGAATCGAAGCTGTCATTGATACGGTCTCCAGAATTGACTGTAGACAGGTTCAATGGCAGATAACGAGTCGGTACACGATCTTGATTCTGCAATTCTCGAGGAGATCGAAGCCGTCGGCCCGATACCGATCCCGACGCTGGCCGAACGGCTCGCTGTTCACCCGATGACAGTCGAACGCCGGTGTCTCGCGTTACAGCGCAACGGATTGGTGAAACGATCTGTGGGTGGCGCAATTACGGCGACGACCGACGACGAATCCGTTCAATCGGCTGCGATTCGCCGGAATGGACGGCCGGCGAGCGACTGAGGAGTCCCTTTTCGAGGCTAGTCTCGCTCGACGAGGTGGTCGTCGGTCGACTGTTCCGAATCGTCGATGTCGTCTACCGACTCGGATGTCGGATCGGCTGTCTCGTCAATCGTGTTCGACGACTGCTCGAGGGGGTCGTCCGACTCGCCAGCCAACACTTCCGCCGAAGCACACTCGAGACAGTAGTGATTGTAGCCTTCTGACGCAGTATAAACCGGAACGCCTGCGATGGCGTACTCCTCGCGATACCGGCTCACCATTCCCTGATCGATTTCCGATCGACAGCTCACACACTGTTCAGACGTCTCTTCGTCCGGCCGAATCGTCCGTCGGTCGACGGACCGAATGCGGCCGAATCGGGACAGTGCGTGACGACGGTCCACTCGCCGACGAAATCGCGGCGTGACGAACGCGCCAAGCGCGACGAAGGCGAACGAGACGAGAAAGAGGATGCCGATCACGGCCGCGGCTTCACCGCCCAAGAGCGCGGCGGCGGCCGCGATGGCAGCCAGCAGTCCGAACCCGATCGATAGCCAGCCTGCGATTCCGTAGAGCAGCGCAGAAAGGTCGTCCGCGAATTCCACGGCATCAGGCGTCTCGTCGGACATAGTCGATATAGATCGGTTTGTGTTGGAACGGATATATTTTCTCGATAGTGGTCACAAGTCGACGCGCTTCACGACGGAGGGCCGGTAGAGAGACAACGTGGTCGCGCCGAGACAGTCCTCAGACGAGCTTTCGCAACAATCCGTATCCTGCGTCGCGAACGCGGTCGGGGAGAAATCGGGCGTAAACGCCGAACTGGCCGAGCGGGCCGACTGGATACCGCGCCGGCGGTTCGGGATGGGTTCCCGCTTCGAGAATCGCCGTCGCGACGTCGTCCGGTTCGGAAGCGAACGGGCCGCCGCTGCCCCCACCGATGAGTTGCATATCGTCGTACAGTTCGTACAGCGCCTCGTAGGCCGGCGTCCGCTCGGTTTCAGGGAGTTCCTCGTCGATGCGGTCGGCAAAGCCCGTATCGACCGGTCCCGGTTCGATCACGACGACGTCGATACCGAACTCCTCGACCTCACCCCGCAGCGAGTCACTCATCGCCTCGAGGGCGTGTTTCGAACCCGAATACGCGCCGGATCCGGGGACCGAGAGCCGACCCATGACACTCGAGACGTTGATGATCCGTCCCGCACCCTGTGCGCGCATGTGTGGCAGTGCGGCACGGGCGAGGCGGTGTGGACCGTAGACGTTGACGTCGAACTGGCGGTGCAGATCGGCCGTCGAGACGTCCTCGATCGGTCCCATCTGGGCGTAGCCGGCGTTGTTGACGAGACAGTCGATCGCGCCGCCGATTTCGACGGTGCGTTCGACGACGTCGGCGACCTGATCCGGATCGGTTACGTCGAGTTCGAGCGTCGTACAGCCGGCCTCTGCGAGGTCCGTGATGTCGTCCGTGTTGCGGGCCGTCGCGATAACCTGCCACGCTTCCTCGAGGAACGCGCGGGCAGTTGCCCGTCCGATCCCCGACGAACAACCGGTGATCAACACGCACTTCTTTCGGGTGTATCGATCGCCCTCGGGCGACCCGGTTTCGGTTGATGCCGTTCGGTCGGTTCCCCGCTCCGACTCGGGATCGGCCGTTTCGGCGGCCCCGCCCTCGTCGGTACCGTCGACGTCCGCAGCGCTGGTCATATGCAACCCGTTCGTGAGACGATACCTAAGTACCGACGGTTTGTCGCGAGAATCGAACCATCAGTGAGACACGAAAATAGTATCGATCAAAACGCGACTCGAGTGGTTTGCCTCGAAACGCAAGTCGGTTAGTCGCGCTGGCGCAGTCGTGTGGCGACCAGTTCCTCTAAGTCCTCGCGCAGTTCGTCGACCGCGATTTCCTCCATAACGGGGACGAAGAAGCCTTCGACGAGCATGTTGCGCGCCGACCGTGGATCGATTCCGCGGGAGGTCATATACAGCAGATCCTCTTGGTCAATCTGGCCGACCGTCGCGGAGTGGCTGGCCTCGGTGTCGTGGTTGTTAATGATCAGCTTCGGCGAGGCGTCGGCCTCGGACTCGTCTGAGAGCATCAGCGTGTTCTCGCGCTGGTAGGAACTCGTGTCCCAGGCGTCGCGACCGACGTCCTGAACACCCTCGTAAACTGAACGGGCGACGTCGTCGGTAACGCCTCGGGTGACGAGATCGGCCGTCGTGTGCTCCGCACGGTGCCAGACCTTCGCGTCGATGTCGAAGTGCTGGTCGTTGTGGCCGTAGAACGCGCCGACGATCTGGGTCTCCGAGCCGTCGCCGTTGAGTTCAGTCTCGACGCCAGATTTGGTTAGCTGGGTACCGAGGTTGACCTCGATCCAGTCGATCGTCGCGTACGTGTCGGCGTCGCCGCGCTTGAGCGCGAAGTTGTAGGCGTCCTCCGAGAGGTTCTGGAGGCTGCCGTACTGGACGTTGCTGTTCTCGCCCGCAACGATCTCGACGATGCCGCTGTAGTACTGCTCGTCCTGCGTTTCGCCGGTCGATTGGCGTTCCAAGATCGTCACCGACGAGGACTCCTCGGCGACGACGAGCGTGTAGTTGAACAGCGAGCGGGAGTTCTGTTCGGTGCGGATGGTGACGTCCTCGGCGTTGACGCCCTCAGGGACGTAGATGACGGTCCCGGTGCTAAACAGCGCCGTCGAGAGCGCGGTGAGATAGTTCTTCTGGGGATCGACGATCGAGCCGAAGTGCTCCTTCAGAAGGTCTTCGTGCTCGGCAACGGCGTCGGCCCACGGCAGCACGTCGACTTCGTCGGGGCCGACCTGGTCCTTGTTCTCCGCCGCGTTCAGCGGATCGACGAGCGACTCGAAATCGAGCTCGTGGAGATTTGTCCAGTCCCGACCCGGCGTCCGGATGACATCGGGCATATCGAGTTCCTCGAGCGCCTCTAAGGCCTCGAGACGGGTCTCTAACAGCCAGTCGGGTTCGTCTAGCTCGCCCGAGATCTGGCGTACCTGTTCTTCGGTCAGATTGGCGTGTACCTGCGTGCTCATGTTCGATCTCGGAGTTATCCGAGGCTTCCCTCCATCTCGAGTTCGATGAGACGGTTGAGTTCGACCGCGTACTCGATCGGCAGTTCCTCCGTGATCGGCTCGATGAAGCCGGCGACGATCATCTTCTTGGCGTCGTCGTCGTCCAGGCCGCGGCTCTGGAGGTAGAAGATGTCCTCGTCACCGATTTTACCGACTGTCGCCTCGTGGGCGACGTCGACTTTCGACTCTTCGATCTCCATGTACGGCATGGTGTCCGACGTGGACTCGTTGTCGAACATCAGCGCGTCACACTCGACGGCGGTGCTCGAATTTTCGGCGCCGTCGGCGATGTGGACGAGGCCGCGGTAGTTGGTGCGGCCGCCGTCCTTGGAGATCGACTTGGACTCGATGGTCGAACTGGTGTCGGGTGCGTTGTGGTAGACCTTCGCCCCGGTGTCGATGTCCTGACCCTCGCCCGCGAAGGCGATGGTGATGTGGGTGTCCGTCGAGCCACGACCCTTGAGGATCGTACACGGGTAGAGCATGGTCGCTTTCGAACCCATGCTGCCCGAAACCCACTCCATCGTGGCGTTTTCTTCACAGATGGCGCGCTTGGTGTTCAGGTTGAACGTGTTCTTCGACCAGTTCTGCACTGTCGAGTACTGAACGTGTGCGTCTTCGCCGACGAAGACCTCGACGCCGCCGGAGTGGAGGTTGTGGCTGCCGTACTTCGGTGCGGAACAGCCCTCAATGTAGTGGACCTCCGACCCTTCCTCGGCGATGATGAGCGTGTGCTCGAACTGGCCCATCCCTTCCGAGTTCATCCGGAAGTAGGCCTGGACCGGCATCTCGACGGTGACGCCCTCGGGGACGTAGACGAAGGAGCCACCCGACCAGACGGCGCCGTGGAGCGCGGCGAACTTGTTGTCGCTCGGCGGCACGCAGGTCGTCATGAAGTGTTCCTTGACGAGTTCAGGGTGCTCCTGGACGGCCTTGTCCATGTTGCAGAAGATGACACCCTTCTCCTCCCACTGCTCCTGCATGTTCTGGTAGACGACCTCCGACTCGTACTGGGCGCCGACGCCGGAGAGCGCGTTCTTCTCGGCTTCCGGAATGCCCAGCTTGTCGAACGTGTCTTTGATCTCATCGGGGAGTTCGGTCCAGTCGTCGACGCCTTCGCGCTTGTCGACGTCCGGGCGGATGTAGGGAACGATCTCTTCGATGTCGAGCTCGGTGAGGTCCGGCTGGCCGGGCCAGTCGGTCGGCATCGGCATGTTCTGGTACTGCTTGAGCGCGCGGAGGCGTCGCTCGAGCATCCAGTCGGGTTCGTCCTTGTCCTCGGAGATCATGCGGATGACCTCCTCGGTCAGGCCCTTGTCGGATTTCACCGCGGCGTTCTGTTCTTTCTTGAACTCGAACCGCGCTTCAGTGTCGGTTTCTTTGAGGTGGTCTTGTTCGGAACTCATAATGTTGTTGTATAGATGGTTACGGCTGTAGGGTTATTACCGTTGTTCTAGTCGAATTTGGTTACGCCGTGCCGTAGACCTCTTCGCGGACCCAGTCGTACCCCTTGTCCTCGAGCTCTTCTGCCAGCGAGGCGTCGCCGCTCTTTGCGATCTGGCCGTCGAGCATCACGTGGACGTGATCGGGCTCGACGTAGTCGAGGATGCGCTGGTAGTGGGTGATCTGAAGGATGCCGGTGCCCTGCTCGTCGCGCAGCGCGTTGATGCCGTTCGAGACGTCCTGCAGCCGGTCGATGTCGAGCCCGGAGTCGATCTCGTCGAGGACGGCGACTGACGGCTCGAGGATCGCGGCCTGCAGCACCTCGTTCTGCTTTTTCTCTCCACCGGAGAAGCCGGCGTTGAGATAGCGCTGTGCGAACTTCTCGTCCATGTCCAACTGCTCCATCTTCTCCTGGAGGATCTCCTGGAACTCGGCGACGCCGACCTCGCCCTCGTCCGCGGGGCCCTCCATCGGTGAGGTTTCGAAGCCTTCGTCGTCTTCCTCTTCGACGCCGTCCTCGTCCTCGAAGAGCTCCTCGCGCTCTTCGATTTTGGCGTTCAGTGCCGTGCGCAGGAAGTTCGTCATCGTGACGCCCTCGATCTCGGCAGGATACTGGAATCCGAGGAAGACCCCGAGCGCGGCGCGCTCGTTGGGCTCGAGTTCGAGCAAGTTCCAGGTTCGCTGGTCCTCGTCGATATCGATATCGTCGCCGAACTCGTCGTCCTCAAGATGAATGAGGACGTCGCCCTCGGTGACCTCGTAGGCGGGGTGGCCGGCGATGACCTTCGCGGTCGTCGACTTCCCGGAACCGTTCGGCCCCATCAGGGCGTGGATTTCGCCCGACTCGACCTCGAGGTTAACGCCCTCGAGAATCTGCTCGTCGCCCTCTGCTACCTCCGCGTGTAGATTGCGTAGCTCGAGACGTGCCATAGTACTCTGTCGTCTAATGGGTGGGTCGTCTGACTGATAACGGTTTCGTATCCAATTGGATACGGTTTCGAACTCGGAAAATTATTTTCTGTTACGGAAAGCCAAAGTGGTGTTCCGCCACTGACTGCGATCTACTTTGGGACGCGGTGATCACATGAAATTTCCGAGACCGGTCTGTTCCTGACCGGTTTTGACCTCCTCCCAGGAGACCCCGAGGGCCTCGAGTATCCGCTCGATCGGTCCCTTTAGCGTCTTTTCGAGCATCGTATCGTAATCGACCTCGAACTCGTCGGGGATCTGATCGTCGTACTCGAAGCAGATCACGTCGGGATCGCGCTTGAACGCGCCGTAGAGGTGGTCGCGTTGCGGGTCGAACCCTTCCTCGTCTTCCAGCCGCCGGAAGAACGCGGGATCGACACGATCGAGGTAGAGCCGTTTCGGCTTGCTCCCGCGCTGGAAGTTCGTTCCGAGCACGAGATTGGCGTACTTCGCGCCCCGAACCTGGGCCGTGTCGGTGTCGTAGTTATCGAGTCGTTTGCCGATCCCACCCGGAATGGCGATCTCCTCGAGGGAAACATCGCCGGCGCGAACGTCTTCGATGACGCCGTTGACGTACTCCTTTGCCCCCTCGACGTCGCCCTCCTTGACGACCATCTCGATGACTCGGTGTTGAACCTCTTTGGTAATCGGGGCGATGTCCGAGCGCTGGTACTCGAAGCCGACGATATCGATCGTGTCGACGTCTTTCCCCTCCTTCCAGGTGATGTGTCCGGCGTAGCGCTTTTTCTTGCCCGCCTGGAAGAATCGTCGGTAGAGTTTCTCGAACTCGATCTGGAAGCGGTGTTCCTCGGCGTTCAGATCCTCGCGCGCGAAGTCGTCGTAGCGTCCGTTGATGTACTCCTCGATCTCGAAGGACTGCTCGAGTGCTTCTTTTTTGGGAACGTCGGGGCCGAGCTCGAGCATGACCGAATCGGTATCACCATAGGCGACCTGATAATTCAGCTCCTTTGCAGCGGTTTCCGTAAATTCGATTACTTCGCGCCCAGTAGCCGTAATAGCTGATGCTGCCTCTTTGTCATATAATCTAAACTGTTCCCATCCCGACACTCCGTACAACGAGTTCATGATAACCTTTACCGCACCCTGCTGGCGGTCGTACTGCTCGTACTCGAGTGAGCCGGGTTCGTGCTCGTTTCGCAGCGCCTTTTTCTCCTCGCGCTCGGCGAGCAGTTCCTCGATCATCGTCCGGTTCACGCCGTCAGTCTCCTTCTGAAAGTGCGTTCCAGTCGGCGCTTCGTAGGTCTCGCCGTCGTACGCCTCGGGATCTACTTTCGTCTCCGGCGAGGCGTTGATCGTCACCATACACATCGGGTACAGCGACTTCAGGTCGAGCACCGTGACGTTCTCCTTGACGCCCGTTATCGGCTCGAAGACGGCCCCACCCTCGTACTCCTCACCGGCTTCCTGCTGGCCCTTCGAGGGCAGCGCGAACTCGCCGTAGGCCTGATGCAGGACGTACATGTCCACCGCGTCGCCGGGTGTGGGCGCGTCCTCGAGTTTACAGCCGACGAAGGCTCGTACCTCGTCCCAGAACGGGATGATCGACTGCTGGCGGTCGAGTTCGACGCAGAGTTCGACGTCCCGCAGGTTGTACTCGAGCAGTTGCGTCGGATCGTCCTCCCAGAGATCGCCGATGTCGCCGGTGTAGCGCTCCTTGCCGACGCCGAGTTCGGACTCGCCGACGGCGTCGAGGCGGTAGGAATCCAGTTCGGAGAACACCATCCGCTGGTAGCCATACAGCAGGTCGAACACGACCCGACCCTTGATGTCGGGACCGCCCCAGTTGCTGCGCCAGACCTCGTCGACGCGAGAGAGCCGGTCGATCTCGAGGTCGTAGTCGTGGTGTGGTCCTTGCAGTTCCTCGAGTCGGTCTAAAAGATACGGTGCGTCGAAATCATCGCAGTTGTGGACCAGACACCCTTCAGCGATGAAGTTGTGCGTCGTCGTTTCGATGTCGTAGGTCGTCTCAGTACCAGTTACCGAAACGTCTGTTACCTCAACGAAGACGTACGCTTCCCATTCCTCAGAGTCTGTCTCGTGACGTTTAAGGTTAATACCGCGCCGGTGCTTGTCGTTCCCGATTCGTTTTGCGTCAGTCCCGACAGCAGCGTCGAACAACGCATATGGGATGTTCTCGGTTTGACCGCTCTTGCCGCCCTCGAATTCCGTTAAGGCCTCTTTTTTTTCGGGATGTCCCATATGTGGGAGAACCCAGTCTTTCAGTCGATCGATATCGCGTTTCGCATCGGGAATTCTAACGACGTTCTCTCGCTGCTGCGCGTAGATCCCAAGTCGCTTGAATAGCTTTACGTACCACTCACCGATCGACCGGTTCTCGGCAGCAACTGTGATCCCGCTTTGCGCAATATTTCCGTCGCCATCGATAGCACCCGCTAAGAAGCGACCGATGTATTCGGACGGCATTTCGTAAATTGTCGAGAGATCGACGGGACCGTCGTTTTTATTCCCAAACGGAACACCGAGTCCGTTAAAGGCATACATCGTCGCATAGTCCAGTACGTTCTGTTTGTAACATCCCTTTCCGTCCGGTTGTAAGTGATTTTCGCCGGGGAATTGTCGGTGGAGTTCCTCTCGAGTGTTGTAGAATCGAACGCCATCATCTGGCGACATTGATCCGTCCGTGAGGATCAGCCCGGCGTAGTAGAGTTCGTCAGGCGTAATTTTTCGTTCGAGATCAACACCTGTTCCCCGATATTCGACGCCACCGTCTGGAACGGGAACGTCGTACTGGCTCGCTGAACCTCGACAGCGTTTCGGCGTCCAGACGGTCGTGTGAGGATGGTGTAACGTTCCGGTCGAGACATCGAATTCGTCGGCCAACTCGGTGACAGCACCGTATGGGAGATCCGTCTTGAATTCGGAGACAGTCTGTTTGTCAGCGTACCGTTGGTTCTCTATTGGAATGAGTTCCGAAAGGGTGGGAACAACCGTCTTTTCGACGGAGAGTCTCCGCGGCTTGAGTACGTAATCTCCAGATTCGATTTCGCTTCCCCCCTTCCAGTCTACAGCATCGTCGCCCCCAACCATTATGCGATGCTCGGCTGACGATCGGAGGGAAGTACCATCAGCTAACGTGAATTCGAGAATCTCTTTCTCACTTTCCCACTTGTTCGTTACTTCTGCGATGCTCGATTGCTGTGATTCAGACCCAACTACTGCATCACCGATTTCGATATCCTGTATCTCTTTCTCGGTCCCGTCCGCCATGAGAACGTCACTATCTGCTGGAAGACAGTTCCAACCAGTGATAACATCTGGATCTGCTTCATTTTGATCAGCGATATAGTCGACGAATGCCTCGAGCATGGCTTCTTCCGCGTCGAAGGCGCGAACCTCGTGCTCAATTGCACCCTCGATCGGCTCGTACTCGGTGATTTCGTCGGGAATGTCGCCGTTCCCCTCGTCGGCTGCACAGACCCACATGATGTACTCGTCGCGGTAGGAGTCGTGGCTGGTCAGACAGACAATCGGCTCCTCGCCGTCTTCTGGAAAGCCGTGGCGATCCTCGACCTCGATGTCGAACGTCAGGACGCGGGGGTCGGCGTCGACATCGACGGACTCGACCTCGTCGTGGGGGACGACGAGCGAGTCGTCGTCGGCCCGGCGTTCTGGGATGCGAATGCCGCTTTGAACGTCCTTGTCGATCAGAAACCGGTTCGGGAACAGAATGTCGGCCTCGTAGTGTTCGAAGTCATCACGAATCTGGCCGACGTCTCGAGGCGTCTGGCCGAAAATCTTCGTGAGGTCTTCGCCACGGATGCTCTCGTAGGGGTCGCCGTTCGCATCTTCCGTTTCGCTGTCGGTTAGGCGGTCGTACTCCTCTTCAGGCGGGCGCTCGAGCGTGTCGGTTGGCGCATAAAAGTATGGGCGAAAGCCAACGATTTGGACGTGCTCGAGTTCGTTCTCGGCGGTGCGCCCGAACACGTGCATGATCGGCCGCTCGTCGTCGCCGTAGCCGGCGATCGTATAATCGACCTGCATCACCGCGAGGTCGAGCGTGCCGTCAGCGTCAGGGAGCGTCTCCGCGACGACGTCGATCACGTCTGCGGCGTTCGATCCGCCGTTGCCTGCAACAGCGACTGCCTCTTCGTCCGGCCGGTCGTCCGACTCGTCGGAAAACTCCGCGAGTCCGGTCTGGCCCGCCTCAGTCATGATATCGGAGTTTGCAGTCGCCGAATAAAAACCCCTGCAATACGACCCCGTGCGTTCCCAACGAACGCGGAATCCCTGCTCGGTATCGAGTCACACGGCTTGCTGTGAGTTATTGTCTGTGCGATCGGGACGGTGTGTGGAGCACGGTTCGAAGTGACCTATACGGGGAGCATCGCGCTTCCGTCGTCCAATTGAGTACACCGACCGTCGGTGGTGACTCTCGTTTCTGAGCGACCAACAGCTATCCACTCTCCAACAGGTTCGGCGTGCAACAGTATATTGCAGGAGCAAAAAGACATATAATGTGGTAACACTTAACACACAAGTGGGTGATCGATGTGTCTACTCTCGACGACGACCCGACGGATGGAAGCGAGCAGCGCGGTGAACCGCAGGGCACCGAGACGATCGAGTCATACGAGACCGAGGAGGGCGTTGTTTTCTACGACGCGGAGAACCCGCTCGCGTGGGTAGAGACCTCCCAGACCCTTCCGCTCGAGGAGGTTGCCTAAGCGGGCATCGTACTGATCGACAGCCGACAGAAGACGTCCCCGAACCCTTTTTCTTCCTGCTCAACCATCGTCCGAGCGTGGACTTCGACCGGTCCGATCACGAGCCAGCCGAGGAGGATCCCGAAGCGGAGTTTCGGGACCCCGAGAGCGACTCGCTGACAATCCCACGAGTTCAGACCGAGGACGCCGGCTCCGGCCTCAAAGAGGACCTGAAATCCGACCTCGAACACGAGTCGGTCGACGTTCCGACGGTGTCGACCGACCCGTCCGACGTTCCGAAGGAGCTTCGCCGGACCTTCTGGGCGATCGTTCTCGTCGTCAACGGTGCCGTGCTTTCGTTTTCGCTCGGCGTGATATTCATCGTCTTTCAGGGCGTTTCGACGCACAGCCTTGCCCTCCTGGCCGGCGGCATCGTTCTGTTTGGGTCGGCCGTCCGTCGGTACAGAGCGTACGAGCGGGATCACGTGTCCGAAGAGGCGGAACCAGAAACAGACGATCGCGTGTCCGAAGACGTGGAGACGGATACAGAGGACGACGCGTCCGCGCGTGCGTCAGAAAACAACCGTACCGGCGACGAAAACGCCAACGAGTTGAAAGCCGGCGAAACTACTTCAAGGGACCTCACCCAAGGGAGGTCACCGGACGAATCCGACCGATCATGAAAACCGTCCAGGACGATACCGGAAAGCGCTACCTGTTGCTCACACAGTCCGAACATGCGAGTCTCGTTCGCGACCCACAGAACGGAAACGAGTGTTACGTCCAGAACGACCGCCTCGAACAGGTCGACGACGCGGGCGCACTCGAGACGGCCGCACGGACGGTCTCCGATCCTGTGTTGACCCTTCTCACGAACGTCCACGACGAGCAGACTCTCGGCCTGCTCGTCGAACTTCGCGACCGCGGCCCGCTCGGCGTTCGGACGCTGCTAGATTCCTACGACCTTTGCGAGAGCGACCTCCACGGTCGGCTCACGGTGTTGCACTCTGCCGGCCTGCTCGAGGAGACCGAGGTCGCCGGCGAACGGGGATACGAACTCACCGAGACGTGCCACGACGCGCTCGAGTCGATCCAGTCGGTCGAGGCGACTCACAATCGCTCGAGCACCCAGACCGAGTCCACCCTCGGCGAACCCTGACCACCGATCGACGTCGACCGGTTACTCCGACGCGAGCAGCGCCGCTTCCGGCGGTTCGCCGCGCTCGAGGCGCGACCGGTTCGACGTCGCGTCCTTTTCGATCCGAACGAGCGAGTCGGCCGCGCCGACGAGTTCCTCGTCGTGGCTGACGACGATGATCTGTTCGACGCCGAGTTTCCGCATCGATTCGACGAGCGAGACGAGCTGGGTGACGTGACCCGAGTCGAGAAAGACCGTCGGCTCGTCCAGGATCAACGGCGGCATCGGAGCGGTTCCCTCGACGCCTTCCGCGAGCAACTGATAGATCGCACACCGGAGACTGAGGTTGAAAAGCGCCCGCTCGCCGCCCGAAAGCTGCTCCGGTTCGAGCGCCTCGCCGTCTTTCTGGTAGACCGTCAGCCGGTACTCGCCGTCCAGATCGATCGACGCGTAGGAGTCGTTCTGGTAGACCAGCTCGAACGTCTCGTTGAGCAACCGTTCGAGGGTCTCGACGTTGCGCTGGCGCAGCTCCGAGCGCAACTCGCCGTAGGTCGTCTGCAGCGTCTCGGCCTCGTCGTACAGCGATTCGAGCCGTTCACGGCGCTCCTCGAGCGTTTCTAGCCGTTCGCGGAGCCGCTCGAGTTCCTCGAGTTCGTTCTCGACCGCGCCGATCGAGTTCTGAACCTCGTTTCGATCCGCCTCGAGTTCCTCGAGTTTCGCGTCGACCTGTTCGAGGTACTCCGCTGCGTTTTGCTTGTCCTCGCGGGCCGTCTCGACGCGGTCTTCGTCGAACTCCGACTCGAGGTCGCGCTTTCGCTCGCGCTTGCTCGAAAGCGTCTCCCGACGCTCGCCGTTGAGCTGCTGCCAGTCCTGACGGCGCTCGCGTAAATTCTCGATTTCGGTTTCGAGATCGGTACGTTCGCTGTCGATTTCGACGACGCGTCGCAGCGATTCGAGGGCCTCCTTGAGTTCGCCGCGCTCGCCGTTGATCTCGCCGAGTTCGGTTCGCTTTTCGTCGATTTCGTCCGCGAGCGAGTCGGCCTCCTCGCGTTTCTCGTCGGCCGCCGAGTCGTCCTCGTCGGCGTCCGCGAGCAGTTGCTCGCGCTGCTCGCGTCGCTCCGCAACGGCGTCGCGTTTCTCCGCGAGCAGTTGCTCGATGTTCGTCCGGTTCTCCTCGAGTCGGTCGACCCGACGCTCGGCCTCGCGCAGGTCCTCGGCGCGCTCGATTCGCTCGTCGAGGTCGTCGCGCTCGCTTTCGAGTTCGTCGAGGCGGTCTTCGAGTTCCTCGCGTTCCGCGCGTTTGTCCTCGAGTACGTCGACGTGTGGCGAGTCCTCGACGGGCTGGCCGCACTCGGGACACTTCCCCTCCTCGCGCAGGCGCTCGCCCTCCTCGATGGCGTTTTCGACGGCCCGAACGTCTGCGGTGATATCGTTGATTTTCGCGGCGAGTTCCTCGCGCTCGCTCTCGAGCGTTTCGAGGTGTTCGCCGGCGTCGCTGAACTCGATCGGCGCGGAATCGAACCGCGCGCGTTCGGATTCGATTTCGTCTGCGAACTCCTCGAGGTCCGCCTCGCGGTCTGCGATGGCGTCTTCGTTGTCCGCGATGCGCTCGCCGAGGTCGTTGGCTTCCTCGCGGGCGTCTGCGGCGTTTTCCTCGAGGTCGTCGGCCTCCCCCCGGAGGCGTTCGATCTTGCCGTTCGTCTCCGTAATGGTGACGCGAACGTCCTCCAGGTCGTCTCGAAGCTCCTCGTCGCGAGCCTCGAGGTCGCCGATGCGGTCCTCGACGGTATCGGTGTCGCGCTCACCGTCGCTTTCGAGTTCCACGTCGGTCAGAAGTGCCGTTCGCTCCTCGGCGAGTTCGTCGCGCTCGGCCTCGAGTTCTCGAATCCGCTCTTTTGCGTCCTCGCGTTGCTGTTCGGTGTCGGAGATCTTCGACCGAAGCTCGTCGATCTCGTCCGAAAGGTCCGCGATTTCCTCGCGGGTTTCCTCGTGGCGCTCGAGGACGTCCTCGGCCGTTTCGAGCGTCTGTTGGGCCTGCTCGCGTTGGGTTTCGTAGCGGTCGATCTCCTCGGCAAGCTCCGCTCGCTCGGATTCGAGGCCGTTCAAGCGCTCGTGGAGATCCTTCGCTTCCTTGCGCTCGACCTGGCTCTGTACGTCCTCGAGGACCTCTCGCTGGCCGTCGAGGACGGACTTCACTCCTAATCGGGCGTCGCTTGCCCGCTCGCGGTACTCCTCGAGCGCGCCGAGCTGGAGGAGGTCGTCGATCATGTCCTGGCGGTCGCTCGGTGAGGCGTGGATGAGCTTATTGACCTCGCCCTGGCGGACGTAGGCGCAGTTGACGAACGCCTCGGCGTCCATCCGCAGCAGTTTCGTCACTTCGGTGCGGACGTCGCGAGCCCCTTCGATCGTCTCGGTCGGCGTCTCGAGGACACACTTTGTCGTCGTCGCTCGGTCACCCCTGAGCCTGAGGTGGCGCTCGACGTGGTAGTCGCGCCCGTCGTGGGTGAACCACAGTTCGACCTCGGACTCGTCCTCGCCGGTCGTGATAACGTCGTCGAGCGTTCGCTCGTCGAGCGCCTTCGAGCCGTAGAGTGCGAAGAAGGTGGCCTCGAGCAGCGTCGATTTGCCGCTGCCGTTGACGCCGTGGACGACGGTCACGCCGCGTTCGAGCGTCAGGTCGGCGTCATCGTAACACTTGAAGTTCCGCAGTCGGACGCGATCGACTCTCACGCGAAATCACCCAGCGAGGCGTCGCCGCCTTCGTCGGTTGGTCCGTCGGCCGCGCTCGTCTCACCGTCTCCGTCGGCGGAGTCGGCGTTGGTTGACCCGCCGGCTGCGCTCGTTTCGTTCTCCTCGGTCGCAGAGTCAGCGCTGGCCTCGGTTCGCTCCGCTGTCGACTCCGAAAGTTGATCGGCAACCGTCGTCACGTCCTCGTCCTCCGGCGTCCGTTCGGGGGCCGGAGCGAACGCCGAGTCGTCGTCCTCGAGCAGGTCCCGAACGCGGCCCTCGACCCGATCGCGAACGTTCGCGTCCGCGAGGTCGCCGTTCCGAACCGTCTGATCGATCTCGCGGGCGGCGTCGCTGAGTCCTAACTCTCGAACGCGCTCGCGGACGGCCTCGTCGGGATCGGCGAAACTCACCGAGACGTCGTCGTCCTCGTCGGGGAGTTCACGTCGGTCGTTCACGCGGGCGACGAGCGCGCCGCGGTCGATAGCGAGTTCCTCGATCGACGCGGGGGTGACCGGCTTCCCGTCCCCCTCGATGGTGACGATGACGACCGCGTCCTCGAGTTCGTGCTGGCGAACCCGTTCTTGCACGCGGTCGACGCCCTCGCCCTCATTCAGTTCGACGTCGACGAAGGCGAACGTTCGGGTCGAAGTGAGCGCGCGCCGGCTGATGGCGACGGTGCCGTCGTCCGCGCTCGACTGCGCGGCGTCAGTCTCGAAGGTGACGAGGTTGTAGCCCCGGTCCTCGCGCTCGCTGGCGCTCGCGCGCTCGGTCGATCCGCAGTAGGTGACCCAGGTGTCCTGTACGTCCGCGGTGTCGGCCGCGTGGTTGTCCCCGAGCAGGACGGCGTCGAAGTCGACCGTCGACTCGGTGAGGAGGCGTTCGGTGTCCCAGTCAGCGTGAGCAAAGGGTTCGAACAGCCCGTGGCTCACCAGCGCGGCGTTCTCGGCGGCCTCGGGAACGGCTTCGAACTCGTACTCGAGGTCCTCGCGTCGGGACCGGGGGACGAAATCGAGGCCGTAGAACGCGACGTCGCCCACGAGTTCGGGGTCGGCACCGAGACGAGTCGCGAGCCCGAGGTCGGCGAAGAGATCCAGCCACTGCGCGTCGCGTTTCCCCTCGTGATTGCCGACGACGGCGAGAAACGGAATCTCGGCCTCGGCGAGCGTCCGAAGGATCTCGACGGTTCCCTGAAGATCGACCAGGCCGGGTCGCCGGTCGTGAAAGAGGTCGCCGGCGTGAATCACGGCGTCGACGTCGTCGTCGACCGCGTCCTCGGCTACGTTCCGAAAGGCCTCGAGAAAGTCTCGTCGCCGTTCGGGCGAGTTGTACTGCTGATACCCGATGTGGGTGTCGCCCGTGTGTATCACCCGCGTCATTTCTCGGCGATTCGAGCGGAAGCCCTAAATGGGTTCCGCGACCGCGGTGAAAGTAAAGCCGGTCGGCGGGCGCTCGACAGCCGTCACGCGTCGCGATCGAGTTGGTCGCCGCCGAACTCGTGGTCGCTCTGGATGCGCGAGGCCTGCGGGCCATCCTGGTCCTGATACTTCGAGCCGCGCTCGCTTCCATACGGTCGCTCTGCGGGTGTCTTAAGTTCCGTGAAGGTGAGTTGGGAGATCCGCATTCCCGGCGTCAGCGCGACCGGTGCGGAGCCGAGGTTGGACAGTTCGAGGGTGATCTGTCCCCGGTAGCCGGGATCACAGAGGCCCGCCGTCGCGTGGACGACCACGGCGAGTCGGCCCAGTGAGGACCGGCCCTCGACGTGTGCGATCAGGTCCGCGGGGATCTCGACGCGCTCGTGAGTCGTCCCGAGCACGAAGTCGCCAGGATGAAGGATGAAATCATCGCCGTCTTCGACGACCGTCTCCGTGACGTACTCGTCGACTTCCCGTTCGGAGTTTGGATGGATACACGGGATGTTCGTCCGCTGGAACTCGAGGAACTCGCGCCCGAGTCGCAGGTCGACGCTTGCGGGCTGAATCTGCAGTTCGGGGTCGTCGAGCGGCTCGATGGCGAGGTCGCCGTCCTCGAGGCGTTTCAGGATGTCCGCGTCGGAAAGGATCATTACGCGGTCAGTCGGCCGGACGTTCGTAAAACCTACCGAAAGTCGTTCGGCTGCGAGGGATCACCGGGGTTATATCTCGTCATCGTGTCCGTTCTGCCATGAAACAGGCCATCGTCGCCCGCACCGACATCGGCATGGGACAAGGAAAGCTCGCCGCACAGGTCGCCCACGCGTCGCTGTCCGCCTACGAGAAGGCGGATAGTCAACTCCGCGATCAGTGGAAGCAAGGCGGCCAGAAGAAGGTCGTCCTCAAAGGCGAAAGCGAACGACAACTCCACGAGCTATCCGAAATCGCCGGCAGTAACGGAATTCCGAACGCCCTCATCCGCGACGCCGGTCACACGCAACTCGAATCGGGGACCGTCACCGCCCTGGCCGTCGGCCCCGCGGCGGACGATCAGGTCGACAGCGTCACTGGCGAACTCTCGCTCTTCTAGTTCGCGCGCTCGCTGTCACGCGCTCGCGGGCGAGCGACCGAAATTCGCTCCGAGAACGAACCGATTTATCCCCGGCACCCGAACCGTCGGCAATCAGCATGCGCCCAGCCCACCCCATGGAACAGGCCGTCGGTATGGAACACTACGTCACCGACGCGGACGGCGTCGGCGGCCGCCTGCGCGAGGACGACGAGCACTTTCGCGTGCGCGAACTCGAACGCTTTTCGACCGAACCGGTCGACGTCTCGACGGACGCTTATCCCCACCTCGTCTTCCGGGCGACGCTTCGGGGTTGGGATACGAACGACTTCGCCTCGCGACTCTCTGACGCACTTGGCATTTCTCGCGAGCGAGTCAACTGGGCCGGCACGAAGGACAAGTACGCCGTGACGACGCAGCTCTTCTCAGTCTACGGCGCGGACCCGTCGGATTTACCTGACGTCAACGGGGCCGACCTCGAGGTCCTCGGGCGGGCGGGCCGGTCGATCGAGTTCGGCGACCTCGCGGGGAACGCCTTCGAACTCGTGGTGAGCGACGCCGAGCGGCCGGCCAACGCATCGGATATCACGGCCGAGCTACGGACGTTCGGCGGATTCGACACTGACGAGAGCGATCGATATTCCGACGACGGAACGCCGATCGGCGTCCCGAACTTCTTCGGACAGCAACGATTTGGCAGCAAGCGACCGATCACTCACGCGGTCGGCCTCGAAATCGTCCGCGGC
Source organism: Natrialbaceae archaeon A-arb3/5 (assembly GCA_046614585.1). Classification (GTDB taxonomy): domain Archaea; phylum Halobacteriota; class Halobacteria; order Halobacteriales; family Natrialbaceae; genus JBKKHI01. Next base: position 107,409 of record JBKKHI010000006.1, on the reverse strand, counting down.
GACTGGGAAGGGGCGGTGATGGCCTACCTAGGTCGGCCGTCCGACGCCGAACCGGAAGGAACGCAGACGGCACGCACGTTCGTCGAGGAGACGCGGGACTGGCAGGAAGCCTTAGAGCGGTTTCCGAACCGACTCCGGTACGAACGGTCGATGCTGCACGAGCTCGCCGAGTGCGACGGCGATCCCGGCCCCGAAACGTTCCGGGCCGCACTAGAGCGACTCCCCTCCAATCTCCAGCGGCTGTTCGTCCACGCCGCTCAGTCGTACGCGTTCAACCTAATGCTGAGCGAGCGGATCGAGCGCGGCCTCCCGTTCGACCGTCCCGTCGCCGGCGACGTCGTCTGCTTTGCGGATACCGACGCGCCGGCGGGGCTCGCACTCCCCGACACGGATCGCATCCAGCGCATCGACGAGCGCCGCGTTCGATCCGTAACGCGCCACTGCGAGCGCGGCCGCGCGTTCGTCACCGCGCCGCTGGTCGGCACCGAAACCGAGTTCGCCGACGGCGAACAGGGCGAGATCGAACGGGCGGTATTTTCCAAACTCGATCTCGAGCCGGGTGATTTCGATCTCCCCGGTGAGTTTCACTCGAGTGGGACCCGGCGCGCGATCCTCCTCAGAAGCGACCTCGAACTCGAGACCGAGCCGCTCACGCTCTCGTTCGCGCTCCCGAAAGGGTCGTATGCGACCGTCGTCCTCCGTGAATACCTGAAAGTCGATCCGGTCGATCTCGGCTAGCTCGGCTCCCGATCGGGTCGTGTGTGGTCGCGACGTTACCCGTGTACGATCGCGACGCTTACCGTGTGCGGTCGCAACGCTACCGGGTCGAAATACGGAAAAGTATCGTCGCTTCGGATCGGCGGTTAGTCGTCGCCGACGTCGACCGAGGTCGCTTCCTCTTCGGCGACCTCGTCGGGGTGGGCTTCGAGGGTCGATTTCTGGATCTCGACGCGTCGAAGCGGGTAGATCGTCTTGGCCTCGCCGTAGATGCCAGAGGACAGACGGCCTTCGACGACGCTGTCGATGAGCTCCTCGAAGGTTCGGTCGGCGGCGGCCTCCTCGACCATCTCGACCATCTTTTCGCGGATCGCCTTCTCCTGGCTCGCGTCCGCCTTCTTGGTCGTGAAGGCGACGGGCTGGATCTGGACGCGGTAGTCGTCCGTCGTGAGGACGGTGACGTAGGCCTCGACCTTCGAGGCACCGCGTCGGACGAGCGAGCGCAGGTAGTCTCGAGTCAGCGAGTGCTCGATGAACTCCGTGTACGCCGAGTCGCTGCCGACGTCGGTCACCTTGAAGGTGAGCTTCGTGTTGTTCTCGCTGGCGTTGTTCGTGAGTTCGCCGAGCGTGGTCTCGATCGTTCGGTCGTAGACCTTCTCCGGTTCGTCTGCAGGTGTCTCACCGAGTTCCTGGCGGTCGAACTGCTCGGGTGCCAGAACGGTGTACCACCGCTTTTCCTGTTTCGCACGTGAAACTGATCGTTCACTCATTGTGTTGTGGTGTATCGTTGTCTGTGTCGGACACAGGTCCCGTGTCCGTCGGTTCTGGTGACTGTACAGTCTGTCCACTCTGGGCGACGTCGGTCGCGACTGCGAGATTGACGATATAGTCGTCGACGTTCGAGTGGAGGCCGCCTGTCGTCTCGCGTTCGATCCGCGTGACGACCGTGTCGGCCTCCTCGGCATCGCGTCCGCCGGTCCGCTCGATGGTCGTCTCCATCTCGTCGGTGTTGTCCGGGCGTAGCGCCCGTGCGACGAGGTCGGGGTCGTCGTGAGTCGTCCGAATCGTCGCGCTCCGGCTCATTGTTCCTCCCGAACCGTCGTGATGATCGTCGAGTCGTCCATACTCGGGTCGTACCGCAGGTAGCCACGCCGATGGCCGACGTCGTACTCGACGCCGGCCGCGTCGTCGACCGAACTCGCGAGTTCGCGAGCGATCCGTTCGACGGCTGCACCGAGCGAGTTCGAGCCGCGAGTCGCGAGCGCGGCCTCGCCGGTACCGACCGCGAGAACGGTCGGCTCGACCGATCGATAGTTCACACCGAGTTCGGCGATCGCCTCGACCGGAAGATCGGATTCATCGTCGAGTTCGATGACGACCAGTCCGTCGTACCGGCTCGTCGACGCGGTTTCGAGCGCGCTGTGGGCACGTCGGCCGTACTCGCGCCAGGCCGATAGTGCGGGCTCGCAAGCGTCGTGTCCCATCGCGAGCGCAGCGCCCGTTCCGGGCTCCAGCCGCGCGGTGGCCTCGAGCACTTCGGCGTAGCCGCCGACCGTCTCGAAGGCGTTCTCGGGCGTCGCGTACGGCGACAGCACGCGCTGTACCGCCGTCGCAGCGACGGCAGCCGACTCGTCGGACCCGACAGTATCGAGTGCGGCGAGCGAACCGACCGCTCTGCGATCGTCCGCCGAGAGCTCCTCGGCCGTATCGAACGTGGCAACGTCGGAAAGCGCCTCACGAGTCTCGTCAGCGTCGCCAGACCACGGCGCTCGAAGGCGCGTCGAGTGAGCAACACCGTCGACCGGATCCGCAGTCGGTACCGCGACGCCCGGCCGTCGCTCGACGAGCCCGCGCTCGTGAGCAGCGTCGAGAAGCCATTCGCTCTCTCCCGCTCCCGGCTCGACGCCGGCTGCGACGAGCCCCGCAAGCGCGAGGACTGGATCGGGTGCGGGTGCCTTGTCCAGGCCGCGAACGAGGTCGACGGCCGCGAGCACGGCGGGACGCTCGTCGGCGTCGAGCCGTGACGCCTCCGCATCCACCGCACCGACGACGAGCGTTCGGTCGTCGCCGCCAGTCGACTCGTCTGCCAGCGTTCGAACTCGCTGCGTTCGTTCGGCGACAGTGCGGCCAACGGATACCTGAAACGGCGTCTCGCACGCCGTGAGTGCTCTCGCGATGATGCCACTGGCTGCGAGCGCATCGCCGTCCGCTCGCGTCACGAGCTGGACGAAGCCTGCGCTCTCGAGGTCGCCCTCGGCAGTGGCGTGCACCGCATCCGCGGACCGACCGTCTGTGGACATTTAGTTCTCGTCGAGGATCTCCGTCGCGACGTCGTAGGAATACGTGAAGTCCGGTGCAATCTCGTCACCACGGTAGTACTGGACGAGCCGCCGAACCTTCGATTCGGTGTTCTGCAGCGCCCGTTTGTTCTGGGCGTCCTGTGGGTTTGCCTCGACGTGGTCGCGCAGGCGTACCGCACGCTCCATCAGGTTACGAAGGTCCTCCGGGACCTCGGATCGGGCGTCGTTCTCTTCCAGAATTTCGGTTACCTTCTTCCCGGTCGCCAGCTTGACGTCGGGGACCGGCGTCCCGGTGACGCCCTCGTCGCGCAGTTTGATCCCGATCTGGCTGGGATCGTAACCCTGCTCTGCCAGTTCGACGACCCGCTGTTCTACCTTCTCGGGGTCGACGTCGCTCCACTCCGGTGGTTCGTCTGCCGCCGGCTTGTCCGAACCGGACGAGCCGCGACGGCGTGTATGCATTCGTGCCATTGGTGAGGATAGGAACCGCACTGACCGCTCGTAATTGTGCGACAGCCCGCTCTGGGCTGTCGATGCACTTCCGCAATCCCAAGCCACCCCGAATAGCGGGTGGCACAGTCAGATTTGCGGCCGTGCGCTTCCCACTGGGGATATCGGGAGCACCGACTAAAACGTTGCGTAACTGATCCAGTCCGTCCTCGAGTGCGAACGCGACGGTACCGAATCGGATACCCACGAACGCCAAAATCTGTCGGATCGGACCGACTGTTCGGTGATCTGCTCTTCGAATCGACGGGGGAGAGAGACTTGTTCCCATGCGAGCGTCTGCATGGGCTCGCGTATTTCGAGGGGTTTATTTGTTCTCCCGGGAAAGCAAGTACTGCGAGGGCTCGTAGATCAGAGGTAGATCACTCCCTTGGCATGGGAGAGGCCCCGGGTTCAAATCCCGGCGAGTCCACTACCATTTCTCCGCCGTGTTCAGGGAACAGTGGTTGAAGCTGTAGCCGTACACGCCGAATGTTATAGTAGCCATTGCAAGTCACTGCACACCTGATCGCACGGCGGACACGCGGCTTGGAGCGGACGCGGTTCGGAACGAACGGAGTGAGTGAGAACCGCGGGTAGTGAATAGCGCGGGATCAAAGATCCCGCGAACCATGCGAACGGCACTTCGTGCCCGTGAGCAGACGGGGAGGGACGACCCGTGAGCTATACGATCGGTGTGTAAACAGTTTCAGTTGTTACTATAAAACCGAGGTGAGCGGTTGCTCTGAGCGGTGTACCTGCCTGTAAATAACGAAACCGTGTCCACAGCGACGGTGTAAGCACCCCCAGCGACCGCCTCGGAGTTACGTCACCCGCTGACAGCCGGCAGTACACTTACCGATCGCCGTGGACTATATCCACCATGGTGCTGACGGAAGAACAGGCACTCGTTCGAGAGACGGTTGCCGAGTTCGTCGAACGCGAGGTGATCCCGGCCGTCGACGAGGCCGAAGCCGAGGGGGCGGTCCCGGAGAGCGTCTGGGACGACCTCGCCGAACTCGGACTGGCGGGCCTCACGGTTCCCGAATCGTACGGCGGATTCGACGCGGACCTGCTCACTGCAAGCCTCGTCTACGAGGAACTCGGGGCCGGCCACATCTCGCTCGCAACGGCGCTTTCCGTCCACTGTCTCGCCGCCGCTTGCATTCGGAACTTCGGCTCGCAGGCGCACAAAGAACGGTGGCTCCCTGAGATGGCCGACGGCCGGCCAATCGGCGCGTTCGCGCTGTCCGAAGCCGACGCCGGCTCGAATCCGGCCGAGATGACCACCGAGGCGCGGCTCGACGGCGACGAGTACGTCATCGACGGGCGAAAGCAGTGGATCACGAACGGCGAGCGGGCCGGCGTCGTCGTTCTGTTCGCGAAAACTGACCGGGACGACCCCGATACCGTCACGCAGTTTCTGGTTCCCAAAGACGCCGACGGACTCAACGTTGGGAAGAAGGAGGACAAACTCGGCCTGCTCGCCAGCGACACGACCGCGCTCGTCTTCGACGACGTTCGGATTCCGGCGGCGAACAGACTCACCGAGGTCGGTGACGGACTGAGCGCCGCCTTCTCGGTGTTAACCGAGGGCCGGATCGCAATCGCGAGCCAGGCGGTCGGCCTCGCCCAGGCCGCCCTCGACGATGCGGTCGCGTACAGTACGGAGCGCGAGCAGTTCGGCGGCCCGATCGCGGACCACCAGACGATCGCACACAAACTCGCCGAGATGCAGACGAACGTGCAGGCGGCGCGCCTGCTCGCTCGCGATGCCGCTCGCAAGAACGAGGATGGGACCGATCCGATGGCGGCGAGCATGGCGAAGTACTTCGCGAGCGAGGCGGCCGTCGAGGTGGCGAACGAGGCGGTCCAGATCCACGGCGGCTACGGCTACACGACCGATTTCGACGTCGAGCGCTACTACCGCGACGCGAAGGTGACGACGATCTACGAGGGAACCTCCGAGATCCAAAAGGAAGTCATCGCTCGGCACCTGATCGGCGAGTAGCGCGGATCGACACGCGACGTTCCGAACAGTCCCTTCGTTCAGTTCGTGGTAATTGACACCAAGATTTTAGCTGACAGCCGTCCATTTGCACGACATGTTCGATCCGGACGAGCTCGAGGGCATCCGCGAGCAGCGCGAGCGGTGGGAAGCCGAGACGCTCGAACCGACTCTCGAACGTCACGGGGAACGTCACGGTCGGTTCGCGACGGTGTCCAATCACGAGGTCGATCGCCTCTACACGCCGGCGGACATCGCTAACCTCGATTACCTCGAGGATCTCGGATTTCCGGGCGAGCCGCCGTTTACGCGCGGACCGTATCCGACGATGTATCGCGGCCGCACCTGGACGATGCGCCAGTTCGCCGGCTTCGGCACGCCGGAGGAGACCAACGAGCGGTTTCACTACCTCATCGACGAGGGCCAGACGGGCCTGTCGACGGCCTTCGACATGCCGTCGCTGATGGGGCTCGAATCGGATCATCCGATGAGCGAGGGGGAGGTCGGCACGGAGGGCGTCGCCGTCGACACGCTGGCCGACATGGAGATCCTGTTCGACGGCATCGATCTCGACGAGGTGTCGACTTCGTTTACGATCAATCCCTCTGCACCAGTTATCTACGCGATGTACGTCGCGTTGGCCGACGAGCGCGGCGTTCCGCGGGACGAACTCAGGGGAACGCTCCAGAACGACATGCTGAAGGAGTTCATCGCACAGAAGGAGTGGGTGATCCCCCCGGAACCGTCGCTCGCGGTCGTCACGGACACGATCGAGTTCGCCGTCGCGGAGACGCCGAAGTTCCATCCGATCTCGATCTCGGGGTATCACATCCGCGAGGCGGGCTCGACGGCCGCACAGGAGGCGGCGTTTACGCTCGCGGACGGCTTCGCGTACGTCGAGGACTGTCTGGACCGCGGGCTCGACGTCGACGAGTTCGCGCCGCTGCTCTCGTTTTTCTTTAATTCGCACAACTCCATCTTCGAGGAGATCGCGAAGTTTCGCGCGGCGAGGCGCGTCTACGCCCGAACGATGGCCGAGCGATACGATGCCGAAAAGCCGGCGTCGAAGCGGCTGAAGTTCCACACGCAGACGGCCGGCCAGTCGTTGACCGCTCAGCAGCCGCTCACCAACGTCGTCCGGGTGACGATTCAGGCGCTCGCAGGGGTCCTCGGCGGCACCCAGTCGCTACACACGAACAGTTTCGACGAGGCGCTCGCGCTGCCGACCGAGCGGGCGGTGCGGGTCGCCCTGCGGACCCAGCAGATCATCGCCGAAGAGTCCGGTGCGGCCGATATCGTCGACCCCATGGGCGGCAGCTTCGCGATCGAGGCGCTCACCGACGAGATGGAGGCCGCTATCACAGCGTACCTCGCGGAGATCGAAGAACTGGGCGACGGCTCGATCCGCGACGGCGTCCTCGCGGGGATCGAAGGGGGGTACTTCCAGCGCGAGATCCACGATGCGAGCTACGAGTACCAGCAGCGAGTCGAGCGCGGTGAGGAGGTCGTCGTCGGCGTCAACAAGTACACGATCGCCGAAGACACGGCACCGGAGATCCACGAGGCCGACGAGACGACGCGAGACCGACAGCTCGAACGGCTCGAGGAAGTCAAAGCCGACCGAGACGACGAGGCGGTCGAAGCGGCGCTCGAGGCGATCTCGGACGCCATCGAGGCAGACGAGAACGTCATGCCGGCCATCGTCGACGCGGTGAAGGCCTACGCGACGATGGGCGAGGTCATGCAGGTGTTCGAGGAACAGTACGGCTCGTATCAGGAGGAACACAGTCCCGTCTGAAGCGGCTGTGCGGAAACGAACGAGATTAGATATCTTTTTTCGTTCGCTAGCGGAAACATGACGATGCGATGGATCTACAACTCGACGGCAACGTGGCGCTCGTGACGGCGTCCTCGAGCGGGCTCGGCAAGGCATCGGCGACGGCGCTCGCCCGCGAGGGAGCGAACGTCGTGATCAACGGCCGTGACGCGGACCGGCTCGCGGACGCGAAAGCAGAAATCGGGGCGGAGGCGACGGGCGAGGTCGTCGCCCAGCAGGGCGATCTCACGGACGAGGACGACATCGAAACGCTGGTCGAGACGACCGTCGACGAGTTCGGCACCGTCGACCACCTCGTGACCAGCGCCGGCGGCCCGCCACCGGGACCGTTCCTCGAGACCGAAGACGACGACTGGTACCAGGCGTACGACCTGCTCGTGATGAGCGTCGTTCGGCTCGTCCGGGCGGCCGAACCCCACCTGCGCGAGGGGGATGACGAAGGAACCATCGTGAACATCACCTCCCGGAGCGTCAAAGCGGCGCTCGATGACCTCGTCCTGTCGAACTCGGTTCGGATGGGCGTGATCGGTCTCGAGAAGACGCTGTCCCAGGAGCTCGCGCCCGAGATTCGCTCGAACGCGGTGCTTCCCGGCCCCCACGAGACGGCGCGGATCGAAGAACTGGTCGAGAAGGCGGTCGAGCGCGACGAGTACGACTCCTACGAGGCGGGGATCGAGAACTGGGCGACCAACCCGTTAGAGCGCGTCGGCGACCCGATGGAACTCGGGAACACCGTCGCCTTCCTCTCCTCGCCCTCGTCGGGCTTCATCAACGGCGAGAGCGTGGTGATCGACGGCGGCGCGTCGGAATCGAACCTATGAAATCGGTCGAGTTCGACGCCGCCGAGACGTACGAACCCAACGAGGGCTGGCGACGCGTGTCGATGGCCGGCAGCGACCGCTTTTCCGTCGAGTGGTTCGAGAAGCCGCCGGGACACAGCTCGCCGATGCACGATCACGAGAACGAGCAGGTCTGTCTCTGTCTCGCGGGCGAACTCACGGTCGCGACCGAGGACGACGAGATCACGCTTGAGCAGTACGATTCGGTCTGGCTCGACGCCTGGGAAAGTCATCGCGTCGAAAACACCGGCGACGAGCTTGCAATCGGCCTCGACGTATTTGCACCCGGCCGCTCGTTCGACTTCTGGACGGACCGGGACGACGAGTCGGACGAGTAGCGACCGACTCGGTGGCGGCGGAGTGCTTACGAATTCCGGGCGAGCACCGAAGTACGAGGGTGTGGGAGAACGAATAGCGACGGCCGTCCACCAGCCGGGCGGTCGACGGTGATACGATGGTAGACATTGGATTTCACGCCTCCCACGAACAGTTTTCACCCTCGGAGCTGCTCGACCTCGTCGAACTCGCGGACGAACACGGGTTCGACGACGTTCTCGCATCGGATCACTTTCACCCCTGGAGTGAACGCCAGGGCGAGTCGGGATTCGTCTGGTCGTGGCTCGGCTCGGCGATGGAAGCGACGTCCTCGTCGCTAACCTTCGGTACGGTCAACGCGCCGGGGTACCGGTACCATCCCGCAATTATCGCCCAGGCAGCGGCGACGCTCCGGGAAACCTATCCCGAGCGATTCTGGCTCTCGATCGGCAGCGGTCAACTACTCAACGAGGGGATCACGGGCACGAACTGGCCGGTCAAGTCGGATCGAAACGATCGCCTCGAAGAGTCAGCCGAGGTGATGAAACAGCTCTGGAGCGGCGAGGAAGTTACACACGAGGGACAGATTACCGTCGAGCGGGCGACGCTGTACACGCGTCCCGACTCCGCGCCGCCACTGATCGGTGCGGCGCTCTCCGAGGAGACCGCCCGCTGGCTCGGCACCTGCGAGTGGGTCGACGGCCTGATCACGATCGGGACACCGGACCACGAAGGTCTCGAAGCCCGGATCGAGGCGTTCCGGGACGGGTCGCCCGACAAGCCGGTCTATCTCAAAGTGCAACTGTCCTACGACGAGGACGAGGAAGCCGCGATCGAGGGCGCGTACGACCAGTGGCGGACGAACTGTGTTCCGGGCCCTGTCACGCAGAAACTTCGAACGGCCGAGGAGTTCGACGAGTTGGGCGAGGAGATCAGCCGAGAACAGGTCGCCGAAAACGTCCGGATCTCGGCTGACCTCGACGACCATCTCGAGTGGCTTCACCGGGACAAGGAACTCGACGTCGATAAACTCGTCCTCCACAACGTCAACCGCGAACAGGCACAGTTCGTCGAGGCGTTCGGAGAGACGGTGCTTCCGTCGCTCGAGTGAGAAGCCACAGTCAGCGCGTCGAGGTGGCGTTACGCCCGCTGCGGTGCTGCACCGATTTCGAATATCTCGCTGTACAGGCTTTCTGCGAGTTGATCCAGGTTCTCCTCCGCCTCGCTCGCGTCCATCGTGTCGCCGACGCCCTGCCACTCGACCGATAGCTGGGCGATGGGGATCAGCGCGATGCCGCCGACGGTGACGTTTCCGTCGTCCGTGTGGATCGTCCACTCGGTTCGCATCCCCTCGGACGATCGTGTGACATCCTCGATCGCGCCGCCGGCCTCGACCCACCGCTCGACGAGTCCGTCGGTGATCCGGCGAAGCTTTCGCTCGCCGAGTAGGTGGACGACGATCCCGCCGCCGAGCAGGAAGACGAACGCGACGACCGCGAACGGAAGGCCGCCGTACGGCGCGTTCACCGACGCTGCGAGGGCCGCGATCACGCCGACGAAGCCGAGAATTCGGAGATCGAACGCGCTCGGTACCGTGCCGTTCCACCCGGTCTCCCGGGACGACTGCTGACGTTGCATCGTTGCTGGAGATCAGAACGGTGGCCGGGTAACCGTTCACCTGTCCACATGTCTCTTTTAAACGCGCTCTGGAAAATTCACTCGTCGTCGAGTAACGTCTCGTCGCCGTATACGTCCCGCAGATCGTCGAGATTGGATCGCTGTTCTTCCAGTCGTGGCGTCGGCTCCGCGTACGTGAACTCGAACAGGTCTCGCGGATCGGGGTCGGTCGATTCGGCTCGTTCGATCAGTTCCGTCAACGTCGCTTCGACCTCCGCTTCGATCGTCTCGATTCGCTTACTGTCGAGGATGCCCCGCTCTCGGAGGTACGCTTCAAAACGGTCGATCGGGTCGCGCTCGCGCCACCGCTCGACCTCCTCGTCCTCGCGGTAGGCGGACGGATCGTCAGCGGTCGTGTGCGCGCCGAATCGGTACTGAACCGCCTCGATCAGCGTCGGCCGTAGCCGGTCGGATTCGGGATCGGTCGCCTTCGACCGCGCGGTCGCCGTCACGACATACGTCGCGAGCGGGTCCATCCCGTCGACCCGTACGCCGTCGAACCCGTACGCTGTCGCCTTCTGGGCGAACGTCTCGCTCGCGGTCTGGCTCTCCTGTGGGACCGAGATCGCCCACTGGTTGTTGTTACAGAAAAAGATCGTCGGCGTATCGAAAACGCCCGCGAAGTTCATCGCCTCGTGAAAATCGCCCTCGGACGTCGCCCCGTCGCCGAAGTGTACGACGGACACCGACTCGTCGCCGTCCAGTTTGGCGGCCCACGACCAGCCGACCGCGTGAGGAAGGTGGCTCGCGATCGAGATGTTGAGCGGAAAGACGTTCACGTCGGCGAGCGCGGCGTTGCCGTCCTCGTGGCCCATCCAGTACAGCAGGTACTCCCACGGCAACTCGCGTGCGACGAGGGCACCGTGTTCTCGGTACTGGTAGGAGAGCATGTCCGCCTCGTCGAGCGCGTAGGTCGAGCCGATCTGTGCCCCTTCCTGGCCCGCAAGCGAGGCGTACGTTCCGACGCGGCCCTGTCGCTGGAGGCTGATCAGTCGCTCGTCGAAGCGGCGAGAAAACCGCATATCTCGGTACATCGACCGAAGCGTCCCCGGCTCGAGGTCCGGTTCGAGCTCGGGAGCGACGACGGTCCCTTCCTCGTCGAGTATCCGGATCTGATCGGACGGGTCCCGTTCGAGGACGCGCTGAGGCATGTCTCTATTGTTGTGTGTATACTACATAATTCCACCCGCGCGATTCGGATTCGCTGTGATCGACTCACAGCGGCAGCACCTGCGGATCACTGGCGGCTCCGGGGCCGGTCCCGATGGCTGGAACGAGTCGACGAGCGCGGGGGCACTTTTATACATACCTCAATCGAATGGTAGCACATGTATCGGGCATTGATACCTGTTGGCACTGACGAAGACCGGGCGCTCACGCAGGCCGAGTACGTGAGTTCGCTTCCGAACGCGAGCGACGTCGTCGAGGCGTACTTACTGTTCGTCTTCGGCGAGGAAAGCGCGGACTTGCCCGAGGAGTTCGAACAGTACAAATCCGTCTCGCGGATCGGATCGGTTCGTCGAGCAGAGGAGTATCTCGAGGACGCTGGGATCGACGTCACGGTTCTCGAAGACAGCGGCGACGCGGCGGACGACATCATCGTGGAAGCCGAGGAGTACGACGTCGATACGATCGTCATCGCGAGCAGAAAGCGCTCGCCGGTCGGGAAAGCCGTCTTCGGGAGCGTCACGCAGTCGGTGATTCTCAACTCGGATCGTCCGGTCGTCGTCACCGGAAACCAACCCGAGTGAGTGAAGTTCGAACTCGCGTACTTTTGCACCGGCGTCTCGTCGCGGTTCTGTCTTAACTGCACATCAAATGAAGTAAGATACCTATTCGCGTCCGGACAGTGTCATCAGCGGACGACAGTATGGCACGCGAGTACGTCGGCAACATCCGGTGGGGATGGTGCTGTCCGCGCTGTGATCGAGAGGCAACGGTTACGAGAGACCCGTCGTCCGAGACGTTCCGCTGGGAATGTCCGGACGAGGCGTGTCCGTCGGTCGGGTTCGGGTTCCGGTCACGACGAGCGGCGCGGATTGCACTCGGGAAGTATCGCGACCGGTACCAGAACATCTATCGCTGACCGAGAACGGACCGGGACCACTGCCGGTCAGCGAGTTATCTGTGTGTACTACGATGCTACTGACTCACACAGAGAGGATTATCTCGTGAGGTATCCTACAGACGGTATGTCGATATCGAAATGGCTGTTTTCGGCACTGCTGCTGCTACAGGCACACTTCGTGGCTTCGTATCTCGTTCCGCTGGATAGCGAAGCCCAACAGGAGTTTGGTGGCCTCTTGCGGTGGGTCTGGCCGTGGAGTGATGGCGATAGTGGGCTATTGGGCCAGCTTGCCGTGTCGTCTGATCTGCCCGTGGTCGGATTGTTCCTCGCCATAATCGGGGGAACTCTCTTTTTCTTGGCTGCCCTCGCGGTGGTAAACATCTGGGTTCCGTTCGGTTGGTGGAAGATACTGGCCGGGGGTGGGGCCATCCTTTCGCTCGTGCTGCTGGTCGGATTCTTCGGAGCGACGAAGGTGATACCAATAGCGCTCAATGTCGTCGTTCTCTGGGTCGTTGCAACTGATTGGATCCAGCCACCCGGCTGATGACGAATCACCGTTCAACTCTCGCCTCGACGAAGGGCTCGGCGTGATAAACCATCGCCACGATACCCATGCACCCCTGCTTCCCAATTCCCGTTACGGCGTCGCTGCTGCCGGTTCCGTCTCAGTGGTTGTCGGCTCGCTGGACCCTGATTCCGGCGTCTCCTCGATGACGTACCGCTGGCCCAGCATCGGATCGAGCAGGCTGTCTACGCCACCGCGTTCATCTCGGAGTACCGGCGCCTCGTCGCTCTCTGGATCGTCCATCCAGTTGTCGACCGCGTCGTCGAGATCGACGCCGAGATCCCGGTTTTCGGATCGTTCCTCGAGGTCCGACTGGCTGAACCCTGTCTCGTCGTTCGTCGCGACGAGCTGGATGTTCTGGACGGCACTCGAGTCTGAGGTCCGGAAGCTGTAGACGTCGGGGAAGACGGTCTCCATCGTTTCGTGCTGTGCGTGGTAGAACTCCGACCCGGAACCGCTGGGCGCGGAGACGACGTTCGCGTGGAGGATCCCGTCGTCGCTCAGTCTGTCGGAAACGAGTTCCATGAACTCGACGGTGGTCAGATGAAACGGGACCTGATCCTGCTTGTAAGCGTCGAGAACGATCACGTCGTAGGTCTCGTCGGTATTCTGGAGAAACTGTCTGCCGTCCGTGGCGTGGTCGTTCAGGTCATCGCCCGTCTCGAGTCCGAAGTACTCCTCGGCGGCGTCGGTCACCGCGGAATCGATCTCGACGACGTCGACGGTGACGTCGTACCGCTGCTCGAAATCTTGCGGGCCCGTGTAGCCACCGCCGCCGATGAACAATACGCGATCGGCGTCGTCGACCTCGTCGGTCAGCAGCATCGGCAGGTGAAAGTATCGCGTGTACGTGAAGACGTGTCGGTCGGGGTTTTCGAGATCCATCGCGCTGTGGCGCGAACCGTCTAAGTACATCGTTCGCACGTCGCCGTCGTCGACGATTTCGAGTTGTTGGTGGGCAGTCTGGTCCTCGTAGACGACGTCGCCGCGGTGGTCGAACGTTACCGGCCCGATTCCGGCCGCGGTGACGAGCAAGAGGACGACGACGGCGCTCGCGATCGTCGGCCGGCGAGGGAAGGAGGGATACGTCAGTCCGACCGCCGTTGCGACGAGCGCGAGGCCGAACAGCAGTCCGATCTCCTCGATCGTCAGTGCAGGGATGAGGACGAACGTCGTCGCGGCCGAGCCGACGATGCTGCCGATCGTTCCCAGCGCGTAGACATGACCCGACGCCTCGCCGGTCCCCTCCTTCGTCGAGAGTTCGGCAGCGTACGGACTGATGAACCCGAGCAGGTACGTCGGCGGTCCGAACAGGACGATGACGGCGGGCAAGGAGGCGTACCGTGGCGAGAGCGGAAGCGTCGAGGTGTACGTAAGCAGGATGTCGCTCGCGTAGACGACGACCGCGACGTAGACGGCGGTCGCGAGCATGATCCAGCTCATCTGGCGATTCGTCGCCAGTGCAGCGCGTTTTCCGCCCTGCCAGTAGCCGAGGCTCAACGCGATGAGAAAGACGGTGAGGATTCCCCCAACCGTGTAGATGTGGCTTCCGAACTGTGGTGCGACGATCCGAACGGCCAGAATCTCCAGTCCCATACTGGTGACCCCGGAAACGAACACCGCGAGTTCGGATTTCGTCGGACGGTAGGAAGCGCCGAACCGATCAGCCATCAGTCGTGACGAATAGGCGAGTGCGTGAGTACCTGTCGGGTTCGGCGAATCGATGATGTCACCGAAACCGACTGTAATGGAAAGATACTAATAATGTGAAAGCCAATTGAAACGTGTATGAAGCAGTGTCCCCGTCGAACCCTCCTCGGTGGTATCGGCACGACGATCGGCCTCGCGGTAGCTGGCAGTGCCGTCGCCTCGAACGAGGGCGAATCGGCGTCCGGATCCAATGGCGGTTCGAGCCCCGCGGCTGTCGAGTTTGGAACCACACACGAGTATCTCCCCGCCTCCATCGACGGCGAAACGCTGTCCGTCACGACGACGGATTTCGACCGATGGCTCGAGGCAGACCACCCCCACGAACCACAGCCTGCCGTCGCCGTGCCGGGAGTCGATGCCGACGCGATCGAAACGTACACCGTCGCACACGGGTTCGGCGGTGAATCCTCGAGTTCGGTTACGGTCCTCACCGGCGAGTTCGAGTTCGAGGACGAGCCCGAAACTCGCGAAATCGATGGTGTCGAGTACGAACTGTACGAAGAGATGCAGACGGCCACAGCCGTCACTGACGAGGCCGTGATCACGGCGAACGACACCGAGACGCTCGAGGACGCGGTTGCTGCCGGTGCGGGCGAGGAAACGCGGCTTCTCGACGACGAGCCGACACTTGAGGACGCGCTCGAGACGTACGACGACGCCGATCAGTACGTCGCTCACCTCGCCGACGAGGGGTACCAGCTACCAAGCGGCGACAGCGTCGAGATCGAGTACGTCGTTCAGGCGATGACGGTCGTCGATCCTGATACAATCGAGATGAAGTACGGGATCGCCTTCGAGGACGAGTCCGTCCTCACGGACGAAGTCATCGAATCCCTGGAAGGCGAACTCGCGTACATGGCTACCACGGACGAGCCGACCATCGACATTGACGGTAACCTCGTCACTGCGGTCGTCGAACGCGATCTCGCGGCGGAACGGGCCGTCGCTGAACACGACAGCCCTGGCTCGCTTCGGCCCGAGCGCGATATCGACCTCGAGGACGACGGCGTCCTCGAAATCGAGATCGGACGCGGTGATCCGACGCCGGTCGAGGATCTCACGTTCGAGGTCGGTGACGAGGAGTACGACCCCGAAATCTGGGCCGACGGACAGGGAACGATCGAAGAAGGCGATACGATCGTACTCGAGATGGACGACGTCGAGCCGAACCTCTCGATCCGGCTCCGCCACGACCACGAGATGGGATCGAGTTCGAGCGGGACGACGATTCTCGGTCACTTCCGGTTCGAGTTCGAGTCCGACATCGACGCCGAGACCGTCACGGTCGAGTACGCAGACGAGTTCCCGCTCGACGGCGACGACGTCCACCTCGCGGCGTACGACGAGCGACCGACCTTCCGACTTGACGAGGACGAGCCCGAGCCGTACACGACGGCCCAACCCTGGACGGGCGAGACGCTCTCCGCGGGCGACACCGCCGAACTCGAGGGCGTCTCCCCCGGCGACGAGATTCTCGTCGGCTGGGACGGCGTGAGTCGCGACGATAGTCTCAGAACCTATTCCGTCCGCCCACCGGGCGTCGTCGATTTCGAATACGAGTACGCCGACGAAACGCTGTCGGCGACGCTCCGACTCGACGACGATGTCGACGAGCGCCCGACCGACGAGTACGAACTTCGAATCGATGACGAGCCGGCCGAAACGCAGTGGACCGACGAGGTCGACACCGTTTCCTCGTCGGTGACGGTGGAACTCGAGAACATCGAAGTCGGCGCTAACGTTACCGCCGTCTGGGGCGACGACGTACAGGTCGGCTGGACGAACGCACAGCCACACGTCGAACTCGAACTCGACGAGGACGCCGGCGAGGTCGAACACGTCGGTGGCGATTCGTTGTCCACCTCGGAACTCGGGGCGCAGGCCTGGGCCGATGACGGCTCTATCGAGTTCGATCTCGACGAGGAGGTCGGCGACACCTTCGAAGAGGGCGATACGTTCTCGATCGACGACGACGTTTCCGGGACCGTCACGCTGCTCTACGGCGATCAAACCGTCGGACACGCCTTCTGAGGTTGCGTTTTAGCCTCCGAGAGGCAGTTTCGACTCGAAGACACCGTTTCCGCATCGATTTTGATCAGTCGATCGATCGAATCGCGCTCGACCAACCGGGTTAATACGGTCTGTTGTCCACGGTTTCCGACGTAATCGCCGGCTCGCGAGTGTCCCGAACGTCCGTGCGGGAATCGTCTCAGTTCGTCGTAATCACTTCGATGACGTCTCGCGGTTCGACCTCGTAGTTCTTGCCGAGTTGGCGGTTCGAGCGACAGTCGATCGCGTGGAGGAAGCCGTCGCCGATATCGGAGTGGAGGGTGTAAGCGAAGTCCTCGGCGGTCGAGTTCGGCGGGATGAGATAACAGTCCGGGAGCACCTCGCCGCGTTCGTTCCCGAGGCCGTTCGCCCCGCCGGGGAAGACGGGCGTGACGCCGAGGACGTCGAACAGCGCGGTTTCGAGGGCGGCTTGCACGCCGGTGGCACCGTACTCGTCGAGGAAGTCCCGAATCTGCTCGAGCCCCTGTTCTTGCTCGCCCGAGATGTCACCCGAGATTTCGAAGTCCGCGTCGCCGGGACGGTAGTCGACGACACCGGCTTTGTCTGCCGACTTGAGGGCCTTCTCGGCGTGGGCGCTGCACGGTGTGATCGTCAGATGGTCGTAGTCGGGATCGGCCGTAATTTCCGCGTAGTTTTCCTGTGCTTCGGGCGTGTCCATCTTGTTCGCCGCGATCACCATCGGCTTTGTCTCTTTGCGGATTTCGCGGGCCAACTCGAGCCGATCGTCGTCGTCCCACTCCTCGGGGTCGAAACCGATATCGACGCGACGGATGAGGCGTTTGATCTCGTCTTCGTTGGTCTTGAACGCGCTCATCTGCTCGGCGAGTTCTTCCTCGATGGCGTCGTCCTCCGTGGTGTAGCCCGACTCGTAGCGCTTGATCCCTTTCTGTAAGATTCCGAGATACCACTGGTCGAGTTCCTCCTCCAAGAAGGCGATGTCGTCGCGCGGATCGTGCCCTTCGGTCGGTTCGCCTTCCAAGTCCGTCTCGCCGGAGAAGTCGACGACGTGGACGAGCACGTCGGTCTCGTTCAGATCGGAGAGGAACTGATTGCCGAGTCCTGCACCCTCGTGTGCGCCGGGGATGAGCCCGGCGACGTCGACGAGTTTCGTCGGAACGAATCGGGTGCCGTGATCGCAGTAGCCGACGTTCGGCGTACACTCCTCGTCGAACTCGGGGGCAGCGCACTCGACACGGACGTAGGCCTCGCCGACGCTGGGATCGATGGTCGTGAACGGGTAGGCCCCTTCGGGTACGTCGTTCATCGTCGCCGCGTTGAAAAAGGAGGACTTGCCGACGGAGGGTTTGCCGACGAGTCCGATTCGGTAACTCATTGAGCGTTCTCTACCGGCGATGCCTAAACGAATTTCTCTCCGACGGCGTATTGCGATGGGACGACGTGCCACAGTTCACGTAACCCATCGCAAAATTCGATTGTGTCTATCTGGTGTCGTATATAGTCAGTCTAACCCGCAAATGAGAGTTGAAGTTCCCCGAGTCGCGGCCGAAGTTGGTTCCCTGACGTTCGCCCATGAGGTCTGCCAGTTTGGAGTACGACAGCGGCTCGGCGGCGAACGAACTCGACGTCCGTGCAGCCTCGAGGACGTCCAGAACCAGGAGTCGAAGGTCGTGGCTGAGGACCCGAAAGACGTCGTCAGGTTGCTCGTCGTCCGAATCGGCGGCCATAGTGTCAATACGTCAACTAGTTGAATGTATGTTCTGGCGATTACATCTCGGCGCACACTCTCATCATATAATGACAGTCAAGCCGAATTATTTATAAAATGCCGTGGAGGACAGAATATGAACGCCGAAAACGATTCGGATGCGATAGCGTCCCTCGACGGGACGACGCCACTCGATACGAATCCACACGCAGATTCCGAGGAGACGTCAGGTACTGACCGCCACCCGGCAGCGATACCCGACCAAATCCAAAGCGTACGGAACCGTTGCCAAAACTGTGATTGCTCGATCGGTCCGACCGCGTATCGTCTGAGTCGGGTCGTAACGACGAGCCACGCGACCGTCGAGCACCACTACTGCAGCGAGGAGTGCCTTCGGAGCGACGTCGAGGAACGCCAATCAGATCGAACGGAACGAGGGGAAGACTGGTCGTACTGTCGGTGAGACATCGTCTGGTTTTTCCAGAAACGACCGCCAGTAGACTGTCTAACGACGCGTTAGCCTCGCCCGATGATGGCCTTCCAGCTCCAGCCAGCGAGGATGACGACGATCAGTGCGAGTACGAAGAACGCTCCCCACTGTTGGGTTTCGGTGTCCGCGATCGGCGCGAACACGTCGACGAGTCCGGTCACCTGCATCATTGCGACGGCGAGCAACAGCAACGAGAGGATGGAGACGACTGCGATTCCCAGCCAGTTGCGAGCCATCCACTTCCCCTCGCGCTCTGCTTCCTCCCTGTCGCTGGTCGGCTTCTCCGTCGGCTCCCGGTCGGGGTCGGACATATTGAAGCCTAGTTGGGGCGGGTGGGAAACCGTTCTACCTGCAGGTTCCGGCCTGTCGTTCCGGAACCGAGATCACCACCCTCGGTCGTCGTCGCGGTCGTCCTCGTTCGAGGTGTCCCAGCCGTCGTCCTCGTCTGACTGATCCCATTCGTCCGAGGTATCCCAGCCGTCGTCCTCGTCCCAGCGGTCGGACGTCGACTCTTCGTCGGTCGTGTCATCCCAGCCATTCCGTGTCTCGTCCGATTCGGGTCCGGTCGAGTCGACACCGTGGGCACCGCCGTCACTGCGGACGGCTGCTCGCTGTTCGGCGATCAGATCGAGTTCGTCGTTCGTGTCGCCGAGCAACAACAGGCCGTAGTACTGGAAGTACGTCCGGATCGGCATCTGGATCAGCGCGACCACGAGTATCATTGCGATCACGCCGAGGAAGATGACCGGGATGGCGAGCCAGACGCCGATATCGCCGACCATGAGCAGAAGGAAGGCAACGATTCCGAACGGAATCGCAACGAGGAGGACGGCGAGCAGAAGAAGGATTCCAGCGGCGAGGTTGATCACGAGCTGGAGGATCCAGACCAACAGCAAGTAGACGACGTACTCGGACCAGTTCGCTTTGAACGTCGACCAGAATCGGCTCCAGCTACTGAGCACGCCGCGTGACTCCAACAGCATGATCGGGGCGACGAACTCGGACGTGAATCGCATCACGATGGCGTAGAAGAGATAGACGAACAGTCCGAAGAGCAGTATCAACAGCACGCTTCCGAGGATCGCCTCGGGACTCGAGGCAGAGAGGATAACGAAGGCAAGCGGCCCGAAGACGATCGCTGCAGCGATGAGTCCGACGAGTATTCGAAAGCCGAACAACCGGAATCCGCGCCCGAGATTCTCCCGGAAGTACTGTCGTATGTGTACCTCCGAGGAGCGTAACGATTCGACGAAGACGAACTCCATAATCGCGCTGATCAGCGCAAAGATCAGCCAGAGGAGGACAATCCCTGCGACGATAGCAGCGAATATGACCCAGAAGTCTTCAGGGACGTCTTCCGTTCCGTCCTCGACGGCCGGTTCGTCGGCGAACATGGTGACGTCGCCGGACGGAACGCCGCCGGTCATCATCCCGCCGCCGACGAAGAGGACGACAATGGCGAGTTTGACCCACAGCCAGAAGCGAACGGGCAATAGCAACTCCCGCGTTACGTCTATCGCGTCGCTGAGATTGTCGACAGCATCCATACGTGTCCGATAGCATCGCAACGATGATAATAATTCTGCTCTGACGTTCAGGTAACGGAAACGAAGCGCACTCGCTGCACTCGCCGGTTGACGTCGAAAATCCACCTGCTCTCAACAGACGCTTATTCAGACTGTGGAAGCGCGACGACCGGAACGGACGCCTCTTTAACCATTCGACGCGCTACGTCGCCGGTGAGCAGTTCGGCGAGGCGATTCCCCTCACGCGGGGCGAACGCGACGGCATCGGCGTTCTGATCGTTGGCTTCGTTGAAGATCGTTTCGACGATATCGGTGCCGTACAGCGTGTCCGACTCGACGGTCGCCGGCGAGTCGGCGAGCGGCCGGCCCGCCCGTTCGAATATCTCGTCGGCGTACTCCTCGCGCTGTTCCATCGGTGCCTTGTCGATCCCACCGCCGGCCTTTTCGATCACGTTGACGACGATGACCGTGCTCGTCGAGGCGAGGTGAGGAACGAGTGCAGCGGTCGTCCGCTCGCCGTCGTCCGGATCGGCGACGGGGACGAGGACCGTTCCGTCGAACGTGAGCGTCATCGCGACCACCCACGGAAGCGAGACGGATGACTACCTGAACCCACCAGTTCACACGCGATCGTTGCAGTCGGTGCCATACGTGGGATTCGACCGTGAGACTGAAAAAGATGTGCGCGTCGACGCCACCGCGATCCCGGCATCGCCACCGTTGCTTGAGGAAGCGGCTGCTTACGGAATGACCTGATTCTCGAACGTCGCATCTGGGCCGTCCTCGGCGAACCGCCTGGCGTTTTCCGCGACGATATCGGCCAGACGGTCGTAGTACCTCGGCGTGTGTCCCGCGTTGTGCGGCGTGATCTGGACGTTTCCGAAGTTCCAGAGCGGATGCTCCTCCGGCAGCGGCTCGGGGTCGGTTACATCGAGTGACGCGCCGCGGATCCGACTCGAGCGAAGGGCCTCGATCAGCGCGTCGGTGTCGACGACCGGCCCGCGGGCGATGTTGACCAGCACCGCTTCCGGGTCCATCGTCACGAACGCCTCGCGATCGATCAGTCCGCGGGTGAGGTCCGTGAGCGGACACGCGAGGACGAGGTAGTCGGCCCGCGCGATCGCGTCCTCGAACGCGCCGCCCTCGAAGCCGACGACCTCGTCCGTCGGACCGCCCTTCTCGGGCGAGTACCGGACGCCAACCGTCTCGACACCGAACGGCTCGAGACGATCGGTGACCGCCTGTCCGATCGCACCCAGTCCGACGATCGTGACGGTCGATCCCTGTAACTCGTAACTCTGGTAGTGTCGCCACTCGCGTCGGCGCTGTTGTCTCGCCGCCACGTGAAACCGTCTGGTAAATCGGAGGATCGCACCGAGGACGTGCTCGCCGATGTTCGGCCCGTGAACGCCCGAGGCGCTCGTCACCGCGACGTCTCGCTCCGCCAGTCGATCGATCGGCAGGTGCCCCGTTCCGGCGTAGGTACACGCGAAGACGTCGAGGTTCTCGGCGGCCTCGAGTCGATCCTCGGGCAGGTACGTACCGGTCACGAACGATGTGTTCTGAATCGCCTCGCGCTCCTCGGTCGGCGTTCTCGCAAGTTGAACGGTCCGGTTCGGCAGGCGCTCGCGTATCGCGTCGGCGTACTGTTCGATCGGCATCCCGTGGGTTCCGGCCCGGAGAACGAGCACGTCCGGATCGTCGACTGCGGCGCGGTCCGTCTCGGTAGTGTCCTCACTCGCCGTCATACCGGATCAATTGACCGGGGTACGCAAAAGGGTTAGTCTCCCGGTTTCGTTCACTGTCAGGCTGGCGCGCATTTCATGCGGTTTAATACGTGTGACTGAGTCTCCACGGAGTATGGAACGCGTTGACGTCGCGATCGTCGGTGGCGGCCCCGCAGGCACCTGCGCGGCCGAACAGGCCGCATCGCACGGCGCCGAGACGGTTCTCTTCGAGCAGGGAATCCCCCGAGAGGACCGCGACGGCATCGGTCCTGACTCGACCGATGCTGCCGGCATGCTCGACTACTGGATCGACATCATGGACTTCGACTACCGCGAGATCCCCGACGAGGTGATCCACCGGGAACTCGAGGCCACCGAGTTCGTCGGTCCGAACAGCGCCGTCGAACTGACGACGACCGGTATGGATGCACAGTATCCGAACTTCGGTTACACCTTCCACCGCGCTCGGATGGACGACTGGCTGCACGAGCGAGCGGCCGAGGCAGGTGCCGATCTCCGCGTCGGAACCGGCGTCACAGATCTCGAGACAGACCTCCGTGCAGAGAGTCCGAAGGGACCGACTCACACACTTTCTCTCTCCAACGGCGACCAACTCGAGGCCCAGTACGTCGTCCTCGCGGACGGTCCGCAGCGGCGGGTGACCATGGACGCACTCGATCAGTTCACTGGCCCCGGCCGCAGCGTCTCCGACCACCTCTCGCCGCCGACAGCAAACCACATCGCCTACCAGGAGTACCGCGAGTTTCCGCCCGAACTGTTCGAGGAGTTCGAGGATACCCTCAAATTCTGGTGGGGATACATGCCCGGCGAGACCGCCTACCCGTGGGTCTTTCCGAACGACGGCACGGTGGCTCGCGTCGGCCTGACGATGCCGATCGGCATGCAACTCGAGGACGTCGAGAATCCTGAATCGTACAGACTACTCCAGCCGTCCGACGAGCAGCTGCCGTCCGGATCGGAGTACATCCGCCGACTGCTCGAACTGGAGTACGGCGACGAGTACGACATCGAGGAGGACATTCCGCTCGTCGAGGACCGCGGTAAGTCGAAGGGGACCGAGACGTATCCGATCTCCTCGACGCGCCCGATCGAGTCGCCCGTCGGCGCGAACATCGCCGTCGCCGGCGGCGCGATGGGGACGACGTCGGCGTTCCACGAGGGCGGTTACCACGTTGCCGTCCGCACCGGAAAGATCGCCGGCCGCCTCGCCGCGACCGACTCGCTCGAACACTACAACGACATCTGGAAGGACGCGATCGGTGACGAGATCCTCCGGAACGTCGCGTTCGCCGACATCGTCGCAGAGTATGAACCCGACGACTGGGACTGGGCGTTCGACGTCGTCAACGACATGCAGTCAGACGGCGACAATATCCTCATCTCGAAACGATACACCGCCGGACTCGGCGCGACGAAGATACTTGCCGCCTACAAGAAACGGAAGTACACGTACCGCGACGGACGCTACGTCCAGCTCTCGGAAGACGAGTACTTCTACTGAGGTCCGTCGCGTTCCTACGGCGAGTTTCGGGAGCGTCGGCGATCGACGCGTCTCGCTTTCGTCACTACTCGTCGAGGAAGCGACGACCAGAGATCGCACGCGACGTCAGGACTCGTCGGTGTTCGTCGATTCGCCGTTGCCGATCGATTCGGCGCCTCGTCAGACGGTTTTCCACAACGGTGTGCCGATGCAGCTTCGAGACGTCTGTAGTTACGCCGACAACGACTGACAGCCGGCCATCTGAAAGGGTTAAACGACCCGAGTACGTAGCGGGAGTGCGTGCCTTCAGTCCCCGGCCGAGCCTACCCATTCGGGTGCGATGACAGCACGGCGAACCCGGGCACGCGACAGTGGTCCGGAGATCTCAGATCTCCCACCCGGCACGAGGGTTAGCCAGCCGACACGGCACGCCGCCTGGGATGAGGCTGGACGTTAGTGTTCCGGGTGACATTATTCATCGCGACCGTTCGGTGATCTGAGAGGTATCTGTTGTAGCTATTGAAAACCAATCAGACCATCGGTCGACTCGACGAGAGACGACGGTTCGGAATCGGAGGTTACGAACAGCCGGATAGATGCATTCTTTAACACTCGGGCAAATCCCAGACGTATGCTCCTGTTCGGCCTTCTCGAACTCCTTCAGGCCTCTGAAGAGCTATTCGTTTCGATGGGCGTTACGGGACTCGTCGTTACCGGTATTCTCAACTTTTTCTTGCCGCTTGTCTTTCCGTTTCCGCCGCTGATCGTCATGATCCCGCTCGTCGCTGCATCGCCCGAGTTGGCGCTCGTGTTCGTCGTCGCCGCGACGGCTGGCGAGCTGTTCGCCGGAATTATCGGCTACGGGATCGGTCGGAAAGGCGGGCGACCCGCGCTCAAATCCCGATTCTCGAACTCGCGAACGGACCGCGTCGAGTCGTACTTCGAGCGCAACGGGTTCGCAACGGTGACGATTGGCTCGTTCGCCCCCATTCCCGAGGCGTACGAACTCCTGTCGGTCGGCTCTGGCGTGTTCGGAATGAAATTCAGAACATTTCTGATCGCGTCGATCATCGGTCGCGGTGCGAAGTACCTGCTCGTCGCAGCGCTGGTTATCGCGATCGGAGACGCCGCAGAGGCGCTGGGGGAGGGACAAATATACGCCGCGATCGGCGCGGTGACGATCGTCGCCGTCGCGGTGTATCTCACGCGAAAGTACTGGGTTCCGGAGACGTGGGGTCGCCGCCCGCTCGGATAAACGCGAGCGCCTCGCTTTCGAACGCCGATCGTTTCAGCCGGTAGTGGGTCCGCGTCGAGTGTTCGCTATTCGGTGACGATGACGGAACCAGTCATCCCCGCGCCAACGTGTGGTTCGCAGATATAGACGTACGTGCCGGGAATCTCGAAGGTGTGTTCGTACGTTTCTCGGGTTTCGAGTCGACCGCCGCGGTACTCGTGCCAGGCCTCGATTGCGGTCTCTTCATCGTCGTACCCGCCGGTCGCGAAGTACTCGGCCCCCTCGGGGAGGCTCGACTCGCTGGCCGTAATCGTGTGGTCGGCGTCGCTCGTGTTCATCCAGACGACGGTCTCGCCGACGGTCGCCTCGTACTCAACGGGGACGAACTCGTTGCGAGTCATGCCGATGTCGCAGTCGTCGCCGGAGCAGGGCTCGTCGTCGAAAATACTCAGGGCGGTCGTACAGCCCGCGAGTCCGACCGAGGCGGTGGTTCCAACGGCGGCGAGATAGGCGCGCCGGTTCATACGAGCGCTTGGGGAAGGCGTACTATAACCGCCGCGGTTCGTTCCCGGTCGTTCGGAACGGTGATGGGTTTCATCGAAGACTTCGTCGGGAAACGAAAACACGTAAGGTACCTGACGGCCGAATCCGCGAGTATGCTTCCGCGGTTCGTCGGTCGACTCGGCGTCGCCGACGCAGTGACGATCGCAAACGCCGCGCTAGGATTCGTCGCCGTCGTCGTCGCGTTCGTCGACATCGACCTCGCTGCGCGTTTGATCCTGCTCGCAGCGGTGGCCGACGGACTCGACGGCATCCTCGCCCGACGCTACGGCGGGACCGACGCCGGCCCCTATCTCGATTCGCTCGCCGACGTCGCCTCCTTTGCCGTCGCCCCGGCCGTCCTCGCGTTCGTCGTGATCACCGACGGCCTCGGGATCGGGTTCGACGCGGTCACCGTCGAACTCCTGCTCGTGACCGCCGTCTGTGCACTGTTCGTCGCGATGGCCGTCGCCCGACTCGGCATGTACACGGCCTACGACACCGCCGACGACTACACCGAGGGCGTCCAGACGACGCTCGCGGCGACCGTCCTCGGCGCGGCGATCCTCGCGCGCGCCGCCGACGCCTGGCTGGTCCTCGCGATCACGGGCGCGTTCTGTTACCTGATGGTCTCGCGCATCCGATACCCCGATCTGCTGGCCCGCGACGCCGGAATCATGGGCGTCGTCCACGTCCTTGCAATCCTCGTCCCGGAGTTCGCCGGCCGATCGTTCCCCTTCGCCCTTCTCATCCTCGGCCTCGCGTACATGACTCTCGGCCCGTGGCTCTACTGGCGCGGACGCTCGCGGACGCCGGAGAGCGACGTGCATGGAAACGCTTAGGGCGATCCTGACACGACGATACCGTATGGACACTGTCACGCGTCGACGCCGTTTCCCAGGGAGGGTGAATACATGAGCGAAGACGAACCGAACAGTGACGACGCCGAGGCCGAAGCCACCGAGCAGTCGGTCGATCTCGACGCACTCGAGGACCGACTTTCGGCCTTCGAGGACGAGGTCGACGGGCTCGAGACGGATCTCGAGGCGGCCGACACGGAAGACGACCTCGACGAGGTCGAGGCCGACATCGAGGCGTTCCGCGATGCGTTCGACGATGTCGAAATCCCGGAGCCGCCGGAAACCGACGACGAGGACGAGGACGAGCCTGCTCCCGAGGAAGAACTGCAGGAGACGTATGACGAGATCGACGACGCGGTCTCGGACCTCGAAGACGATCTCGAGGACCAGCGCGGCCCCTACGCCGAGGACGTCGTGAGCGAGATAGAGGGCGTCAGCGGGACGATCACCGGCACCCGCTGGACCATCGAGGGCGACGAGGAACTGATCGTGGCCGTCGACGCCTTCCTCGCGGACCTAAACGATCTGCTCGGAAGCGACCTCTCGACGCCCGACGATCTCGAGCCCGCAAGCGGCGCCGAACTCGGCGAGAAAGGCGACGAGGAAAGTAACGTCCCCGAGGGGCTCGAGTCGGCACTCGAAGATGCGACGGCGGCCGTCGAGAACGCCGACCTCGACGCCGACGAGGACGCCGAGACGATCGCTGCCCTGCTCGAACTGACGGACGACTTCGAGGGCGAAGTCGACGACGCGACTGCGTGGGACGACCTCGAAGTCCGCGAACAGCTCCGCCGCGAAGGGTTCTACACCGTTCTCGACCACGTCAAGGACTTCCCGCCGGAGTGGCACGCGCTCAAAGTTCACGAGAAGCGAGGCAACGTCGACCAGATCCTGCTGGCCTACGAAAGTCTGGACTCCGATTTCATGGAGGAACACTGTCTCGAGGCCTTAGAGCGGATGGGTCCCGAGGAAGCCATGGATCCGATGCTCCAGCAGGCCGGCCGCAGGAATCAGGCGGCGATACGCATCCTCGGTAAGATCGGCGTCGCGGACGAGGAGGTCGTCGACACTCTCCTCGATTACGTCGACTCCAATCCGGATCTCCAGAAACCTGCGTTCAGAGCACTCGGCGAGATCGGTGCCGAGGAGGCGGTTCAACCGATCGCGAACCAGCTCGTCGAGGACAACCCCGACGTCCGTAGCTGGGCTGCGCGCGCGCTCGGCCTGATCGGCGATACCCGCGCGATCGACCCGCTCGCGGACGTTCTCGACGACGACGAGGAAGACCGGGTTCGAGCCAGCGCCGCGTGGGCGCTCAACCAGATCGGAACGGCGTCGGCGCTCGAGATCGTCGCCGACTACGAGGACGACCGCGCGTATCTCGTTCAGGCCGAAGCGGAGCGCGCCGACTTCGAGCCGGTTGCGTAGGGCGGATTGCTGTATCGATTTACAAGACCCTCTTCGCCGTTCTCGGCACGGTTGGATACCGTTAGCTGACGACGTCTAGTCGAGTGACCGGTGCCGGCCACTCGTCTCTCCGCTCAGATGTGACGGTGATTCCCGCATTTCGGGCAGGACAGGACCCCGTTTTTATGCAGCATGTAGGCACCGCCACACCGCGAGCACAGCCCGGATATCGAGACTCCGGATTCGCTCGCGAGCCCGCGGAGCGTACTTTCGAGACGCTGTTGATCCCGCTCGAGGACGGCTATGCGACGCCAGACGGTTTCTATGTCCGACCGCTTCGAGCGGCGCTTCCCAGTGCGTTGGGTCGTGTATCGAGGGTTCATCTCGGAACACTACGCTTCGAGCGAAGAAAAACACGCCGTCAATACGTATCGGTACGGCGAGACGACACGTCTCTCAAGAACTGATCCGGATGCGCGTTCGCCCCTTGAACGGACCGCGCCGTGTGGTAAAGACGCCTATTCGCTCCGAACGAACTCCAGAAACGAGAAGTCGCCGCGGTCGTCGCGCTCTCGTTCCGTCCACTCCGCGCGGTCCCAGTCGGGGAAGTACGCGTCGCCGTCGGGTGAGTCGTGGACCGTCGTCAGAACCAGTCGATCGATTGCCGGCATGAACTGCTCGTAGACCGTCGCGCCTCCGGCGACGAAGACCCGCTCAGCGTTTCCGTGGCGCTCACTCGCTGCTGTTTCCGCCCGTTCGATTGCCTCAGATAGATCGCTCGCGCGGACGACGCGGTCGGGCGTCTCGAGGTCTCGAGTCGTCAACACGACCGTGGTTCGGCCGGGAAGCGGCTCACCGAGCCCCGCGAGGATTCCCTCGTAGGTGATCCGGCCCATGATGACCGGGTGATCCATCGTCGTCTCCTTGAAGTGCTCGAGATCCGCAGGGATGTGCCAGGGCATCTCGCCGTCGACGCCAATGACGCCGTTTTCCGCGACGGCGGCTATTGCGACGAGTTCCAGGTCGGTCTCGAGGGATGATGACGGGCCGGACTCGTGACGCGAAGAGGTATCTCCGCTCATTTGGCCACCGAGAACGTGATCCCCTCGTGGGAGTCGTAGTCTCGTAGCTCCACATCGTCTGCGGTTAGCTCGTCGATCGAGACGTCCGCAACGTCGAGCGTCGGCCGCTCGAGCGGCTCCCGCGAGAGCTGTTCGAGCAGTCCCGGCACGTGGTCGAGCCCCCCGTCGCTGTCGTCCTCGGCCGGCGCTTCGGATTCGAGCCAGTCGCGGACCACGCGGTACTCTTCGCGCTCGTCGACGTCGGCGAGCCGGGTCTGGAGGGCGTCGAGGTTGTCGGCGTACCACTCACCGCGCTCACCGCGGCCGCAGTAAACGTGGGCATCCACGACCGTGTGGGCGAATTTCCCTGGTTTGAAACCGGTTTGCTGGGCGATCACCTTCGTCAGGAGCGCGTAGGCGGCGATATTAAACGGAACGCCGAGGGCGATGTCGCCGGAGCGCTGCGTGAGGTGGCAGTTCAGCCGATCGCCCTGTACGTTGAAGACGAACGAGTAGTGACACGGCGGCAGCGTCGAGACGGCCGCGTTCGCCGGGTGCCAGGCGTTGACGACCAGTCGACGCGAGTTCGGCGAGTCCGACAGCGTATCGATCACGTACTGTAGCTGATCGAACGTTTGCCGTCCGTCCGCTTCCGTCGTGACCCACCGGTTCGTCTCGTCCGGCCAGGACTCGCCCTCGAGTCGCGCCTCGTCGTCCGGGATCGGGTACCGACGCCAGAACCGCCCGTAGGCGGTGTCGAGTTTTCCTTCCTCGTCGGCCCAGGCGTCCCAGATCTTCGTCTCCTCGCGCAGGTCGCGGATGTGCTCCTCGCCCGAGAGGTACCAGCAGACCTCGTGGATCATCGAGTTCCACCGGTAGCCGTCCATCTCCTTGGTCGTCAACAGCGGATACCCTGCCTGCAGATCGACCTCGTAGTGCTCGCTAAAGGAGGAAATCGTGTCGACGCCGGTCCGATTGGGTTTGTAAGTGCCCTCGGAGAGCGCGGCGTCGACGAGATCGAGGTACTGTCGCATTGTGACGCCGTTTCGCGCGCTGGTTCATTAAGATTGAGTTCCGAGGCCGATCATGACGGGACCGGCGATTCATACGGATTGCTGTAACGATTTTCCGGCGCAACCGTGACCCGTGCGGCGGTTGCGCCGGAAATGACTTACAGTAAACCGTATCAGTACGTTTCGATGTCGAGGCCGTCAATTCGCTCGAAGTGGTCGACGTTCCTCGTGAGGACCGGTTCCTCGTGGACGAGTGCCGTCGCGGCGACGATCGTATCCCCGATACCGATCGCCCGGCCGTTGGCGGTGAGCCGGCCATCGATTCGCCCGGCCTTCTTCATGACCGCGGCGTCGGCGGGATAGATGGGTCTCGTTTCCAGGACCCGTTCGATGCGCCGGCGA
Source organism: Natrialbaceae archaeon A-arb3/5 (assembly GCA_046614585.1). GTDB lineage: Archaea > Halobacteriota > Halobacteria > Halobacteriales > Natrialbaceae > JBKKHI01. The sequence continues at coordinate 77,390 of JBKKHI010000006.1, read as the reverse complement.
CGTTCGCCGGACCGGTCCACCCGTTCGATGCTGTGGAAGAGTTCGAACTGCGACATCGACGAAACACGAAGCGGAACACGCTGCTTCTCGAGTTCGCTGACCGTCTCGATGGCGCGGTCGTCACTTTGCATCAGGTCGATGAGAACGTCCGTATCGACGATCACGAGTCCATCCTGTCCGTCAGTCGGTCGAGGTCATCGCGCGATCGGTCGTCCCGTTCTCGGATCGCGCCGCGCATCGACTCGGCTTCCTCCTTGGTGAGAATCCCCGTTAGGTCGAGCAACGACCTCTCGCCGGCGATCCGCTCGACGGTGTCGGAGAACGATTCTCCCTCGCGCTTTCGGTTTTTGAGCCGCCGGTAGGCGTCCTCGGTGAGCCGGATATTGCGGTACTCTGTGTCGCCCATGCACACATATGTGTGCAACAATCGGTTAACTGTTGTGGCGATTCGTCGAGCGGGTCCCGGAGAACGGTCGACCGTGCGAACCGACAGCAGGCGGAACAGCCAACCGTTCGGCCCGCGAGGTACGCACCACGTATGTCGATTCGGGAGACGATCGAAACGACACCGTTGATCGACAACCACGCCCACCCCGTCGAGCCGCTGTCGGCGACCGACGTCCGCGAGCGGTTCGCCCAGTGGTTCACGGAGGGGGATCTGTCGAATCGAGACGCCCGGCACACGCTCAACTACCGAGCCGTCCTCGGCGTGCTCGCAGAGCGGTTCGACGGAACGCCCGCGAACGAAGCGGAACTGCTCGAACAGCGCGCGACGGTCGATCGCCGGCGCTACACCCGGGAGTGTCTCGCCGACACTGGAACGGATGTCATCCTCACCGACGACGGCTTTCCGGAGATGGACCCCGACGAGTTTCGCGAGTATACCGACGCCACCGTCCATCCGCTGTTGCGCCTCGAGCCGCTGGCCGAATCGCTGATCGACGAGCACGAGCGTTTCGCCGCCTTCGAGAACGCGCTCGTCGACCGCGTGGCGGCGGCGCTCGACGGCGACTACGTCGGACTGAAGACGATCGTCGCCTACCGGCGCGGGCTGAACGTCGGCCCCGCGGACCGCGCCGACGCCCGGGCAGCCTACGCCGACGTTCGGCGCGACTGGGACGGCCGTCTCGAGCACCCGCAACTGCTCGATTTCGTGATTCATCGCGCCTGCAATCTCGCCGCAGAACGCAACGTCCCGATACAGGTCCACGCCGGGTTCGGCGACTCGGACGCACACCCCCGGTACGTCGACCCGACCCACCTTGTTGCGTGCATCGAGGCTCACCCCGAGACACAGTTCGTCGTGCTCCACGCCGGCTACCCCTACGTCGGACAGGCCGGCTACGTAACCGCGACGTACTCCAACGTCTACCTCGACCTCTCGCTTGCGGTCCCGTTCGCCCAGCACGGCTCACAGCGAGTCGTCTCGACCGCGATGGAGCTCGCGCCGACGACGAAACTGCTCTACGGCAGCGACGCTTTTTCCGTTCCGGAACTGTACGTGCTCGCCGCCCGCCGATTCCGCGACGCGCTTGCGACGACGCTCGAAGACATCGTCGAGGACGAGATCGTCACCGAATCCTACGCCGAGACGGCCGCAGAGAACGTGTTGCGAGAGAACGCGATCCGACTGTACGACCTCTGAGAAACGGAATCGCGGTCACCACAGGCGTGTCGCTCAGACGACGCCTAACTGTCGAATCGCGAACTCGAGCATGGCTTCCGCGCCGCCGGTCACCTGCTCCCGCTCGACGAACTCCAGCGGTTCGTGCGACCATGCGCCCGCCGGACCGTACTCGACGAGCGTCGGGAGCCGGGTTCCGTGATAGAGTGTCGCTGCGTCGGTGACACCGGGCGCGACCGTGGTGCCGGGGTCGTAGCCGAACGTCCCTCGCGTCGAGTCGATCGCCGTCGCGACCAGCGGATGCTCCGGCGCGGCTTCCGGTGACTCGGCGATCGCGACCGGCGGGAAGAACTCCGCGGGATCGACCGTGGCCTCGAACGAGAGGTCCGGCGCTCGCTCGGCCGCCTGGGACTCGATCGTCGCTTCGAAGTGCTCGCGAACGTCCTCGAGTCCGTCCGGGAACCGTTCCCACCGGGGGAATCGAACGTCGAACGTCGTCTCGCACCAGTCGGGGACCGAGTTGATCCCGCCGCGGTCGACGTCGCCGTCCGTGACGCCGCGAACGTCGCCGCCCGCGATCGTCGTTCCGGCCGCGACGGTGAACTCGCCGAGCAACTCGTCGGCCTGGAACGGCTCGACGAGCGCGTCACGAAACGTGTCGGAGCGGACGCCCGAAAGTGCCTCGGCTGTTCCGAGGACGGCGTTTCGCCCGAGATGGGGCGTCGAGGCGTGCGTCGACTCGCCTTCGGCTCTGAGCGTGACCCACGCCAACCCGCGGTGGCCGATCGCCGGAACGAAGCCGTACGAGCCGTCGAGGACAACGAGCGATCCCGACGGGTCGTCCCCCTCGAGTCGGTTCCCGAACCGTTCGCCGAGCCAGTCCGGGTAGCCGTGGGAGCCGACCATCGCTTTTGCGCCCTCCTGGGCGACTTCCTCGCCGATCAGGTGGCCGTGAACGAGCGTCCCACCCAGATCAACCGCTTCGTCCGCGAGCGCGGCCTCGAGCGCGAGTAACGCGCCGACGAGACAGACGATCGACGCCTTGTTGTCGTACGCGCCGCGGCCGACGAGCACCTCGCGCTCGTCGCCCTCGCGGCGACGCCAGATCCGATCGTAGCGCTCGCGGATCGAGCGTGTCTCGGTCCGGCCGTCGACGCGTAGCTCGAGAGTTTCTGGCTCCGTTCGACGGACTGTGCCGGTCGCGAGTTCGAACGGGTCGTCGCCCGGCCAGTCGACCGAGTTCCCCGGCGGGACGGTATCGGTGTGGCTGGTACAGACCAGCAACTCGTCGCTTGCACCGTCGAGGACGGCGTAGCAGTTATCACGCGGATCCGTGTCGGTGTCGGCGTCGGAACCGGTGCCACCGTCGTTGTCACTGTCCGCTTGCGCGTCTCCCACCCGCTGGGTCGCGAGGTCGGCCCGGTCGACTCGATTCGCGAGGAACGCGTGAAGGTGGCCCACCGTCGTCGACGGATCGTCCGCACTCCCTTCCGATCCCGTGACGCTCGGACGAGAAACGAGGTCGGCGAGCAGCAGTTCGAGCTCGTCCTGGTGGTCGCGGACCCACTCGCGGCCGCGCTCGAGGACGGCGCGTTCGGCGTCGGTGAGGTCGTCGGAGTTGGTATCGCCGCTCATTGACGATACTCAGAAGGCCCGCAGGAGGTAGTCGGCGTCCCACTCGCCGTCCTCGTTGACGGACATCTCCCACTCGCTGCGCTTGACCTCGAGGTAGGATCGGTGCAGCGTCTCGCCGAGCGCGTCCCGAAGGACGTCGCAGTCCTCGAACTCGTCGAGCGCGTCCGAAAGCGTCTCGGGGAGGCGCTCAATGTCTCGATCGGCGCGTTCCTCGTCGGCGAGCGCGCCGGGATCCTGCTCGAGGGGCTCGCCCGGATCGAGCTCGCGCTCGACGCCGTCCATCCCGGCTGCGAGCAGGCCGAGTTGGACGAGGTACGGGTTCGCGGTGTTGTCACAGGATTTGAACTCGATCCGGGTCGTCCCGCTCTCGTCGCTCCAGTTCGCGGAGGGGACGCGGACGCAGGCCTCGCGGTTGTCCGGGCCCCAGCAGGTAAAGGCCGAGGCCCACATGCCGGGCTGGAGTCGGTCGTAGGACTGGACGGTCGGGGCCGTCAGCGCGACTAGCGCGGGAGCGTGCTCGAGGATGCCGGCAACGAACTGGCGGCCGAACTCGCTCATGCCGTACAGGTCGTCGCCGTCGGCGTCGAAGACGTTCTCGCCGTCGCGCCACAGCGACAGGTGGACGTGACAGCCGCTGCCGGGAAGCCCCTCGAACGGCTGTGGGGCGAACGTCGCCTGTCGGTCGTGTTGTGCGGCGACGGCCCGAACTGTTGCCTTGTAGCGGACGTGGTTGTCCGCGGCAGTGATCCCCTCGTCGTGTTCGATGACGAGTTCCTGCTGGCCGGGGCCGTACTCGGGATAGTAGTTCGAGAGCCCCATTCCCTGGGCTTTCAGCGCATCGATGGTGTCGAGCGTAATCTCGTGGGCCGAGTCCATCCCCGCGGCCGCAAAGCAGGTGGTGTCGTCGAACGGTTCGAGGCCGTCGCCCTCCGCCGCCTCCTCGGCGAGGTAGTACTCGCCCTCGAATGCCGTCTGCGGGACGAGGTCGTCCTCGGCGAGGTCAGCGAGGAACGACTGGAGCTGTGAGCGCGGGCAGGCCTCCCACGGCGTCCCGTCGAGTTCGTACATATCACAGAGCATGACGGCGGTTCGGTCGGCGTAAGGAAGCACCGTGAAGGTGTCCGGGTCGGGAATCAGCCGCACCTCGCCGACCGGGCCGAACGTGCCGTCCGGGACGAGCGCGTCGAGAGCGTTGAACGACTGCATCCCCTTCGTGACGTTCGCGCCGTCCTCGAGAACGGAGTCGAGGTCGCCGGCGTCGAGCACTCGTCCCCGCGGCACGCCGCTGTTGTTGACGAACAGCAGTCGGACGAGTTCGATGTCGTTCGCGTCGATCGCTCGCTCGATGTCGGTGTGTCCTGTCATTCGTGATCCCTGGTGTGTCGGCCGATACCACGCACTCCCGGCCCAAAACGGTTCGTATACCTCGTCCAACGCGGACGGGCTGTGGCGAAGTCGGAGAAACCGCCGTCGGTACGCTTTTGTGCGAACCGATGGTGGCGACGGACGATGAGCGAGACGTTCACCGTCGACGTGCCCGTCCGATTTCGTGACCTCGATCCGCTCGATCACGTCCACCACTCCGTCCACGCGAGCTACATCGAATCAGCCCGCCTCGCGTACGCCGCGGAGGTCCTCGGACTCGAGCACGACGAACTCCCGTTCGTCGTCGCGAACCTCGAAATCTCCTACGAGCGGCCGATCACACTGGACGACGACCTTCAGGTCGCGGTGTGGATCACTGACCTCGGGGAGACGAGTTGTACCATCGCCTACGAGTTGCTGGTCGACGGTGAGACCGTTGCGACGGCCGAGACGGCGATGGTGTACGTCGACCCCGAGACGAAACGGCCGACGGCCGTTCCGGACGGACTGCGCGAGCAGATCCGAGCGCACGAGGATCTCGACTCGACGGCGTAGATTCAGACCGATCGTGTGCCTTCACAAGCGCTATCTCTTCTTCGGGAGACGACCACCCGATAGCCGCACGACGCCGAAAGCGTGCGTCTCGTCGGCGATGGCGATCGACCGTTCGCGGAGTCGGTCGTGGGCGGTTCGAATCTTCGCGTCGAGTCGCCTGTCCGGCTCGTTCTCGTACCGGAGTTTCGCCGTCGGCGGCGTCGAGAGGACGACGACCGCCTTGAAAACCGCGTTGACCGGCGGCGCGTACCACGACTCGCTTCGGGCGGCGTTGGCGAGGACGACGTGACCACCCGGCCGGACGAGGTCGCACCAGTCGTCGACCGCGCCTGCGGGGTCGTCGAGCATCCCGACGACGAACGTGGCGAGGAGCGCGTCGATCTCGCCCTCGACGCCGCCGGGTTCCGTCCCATCGGCGAGCGGGGGCTGTGTCGCATCGCCGCGGACGACGTGAACGTTGTCGTACTCGGCCGTCGCCGCTCGCGCTCGCTCGACGACCGGCCGCGTGAAGTCGAGGCCGACGACCGTCCCCTCGGGCCCGACCTGCTCGCGCAGATACGGCAGGTTCGCGCCCGTCCCACAGCCCATCTCGACGACGGTGTCTCCGGGCTCGAGCCGACAGGCGGCGGCTGCTTGCCCTCGAAGTCGGGGGACGCCGGGCGTTCGGCGCGCGATCACGTCGTAGAGCCCCGCCCAGCGCCCGTAAAAGTCCTGGGCGGTTTCAGTCGACAGCGAGGATCGGATCGAATTTGCGTCCATACTCTCCTCCTACACTAACGATCGAACGTCGTCGGCGACTGACTCCGCGTCCGGGCCGAGCACGTAGATCAGCGGTTCGATCCCCATCCCGCCGGTCTGATAGAGAACCGTCGCCTCGGGGTTGGCGTCGACCGCCGCCCCGACGCTCGAGGTGATGTCGTCCGACTCATCGAACTCGGCAGTCACGTGTCCCTGCCCGGTCAACTGGTCGAGAAGCTCCGGGCTGTACGCGATATTGATTGCCGCCGAGACGTCCGCGCCGTGTCGCCGCGCGGCGAGCAACACCGTCGCGACGTGTTCGGAAACGCCGAACTCGGGTCCGGTCGGCACCGTGGCCTTCCCCTTGACGTCGAAGATGCGGCCGGGAACGCCGGCGACGTCGTCGACGTCCGTCGCGTCCGGCGTGCAGGCGACGAGGTTCGCCCCGACCGCGGGGATCAGGACGACGAACCCGCTCGCGTTCTCGAGGATCCGTAATCCGCGTCGGAGCGACGAGAGCACGCGCTCGCTCGCCCGGAGTTCGTTCTCGGGGTCGTGGACGCGAAAACTCGAGCCGTGATCGGCGAGTTCAGGAACCTCGTCCTCGTGGAGCTGGGCCAACAGGTCGCCGCCGCGCTCGAGTTCGCGAACGAGGACCTCGATCTCGATGAGCGCCTGTACTGGTGCGATGTCGCCGGCAGCGAGCCCGTCGGCGAGTTCGACGACGAGGGCCTCGACGCGCTCGTCGCTCGCCACGCGGTCGTTGACCGTGACGTCGCCGTGGGCGTACTTGGAGACGGCGCTCTGGCTGATTCCGAGCACCTCGGCGACCTCGCTCTGGGTGAGCCCCCGCTCGCGCAGTTGTGCGGCCAGCAGCGACCGCACGGTCGGGAGGAACTCGTCGACGACGATTTCTTCGACGAATTGCATTCGTACCCAGGGCTACGAGCGGGCGAGGAATAACTTGTTGGTCACCGGCGGTCGCCACTGTGGGGGCGAGGGTCAACATCGGTCACGCTCGCACTCAAACCGACTCGCCTCGGTCCGGAGCTACTGTTCGAAGTCGGCTTTCGCCTCGTCGGCGTAGGCGTCCGCCAACCGAATCGGATCGGGGAGTTTGTACGACGAGGCGAGGTCGAACGCGACGTCTGCGGCCGTCTCGGGACCGACGCGGTGGCCGGGGCTGACGTACAGCGGATTGATGTGTCGATTCGGCGAGTCGTACTGTCTCGTCTGTACGGCGTAGCCGAGCAGCGTCCCGTCGGGTGCGTCGACACGGCTGTTCGCCTCGATCGGGACTCGCGTTCCCGCGGGGCGATTCTCCGTGTCGTCGGTCGGATCGCCACAGAGGAGACTCTTCGCGACGCCGACGCTCGGGATATCGAGGACGACGCCGATGTGCGTCGCGATCCCCGCCTGTCGGAAGTGAATGCGGCCGCTGCCGTCGAACAGGAGCAGATCGGGCTCGACGGCGAGTTCGGAGAGCGCCGCGAGGATCGGCCCGCCCTCGCGGAACGCGAGCAGCCCTGGGATGTAGGGGATCTCGAGCGGCGTGACGGCGCGGACGCGCTCGACGACCTCGCCGTCGCACATCGCGACGACGGCGCTCAGGGCACGGTCTTGCTCGCCGGCTTCGTTCGTGAGAAACGACTGATCGACGCCGGCGACGACCGGCGAGTCGGCGTCGCTCGAAGCGCTCGCGAGCGGATTCGACAGGCGCTCGGGATCGAACGCGAACGCGTCCTCGAAGGTCGCGGTCGCCGCGATTTCGTGCTGAAGGGCTTCCATCTCCTCGCGAGACCGATCGGCGTCGGGCGCGAGATCTGGACGCGGCGTTCGGGGACTCATCGCTCGTGGGATGTAGGAAGTCGGCGACAATCAGTTGTGGGGTTCCGTTCTAGAACCGGCGTCGGCCGCCGGGACCGCCCGGCCCACCGGGGCCGCCGGGGCCGCCCGGACCACCACCGCCGAGTTGGAACTGACTCGGTCCGTGGACGTTCTGGGTTCGCTTGACGTACTCACCGTAGGCTAAACCGATGACGAGGCCGACGAGGTGGGCCATGTGTGCAACGTTCCCGCCACCACCGGTTCCGATAAAGAAGACGCTGATGACGGCCGTCCCGGCGGTCAGCAGCCAGATCGGAACGGGGAGGATGAAGTAGAGGTAGACCTTGAGACTTGGATTTAAGATCGTGATGACGCCCATGATCGCGAGCGCGGCACCGCTGGCACCGAGCACGCCGGCTGTCGGCCCGGGCTGGTACATCTGGATCGCGATCTGGCTGAGACCAGCCAGCGCGCCGCTGACGACGAACAGGATGCCGAACTTCTTCGAGCCGACGTAGCGCTCGACGAGCGGCCCGAAGAAGAATATCACGATGCTGTTGAAGACGATGTGGAAGATGTTGATCGGATCGTGGGCGAACACCGACGTGACCCACGTCCAGACGTACTCGGGGTTCTGCGGGGAGAGGACGAACAGCATCTGGTGGAGGTCGGGCCGACCGAGCGCGCCGCCGACGGTCAGCGCGACCCACTGGAGGAGGAAGGTGAGCCACATCAGTGCGAGGAACGTGTAGGTCATGTTCCCGCGGAAGTACGCGAGCGGCCCGCCCGGTCCGGTGTCGATCGGAAGTTTGGCGAGTATACCGCCGCCCGACGATCGACCACCGTTGCTCTGGACGCTCTCGTCGAAGCCGCTATCGAAGACGCCGCTCGGATCGTTCCAGTCCTGCAGTCCGGAACAGCCGTGATTCTCCGGCAGCCGATGGTCGGCACAGTAGGTTCCGCCGCAGTGCCGACAGTTGTACGGCATACTTTCGTCTTTCCCACACGCGTCGCACTTGGCCATTGCCGGGGGGTATGTGTGGCACCGCTAAGGGATTTGGGGTTCGCGTTGTCCGTTGCGAGAGCGACCGAGCAGTAGCGAACGACTTAGAGCCGCTCGTCTGTGACAGTTCCGTTGGAGTAGTGAGCCGGCCGGTCGTCGTAGAATACGGTGCAACCGGTCTCTGGTCCGCTGGTCGAACTTCCGCATCCGCGGAGGTCGCCGTCGACGTACCGTTCGGTCCGCATCGCATCTGCGGCATCAGGGTACGGCGCGTCGTACTCGACCCGGTAGATGATGCGACCGGAGCACTCGTCGTCCTCGACCGACGTGTTGTGCGTCGTAACGTCGACGCGGTACGTGGCGACTGTCGCCTCGTCCGCTGACGGTCGGCGAATCTGGGCGGAGACATCGGTCTGTGTCGAGGTTTCGTTGATCACCCCGACCCAGACGCCGCTACTGCTTGACATCGAGTACGGACTCACGTCGTCGTAACACCCTGCCTCGAGGATTTCGACGGATTCGATCTCCGGGTCTGCTGGTGTCTCATCCAGAATCGACAGGCCACCGGCAGCGACCGCGCCGATGGCGAAGCCGATGAGGAGCGCCCCTGCGACGAACACCTTCATATCAAACGCGTCGAACCCGCGGCGTGGTCCCGTTCCCGAATGCCCGCCACCGACGGTATCGTCCCTGCTTTTCCCGGGATCAGCCATCAGTTATTGTTGCTCGATGAACAATAAAGGCGTTCTGTCTTTCGTCTTGCCTCCGGTTGGATTCTGGGCTCGCTTCACTATCCTTCGAGTCCGCCAGCCGGACGCGGACTGTACACTTTTGGCTCCCCGGAACCCATATCGAGACGTGCAAGCTTACGAGCGCAAACAACTGCTCGAGCGCGTCGAGCGCGAGGGGGCGACCGTCGGCGCGGACATCCCGGAGACGATCACCGTCCAGGGCGAGGAAATCGACCTGCGGACGTTCGTCTTCGAGATCAAGCGCCGCGAGACGGTTCCGCCCGGCGAGCGCGAGCGCGTCGAGCAGGCAAAACGCAACCTGCGCCGTGAACGGACCGAGCGCCTCGAACGGATCGAGGAGGGCGCGATTACGCGCGAGGAAGGCGAGGAACTCGCCCAGAGCGTCATCGGGATCGATCGCGCGCTGAACGCCCTCGAGAGTCTCGGTTCGACGGATCTCGAGCGCGAACAGCAGGCCAAACAGGCCGCCGACACGAAGCGGTGGATGTCGTTCCTGAAGCAGGCGCTCGGGAAGGACGACGACGGCAGTAGTCGGAGGGGACGCTGATGGCGACCAACGCCGAAATCGCCGGCCGGTTCGAGGAGTTCGCCGACCTGCTCGAGGCCGATGACGTCGAGTACAAACCCCGCGCGTACCGACGCGCGGCCGAAAACATCCGTGCCCACCCGACACCGATCGCCGATCCCGTCGCGAGTGGCGACCACGACGTGCTTGAGGGGATCGATGGCGTCGGCGACGCCATCTCCTCGAAGGTCGTCGAGTACGTCGAAACGGGCGAAATCGAGGAACTCGAGGAACTCCGCGCCGAACTGCCGATCGACATCGCCGACATCACCCGCATCGAGGGCGTCGGCCCCAAAACCGCCGGAAAGCTCTATCGCGAACTCGGGATCGAGACGCTCGACGATCTCGAGGCGGCCGCCGAAGCCGGCGAGATCCAGGCGGTCAAAGGGTTCGGTCCCAAGACGGAGGCGAACATCCGCGAGAACATCGAGTTCGCCCGCGAGGTCGGCACGCGCCAGCTACTGGGCGAAGCGCGGCCGCTCGCGGACGACGTGCTCGACTTTCTCGAGGGGGTCGAGGCCGTCGAGCGCTGTGAAGTCGCCGGCTCGATCCGCCGGTGGCGCGAGACGATCGGCGACGTGGACGTCCTCGTCGGAACCGAGGCGAACGAAGCCGTCATCGACGCCTTCCGCGAGTGGGACTCCGTCGACAGCGAGATCGAAGCCGGCCCCGAGAAGGCGAGCGTCCGCGTCGGCGAGATTCGGGTCGATTTGCGCGTCGTCGTCCCCGAGGAGTTCGGCTCCGCGCTCCAGTACTTCACGGGAAGCAAGGACCACAACGTCCGCCTGCGCAACTACGCGATCGACCGCGGAATGAAGTTGAACGAGTACGGCGCGTTCGACGTGAGTGAACTGGCCGACGATGCTGACGAGGGCCAGCGGGTCGGTGAGCGCATCGCAGGCGAGACCGAGGAGGGCATGTACGAGGTGCTCGGACTCGACTGGATCCCGCCGGAACTGCGCGAGGACCGCGGCGAGATCGACGCCGCGGCGAACGGCGACCTGCCGGAGCTGCTCGCCCGCGAGGACGTCCGCGGCGACCTGCACACCCACTCCGAGTGGTCGGACGGCAACACGCCGATCGAGGCAATGGTCGCGGCCGCCGAAGCGATGGGCTATGACTACTACGGCGTCGCAGATCACGCCGCCGGCCCGGGAATCGTCGGCGGAATGGGGCTCTCACAAACCGAAATTCTCGAACAGGTCGACGCGGTCCGCGAGGTCGACGCCGCGAGCAATATCGCGGTCTTTGCGGGTATCGAGGCCAACGTCGATGCGGACGGCGAGATCGGTCTTTCCGACGAGGTAATCGACGCGTTAGACGTCGTCATCGCCTCGCCTCACAGCGCGCTCGATCAGGACGCAGAGACGGCGACGGACCGCCTCGTCCGTGCCGTCGAGAACCCGGCGATCGACGTGCTCGGTCATCCGAGCGGGCGCATGCTCAACGAGCGCTCGGGATTGAGCTTCGACGCGACCGAGCTTGCGGTCACGGCGGCCGAACACGGGACGGCGCTCGAAATAAACGCGAACCCGCGGCGACTCGATCTGTGGGGAAGCGCCGTCCAGGCCGCCATCGAGGAAGGCGCGCCGATCTCGGTTAACACGGACGCACACCGGCCCTCGACGCTCGAGTACATGCGCTGGGGTGTCCACACGGCGCGTCGTGGCTGGGCCGAACCCGAGGACGTGATCAACACCTGGGAGGTCGAGCAGTTGCGCGAGTTCTTCCACTGACTGCTGTCCACTCACGACTATGCGTTTCCTCCTCGACGTCATGTGCGGCGGACTCGTCTCGTACCTGCGGATGTGCAACCACGACACCGCCTACGCCGGCGATCGCGATCTCGAACGCGACGAGGACGTGCTCGCGGCCGCCGCGGCCGAAGACCGAACGCTCGTCACCCGCGACGTCGACCTCGCGAACCGCGTCGACGGCGCGATCTTGCTCCGATCGCGCGATGTGGAGGCACAACTCGGTGAACTGGCTGCGGCGGACGTTCGGCTCGAACTGGCGGACGAGCCCGAGTTCTGCGGCCGGTGCAACGGACGACTCCACCGCGTCGACGAGCGCGAGTCGACGCCCGAGTACGCCCCTGATCCGAGCGAGACGACAGTCTGGCAGTGTCGGTCGTGTCGCCAGCAGTTCTGGCGAGGCAGTCACTGGGATCGTGTTGCAGAGACGCTCTCACGGATCGAGCAGTCCGACGAAGTCAGCGATCAGTAGACAGAAACGTCATCAAACCGGCCGTCGTAGGCGATGTGGCGCGGGTGCGTCGGTTCGATCCCCGAGAGAAAGAGCCGGTCCGCCTTTTTCCACGTGTTTTCATAACAGAGGTGGGCGAGTTCGGCCGCCGAGGTCCGAAATCGGTCGAGGCCGTTGTGGTGGACGACCCGACGAGCGACGCCGTCTTCGAGTGCGCTGAGCAGGTCGGCTTCGGTCTCGAGGTCGGTTTCGAAGGCGGTGTGGGCGATACCGAGGGTGGACGGAAGGTGGGCGTACGACGAGGTAAACGGCGGGAGATCGAGGGCTGCGGCGAGTTCGCGAGCGTGTCGATTGTGCCACGGAAGGTGTTTCGGGTTAAAAACCTCGAGTGCGTCGATCGAGTCGGCAAAGCGGCGAACGTCGTCCGCCGTCAGGCTCACCGTTGCGAAGCCAGGATGCGGAGCGAGGACGGTCGCGTCCTGTCGGTCGAACTCCGCCATCGCCGTCTCGAGCGGGATGAAATCCGGAACCGGATCGGAGAGACCGAGCGCGAGGACGTGTTTGCGGTCGTGCCAGGATCCGGTGAAGACCTCGCGACCGGGGACGACGAGCAGGTCCTCGTCCGAGTGGGTTCGCGCTTGTTTACGGATCTCCGGCAAGCGGGTGAAATGCGGCGCGTAGACGATGACGTCGAGTCCGGCACGCTTGGCTCGGTCGACGACCGTCTCGTCGAGGACCTTGACGTGGCAGTCGACCCGAGACACTCCTCCGTCGCTCACGAGCACCCCTTTTCGGAGGGCCGAGTTATGGATTCTGGTTCGCTTCTCTCGGTTCGAGCCGAATCAGGCGTTCAGCCACGGCGAAAAGACCAAGAGGTCGGCACGCCGATAGATACGAAAATGGCCTGGGAATGCGGGATCAGCGGCTGCGGGTCGGTCTTCGAAGACGTCGAATCGGCGATCATCCATCAGGCAACCGAGCACGAGCGCCCCGAGTGTAAGGTCTGTGGAACCGTCGTCCCCGACGGCTACCTCGCGATCCGTCACACGTTTACCGAACACAGCCGCGCGGAGTACGTTCGCGCCTACGGCGCAGATTCCGAAGACGTCCGCGAGCGCGAGGAGCTCTTAGAGGAGATCGAATCGACCGCTGACATGGAACGAGTGGCGAGCAAGTTGACGCGGTAACGGCGCTCGAGCGATCGGACACCCGGGTTGGCGACAATCTCGCATCCGCTCTTTCGAGGCTCAATCAGAACGTTTTCACGGACATTCAGCCTACAATCGTCCGTGAACGCTGCTGCCGTAGAACGGCCCGATAGCCCCCGTAGCTGGTTCGTCGCGCTCGTCGGTGCGACTGCGATGGTGTTTACGTTCGGCACGCCGCTGTCCTACGGCGTCTTCCAGCAGCCGATCAGCGACGCGTTCGGGATTCCGCTCGTCGTGCTTTCACCCGTCTTCTCGGTGATGTTGTTCACCTTCTTTATCGGATCCGGGCTGGTTGGCGTCTTCGCCGCACGCGTCCCAGCCCGGGCGGTGTTACTCGCAAGCGCGGGCGCCACAGCGCTCGTCGCACCGTCGTTGTACGTCACGAACTCGCGCCTTGGATTGGCGGTCGTGTTTGCCGTTCTCGGTCTCGCGCTGGGGACGGTGTACGTCCTGCTCGCGTCCATTATTCCGCGCTGGTTCGACGACCGAAAGGGGGCGGCAACGGGCGTGATCTTCGTCGGGAACGGGCTCGGACTGTTCCTCTTACCGCCGATCTGGCAGTTCTCGATCGCACGGTTCGGCGTTCGCGACGGATTCTTCGCGATCATGTCGGTGACGGCGATGACGTTTTTCCTCGCGGGGATAACGTGTCGGCGTCCGAGGTGGACGACTCGTTCCGAAACGACGCTTACCGGATTACTCGAATGGGTCAGTAATTTAGTAGGTACACGAAAATTTCAGCTACTATTCATTGGCGTTGGACTCTCCTTTGCGTGGTATCAGTTGCTCGCCGCGTACGCGGTCGATCTCTTCGCATCTCGCGGCTTGACGGAGGCGGGAGCATCCGCTCTATTCGGACTTATCGGCGGTGTGAGCATCATCTCGCGGATCGGCGGAGGGTACGCCGCTGACCTCGCCGGCTCCAGACGGGCGTTTCTCGCCTCGCTCGGTTTCGTGGCAGTCGGAGTCGTGTTGTTAGTCGCGCCGCCGATGTCGGTCCTCGCCGTTTCAGTCTTCTTGATCGGCATCGGACTGGGCGGCTGTGCGACGCTGTATATCCCGTTGCTCATGGAAGTGTACACCCCGGAGAAAGACACCGCAGTCATCGGAATATTCAACGTTTCAATCGGTATCGGCGCGCTCGCGATGCCGCCCCTCGGCGCGGCGAGTATCGCCTACACGGGTGGATACACCGTCGCGATATCGCTCACCCTCGTCCTGGCGCTTCTCGGCCTTTGGTTGATCACCGTTGGGACATCAAACCACTAATTCGAGTATAATTTATTTCTGATAATATGGTCCGGAGGGCACTGTCTAGTTCAGCACCTCGTCGGCTGGCGTTCATCCATCGAGCGATTGGTGCGTTCTCTGACAGTTGTAGTAATGTACGAACTGTTCAATCCACTCGCGTGCGCTCGCCCGACTGCCCACCCATGAGTTATGAAAACGGTCAACTCGCATTTTGAGAGTATGAAACCACTTTTCGATGAGGTTTCGGTCGGTGTAATTCACTCGACTGTTCAATCCTAATCGAGCAAGGGCAGTCCGATAGCCAAACTGATCAACGAGAAACACCGCCTCGGAGAAATCGTGTTTCTCGCGGAGTCCATGCAGGAACGCAGCCGCCGGATCGGTGCCGTGGCGTCCGAACAACTGAGCGTCGAGAATCAACGTTGTATCGAGGTCTATTGCAGCGTATAACCAAGACCATTCGCCGTTTATTTTGACAGCGGCCTCGTCAACCGCGACCCGCGAGGGCTTCGCTCTCGGCGGGTCGGGAACGCTATCAGCCAGCCGAGATACCCAATTCCAAACGGCTTCATGAGAGCGTTCAACGCCTAATTAAGCGAGAATCGTTGTTGTCTCACGAAGCGAACATCCAGTTGCGTGGAGGCGGACGGCGAACGCCCTCGCGGGTGTTGCCGTCCGCTCACGTTCCCAAGCTTCATCAAATTCCGCCGCGTATGACTCGCTGAGCAGGTCTGCAAGCTGTATGATCAAACCAACTCTACGACCTGCTCACTTCTCAAACTGGCTCAACTAGACAGTTCCATCTGTTCGAGACAACCGTTGAGGATAGCGTTTTCTGACAGGGACACTCAGAAAACGCTACGCCTTACCGTTCAATCCTTATCTGAATACCGCCTATAGTAACAACTGAAACGATTTACACACCAATCGCCAACTGTCGTACGATCGGGTATGCACTGACTGTCAGTAGCTACGATAGAGTCGACGCGGCGCTGTATCCGTCCTGACGAACGTCGGCACCCGACATCAGTCTCGCTGTACAGTCGAACTGCGGGACGCCGTCCAGGGGAGTTCGTAGCTTGGATCGTTCACGAACCGATCGAGTTCTACCGATAGCGAGACCCGCGAACCGCTCGGGAGCGAGACTCGAATCGCGTTCGACTCGGGGTGGCTGCGGTCGATCCCGTACTCGAGTGCCGTAAATTCGTGTTCGCCGTAGGCGCCGGCCTGGACGATCAGGTCGCGGTCCGTGCCGCCGGTATTGACCAGCGTAAGCTCGATCCCATCGCTGGTGACGGTTTCGACCAGTGCCGAGACGTCCCGTGGCAGTCCGGGTCGCTTGCGCTCGGGGTCGAAGTGGCGGACCTGGGCCATCACGAGCCCGCCGTAGTAAACTGGCTGGGGCGCCCCCATCGTGAGCTGGAGGAGTCCCCGGTGGAAAACCGGGTTCCGATCGCGGAGATAGTCCTCGGTGAGATCATCGGGAACGCCACCCTCCTCGCGCATGAGTTCGAGATGGTCCCGTACGTGGGCGTGGTTCCCCTCCATGATCCGCTCGGGGTAGTCGGGGAAGTCACCGTCGAGGTACGCCAGCCAGGCGTACTCCTCGCCCGCGCCGTGTTTGTTCGACGGGCGGAAGTCGACCTGCTTCCAGTCCTGGCTGCCCCAGTCGCGCAGGCGATCGACGCGATCGCGGTCGTCCTCGGAGAGGGACATGTACCAGAGGTGGAAGACGTAGGGATCGTCCCGGTGGGGCTTGAACTCGTACCAGCCGTCGCGCCACAGCACCTCGCCATCGTCCTCCGTGAGCACGCCCGAGGCGTCGTAGTGGTAGTCGCCGGGATCGCCGTACTTGTGCGGGATGTACAACGTGTCGTGGACGGGATCTTCGCTGACCTCGATGCCCTTCTCGATGAGATTGTCGAGTTGCGAACGGGGGAACTCGAGGAACTCCCGGTCGCCCTCCAACAGGACGGCGTTTTCCGCGGCGATGGTCGGTCCGATTCCGACGTAGTGCCAGCCGCCCCACGACCAGCCGTAGAAGCCGCCGTACCACTTCCCGTCGGTGTACTCGCCGATCTCTCCCGATAGCCCGATGTTGTCGGGGATGATACCGCCGTTTTCGGCCGTGCGCTCGCGCCAGGCCTCGAGGTACGCCGTCACCCACTCCCGGTACCGGTCGTCGCCGGTGTGGAGATAGGCGTTAGTCATCAGGCTCGTGATCCCGAGGTTGAGAGGGATGTCGCCCCGAGAACAGCGTTCGCTGTAGAGTTCGTAGAGCCGTTCCTCGTTGGCCGGATCGAGCAGTTCGGCCGCTTCGTCGAACTCCGCGTCTCGCCACGGGAGTCCGTGGCGCGCCCACCGGTAGTCGGCACCGTAGCCGCCGAAGGTCGACTGCTCTCCGAAGACCGAGAGGTCGCTGTACTCCGGTCCCATGCTCCCGTTCTGGGGCGCTCGTACGAGGCGTTTCTCCCCGTCGTAGTTGTTCACGTCGGCGTCGTCGAAGTACAGCCCGGCGAACCGCTCCGCCCGCTCGACGACGGACTCCGCTCCCGGTGCTGCCAGCCCCATGTTGTAGGTAAAGAGATTCCCCTCGCCCAGATGAAACCAGTCGCGGCATTGCTCGAATTCGTCGACGACCATCGGATGCCCGAACGGAGTCTCGGTCTCGCGGCCCCGTTTCAGTGCCCCCTCATAGACCTTGCGAGCGTGCTCGAGGAACCGCTCGTCGCCCCCCATCGCGTACACAAGCGGCCAGTTGTAGAAGCCCTCGATCACGTCGTCGAAGCCGTCGACGCCGACGTGATCGTCGGGCGGCCAGTACGGTTCGCCGTTCTCGTCGACGTACTCGTCGACGAACCGATCGACGGCGTCGGCCATCGTCTCGAACAGTTCGCGCTGTAACATCGCCCATTCGGGGGGCCGTCTAGAGGTGTCGCGTGCCTCGATCTCGAACATACCACATGGAGCGGTTCTCGAACGGATTAATAGTTGGGGCTGACTGGACTATCGGGGCGGCCCCCGGCGATCCTGCGACTACGCCTCGAGGTTCCCCTTCGCGTCCCAGATGTCGGTGAGGAGATCAACGAACAGTGCCGTCCGCTTCGGATGACCCTCGGTGGTCGTCTCGTCGACCGGGCAGTTCTCGAGATTCGTGACGAACGCCGATGTGTGGGTCATTTCGCCGACGACGTCACGGACGTCGAACGTGATCCGGTTGTCGTCGTCCGTATCCAGCCACGCGGCTGCGCTTTGTCGGTCGTCGTATTCGAGGGTGTACGTCTCCCCGCCGACCAGTTCGACAATATCGTCGACGGGCCCGACCTCGAGTCGGTGCCCCTCGTCGTCCAGATAGAGCGTCCCGTCCTCGATCCGGGGTTCGTATTGGGGGTGATCCGTCATTGTGTGGTAACAGAAGTCACAGGATGTGCAGTGATAAATGATGCGCTCTCGTCTCCGATGTGCGGGATAGCTCAACGGCGGGTAGACTGCGGTGGGCCGTAATCCGGCCGCCGACGGTTACAGTAGCCACTGAAAGTCGATCACACCCGATCGCACAGTTGTCGTGCGATCGGTGTATAAACAGTTTCAGTTGGAAGTATAGAAGCGGCGGGTTCGATCGTCCGGTTCTGATCGAGAGTGGAATCACTCGCCCGAGAGCTTACGAAAACTTCGTGTTGAGTTCGATGACGTTCGCGGCTCGCTGGACGCTCTCGGAAAGTTCACCGTGCAGGTAGTCGTCGGTAATGCGGCTGACCGGACCCGTGATGCTGATCGCACCGAGTACCGTCTGGCCGTTCCTGACGGGTGCGGCAATACAGCGAAGTCCTTCGATGTTTTCCTCGTCGTCGATCGCGTACCCTCGTTCGGTAATCGTCTCGAGATCTTCGAAGAGACTGTCGGGATCGGTGATCGTATTTGGCGTCTTCGGCGTGAACGTGGTCTCGCTGATGATCGTTTCCTGTCGCTCGGCGGGGAGAAACGCGAGGATGGCTTTGCCGAGTGACGTCGAGTACATCGGTTGCTTTCTGCCGGGGCGCGACGCCGTCTCGACCGCCTGGTTCCCCCTCGCCTTGTAGAGGTACGAGACCTGTCCGTGTTCTTCGAGACCGAATTGGACGATTTCGCTGGTTTCCTCCGCCAGCTCGTCGACTTCGTCGACGATCACGTCGTAGTTGGCGACCTGATCGCGAACGTCGTTTGCCATGTCCAATCCCTGGAGACTCAGCCGATACCCGTTCCCGTCTCGGACGATAATCTCCTCGCTCTCGAGCGTCTGGAGGTGGCTGTGAATCGTACTCTTCGAGTGACCGAGTTCGTCAGCGAGCGCTGTAATACTAGGGTTATCGTTCTTCCGAACCGCATCGAGAACCGTAAACGCAATCTCAACTGACTGGATCCGGCGCCCGGTTCGTTCATCGGATGTGTTTGCCATACTGAACGAGTGAACGGTGACCCTCATAAAATTGTTCTCCAGAGGGGAACTCTCAGCGATAATGTCCGCCGCTCAACTGGGCGGGTCCAGCACCTCGCTGAGCGGCGACTATCACTACATCGTGCAATAAGGCTCTGCTACTTCTTCTCAGGAATACTTGGCCCATTGAGAGCACGCGCGCGCTTCGACCGATCGATGGCCGGTGACCGCGTTCGCAATTTCCCACACGCGAACGATTGATTTCCCCGACTGCGGGCGTATTCAGGCCCTGAAGTGGGGAATTGGGGTCAACTGACGAACTACGTGCCGAACGACGAACGATCTGGATTTACAGCCATACGCGCGTCATACTACGGTCACGTACATCACAGACATACCACTGTAAAATTCCGCGAGGGGGAACCGGACGTCGACGCGAGACCGGACACCCCATCGTCACGGTCTCCGCGCAACCCCGTCCGGGCGCATACGACCACCGGCGGTCGTCCGGACGCGAACGTGGGGCGTTCGAGGGAGTTCCGTTGGGACTCGTCGACGGTATCGAGGGGCGGAGATGTGAAATCCCGTACGGTAGTCATTCCCAACGGCAACGGCAGACGTCTCGTCGTCATTGTCGTCGTTGAGGCCGAGTCCGTCCTCGACGTTGTACCCTACGTTGTTCGCGATGACCGAACACGTTTCACCGTTACGCCGCGAGTGACGGCCGAGCACGGTCGCCCAGAGATTCCCAGCGATAGGGGCGGGCGGATCTCGAACGAGTCGCCCACGTCGTCCGTCGCCATGGAGAGAATACTGGAGACCGGACGCGACCGGTACGATGAGATCGAGACGCCGCTGCTTGCGGACGCGTCCGATCCCAACGCCGGGGCGGCGACCGTATACGACGTAGAGGCGTCGCTGAGGGTCGCGGTTATCGAACGTGGCGACTCAACAGGAGTTCCGCCGGACGCTGATTGCCCTGCACCGACTCGAGGGAGACGGACGCTATCGGGACGGCAGTCGAAATCGCCGACTGGTTCCTCGACCATCTCACGGACGCGCGGCCTCCCCTACTGGGGGCCACGTCGCCTCCGACCTCGAGGATCCGGTTCCGCTCTCGCTGTGCACCTCGCGGCGGCGCTGTGCGGCGACAACCGCGGTGACCTTCCAGCGGCGGTCGACGACCCCGATCACCCGAGGGCGGCGTGTAGCTCTGCGAACGGCGACACAACCGCGGCGAAAGTGCCGGCAGAATCCATCCAGAATGCCAACCCTTTTGGCGTATTCCATCCGTTCGAGACACGTATGCACAAGCTGGATAGTCGTTCGAACAAGGAGACCCCTCGCGTCACGATCGGGTACATCGGCGGCGGGAGCCAGGGGTGGGCCCACACCCTCATCAACGATCTGACCCAGTGCGGGGACGTCGCGGGGACAGTGGCACTGTACGACGTTGATCACGACGCCGCGATCGAGAACGCCGAACTCGCCAACGACGTCTTCGAGCGTGAAGATACCGTCGGTAACTGGACGTTCGAAACCCACCGCGACATGGCCGACGCGCTCGCCGGCGCTGATTTCGTCGTCTGCTCGATACAGGATCCGCCCGAGGAGACGTTCGTCCACGACATCGACGTGCCGAAGCAGTACGGCATCCACCAGCCGGTCGCCGACACCGTCGGTCCCGGCGGGATCATGCGGGCGATGCGGACGATCCCACAGTATCGCGAGATCGCGGTGACGGTCCGCGAGCAGTGTCCCGACGCATGGGTGCTCAACTACACGAATCCAATGACCGTCTGTACTCGCACCCTCTACGAGGAGTACCCCGACATCAAGGCGATAGGACTCTGCCACGAAGTGTTTAAATTTCAGGAGCTGTTCGCCGACATCGCAGCGCGGTACGTCGACGAGGCTGAAGACGTCGCCCGCGAGGAGATCCACGTCAACGTCAAGGGGATCAACCACTTCACGTGGATCGACGAGGCCCACTGGCGCGGTACCGATCTGTTCCAGTACCTCGACGACGAACTCGAGGCCCGGAAACCCCTCAAGGGATTCGAACCCGGCTCGATGGCCGACGCCTCCTACTGGGTCAACAACTATCGCATCGCCTTCGATCTTTACGAGCGGTTCGGCCTGCTGGCTGCGGCCGGCGACCGTCACCTCGTCGAGTTCGTTCCGTGGTACCTCGCGATCGACGACCCTGAGGAGCTTCACCGGTGGGGGATCCGGTTCACCCCGAGTGCGGCCCGAGAACCGGACGACGGTCCGACACAGGCCGAACGGTATCTCTCGGGCGAGGAGACGTTCGATTGCGACGAGTCGGACGAGGAGGTCGTCGATATCGTTCGGGCGCTGTTGGGACTCGAGCCCATCGAGACGCACCTGAACTACCCTAACGAGGGACAGGTTACGAATCTCCCAGCGGGTGCTGTGATCGAAACGAACGCCCTGCTCACCGGCGACGACGTGTCGCCGGTGACCGCCGGTTCGCTTCCCCAGGAGATCCGATCGATGGTGATGACCCACGTCACGAATCAGGAGACGCTCGTCGAAGCCGGTGTCGACGGTGACCTCGATCGAGCGTTCCGGGCGTTCCTGAACGATCCGCTCGTCACGGTCGAACGGGACGACGCCGAAGCGCTCTTCGCTGAACTCGTCGAGCGCGAGCGCGAGTACCTCGAGGCGTGGGACCTCGAGGCGGCCGATGTCCTTACGGCGTGAGTGAACGCGGCTGACGACGGCAGGAAGCGGCGCATCGAGTACCGTACCGGACGCGGTCGCAGCGAACACTGAGCGGTCGCCAATTCGGCGACCACGCAGCGCGGCTTCGGTGGTTCGTGAATCCGTCGGCGGCGCAACGTTTATTTCCGTACTCCAGAATATCCAGACGATGGCAGCATCTGACACGGACCGGTTCGACATCCGCGAGTACGGTGCGGTCGACGACTCTGCCGACCCGGACACCGACGCGATTCAGCGGGCGCTCGATGACTGCGCCGAAACCGGCGGAACGGTGTACGTTCCTCCCGGCACGTATGTGACCGCGCCGCTTCGAGTCAGCGACGACACGACGCTCCGGTTTGATGCGGGAGCGACGCTCCGATTCGTCGACGATTACGAGGCGTTTCCGACCGTGAAGAGTCGCTGGGAGGGGTGGAACCAGTACGGGTTCCACCCGTGCTTGCTCGTCGATGACGCCGAAAACGTCTCGATCACCGGCCGCGGAACGATCGACGGCGGTGGTGAGTACTGGTGGCAGTTCTACGAGGCACCGGAGTCGAAGGTTCCCGACGGGCTTCAGGAGCGACTCGCCGAGTTCGAAGCGAAAAACGAGAAACAGGACGACGTCAGCAGCTTCACCCACCGGCCGCCGCTGCTCCAGATCTTCGATTCCGAGAACGTCAGCGTCACAGGCGTCACACTGCAGAACTCGCCGTTCTGGAACACCCACGTCGTCTACTCCGAGAACGTCACGATCAGCGACGTCAACGTCGTGAATCCGGCAGATGCCCCGAACGGCGACGGAATCGACATCGACTCCTCGCGGTACGTCCGGATCAGCGACACCTACATCAACGCCGGCGACGACGCGATCTGCATCAAGTCCGGGAAGAACGCCGAGGCCCGTGAGGTCGGCGAACCGGCGTCCCAAATCACCGTCACCAACTGTACGGTCGAGGCGGGCCACGGCGGCATCGTCGTCGGCAGCGAGATGTCCGGCGACGTCCGGGACGTGACGGTCACCAACTGCACGTTCACCGACACGGACCGGGGCGTGCGCATCAAGACCCAGCGTGACCGGGGCGGCGTCGTCGAGGACCTCCGATTCGACACCATCGTCATGCGACGGATCGCCTGTCCGTTCGTCATCAACGGCTACTACTTCACGCCGTTGGACAGCGACCCTGAACCCGTCGACGAGGGGACGCCGATGGTGCGGAACGTCTCCTTTACCAACATTACGGCCCGAGAGGTCGAGACTGCCGGATTCTTCGCCGGCCTCCCCGAGCAGTACTTCGAGGGAATCTCGTTCAACGACGTCCAGATCGACGCGACCCGCTCGCTCGACGCGACGGATCTCGACCCCGCGATGGCCGATGGGTACGAGCAGACTCACGGGCTGTTCTGCAAATCGATCGCCGATATCTCCTTTACCGACGTCGAGATTCGGACGGCGGACGGTCCGGCGATGCGATTCGAGGAGACCAGGGACGTGACGATCGACGGCCTGCAGGTCCCGGACTCGCAGGTCGGGCCGGTCGTCTCCCTGGACAACGTTGACCGGACGCGCGTCCGTGGCTGTGCGCCCCAGACGGAGTCAGCGGCCCCGTTCCTCAAGGCGAGCGGTTCGAAAACCCGATCGCTCTCCTTGGCCGGCAATCACGGCTCACTGGCCGACCGCGTGGAGATTGCAGACGACAGCGACGCGACGCTCGATCGCTCCTAATCGCACGCCGACGGAGTCGCTCGCTCTCTCTCGAGGCGCTCGGGGCATCGAACGAATGAGGCGTTCCCGACTTCGACTCGTCGGGACCAGCTTCGAAGCCAGACCGTGGTCCCGGCGTTAGGTAATTCAGCGTGTGCGTGTTGACCTCGTAGTCGGTCCGGTCGGCCGGCCTGGCGCCGGCGTTCGTCTGTTGTGTTCGAGACGTCGTTGGACGGGATCTGCTCCAGTTTCTCGGGCCACAGCGGTCCAGCGCAATCGAACGAAAACAATTATGGTGAGTTTGGCTGTATGTCTCACTACGATATGGTTGATTCATCCGCAACCGATCTCCGCGTCGGACTCGTCGGGCTCGGAAGCCTCGGTGTTCGACTCGGGCAACAGTTCGATTCGGTGCCCCACGCCGAACTGGCCGCAATCGCTGACGTCGACGAGGCGAACGTGGCCGAGGCGGGCGGCGAACTCGAGGTGCCGGCCTCGGGCCAGTACAGGGACTACGAGACGATGCTCGACGAAGCTGACCTCGACGCGGCGGCGATTGCCACGCCGAACGGGCTCCACTACGACCAGACGGTCGCCGCCCTCGAGCGTGACCTCCACGTCCTCTGTGAGAAGCCGTTGGCGACTGCCGTCGAGGACGCCCATGATCTCTACCGGCGCGATCAGGAGTCCGATCGGGTGATGATGCTGGGCTACCAGCGACACCTCAATCCAGCGTTCATCAACGCCCGGCAGCGATGGGCCGAGGGCGACGCCGATCCGACGTTCATCACCGGCGAGATCACCCACGACTGGCAGTCGTACTACGAAACCATGGACGACTGGCGGATGGATCCCGACCTGAGCGGTGGCGGTCACCTGCTGAACGTCGGTTCGCACGTCATCGACGCCATCCTTTGGGTAACCGGCCTCACGCCGACCCACGTCAACGCCACCGTCGAGTTCCATGACGACGAAGAGATCTTCGACAAACAGTCCTCGATCACCATCGAGTTCGACAACGGCGCGATCGCCACCGTCTCGGATACCGGTATCGTCGCATGCACGCGAGAGCACATCCACATCTGGGACGACGACGGCGCCGTCTACCTCGAGGGTCGGGAGTGGGACGAACGCACCGGCTACACGATCGACGCCGAAGGGACCGAACACGACCGCCATCTCGATTACCACGGCCGCCGAACCAAAGCCGAGGCGTTTACCGAGGCGGTCCTCGAGAGCACCGAACCGCCGATCACGGTCCGGGACGCGTTTCGGACGCTGGTCGTCACGATGGCCGCCTACGAGTCCGGTCGCGAGGACGAGCGCATCGATCTCGCCGACCGATACGCGTTCGTCGACGACGGCCTGCTCGACTGACGGGGAACTCCCTTCGAGTATAACCGACGAGAACGTCGCTCTCGCCTCGAGCCGGCGGCGGAACTCGCGGTTCCGAAGCCGGTCCGTGCGAAATCCTTGCATCGGGGTAACGCCGCCCGCTCTCGCGGCTGTCACACCGAGCCCCGTCAGGTGTGCACCTGCAGGTCGCGTACCTCGCTGACGCGTACGGGTCGATCCAGTTCCGCCGAGGCGTAGGCGGCCACCACCGTCTCGACGGCCTTGCGTGCGTCCCGACCGGTGACGATCGGGTCACGGTCCTCGCGGACCGCCGCGACGAACTCCCGAATCTGCCCCTCGAGTCCCGTCCCGCAGGGCGGTTCGACCAGATCGGGTTCGACTGCTTCGTCCCCGAGCACGAACGTCCCCGAGTTGTAGGAGCCGTCGATGCCGTTCAGTTCGACGCGCTCGCGACCGCCGCGGACGCCGGTGGTCGCCTCGATGGTACCGCGGGCGCCGTTCTCGAAGCGAACGGAGACGACTGCGACGTCCTCACACTCCATCTCGTGAGCCAACGTCGCGGTCTCGGCGGTCACGCGCTCGATTCCGCCGGTTAGCCACTGGAGCAGGTCGACGAAGTGGATCGCCTGCTGCATGAGGACGCCGCCGTCGAGATCGCGGCAGCCGTGCCAGTGATCCTCGTAGTAGCGCTGCGGGCGGTGCCACTTGATCGCCGTGTCGGCCAGCAGCAGGTCGCCGAATCGCCCGTCCTCCACCCACTGCCGGGCGGTCCACCGCTCGGGCGTGAAGCGACGCTGAAAGATTCCGCCGAGGCGAACGTCGTTCCGGTCGGCAGCCTCGATCATCCGGTCGACGCGCTCGAGGTAGACATCGAGCGGTTTCTCCGAGAGGACGTGAATCCCGGCCTCGGCGGCAGCGACCGCGATGTCGGCGTGGGTTCCCGAGGGCGTACAGATACTGACCGCGTCGAGATCCGTCGTCGCGAACAGCGCCTCGTAGTCCGTATACCCCGCCGCGTCGTGGGCCGTCTCGAACGGTGCGATCGACGCCTCGCTGCGCGCCGTGCCCGCGACGACCTCGGCGCCGTCGATAGCTGCGATCGCGTCCGCGTGGTTGCTACCGTACCCTGTCGCACCGACGATCCCGTATCTGACGGTCTCCATATGCTCTCGGATAGACGCCCTGAACGTACTTCAACATTGATACCGGCGGGATCGCAGTGTTCAGATAAGGGTTGAAGAGTGAGGCGTAGCGTTTTCTGAGTGATCTATGCCCGAAAACGCTAGCCTCAGCGGTAGTATCGACCAACTCAACTTAGATTTTGTGGAGCGAGAAGCGACACCGCGACTGCTGATGAAGTTGGGTATTCAGTTGCATTTGGCTGGTCTTTCACTTTCGAATACTGTTTCTGTTCTTGAAGTATTTGGTGTCGAACGCGCTCGATCCACTGTTCATAATTGGGTTCACAAGGCCGATTTACAGCCCGAAGATGGGCGGTCGCCGGATCACGTTGCGGTCGATGAGACCGTGATCCAACTCAATGATGAGCAGTATTGGCTGTATGCCGCTGTCGATCCACAAACCAACGAACTACTGCATACAAAGCTGAGACCGACCACAACGAAGGTTCTCGCTCATTCATTTCTCACCGAACTCAGCGAGAAACACGATGTCGACGACGCCGTGTTTCTTGTCGATGGCTCGCACTCATTACAAGATGCGTGTCATCGACACGGCTTCGATTTCAGATACGAAAAACATGGAAATCGGAATGCTGTTGAACGTGTTTTTAGAGAAGTAAAACGACGAACTATCTGTTTTTCAAACTGTTTCAGTAACGCCGAAGCCGAAACAGTTGACGACTGGCTCAGATCGTTCGCCTTCGCATGGAATCAGCTTATCTGAACACGATGGGCGGGATGGCTCCGATGGTGCGTCCGAGTTGGAAGCTGCCGACCCGTCGCGCATCGACACTGGCCCGGTGAGGCATCAAGATTTATTTCAGCGGCCGTCCCACGACCGGACGTGGAATCGTACGAATCAGACGACGGACACGTAATCGTCCGTCTCGACCGCGGCGACATGGCCCTCAAGTCGATCAAACGGGCCTGTGAGAACCACGACATAGACACCGGCGCCGTCGTCACCGGCATCGGTACGTTCAGCACACTGAACATCCACTACGTCGATCGGACGGATCTTCCCGACAACCGGACTGACCGGAACGTCGATCTCGAACTCGAGGGTGCCTGGGAGGTCACCGACATCAACGGCGTCATCGCGGACGGCGAACCGCACCTCCACGTGACCGCCTTCGACGGCGAGCGAACCGTCGGCGGCCATCTGGAGGCGGGCTGTGAGATCAACGTTCTTGGCGAGGTGACGATCCGAAAACTATCGGGGCTCTCGCTAGAGCGACGGCAGGGCGAGCGGAACGTGTCACAGCTCGCTCGACGCGACAGTAACCACTGAACCGAGTTACACGCTGATCGTGAGGCTGTCATGCGATCGGGTGTATTGACTTCCAGTGGCTACGATCGTCATCTCGTCTCCACATCTCGTTCGGTGAGTGGTGATGGGGTGGGGACTCACCGCCGTTTCCACCAGATGAGTCCGTAGAAGACCATCCCGAAGAGTACCAGTCCGAATCCCCAAACGGCGAGAATTGCCGCCCAGACGCCCTCGTTCAGGACCGCACCCAGTACGACCAGAAACACACCCATCGTCGCGATTTTCAACAGGAGGGAATCGATAATCGGTCGAAGGACTGGGTCGAAAGCGTCCAAAACTGGATCGAGAACCGTTTCACGCGCTTGAGTGACTGCTTCTCGTACTCGAGGCGTCCCATCCGGATCGTCCGTTTGCTGTGTGGAACCCATTATCATACCGATTCGGCACACCTGTATAAATTAGTTAGGGATCACACCGTTGGCATCTCTCGGCGCTCGAGAAAGCGGTTATTATTGCTTGAATATGAGGGTTCGTGTATGGAAGACAGAAATAGGTAGTCGAATGCCGACAGCGAACCGCAACTACGTCAATGGAGAGTGGGTCGAATCACGTTCCGGAGAGACGTTCGAGGTACTGAACCCTGCAAACACCAGTGAGGTGGTCGGAGAGTTCCAGTCGTCGACATCCGAAGACGCCGACACAGCGATCGAAGCCGCGGTCGCCGCCGAGGACAAATGGGGGTCGACACCCGGACCGGAGCGAGGAGCGATCCTCAAGGAGACAGGGGATATTCTCGCGGCCCAGAAGGATGAACTGGCCGAGATGCTGACCCGCGAAGAGGGGAAGACGCTCGACGAAGCCGGCGGCGAGGTGCAGCGAGCGATCGATATCTTCCACTACTACGCGCAGAAAGCCAGCGACCTCGGCGGCACCGTCAAGTCCCCGAGCGACTCGGACAAAGAGCTCTATACCAAACGGGAGCCACTGGGGACCGTCGCACTGATCACGCCGTGGAACTACCCCATTGCGATTCCGGCCTGGAAGCTCGCTCCTGCACTGGCGGCCGGCAACACGGCCGTACTGAAGCCCGCCTCGGCCGCACCCACCGTTTCCTCCACGCTGTTCGAGGCGCTCGACGACGCGGGACTGCCCGCCGGCGCCGCGAACTTCGTTACCGGATCGGGCAGCGAGGTCGGCGGCGCACTGACCGATCACGAGGGCGTCGACGCCGTCTCCTTTACCGGGTCGACGGCGGTCGGCACGTCCGTCGCAGAAGCCGCCGCGGACGGCCTCAAACGCGTCCAGTGTGAGATGGGCGGCAAGAACCCGACGGTCGTCATGCCAAGCGCCGACGTCGACGAAGCTGTCGACATCGTCGGCGCCGGCGCGTTCGGCGTCACCGGCCAGGCCTGTACCGCCTGCTCTCGAGCGATCGTCCACGAGAACGTTTACGACGAGTTCGTCGCAGGGATCACCGAGTACGCCGAGTCGATCGAGGTCGGTTCCGGCCTCGAGAACGTCGACATGGGCCCCCACGTCACGAACAGCGAACTCGAGGGCACTCTCGAGTACGTCGAGATTGCCGCCGAGCAGGACGGAGCGACCCTCGAAACCGGCGGCGAGGAACTCACCGGCGACGAGTACGATGACGGCTACTACGTCGAACCGGCTGTCTTCTCAGACGTGACCAGCGAGATGCGCATCGCCCAGGAGGAGGTCTTCGGTCCCGTCCTGGCCGTGCTGAAGGTCAGCAGCTTCGAGGAGGGACTCGAGGTCGCCAACGACGTCGATTACGGCCTCTCGGCGAGTATCGTCACACAGGACCTCTCCGAAGCCAACCGGTTCGCCGAGGACATCGAGTCGGGCGTCGCGAAGGTCAACGAGAAGACGACCGGCCTCGAACTCCACGTCCCCTTCGGCGGCTACAAAGAGTCTTCGACGGACACTTACCGCGAACAGGGCGATGCCGGCCTCGACTTCTTCACGTCGACGAAGACGGTTTACATGAACTACTAGACCGCCGTCATCTCATAGCATCCCGTTTTCTCGCAGTACCGATCTGGGTTCGATCCGCCCGCCCCGTGAGAATTCATGGTAACGGATCACAATCGGAACTCAGGTCCCGCTCACGCAACCACTGATCGATCGGTACCGACAGTCGTCAAGCGCGTCTCGGCCGTTCGAACGGACGGTATCGAAGCCCTCGCCGGATGGGGAGCGCTTACTCGTCGCTGAGGTTCGTGTGTACAGAACACAGCGTCGCGGGCGTCGGCCCACTGTGGCTCCTTCGGCACCGGCAGCATCCGTGCGAGATACTCTCGATCCCGCTCGGTACCGAAATATGGAGAAGACCGTCGTTTCGGGCGTCCTGAGCGCCCATCCGGTCACACTGAGAAACCACAGGGAGACGCCCTCGACTGGGGATCCATATAGCTCCTCGCGAGCCCACCACTCTCCCCAGTCGCTGTTGATCGTCATCGAGTCACCCGAGCGGCCGCAGTGCTGGTCTCGCCGTTTCGATCCATGCGGAACCGATTCACTCGAAAGTGTCCACAGCTTTCGACGCGATCCGCTCCCGACGGATCTCTGCCGGTTCGCTGATCGCGGAGACGACGCTGAGACCGCGCTGTTCCCGTCTGAGATGGGAACCAAACCCGCTGTGGCCGGCTTACTCCGGTGGCGCGTCCCACTGTTCGCCGTCGTCTTGCGGATCGTAGCCGATCCGTGCACGAGCGTGCTCGAGATCGTACCAGCGTCGGCGGTTGTCGCTGACGCCGCTGAAGATATCGAACGCGACGCTGTCGTCCTGGAGACAGCAGTCGATCTGGTGGGCGAAGTCTCGACGGGACTGCCACGTGGCCGTCATCCGCGCGACCTGCTCTTCGTATGCGTCGCTACCGCGCTCCCAGTCACCCTCCGCGACACCGATCTCGGCGTCGCCGTAGGGATGGTCGTACTCCTCGCTTCGAACGCTGCAGATCCGGATCGCGTAGAACTGCCGGGGGTACTCACAACCCTCGACGTAGTACCGGCCCAGATCCTCGCCGAAACTCTTGGAAGCACCGTAGTAGGAGTCGGGGCGTACCGGATCGGTGTGATCGACGACGAGGTCGTGGTCGCGCTCGTAGATTTCGGGGGCGTTCTCGAGTTCGTACATCCCCATGACGTGGTTGGTCGAACCGAAGACGACCGAGTTGACTTCGGCTTCGCGGGCGGCCTCAAGGACGTTGTACATCCCGACGATGTTGGGCTCGAAGATATCCTGCCAGTCGCCGTCAGTGTATGGGTAAGCGGCGAGGTGAACGATGGCGTCCTGTCCTTCGCAGGCCTCGCGGAGCGCCTCATAGTCCGCGATATCGCCCACGACCGTCTCGTACTCAGCGTAGGGTCCCTCGTCTCGGTCCGAGCGGTTGAAGTACGTAAATTCGTACCGGTCATCGTCATGCAAGTGATCGATAATTGCGGTACCGCACCGGCCGTACGAACCGGTCACTAGTACATTCATACGTCTAGCCCGTCCGGGGAGATTATCAAAATACCGGTCCCGTGAGCGGGTTGCGTTGTCGAGCGTCCAGCGGATCGATTACTCCATCAGGACGGTCACCGGTCCGTCGAAGTTCAGCAGGACGCGCTGGGCGACGTCGCCGAAGATGGCCTTCCCGGTTGGGGATCGTTTCCGGCCGACGATAAAGACGTGGTCACAGCCGAGTCGTTCGGCCGTCGACAGAATCTCGTCGTCGAGGTCCGCTTCGTCGGTGATGGCCGTCTCGATATCGACGTCGGCGTCGATATCGCCGACCACGTCCGCAGTGAACTCTTCGGCGAACTTTCGCGTCATCGCCGTTGCGTCGGTTTCTTCGTACGTGGTCCCCTCCATCTCTTCGACCCACGCGATCGCGTCGTTGCTCTCTTCGGCCGCATCGGGAGTCGTCCACGCCAGCACCACCAGTTCCGCGGCGCCGTTTTGGGCGAACTCGGCGGCGTCGGCGAGCAGTCGTCTGTGGGTGTCGGTATCATCGATAGCGACGAGCGCGCGTTGCATACCGGTTGTCTTGGCCGGCAGTCAGATAAAGCTACCTCCGCCGACCGGACTGTCGTCGGCCCACCGGCCGCAACTCATATGGTTTACTGTCAGTCAGTTCCGGCGCAACCGCCGCCCGGTCGCGGTTGCGCCGGGTGACTCGCTTCGCTCCTCGACCGAGGCTCGTCTCACATAGTTCGACTCACCGCCGGTAAATCGTTACAGCGATCCGTATCAGTCGTCCCGATACCGCTCGAGCGTGTCCTGATCGATCTCGATACCAAGTCCTGGTTCCTGTGGCACGTCAATGGTGCCACCTGACGGATCGAACGGCGTCTCGAGGAGGTCGCTGCGAAGCGGGTTCTCGCTGCGGTCGAACTCGATCAACATCGGTTCGGGGACGTTTCGCGTATGGGGATAGTTCGAGACGCTGGCGGCGAACTGCACCGCGGCGGCCATGCCGACGGCGCTGTTCCAGATGTGTGGCCTGACGGCGACGTTCTCGGTCGAGGCCATCCCGGCGATCAGCCGCGCCTCCGAGAGCCCGCCACAGCGGCCGAGGTTCGGCTGGACGATGTCAACCATCCGGTCGTCGATCAGCCGTTTGAACGCAAAGCGGCCGTAGTGTGCTTCGCCGGCGGCGATGGGAACGTCGATCTTACCCCGAAGTTCTCGGTAGCCCGACCGGTTCTCCGGCGGAACGGGCTCTTCGATCCACGCCACGTCGTACTCCGCGATTGCCCGTGCCGACTCGACGGCCTGGTGTGGCCGGTAGTTGCCGTTCATGTCGACCATCAGGTCGGCGTCCGCTCCCATGATTTCACGTGCCGTACGCACGCGCTCGACGTCCGACTCGGTGCCGGCACCGATCTTGATCTTCGCGGCGGTAAACCCCTCGTCGACGGCCTCGCGGATCGGTTCCTCGATCGGCCGGTCGGTCTCCGTGAAGTACATCGTCGAGGCGTAGGGGGTCAGTTCTTCACAGCGCGTTCCGCCGAGCAGCCGGTGAACCGGTCGGCCGACGGTTTTCCCGATGATATCCCAACAGGCGACATCGATCGCGCTGAGGGCACTCTGGACGAACACGTCGCCGCCGAAGTGGTACGGGTCGGTGTACGACGTTTCGGCGAGCGATTCGACCTCGAACGGGTCCATCCCGACGATGTCGTCGGCGAACATCGAATCGATCGTCGCCGTCGCGATCGGACCCGGTGCGAACGCCTCGCCCCAGCCGACGGTCCCGTCGTCGGTCTCGAGGCGAACGAGCGTGGTTCCGCGGTCGGTCCCGAAGCCCCGCGCGTCGCCGAGTCCCTGTCCGTCCGGCAGTGAATGGGCGAGTGGAATCGTCTCGATTTCCGTGATCTCCATAGCGAATCTGACAGACTCGTGCCCAATATAGCTTGCGTTGGAAAGGGTACGTGACGGCGTCAGTCGGTCCGCTCGGGCCGGGAACACATTTATTACTCGAGTCATGATGGTACAGTTACCCGCATGGCCAGAGCTTCCCTCAAAAAGCGCTTTCAGGACGTCGCCTTCACGACCGCCGTCCCGTTCAGTGACGACGGAGTAGACGTATTGTACGACGACCTCGCCGACAATCTCGCAAACCAGTACGACGCCGGCGCACGCCTGTTTATCCCGTGTGGAAACACCGGCGAGTACTACTCGCTGACCGACGAAGAGCGGATCGAAATCGTCCGAACCCACGTCGAGGCGACCGGCGGCGAGGCGACGGTTGCTGCTGGCGTCGCCGGTAGCCGCACGGAGATCAGACGGCTCGCCGACGGTTGCTGCTGGCGTCGCCGGTAGCCGCACGGAGATCAGACGGCTCGCCGACGCCTACGAGGACGCCGGGGCGGACGCGATCATGGTGATGCATCCCGACCACACCTACGCTCACCAGCGCGGCCTGGCGAACTACTATCACCGAATCTGTGATGAGACCGATCTCGGCGTCGTCGTCTACAAGCGCGGCCCCGAGGTTCCGCGGGAGGTACTCGTCGAGCTGAGCGAGCGCGAGAATGTCGTTGCGGTGAAGTTCGCGGTCGACGACATCAAGGAGTTCTCCCAGACCGTCGCGGACGCGCCGGGCGACGTGACGTGGGTCAACGGGATCGCCGAGCGATACGCCCTCTCCTTCGCTATCGAGGGCGCAACCGGATACACGACCGGCCTCGGAAACTTCGCACCGGAGGCGACGTTAGCCCTATTCGACGCCGTCGAGGCCAAAGAGTGGGAACGGGCCCGATCGATCCAGCGGCTCCTTCGTCCGATCGAGGACCTCCGTGAGGAGTCCGGCGATGGGAACGCACTTCCCGCCGCAAACAACGTCCCGGTGGTCAAGCACGGCATGGATCTCGCCGGATACGCGGGCGGGCCGGTACGCGATCCGTTGGTCGATCTCTCGGCCGGCGACGCGGAGCGCCTCGAGGAGTACTACGAACGGCTTCGGGCTGCGTCGGTACAGAACTCGGTCTGAGCCGACCCGTCGAAGCCGCGGGCGAGGCCTCGTCGGTCGGGCTATTCGTCGTCGTAGTGAAACTCCGTCCACGGACCCTCGACGAACGGATACTCCTCGAGGACGTCGAAATCGACGTCGACGCCGAGCCCGGGCGCGTCGGGGACGGCCAGCTGTCCATTGTCGATCGCCGGCTGTTCCTCGACGATGTCGTAGGCGAGTTCGAACGGGTACATCCCGGGGTCGACCGCCGTGTCACCGAGGGCAGGATCGTCCTCGAAGACGGGATACTCGAGCAGGCGAACGTCCGGCGCGGCAGCGACGAGATGGGCGTTGGCCCGCAGGCCGAGCCACGTGCCGAAGTTGTGTGGGACGAACTCGACGTCTCGACCGTCGCAGTATTCGATCGCGGGCCGGCAGCCGGTAAACCCCTCGTGGTGACGGACGTCGCCCTGCAGGAAGTCGATCGCGTCCGTTTCGCCGAGGGCGACCAATCCCGCCGGCGACTCCTCGCTCTCCCCACCGGCCAGTGGTGCGCCGTTCGTGGCCAGATCGATGTAGCCCGCGTAGTCGTCGGGTTCGACCGGTTCCTCGATCCAGTAGGCGCCCCGGTCGGCGGCGTGGTCGACCAGTTCTCGGACAGTGTCACGGCCGTAGGATTCGCCGAGCTTCCACCACGTGTGGCCGTCGAGCATGATTTCGATGTCGTCGACAGCGTCGGTAAGCAGGTCGACCGCCCGTCGGTCGCCGTCGGGACCGATCCCGGGACGATACTTGTAGCCGAAAAAGCCCAGCTCCTCGAGCGCTTCGGCCTGCTCGACGTAGCCGTCGGGCTCCATGTACATCCCGGCGCTCGCGTACAGCGGCAGTTCGGTCGTCGGCTCGGAGCCGTACTCCTCGGCCAGCAACTCGTAGATCGGCGCGCCGAGTTCCTTTCCGCGGAGGTCGTACAGCGCGACGTCCACGGCCGAGATCGCTTCCGTTCGAAGGTGAGTGGGGAGTTTCGTGTCGGCGAGCAGATCGTGGGCGTCGGTGATCGCGTCGATCGACTCGCCCTCGAGCGCGTCGGCGACGGACGTCTCGACGATGTCTGCGAACGTTCCCTGCGAGTCGCCCTCGAAGTACTCGCGCATCGCTGAACTGCTCGCGCCGGCCGTCGCGAATCCCTGACAACCGTCTCGCGTCTCGACGACGACGAGGACGACGTCTCGCTTGTGCAGACGTCGCACACCGCCGAAAAACGGGCGGTCCTGTACCGGGTCGATTGGGGAAGAGAGCGCGTACCCTCTCACGGCAACGATATCCATGGCCGATCCATTCGCAGCCAGCCGTATAAATCATCCGAGTGGTTCGCCGGACCGAGGTGGAACATCCGTTCGTCGTGTTTCTTCCTCCGGAACCTGGTCACACACGGTACGGACGCTCTCGAGTCGTCCCGGTGCTACCATCCGGTCCGATAGCAGCCGCCTCGCTCACTCCTCTGCTCGAGGGGCAGACCGAACCGATGTCGACATTTCATTCCCTTCTCGGGAACACAGTTCGGGTGGCTCGCCGATTATCGGCGGTCGACCGGGTGACTGAATCCATCCGAGTACCGCTCATCGCTGCTGGCGAGGGTCCGTTCCCGACCGGTGTCGGAGTAGCGGACAGTTCTCCACGCTGCCATTTCCCACCTGCGAATCCACCGGTACCAATTCTCACAGGCCGTTTACACGCGATATTCGCTGGGCTTGGACGGTACTCGCCAACTGGTTTGAACCGAGCTTCCGTCGATAAGCGACCCTATTTACTAAAGTACAGGTGTAAACATATATTACAGACGTACACCTGTAATGTTCGCTAGAGGGGAACGGAAGAGGTGAGACGATCGGGCCAGAAAGGCTGTCGCTGGCAACACGGCGAACCTGTAAACGTCGGACCGCAAACTGGCACGCGGCGACCGTCGCCGACCCGACGGAAAGCAAGGGGCATCGAGGCGGTTATCGCCGACGCACACACCAGCAGAACCAGAATGCAGACGACGAAACGTACGTTGACGTGATCAAAATCCACGTCGAGAAGCTGCGCGCAGCCCACGACAGCGACGTCGAGTCCCCGTAGAATTTGGAACAAATCGATCGGCGTTGACCGACTACAGGGACCCGTGGGCCGGGACTGCACCCATAGGACGGCCGCCTCTAGATGCGGGGCGGCTTCGAACACGACACCGTCCTGACGCTACAGGAGCAGATCGACCTCGACGAACGCGGGCAACTCCAGGCAATAACCGGCGGCCTCGACCGTCTGTAACCGCCGGTTCACCGGCTTCGTCGGTTCGTTTATCGATGCCCCGCCAGCCCGGCGGCAGGCGATCGGCCGGGGACTCGAGGGTCGCTCCGAGGAAGGCGTAATGCGGCGGAGGACTTATCCCTGATCACCGGAAACGGATCGGATATGCCGCTACAGGTCACGATCTGGAACGAGAACGTCCACGAGCTGGAAGAGCCGGCCGTCGCCGAACGGTATCCCGACGGCATCCACGGCGCGATCGCCGACGCGGTCGACGGCGATGATCGCATTGTCCGGACGGCGACGCTGCAGGAACCCGAACACGGGCTGACCGAAGCCGTCCTCGAGAACACCGACGTGCTCGTCTGGTGGTCCCACTGCGCGAACGACGAGGTGGCCGACGCGGTCGCCGATCGCGTCGTCGACCGCGTCCACGAGGGAATGGGCTTTCTCCCGGTCCACTCTGGGAAGAACTCGAAGCCGTTCACGCGCCTGATGGGAACCACCTGTAACATCAAGTACCGCCACGGCGGCGAGACAGAACGCGTCTGGGTCGCCGACCCCGGTCACCCGATCGCCGACGGCCTCGGTGAGTCGTTCGAGGTCCCGTCGACGGAGATGTACGGGGAACCCTACGACGTTCCCGAACCCGACCGAACCGTCTTCATCTCGTGGTTCGAGGGCGGCGAGGTGTTCCGCTCGGGGCTGTGTTATCGTCGCGGTCGCGGCCGGATCTTCGCGTTCCGGCCCGGCCACGAGGAGTACCCGATCTTCTATCAGGACGAGATCCGGACGGTGCTTGACAACGCCGTCGCGTGGGCGGCCCCTACCGAGGGAAGCGAGACGGTCTGGGGGGAGGTCGAGCCGAAGGAACCGCTGGACGGCGAGTAGCCGTCGCTCACGAGCGGTTTGAAAACATCGTCGCTATTTTCTTTTGCCCGGCAGCGATCGGTCGTAGCGACAGGCAGGTGGCGAGATGGCAGCGAGTCGTCCCGACACCGGCTGCACGCTACCGCTCGCCGACGCTCCCATCGGCTCGGTGGGCCGGCGAGCGGTCAAACCCGAGATCCGTTCCGGCGAGTTCGCGGACGCGGTCCACGTCGACATCGACCCCGAGTCCGGGGCCGTCGGGGAACTCGAGAGCGCCGTCGGTCGGTTCGAAGATCGCGTCGTTCTCGACGTACCGCATGGCGTCGTCGTCGCCGACGACCACCTGCTCCTGGATCAGCGCGTTCGGTGCGACCGCGTCGACGTGCAGCGAGGCGGCCAGCGCTACCGGTCCGATCGGACAGTGGGGTGCGATCGACGCGTCGTAGGTCCCCGCGGCGTCCGCGATCTTCTTCGTCTCGGTGATCCCGCCGGCGCTCGAGACGTCCGGCTGGACGACGTCGACCGCGTCCGCCTCGAGGAGCGGCTGGAACTCGCCTCGCGTGTAGAGACGCTCGCCCGTCGCAATCGGGATCGTCGTCGCCTCGGCGATTCGGGGGAGAGCGTGGTCGTGTTCGGGGGTGACCGGCTCCTCGATGAACATCGGTTCGAACTCCTCGAGGGCAGTCGCCAGCCGGCGGGCCATCGCCTTCGAGGTGCGGCCGTGGAAGTCCAGCCCGACATCGACCTCGGGCCCGACTGCGTCTCGAACTGCACCGACGATCTCGCGCGCCCGTTCAACGGCGGCCGGCGTATCGATCAGCTCGAGACCTCCGGTCGGAACCAACTTCACGGCGGTGTACCCCGCTTCGACGTGCTCGCGTGCTTCTTCAGCAGCCGCGGCCGCTGGGTCCGAGACGTCGTCGGCGGCGTGTGCTCTGACGTGCTCATAGAGTCGAATACGATCGCGAGCGGGGCCGCCGAGCAGTTCGTAAACCGGCATCCCGGCCGCCTTCCCTTTCAGGTCCCACAGGGCTTCGTCGATGCCTGCGATCGCGCTCATGTGGACCGGGCCGCCCCGATAGAAGCTGCTGCGGTACATTGCCTGCCAGAGGTACTCGATGCGACCCGGGTCCTCGCCGAGGACGTACTGGTGCAGCAACTGGTCGACAGCGCTTCGGGTCGCCGGGTCGCTCTCCCCCGCGAAGTGCCACTTGGTGTAGACCTCACCCCAGCCGACGCGTCCGTCGCTCGTCTCGAGTTTGAGGAACTGCCAGCGAGGCGGCACCGCGTAGAGCTCGTAGTCCGTAACCTGCATCGAGTAGGGGTGCGGGCGGTTCCCACATGAACGTTCCGCCGATTCGAGCGCTGTTAGCAGTCGCAGTCCCGTCGCGTTCTCCGATATCGCTCGTCGGTCAGCGTTCGGTATCCGGCGGTCGAACCGTCGGCCACCCTGCCCACACCGGTTTGCCGGAGCGCTCGTACTCCGTCGGCGTGATGGCCGGACGATCGCGTCCGAACGAACAGTAAACCAGCCGTCCGTCACCGTACACGTTACCCACGAGATCGACAGCCGTCGTGCCGATCGTTCTCGTCGCTACTGAACGTCAATGCACACCTGATCGCAGGACAGCTGTGCGATCCAGTGTGAATAGTTTCAGCTGGGACTATACTCGTCGGGACCCCACGCGTCGGCCATCCAGCCCCCGTCGGCGCGCAACACTTCACCCGTGATGTAGTGATCGCCGCTGGCGAGGAAGGTGACGCAGTTCGCGATCTCGTCCATCGTTCCAAACCGCCCGAGCGGTGTTCGACGCCGTACGTCGTCGTCGGTGTAGCCCGCCGCATCCTGGGTCTGTTCGGTGATGTCGGTCTCGACGAACCCTGGCGCCAGCGCGTTCACGTGAACGTCGTGTTCCGCGAGTTCAGTCGCGAAGACTCGAGTCAGATTATCCACGCCGGCCTTCGAGGCGCAGTAGGGGGCCCGCTGTGTGAACCCTTGCTGTCCGATCATGCTGCTGATGGTGACGATCTGTCCGCCGGTTCCCTGCTCGACCAGCTGCTGGCCGGCGGCCTGCATCCCGAAGAAGACGCCGGTCAGATTCACCTCGAGGACGCTCCGCCAGTCGTTGGGGTCCATCTCGAGGGCGGACTCGATAACGGTTGTTCCGGCGTTGTTCACCATGATGTCCAGCGATCCGAACTCGTCGACGGCGCCGTCGACGAGCTCCTGAACGCTCTCACGGTCGCTTACGTCCGCTTCGATCCCGACGGCAGCCCCGCCATCGCCGACGATTTCCTCGGCGACGGCCGCGGCACGAGCGCCGTCGCGAGAGTTCGTGACGACGCTCGCCCCTTCGGCGGCGAACCGCTTTGCGAGTGCCTTGCCGATGCCTTTGCTCGAGCCGGTAACGATGACGGTACTATCGTCCATTCGGTATCAGAGTCATCTCGGACCGTACTAAAACGTTTGTCACACTCGACCCGATTGCTGGTTTGACGGATCCTGTCGAGGACGACCGCTCTGAGAGCTCCGACCGATCTGGTTCCTCGATCAGCCAAATACAGCGAAATCGAAGTGTTCTCGTCGCGTATCACAATCCATCAATGATAATCGGTCAATGATTAAATATATATATACGCCCTCCAATGAGTATGGTGTATGCCAGCGGGTAACAATAGTCGGAATAGCGAACATAGTCGAAGAGATGTACTCAAATACGGTGCTGCCGGTGGGACCGTGATGGTAGCGGGCTGTCTCAGTGGCGACGGGAGCACGGATCGGTTTCGAGTATTCGACGCGGAGACGAGCGGGACGCTTCCGTCCCAGCGTCACTGCAATCCGTTCAACCCGACCCAGCGAGGGACGTGGCACCCGGGTGCGCTTATCTTCGACCGACCGGCGATCTACAGTCCATCCGAGGACGAGATCTACTCCCTGATCGCGACGGACTGGGAGATGGTCGAAGACACCACGCTCGAGTTGTCGTTCAGCGATGAGTGGACCTGGCACGATGGCGATGATCTCGTCGCCCAGGACTGGGTCATGCAGATGCAGATGGCGCTGGAAATTATGGAGTATCAGGCGGATGATGATTCCCGGCCCCACCAGTTCATCGAGTCAGCCGAATCCGTCGACGATTACACGGCGCAGGTTCACCTCCACGATCCGCTGTCGGAAACGGTCGCGGTCCAGAACGTTGTCGCCGACCTCGTGGGCGACGAGAGCCGCGGAATCTTCACCAAACACACCGACGATCAGTGGTCCGATTGGCACGACCAACTTCGGAACAGCGACGACTCCGAGATGGAGTCCGTTCTGGAGGAACTCACATCGGAGAGCTATCCCCTACTCGAGGATGCAGTCGGCAACGGCCCGTTCCAGGTCGCCGACATCGGCGACAACATCATGATCATGGAAAAGTACGACGATCATCCGAACGCCGAAAACATCAACTTCAGCGAGTACTCGGTCCACCTCTACGAGAACGACAATCCGACCCAGCCCTACGTCAACGACGAGATCGATGCCGCACACACGCAGTTCCCGGTCGAGGACGACGTCGAATCGCAGCTTCCCGACGGCCACACGCTCATCAAGGAGGGCTTCTCGACGAACAACCTGATCACGTTCAACTGCGGACACGACGTCTCTCACGACACGCCCTTCTCGAACGTGAACGTCCGAAAGGCAGTCTGTCACGTCTTCGATCGACAGCAAGTCGTCCAGCTAACCCAAGGAGTCAACCGGATATTCGACTGGCCGCCGTGTCGCGTTCCGGGTGACGTCCTGGACAGCGGGACTCACGAGGCTGCGGAGTGGGTCGAGGACTTCACGAAGTACGGAGAGAACGATACCGAACGCGCCGCCGAACTCCTCGAAGAGGAAGGCTACCAACGGGACGACGGCGAGTGGTACACGCCGGATGGCGACCGCTTCGAGGTCAACATCATGAACGGCGCAGAGCGCATCGACTTCGGCGTTCTCAGGGAAAACTTAGACGAGTTCGGTGTCGAAGTGAATCAGGAGCAAGTCGACGACGCGACGTTCGACGAGCGCCGACAGGCCGGTGACTTCGATATCATGCCTGACGGCTCGTCTGCGAACGGTATCAGAGCCCTTTGGGCGCTAGACCTCGTTCCAGCCTGGGTTCAGTCGATCACACATTTCAATCCCGAAGCGGAGATTCCGATGCCTGTCGGTGACCCCGACGGATCCGACGGAACGAAGACGTTCAACATTGAGGAACACATCCGC
This sequence comes from Natrialbaceae archaeon A-arb3/5, assembly GCA_046614585.1. GTDB lineage: Archaea > Halobacteriota > Halobacteria > Halobacteriales > Natrialbaceae > JBKKHI01. The sequence continues at coordinate 36,137 of JBKKHI010000006.1, read as the reverse complement.
CGTTGGCAGATCACCGACGACGACCAGTATCATCAGGAACTGATGTGGTGGTGGAACCAGAACGTCCCTCAGATGGAAGCGATGTACCAGCCCGACGCCGGCGCCTACAACGCCGAAAACTGGGAGATCGACGCCCCGGACGGGATCATCGGTGGGACCGAAGACGCACTGTACCTCATCCCCAAAACGGACGAAGCGAGCATGGAGTACATCGGATAACTGACGCCCCAGCGGTGAACGCAGGGTGACGACCGATCCGCCGTCAGTACGCCACGCGACGCACGTATCCCTCACAGACCAACATTTAATACTGCCACCGAGAATTAGTCGGTATGGGATTCCTTCAAGATGTTTCACAACTCGTCCTCGCCATTAACATCGTTTTCCTGTTTCTCCTCGTATTCTCGTTGCTCTTTGTCGAACCGGGAACGGGGGCGTACGTCGTTGCACACCTGACGCTCATCCCTGTCGTTCTCTCGCTGATTGGGAGCCTCGCCATCATCTACACCGGCTGGGAGCCGTTCTAAACGACACCGGATTTCTTGGAGCGGTCCTCAAGCCCGAAAAACCGCTTCGACTCGAAGTATCGTCGTTACTATCATCACGAGTTCTGTCTCATCAGGGTGCCGTCAGCATGTCAGTTCCTGAATCTGATGGGAAACTTTGATAATAGATCATTCTGAAGATATACGCACCCACTATGGTGACAATAGACTGGCGTATCAGGCGTCTCGGGCAAGCGGCCTTTACAGTATGGGCCGTGATAACCCTCTCATTCGCGTTGATACGGTTAATGCCAGGGAATATTATGGGTGCGATGATCACGCGGATGACCCAGGAGGGAATTAATCCGGAGCGGGCCCGCGAACTCGTCGAACTCCGGATGACGATCGACCCGGACGAGCCGATTTCGAGCGCCTACATCAGCTACGTCGCGAACACCCTCCAAGGTAATCTGGGCGAGTCCGTCTACTACGGCGAACCCGTCGCAGAGATCCTCGCGCAGGCGACGCCGTGGACGCTGTTCGTACTGAGCTGGGCTATCTTCATCAGCTTCTTTATCGGCATTGCTACCGGTGCGTTGATGGCCTACTGGGAAGGTGGCAAGCTGGACGTCGGCCTGACGTCGTACGCCGTTCTGATGGGGTCAGTTCCGTTCTACGTGCTCGCGATTCTCCTCCTGATCTTTCTCTCGTACCGGCTGGGCTGGTTCCCGAGCGGTGGCCGTCAACCGACCGGCGTCGATCCGGGATTCAATCTGGTGTATATCAGCGGTATCATCCACCACGCGGCGTTACCGGTCATTTCCATGTTAGTTGTCTCGGGCATCGCTTCCCTGGGAATGCGCGGAAACAGTATCCGCGTTCTCGGTGAGGACTACCTCCGCGTTGCTCGCCTCCGCGGCCTCTCGGACACCACGATTTCCACCCAGTACGTTGCCCGCAACGCCGTGTTGCCGATGTACACCACACTGTTGATCAGTATCGGTGAGATGTTCGGCGGATCGATCGTCCTCGAGCAAGTGTTCCAGTACCGTGGGCTCGGCTGGTACATGCTCTCGGCTACCCACCAGCGTGACTTCCCGCTCATGATGGGGGGCTTCCTGGTCATCACGCTCGCAATCGTCACTGCACTGTTGGTAGCCGACTTAACCTACGGATACGTCGACCCACGAGCACGGAGGTCCCAATGACGGAGAATTCAGATCCACCGACGGACGACACCGACGAACGAATGGATCTCGAGAGCGCGATCGGCAGCGGCTCCGATGAACCCACCGACGACCGGATCGAAACGGACGGTGGCGCCGTCGGCACGCCGTTCGAGGTCGTCTCCGAGTACGAGGAGACCCGACGCGATCGCTATCGCAAGCTGTTCGACTCCTACGTCTACGCTCCGGTCGCCATCGTCTGGCGCGACTGGCGCGCCAGAATCGGATTCACGATCGTCGCGCTATACGTGTTGATGGGGACGGTCGGAACGCTGCTCATCGAACCGACGTCGGTCGCTGAGGGGCCGGCCCTCGCCGCGCCGTTCGAGACGATGGACTACCCTCTCGGGACCGACGCCCAGGGACGGGATCTGTTCGCACAAACGGTTCACTCGACCTCGACGATCCTCAAAATGGTCGTCGCGGGTGCGGTCTGTACCGTCGGCATTGGGACGACCGTCGGCGCCCTCGCCGGCTACAAGGGAGGGATGACCGACACAGTCCTGAGTTCGATCACTGACGTGTTCATCAACATCCCGGGCTTCCCGCTCGTGATGGTGCTCGGACTCATGTTCGACGACTACATCCTCGGCAATCCGTACGCTGTCGGGGTGTTGCTGAGCATCGCCGCGTGGGGCGGACTCGCCCGAGCGATCAGGTCGCAGATGCTCACGCTCCGTCAGGAGTCGTTCGTCGAAGCCTCGCAGGCAATGGGGATCGGGACGTCGACGATCGTCTTCAAGGAGATCCTCCCGCATCTGATGCCGTTCGTGGTGATCAACCTCACGAACTCCGGACGGAAGGTCATCTTCGAGGCCGTCGCCCTGTACTACCTGGGGATCCTCCCCTTCGAGAACCTCAACTGGGGGAACATCCTGAACCTCGCCTACGAGGCGAACGCACACGCTCGTCCCGACGCGCTTCACTGGTTCCTGGTCCCGATGATCTCGATCGTGTTCATCTCGGTCGGGTTGACGCTACTGGGTCAATCGCTGGACCGAGTGTTCAACCCCCGTGTCCGAGCCCGACACGAGAAGACGGCAACGGACGCCAATACCGAAAGTGACGGCGACGAAGAACCGAAAACGAACGAAGTAATGGGAGGTGTCTAACGATGACTGTCTCCGAAACTGATTACCAACACGAACCGACACAAGACGATCCGATCCTGGAAATACGCAATGCGTCCGTCACGTTCGACATGGACCGCGGTGAATCGCGCGTCCTCGACGAGGTCGACCTCGACATAGAGCGAAACGAGATCCTCGGCGTCGTCGGCGAAAGTGGCAGCGGTAAATCGATGCTCGCGTCGGCGCTGCTCGACGCGATCGTTGATCCCGGCGTTCTCTACGGGGATATCACGTACCATCCATCGGACGGATCACCGATCAACATCCTCGACCTCGACAAGCAGGGGCTCAAGGAACTCCGCTGGGAGGAGATTTCGATGGTGTTCCAGGGCGCGATGAGTTCGTTCAATCCCGTCCGCAAGATCAAAACACACTTCGTTGAGACGCTCGACGCCCACGACTACGACATCGACGCCGGGATGGAACGAACGAGAGGAATCCTCGAGGATCTGTATCTCGATCCCGAGCGCATCCTCGAATCCTACCCCCACGAACTCTCGGGCGGAATGAGACAACGTGCGCTGATCGCGTTGAGCCTGGTGTTAGAACCGGAGGTGCTGGTGATGGACGAGCCGACCGCCGCGCTGGACCTCCTGATGCAGCGATCGATCATCTCCTTGATCCAGGACATCAAAGAGGAGTACGATCTCACCATTGTATTCATTACCCACGACCTGCCGCTGGTCGCAGACATCGCGGATCGGATCGGGGTGTTGTACGCCTTCGAGTTCGTCGAACTCGGTCCGACCAACGAGATCCTCGAGGATGCGGCCCACCCGTACACGCGGTTGCTGTTGAAGTCGACGCCGAACCTCGAGGCGCCGATTGAGACGATGCAGCCGGTCGACGGATCGGCGCCGGATCCGGTGAACGTCCCGACCGGCTGTTCGTTCCACCCGCGGTGCCCGCTCGCCGACGAGCAGTGTCGCGACGTCGATCCCGGTGCATACGAGGTCGACGGCGACCACGACGTACACTGTCATCACTGGGAGGACGTACGCGAGGAGATTTCGATGTCCTACGACCTCGAGGAGATCGACACCGAAGGCGGGGGAGCGATGACTGATCCGGGGACGACCCCGTCACGATCCCCGTCGGCCGAACCGGTCGTCTCGCTCGACGAGGTCGAAGTCCACTTCGAGAAGGAGAAGGGCTTTCTCGACATGTTCTCTGATCCCGAAACAGTCGAAGCCGTCGACGGCGTCTCGATGGACATCTACGAGAAGGACGTGGTCGTCCTCGTCGGCGAGTCCGGCTGCGGGAAGACGACGCTCGGGAAAACGACAGTCGGCCTGCAAGAACCGACCGGCGGAAGCGTCAACTACCGCGGCCACGATATCTGGGACGTCAAGGCGGGCAACGGCGATGGCTCGATCTCCTGGGACGATATCCGCCGCTCGCTCCAGATCGTCCATCAGGATCCGGGTAGCGCGCTGAATCCGAACCGCCGCGTCAAGGCGAGTCTCGAGGCCCCACTCAAGCGCTGGAACGACGACCTCGACGGGAACGATCGAAAACAGCGGATTCTGAGCCTCCTCGAGCACGTCGGGATGACGCCACCGGAGGACTACATCGAGCGGTATCCCCACCAACTCAGCGGTGGCGAACAACAGCGCATCGCCCTCATCCGGGCGATGCTGATGAACCCCGACGTGATTATGGCCGACGAGCCGGTCAGCGCGCTCGACGTGTCGCTGCGCGTCGAGATGATGGACCTGATGATCCAGCTTCAGGACACGTTCGATACGTCGTACCTGTTCGTCTCTCACGACCTCTCGAACGCCCGGTACATCGCCGAGAAAACCGGTGGCCGGATCGGTGTCGTCTATCTGGGCCGCCTCGTCGAAATCGGGCCACCGAAGGAGATCATCCACAATCCACAACATCCCTACACGAAGGCGCTGTGCTGGGCAACGCCGGAGCTCGGCGCCGAGAACGACGGCGAGTCGCCGATTCGAGAGATCGACATTCCGGATCCGACGAACCCACCGAGTGGCTGTCGCTATCACACCCGCTGTGCGAAGGCGAGGGAAGTCTGCCGGACGCATAGCCCGGAATCGTTCGACGTTCCCGATGACGAGTTGCACGACGCCGCGTGCTTTCGCGTCGACGGCGGTCACGAGTACTGGGACAGTGAGTTGATCGTCGACGACGACGATCTGGTCATGCAGGACGGCGACTGACCGCTCACGGACTGTTTTTGCGCTCGTGCTGATCGACGGCCCGACGCGAGCGATCGCGACCGAGGATACGCCGTGGCGCTCCGAGCGCGCCGCCGACTTCGGGTTGTGGCGACGCCCACGAGCACGCGTTCAGTTCACTTCCGCGCTGGGTCCCGCTGATCGGTCCCATCTGGATGGGCGTCGCCGTCACGCGTCGGCCACGGTTCGATCGCCGATCGGACTCGTCACGACGAATGTCGGGACGCTGGCGTCCGATCGCGAACGCCGATTCGCTTCATGTTGTGTCTGTACCCGGTATACACCACCATGCGGATCAGTATCATTGACCATGTTATTACAATCCTGATTGTTTGGTCGATGGGTCGAGTTATCGGCCGTTACGCCCGGACGAGCGCCGAACTGGCGGTCACTCATCGAACGATACTCGCTCCTCGAGCCCCAGTGCAGTCATGCGGATCGAACGTCGAACGTATTCGTCCCGGCCGAACGTCCTCGAAGCCGAGCATGGGGGAAATCCTACCTCGGTGATCGGATTTAGGCGATGGATTTATATTATACGCGATACATCGAATTCGTATGTCATTGTCAGCCAATCAGGTACGGAGCAGGCTCCGTGGCGTTGCTGTCGGTCTGTTGACACCATTCGACGACGACCTCGAGATCCAACACGAGAAGATCGCAGAGAACGCCCAGGAACTGTACGACGAGGGGATTCGAACGTTTCTGGCAACCGCCAATATCAGCGAGTACCACTCGCTCTCGACGGCCGAGCGCGTCGACGTAGCCCAGACGAGCGTGAACGCGCTCCCATCGGATGCGTGCGTTCTCGCCGGCGTCGGCGGCAGCACCCCCGACGCCCAGGAATTGATTCAGGCGTACGATCGAATCGACGTCGACGCGATGATGATCATGCCGCCGGACCACACCTATCTCCACGAGCAGGGACTGCTGGAGTACTACCGCGACCTCTCCGGCGTGACGGAAACGCCACTCGTTCCCTACGTTCGGGGCTTCGATCCGTCGATCGACTACCTCGCTAGTCTCACTTGCATCGAGGGCGTCGTCGGAATCAAGTACGCGCTGAAGGATCCGGTCAAACTCGGCGCAGCCGTTGCCGCCGGCGACGACGACGTCGTCTGGGTCGATGGCCTCGCAGAACCGTTCGCCATCTCCTTCTGGGCCGAGGGCGTAGAGGGCTTTTCCGCGGGCGTCAGCAATTTCCGGCCCGAGGTCGGGCTCTCACTGTTCGACGCACTCTCCGAGGGCGACTGGGAGCGCGCCAGCGAGCTCCGTAACATCTGTCTCCCCTACCAGAACTTCCGGGATGAGACCGGGCGGGAAAACGAAATCGAAGGTGCGATCAGCGTCTCGGCGGTCAAGAAAGGCCTCGAGCTCGCGGGTCTCAACGGCGGCAACGTCCGAGAGCCGATTCGACCGCTCGAGCCCGAGGAAGAGCGGAAAGCCGAGCGGCTCTACAATCAACTCGAGGACGACATCGAAACGCTCATTGGATAAGTGCGGCGCCCAAACGAGCGATAGCCGACCGCAACTGTCTCCGAGCAGTATCTTTTGCGCGCCGTCCACCGTCGTCCAGTCGTTGTGACCCGATACGCGATCGAAACGCACGGGGGACGAGCCGCCACAACGTGAGCTCGGCGGTCGTACGTTCCCGAGACAGGAACGGATTCGCAGTGTTTCCGGTGCTCGATGCCGGAACCGTGCTCGCGTAATTTCGATTGCAACTCTCGCAGCACCTGAAGACTACACCAGCCACTCTCAGCATCGCAACCGTTACACTACGTTCTCGGTGTCGTGTCGATCGCTCCCGGTCAGCAAATCGGCACCTCTCACCGCAGACTCGAGCCGGTCGGCTGCGTATTCGAGTTCGTCCAGGGGGAATCCATCGATACAGCGTCTCTCCGTGCGCAAATTTCGATCATAGTCGTAACGAATGGAGTCCATATCGAGGCACATTCGGATCCGCGGTCTCCAGGTCGCCACGAGCTTACCCGTACAGAGCAATGGTTATTACAATCGTATCACTGTAATTGTTCGTAGTGAGAGAACCGAGCCGACGAGAGCGAGGAGCACGGAGCCGACATCATTGTACACCCGATCACAAGGCGGCTTCGCGATTGGTGTGTAAATCGTTTCAGTGGCTACTATAACAACCGTACCGTTGTTATGGGTATTGCCCTCGGAGCGGAAACTGATTCGATGCTGTCGACTATCTCAGTCGAGAACCCGTTCAGCCTCAAGAGCAGAGCGGTCGCTGTGAGAGTAAACGGCGGCTCCAGCGCCCTTCGTCGCTCTCAGCGTCCAACAGGGACAGCTATTTATCGGAGACTCTATGAATTCGACTATGGACGTGATCAAACACGACGGGATAATGCTCCTGTACAATTTCGCTGCCGTGTTGTCGGGGGGATACGCAGTGTTCACGATGGGGATCACCGATCGATGGGTCATGATCGGAATCGCGTTCAGCTTCGCAGTCGTCTGGACCGTTTATTTCAAATTTGCAATGGTCGAACGGTTCAGCGATCACCCACAACTCGTTACGGATACAGATCAGGCGACGCAAGCGGAGTAACACGCGTCCCCGACCGACTCCGCTACGGAACCGGCTCGACGAGGGCACCTCCGTCCTGCACGATAAGGGATGCGCCAGAAGACGACTCAGACGAGGCGTGCCGGTATCGACTCAACAGACGTCGCGGGCGGAGCCTCGGCTCGCTCGATTGAACCGCAACTGTCACTGCGTTCGTTGCTGACATGTTTAGTGTTACGGCACTGTCTAGTTTAGCACCTCCTCAGCTGGCGTTCGTCCATCGAGCGATTGATTCGGTCTCTGGCGGTTGTTGTACTGTACAAATTATTCAATCCACCCGCGTGCGCTCGCTCGACTGCCCCACCCACGAGTTATGGAAACGGTCAACGCGCATTTTGAAGATCTGAAACCACTTTTCGATGAGGTTTCGGTCGATATAGTCAACCCGACCGTTCGATCCTAACCGAGAAAGGGCAGTCCGATAGCCAAACTGATCGACGAGAAACACCGCCTCGGAAAGATCACGTTTCTCGCGGAGTTTATGCAGGAATGCTACCGCTGGATCGGTGCCGTGGCGGCCGAACAACTAAACGTCGAGAATCAACGTTGTATCGAGGTCTATTGCAGCGTGCAGCCAAGACCATTCGCCGTTTATTTTGACAGCGGCCTCGTCAACCGCGACCCGCGAGGGCTTCGCTCTCGGCGGGTCGGGAACGCTATCAGCCAGCCGAGGTACCCAATTCCAAACGGCTTCATGAGAGCGTTCAACGCCTAATTCAGCGAGAATCGTTGTTGTCTCACGAAGCGAACATCCAGTTGCGTGGAGGCGGACGGCGAACGCCCTTGCGGGTGTTGCCGTCCGCTCACGTTCCCAAGCTTCACTAAATTCCGCCGCTTATGACTCGCTGAGCAGGTCTGCGAGCTGCATGATCAAACCAACTCTACGACCTGCTCACTTCTCAAACCACGCTAACTATAGTAGCCACTGCAAGTCATTGCATATCTGATCGCCAGACAGGTCGGCGATCAGTGTGTAAATCGTTGCAGTTGTTACTATAGACGGTGTCGTCCGGAGAACGAGGGTGAACGTTGAACAGCGATGTGAGTTCATGGTGTGTCTTAGACGAACAGTCGGTGTCGGACGAGTATGACCGAGACTCCCTCGATCGAACTGATCGAACCAGGTGACGAATACATCCACGTTCGGTTTCGGCACCCTGACCAGTACGACGAGATTCAAACCCTGGCTGGGCCGACGAGCCGGTAGAGTCGGTTTCGGACGGGAGCGAGGTGCGGACAGGGAAACTCGAGAGCGAAGACGACTGGGAGGTCACGAGCGTCCTGATCAAAAAGACCGTCGGGGAGGAGAAAGCCAAAGAGCAGGCGCGTGAGATCGTCGAAAAGATAGAGCGGTCTGACTCGTCGTAGTTGGGGCCCATTGACAGCGGTATCGACGCTCACGAGGATATAGGTTATCTATCACGTTCTCCCTCTGGTCAAGAATCAGCCATATACTCAGTCCGAGTACTCCAGATTGAGTTCGATCACGTTTGCGGTGCTTCGAACCAGGTCGGGAAGCGTTTGTTCGAACATCTCTCCTTGGAGGCGCGTCATCGGGCCGGAGACGCTGATCGCACCGGCGACATCGCCGTTGTTCTTCTTGATCGGCGCGGCGACGCATCGCAGCCCGGGGAGTCGCTCCTCGCGGTCGAACGCGACGCCATCTTCGCGAACCTGCTCGAGCTCCGAAAACAGAACCTCGGTGTCGTCAATCGAGTGCTCGGTCGACTGTGGCATCCCGTGAACCTCGAGGATTTGCTCGATCCGTGACTCCGGGAGGTGGGCGAGAATCGCTTTCCCGAGTGCGGTGTTGTGAAGCGGTGGACGGCAGCCGGCGTGTGTGTCGACTTCGACTGCCTGATCGCCTCGCAACTGAGACAGATACACGCAGCGTCCGTGCTCTTCCGTCGCGAGGTTGACTAGCTCGCCGGTTTCCTCGGCGAGTTCTTCGACGTGTTCGTTTCCGATCGTGTAGAGACGTGTCTGATTGCGCTGATATTCTCCGAGTTCGAGAAATCTGAGCGATAACCGATACTCGTTGTTCTCTTTGACGACGTACTCGGCCGCTTCGAGCGTGCTCAGATGGTTGTGAACAACCCCTTTGCTCATGTCCAGTGCCTCCGCCGCTTCGGTGACTCCTGCCCCGTCGTTCTCCTTGAGATACTCGAGGATCTCGAACGAACGAGCCGTCGTCCGGACGGGATATTTCGGCTCTGTTTCCATATTCGTGTGGTATGGGCTCAATATACAAAATTGTTGTTCTAGCATGTAGAATTCGATATCGTCGTCCGGGATCGGAACCACAGCCGTCGTAATTGGATTTTGCTGCTAATTAGAACCACTGTGATCGGTTCCCGCCCGTCTTGGTGGCGTATCGAGTTGCGTGCTGGTTGGAAAACCTGTCAGCGTGAGTGATGGACGGCGGACTGTCTGGTCTCGACAGTGTCCGCCAGTTCGGAAGAAACTGGCCGGCTGGCCCGGCAGTTGGCATGGCGGCGGTGGACAAACGCTTCTTGAGTTGCTGGGTGTGGATTCTGTTCAGGTGTGTAGAATACACACCAGTAGGACGGTTTTGGCGGTTTTTTGCCGTTTGACGGTGTAAATGCGTATCACGACAGCCCTATTTACAACCATACGGTCGTAACAGATTACCGAACCTGGCGAAACGCAATTGATCGATTCTGATGCCGATTCGGTGACAAAACGGGTCCGAACGTTCTATATGTGTGAACTCGTAGGCCTGTTCCCGTAGGCCGGAGTTACACTATGTAGCTGTCCAGCGAGGGGAGATAATAGTTCCAGAACAGACAGGTTCAGGGAGGTTTATAATGTTGGTCTGCAGAATACGTGGTATGGTGCCGACGATAACGCGGATAGAGAGTCGCGAGTTTCAGTATCCTCTCGAAGACATTGGAACGGACGAAAACGGGTTCAATCTCGTCTACGAGCCGGGCGAGACGACGTGGCGCAAACTGTTCGGGATCAAGATCCACACCGACGAGGGCGTGACGGGCGAGTACGTCGGCGGCAACTCGCCGGCTGCGGCCCAGATCAACATGTTCGCCGACTACCTGATCGGCAAGAACCCGCTCAAGCGCGAGAAACACTGGAGCGAGATTAAACGGGCGCTCCGCAAGTACGATCGGATGGGGATCGGCCCGATCGACATCGCGCTCTGGGATCTGGCCGGCAAGTACTACGATGCCCCGATCCACGAACTGCTCGGAACCTACCGCGAGTCGATCCCGGCCTACGCGTCGACGTATCACGGCGACGAAAACGGTGGCCTCGACTCGCCGGAGGCCTTCGCCGACTTCGCCGAGGAGTGTCTCGAGATGGGGTATCCCGGCTACAAAATCCACGGCTGGGGCGGCAGCGACGCGAGCCGGAACATCGACCGCGAGATCGAGTCGATCCACGCCGTCGGCGAGCGCGTCGGCGACGAGATGGACCTCATGTTCGATCCGGCCTGCGAGTACGAGACGTTCGGCGACGCGCTCAAGGTCGGGCGAGCACTCGACGAGCAGGGCTTTTTCTGGTACGAAGATCCCTACCGCGACGGCGGGATTTCACAGCAGGGCCACCGCAGGCTCCGGGACAAACTCGAGACGCCGATCCTCCAGACCGAACACGTCCGCGGGCTGGAGTCCCACGCGGATTTCGTCATCGGCGATGGAACCGACTTCGTCCGCGCCGACCCCGAGTACGACGCGGGGATCACGGGCGCGATGAAGATCGTCCACATGGCCGAATCGTTCGGGCTCGACGTCGAGTTCCACGCGCCGGGGCCGGCTCAGCGCCACTGTATCGCCGCGACGCGGAACACGAACTTCTACGAACTGGCGCTCGTCCACCCGAACTGTCAGAACACGCAGCCGCCGGTGTACAACGGAGAGTACTCGGACATGATCGACACCGTCGACGAGAACGGGCACGTCACCATCCCGGACGGCCCCGGTCTCGGCGTCGACTACGACTGGGGGTACATCGAGGACAACCAGACCGGTTCCCTCCACATCTACGAGTGATCACGCATGACATACAAGGCTGGAATCATCGGTTCGGGCGGTATCGCCGGGATGGGGATGCTCGGGATGCACGACGAGTCGCGAATCGGGCGCGAGAAGATCAGGGTCAGCCACGCCGGTGGCTTCGACGCCCAAGACGAGATCGAACTCGTCGCTGTCGCCGACATCGACGAGGAGAAACTCGAGCGATTCGGCGACGCGTGGGACCTCGACCCCGACCAGCGGTACGTCGGCCACGAGGCGATGCTCGAAGCCGAAAATCTCGACGTCGTCTCGGTCTGTACGCCGTCGTACCTCCACGACCGACACGTCGTCGACGCGGCCCGCTCGTCCGCGGATCCAGACCTGATCTGGTGTGAAAAACCGATCGCATCGGGCGTCAACGCGGCCTACGAGATGGTCGACGTCTGCGACCAAACCGATACCGAGTTGCTCGTGAACCACTCGTTTCGGTTCACCGATAAGCTCCAGCGACTGCGGACGCTCGTACAGGAAGAGGAAATTTTGGGCGACCTTCAGTCCGTCTCGACGCAGTTCCGAATGGAGTTGCTCCGCAACTCGACGCACCTGCTCGATACGCTCGTCTACCTGCTCGACGCGCGAGCCGAGACCGTCTCGGGGTACATCACGGGTGAGAACGAGGCCGTCGATAGCCTCGGCGTGGATCGGGAGGTCGACGACGCCGGCGGCGGCGGTTTCGTCGTCATGGACGACGGCACGTTCATCACCATCGACTGTACGATCCCGCGCGAGAGTTCGTCGATGACGCTGCAGTTCATCGGGAGTGAGGGCAAACTGTACATGAACAACGACGACGGCGAGTGGCGCTACTGGCGGCTGGAAGATGGCGAGCACGTCGAGGAGCCGCTGCCGGGAATCGAGGGTGCCTGGACGTGGGACGACGACTACCAGCGTGCGTTCGAGAACGCGGCCTCGCACATCGTGGACGTCCTCGACGGTCGCGCGGAGAACGCCTCGACGGGCAGAGAGGCGGCGCGCTCGATCGAGATCATCGTCGGACTCTACCTCTCCCATCACACGGGCGGACAGATCGACGTGCCGCTGGCGCGGCCGCTTCGAGACGTCCGCGTGACCTCGTGGTAAAACCCGTGAACGTAATTTGACTGTATTGGAAGTTACGTGCAGCAACCCGTAGCATGCGGTTACCAGCGAGCGACTACTCGACGACACCCTTCTTGACGAGCGCCTGTCGCTCCTGTTCGGAGTAGCCGAGTTCCGCGAGCACCTCGTCCGTGTCCTCGCCGGCCGCGGGTGGATCGAGGCGGACGGTCGCCGGCGTTTCCGAGTGATCGACGGGGAACCCGGTCGTGGTGAACGTCCCGCCTTCGGGGTGTTCGAGCTCGATGAGCATGTCGTTGTGCTCGACCTGCGGATCCTCGGCGACGTCGTGGAAGTCGTTGACCGGCGCGGCCCAGACGTCCGCCTCGAGCAGCGTCTCGAGCAGGTCCTCGGTCGGCTGCGCTCGCGTGTAGGCCTCGAGCGTCCGCTTGATCTCGTCGCGGTGTTCGTACACGTCCTCCGGTGAGGTGTACTCCGCGAGTTCGTCGAGCCCGATAGTCTCGGCCAGCGTCTCCATCGGGGCCATCGCGATTGCCAGGTAGCCGTCGGCCGTCTCGTAGATGCCGTAGGGGCCGCCGAGCCACGCCTGTCCGATTCCCTCCTCGCTGCGTTCGAACTCCTCGTCCATGTTGAGCGCGGCGGTGATCTCCTGGCACTGCAGGTCGAGCGCGGCGTTGAGGAGGTTCGCCTCGACGCGCTGTCCCTTGCCCGTTCGCTCGCGGTGAAAGAGCGCGAACATCGTGTGCAAGGCGATCAGCGCCGCGGAGTGCTCGTCGACGACGGCGGTGCCGACCGGCGTCGGGGGGTCGTCTCTGCGACCGGTGTAACGTGCGAGACCGCTCATCGACTGCAACAGCAGGTCCTGACCGGGTCTGTCGGCGTAGGGACCGTCGCTTCCGAATCCGTATCCGGAGACGTAGACGATCTCCGGGTTGACCTCCTGTACGTCCTCGTAACCGAGTCCGAATCGGTCCATGACGCCCGGCCGGAAGTTCTCGACGAGCACGTCGGCTTCTGCCGCGATCTCGAGCGCGATCTCTCGGCCGCGGTCGGATTTGAGGTCGAGCGTGATGCTTCGCTTGTTGCGGTTCATCGCGAGGAAAAAGGGGCTGATGCCGTCGTAGAGTTCGCCGCCAGCCTCGAGCGAGCGCTCCCACTCGCCGCCGAGGCGTTCGATTTTGATTACGTCGGCACCCATGTCGGCGAGTTTCTGGGTCGCCCACGGTCCCTGCATCATCTGTGTAAAATCGGCGATTCGAACGTCTTCGAGTGCGTTCTCCATGGTCCGATCTTGTCGAGATGGGTGATAAATATTATCGTGGTCGCGATACTGGACTGCATATGCGCGTTTCAACGACGATACTGCAGGACGCGGCGGACGCGCTCGTCGAGCGAGTCGATCGAACGCTCGACGAGACGGGTGCAGCGTTTCCCTACTTCGTCGACGACGACGGCGACTGGGTGACGACGCCGAACGGAAACTGGTGTGGCGGCCACTGGATCGGCCTGCTGTGGTTCGCTCGGGATCGCGTCGACGACGACCGCTGGGAAATATTCGAGCGAGCGGCCCGCGAGCACACGGCGACGATGCGGTCGTACATGCCCCGCGAGTCGATGTTCTGCGGGATGAATTTCTACTATGCCGGGTTCGACGGGTACGACCGAACCGGCGACCGAGACCTGTTCGCGCTCGGCCTCGAAGGGGCTGACGCGATGACCGACTGCTTCCACGAGCGGGCCCGACAGATACCGCTCGGCGGGCTCGACATCGCCGGCCCGGAGCAGTTCCGCGGCCCCGAGAGCGATCACGGTCCCTCGGGCGATCGGATCGGTGCCGTGGACAACGTCTACACGGCGCTGCCGATCCTCTGGCGGGCGTACGAGGAAACTGGCGACCCCGCGTTCCGCGACGTCGCGGTGTCCCACGCCGATCGGCACCTCGACTGGTACGTCCGCGAGGACGGCCGCACCTGGCACCACGCCGTCTTCGACCGCGAAACCGGGTCGGTCGAACGCCAGTACAACGAACTCGCCCACAGCGACGAGACCTGCTGGTCGCGCGGACAGGGGTGGAATATCGCCGGGCTGGCGCGGGCATACGACGAAACGCGAGCCGGCCGGTACCTCGATGCCCTCGAGCAGGCGGTGTCGTACTACCGGGAGCACTCGCCCGTCGACGGCGTTCCGTACTGGGACCTCGCGGCGCCGGTCGATGACGAGTCGCCGCGTGATACGAGCGCTGCGGCCCTCGTCACGTACGGACTGGGTAGCCTCCCCGAGACCGACGAGACGGCCGAGCTTCGGTCCTACGGCGACGGCGTTCTCGAGACGCTGCTCGAGGCGTACCTCGTGACGAACCCAGATGCACCGAACTACGGCGCGGTCGAACACAGCTGTTTCAACAAGCCAGGGGAGTACGCGACCGACACGGAGCACGTCTGGACCGACTACTACGTCGCACGGGCCGTCGAACGCGAACTCACCGACCGAGAATGATCGGCTACGAGCTCTCGAACCCGGCGACCGACGACGAGTGGCCGACGTTCCGGTGGGATCTTCCCGAGACGTTCAACGTCGCGGACGTCTGTCTCGACCACCCCGCGGCACGGACCGCGCTGCGGTACGTCGACGAGTTCGGTGACGAAACGGCGCTGACCTACGGCGACATCGAGCGCGCGGTCGCCGACGCGGCGGCTGCGCTTTCGGCTCGCGACATTGGCAAGGGCGACGCCGTCGGCGTCTGCCTCCCGCAGTGTCCGGAACTGCTCGTCGTCCACCTCGCGACGCTCTCCCGCGGCGGCGTCGTCGTGCCGCTGTCGATGCTGCTCGGCGACGAGCACGCCGGCCACGCGCTCGATCACGCCGACGCGTCCGCTCTTGTCGTCGATCGAGCGAAAGCCGACGAGCTCTCGATTCGGACGCCGCCGGAGACGGTGGTCGTCGAGCCAGAACCTGCGCGAGAGCGCGACGCGCTCGGCGGGCTCGGCGGGACCCTCGTGACAGACGAGGACGCATCGTCCGATCAGGCCCGTCTTCACACGGTTGAGACGACGCCGGACGATCCGGCCTTCGTCCTCTACACGTCGGGCACCACCGGGGCCCCGAAGGGGGTCGTCCAGGGACACCGATACCTGATCGGGTCGCTGCCGGGCTATCAGTGCTGGTTCGAGCTGTTCGACCGCGAGGCCGCCGCGGAGAGTCGGGCGTGGACGCCGGCCGAGTGGGCGTGGGCCGGGGCGCTCTTCGACGTCGTCTACCCGACGCTCGTGATGGGCGGAACCGTCGTGGCGCGGGAGCGCCGGAGTGGGTTCGATCCCGAGCGAGCGTCGCGGCTGGTCGACCGGACGGGCGTCACGCACACGTTCCTGCCGCCGACGGCGCTCGGGAAGTTCCGAACAGGCGGAGACCTCGACCGCCTCGACTCACTTCGCGTCATCAACTGCGGCGGCGAGGCCCTGCCGACCGACCTCCGCCGGTGGACCGAGGAAACGCTCGACGTCGTCGTCAACGAGGCGTACGGCCAGACCGAGGCGAACGCGCTCGTCGGCGAGTGCTGGGCGGCCTACCCCGCTCGCGAGGGGGCGATGGGGAAACCGTACCCCGGCCACGACGTGCTCGTCGTCGACGACGACGGCGACCCGGTTCCCGACGGCGAGGTCGGACGGATCGCACTCGATCCAGACGATCCGGTTCTCTTTCTCGAGTACCTCGACGACCCCGAGGCGACGGCGGAAGCGTACTTCGACAACGGCCTATTCGATACCGGCGACCTGGCAGTCAGGGACGACGACGGGTATCTCTATCACCGCGGGCGCGCCGACGACCTCATCATCACCTCGGGCTACCGCGTCAGTCCGCTCGAGGTCGAGAACGCGCTCGCGACGCACTCGGACGTCGCGGCAGCGGTCGTCGCCGGCGTTCCTGACGAGCACCGAGGTGAACGGGTCGCCGCGGTGGTCGTCCCCAACGGGCGGGAGGGAGACGACGCCTTCCGGGACGAACTCGAACACCGCGTTCGGGATCGACTCGGCGCTCACAAAGCGCCGCGGGAGATCCGATTTCGGTCGACAATTCCGGAGACGCGGACGGGAAAGGCCGACCGCGACGCGGTTTTCGATCGGTAGCTCCCGCAATTATTATTATCGCCTCGGCCGACAGGTGTGGTATGCCAACGCTTCGATTCGTCGGACGACCCTTCGAGGGATTCGAGCAGGCGCTGCAGCGACAGATGGACTCGTTCGTCGAGCAGACCGACGAGGACGTCGAGTTCGTCCGCGACCACCGGCCGCTTCCCGAGATCCACGAGGAGTTGATCGAGACCGGTGACATCGCCGACGGCACCTACGACCTGTTTCTCTGCCTGAGCGACTGGCTGCCCGCTGCGGCCGACGCCGGCGACCTCCGCCCGCTCGACGAGTTCGTTCGGGAAACCCCGCCGGCGGGCTGGCCGGAGGGTTGGGCCGACAGCATGCGACAACTCGTCACCTACGAGGGGACGACCTACGGCGTCCCCTACCACGACGGCCCGGAACTGTTTCACTACCGCGAGGACCTCTTCGAGAGCGTGGCTGAACAGCGTGCGTTCCGCGAGCAGTACGGCAGGCCGCTGTCGGTACCTCGCACCTGGGAGGAGTTCCTGGAGGTCGCCGAGTTCTTCACGCGGCCGGAGGAGGAGCTGTGGGGAACCGTCGTCGCCGCGCTGCCGGACGGCCACAACAACGTCTACGACTTCTTGATACAGCTCTGGAGCCGCGGCGGGCAGGTGCTCGACGAGAACGGAACCCCCGCCTTCGACAGCGAGGCGGGTCTGGTGGCGCTGACCTACTACCACGATCTGATCCACGAACACGAGGTCGCGCCGCCGGAGTCGGTCGAACTCGAGAGCGTCGAGGCCGGGCAGTTCTACGCCGACGGGAAGGCCGCGATGATGTGGAACTGGGCCGGCTTCGGCGCGATGGCCGAAGCCGAAGCGTCCGCCGTGTTCGGCCACACGAACTACGGACTGATTCCGCGTGCAGGAACGGACGCCGGCGAGCACACATCGCTGACGGTCCTCTACGGGTTGACGATTCCCGCCGGAAGCGAGCACCCCGAACTCGCCTACGACTTCATCAGGCACGCGACGACCCCCGAGAGCGACAAGATCACGACGCTCGAGGGCGCGTCGGGAACCCGCTTTTCGACCTGGCGCGATCCGGAGATCCTGCGGACGAACTCGTTTTACTCCGTCGCCGAGGAGATGAACACGAGCGCGGTCAACACGCTCCCGCAGATCCCCGAGTACGTCGAGCTAAACGAGATTCTAAACGAAATGGTCGAGTCGGTCGTCGTCGACCGCAAAAAAGCGCCCGCAGATGCGCTTTCCGACGCGGATCGGCGCGCGAGGGAGTTGCTCGAGTAGGGCGGAAGAGCCAGCCGAGAACTTACGCCGACTCGCGTTCGACCAGCGTAATGTGTTTGCAGACGAGCAGCGTCTCGCCGCCCTCGTCTTCGACCTCGTACTCGTAGACGACCCGCCCGAGGTCGTCGTTGTACGGCTCCGTCTCGATTACTTCCCGGTGTGCGGAGATGGTCGTATCGACGAGGACGGGGTTGACGAACCGGAGGTCGTCGTAGCCGTAGGAAAACGAGCGCGGATTCATGTCCGCGACCATCGCCTCGGCGATCGAAAAGACGAGGTTACCGTGTGCGATCCGACCGTCGAAGTCGGACTCGGCGGCGGCCGTCTTGCTCATATGTAGCGGGTGAAAGTCCGACGAGATCCCAGCGAAGTTGACGATGTCCGCTTCGGTAATCGTCCGTTTTTGCTCGGCGCTGAACCGTTCTCCGTCCTCGATCTCTTCGAAGTACCGCTCGGTGTCTTTGCCTGGTGCGTCCATGTGAGTGTTACACACTCTTCCAGAATAATACTTAAACGTACGGTTCGGCTGTGGGACCGACGCCCGCACAAACATATATGGGAGTCGGTCGCAATCGGTCGATATGGTCGATCCGAACTACGACTACGTCGCGGAATACGGCGGCGACGGACGGTACGACATCGGGATCGTCGGCTGCGGCGAGATCGTCGAGAGCGCTCACCTGCCGGCCTACGAGGACGCCGGTTTCTCCGTCACCGGCGTCACCGATATCGACGAGGAGCGAGCTCGCGAGGTCGCGGACGCCTTCGATCTCGAAGTGTATCCGGACGTCGAGACGATGGCTGAGGCCGTCGACGTCGTCGACATTGCGGTCCCGCCCCAGTACCAGCGGGAAATCGTCGAAACCGTCGTCTCGGCCGGCTGCCACGTCCTCTGTCAGAAGCCGCTGGCACTGGAGTTCGATGACGCGACCGCGATCCGCGACGCCATCGACGAGGCCGGCGTCGTCGCGGCGGTCAACCAGCAGATGCGCTGGGAGAAGTCGATTCGAGCCACGAACGAACTCCTCGAGAACGGGGACCTCGGAACGCCGCTGCGGGGAACCATCGAGGTCAACATCGAGACCGACTGGTCGAACTGGGAGTGGATGCTCACCTCGCCCAGGTTCGAGGTGTTCTTCCACAGCATCCACTACCTGGACGCGATGCGCTCTCTGTTCGGCGACCCCGACGGCGTCTACTCGCAGATGGCGCAGGTTCCGGACCAGGCCGCCGACGCCGAGACGCGGACGACGCACACGTTGACCTATCCCGATCAACTACGCGCGCTCGTCGACGTCAACCACAACAACTGGGCCGACCCCTACGCACGATTCCGATTCGAGGGGACCGAGGGCGTCGTCCGCGGAACGATCGGCCTCTTCGATCACTATCCCGACAGCGGTCCGGACACGTTCGAGTTCCGCCGCCGCTCGGACGAAGAGTGGGAGACCCACGACGTCGCCGACGCGTGGTTCCCGGACGCTTTCGTCGGGACGATGGGCTCGCTGCTGGATGCGATCGATGCGGGGACGACGCCGCCGACCCACCCCGACGACAACATCCGAACGCTCCAGTTGGCGAACGCGACGTACCAGTCCTGGAACGAGGGGCGGGTGGTCGACCCGGAGACCGTCACGGACGATCACGTCCCGGAGCTGTAGTCGGCGATCGACTCCGATCCGGAAAACATTCTTGTCGGTGGCCGTCAGTTCCGTACGTATGTCGGACGAGACTGAACGGGCCGTCTATCTCCAGCGAATCGACCCCGAGCGAAAAGCGGCGTACGTCGACGCCCACGACGACGTACCGGACGGCGTCACCGACGCGATGGAGCGAGCCGGGATCGAGGAATTCCAGTTGTTCGTCCGCGACGAGATCGCGGTCTGCATTCTCGAGGCCGAGGACCTCGACGCCTACGACGAGGCGATGGCCGACGACCCCGAGGTCGAGGAGTGGGAGCGCCACGTGGCGCAGTTCAAGCGCGACGGTGTCGACGTCGACGCCGAGGCCGGCGAGCAGATCCCCTACATGGAGGAGATCTGGTCGTTCGAACCCTGATACGGATTGCTGTAACGATTTACCGGCCCGATCGCAGGACGGCTCGCGGTCGGGCCGGAAATGACTTACAGTAAACCGTATGAACGCGCTCGCAGTTTTCCGCTCTCAGTCGTGCTGTTCGGCGGTATCAGCCGTGAAGCCGTTCGAACGTTCGGTAGGAGAGAAACGCCCTGTCGCGACGCGAGAGCGACTCGACAGTTTCGATCCACGAGAGGCAGTCGTCGTACGTCGCCCACGTGTCCATCCAGGGGTAGTCCGAGCCGAGCATGAGCCGTTCGGGGCCGAACCACTCGAGGAGGTTCCTGACGTAGCCGTGCATGTCCTCGTACGGCCAGCGCTCGGTTGCCGACCGCGGAACGGAGCTGACCTTGACGTACACGTTCTCGTGAGCCGCGAGCGCGCCGAACTCGGTCCACGGCTCTTCGTCCGACGCGGTCGTCTCGTCCGGCCAGGCCATGTGGTCGACGACAATGGTGGTCTCCGGATACCGATCGGCGAGTTCGACGAGTTGGTCGAGCTGTTGGGCCTTCGGGAAGACGAAAATACAGGTGTCGAGGTCGGCAGCCGCCCGCCACACCGGCTCGAGTCGGTCATCGAGGAGCCAGTCGCCGTTTCGATCGACCGTCGTCGGAATCTGCTCGTACTCAAGGGCGGCGTGCATGCGGACGCCGAGCATCCGCGGGTGACCCGTGACGCGTTGTAACGACTCGACGGCTGCGTCCGCGTCCGACTGGAAGAAATCCAGCAGGCCGACGCCGTAGAGTCGGTCGGGATGGGCCTCGATGCTTCGCATCGTGTACTCGTTAGCTCGCACGCCGCGTCCGTACAGCGGCGTCGTGACGATGACGCTCTCGGAGACGCCGGCGGCGTCCATATCGGCGATAAGGTCCTCGTGCGTGTACGGCCCGTCCCATTCGGGCGGCAGGACCTCGGCCTGCCAGGGGAGTTCGTCGGTCGAGCGACCCCACGCGTGAGTGTGCGTGTCGATCACCTTCATGTCACGGGGTATGGCGGAAACTCTCATAAAGTTAGGTGCAAACCAACTGTTCCTCGAAACGGCCGCTACTGGGTAATGCATACGACTTCTCCGACGACAGACGGAAGTGTAATAATTTGACCATAACCTTTATTTGAGTAGGTGATACTGTTTCCAATTGTATGCGCATTACTAGCAGGCGTGGCTACCTGGCATCGCTGGGTGCCGCCAGTGCAATCGGGTTAGCAGGGTGTACGAGCGACAACGGCGACGATGATTCGCTGCAGGTGGGGGTCTCCCAGCACCTCGTCGGTGGTGACTGGGTGACCGCGTTCTACGAGGCGGGTGAGTTGTACGCCGAAGAGCAAGGAATCAACTACAACGTCGTCAGCCACGACGAGGACTCGGCCGAACAGGTAACTGACATTCGGCAGTTCGTGGCAGAAGACTACGACGCGATCATTGCCGCTCCGTTCGACGAGGCGGTCGACGAGGCGATCAACGAGGCAGACGAGGCGGGAATCCCCGTCTTCACCGTCAACGATCCGGGGACGACCGACTCGATCAAGACGTTCACTGCGTTCGGAAACGCCGAGGCGGGAGAAACCTGCGGTGAACTGATGGTCGAAAACCTCGAAGACCAGTACCCGGATCGAGACGAGTACACCGTCCTCCACGTTCGTGGAGCCTTCAATCAGGCGTCGAACGCCCGAACGGACGGGTTCGACGAGTACATCGAGGAGCAGGACGACGTCGAAGTCGTCGACACGATTCAGACCGATTGGAGTATCGACGACGCGCAGTCAACGACTATCGACTACCTGAGCGCGAACGATCCACCGGATGGCGTCTACGTGACGAACATGACGTCTGGGATCGGTGTCCAGAACGCGCTCGAACAACTGGACCTCCAGGAACCCGCCGGAGACGACGATCACATCGTCCACACACAGCCCGACGCCGGACCGGATGTAAACCCGCTCATCGAGAACGGCTACATCGACGGCGCCGTCGACCAGCCGGCCCACTTCTACATCCCGCTGGCGATACAGCAGATGCTCAATTACATGGACGGCGGTGATGACGCACTGCCACAGCCGGGCGATACTCTCGACGAGAACGATTACTCGTTCGACCCGATCGAGTACGAAGGCAACCAGCTCTGGGAGGATCCGATCTGGGCTCCCGCCGAGGTCGAAGAACGGGACGGACACACGCACGTCCTGACCGCCGGTATCGTCGTCACCGACGAGAACGTCGATCACCCTGGACTCTGGGGTAACATCTGGGGCTAACACCGTCTCTCTGACTATTCCATGAGTACATCTAACATCGTTACGCGCCAACTCGAGCGGTTACCCGAACAGTCGATGCTGGTACTGCTCGAGAACATGATCTGGCCGATCCTGGCCGTCATCTCCCTGCTGATACTGATTTCGGTCCCGCAGGTCTTTACGAACACGGCGACGCTCCAACTAATGTTGTTCGCGGCGGTGCCACTCGGTCTCATCGTACTGGCCGAAAGCATCTGTCTCCTGTCGGGACACTTCGACCTCTCGGTTGGGGCAATCGCCGGGTTCTCGGCCGTCTTTACCGCGATGGTGCTCGCCGAGTGGAGTCTCGTCTCGAGCCCGATCCTCGGTGTTCTGATTATCATCGCCGTGGGCTGTGTAATCGGGGCGACGAACGGGATCATGATCGCCAAGTTCGACGTGAACCCGTTCCTCCAGACGCTGGCGTTTTTCATCATCTTCGGCGGCGGCAAACTCGCGTTAACCACACAACCCATCTCCGGACTGCCCGACGGATACACCGCGATCGGGAGTAATCAGTACGTTGCGATCGGCATCTTGCTCGCGTCCTTTGCCCTGATGGCGGGCATCTTCCGGTACACACAGTTCGGACAGGCCGTGTACGCGGTCGGCAGCGACAAAGAATCCGCACGCGCCGTCGGAATCAACACCGAACGGACGATTATTCTGGTTTATACGCTGAGTGGCTTCTTCTGTGCGATCGCCGGATTGATGCTAACCGGCTACACGGGGCTCGTCTCCCCCGACATCGCCGATGACATGGTGTTCCCGGCGTTCGCAGCGGCGATCATTGGCGGAATCAGCCTCTTCGGCGGCCGCGGAAAACTACTCGGCGCCCTCGGTGGTGTGTTGCTTCTCAGCCTCATCGAGACCTCACTCACCGTGAGCGGAACCGATCCGACGCTCATCGAGGTCGTCAACGGTATCGTGTTGCTGGTCGCGATCTTGCTGTACACCACCAAGGCGAACATCCGCGAACAGATCCTCTCAGCGGGGGCAAGCACATGAGCAGCGAATCACCCGACATCACCGACAACGTTGAACGGACGCCGGAACCGACCGGCAAGATCTCGGTCGAGAACGTCGAGAAGGTCTTCGGGCGCATCGTCGCGCTCGAGGGCGTCAATCTCACGATCCGAGAGAACGAGATCCTCGCGATCATCGGAGACAACGGCGCCGGCAAGTCCACCCTGATGAACATCCTCTGTGGCGTCCACAAACCGACCTCGGGGACGATCTACCTCGACGGCGACCCCGTCGAGTTCGACAGTCCGGAGGAAGCCCGCGAGCGCGGCATCGAGACGGTGTATCAGGATCTGGCACTGATGGACGATCTGGACGTGGCGACGAACATCTTCATGGGTAACTTCCCGGCCACGAAGTTCGGACCGTTCCAATCGATCAACTGGGACGAAACCTACGAGCGGGCCGAACGGATCATCGATACGCACCTCCAGCGAGACATCGACCCGCGAGCCGAGGTCGCGTTCCACTCCGGCGGAGAACGACAACTGGTCGCCATCGCGCGTGCGCTCGCGTTCGATCCCGACATCGTCATCCTCGACGAGCCGACGAGCGCACTCTCAGTCGATGCGACCGAACTCGTTCAGGAGACGGTTCGAAACCTGCGGGACAATGGAAAGACCATCATCATCGTCAGCCACAGCCTCGACGAAATCTTCGAACTCGCCGACCGAGTCGGCGTCCTCTATCAGGGTGAGATCGCTGAGATCGCGGATACGGACTCGGTGACGAAAGACGAACTTAGCTCGTTGATGGTCTCCGGAAAGCGGTCGTAAATACACCCTCTGTTTAGACTCGAGTTCGCAGGGTACACACCAGTCGCCTTGCTTCCGTTTTGGTAAAATCGATCCGACGAGCGGACATAAATATATACGTTCCCCCTCCCAACTACCGCGTGGTATGGTTGGACATACAGTGTACGAGTACGGCGGAGAATCGGCTATCGTCACCGGATCGACGAGCGGCATCGGGCGCGGGATCGCCGAGGCACTCGCCCGCGCGGACGCCGATGTGGTCGTCAACTCGCGCACCGAATCGGACGTCGAATCGACGGCGGCGGAACTCAACGAGCTCGGTGACGGACGCGTCATCGGCATTTCGGCCGATCTCTCTCGGCCGGCGGATATCGAGCGGTTGATAGAGCGAGCGATCGACGAGTTCGACGAGATCAGCGTGCTCGTCAACAACGCCGCCGTCTGGCCCGAAGAGGAGTCGATGATCGCCGCGTCGCTCGAGGACTGGGAGTTCACGATGAACGTCAACGTTCGATCCCAGTACTTCGCCTCGAAACTCGTTGCCCAGCACATGATCGAACGCGATATCGACGGCTCGATCGTCAACGTCACCAGCCAGACCGGCGACCGCCGGACCGGTGGGCGCGGGTTGTACGGTGCGTCGAAGACGGCGATAAACGGACTCACGTGGCGGATGGCACACGATTTAGCACAGGAGGGGATCCGGATGAACGCCGTCTCGACGGACGTAACGGAGTCGAGACAACTTCGGTACGAAGCCAGTCAGATCGCAGACGAAACCCCGGAGCTAACGACCGACGACGTCCTCGCGCAGTGGGGGAACGAGCGACCGCTCGGCCGACTCGGCGACCCCGAGGATATTGCCAATGCGGTCCTCTATCTCTGTAGCGACGCCGCATCCTACGTCGTCGGAACG
Source organism: Natrialbaceae archaeon A-arb3/5 (assembly GCA_046614585.1). Lineage (GTDB taxonomy): Archaea > Halobacteriota > Halobacteria > Halobacteriales > Natrialbaceae > JBKKHI01. The sequence continues at coordinate 10,952 of JBKKHI010000006.1, read as the reverse complement.
ATCGTTCGAGTCAGTGGTGGTGGGAACCTTCAGTAGACCCGTAATCGACGTCGTGTACGGCCCCGGATACGGACACGGTGACGAATATCGAACGACCGAGCGGTAGCTGTACTTCGAGCAAGCAGACTGTAGACGTATCCCATCTCTGTTCATACTTTCTGAACACTGATCGTTTCCAATCGCTGACCATCGCCATTGACCGGGAGTAGCAGCAATGATCTTCGAAATTTTCGAACAGAAACACCGCACTTGGCTAGTAGCGGAAAATGTTGCAAGAGGGCTGAAAATCCGTTCATACATTTAGAACGAGTTTTGGACCCTCCGTGTATTCTGCCGGAGTTCACAACCAGCACAGTAATTTTATTACAATAGTACATCTGTAAACCGAGTCTAACTCAGGAAGAGACCGTTCACATAATAGAAACGCTTGCACGGCCCACTGATCCGAACGATTCGGACGTGTTAGTCACTACTCGGTACCGCAGGCTGTAAACCATCGTTTAGATAGGTCGATAAGCCGGTACGGTCGATCTGTGGTCAGACTTCGGCGGTTTCCAGTTCACCACTGAAATAGTATCTAAGCAATAAGTTCCGATCTCCTATAATACTCCATATGTATTTCTTAACGTTTCAATTCTGTGCCGTATATCGAATTAGAATTCTTATCGAGAGGCCGTCGTGTAAACCCACAACTCCGAACCGACGAGACACGACGTCACAGACGGTGTGGCTGTCAGAGTGTCATGAAGAGAGAACGAGTGCATTACTAATTCGTACAATAAAGGGCTCTATCTAATGGTCTGTAGTGTCGTGGTGATGGCAGCGACCGCCGGTGATGACGATCAGTGATCGAACCATCGCCCATCGACGATGACACGATTCGGACACCGTTTAGGATCCGGCTGTAGATCGAGTTTTCACATTCAGCCGTACAGAGGAGACACGACACTGATACTGATCCTCTATGAATGAAATACAGTATTTGAGGTTGATAATATCTATACGTAGTGTTGTACTATAAACACCGTCGGACGGCGCGTACTCGCTATCGCATCCGCTCGTGTGACGATGTGATTGACCAGGGCTGGTGTCGAAAGCGGACGAGATGGGGCGAAGCGAACGGTCGAACGCGAGAGCTACGCCAGATGTTCGAGAACGATGATTATACTCCTATTCGGCTATCAGGACAACAGATCTCTGGCAAATATTGTTTTTGGTGCATGGATTTACATCGATTGTGCGTTTCGCTTTAGATACAATGGAATACCGTTCTACCACAAAACTCGATACAAGGACTGGAGTGATCGTCCCGTGAGCGAGTTCGTCCCGGGCGAGTTACTGCCGGCGGACGAGCCCGTCGAGATCAACGAGGGCCGGGGAACAGCGTCGGTAACCGTCGAGAACACCGGTGATCGGCCCGCTCAGGTCGGCTCTCACTTTCACTTCTTCGAGGTCAACCCCGGACTCGCGTTCGACCGCGAGACCGCCTACGGGATGCGATTAGATATTCCCGCGGGAACAGCGATCCGGTTCGAACCGGGCTGTGATCGCGAGGTCGATCTCGTCGCCATCGGCGGCGACCGGATCGTCCACGGGATGGGCGGACTAGTCGGCGGCGAACTCGACGGCGAAGGCGTAAAAACGCGAGCGATGGAACGCGCCCGGGAGCAGGGATATATCACGGAGGACGAGCAATGAGCCGAGACCTCACGCGTCGCGAGTACACGGATTTATTCGGCGCAACGGAAGGTGACCGGATTCGGCTCGGTGATACGGACCTGTTCGCGAAGATCGAGACTGATCATGGCGTCCCCGGCGAGGAGGCCGTCTTCGGCGGCGGCAAGACGATGCGCGACGGGATGGGGATGCAGTCGGGAACGGCCCAGTCCGAGGGCACGCTCGATTGGGCGTTTACGAACGCCGTCATACTCGATCCCGTCCTCGGCGTCCGTAAGGGCGATATCGGCGTTCGAAACGGCGAGATCGTCGGCGTCGGCAAGGCCGGCAACCCCGACACGATGGACGGCGTCGACATGGTGATCGGGCCGAGCACCGATACGATCCCCGCCGACGGACTGATCGCGACGGCCGGCGCGCTCGACATCCACATTCATTTCAACAGCCCCCAACTCGTCGAGCACGCGCTCGGTTCGGGCGTGACGACGATGCTCGGCGGCGGCTTCGGCGGTGGGGCGACGACCTGTACACCCGGGCCAGAAAATATCAAGCGGTTCCTCCAGGCCGCCGAAGACTGGCCCGTCAACGTCGGCTTCTACGGGAAAGGGAACAGCAGCAAACCCGAGGCGCTCCACGAACAGATCGAGGCCGGCGCGTGCGGGCTCAAACTCCACGAGGACTGGGGCTCGACGCCCGCGGCGATCGACACCTGTCTCGAGGTCGCCGACGAGGAGGATATCCAGGTCTGTATCCACACGGACACCTTGAACGAGTCGGGCTTCGTCGAACACACCTTCGACGCCATCGACGGCCGCGCGATCCACACCTTCCACATCGAGGGGGCCGGCGGCGGACACGCGCCCGACGTGCTCGAACTGATCGGTCACGAGCACATGCTGCCCTCGTCGACGAATCCGTCGATGCCCTACACCGAGAACACGTTCGACGAGCATCTGGACATGGTGATGGTCTGTCACCACCTCAACCCGGACGTGCCCGAGGACGTAGCGTTCGCCGAATCGCGCATTCGCGCGGAGACGATCGGCGCTGAAGACGTTCTCCACGACACCGGCGCGATTTCGATGATGACCTCTGACTCCCAGGCGATGGGCCGGATGGCCGAAGTCATCAGCCGCACCTGGCAGACCGCCCACAAGATGAAAAACCAGCGCGGGCCGCTCGACGCGGACGAGGGAACCAACGCCGACAACGCTCGTATCGAGCGCTACATCGCCAAGTACACGATCAACCCGGCGATCACGGCCGGCATCGACGACTACGTGGGGTCGCTCGAACCCGGAAAGCTGGCGGACATCGCGCTGTGGGACCCCGCATTCTTCGGGATCAAACCGAAGACGGTCATCAAGGGCGGCTTCCCCGTCTGGTCGGAGATGGGCGAGGCGAACGGCTCGTTGATGACCTGCGAACCCGTCATCGGTCGCGAGCGCGCCGGCGCGCAAGGGAAAGCGAAACACGGCCTCTCGGTCTCGTTCGTCAGCGAGGCAGCGTACGAAAACGACGTCGGCGACGCCTACGGCCTCGAGACACCCGTTCGACCGATTTCGGACACCCGAGACGTCCGCAAATCGGACATGCTCCACAACGACCACTGCCCGGACGACATCGACATCGACGCCCAGACGTTCGAAGTCGAAGTCGACGGCGAACACGTCACCTGCGAACCGGCCGAAGAACTCCCGCTCGCACAGCGATACCTGCTCTAAATATATGGTCTACAGAACACCACTGACGACGATTCCGACAGCACCACCGACAGAAGCAGTCTCGAATCACACGACGGAGGTGAGCCGACGATGAAGCTCTCACCCAAGGAGATGGAGCGGTTGACGGTCTTCATGGCCGCCGAGCTCGCCCGCCGACGCAAGGATCGTGGCGTGAAGCTCAACCACCCCGAAACCGTCGCGTACATTTCGGACTGGGCCTGCGAGGCCGCCCGCGAGGGCAAGTCCGTCTCGCAAATTCGATCCGAGGCGACCCAGTTGCTCACCCGCGAGGACGTCATGGACGGCGTTCCCTCGATGGTCGACATGATCCAGGTCGAACCCGTCTTCCCGGACGGAACCAAGCTCGTGACCATCCACGAGCCGATCCGAGCCGACAGCCGTGATCAACTCGAGGTCGTCGATCCCGGTCCAGGTGAAGATATCGCGATCGAGGACGCAGACGAACAGACGGGTGGTCACTGATGGGGTACAGAGACGTCGCGAAGGTCGGTCTCGGCGGTCCCGTCGGCTCGGGCAAGACGGCGCTGGTCAAGCATCTCGTCCCGAAACTCGTCGAGGAGGGGTACGACGTGGGCGTGATCGCAAACGACATCATGACCCAGGAGGACGCCGACGTCTTCCGGGAGTCGTTCGCCGATCTGCTCCCCGAGGACCTCGTCGAGGGCGTCGAGACGGGTGCCTGTCCCCACACCGGCATCCGTGAGGACCCATCGATGAACCTCGCGGCGATCGACGAGTTCACCGAGCGCCACCCCGAACTGGACGTCGTCCTCATCGAGAGCGGCGGCGACAACCTCGCCGCAACCTTCAATCCCGAACTGGCCGACTACTTCCTGTTCGTCATTTCGGTTGCCGAGGGCGAAGACATCCCGCGAAAGCGCGGCCCCGGCGTCACGCAGGCTGACCTACTCGTGGTCAACAAGACGGACCTCGCGCCACACGTCGATGCAGATCTCGACGTGATCGAAGCCGACGCGAGCGAGGTGCGCGGCGACGAGCCGTTCGTCTTTACGAACTGCAAGTCCGGTGATGGCGTCGACGAAACGCTCTCTCATATCGAGCGAGAGGTGCTGTTCGCGTGAGTGTGGCCGCTGACGACGTGGCACGGATTCCGCCGGTCTTCGAGGCCTACGCCGACGAGACGCTCGCTCAAGCGCCCGCCGCTGGTCCCGGAAAAAACGGGCTTCTCGAGGCGACGTTCGCTCGCTCAGGAGACAATCCGACGCGGCTGATCCGGGACCGCGTCGAAGTTCCCTATCATTTGACTGGGACGCTCGATACCGACCCAGCACCCGGTCTCGTGGCGCTGATCGCCCAGGAGCCGACCGGCGGCGTGGCACAGGGAGACCGCCACCGACTGCGGATCGACGCTCGGACGGATGCGCGCGCACACGTCACAACCCAGAGCGCGACGAAAGTCCACAGCATGGGTGCAAATTACGCGCATCTGGACGCGTCGCTCGCCGCGGCGCAGGGAAGCTACCTCGAGTACGTTCCGGGACCCACGATCATCAACGAGGACGCGCGCTGTCTGCAGACGGTCTCGGTCGACCTCGCTGACGGAGCGGTCGTCGTCGTCGCGGACGTGCTCGTTCCGGACGGGTTGTCCGACCACGAGCCGTTTAGCTTCGATCACTACCACGCTCGAGTCGAGGCTGAACACGACGGACGACTGATCTGTGCCGACGCTGTCGATCTGCGGCCGGACGAGCGAGATCCGCGTGACCCGGCCAGTGTCGGCGAGTACGGTGTCGTCGGCTCGCTGTACGTCTTCGCCCCCGGTCGTCACGCCGACCGCAAACGCGGCGGCAGCAACGGGAGCGATGAGGCCGACGGTGATCGCGACGACGTCTCGACGCTGGTATCGGCCGTTCACGATCGGCTCTCGACGGCCGAGAGCGAGGAGGGCGACGTCGAAGCCGGCGTCTCGATGCTACCCTACGAGAGCGGCGCCGTCGTTCGGCTGCTCGGCCATCGGGAAGCCGACGTCACACACGCGCTCCGACGTGCGTGGGACCAAACACGACAGCACTTCCTCGGGGTCGGCGTACCAGCCGACCGGCGATACTGATGAGACGAATCGACGGCATCGTCGGCAACGTCCACGCCGACGAGGAACTCGCGACGCTGCGGGACGAACACGAATCGAACGACTCCGTAGAGCGTGTCGTCGTAGACGCCGACAACCGCAGACGCTCGCGGTTTCGAGCGACCACCGACGCCGGAACAGACGTCGGCGTCGTCGTCGACAAGGCGGCAGTCTCGGCGGGGGACGTCCTGCTGGTCGAGGACGAGCGGATGATCGTTATCGCGTTCGAACCGCGAGACGCGCTCGCCGTTTCGCTGCCCGAGGCGACGGATTCGGCGCTCGAGGCTGCGGTCGAACTCGGCCACCGGATCGGCAACCAACACTGGGATCTGGCCGTCGAGGACGGTATCGTCTACGTCCCGCTTGCGGCCGACCGTCACATCGTCGAGCGCGTGGTTGCGGACGTCGTTCCGGGCTCCGAGGTCCGAGAAACGACCGTCGAGGCGGATCTGTTCGTCACCGACCTCGAGGGTGACGACCTCGGTCACGACCACAGCCACGAAGACGACCACGACCATAGTCACGGAGACGGCCACAGCCACGGGGACGACCATGATCACAGCCACGACGGCGATCACGAGCCCGGGCACGGCCACGGGAACCAGTCCGGATACGATCATGACCACGACGAGCACCACACGCACGATCATGACCACTGATGCCGACTCTTTCCTGACCGCTCTCCGCCTCTCGGACTCGTTTCTCCCCGTTGGCGGCTACACGGCCTCGTATGGACTCGAGCAGTACCTCAACGAAGACCGAATCGAGGACGCAGACGACCTGCGAGAGCTGCTCGCCGCGTACCTTCGGCGCGTGGTCGGTCCCTGCGAGGTCGTCGCGCTTGCGAACGCCCATGCGGCGAGTGCGGCTGACGACCTGGAGGCGCTTCTCGCGGTCGACGAACGGCTGCACGCGGTTACGATGCCACGCGAGTTCCGCGAGAGTTCGACGAAAGCCGGGCAGAAGCTGTGTGAGTTGCTCCTGACGGCCGACGGTGCGACCGCCACCGACGGCGTCGACGATATCGGCATCGCGTTTGTGGAGGCGGTCGAAACCGACGACACCCCGGGACAGTATCCGGTCGCGTTCGGCCTTATCGCCCAGCGCAGCGGCCTCTCGGCGCTCGAGAGCTGTCTCGCTCACACGTACTCGTTCGTGACGGGACTGCTCGGGGCCGCACAGCGGCTCGGACGGTTCGGCCACACCGAGATCCAGGCGACTCTCGAAACGCTCCAGCCGGTCATCGCGGCGGTTTGTGAGCGCCACGTCGACGACGCGGTGTCGTCGATGGCATCGTTCGCGCCGCTCGTCGAGATCATGGGAATGCGACACGAGCGTGCGGGGCGGCGGTTGTTCATGAGCTGAACTGATTCGATAGCCGTTGAACGTACTATGAACGCGTTTTCACAACTGTCGGGACTGGTTGTGGGTTATCGGTACAGACCGAATCGGGACGATACTGGGGACACTGGATGACGAAAAATCCCAAACGCATATACCGTCCGTCCCCGCAGATATCGATCATGGATTCTGAGACAGCATCTCGTCAGTCGCTGTTAGGGATCGCCGGACTGGCGAGCCTCTGTTGTGTTGCCCCGGGTGCAGCCGCCGTTTCTGGCGGCGTGGCCGCGGGCGGTCTCGGTGCCGGGATCGGGCAGGCCGTCGCAACTGTGCTTGCGCTCGCGATTGTCGGGCTTGTCGTTCGATGGCGGACCGACTGCACGGATTGTGCCACGTAGGTTGTGTCTCTGATCCCGAAGCCGTTTTACTCCGATTTCTGTTTTGCTGCGCTCACTGTACTCCGAGTTAAATCGATGCTCCGGTCGACCGTTATCGCCCTCGCCAACTCCAGAGGCCGACCACGAGGAGTGTAAGCGCAAGCACGAGCAACAACGCCCACTCGGTAATCTCTCCGACGGTCAGGTTTTGCGAGGCGACGAGTGCCGTCTCTTCAAGGAGGAACAACGCAAGCAGGATGAGCCCGAACAGCGACGCGATTGCGACGCCGACGCCTTCTCGAATCGTCCACCGAACGTCCTCGAGATCGGATCGTGCCGCGTCCGTCGTCTCCTCGGGGGGATTACTCGTCGGTTCCGGCTGCGGGTACGCGGTGCTTTTCGAGGAGATGCCGAGATATCCGACACTGTAGGACAGGACGACCCCAGCGAGTAACACGACGCCGAACGTCAACACGCCGGCCGTCGCATTCGGTGGGGCGAGGATTACAGTCATGGCCGCGGCAGCGACGATCGATCCGCCCAGCATGACGACAAATCGTCTGAGTGGCGAGGTCATAGCGGTCGTATCACAGAGACGCGTATATTTCTACCACACAGGGACGTGAATGACATAGGGACGTGAATGTCAGCCGCTCCGGACACGTTGGCGAGAGCGCGCACCTGAACTGCAATCGACCGTGGGGTCGGCTCTTCCGTCGGTTCCCTGAATCTCCTCACAGCGTTTACGTTCGATAAGTGACAGTCGAATCGATATTGTGGTTCCGCCACAATTATTGGAGGTCTATTAGATAGTCTACTTGCAACAGAACTCCAAATAAATCACACAACTCTCTTGAATGAGATGCGATTGAGCTATCGAACTTGTAACCCGTCTGTGACGCGGATGGCGCTCTCATAACGTCTTCGTGGCGTACTCAATCACCGTGTAATCGACCCCGACCGTCAGACACGCTACGAAGCTCCGAACGCGTCGAATGAGGTGGCCGTATTATCGAACAGCCAGTGTCATCGAACTCCACTTATGTTTGTAGAGTTGTGGATATTATACAAATCGCTATGTCGGGGTGGTGCATCTATTGGAATACATTGGATGAAGCCATCTCGAAAACCGGGACGGTGTGGTCGTCCGAGCCACGACAGTACGTGAACAAACTCCTTGGTGCCTTCCTCGACATCGCAGTAATCGGTTGGGGTGCAAGCGTCTTCCTCACCGCGGTGCACTTCTGGGCACTCCCGCTGCCATCGGGTATCGAACCCGAAGGAAGCATGGCCGTGATCACGAGCACGTGGGCCTACGTCGGCCCGATACCGCTCGCGCTGATCAGTGCCGGCTACTACGTGACCATGCTCATCCTCGGCGGACCCTGGCTCGAGACGAAACACGACGGCCTCGAGACGGCGATCTTCGCGATCACGCTCGGCGGATTGGGTGCGTCGGCGTACTTCGCCTACCTCCAGCTCGGTGTGATCGGTGCTATCTGCCCGTTCTGTATGATCTCGGCTGCCGCCACGACGAGTCTGTTCGCGATCGAACTGATCGTGAAGTATCTGGGTGGCGGACGCGTCGCACCGACCGTTTCGAGTACGCGCGTCTGGCCGCCGCTGGTCGTCGCGACGATCACTATTACGCTCGTGGCGATGTACGGAATCACGCTCGCGCCCATTCCGGGCACATAAACGGAACCGATCACACAGCCGTTGCGATCAGGAGCACGGTCTCCGATCGAGTTGCTGCGTGTTCGATGGTGAACCCACCGTTTCGGAGGTCGGCTGCAATCTCGTCGGTCGCATACCGTTCCTCGAGCGGCGGACCGTTCTCGCCGGGACCTGATGCGACCCAGTCGACGATAACGAGTCGCCCGTCGGGGGCTATCGAACGCCGAATCTCGGCGATGGCGTCGGCGCTCGCGAACTCGTGATAGGTCATCGTCGAGAACGCGGCGTCGAGCACCCCGTCGTCGAACGGGAGCGTGTCGACCCCCGAGGTGACGAGGGTGACGTTGTCGGGGACACCCTTCTCGCGATAGTACTCGTGCATGTCCGGCTGGATGTCGACGGCATGCACCTCGTGGGCCTGCGGTGCGACCTCGTCGGTGTAAAACCCCGTTCCGCTCCCGAGGTCGGCGACGACGTCGGTCGGCGACAGGTCGAGCGCCCAGTGCAGTTCTTCGGCCGAACAGAACCGAAACCGTCGCTCGGCTTGCTCTAACTTGTCCGCTCGCGACGGGTCGAACGTGTGATGTCCCATTCGTCAGTCGTATTCCCGTCACCGGAGTATAAACCGTTTCGTACCAATCAGATCTGACTAATTGCCACTTCGGGATTCGGTCTACTAACCGTCATTGTCGGTACACCTCAGCCGTCTTGCGGGTACACCGATCCATTCGTACAGCAACCGGTATCAGCGCCGAGCGACGAGCAATCGGCCCTGTCGAGACCCCGACTTATCAGCGAACAACCGTCACTGGTACCGCCGCTCGTCGAGTGACCGTTTCCGCCACGCTTCCTAACAGAACCCGACTCGCACCAGAACGACCGTGGCTACCGATCACGATGTGATCGACCGCCTGCTCGTCGGCGTAGGAAACGATCGAGTTTGCGACGTCTCCGATGAGGGTTTCGGTCTCGATCTCGACGCCCCGAGCCATCGTTTCGTCGCGAGCAGAGTCGAGCACCTCCTCGGCGCGGCCCTCGGCGGCCTCCTGTAACTGCTCCTGGTTCGCCGTGATTCCACTCTCGATCCCTCCCGCCGAGAAGAACTCTCGCGGGTTGATGACGTGGAGTGCGATTATCGTCTCGTCGCCGTATTCGGTGAGCGCGTATTCGAGCGCATCGCTCGAACGATCCGACTCGTCGATCGGGACGAGGATCTTCCTTGTCATGCGCCCTCATACACCACAATTCGTAATAAATCCCTTGTACAGAAAACAGGAAGGGCGATCCTCGAGTCGTTCGATCCACACCGCGCGATTATTCGTCGGCAGGCGTCTCGTCGATTTGTTGGTCGTACTTGTTCTCGAACTCGTGGATGAGCTGTCCCATCTTCGCGTACCAGTCGTTCAACAGCCGTTGCATATCGTTAGCGATCTGTGACGGATCGGTCGGGTAGTAAACGTGATAGTAGCCGCCCTGATCGTAGTTGATCTGTTCTTTCTGAATGAAGCCGCTCTGGAGCAGTCGCTGAATTGACCGATACGCGGTTGATCGCTCTCGGTCGACGTGGTCGGCGATTTCGTCGATCGTCAGTGCTTCGTCGCTTTCGACCATCACACGGAAACAATCTTTATCGAGCTGTTTGAGGCCGTGAACACACTCGAGCAGCCCCTCACACTCCATCTCTTGCTGGAGTTGCTCCGCCATCGAACCTGCCATATTCTCATCCCGGACGAGGATCCGTAGCGGTATAAGGATTGTGTGAATATTGCACAATCCCCATATCGATCACTCGTGCTCGCCGATCGCCAATATCGGTGTGCCGTATTACCGCTGGAATGGGCCCATTGTGTCATCACTATAGCGAACCCGTGTCACTCGAATCGCGTGCCATTTCCGCGGTTCTCACTCACTCACTTCGCCGCTCCGAACTGCGCTTTCGTCGTGCGACCAGGTGTACAGTGACTTGTAGTGAGCGTGTCATAGAAAGCGTCACGTACGAAGCAGCAGGGTGCGGAAAGTGTGTCCAGCACAACCGCAACCCTGCAA
>JBKKHI010000005.1:0-223817 GCA_046614585.1 Natrialbaceae archaeon A-arb3/5 | reverse complement strand
CTGGTAGGACGGCTTTGGTCGTGGACACATCAAATTCGTCCTACCGCTTTCCATGTGAAGACTTCTGCACCACCGCCTAAACTAGGGTCTGCAATTAACCCTACTAGGATATTACCTGATGAACAACAAGATATTCGTGAAAAGTTGGATGCAGAGCTGGTAGATACAATAATTACTGATTATCCAGATAAAGAACTAACGACGGTTGGTATACAAGGTTCTGGGTTTGAGGATCAAAAGCTGTACAAAGAACAACGGGAAAGAGGGAAAATAAAAAATCACGTATTCCAGACTAGAAAGTTAGTTGACGACGATGAAATGACTATTCTAATAGCTAGGGATGGGTTGGTAAGGATCTACTCTAATGCTACGGTATCAACCTATCTCCGACTTCTACAAAACTATGTTCTTCCGAAGGTTCACAGAGATCGAGATACCTCACCATCTCTTAGTGCGTATGAAACACCTTCAAATCAAAACCCAATATATGTGAAAACAGAGGGTAAATAGAGAATGGCTTCCATTGGATGGATTGTCGAAGCGAGTACTCTTCGTGGAGTTGGGTTAGCGATTGCTCTTTTGATATCTGGCAAAGTTATTGATGCACTCTTACAACGTATAATCGGAAGAAAAATCTTTAGCCCGGTAGTTGGATATGTGGTGTTTAAAGGGCGGTCTCTGATCACCCGTTTTGATCCAATAGAAGCCAAGTTCGCTCTTAATTACACGCCCCGCGATGATTACACGGTAGGTGAAGTCAAGTCACATCTCGAAGAAGTACTTGATAAGGTCAACAAAGACAGCAAAGGCAGAATTAGCAGTGAAGACATTAGATGGAACGGTTCCGGTGGCAGAGTCGAAGTAAACCATTCTGAAGCAGATTATAAGTATGACGTTCTAATCACGATCAACGAAGACCGAGATGATCAATTAAAAAACCCTCAAAAGTCCTTAGAAGAAACCACTGTCCAGGAGATCCATTTCGATATCGGCTTCGAGTTCTCCTATCCAGATCTTGATGCTGAAATACCAAATATAGGAACATTTGCCTCAAAGTTAGAAAAAGCACTTGATTATAGATTCACTGGCGTGGCGAGCGACCCAAAAATTGAATTTACACCTATCGACAGCCAACTGTCTCTGGACGAATGGATAAGACAAGAAGATTTAGATGTTACCTTGAAACTTAAGGGAAAAGTTGAGCAAGATGCAGCTAAGACAGAGGTTGAGTTTCACACTAATCACATTGAGATTCACCCTCCGTATTATGAGGTTGATGCTGATGTGATCCGATATATCAGAGTTCTAGTTAGGAAGTACTACTTGAAAAATAAATCAACGGGGAATCTTCTTAACCCAGGGGATTCAAGGGTGCGTAAGTGAACATGTTTGAAGTAAATGCTAAGAACGAAACTTTATCTCGCTTCCTAAAATCTGCACATGCGATAAACCGAAAGTGTTGTATTATTAAAACGACAGGGGAAAAGATTCAGATTCCCGTTGTTGATGAATCAAACTCTGCTCAAGGCGAAATTGAGATGGATTTAGAGGCGTTCTCTTCATACAATGTTGAGCCTCAGACTTTTGTTATTAATTTATCCACAATGGTAGAAATTGTTGATGCGGGAGATGATGACTCTGTTGTCACTATCGAGAAAGTCGAAAGTAAAGGAATTATAGACGTCTCTGTTGGTGCACAAGATTACAAACTGTCTTTGATAACCAAAGCAGATTACCAATACAAATCACTAGACATCGATTATGATTTAACTATAACATTTGGTGAAGAAGACTTCAAGCAAGCGATCGACGCTGCAGATGTCTTTTCGGACGAGATCTTGTTTAAGTATGACTCTCAATCTGATTCATTCATTTTCAAAGGGAAAGGAGACAGCAACATAACCAAGCGGGAATTAGAGTCGGATGAACTTGTAGAACTCTCTGGTGATGATTCTGAAGCTACCTATGGTCTATCTGTGCTAAAATCGATAAAGGACGTTGTACCAACCGGAACAGAAATCACTGTGAACATGGCCGAAAATAGGCCAATCGAAATCGAATATGCTTTCGAGAATGGTCATGGAAAGGCTACCTACTTTTTGGCACCTCGCTTGAAAGAATAGGTGTTCAGGAGATTGCCCAATATTATTTCTATCATCTCTTTCAGGAACTTCCTCCCTCGGACTCATTCGTCGTGAAGACTGTTTCTCTGAGTATGAACACGAGGCCGAACCGCCTATGTTCATCGTACGACAATCACCGTGAAAATCAGTCCGACATCCGGACCGATCACAACCCTCCCGGCACCGCTGCTTACAACTGAACGGCCAGTACGTCACCGCACAAATCTAGACGGGACGCGTGCCCACGAGCACGACTCACAATGACCCACCCGCTACCCGCTGGCACCAATCTGTTGAGTTTCCGATTCACGAGACCAAATCTCTGAGAACCATCTTGCCGAGCCACGTGACAGAGCCCCGTGCAAGCAATAATCCGACGGGCCCAACAGCAATAGTCGAGCCCGCCCGAGACCAACCCAGCAGTCCCACTGCACGCAGCCGTCTTCAGGCGTGTTAATTGATCGAAACGTATTTTATACTTGCATGTCTTGGCAGATATATGACCGATCCCTCCAGACGATACTTCCTCGCGGGAAGCGCCGTTTCGCTGGCGGCTCTCGCCGGATGTATCCCGACAGCTGCCGAGTCCGACGCAGACAGTGACGCCGAACTCCCCACCGAGTTCGAGCACGCGCTCGAGGTCGTTCCCGCACAGTCAACGCTCGACACCGGCTACGAGGGGATCATCCTCGCGTCGGCCGACGTCGACTCGGCCGACGACCTCGATCCCGAGGCACAGATGATCGTCGAGGAGTTCGACGACGCCGTCGACCTCGAGGACGTCTCGACCGTCGCGACCGTCATCAGCGAGGAGTACCGTGCCCGTATCGGCGTCGTCACGGGCTCGTTCGACCAGTTCGAACCGGGTGACGAGCGGGACGAAGTGGGCGAGTGGCGACTCGCGGGCGACGACGAGGAAGCGTTTGCGACCGCCGACGGAGTCGCCGTCATCGCCGGCTCATACGGCGACATCGATGCGACTGACCTCCTCGAAGCCGTCACGGAGACCGCACGCGAGGACGAAGCGAGCATTCTCGACGAGCCCGAGTACGCCGCGGACGCCTTCGCTCGTCTCGCATCCCAGCGGTACGTCTATTTCATCCCAGATCCCAGCGACCAGATCCTTTCGACGACGAACAGCGAGAAGCTGCGGGCGTTCGTCGGCGGCTCCGAACTCCCGCCGACGCAGATCGAAGGGACAATCGAAAACGAGTTCCTGCTGTATCCGAGCGACGGAGAAGAGCTGTCCGACGAGGTCGTCGAAGAGTTCATTGAGGATCTCGAACACGGAAACATTCTCGAACTCGAGATCACCAGAGAGGACGATCTCGTCTCCGTCGAGGCGCTCGTCGAGCAGCCCCTCGAGCGCGATTTCCAGTCCTCACCCGATGCCCGAATCCGCACCGAGATCGACGAGGAGGCGGGCGTCGTCGAGCTCGAACACGAGGACGGCGAGCCGGTCGACGCCGATTACCTCGAACTGTGGCTCGACGGGGAGCTCGTAGACGACCAGCCTGCGGACAATCTCGACGTCTACGACGTCGGCGACGTGATCACCGTCGAGACGAATCCGCTGGCGACGCTGACGCTTCGGTGGGTCGACGAGGACGAGTACAGCTACTACGAGTTCGCGCGCGTCGTCGTCGGAAACGATGCCTTCGAGGCCGAGTACGACTACGACGAGGAGGAGGTCGAGATAACGTACACCGGCGAGCGGGACGCGGACCCCGACCGCCTCGAGTTGATCGACCGGGGGCAGCACTACACCAACGAGTCTGCGGACAGCCAGTTTTCGGATTCCTACAGCACGCTCACGGCGGGCGATTCGATCACGGTCGAGGACGTCGAACTCGAGACGTCGCTCGTCCTCGAACTCGACGTTCCGACCGAGCCCTCGGGGGTTCGGCCGACGCTGCTCAGGTTCCATGCGTCGCCGCCGCGAGTTCACCTTCATCGCGCTGACGACGCCATAACCGCACGATATCGGGGCGACGAAGAGCGCGACGCAGAGGAGTTCCAGCTGCTGGCCGACGGTGAGCCAGCGGACGAAACGTTTGCAGACCTATCGGACACGCTCGCCCTTGGCGACGAGTTCGAGTTCGAGCTCCCCCCTATCGGAACCGAACTCAGCGTCGAGTGGAACGCGCCCGACGAGCCGGTCGAGGTCGGACGCTATCTTCACACGCCACGGGCGCAGACGACGTTCGAGTACGACGAGGACGACGGGACGCTGGCCGTCGAGCACGAAGACGGCGACGCGATTCCCGCCGAGCAGGTCGAACTTCGGCTCAACGGAGAACCGGCGTCCGTCCAGCCCGCAGACGAGTTCGAGACGTTCGGGCCGGGAGATTCGATCACGCTCGACGTCGATCCGTTCGCCGCCGTCGAACAGATGTGGGTTGGCGCGGACGACCACGAACAGCATCTCGGCTCGACGGTTACCGGCCGCGAGTCGATCGATGCGACCTACGAGTTCGACGAGGGTGAGGTCGAGTTCGTCTACGTCGGCGAACAAGACGCTGACCCGGACCGAATCGGCCTGCACCGGTGGGATGACGCCGTTCGGAGCAACGACCCTGAACCGCTGTTCGACGATGGGTCGGGATCGCTGACCACCGGCGACAGCACCGTCGTCGAGGACGTCGATCCGGAAGAACGACTGTCGGTCGTTCTCGATGAGGATTACGAGGGAACGACCTATCACCGGCCGCTGTTCGAGTTCCAGCCGGAGCCACAGTACGCGTTCTTCTTCGAGAGCCGCGAGGACGAGGTCGTCGCTATCTACCGTGACCAACTCGAGCGCGACGCGTCGGCGTTCCGGTTCCGGGCTGACGGCGATGCGATCGATGTCCAGCCGAGCGACGAACACGAGACGCTCGAGGCAGACGACGAGATCGAACTGGGGTCGTTCGCAGGCGGAACCGAACTCGTCGCCGAGTGGACCCAGCCGGATGAACCGACCGAGGTCGGCGACCACGTTATCGTGCCGTCGGCATCGTTCGAGGCGACCTACGATAGCGAGGACGAGTCGGTTACCGTCGAACACGCGGGTGGAAACGACATAGATAGCGACCACCTTGACGTGGCGCTTCCATCCGCGGGCGGGTTGACCGAGTGGGACGGTGACGGAACCGTCTCGGAAGGCGACACCGCGACCTACTCTGTGGACGAAGAGCCCCAGATCGTCCACGTGCTTTACCGCGAGCGCGAAGTCCTCGCTGATGTGTCTCTGGACGGCTGATATACGGAAAAATACCGCGTCAGTTTCTTCCGATCTCTAGAAATGCATGGAATCGCACACGATCCGACACTAGTGGCACAGACATGTTTGTCAGACCTGGATGTGGCGCTGCTCGAGATCTGCTTCGAGCCACGATGCGGCCTCGAGCCGGAGTTTTTTGGCGCGCCGTTTGGTGAACCGCGAGTCGGGCAATCGAGCGGCAAGCGGCTCGTAGGCTGACGGCGTGAATCCGAGTTTCTGTAGGTAGTTCCGAACGGATTGATCCTCGAGACCGTCGTGTATCGTGGCGTCGGTGATCCGCTCGACAGTGTCGAACGACGGGAGAGTGACCTCGCCACCGTCGGCGATCACGTTTCTTTCGGCCTCGGCTGTCACTGGTTCACCGGCGACCGTCCCTCGTGCGTCCGCGTGTGACACGATGGAACGAACCGCTTCTGTGAGACGAAGCACCTGACTCGGCAGGGCCGCGTCGGGCGAGCGCCACTCGACGGTCGGCATCGCGTTTCGGAGCCGAACTGGAGTCCAGACCGCGGTGTAGGGGTCGAACTCGTCGTCGAAGACGGCCGGATCGACGCCGTGCTCGAGTGCACGGTTGCGGAAACACTCGTAGGCTGCATCGAGGAGACGCTCCCACTCTGCGACGCTGTCGACGTAGGGCCAGAGCTGTCCCTGCTCCGGACAGGCGCTGTAACACGAGCGTCGGTAGAGGTAGGGACGTGCACACTCGAGAATTCGCTCGCCGCGGTAGTGTGACGAACTGTTCACGAGGGCGAAGGCGGGGTCGATTGCCGTCAGTGCGTTGAGCTGGTTTGCGACGTTCGACTGCTCGAAGTGAATGTGTGTTCCAGCGCAGACGCGAGCGTCGTCGAACGTCGGGCCGACAATCTGGCGTTGCAGTGACGTCCCTCGCTTCTCACGATACGGGATTTCAGAAGGCGTCGCATACAGCGGTGTCGCCAGCGGAACGAGTCGCTTGTCGTGTTCCCTAGCTGCGTCTACGACGTATTCAACGAGGCCGAGAAACTCCTCGCGGAGTTCGGCCATCGACGAACACGGTGTTGTCTTGATCTCGAGCATCGGCTCGACGAACTCGGGGTCGATCTGTTCGGAGAGATCGAGCAGCGGTCCGGGCGGTACCAGGTCGCCGTCGTCGTCGATGACCCAGTACTCTACCTCGAGGCTGGTATTCATGGATGTATCTGGTGTACTGCGGTACTGCGATGGCCCGCGAGCAAGCCGTCAGGGGGCTACAGTATCGGGCGACGGGGACCGCGATCCGCCCTGCGTCTCGTCCTCGGATCGCGGTCCGATAGTCCGCTTTCTGGGGTTCGGAATACAACGTAAGAAGGTTTCACGTGAACCCGTTCAGCCTGCGTATGCAAGTGCTACACGAGCAGTACGCACCGCCTACATGGGCAAAGCAATCGGTTCGACGGTTCGCTCGTCGATCGAGGGGATCGGTACGAGACGCCGGAGCCAGTCGCGTCTCGCTGTCGCTCCCTATCGCGACCACTGACACGAGTGTTACGTGGTTGCTTGCAGGTTTCTACCGGATTGATACGTCTGGGGTGACACGATAGACGTACATGAGCGATTCCTCTGCAGCGGATGACGCTGGAAGCGACGCAGAAGTACTCGTTGTCGGCGGCGGTCCCGCCGGACTGAGCGCCGCGCTCTTTACCCAAAAGAACGGGCTCGAAACGACGGTGTTCGACACGGACGAGACGTGGATGCACAAGGCCCACCTCTTCAACTATCTGGGCATCGGCTCGGTCGGCGGCAGCGAATTCATGGCGACCGCGCGCCAGCAGGTCGACGACCTCGGCGTCGACCGACAACAGGGCGTCGAAGTGACTGGCGTCGAATCGACCGACGACGGGTTCGTCGTCGAGACCGACGAGGGCACCGAGGAAGCCGAGTACGTTGTCCTCGCAACGGGTGCAAACCGCGAACTGGCCGACGACCTTGGCTGTGACTTTACGGACGAGGACGTCGTAGACGTCGGCGTTGAGATGGAAACGAGCGTCGAAGACGCCTACGCGACGGGCGCGATGGTCCGCGTCGAGGAGTGGCAGGCGGCGATCGCCGTCGGCGACGGTGGCGCTGCCGGCCTGAACATCCTCTCGAAGGAACGCGGCGAGCGCTACCACGACTTCGACGTGCCTGCGGATGCCGAACAGGTGTTCGGCGACGTCATCGCGGAATAACACCCATGTCAAACGATACCCCGAACCCAGTGACGCC
This sequence comes from Natrialbaceae archaeon A-arb3/5, assembly GCA_046614585.1. Classification (GTDB taxonomy): domain Archaea; phylum Halobacteriota; class Halobacteria; order Halobacteriales; family Natrialbaceae; genus JBKKHI01. Next base: position 216,209 of record JBKKHI010000005.1, on the reverse strand, counting down.
AGAACCGCCGGATAGTCCGTTCCGGACGACCGGAACAGACCACATCACGATCTGGGGCAGCAATGAGGCGGACACGATCGCGTTCTACCGCGATCTGCTCGGTATGCCCCTCGTGTTGCGCCAGCCGAACCTCGACGACCCCTCGCAGACGCATCTGTTCTTCGACACCGGCGACGGTCGCATTCTGACCTTCTTCGTCAGCGACGACCGACCGTCGAACCGCCGCGGCCAGCGCGGCGGCGTCGGCGCCGTCCACCACCTCTGTTTCAGCGTCGAACCGGAGGAGTACGAGGAGATCATGCAGTCGCTCGAGGAGGCGGGCCACCAGTACAACGTCTTCGACCGGGGTATCTTCCACTCAATCTACACGAGCGACAACAACGGGCTGGTGATCGAACTCAGCGCGGACAAGTACGAGATTCCCAACGAGCGCCGCGCCGAGGTGCTCGCGAAGGCCCAAGAGCTCCGCGAAGAAGACGGTGCCGACTTCGCCAAAGACGAGCATCTCCGGGCAGCAGTCGAAGCAGTCGGCCTTGAAGTCGTCAAAAACGATCTCCCCGACGCGAGCACGGGCGTCGGTGGTGTCGAATGAGCGCCGGCGCGTCGGGTCCACACCAGGACCAGCCGCTAGTGACGGCCGGCACGTCGCTCGCTGACGCCGAGGCGGCGCTCGTCCTCGTCCACGGCCGCGGCGCGACCGCACGGAGCATCGTCCAGATGGGCGAGGAGGTTCATCGCGACGGCGTCGCACTACTCGCACCGCAGGCACAGCGCAACGAGTGGTATCCGAACTCGTTTCTCGCACCTGTCGAGTCGAACGAACCCGGCCGAACGTCGGGCCTGCGGGCGGTCGGCGACGCGATCAGCGAGGCCAACGACGCCGACATCCCGACCGACCGGATCATCGTGCTCGGCTTCTCGCAGGGGGCCTGCCTCGCGAGCGAGTTCGTCGCGCGAAATCCGCGGCGGTACGGCGGCCTCGTCGCCCTGAGCGGCGGTCTTATCGGCGAGTCGATCGACCGCGAGGAGTACGCCGACGTCGATGCTGATCTCGACGAGACGCCGGCCTTTCTCGGCTGTAGCGACGTCGATCCGCACATTCCCGAAGAGCGCGTCCACGAGACGACGGCCGTCCTGGAGGCGCTGAACGGAGACGTCACCGAGCGCATCTACGAGGGGATGGGCCACGGCGTCAACGAGGACGAACTCGCGTTCGTTTCGGAGATGGTCGAACGGTTGGTCGTCGACTGATCGACGGATTCGTCCGCGAATCGGACAGTCAGCGTGAACGGAACCACCCCTTATTCTTCTCAGCGTCGTAGGCTACCTGAATGGGATCGTACCGGCTGGACAGACGAACGGTCGTGACAGCGATGGGAGCGACAGTGATCGGCGCAGCTATCGCTGGCTGTCTGGATCGGGGCGATGAAAGCGACGGAGGCGGGGACGAAAGCAGTGAAGATGGGGGTGAAAGCAGTGGAGACGGAGACGATGTCGACGAGCCGATCGTCGACGAAGCGGAGGCGACCGCCGCAGCGGGCGACACCGATCCTGCGGCGTGGGCCGACGTCGAGCGACTCCACCTCGACGGCCACGTCGGTGGCTGGGTTGGCGTCGAGCCGCCGCTGATCGACCGGATCGAAAACCCCACGCTAGTGCTCGTTTCGGGCCGCGAGTACGAACTCTCCTGGACGAACAGGGACGGTGCGAAACACAATTTCGCGCTGTGGAACGACGAGGACGAACGCGTTGGGGAGTACGCGACGACGGTTTCCGAAGAACTCGGTGCGACCGAAACGCTCGAATTCGTCGCGAACCCCGAACTGGAAACGTACATCTGCGAACACCAGCCGGTCATCCAACGCGGTGGAATCGACGTCGTCGATGACGACAGTCTACAGCGGTAACGTGCGGACAACGTTTATTTCGGCGACGTGGTAGTCGTGAGGGTAATGTCACCGATGCTCACGGACAAAGCGGCGGTCGTTACGGGCGGATCGAGCGGAGGCGGTCGTGAAATCGCACGACGGTTCGCGGCGGAAGGCGCTGACGTCGTGGTTGCGGACATTCAGGAGACGCCACGGGAAGGCGGCGAGCCGACGCACGAGTTGATCGCGGCCGAAGCCGGCGGTGACGCGACGTTCGTCGAGTGTGACGTCAGCGACGTCGACGACCTCGACGCCGCGGTCGAGGCGGCCGAACCCTTCGGCGGCGTCGACGTAATGGTGAACAACGCGGGGATCTTTCACGGCGAGGAGTTCCTCGACGTCGCCGAGGACGACTACCAGCGGATGATGGACGTCAACGTCAAGAGCGTCTACTTCGGGTCGCAGGCGGCAGCAACGCGGATGGTCGACGGCGACGGCGGCAGTATTATCAACCTCTCCTCGGTCGCGGGGCTTCAGGGGGCTGCCGATTTCGTCACCTACTGCGGGACCAAGGGAGCTATTCGTCTCCTGACCTACGCCATGGCGGCGAAACTGGGGCCGGAGGGCGTCCGCGTGAACGTCATCCACCCCGGCCTGATCGAGACGGCGATGACGACCGACGACGTCGCGATCGTCGGTACCGAGGCCGAGGCGGAGTTTCTCGAGGGGATTCCGGCTCGACGGACGGGCCAACCCGAAGACGTCGCGGACGCCGCACTCTACCTCGCGAGCGAACTCTCCTCGTACGTCACCGGCGAGTCGCTCGTCGTTGACGGCGGGATGACCAGTACGCAGTAACGGCCGACCGGTGTCCGAGTCGTGAACTCGTCCGATCAACTCGTGATCCGATGAGTTCGATCACGCAGGTACCGCAGTCATACCAGCACGAATACTGTCAACTCCGAGCAGAAAATATATACCCGACGACTCTCCATACTGCGAAAGACATCCGGCCCGCCACGGAAAATCAAGGGCGTCACCAACGGCAGGAGTTACCCGGCCCGTGGACGGATCGGCGAGATCGAACCTGAACCCGTATGGAGGATATGATAGATGTTGTTCGAACGAGAACGAACGGACTCACCGAACCGATGGGAGCGGTCCTCACGCCGCACCGGACTCACTGAATAGATGACGGATTCGACATCGAGCCGTGGATCCGAAATCCGCGCCCGAATCCGCCAGGGCGCCACAGACCGCGTCCGGATCGATACCCGTACGCTGGCCGTATTCCGGATTTTCGTCGGCCTGTTGATCGTCGCCGACATCCTCCTTCGAAGTCGAAACTTCGCGTACTACTACACGGACGATGGAGCGGTGCCCCAGGATCTCGCCGTTGCACTGTCGAGCGACGGCGCGTTCTCGGTCTATCACTTCACGTCAGATCCGACGGTGATCGCGGCGCTGTTTGCCCTGCAAATCCTCGTTGCCATCCAGCTTATCGTTGGATACAAGACGCGACTCGCGACGATCGTCTCCTTCTTGCTCGTCATCTCGTTGGACCACCACAACCCGCTCGTGACGAGCTACGCCGACATACTGTTCCGGCTCCTCCTCTTTTGGGCGATCTTCCTCCCGCTTGGCGAGCGGTGGTCGATCGACGCCGTGCACGCCGATCGAAGCCCGCGAGCGAGCATCGCGAACGCCGCGTCCGCGCTGATCCTCTTCCAGATGGTGTACATGTACATCGTCAACGGCTATCACAAAGCCCAGGAGGAACTCTGGATCAGCGGCGATGCGACGCCGCTGGTTATGGGGCTCGACGACATGACGTTCCTGCTCGCGGAGTACGTCCGTGAGTTCCCGACGTTGCTCCAGCTCGGCGGGCTGATGTGGTTTTACATGCTCCTGTTCTCGTGGCTGCTCATCCTGCTCGTCGGCCGAAAGCGGATGCTCTTTGCGTTCCTGTTCGTCGGCGGCCACGCGATGTTCGCCGTCACGGTTCGGATCGGCGCGTTCGCGTACGTGGCGTTGGCAGGATTGCTCCTGTTCTTTCAGGCACAGACCTGGCGGGACGGAAAGACGCTGTTGGGATACGCAGGCGTCGACACCGCCCGGATTTCGGCTCGTCTCTCCCGACTGGAGCGGGTCGCGGACGCCGTTCCATCGCTCCAACTGAGCGACGAGCGCATCCAGCGCGCGCGGTCGGCGGCATACGACGTCTCGCTCGCGCTCGTCGTCGCCTCGATGATCGTCTTCATGCTCTTTACGTATCTCCCGATGGGGGCGGTTCTGGGCGACGACGTCACCCCTGAGGAGGAGATCGACGACGTGGCGTCGATCGTCGCCGTGGATCAACCGACGTGGACAGTCTTTGCGCCCACGCCCCGGACGACCGACCGGTACTACGTCTTCCCGGCAAAAACGGCAGACGGTGATCTGATAGACGTCTACAACGAACGGCCGTTGACGTACGAGCGACCGCACGATCAGTTACAAAAACAGTACGGAACGTACCGCGAGCGGTTCTACATGAACAGCGTTCGGCGCGGCGGCTCGAGCGACGGGAACTTCGCGCCGGATGCCATGGCCGAACAGCTCTGTGAGACGTGGGAGGACGAACACGGGATCGAACTCACCAACATCAACATGTACCACGTCAACGAGGACATCACGCTGGACTCGATCACTACGCCGGAGGACCGCGAGATGGACGCGTACCTGATCGATAGACACGCTTGCGGCGACCACGAGCCCGAAGAGATCGCGCCGCCGCCGGAAGATCTGTGACAGCCGATCGGAAGACACCGACCGGTGACCGGAACCCTGAACTTTGCGCTCGTCGTACGCTGACGTAGCCGATGTCAGAGACAGTTCCGGATGATGGGGCCGTCGTCCTTTTCGATGGCGTCTGTAACCTCTGTACCGGGTTCGTCCAGTTTCTTATCCCGCGAGACCCAGACGGTCTCTTCTACTTCGCGTCGCTCCAGTCGACAGCCGGTGAAGAGCTACTCGAAGAACACGGGCTCGCGGGCGACGAACTCGACTCGATCGTCCTGGTCGAAGACGACACCGCGTACGTCAAGTCTTCGGCTGTGATCCGCATCGCCGCCCTCCTCGGTGGGGTCTATACGCTCGCCCGCCCGCTTCGATTCCTCCCGCGCCGGCTTCGAAACTGGGGGTACGATCTGGTCGCGGCCAACCGGTATCGCGTCTTCGGAAAGAAAGAGCAGTGCATGATGCCGAGCGAGGACGTTCAGGCCCGGTTTCTCGATTGACTGTTCTCGCGACTCAACGCATTACCGCAGCGTTTCGAGCGTCTCGCTCGCTTCCCGGGCAGCCTCGAGACACTCCGTCGCGTACCGGGGGTCGTCGGTTTCGGCGGCCTTCCCCGCGAACTTCTCGAGGGCGCGAACGAGCGAGTCACGAGCGGCCTCGACGTCGCCGTCAACTGCCGGTTGTGAGGGGGCCGGTCGAGACGTGTGATCCGTCTCGGCCGACGAGCGGTTCGGTACCTCGCGAGCGGAGCGGCCGGGATCGGGAACCTGCGGGTCCGGCGGCGAGGTCGTCGGCTCGGCGTCGGGTGCTGGCTCGTGATCGGGCGCGTTCGGTTCCTGCTCTTGCGGACGGGCGTCGGAACCCGCCGGAGCGTCGTTTCTGGCCGGCGTTCGGCCTATATCGGCTTCGATTTGGTCGGAATCAGCGGCCGGCTCGTCGGCGGGCTGGGCTTCGAGGTCCGTTCCCTCCACGGCGTCGGGGTTGCCGTGACAGCTCGGACAGAACGTCGTCCCGTTTTCCTGAAAGAGCGGATCGCCGCAGGTCCCACAGTGCGAGTTCGTCATCGTCGCCCCCTTGAGGAGCAGATCGCTCATCCGCTGGGTCGCCTCGCGTTCGGCCTGGTCGCGCTCGTACTTCTCTCGAAGCTTCTCGCGTTCGGCTTCCTTGTCGAAGTCGCTCATATCCATCTAGACGGACTGGACCGTCGAAAAAGCTGCGACAGGAAAGACGTCATGTGAGTACCGTCACTCGGACAGCGCAGCCTCGATAGCCCTGACCGCGGCCGCGGGCGACTCGACGGTTTCGATCTCGAGATCCGAAACCTCGTGGGTCTCGAGGCCGACGATCGGCCGGTCGTAGATACCCGCGAATCCGATCTCCGAGAGCGTGCCGACGCCGCCGGCGAGCGCGATCACCGCGTCCCCGTTCAGCGGAACGAGCGCGTTTCTGGCGTGGCCGAGCCCGGTCGCGATCGCGACGTCGACACACTCGTTCGCCGCCTCGCGGCGGTCGCCGGGAAGGATTCCGATCGTCGTCCCGCCTTCGTCTTTCGCGCCGCGACAGACGGCCTCCATCGTTCCGCCGAGCCCGCCACAGACGACCGTGTGACCGTGAGACCCGAGCTCGCGGCCGACGGCTTCGGCTCGCGACGCCTGCTCGTCCGTGATCCGTCCGCCGCCGATGACGCTGACGCGCATACTCGGATGGGCGGGGCCCGCGTTCATGGGTAATTCGATCCTGATCCAGTGGCAGCTAGAGTTCGACAAATGTCGACCATAATATCGTCAAACCGTGCGAAGCGGCCGTTTCCGACGGATTTAACGCAGGGGGAGGCGGACCATTACGTGGTATGACGAAAGTTAGCGTGGTCGGCGCGGCCGGGACGGTCGGGGCCGCCGCAGGCTACAACATCGCGCTTCGGGATATAGCAGACGAACTCGTCTTCGTGGACATTCCGGACCAGGAAGAGACGACAATCGGACAGGCCGCCGATACGAACCACGGTGCGGCCTACGACTCGAACACGACGATCCGACAGGGGGGGTACGAGGACACTGCGGGCTCCGACGTCGTCGTTATCACGGCCGGCATCCCGCGCCAGCCCGGACAGACCCGGATCGACCTCGCCGGAGACAACGCGCCGATCATGGAGGACATCGGCTCCTCGCTCGCCGAGCACAACGACGACTTCGTCACCGTCACCACGTCGAACCCCGTCGACCTGCTCAACCGGCACCTCTACGAGGCCGGCGACCGCGCACGCGAGAAGGTGGTCGGCTTCGGGGGCCGACTCGACTCCGCTCGCTTCCGGTACGTCATCGCACAGCGCTACGACGCACCGGTCCAGAACGTCGAGGCAACGATCCTCGGCGAGCACGGCGACGCCCAGGTTCCCGTCTTCTCGAAGGTCCGCGTCAACGGCCGAGACCTCGAGTTCACCGACGACGAGAAAGAAGAGCTGTTAGAAGAGCTCCAGACCTCGGCGATGAACGTCATCGAGAAGAAAGGCGCAACGGAGTGGGGGCCGGCAACCGGCGTCGGCCACACCGTCGAAGCCATCCTCCGCGATACGGGCGAGGTGCTTCCCTGCAGCGTCACACTCGAGGGCGAGTTCGGCCACGAAGACACTGCCTTCGGCGTTCCGTGTAAGCTCGGCTCGAACGGCGTCGAGGAAGTCGTCGAGTGGGATCTCACCGAGTTCGAGCGCAACCAGCTCGGCGAGGCCGCCGAGAAGCTCTCGGATCAGTACGACAAGATCGCGTAGCGACGAGCGCGGCCCGTCGCTCGTACCGACTCGTTTTTTCGCGACCGACCGTCGGAATAGGGGGTGGGGCCGTCTCGTGGAGCCGCGCCGCAGGGTGAGATATGGGCGGCAATCTCAGGAACGCTTTTCCGGGCAGTCGTAGACACGGGAAACGGATGGTCGCGCTGTCGTTCGCGGTGCTCGTCGTCACCGCCGTGGTCACCTGTCTGTTCATGGCGTGGGTGCTCGGAGCCAACAGCAACTCGCCGCCCTTCGCCCCAGCAATCGGTGCGAACGCGATTTCGACGATGCAAGCCGCGTTCGTCATCGGCTTTCTCGCGGCCGCCGGTGCGCTCATGCAGGGTGGGAGCATCTCTGAGACGGTCGGTTCGGACCTCATCGAGGGGGTTACGATCACGCCGCTTGCGGCGACCGCGGGACTCCTGACGGCGGCGACGTTCATGGGGATCGGCATCTACACCAGATACCCGATCCCCGCGGCGTTCGCGACGACGGGCGCGATGGTCGGCGTCGGTCTCTCGCTCGGCGGCGATCCGGCGTTCGCGACCTACCAGCGACTCGGGACCTTCTGGCTGCTGGTGCCAATCATGTCCGGCGGGTTGGCGTACGTAACGGCGACGCTGTTGCGACGCGACGACGTGCCTGAAGCGGTCGGCGTTCCGCTGCTCGCGGGCGTCGTCGGCGCGATCCTCGCGAACATCCGGCTCGGGGTGATCCCGGATCCAGTCGCCGATCAGGGAACCCTCGCACGGTTCGTCTCCGCTCGAATCGGCGGCGGACCGGAACTGGCCGCAGGCGTCGACGTCGGGATGGTTGTCACGACGGCCGTCGTCGGGGTTCTCGCGTTCTACTGGATCCGCAAGCGCGTCCTCGTCTCCGTCGAGGGAGGAATTCGCTCGTTCCTGCTCGTGCTCGGGGGTATCGTCGCCTTCTCGTCGGGCGGATCGCAGGTCGGCCTGGCGACCGGTCCCCTTGAGCACCTGTTCCGGATCGAACTCGGGCTGCCGGGGATCGTCCTGCTGGCCATCGGGGCGACCGGTATCCTCGCCGGCGCGTGGATGGCCGCCCCGCGACTCCTGCAGGCGACCTCCCGTGAGTACGCCCAGCTCGGCGTTCGTCGATCGATCGCCGCGCTCGTCCCGGGATTTGTCATTGCTCAGCTGGCGATCGCACTCGGGATTCCGATCTCGGTCAACAACATCATTCTCTCGGGAGTCATCGGCGGCGGGCTGGCCGCGGGGTCGGCCGGCGTTTCGCGACGCAAGATCGGCGTCACGATCGTCTTCTGGCTGCTAACGCTGGGGAGTTCGATCGCCGTCGGTTACGGTCTCTACCAGGTGTTCGCCATGGTCATCGGCGGGTGACGCGGTCGCTGTTACTCGAGTACCGTTACGGGGTGCGGCGTCCGATCGATGACCGTCGTGGCGACGTCGCGGCCGAGAAAACGGCGCACGAAGCCCACCGTCCTGCTCTCGTGTCCGTGCATGACGACGTGGTCGACGTCGTGCTCGCTCGCGAATTGTGGGACGACGGTGCCGGGTCGCCCCTCCACGACCTCGATCCGCACCCGGTCCGCCGCTCCCGGGACATCGACCGCTTCCAGCAGCCGAGACGCGCGGTCGCGTGTCTCCGTGGTCCGTGTGTCACTTCGCTCGAGCACCCCGCCCTCGCTCAGCGGCGCGTCGAGCGGCGTTACGACTGCGATCAGGGTGACCGAGGCGTCGGGAAACGTCTCGAAGGCGTAGGTGAGCGCCTCCTCCTCCCGCGGACGGCCGAGCGTCGGGACGAGGACGTGGTCGGGATCGGCCATAGGACCGAGTTTGACGTCGAGCGCCATCCGTCTATCGCCGGCGAAGGAATTCGTCTCGATCGCTACCGTTTTCGAACCCGCATCTCGACCGGCCCCGGATCGAGCGACACCTTGAACTGCGGATCGATCGACTCGGTAACCCGATCGAACGCGACTCGCTGGGCCATCGTCGCCAGCGTCAACTGGAGTTCGGTCATCGCAAAGCGCATCCCGATGCAATGGCGCGACCCCCCGCCGAACGGGAAGTACGCGTACTCGGGTCGATCGTCGGTGTCGTCCACGAACTGGCCATCCGCGTCGAGCCAGCGATCGGGACGGAACGACACGGGATCGTCCCACCAGCGACCGTCGCGGTGGATGCTGTAGACGGCCAACTGCACCGTCGTGTCCGGCCCGAGCCGATATCCCCCGAGGGTGATCTCCTCGTGGGGTTCGCGTTGGAGGAACGGCAGCGGCGGGTAGAGCCGCATCGCTTCGCGACCGACGGCCTCGGTGACCGAGAGCTCGGGAAGGTCGCCAACGGTCGGATCGCGGTCGCCACAGACGTTCTCGACCTCGCACTCGAGTGCGCCCCGCGTCTCGTCGTCGGCTGCGAGCAGCCAGCACACGTAGGTGAGCGCGGTCGCGGTCGTCTCGTGGCCGGCCAACAGGAAGAGCATGAGCTGATCGCTGATCTCGTCGACCGTCGGCTGAGAACCGTCGGGGTATTCCCCCGTCGCCAACAGCGTTAGCAGATCGTCGCCGTCGGCCCCCGAACGGCGGCGTTCAGCGACGAGTTCCGCAACGAGCGTTTCGACGTCGGCTGTCGCGCGGGCGTACTCTCGTTTGGTCTTTGTCGGTACCCACTCCGGGAGCAGCGAGCGCGCACCCAGGGCCTCCCGCTCGGAGTACTCGCCCATCGCGTGGACCCACCGGCGAATGCGAGCCGCGCGATCACCCCCCAACTCGAAATCGAACAACGACCGGGTCAACACGTCGAGCGTCAGCGCCGACAGCTCCTCGCGGAGGTCGACGACCTGGCCCGCTGCCCATCCCTCGACCAGACGCTCCGTTTCGGCGACCATGTCGCCGGCGTACGATTCGATCCGGGCCGGCGTGAACGCCTGCTGAAGGAGTCGCCGTTGTTGACGCCAGCGATCCCCCTCCGCGAAGAACACTCCCTCGACGTCTATCTCGTTGCTGAACTCGTTCTCGAACTCGCCGCGCCAGAACTCGTCGTCCCGCGAGACCAGAACCCTCTCGACGAGGTCGGGATCGAAGAGGACGACGAACTCCCGGCCGAACGCCTCGTAGCGGACGACGTCTCCGTACTCTCGAAGGCCGTCGAGGAACGCGATCGGATCGCGACCGAACGAGAGAGTGTGGCCGATCAGCGGTCGCCCGCGTGGGCCGGGGGGCGTCGTCCCGCGAGCCGCCGTCGCCGCGGCGTTCGACGTCGCGGACGCGCCGGGGTCGGATCCAGTGGTGTCGTCGGGCGTCGTCGGGTCTCGATCGTCAGCGGTCGATCGTGAGTCACTCATACCTCGTTGGTTCGATCCGGGTAAGTGTCCCTCTTCCTCCGAAGCAGTGAACCTCTTTATATTTGCCAGTCGAACGACCACTATGCAATCGGTCGACCTCACTCTCCGGGTTCCGCCGGCGATGCAGCTGCCGGTCCCCGACGCGGCGCTCGAATCGTTCCACCGCGAGGAACTGCTTTCGTGGGAGCTGGACCACGAGTCGGGGGTGGTCCGGTTTCTCTCGCTGGTTGTCGGCGATCCCGACGTCATCGACGACCTGGCTGACGACCTCGAGTCCATCCACCAGTACGACCTCACGCCGGTCGACGACGAGACGTTCTACGGGTACGCCGAGATGGAGCTGCGGGATCCGGACGCCTCGCTGATGGGCGCGTTCGACGTTCCCGGCTTGGTGATCGTTCCGCCGATCGTCTACACGGGTCGGGAGAACGTCCACGTCACCGCCCTCGGGGAGGCCGACGCCATGTCGCGGCTGATAGGGCGCTTCCCGGACGGCGTCGGCGTCGAGGTTCGGCGCGTGAGCGAACACCAGCGGCCGATGGAGACCCTCGCCGGACGACTCACGGCCAGACAGTTCGAGGCGCTCGAGGTCGCCGACGAGAAAGGATACTACGAGGTACCGCGCTCGGGGTCGCTGGCCGCCGTCGCGGACGAACTGGACTGTTCGGAAAGCGCCGCGTCGACGCTGCTGCGGTCCGCGGAGGCCGCGTTGGTCGAGGCGGCCGTCGCCCGCTGACCGTTCCGGCGACTCCCGTCAGCAGTACCGTGTCAGGGAATCAGCTGTTCTCCCTCGTCGTCGTAAATTTTGATTGCGTCGACTGGACAGGTGCGGGCCGCGAACTTCGCGTCGAGTTCCGCGTCCTCGGGGACCTCGCGGACGAAAACGCCGTCCTCGACCTCCTCGCTGTCCTCGAGGATCGCCTTCCCTCGCGACTTGTCCTTCGTGAAGGCGTCCCACTCTGCGACGCACTGGAACATCCCGATACAGGTGTCCTCGTCGAATTCGACCTTCATGAACGGTGATTGGCTCGATCATCGTAAATCGTTAGCGGTCGAGCGAAACGGTGAGCAAACTCGCTCTGACTACTCACACCGATGCGTACGGGTGGAACACGGTTGCGATTGAGACAGCGCAGATGGAACACGCTCACGATTGAGACAGCACGGATAAACACAGTTGCAAAAAATCGATCGACGGAAGGGCGGTATAGTAGCTCTTGAACGTCAATGACACCCGATCGCAGGAACGCGTTGCGATCGGTGTGTAACTCGTTTCAAGAGCTACTATAGTTAGTGTATCGAGCCCACACCAGTGTCGACAGCAGGGCAACGAGTGCGGTGGCGACTCCGAATCCGGGCAGTCCGTCGTCGCTTTCCGTCTCGGACTCCGTCTCCGCCATCTCGACATCAAGGTAGTTGGAAACCTGCTCCATATCGAGTCGCGGGTGCTCTTCGTCCCACTCGCCGGACGTGTGGACGACGGTACTATCGTCGACGGCGGAGTGGTCACGAACGTCGCTCTCTGATGCATCCTCGTCGACCATGCCGTTGACGTGGATGTAGCCTTCCTCACTCGTTCCGTAGATGTGTTCGACCGAGAGTCCGTGGAACGCATCGCCGAGCTGGCCTTCGAAGGCGGTGATGTCGTCGAACGTCGCACCTGCCTCCATCGTGACCATCCCGTCGTCGATCTCGAGATCGAACTTGGCGAGTTCGAGATCAGCCTCCTCGACGGCCGACACGAACTCGAGTGCCTCGTCATCGACGGTCGGATCGTTCTGGAGGTCAGCGATCATGGAACTCATCGCGGTCTGCAGGAAGTCCTCCTGTGACACGTCGAGACTCATGTCGAACTCGATCTCGTCGCCGACGGTTTCGGCGTGCGCATCGAGCGTGAACTCGGGCGAGTCGATACCACGGTCCTCGAGTTCAGCCGTGTACGCCTCCCAGTTCTCCGTATCGGACGTAAATGTGGCTGAGAGAACCGCTTCGGTCGTACTCTCCTGTTCGAACGAGACGTCCCACTCGGCCGTCTGGGTGAGATCGGCCGCTGCCTGGGCCTCGTACATCTCGGCGTACTCGTCGAACTCGTCAGCGAACGCCTCGTCCATCTCGTCGGTGGACTCGATGAGGTCGAGCACGGCGAGGACGGTCGAATCGAACTCGCTGAACGCAACGTCCCAGTCACCGTTGATCGTGTTCCCGCTCTCCTGGAAGGAGAGTTCGAACGTGTCGAGTTCGGCGGCGACGATGTCCGCTGCGAGCTGTTCGGCCTCGCTCTGATCGAGATCGAGTTCGGGATCGGTCGTGAGCTCCTCCGTAAGGAGTTGCTCGACGCCGTCTTTGACGTTTTCGAGTTCGATGGTGTACTCGACGTCGAGGTAGCCGGTCGTTCCGAAGGCGTCGGACCCGGTTTCCTCGAACTCGTGGTCGTGGATCGTGACTGTCACATCTCCGCCGAGTTCTTCGCCAATCTCGCCGAACTCGTCTTCGAGCGACGCCTGGGCGCTCTCTTCGGTCTCCCACTGGTCGATCTCGAACGCGGCGAGCTCGTCTTGCTGACTGACGTCGATCGTGTAACTGCCGTCCGATTCCACGATTTCGAGGTCGAGCCCGGTGTCTGGGCCGTTATCGGATATGGCGTGTGTGGCACTGAACTCCCCGTGAGTAGCGAACTCGTCCGCACTCGTCACCATCTCACCGCTGGTGCCGGCAGACTGAACGAAGGCGGCCTCAGGCGTGCCAGCGGTATCGATCACCATATCGAGGTCGGCATCGAACTCGTTTACATCCTGACTCTGTTCACCCGTGACGTCCATCGAGAAATCGGATATCTCGGTCGGTCGGTCGGCGGTGAGCGAGCCGGACGATTCGATCTCGTCGTCGTCGAGTTCCATCGAGAACCCGGCGGAGATGTCCTCCTCGATGTCGTCGGTGACGAGTGCGTAGACGACGGATTCGGCGACGTCGACGCCGAACTCCGCCTCTGCGCTCTCACCAGCGCTGTCCTCGTCGTAGACGAGCACGGCGTCGCCGGACTCATCGACGAACACTTCGTCGGCCGGATCGGCCTCGTCGATACCCGTATCCGCGACGGCAGTACCGGCGACGACCGATGTGATCATCACCACAGCCACCATGACTGTCACTATGCGTTGCAGGGTTCGTCCCCCAGTCGGTTTTCTGTTCATCGTGTAATGATTTTCAGCCACACATATATGTAATTTGCGAGATATTATTGTGAAGCCTGGACGACTGTAGCGCATGACTGTCACGTAACAAAAGGTATGATGGTGTGGACGAAACGCCCGTAGCAATGAGCGCTATCGGTCGGGGTTGGACGCTCCTCGTCGTGCTGTTACTGGTGACGAGCACGGGGAGTATCGGTGTCGCTGGCGCGTCGGGGACACCATCGGACCCGCTCCCAGGGGACCGGTTCGACGAGGTTGACGTGACCGCGGACGCCGACGAGGTCTACGTTGGCGACGACGGGAGTGCGGTTCTCGTCTACGAGCATCCGCACGAGGGGACGACGGTCGACGGTGAGTTCGGCATCGAAACCGATCCCGGCATCGTCTACACCAACTACCGCGGCGACGTCGCCGAGGACGACCGCGGAGTGGGCGGAGAGCTAACGGTCGAGTCGACGCAGGGCACCATCGCAAGCTCGGGGGACCTCCTGGTCGCCGACCCGTCTCCTGTCACCGACTTCGAGGCGACGATCGACAGTCGCCAAACCGCCACGGAGTGGGGATCGAACGGCGACGTGCGGCTGACCGTCGCCGACCACGAGCCGACGTACTCGTCGATGCAGACCGACGGGAGCCTCGAGATCACGCCCGACTCGATCACCAGTTCGGGAACGCTGTCGGTCACCGAGACCGATTCCGAAGCCGAGCGAGCGGGGATCGACTCCCTCGAGCTGACGGCCGTCGAGACCGACGGCGGCTACGCCCTGGAAGTCAGCGAGCGGCGACTCGTCGGGGAGTGGGAGACGGATCGGTGGGACACACGAGATGACGCGCGCCAATCGCTCGACAACAGGTTCTCGAGCGTCGCGATCGGTCTCGGAGGAACGGCCGACGGAAGCCTCGAGTCGTACGACTTTACGGAAGACGGTTCGGGTGCCATCGTCGAGTACGAGTACGACGTCGAGTACGCCGGCGTCACGGACCAGGTCGCGGAACTGGCCGTCTCACAGGTCCGAGAGAACGCCGAAACCGGCCTGGGCGACACCGAGGCGCAGGCGATAGCGGACCGGATCGCGTCGGCACACGTCGAGGAGCTGTCGATCACTGTGGACCGAGACGGCGCACGGACGGACCTCGAGTGGGAACTCACGGCCGATGCCGCCGACGAGCTCGTTCTCGGGACCGTCGAGATCGCCGACTCGCTCGAGGGGGTCGACGACGAACTCGCCGAGCAGGTCGACGAGATCAGAGAGACGCTCGCGGCGCGAGCGGCGACCGACCTGCAGCAGACGGCGTCCTGGAACGTTTCGATCGAGGAGACGGGCGATCTGACTGCGATCGACGCCACCTGGTCGACCGACGCCGAGAACTGGCAGGCGTACACGGCAGCACTCGACGACCGCGGCCTCTCGTCGGTGATCCCCGATCGGACGACGACGGTCAACGCAGTGCCGACGGACGACGGTCTCGACATCGAGTACGAGTACGAGACGAGCGACGACGACCCGGTCGAGTGGCCCCACGATCGGATCGGCGACGTCGTCCCCGAGCCGATCGACGACGTGCTCGCAGAACTGGACGCCATCGCTCAGACGACCGACCTCGCGAAGATGGACGTCGTGATCGAGAACGGGAGCTACGAGCTCGAGGGTGCGGCGACGGACCCGAACGGGACGATCGACGCGTTCTCGGTCGGGATCGACGACGAACTGGCGGTCTCGGAACTCCACGTCGCTACCAGCGATGGGACGAGTACGGTGTACGTCGTTGTTACCGAGTTCGTCGACGCGGAGCCGACGGACGCTGCCGTTCGCGACCGTGAGCAGGTCGGCACCGATACGACTGTCGCTATGCCCGGCGAGTGGGACCGCACGTTCCCGTCGATCGACCAGGAGCGTGTCGAGACGCTGCTCGAGACTGACCTCGACGCCAACGACGATGCTGACGGGACGGCTCTCGGCGAGTTGGTGACCGCTGCAGCCGTGCCGGTTTTCGTGGGTGTCCTCGCTGCCCTCGCGCTCGCCGCATACGCCGTTCGCCGGTCGTCGCTGGGCCGGTCGTGACCCGGGTCGAACTGAAAAGAAGTATACGATTTCGAACAAAAGCGACTGTCACGACGATTGATGGACGACGAGAGATCGCGGACCGAGTCGGCCGCCCTCGCACGGCTGGCCGACGTGATCACGACGCGGACGACGGTCGTGATCGTTTCGTTGCTCGTCCTTACTGCCGTTTTGGGGGCTGGAGTCGCCTTTCTCGAGTACGACACCTCTCTCGAACAGTTCGAAAGCGAGACGGCCGAGACCGAGGCGCTCCACTATGCGACGGCAAACTTCGACGATCAGGCCGAGCCGAACGCGACGGTGACGTCCGTGATCGTCAGCGGCGACAACGTCCTCACGAAGGAGTCACTGCTCGACTCGCTGGCGTTTCAACAGCGGCTGTACGGGAACGAAACGGTCGACGCAACGCTGACCGACGAGGCACCGATCACCGGCGTCGAAAACGTCGTTGCGACGAGTGTCATCCGCGAGGACGACGCGGAGACGCTCGTCGAGCGCAGAGACGACCTCGAGAAGCGGGGAACGGAACTCAATACGACCGCAGACGACCTGCAGCGGGACCTCGAGACGGTTCGGAGCCTCCAGGCCGAGTTCGAACAGCTGAACGCCTCCTACGAGGACGGAGCGGTCGACGCCGAGACGTACGAAACGCGTACAGCCGAACTCGAGTCCGAAATCGAGACGGTGCGCGAGGAGGCGACGGCCGACCTCGAGACAGCCCAGACGCAATCGTTCGACCGCGCGGTGGCGAGCGTCCGCTCCGTCCAGTCGGAGCAGAACGCGACCGAGCGGGCGTTCGCTGACGGGGAGATCGATCAGGCCACCTACGAACAGCGAATGGCACGGCTCGATCGCGACCTCGAGGCCGCCTA
This sequence comes from Natrialbaceae archaeon A-arb3/5, assembly GCA_046614585.1. GTDB lineage: Archaea > Halobacteriota > Halobacteria > Halobacteriales > Natrialbaceae > JBKKHI01. Next base: position 199,343 of record JBKKHI010000005.1, on the reverse strand, counting down.
CACCGACGGCACCGTCGGCGTGCTCGGCGAGCAGTACGACGAGTTGTGGGACGAACAACAGGAGCTCGAAGCACAGCGGGACGACCTCGCGTCGCTCGAGCAACCGCCACTCGACGAGCAGATCGCCGCCCTCGAGTCGCTCAACGAGTCGGCCTACGAAGCCCACCTCGAGTCACTGTTCGACGAGCAGAATGAGACGGTCGGCGAGTTCGCGATGGCGTTGCTCCCCTCGTCGTACGAACCGGGCTCGCCCCACGCCGAGGAACGGATACTCGTTCTCAGACAGTCGACGCCCGACGACGAAGACGGGTTCGCGGGGTCGGCCGGTGACCGACTCGTCGACACTGAACTCGCGGTCCAGCAGCTGGCAGCCGACCACGGGACGGAAACGACCGACGAGTACGCCGTCTTCGGTCCCGGCATCGTCGCCGACGAGATCGATCGTGCGATCGTCGACAGCCTTCACATCGTCGGCCCGCTCGCACTCGGCATCGTCCTCGTGTCGCTGACGATCGCGTACCGTGATCCGATTGAAATCGTCCTGGGCGTCGTCGGCATCCTCACGGTTCTGCTCTGGACGGTCGGGTTCATGGGCTGGGCTGGCATCGCGTTCAACCAGCTGTTCGTCGCGATCCCCGTCCTGTTGATCGGGCTCTCGATCGACTACGCGATTCACGTGTTCATGCGTCACCGAGAGAGCCGCGAGGCACGGACATCTGTTCGGCCAGCCATGGCCACCGCGCTCGCCGGCGTCGGCGTCGCCCTCGTCTGGGTGACGGCGACCACTGCCATCGGATTCCTCTCGAATCTGGTGAGTCCGATCGAACCGCTTCGAGCGTTCGGGCTCGTAAGTACGGTCGGTATCGTCGCAGCGCTGCTCGTCTTCGGCGTCCTGATGCCCGCGATCAAAGTCGAGCTCGACGAATACCTCGAACGCGGCGGCATCGACCGGCGAAAACCCGCTCTGGGGATTCAGGACGGAGCCGTTCGGCGAGTACTGTCCGTCGGCGCGGACGCGGCGCGTACAGCGCCGCTCGTCGTACTGATCGTGGTTCTCGCCGTGACCGCGGGCGGACTGTACGCAGCGGGTTCGGTCGACACGAGCTTTCAGGAGCAAGACCTCCTCGCCGAGAACCCGGAATGGGCCGACCAGGTTTCGGCTATGTCGGACCAGGAGTACCGGGCAGCGGACGGGTTCGGCGTCCTCGACGAGCAGTTCGATCACCGCGACTCGCAGGCACAGATCGTGGTTCGCGGCGACGTGACCGACGGGGAGACGCTCGAACGCGTTGCGACAGCACGAACGCAGGCTGACGAAGCCACCTCGACCGATGCGCCACAGACGGCCGGCGCCGACGACCGAGATCCGCTGACGGTCATGGAGTCCGTTGCCGAGGACGACGAGTCGTTCAACGCCTCGTTCCAGCTCGCCGACCGAACGGGTGACGGCGTCCCGAACCAGAACCTCGAAGAGCTGTACGACAAGCTGTTCGAGGCCGATCCCGCCGCCGCAGGCGCAGTCATCGACCGAACGAGCGACGGCGAGTACGGATCGCTCAGACTGCTTGTCTCCGTTCGCAGTGATGCAGCGGACGAGACGGTGACGGCCGAGATGCGATCGGTCGCGGGGGCGATTGACGACGACGGCGCAGACGAACGCTGGGACGCGACCGCGACCGGCGGACCGGTCGTCGATCATGTGGTCGAAGAGACCCTTCTCGCCGGGATCTTCGAGAGTCTCGCCGTGACGCTCGTCGCGGTGTTTGTGTTTCTCACGGTTGCATACTCTCTCACCGGGAACAGCGCGACGCTCGGCGTCGTGACGTTGCTCCCGGTCGTCTTCGCCGTCTGCTGGATCGTCGGGACGATGGCGATCTTAGATATCCCGTTCAACGTCCTGACCGGAACGGTCACGAGTTTCACGATCGGCCTCGGCGTCGCGTACAACATCCACGTGAGCTCGCGGTACACGCTCGAACTGCGTCGCCGCGAGACTGCCAACGAGGCGCTCGTCACGACGATGACGGGCACCGGCGGCGCACTGTTCGGCAGCGTGGCGACGACGACGCTCGGCTTCAGTACGCTCGCGCTCGCGTTCCTCCCTGCGGTTCGACAGTTCGGGATCGTCACCGCACTCACGATCACGTACGCGTTCCTCGCGAGCGTCCTCGTGTTACCGACGCTGCTGGTGCTCTGGACGCGGTATTTTGGCAGCGATCATCTCGCCGCGGACGGCGATCAGGCTGACGCCCTCCAACGGACCTGATCAGGCTGTCGAGCGGTCGATCCACGCGTTTCGATCCCAGCGCCGTCCCCCGACCACCGACGAGACGACAGTTTAAACCACGGGACGAGCCAAAGGCGGGTAATGAACGTCGAGGAGCTGTCGGGGCTCCCGCCCGGTGCCGTCTCTCACTTCCAGCAGGACGGTATCGAGGAGCTGTACCCGCCCCAGGCCGAAGCCGTCGACGCCGGCGCGACCGACGGGGAAAACCTCGTCGCCGCCGTCCCGACCGCGAGCGGGAAGACGATGATCGCCGCGCTGTCGATGCTCTCGGCCGTCAAGCGGGGCGGAAAGGCGCTCTACATCGTTCCGCTTCGAGCCCTGGCAAGCGAGAAGAAGGCCGAGTTCGACGCCTACGAGGAGTTCGGCGTGACCACCGGCGTCGCGACCGGCAACTACGAATCGACCAGCGAGTGGCTCGCGACGAAAGACATCGTCGTCGCGACGAGCGAGAAGGTCGACTCGCTCGTCCGAAACGGTGCGGACTGGCTCTCCGAGTTGGCCTGCGTCGTCTCCGACGAGGTCCACCTCATCGACGACCGTGGGCGCGGCCCGACGCTCGAGGTAACCCTCGCCAAACTCCGCCAGTTGAACCCCGCGATGCAGGTCGTCGCGCTCTCGGCGACGGTCGGCAACGCCGACGAGATCGCCGACTGGCTCGATGCCGCCCTCGTCGAGTCCGACTGGCGGCCGATCGACCTCCAGATGGGGGTCCACTACGGCAACGCGCTCAACTTCGACGACGGCTCGACGCGCGAAGTCCCCGTCGAGGGAACCGAAAAGCAGGAAGCCGCGCTCGTGCGCGATATCCTGCAAGAAGGCGGGTCGTCGCTCGTGTTCGTCAACTCCCGTCGAAACGCCGAGGCCGCGGCGAGCCGACTGGGACAGGTCGCGAGCCGCGAACTGACCGACGGCGAGCGAACCGACCTGGCGGACATCGCCGAGGAGATCCGCGAAGACAGCGACACGGAAACGAGCCGGGATCTCGCCGACTGCGTCGAGAACGGGGCCGCCTTTCACCACGCGGGGCTCTCGAGCACCCAGCGCTCGCTCGTCGAGGACGCCTTCCGCGACCGGCTGCTGAAAGTGATCTCGGCGACGCCGACGCTCGCCGCGGGCGTCAACACGCCCGCTCGCCGAGTCATCGTCCGCGACTGGCGACGCTTCGATCCGAGCGCCGGCGGCATGGCTCCGCTGGACGTCCTCGAGGTCCACCAGATGATGGGCCGTGCGGGCCGACCGGGGCTCGACCCCTACGGCGAGGCCGTCCTGCTGGCAAAGAGCCACGACGAGAGCGAGAAGCTGTTCGACCGCTACGTCTGGGCCGAACCCGAACCCGTCCGCTCGAAGCTCGCCGCCGAGCCCGCGCTGCGAACGCACGTCCTCGCCACCATCGCCTCCGGCTTCGCCCGGACCCGCGAAGGATTGCTCGAGTTCCTCGAGGCGACCCTCTATGCGAGCCAGTCGACCGAGGCGGGCCGGCTCGAGACTGTCACCGATAACGTGTTAGGCTACCTCGAACGCAACGATTTCGTCGAACGCGACGACGGCACCGGCGGCGGAGACGAGGACGACGGCGCGTTCACCACCGCGGCCGACCTCGCCGACAGCGGAGCCGAACGCGAGGTCGAACTCGAGGCGACCAGCCTCGGCCACACCGTCTCGCGGCTCTATCTCGATCCGATGAGCGCCGCCGAGATCGTCCACGGGCTCGAGGACGCCGACGAGCGCCCGACCGCGCTCGGGCTCTACCAGCTCGTCTCGCGCACGCCCGACATGTACGAACTCTACCTGCGTTCGGGTGAGGACGAAAAATTCGGCGAGCTCTACTACGAGCGCGAGGCCGAACTGCTGGGCGATACGCCCAGCGAGTTCGAGGAGGACCGGTTCGAGGACTGGCTCGCCGCTCTCAAAACTGGGAAACTGCTCGAGGACTGGGCCGCCGAGGACGACGAGGAGAAGATCACCGAGCGGTACAAAATCGGTCCGGGCGACCTCCGGGGCAAGGTCGACACCGCCGAGTGGCTGCTCGGTGCCGCCGAGTCGCTCGCCAGCGAGATCGACAGCGAGTGGACCGTTGCGGTCCGGGAGGCCCGCGCTCGCGTCGAACACGGTGTCGGCGAGGAACTGCTCGAACTCGTCTCGATCAGCGGCGTCGGCCGCAAACGCGCCCGCCGGCTCTACGAGGCGGGAATCGAGGAACCCGCGGACCTGCGGACGGCCGACAAAGGTCTCGTCCTCGCCGTGCTTAAGGGGGCGAAGACGGCCGAGTCGATCCTCGAGAACGTCGGTCGCGAGGACTCGTCGATGGACGGTGTCGAACCCACTGCCGGTGTGGCCACGGATGCAACCACCGCGTCGGCGTCGGACGGCGAACCGACGGACGACAGCCAATCCAGCCTGGGTGATTTCTGATGGAACTGCTCGAATGTCGACTCGCGATCGACGATCTCGACTCGTTCGTCGCCGACCTCGGCGAGATCGGTGACAGACACGGAACGACCGTTCAGGCGTTCGACGCACGCTACGTCGCCGACCGTCGCCACCTCGAGCGAGCCGTCGAACTCGCCGACCGCGCCATCGACCGCGACGAGGCCATTGCCCGCGACCGCGCCGTCGAAATCTTGCTGTACGCCGGCGGCAGGCGACAGATCAATCGCGCGTTCGAGATGGGCGTAAGCGAGGGGGAGAATGAGGCAGTTATCCTCGTCGACGCGGAGTCGGCAAACCGGGCCGACGAGAGCGGTGACGAGCGAGAGACGATCGAGGCAATCACCGATCTCGATGCCGTTGTCGAAGAAACGCCGACGCTCGACGAGCGAAACGAGGCGACGCTGTGTGCGTTCTTCGAGATCACCGACGCGGAGCGGAAAGCGACGGACGCGTCGCTTTCGGCGCTCGTTCGCGAGCGCGTCGCGCTCCTCGAAGTCGAGAAGTGACTCGATCGCGGTAGTTCGATATGTCCGAATTGTGCCTGTTCAGCGTATCCGACGAGTGCCGACTCAGCCCGGTAAGAGAACGTTGATCGCCGCGACGACGATTCCGGCGAGCCCCATTCGAACGGCCGCGACGAACCACCGCTGCCGGGAGATCGAGGCAAGATAGACGCCGAACGCCGCGAGGATCAGAACCCCGACGATGATCGAAGCCAGGACCGCCTGAAACATCGAGAGGACCGTCCCCTCGAGTGCGAGCGGGACGAGCGTCAGGGTGATCGCCAGCAGCGGGCCGGACGCGCTCGCGACGGCGTGGACGATCTGGGCGGCTCGGTGCTCGCGCTGGACGCGTGTATCCTCGAGTTCCGTGAGCATCGCTTGTTCGATCCGTTGACGTTCGGCCAGCGCCTCGGCGCGCTCGATCTCCCAGACGCTCCAGACGCCCGACGTCCCGAGGCCGACAGCTGCGCCGAGGCCGATCGCGATCGCAGTGACGCCGTCGTCGATACCCGAGAGGTACGCGCCGACGACGACCCCGATGCTGGTGAGCGTGCCGTCGAACCCGTTGGCGATGAAGTATCGCCGAGAGATCGACCGCACGTCCTCTTTCTCGATAACGCGCCGGAATCGATCGAGTCGACCGGCCATCGCTAGAGCCAGGGATCGTTGACGGCTCGCGAGCCGCAGGCAACCTGATCGATCGAGTGAACCGACGCGCTCAGGTCCCCGATCTCGGCGCGGATCGCTTCGATAGAGAGATCATCCCCCTCGATCGTCACGCGAAGCGTCTTGACGGTCTCGTCGACCTCGACGACTGTTGCCGTGGTCGCCTCGACACCGTCGAGATCTCCCAGTTGGGTCGCGAAAGGGACGACACCGGGGTCGTGCGGTTTCAGTACGTCGAGGACGAGTCGGGTGATCGGAGCCATGGGCGTTCGAACGACGGGAGGACGGAAAGGCCTGCGGGCGTCGTAACACCCGTAGCCAGGAACCGTACGAACACAAGATCACCGACCCGGCGGCACGCTCTTGTGCGATCCCGTGATAGCGAGGATATGGCCACCCTCGAGGACCCGATCGAGATCGGCGGCGTGCAGGTACCGAATCGGCTCTATCGCGCGCCGCTGCTCGAGTGTGCGGGGAACGGTCCCGATGCGGTCGACACGCTGATCGACGACCTCGAGCCCGCGGCCGCATCTGGCGTCGGACTCATCTGTCAAGGGGCGACCATCGTCCGCGGCGACGGGGGGTGTGCCGCGCCCGGAATGACTCGCGTTCACGATCCCGACTTCGTCGACCGACTCTCGCGACTGACCGATCGGATCCATGACCACGGGAGCCGACTATTCGTCCAACTCGAACACGGCGGACTGCGCAGCATGGAGACGTGGCACGCTGAATACCGTCGCGAGAACCCGGATCTTCGACAGCTGGCGGTCTCCGAACCGCCGTGGCAGTTGCGGCTGCTCGACCGACTCGGCTTTCTCGACTACGATCCACAGGTCCTCTCGACCGAGGCGGTGTACGAACTCGCCGCCGACTTCGGCCGCTCGGCGGCGTACGCCGCCGAGGCGGGCTACGACGGGATCCACCTCTCCGGTGCGAATATGGGAATCGTCCAGCAGTTCCTCTCGCCGTTTTACAACCGCCGCGACGACGAGTTCGGCGGCTCGCCGGAAGCGCGTCTCGAGTTCCTCGCCGTCGTTCACGACGAGATCAGGAAGCAGGCCGGCGACATCCCGCTGATGACCAAGGTTCCGGCCGAGACGCCCGCCCCTCCCTCGCCCATCGTCAGGCGAAAACTGTCGTTATCCGACGGCGTCGAGATCGCCCGCCGGCTCGAACAAATCGGCTACGATGCGGTGGTTCCCGTCCAAACCTCTGTCGTCTGGGATATGAGCATCGTTCGCGGCGAGTATCCCGACCGAGCCTGGGACAACGAGGCGCTACGCGAGGCGTACGACGCGGCGTTCGGCGGGGCGAGCCGACGGCGACTCGTCGCCCTCGCAAACCGAGTCCAATCGCTGCAGTTCGGCTTCGAATCGGCCTGGAACGAGGAATTCTGCCGCCGAGTCCGCGAGCAGGTATCGATTCCGGTCCTCGCCGAGGGTGGGATTCGGGGACGCGAGGAGATGGATCGGCTACTCGGTTCGGAGGCGAGCGACGCGAACGGGGCCGCCTGCGACATGGTCGGCATGGCTCGCCCCTTCTACGCCGAACCGCGACTCGGCGCACGATTGCTCGAACCCGAGTCCCGTACCGCGAGCGCACTCTGTGAGAGCTGTAACAACTGTACCGTTCCGCAGGTGACCGGCGCACCGGGAATCTGCCGAACGCCGAGCGTATTACAAAAGCGCGGAGAACTCAAACGAGACGGCGTCTACGATCGAACGTGAAAGCGCTCTATCGAGGGTGTTAGGCCGTGATCTCTGTGCTCGTCGCCTCTTCAAGCGTCAGTTCGCGCGTGTAATCGGGCGCATCGATCTCGAGCAACGAGTCAGAATCGACGTCGGCAAAGTGAAGCGTCAGTTCGTAGCTGCCGTCGGATTCGACGGCGCTTACCTCGCTCTGGTCGCTTTCGAGCGTTCGAGCGTGGACGTACTCGCCGGCGTATTCGGGATCCGAAAGACCGCTGATGTCGTAGGTGGAAAGGGCCTGGCCCGCTTCAGTGCCCTCGATTTCGTAGCCCGCATTGATCCACGCCTGCAGTCCCTCGTCCAGCGCGTAGACGTTCTCGTAGCCGCTATCGATCAGCGTCGCCGCGCGCTGGCCGGCGAGCGTGTGCGGACAGACGCAATACGTGACGATGAGATCGTCTTGAGACCACTCCTCGACCGGATCGTTCGTCACGCCGTCGGGTGCGCTGCTCAGGACGGAGCCGGTAATCCGAATCGCATCGTGCTGATCGGTGCCTCTCGTATCGACCATGCGCGATTCCTGGCGTCGATACCAGTAAACGACGTCGTCGAGCGGCGCGAGCGGCACGTCGATGCCGCCGAAGTTCTCCGTCTCGTACTCGCTCGTCTCGATCGATCGCTCGTCGGGCATCGACTCCGGTTCCGGACCGTAGCCGTCGGGGTCGTCCTCGTCGCCGCCGAAACAGCCCGCGATGCTCGCGACGCCCGCGATCGTTCCCGTCGCGAGAAACTGCCGTCGGTTCATTGTGAACCCGTAGGTACGTCACGCCAATAGGGGTTCTGGTGACGGCGAGCTCGTCAGCGGTGGTTCGGAGACCCCTTCGTTTCAACTGGAGATCGAGGGACAGGGGTAAGAAGGTACTCGAGTTGAAAGAACGAACGGAGTAGTCCATGCTGGATTCGAACCAGCGTCCCGAGCCCCAGAAGCTCGGAGGATTGGCCGCTACCCTAATGGACTTGACATGTTCGCCGGGTCCGTTTCCGACGCCGTATCGAATGATACTGGCGTCCTGTATTAGAGTGTTACGAACTCAGTTGCTATTGGGAACGAATGACTGTTACTGTAGCGATGGGTCGTAGTGTTCCTCTCGATGGCAGTTCGCACAGAGGATGCAGCAACGTTCGATTTCCTCACGAATACGCTGCTTCGACCGATTATTCGCAGTTAGTTCTGAGACGGTTGCCTCTTTCTCTTCGACGTGATGGAAGTCAAGGCAAGCAGGGTCCACCTCCTCGCATCGATCGCAGCCCCTAGCGCTGCGTTTTTGCTGGTAAACCCATTGCCGCAATTCATCACTTGGTTCGGAATGATGGGCCTTCCGGTGACAATTCGCGCATAGTATCTCACACTTCTCGATTTCAGCGCGAATAGCATCCGTCCCGTATCCGAACGTTACCATCCGTCCGACTGCCATCATCTTCGTCGTTTCATCGACGTGGTGGAAATCGAGACATGCAACTGAATCGACAGCACATCGTGAACAGCTCCGTTCCCGTTTTTGCTCATTGAGCCAGGATCGAAGTCGAGAACGACGGCGTAGTGTCCGTTCTGTGTTCCACTCGACGTTTCGATAATGCCATCGCTGATCGACAGTGAGTTCCTCCCAAACCATTCCTTCAGGAAGATCGACATCATCCGGCTTCGTTCCAACACGAGGACCCCTCGAGTAGGCGGTTTTCAGTCCCGCTTTCTCTTTCGCGTCGTTCCAACCACCACATGTCCTGAGAATCGTCGCGGAAGCAGGCGTCAAGCCGAGGTCCTCGTACTGCGCTTTCGTCGGTGACTCGCCGAGTCGTTCGGCTGCCCGCCGAAGTGCCTCAAGGCATTCCGCTTCGGTCGTCATGCTCCCGTTCGCTGCGTTATTTGTTATAAAATGTCGGCCACGGATTCGCTGCAGTTCTGTAATTCTGGCCGTCCGAGGACGGACACACGATCAGAAATCGATACCCCTTTTCCCCGCTCGCACGCAGCCAAGAGTATGTACGTTGGACGATTCATCGTCGTCGGACCCGAGGTCGGCGCCTACCGCGTCTCCTCGCGATCGTTCCCGAACCGCGAGATCACCGCCCGAGACGAGGCCCTCACGGTGGGCCCCACCGAGGACGCCCCGGAGACGGACAACCCCTACGTGTCCTACAACTGCCTCCGCGTCGTCGAGACGCCGACCGGCGAGACGGCTGCCTTCGGAAACGGCTCGCACGTCGATCCGATCGCCGAGAAGCTCGAACTCGGCTACCCGGCCCGGGACGCGCTGGCCGAGAGCCTGCTCGCGCTGGACTACGAGAAAGACGATTACGACACGCCACGCATCGCGGCGACGATCGGCGGCGACGGCGAGGCGCTGATCGGCACCGTTCGGAAGGACGCCTTGCTCGTCGAGACCGTCGAGGAGCCGACGCTAGTCGCGACCTACGAGAAAAATACGCCCGAATCGTTCGACTTCGCGGCCGACGGAGCTTCGGAAGCGGCACACGAGGCCTACGACCTCGAGTTCGAACACGCCGTCTGCGCGGCGGGCATCGCCCGAACCGACGACGGATTCGAGACGGCAATCGAGAACGGCGACTAACTCGCGATGGGAGAGCGCATCGGCGAGACGAACCCAGAAGCCAGCGTTCAGTCGGTATCGGTGTGCGACTGATCGTGCACATCCGTCGCGGGAAGCGTAACCGAAAACGTCGATCCCTCGCCCGGTTCCGACTCGACCCAGATCTCACCGTCGTGGCGTTCGACGATCCGCTGGCAAAGCGCGAGCCCGATGCCTGTCCCCTCGTACTCCTCGCGGCTGTGAAGCCGATCGAAGACGGTGAACACGCGATCCTGGTCGTCCGGATCGATGCCGATTCCGTCGTCGTGAACCGAGATTTTCCACTTTCGTCCTCGTCGTTCGGCATCGATGTGGATCTGCGGCGGTTGTGCTCCGCTGTAGGTGATCGCGTTGGTGAGTAAGTTCTGGAGCACCTGTCGGAGCTGGCTGGCGTCTCCGTTCACACGAGGGAGTTGCTCGGTGGTGATCGTGGCATCGTTTTCCCCGATCTGTAGCTGCAGGTCGTTGAGCACGTCTCCGAGGACCATATCTAGTTCCACCGGTTCGAACGGTTCTCCCTGCGTATCGATACGGGAGTATTCGAGGAGTGCGTCGATCATGTTGCGCATTCGATCAGCACCGTTGACGGCGTACTCGAGGAACTCCTCACCGTCGTCGTCGAAGGACCCACCGTACCGATTTTCGAGTAGCTGGAGATAGCTCGTCACCATTCGGAGCGGCTCTTGGAGGTCGTGAGACGCGGCGTAGGCGAACTGTTCGAGCCGCTCGTTCGACGCTTCGAGTTTTTGTTCGTGTTGTTTCTGCTCGAGTTCGTACTTCACCCACTGGCCCATCAGGTGATGGAACGTCTGATCAGCGTCCGAAAACGCCTGTGCTCGCGGGTCCGAAGAGACGAAAAAGAACGTTCGATCGGTCGCGTTATCGAGTTTGATACGCGTTCCGAGATACGTCTCGAAACCGAACTCCTCGTACGCGAGCGTGTCCGTGAACCCGCAACTCGTAGGATCAGTCACGGTGGCTGTCTCTTCGCTTGCCACCGTTGCGCGGCAGTACGTCTCGGAGAGCGACAGCGCTGCTCCGGGCTCGAGATGGCTGTGTTCTGCACTTACCGCTTCGACCTCGAACGTGTTGCTCGCTGGGTCGACTTTCGCCAATCCGCCCAGTTCGAGGTCGAACCGGTCACAGCCCAGGTCGAAGAGATCCTGTATTTTCTCGTCGAACGAACGGTCAGGGTCGGCGGCGATTTCGGTTTGGTGTTCGAGGTGCTGTTGGTGGTCCTGCAGTTCGACGCGTGCCCTGGTTCGGTCCAGTAACGTCCCCATCATTCGATCGATTTCGCGCTCGGGCTGATCGGGTCCGAAGAACTCCTCGGGCGGCGTGTAGTAGAAATTCTGACAGGCAGTATTGTTGTATATTAGGTGCGGGTGGGTTTTGATGATATCCCGTATAATCTCTGCAGAGAAACGCTCACGGTTGTACTGACAGAGGGCGATCCCGTCCGAATCCGGCAACACTTCGTTGAGTTTTCCCTCGTACTCGATCAGTTCTTCGAGTGGCGGATCGTCGCCGAAGACCCACGTCATTTCACCGGTGATGCGGACTCCGTCGTACGCCTTGGTTCCCTCCTCGATTGCACCCGAGATGAACGCGATCATCTCGTCGGGGTCGAACGAGCCGTTCCGAAGATACGAGTCCTGTGCGGTGTACATAACGAGCGCCCCCGATTCGAGTGCGTCGTCGACGTCGACACCCGCATCACGGAGGGCTGCAAGTACATCTGCCGTGTCGTTCTCGTCGGCGATATAGATGCATCGCTCACCGTTCTCGAGCCCGTGTTTGATGTACGGAATCGCCGTTTCGAACTGCTCGGCCTGCGATTCGTAGATGAATGCGAAGTGGTCGTACGACTCGTGTTCGGAGACTGGTTCGACGAGACCGCCGAACTCCGAACTGTTTTGTAACGCTTCGAGACCGGCTTCAAGCCCGAGAAGATCGTCTCCCGGGTTCTGTATGGTTTGGCTCATGATGGGAGTACGTAGTTAGTATCGGGGGTGCTGCAGGCGATCATCGAAGAGCGGAGACAGCGTAGCGAAAGAGAACGAACTAGACGCTCGGATACGTTTCTGTTGGTCCATCGTAATGTAGTCAAGGGTAGTCGCAGGGAAGCAGGTGCTGCTGCGAGTTCGAGGGAGTTTATATACCCCAGCAGTTCGGCGTGTTTTGTCGAGACGGGGATCGTGTCGAAGAGGCCGGTCTCCGGGAGTAGCTACAGAATCCACACGGCGAACGGTACCGAGTCGTTCTACGAGAGATCGATCCGGACAACCCATACAACAACTGTAACTATTTACACACTGATCGCAGACCTGCTCACGGGCACGGACGCCCGTTCGCTTCGCCGCGGCTCGGAGCGAAGTGAGAGCCGCGCACCCTCTGGCGATCAGGTGTGCAGTGACTTGCAGTGGCTACTATACAAGCCGTTCGAACCCGTTATCTCCCGTACGACTATGAAAGTCGGACTCATCTCCGATATCCACGGCAATCGAGTCGCACTCGAAGCCGTTCTCGCGGATATGCCCCCGGTCGACGAGTTGGTCTGTGCGGGCGACGTCGTCGGCTACAACCCCTGGCCGGCCGACTGTGTCGACGAGCTACGGGACCGGGAGGTACCCACCGTGATGGGAAACCACGACGCGGCGGTCGTGGGCGAGACGCCGTTTCGATTCAACGGCATGGCGCGGGCGGGTGTCGACCACGCCAAGGAGGAACTCGACGAGGACCAGCGCGCGTGGCTCGAATCCTTGCCAGCCGAGCGCCTCGTCTGCGATGGACGGGTGAAGCTCGTTCACGGCCACCCGGACGATCCCGACCGGTACACGCGGTATACGTATCCGAGAGAGTTCTCGGCGCGATTGCTCGGAGACGAGGACGTGCTCGTCCTGGGCCACACGCACGTCCAGGGGGTCGAGCGATTCGCGGAGGGAATCGTCCTCAATCCGGGCAGCGTCGGCCAGCCCCGAGATGGCGATCCGCGGGCCGGCTACGCGGTCGTCGACGTAGACGCGATGACGGTCGAAACACACCGCGTCGAGTACGATATAGACGCGGTTCAGGAGGGCGTTGCGGCAGCCGGACTTCCGGACGGGATCGGCAACCGACTCGCGCGGGGAAAGTAACACGACGGCGCGCCAGCAGCCTCGGCCGGAAACGAACCGTTTTAGACGACCTGTGCCGATAGTCCCGCGCATGCTCACATCCGGCGACGGTGCGTGTACCGACAGGAATCGATCGCGTCGCGCGCTCGCCGGGTGGTGTCGACCGGCTGGGCAGTTCTCGAGACGGAATCGTCGTTCGACTGGCGATCTCACGAGGAAAACGAGGAATGCTCGGACGGATACGTGAGGACACTCGGGCGATGTGCGAGCGAGATCCCGCTGCGACAAGGTGTCTCGTGGTCGCGCTCACCTATCCCGGCGTCCACGCCGTCTGGGGCCATCGGATCGCACACTCGCTCTGGAACCGCGAGTTCGAACTCGCGGCCCGACTGTTCGCCCACCTCGTCCGACTGCTCACCGGCGTCGAGATCCACCCCGCCGCGACGATCGGTCGTCGGGTGACGATCGATCACGGAATGGGCGTCGTCATCGGCGAGACGGCCGAGGTCGGCGACGACGTTCACATGTACCACGGCGTCACGCTCGGCGGCGATACGAACGAACCGGTCAAGCGACATCCGACGATCGAAGACGACGTTCAGATCGGGGCCAACGCGACGCTGCTGGGAGATATCACGGTCGGAGAGGATGCAGCCGTCGGCGCTGGCTCGGTCGTTACCGACGACGTGGCATCCGGGACGACCGTCGCGGGCGTTCCTGCTCAACGAGTTGACTGATGCCGTCGCAGTATCAGATGGCATTCTCGGTGAGTTGGCGACCAATCGCGGCGAGAATTCCATCTAAAAGGAGCAGAAGACACTCTTTGTGGGTCGTTTTGCGTCGGTGAAGCGACGTCGGTTTACTCCCGTTTCGGTCGTACTCCGCGAACGCATCGGGAGGAACTGACTCTCGATCCGAAACATAGTCGCGGATTTCGACAGCTAACGCGTGCAGATGAACGAGTTCTTGTTTTCTCATCGGTTGCGTTCACCCCCTGTTCGGGCGAGTTCTGGTGGATTATCGTGGATCCGAATGGTTCCGGTTTCACTGATGGTGACTGTCAACTCACCGTATACAAACTCCACTCCAACGAGACAGTCGTGCGTGCTCGCGTGTCGCAGAAGGTCGCACAACGCTTCCGGCTCGACCGATTCGTACAACGGATCGAGTTCGGTTATCCGAGTGTCTTCGGCAACCGCCAACGACTGTAAAAGTGTCTCTATCGACGCTGTCTTGTCTGCATATTCCGTCTGAACCTCGAACCCGCCATCAGTCATCACATCTATCTTGTTACAGGTCATAGTGTCTGTCTTTGGGAACCACTATCGCATAAGCGGTGTTTCCAAATAATTTGGCGAAATAATCATTATGGATAAGGGCGGAGAGACGAAGGCACCGAATCTACACGGCCAAGTCGCAGTGTACGTCTTCACACTACACAGATGGCAGATACAACGGGGGTCACTGCTGCGTATCGTCAACCGCCCCGTCGGTTCCCGGTGGCTGCCCTTCGGCTGGAACACCGTCGTCGGTTTCGACGTCGGGTTCGGACTCGTCGACCACGTCGTCGCTCGTCTCCTCGTCCGGATCGGAGATGTACCCGAGTTCAAACCAGAGTGTTGCAGTACAGTCCATCGCTTGCTCGTCGAGTTTGGTTTCGTCTTTCCGGCGATCGAGGTAGCCGTTACAACGGCCGTACTCGACGACGTTCGAGAGCGTGGCGGCCGAGCCACACTCGGGGCAGTCGATGTAGTAGTTCCCCTCGTCGTTCTGGTGCCAGGTGTCGGGTTCGAGTTCCGTGTACGCGGCGTCCTCGTTCTGGTGGGTCATAGTCGAACGATCGGTACCGAGCCCGGTAAACGCAGGCCCGGAGCACGCAACCGGCCATAGCTATCGAACAAGGACGAAATTCGAGAACGACGGACTCAGACGGTTTACTGTAAGTCATTTCCGGCGCAACTGCGACCCGTGCGGCGGTTGGGCCGGTAAATCGTTACAGCAATCCGTATCAGACGAGCGGATTGACCAGTTCCTCGCCAGCCTCGAGCAGTTCTGCAACCCGGTCGCCGGTTTCCGCCTCGGCGTACACCCGCAGAACCGGCTCGGTTCCGCTGGGCCGAACCAGCACCCACGAGCCGTCGGCGAGTTGCAGTTTGAAGCCGTCGGCCGTGTTGACGTCCTCGACCGCCGTTCCGGCGACAGTTTCCGGAATCTCGTCCTCGAGATCGGTCAGAACGCGAGTTTTCTCTGAGTCGGGGCAAGCGACGCTGATCTTGTCCTGAACGACCGTTCCGTGCTCCTCGAGCAGCCGGTCGACGCGGTCGTCAAGTGGCTCTTCGGCGTGCATCACGGCTGCGAGCACGGCCATGAGAATACCGTCTTTCTCGCGGACGTGTCCGCGGATCGTGAAGCCGCCGGACTCCTCGCCGCCGACGAGGGCGTCGTGGTCGGCCATCGCCTTCCCGACCCACTTGAAGCCGACCGGAACTTCGTGGACCGTCTCACCGTGAGCGTCGGCGACGCGGTCGATCAGATACGTCGTCGACACCGAACGGACGGCCGCACCAGTATCGCCTTCGAGCAGGTAGTCGTAGAGCGCGGCGAAAAACAGGTTCTCGTCGAGGTAGCCCCGCTCGGGCGTGACGATCGCGAGCCGGTCCGCGTCGCCGTCGTTCGCGAGGCCGAGTTCGGGGTCGGCGTCCGCGTCGGTGACGGGATCGATCAGCGACGCGAGGTTTTCGGCGGCGGGTTCCGGCGCACCGCCGCCGAACTCGGGATCTCGCTCGCACCGCAGACGCTCGACGGACGCGCCAGCGCGCTCGAGGGCAGTGTCGGTCGTCCCGCGGCCGCTGCCGTGCATGGCGTCGTAGGCCACGGGGAGCCCGCCGAGGTCGACCTCGTCTTCGTCCGTGATCGACTCGAGCAGGTCGAAGACGGCGTCCGCGTGCGGCGTCGCGAGGTCGACCTCGCGAACGGTGCCGTGGTCGGCCTCGGGGATCGGGTCGGGTTCGGCGAGTCGCTCCGCGATCGCGTCCGTCACTTCGGGGAGCGCCGGCGCGCCGTCCTCGGGGATGAACTTCACGCCGTTGTACTCCGGCGGGTTGTGCGAGGCCGTAATCGCGAGTCCGCCGGCGAGGTCGCGTTCGACGATCGCGTGGGCGACGAGCGGGGTCGGCCGATCGCGTTCGGGGAGCAACACGTCGAAGCCGTTCGCACACAGCACGCGGGCCAGTTCCTCAGCGAAGCCGCGCGAGGTGTCGCGCGCGTCGTAGCCGACGACGACCGGCGCGTCGCGGCCCTCGTCCGTGAGATACGAGGCGACCGCTTGCCCTACCATCCGAACTCGCGGCGTCGTAAACTCCTCAAGCGTCGCCCGCCAGCCGTCGGTGCCGAACGTAATCGCGTCCATACGCGTTGCTCACCGTCGGGCGCGAAAAAGGCGACGCTGCCGTACAGAAATCGAGATCGTCACGGACGGGATCGACGAATCGTGTCATCGAACGGTTTGAACCGAGCCGAGTTGACCAGTTCAGGTTCCATCCGTTACTCGGCGTCGATCAGCCGCTCTTTCTCGCGACGTCGTAACTGTTTGATCTCGTACTCGCGGGACATGGCTGCCGATCGCGACTCGTATCGCTCGTGGTAGCGCAGTTCGACCGGCGTCCGCCCACGCGTGTACTTCGCCCCGTCCCCGGCGTTGTGTTCGCCGATCCGGCGCTCGAGATCAGTCGTATAGCCGGTGTAGAGCGATCCATCGGCACACTCGAGGACGTAGACGACGTGATCGGTGCCGGACATCGGCGGCAGTTGGTCGACGGCGAGTAAAAGCGTCCCGTTCCGGGCGGCGGAGACGGGTGATTCGACGGCGGTCAGGAGGACGGTTCAGGTGCCGCGGGATCGGTCTTTCGCCGCCTCCGCGATACCCGCGTTAGCCGAGCAGCTAACGCAGGCGTTGATCTCACCGTGCTCGTCGGCGAAAACGCGCGCAAAGCGCTCTGAAACGTGCGATTCGCAGTGGTCACACTTGGGCATTGGTCACACCGGCCGAAGCCAGTACGAAACTCTACTCAGCGTGTAGTTAAAAGTCCTTTCCCAAACGCGTGCTGTAGTTTTGTATTCGGGATTTATTTTTGAGAGTATGAGAATATTACTGCCGAGCGTCGTCAATCACCCGAGCGATCAACGTCGCCTGTGCACCGGCGACGAACCCGGCGTCGATATTGACGACGGACAGCACCGTACAGGACTGGAGCATCCCCGAAAGCGCCGCCTCTCCGTCGCCGCCGTGTCCGTAGCCGCTCGAAACGGGGACGGCGATCACCGGCGTGTCGACGAGGCCCGCGATCACCGTCGGCAGCGCGCCCTCTCGGCCGGCGACGACGACGAGCACGTCCGCCGCGGACAGTCGATCGACCTGATCGAGCGTCCGATCGAGCGCCGCGACGCCGATGTCGTCGACGCGGTCGACCGTCGCCCCGGCGTCGGTACAGACGACGTGTGCCTCGTCGGCGACCGACTCGTCGACGGTGCCGGCCGTCACGATGCCGACGGTCGCCTCGAGCGACGCTGGATCGTACGCCGCGGTACGAACGAGGACGGTGTCGCTTCGGCGCTCGACGGTCGCATCGGGGAACGACTCGTCGAGGGTCGACTCGAGCGCCGCGACCTGCTGCTCCGAAACGCGAGTGAGCAGTGCCCGTTCGGTCGTCTCGAGTGCAGTTTCGGCGAGCGTAACGACCTGTTCGGGCGACTTTCCGTCCGCGAGGATCGCTTCGGGGATGCCTCGGCGTTGCTGTCGAGCCGCATCGAATCGACCCGCCTCGCTGGGAACGTATCCCTTGAGTTCGGCTTCGGCCTGCGCCGGCGACAGTGAGCCGTCGGCAACGGCCTCGAGGAGTTCGCGCATGGTGGTACTCGGTGGCGAACACACTCGAATCCGTCGCCCCGTCGCGGACACGAACAGCGGATTCAGCAAACGGACGCGACACCGCGCGCGAGCCCGATATTCCGGTTCGTATCGGACGCGGATCGCTGCCAAAATTCATCGGCTATATACTTTCCGGTGAAATAGACCGGCGAAACGGGCGAATCAACCGCTGCAACCACCGTATTTCCACTGATAACCAAAACACTTATATCATGGAAAAGGAAATCGGTAGATCGTATGGCAGACCTTATCGTCAAAGCCGCCGTGAAGGAAGCGCTCGATGACAAGAACGTCGCCTCGGATTTCTACGACGCACTCGACGAGGAAGTCGACGAGCTGCTCGAAGATGCTGCCCGTCGCGCAGAAGCCAACGACCGGAAGACGGTCCAGCCGCGCGACCTGTAAGGAACGTCATCCGAGCGATTTTTTATCGACACGCAAACTCGATAGCGACGGGAGCGTACACTCGAACCGATTATCGTCGTTGTTCGAGGTACGTTTTCGTCTGCCCACAGACGACGTACTCGGCCTCGCGTAGCTCGGCGACCGACGCCGAGCCGGTGACGAACATCGCCGTTCGGAGTTCGAGTGCGAGCGTCTCGATCAGGTCGACGACCGCGTCGGTTCCCTGCCCTGCCGGCCGAAGGAACGGCTTGGCGAGCCCGCCCGCCTGCGCACCCAGTGCGATCGCCTTCGCGATATCCAGCCCGGATCGGACGCCGCCGCTTGCAACGACGGTGTCGTGAACCGACGCAGCCTCGCGCGTGCTGACGGCGGTCGGAACGCCCCAGGCCCGGAACAGTTGACCGATCGCCTCCTGTCGGTCAGCACCGACGGCGGCCGCTCGATAGGACTCGATGCCGGACCACGTCGTGCCGCCCTGACCGGCAACGTCGATCGCGTCGACGCCGGCGTCGGCGAGTCGCTCGGCCGTTTCACGCGAAATTCCGTTGCCCGTCTCCTTGACGATCACCGGCACCGAGAGATCGGCCGCGACTCCCTCGATCGCCTCGAGACAGCCTCGTGCGTCGACGTCCCCTTCGGGCTGGACGGCCTCCTGCAAGAAGTTCAGGTGGATCGCCATCGCGTCCGCGTCGATCATCTCGACGGCTTCCTCGACGTCCGCAACGTCGTACTCGAGCAACTGCGCCGCGCCGACGTTCCCATAGAGGAACGCGTCGGGGGCGACCTCGCGGACGACCGTGTAGGACTCGAGCAGCGCCTCGTCCTCGAGTTCGAGACCGGCTCGCTGGCTGCCGACGCCCATGGCGACGTTCGTCTCCTGGGCGGCTTCGGCGAGTGCACGATTGATCTTCGTCGTGTTCGGGTGACCGCCGGTCATGCTCTCGATGACGATCGGGGCCGCCAGTTCGTGGCCGAACAGCGTGGTCGTCGTGTCGATTTCGTCGCGGTGGAGTTCCGGTAGCGCCTCGTGGACGAGGTCGATATCGGCGAATCCCGCGCCGGTAGTTTCGACGTCTTCCTCCTCGATGATACGGATGTGATCGTCTTTCCTGTCGGATGTCTCGGGCATCGAATCGTCTCACCTGAACGATGACGCGACGGTATTGAAAAGGTGTCCGTTCGCAGTCCGCTTGTCCACCTTCGAAAGCCGATGGCGAGCCGAAATTTTTGTCACACGTCGGTGTACGGTGGGGTGGCTATAGTAACAACTGAAACTGTTTACACACCGATCGCATAGCCGTCATGCGATCGGGTGTGCACTGACTTTCAGTGACTACTATATGCTTCGTAAACTGCTGATCGGCTTCGGCCTGTTCGAAATCGCCAGGCCACAGACGGTTATCGACGCCTGCGAGCGGATCGGCCTCGAAAACCCTGACGACGCCGAGTTGCGGCCGCAGGCGCTGTGGGGTGCCCGACTCGAGGGACTCGCGTTCGTCTGGGTGCTCGCCCGTCGAGAGTCCGGATCGCGACTCGTCAGCGGCCTGCTCGCGCTGGCGGGCACCGTCCTCGTCGTCCTCCCGCGCCCGATCATCGACCTCAGTCAGACGCTCGTCTACGAGAACACCGACGAGCTCGAGTTGAAACCGTGGGTGGTGCCCGCAGCCCGATCCCTGGGGGTGCTCTACCTGCTCGTCGTGGCGCTGTCGCGAGCAAGCGACGAGTCGAGCGCCGAACCGATCGGGACGAACCCAGAAACGGCCGATCCAGGACCGGTACTGGCGTAGTCACGACGAATTCGATTCGGCTCGTCGGGCCGTTGGTCCCGTCAAACACCTTTTTTGCCGCCCCGTGCGAACGCCACGCATGAAACGAGCACTAGCGACCGCCGTCGGACTGCTCGAGGTACTCGCACCGACGGTGATTCTCGGGCCGGCCGAGCGACTCGCGTTCGAGAACCCGGACGTTGGACGACTGCGACGGTGGACTCTCCCGATGGCACGGCTCGAAGGCCTGCTGTTCATCTGGCTGGTGAACCGGGATCGACCCGTCTCGAGCCAGCTTCGCGCTCCCCTCGTCGCGTTCGGAATCGTCATGGCACTGATTCCGCGAACCGTCGTCGAATCGGGGCTCGAGATCTGCTACGAGAACGCCGACGAGCTCGAGTTGCAATCGTGGGTGATCCCGGTGACTCGCCTGCTTGGCGCGTGCTATCTCGTCGCCGGGCTGGCCGCCGAACGCGCCGGCGGACCAACCGAGGAGTGATTTTCGGAGACAATTCAATCGATAGACACATTGAAGAGCGGTCGCCACGAAAATACGCACGAACGCGCTATGCCCTCGCTTCGAACCCTCCGCGACGATCTCACCGACGAGTCGGTACGAGTTGCGATCCTCATCGGTCTCGCGACGGTCCCCGTCACCGTCGTGTCCTCCTGGGAGTCGGTCACGGACGAGGTCGTCGTCCTCGGCGGCTCCGTCTCGGGTGGCGCCTTGCTCCTCGCCGGCTTGCTCGTCGGCTACTACTATCACGGCCGCGAGGCCGACGTGCGCCGCGCCGGCATCTGGACCGGACTCGCCGGCTCGCTCGGAACGATACTCATCTTCGGCGCGAACTCGGTTACGACGCTCGCCGCGGCGTCCTGGCCGTGGTCGGCGGCCGTTGCCGTCTTGACGCCCGTTACCATCGGGTTCGGCGTCGGCTTCACCGTCTTCGTCACGGCCATCGTCGCGATGGGGACCGACTGGGTCCTGACGCGACTCGATCGAGACCGTCGAACGGGAGAATCAGGCGAAACGGACGGCGAAACCCGAGTCGACGGGGTGTTGAAATGGCGGCTCGTGATCGCCGGCTACGCGGTGCTCGCGCCGGTCGCGCTCGGCTACACGCTCTGGATTCGACCCGAAGGTGACGCCGGCGTCCTCCTCGCGGTGCTGTTGCTCGTTCCGGTCGTGTTCCTCTCGGTCGCGACGCTCGTCGCGCTGTTCGTCGACACGACCGCACCGCGAGGCGCGCGGACGGAGTGGCTTCCGAGCGTGTGGCTGTACGTCGGCGGGCCGATCGGTGCGGGCGCGTTCGTGTCCCTCGTCGCCGCCGGATACGGTCTGGACTTCCCACAGGGGTACGGCCAGTACGGCTACCTCGTCGCGCTCTGGCTTGCAGCGGCGGGCTACCTCGTGAACGGGCGCCGCCACGGCGCGATCGGACGCCGCCGCACTAACGCCTCGTAGACCGCACCGAACGTCACACTCAGTACTCTCGAACCTCGACGCCGTCGGCCGTTCCGACGTAGGCCGCATCCGCGAGATCGACGAAAATACCGTGCTCGAGGACGCCGGGAATCGCCGAAAGCTGCGTCGCCAGGTGGGACGGGTCGTCGATCGGCCCGAAGTCGCAGTCGAGCACCAAGTTCCCGTTGTCGGTCACGACCGGCCCGTCCTTGCGTTCGGCGTCGCGAAGCGTCGGCTCGCCACCCAGCTCTCGAAGGCGATTCGCGACGACCGTGTGGGCCTCGGGGACGACCTCGACCGGCACCGGTCGCTCGAGCCGGTCGGCGAGCTTCGAGGGGTCCGCGACGACAACGAACCGCTCGGCCGCCGCGTCGACGAGTTTTTCGCGCGCGTGGGCCGCACCGCCACCTTTGATCAGCGCGCCGTAACCGCTCGCATCGCTGTCGTCGACGACCTGATCCGCGCCGTCGATGGCGAGATCAACCGTCTCGACCGCGTCGAGGTTCGTCAGCGGAATCCCCGCCTCGAGCGCGCGCTGTCGCGACTGGAAGGACGTCGGGATGCCCCGTACCTCGAGGCCGTCGCTGACGGCTGCGCCGATGGCGTCGATGGCGTAGGCGGTCGTCGAGCCGGTCCCCAGCCCGACCACGTCGCCGTCGTCGACGTCTTCGGCCGCGCGTTCGCCCGCTCGTCGCTTCGCTGCGTCGGTGCCACCTGCCGTCTTCATACACGAACGGGTGCGGGGCGACGGGAAAAAGGTGTATCTCTCGGTCGTACCTGACGCAATATTCGCCACGACGCAAAAGACGAGCCTTCGTTGACACGAACTCCGAGCAGATGATCGAATCATTTCTGCACCGAATCGCCGTTCTTACAGTGCTGTTCGGTGGGTTCGTCATGTACATCGGCAGTGAACCGCCGAATCCCAACCTCGGCGAACTCGGCCTCCTCATCGCACTCGGCGGCTTTCTCGTCGGTCTCGTCGGACTCGTCATCGAAGCCCGAGCGCGGTGGTGAGAATCAGGACGGACACGACGTCGGGTCGCCTCGAGCAACCGCAACTGATTTTTCGCTAACATTCCTTGCCGCCGGTATGGATACCACCGAACGACGGAACCTCCTCGAGCGGGCCAACCGACAGAGCGCGACCATCGGGCAGGAACTCCCCGAGACGATCACTGTCGGCGACGACGAGCTCCCGCTCGAGGAGTTTCTCATCGAGACGCGCAAGGTCGAGGGCGTCCCCGACGACGCCAAGCCGCTGCTGCGCGAGACCCACCAGGAGTTGCGAAACGAGCGCAAGCGCCTCGTCGAGCGCCTCGAGTCGGCACCGATCGACCGCGAGGAGGGCGAGGCGACCGTCGAGGCGATCATCGGCATCGATCGCGCCTCGAACGCCCTGCAGAGCCTCCGACGCGAGCGGTTCGGTGCTGAGGCGCGATCGGCGACGCTTGAGGGCCACGAACGCTGGCTCGAGTTCGTCGACGCGATCCGTCGGTAGAGACGAAGACGGCACGGCGGACGACACGTGACCGGCGAACCTTTTTCCCACGCTCTGTGGTCGAACGCCTATGACATCGGGAGCAGGGGCAAACGCAGCGACCGATGGGAGCGCTGTCTCCCTCAAGGACGTCCGCAAGACCTACCGGCTGGCCGAGCCGGTCCACGCCCTCGATGGCGTCTCGCTCGAGGTAGCGCGGGGGTCCTACACCGCGATCATGGGACCGAGCGGCTCTGGTAAGTCGACGCTGATGAACCTCGTGGGCTGTCTGGACACGCCGACCGAGGGGACTGTCGTCGTCGACGGAAGCGACGTCTCGAGCTTGAACGACCGCGAGCGGACCCGCCTCCGCGGCACCCAGGTCGGATTCGTCTTTCAGACGTTCAACCTGATGCCGCGACTGAACGCCCTCGAAAACGTTGCACTCCCGCAGTTGTTTCAGGGGGCGTCTCCGAAGGAGCGGCGCGAGCGGGCGCGAACGCTGCTCGAACGGGTCGGACTCGGCGACCGAACGGATCACATGCCGAACGAGCTGTCCGGCGGCCAGCGCCAACGGGTGGCGCTCGCTCGCGCGCTGGTGAACGACCCCGCGATCGTGCTCGCCGACGAGCCCTCGGGGAACCTCGACACCGAGACGGAGGCAGACGTCCTCGACCTCTTCGCCGAGTTCCACGACGCCGGAACGACGCTGGTCGTCGTCACCCACGAGCGCCACGTCGCCGAGCGGGCCGAGCGAATCGTCCACCTGCTAGACGGGAAGGTCGAGCGGGTCGAGGGACTCGACACCAGTTCGGAGGCCGGATCGAACGCCGACTCCGAGCGGCCGTCCGGATCGGGGACCGGAGTGGATCAGTGATGCGACCGCTCGAGCACCTGCGCCTCTCCTGGCGGTCGATTCGAGGGCACACGCTCCGGTCGACGCTGACGACGCTCGGTATCGTCATCGGCATCGCGGCGGTGATCGCGTTCGTCACGCTGGGTGCGAGCCTGCAGGCGGGGATCATCGGCGACATCAGCCCCGACGATCAGCGCAATCTCTACGGCTGGGCCGCCGACCCCGACACCGAGGGCGGCCCGCTCGCGGGTGCCCAGCCCGTGTTCAGCGAGGCCGACCTCGAATCGGTCGAGGACGGCGACGCCGTCGCGGCCGCCTACGGCTACGCGACGATCCAGACGCAAGCGATCTCGGACGGCGACGAGCAGGTGGCCCAAGGCGACGGGCTGATCGCGTCGGGGCCGTCGTACGTCCGCGAGGCGAGCCTCGACGAGGGACGGCAGTTCGAGATGGGCGAACGCGAAGCGGTGCTCAATCCAGCCGCCGCGGGCCAGTTCGAGGAGAACGCGAGCATCGGTGACGAGTTGACAATCACGATGCTCGGCGGCCAGCAGACGACGGTCGAGGTCGTCGGAATCACGGAGACGTCGGAGGGGCTGAGTCCGTTCGAGGGGTTCGAATCCTCGCCGCGGCTCTACGTGCCGACCGACCCGTACTACGAGGAGCAGGCGGCCGGGTTCGGCTTCGGCGATGAGGGTGACGACGCCGAGGGAAGTGGCGAGACCGACGGTGACGAGAGCGAAGGGAACGAGGGCAACGCCGAGTCGAACGGGGATGCACGGTTTCTCGCCGTCATCGTCGAGGCACAGTCGGCGGCCGACGAGGACGTCGACGCCGCCCGCGAGCACGCGACGACCGTCCTCGAGAGCGACGAATCCGACGCGAGCGAGTTCGTCGGCGACGGCGAGGAACTCGCGGTGACCTTCCAGACGAGTACTGAGTTGCTCCAGCAGTTACAGGACATCCTCGACCTGCTACAGAACTTCATCGTCGGCATCGCGGCCATCTCGTTGCTCGTCGGCTCGATCGGCATCGCGAACATCATGCTCGTCAGCGTCACCGAACGAACCCGCGAGATCGGCATCATGAAAGCCGTCGGTGCACAGAACCGGGACGTGCTCGGTCTGTTTCTCGCGGAGGCGGTGATCCTCGGCGTGCTCGGAGCGATCATCGGGACGGTGCTCGGACTCCTCGCGGGCTATCTCGGCGCACAGTATATCGACCTCCC
The DNA here is from genome assembly GCA_046614585.1 of Natrialbaceae archaeon A-arb3/5. Classification (GTDB taxonomy): domain Archaea; phylum Halobacteriota; class Halobacteria; order Halobacteriales; family Natrialbaceae; genus JBKKHI01. Next base: position 173,875 of record JBKKHI010000005.1, on the reverse strand, counting down.
GCTGGTCTACCCCTACGAGTACGTCGCCCTCGCGATCGTCGTCGGGATTCTCGTGGGCGTGATTTCGGGGCTGTACCCGGCCTGGCGGGCGGCTCGTACCGATCCGATCGACGCACTGCGCTACGAATGAGCGACCGACCGACGGTCAGCGATCACGCGAGTCGTCCCCTTCGGCGTCGTCCTTGTCCCACCGCGTGCGATCCGGAGGATCATCATCGTTCTCGGTCGGCGATACCCCGCTTTCGCTTCGCTCGATTGGCTCGTCCCGACTCGAATCCGCAGTGCGTGATCGGCCACGGTGGCTGGAGTCGCGAGAATGTGTTTCTGACGTCGCGTTTTCGGTCCGTGGAGCCGGCGTCGCGCCGTCCGTCACCTCGGCTCGCTCCATTCCGATCGTCCGGCGCGTGTTCGTCCGTTTCTCGGGGTACTCTCGGGCGAGGTACGCGCCGAGGTAGCCGCCCAGCAGCGCCAGTCCGACGGTGTAAAAGAGGACGACGAGGCTCGCGAAGAAAAGCACCAGCAGACCGATCGCGAACCCTTCGACCGGGACGGCAGCAGCGCCGACTCCGACGCCCAAAGCACCCGCGACGAGGAACATGATCCCGGCGAAGGGGACGAACGTAATCGCTCCCGTGATGAGGCCGACGAGGAGCCCGTCGCGGCCGTCCGGCCCCTCGAGAAAGCCCGCGACCGCGCCGCCGATCACGGTCGAGAAGGGGATAAAGGAGAGGACGACGCCCGCGACGGCACCGATGATCGCGTGAACGAGTGTGCGGCCACTGACCATATCGTCTCGACGACGAGCAGCTAAAAGAAAGGCAGTGGTCGAATCGGGGCTCGCGAACGAGTTGTAGTTGGTCGCATCGGTTTGAGCTGCTTTTATTACTCCAACCAAATTCGCACATAAATAATATATACCCATAGTGTGAACACAAATACATGAATAGAAGGGCCGTCCTAGCTGCAGTTTCCACCGGTTTTACAATAGGAGGTCCTGGCTGTATTTCTCTTGAGAGACCAGGTCCGGTTGATTTCGCTTTGTTGAATTTTATCGTCGAAGAGAACGTGATTACAGTCACTATTTCAGATGATGAAACCGACACAGTCCTCGAAGAAACGTACGAAATTGACAGATGGAATCAAAGTGCGAGGATCGCCGAAGAGATCGGATTTACGGAAGCGATGGACGGTGACAGATATGATGTGACCGCCAACGTTCACGGGGGACCCACGGATGAGCAAACATACTATGTCTCTTATAATGAGAGCAATATGTCTGATCCAATATTGTACGTCGCAATACACCCACCAGACGATGAGAACAGTGACTTTGACGAACGGATCGAGATTTCCGCTGCTGACTGTGGAAACGGAACGGAGTGATCGGAAGAGAGCCGCGTCACGGACGACCGTTTCCGGTTGTCTCCTTCAAATCGAGCGGAATCTCGTTGGCGTTCGAAAGACGGGCGAAAAGTAGCCCTCGTCTCACACGATCTGTCGAACCAGTCGGAAGCTAGAAATTCAGGACGTACAGAGTCATACGGACCGCTGTAGTTACTTACTGTCGACCGTCAACCTCGGTACTGGCAACCGACGATATATCGGTACAGCAATCCGTCTCAGTCGTCGGCCGCCCGTGACTGTGACTCCTCGAACGTCGTCTCCGTCTCGCCGGACGGAGGATCGGGCACCTCGCGGTCGGGGTCGACGAGGTCCTCGATGTCGACGTCTCCGTTGACCTCGTCGGCGAGTAGGTCGACGGCCTCGACGAAGACGGCGACGATCAGCGGGCCGACGACGATGCCGATCGCGCCGAGCGTGAACAACCCGCCGGTGAAGCCGACGAAGTAGAGGCTTCCGGGAAGTCCGGCCGAGCGGTGGGCGAGACGCGGTCTGACGGCGATATCGGGGAGCCAGGCGATCAGCCCGATCCCGAGCACGGCGATCAAGATTGCGGCGGTCAATTCGCCCGCAGCGACGTGATAGAGCGCGATCGGAACGATGAGCAGGCTCGGACCGATGATCGGAACGAACTGCAAGATCGCGGCGATCATCGCGAGCGTAAACGCCATCTCGTAGCCAAGTGCCCAGAACAGGGGGTAGCCGATGAGGAGCGTTACCACGGACGTCGCGAGTTGCAGGACGTAGATCGCGTACAGCGTTTCGCGTGTGCGTTGACCCAGCGCATAGGCGATATCTCGGTACTCGTAGGGAACCGGCGCGACGGCCGCGCGGCTGGCCGCGTCGCCCTTGAGAACTAGCGCGAACAACAGGAGGACGAAGAGGGCGAACTTGATCGCGAGCACGGGAAGCTGTGAGGCGAGCGAGACGGCGGTGCTGGCGAGGAAATCGACCAGCAGCGTCTGGACCTCGGCGACCTCGATCGTGTACGTCACGTCGAACAACGTCACGGGAATCTCCGCAGGAAGGTCCTCGACGATGCCGATTATCTCGTCGAGGTTGAAATACAGCGTCACGAAGATCGGCGAAAAGACGGCGACGACACTGACGAAGCCGATAACGGTTGCGGCGACGGCACCGGTCCACTCGGTAAGTCCTCGCCTGACGAGCCAGCGCTGAAGCGGCATGAGAACGTACGCGACTGTCAGCGCGAAGAGGATCGTCCCCAGCACTTCCAGGAGGATTGCACCGGTGATGATCCCGAGTACGGCAACGACGCCCGCGAGGACGTACCGACGGGACCGGTCGGAGTCCGGGTTCGGTGGCACAGCCGAGACTCACACCGAACGGAGAAAATCTTTTGCACTGAGAAAACGAACCCCACGATCCTTAAGCCAGTTCAGCGTGAGACATAATCAATGAGACGACGGACTGCTATCCGAGCCGTCGCCAGCGGATCGATAGCCACCGTCGCCGGTTGTTTCACCCGCGGGAACGGAAACGCCGAGGAAAACGGCGGCGAGCAAGAGGACGACAGCACGCTCCGCGTCGCAACGTATTCCTCGATGGTGACCGGTGAAACGCCCGCCGGTGAGTGGATTGCAGAGGCGTTCGAAGAACAGTTTCCTGATATCGAGCTCACGTGGACGATTCCCGAAGCGGGGATCGACAACTACCTCCAGCGTGCCCGGTTGGGGGCACCTATCGACGCCGACGTCTTTCTCGGACTGACGCTTCCGGAACTCGCCCGCGCCGACGACGCGTTCTCGGGACGGCTGTTCGAACCCCTCGATCGGGATCGCCTAGACCGTCACGGTCGAGTCCGTCCGTCCCTCGCGTTCGACGATCCACAGGACAGAGTACTCACCTACGATACCGGCTTTCTCAGCCTCGTCTACAACGAAACCGTTCTCGACCCACCGGAGACGTTTACGGACCTGCTCGAACCCGAGTACACCGGCGCGTTACTCATGCAAGATCCTCGACAGTCGGATCCCGGCCTTGGATTTCTGCTGTGGACCATCGCGGAGTTCGGCGAGGACGCACCCGACTACTGGGAGTCGCTGAGAGAGAACAACGCCCAGGTGTATGAGCGATGGACGGACACGTATGTCGACGCCTATCTCGAAATGGCGGGCCCGATGGTCGTCTCCTACTCGACCGATCAGGTCGACGCCGTCGCGGCCGATCGGGACCTCGATCGCCACCGAATTGCGACGATCGACGGGCGGGGGTATCAACTTCCAGAGGGCGTCGCAGTCTTCGACAGTACTGGAAACAGGGAGTACGCCTACGAGTTCATCGACTTCCTGCTTTCGAACGAGGCACAAGCCGAAATCGCGAGGCGAAACGTTCAGTTCCCCGCCGTCGAACCGGAGGGGCTCGAACTCGGTCCGGAGTTCGCCACGTACGCACAGGAACCCGAAGAACGCATCCAGTTCGGGTACGAGGAGCTTCGAGGCTCGATACAGGGATGGATAGACGCCTGGGCCGAAGAGTGGAGCGACGAACTCGAAGACGACGATGAACTGGACGAGATGGACGAACCGGCTGGTGAGACTAACTCGACAGCCGATATGGCGGTGCAGTTTTAAGAGTCCGAACGTGGTACGTCGCGTCGCATGGAACTCCGACGGTTACTCAGCGGCGACCCCTCGAAGAGTTCGAAACTCTACCTCGCGATCGGTGCCCTCTCGCTCGTGAAAGCGATCGCGGTACGAAACGACAGCGAGCGGTTCCGGCGGGAGCTACTCGACGCCGGCCTGTTCATCGGCGTTGGTATCGCACTCAGAAAGTACAGCCAGGTCAAAGCCGAAAAACGGACCGAGCTGGAATCACAGCTACCGGACTGGATGGCTGGCTTTGTCGGAGACGAGTCGACCACGTCGAGTCAAGATCTGCAGACTCGAGCGAAACAGCGGCTTCAAGGCCGCTCCGAGCCCGAATCGGATCCGGGCCTGCGAGACCGTGCTCGTGGGTTCGTCTCGAGCTAATCTGAAGAGCGACTCTCCTCCGACTACAACCGTTTTTCGCGAGCAAGAGAGACCAGACAGTTCATCGAAGCAGGTTCGATTCCGACTGATCGTCGTTACTAATTTTCCTGGCTATTTTTGAATAGCATAGAATATATTTCATTTTCTTCGAACGGCTTGCGGACACTCTAGCGAGTCTCCCACTCAAGTCGGCTGGAATCGGCGGATCGATGGTCACCTGTGACATCCGCCTCGAAGCCAGATCTCCTGTGATGGGCTCAAACGGTACTGTGCGGGGGAGGTGAGGATACGAACAGCCGCCTCGAGAGGCGTCTTTCAGACGGACCGCGGTACGTCAGTTGGACTGCTGTCCATCAGTTTCGGCGTAATCGTGGCTGGCCTGCGGGTTTCAGGACACAGCGACAGCAATGCGTCTCAGTGCAGTCAGTCGAACGTACCGGGCCCCGATTACTGACAGTGCTACAGGATAGCTATTGGATTGATATGAATCCATCGTATACGGCAACAGGGTCGGAGCAGATATTACAGCCGACAGCCGGTGTCCGCGATCGGCCGTCAGTCAGACGAAATCGGTCGGAGCCCCGCCGTAAAGTGTCGGAGCTCGGGCCGATCAGGTTCGGACGTGATCTCGAGCCCCGAGACTGCCTCGCGCTTCTCGAGGACCGTTTCGGCGGTCTCGGCGACGTGTTCGAAGTGCTCGCGGTGGTAGGTTCGACGCGGGACTGCGAGTCGGACCAGTTCCGGTCGATCCGTCTCGGGAAACGCAAAGCTGCCGAGTTCGACGCCGCGGACGCCGCCCTCGCGATAGAGTTCGCAGACGAGCGCTTGCCCCGGGAACTCCTCTGCCGGGAGGTGTGAAAGCGCGGAGCCCGCATCGAGATAGACCGCGTGACCCCCAACCGGCGTGTAGATCGGGAACCCGACATCTTCGAGCAGCGAGCCGAACTCGCGGACCTGCTCGACGCGGTCGGAAACGTACGCCTCGTCGACGGCCTCGCGCAGGCCGACGGCCATCGCGGCGACGTCGCGGCCGGCCATTCCACCGTAGGTCGGAAACCCCTCGTAGAGGATCGCCCGCTGTTTGCACCGCTCGGCAAGGACCTCGTCGTCGGTCGCGACGAAGCCGCCGGCGTTGACCAGTCCGTCCTTCTTGCCACTCATCACGAGGGCGTCCGCGTAGCCGAGTTGCTCGCGAGCGATGTCGGTGATTTCCTGGTCGGCGAACTCGTCTTCACGCCGGCTGACGAAGTAGGCGTTTTCGGCGAACCGGCAGGCGTCGATGACGAACGTCGCGTCGATCTCGTCGGCGAACTCGCGAACGCGGCGGGTGTTCTCGACGCTAACCGGCTGTCCCGCCGCCGAGTTGTTCGTGATCGTCTGGACGACGAGCGAAACGCGTTCCGAGCCGACCTCGTCGACGACTGCTCGGGCCCGTTCGAGCGAGAGGTTCCCTTTGAACGGGTCGTCCGCGTCGAGGTCGTGAGCCGTCGCAACCGGACAGTCGACAGGGTCAGCGCCCTGGTTCGCGATGTGTGCTCGCGTCGTGTCGAAATGGGTGTTGTTGATGGCGACGTCGCCCTCCGAGAGCAACGTCCCGTAGAGGACATTCTCTGCGCCCCGACCCTGATGGGTCGGAATGACGTTCGAGAAACCCATTACATCCTCGACGGCCGACGCGAGTCGATCGAAGCTTCGCGAACCGGCGTAGGACTCGTCGCCGCGGATCAGAGCGGCCCACTGGGCGTCGCTCATCGCACCCGTCCCGCTGTCGGTCAGTAAGTCGACGAAGACCTCGTCGGCGTCGAGGTTGAAGGCGTTGTACTCGGCGGCTTCGAGGTTTCGCTCGCGTCGGTCTCGCGAGGGAAGCGAGATCGATTCGACCATCTTGGATTTGAACGCGACCATACGCGTTCTACGAGAGCCGGATAGTTCAACTCGATTGAGAGAACGTGGTCGTTGACGGACGTTCTTGCGAGGTGGTCAGCAGAAGTGTCCAGCGACGGTTACGACGAGCGACGAGGCCCGAGCGGACTCGGCAGAGGAGAGGGTTCGGTAAGAAAAATCGAAATCAGCCGACGGCCGGAGAGTCAACTCAGGAATTATTGATTGGAGGTAGCTGTTAGATAATATATCCGACACTATCGGAGATAGATGATAGATTTTATATTTTTGTGTTGGAAGTGGACCAGCATTCAGTCATTCGGCCATTCAATCGGTTTTCGTCCTGAAATGACGCCATATCTGGATTAAGCAGCATTAATTCTGCACAATCACAGTGATACTAGAAATTCGATGGTTCGTGGTGTTCCTGGCACAGAGCATAGTTAGATCAGGAAATGTGCTTTGTTCGGTGGAACAGACCGTGTCAGTATCGGTAAATGATAGTAACCAGTCAATCTCAGATATGCGATTAAAATAAGAACCGAACCACAGCCACGCTATAGTAGCCACTGAAAGTCAGTGCACACCCAATCGCACAGTTGTCGTGCGATTGGTGTGTAAACAGTTTCAGTTGTTACTACAGATGAGGTGATACTACGTCGAGTACGGGGTATTCAGATAGAGGGAGACGACAGAAGATTACAGGTGTACGTGTGTAATGGGTGGTGCAAATTTGTGGGGAATCGTCAACGAAACGCAGATGTGTTCGCATTTGGAGAACACTGATCAGTCGGTCGGTCAGACGAGCGGTGTCGCTCGTTGCCAGTCGGTCTCATCCCCCAGACCACGATTTCGTCATCGAAGAGTGAAAGAAATAGCGAGACGGTTGCAAAGTAGAATTTTATCCGATATTTACAGGAATATGTGCACGGATATATCGAATGAGGGAGCGAATGTCGATCGCATTTCGCGAACGCACAGGGTCAGAGTTCCCGCTCGGACATATTGACGTCAACTTCGATCATGTTGGCAGCGCTCGTGACCTGTTCCGCGACGGTTTCTCGCAGTTGCCCCTCGGAGAAGAAGGTCGTCGGGCCCGACACGCTGATCGAGCCAAGAATGTCCCCACCGCTCACGCAGACGGGTGCGGCCACGGCGCGAAATCCTTCGATCTCTTCTTCGTCGTTGACGGCGAATCCCTGCTCCTCGATCTCCTCGAGTTCCGCGAACAACGCATCCTCGTCGGTGATCGTATTCGCCGTCCACTGCTCTAACCCTTGCGCCCGGATGATTTCCGACACCCGATCCGTCGAGAGATGGGCGAGTATGGCTTTTCCGGAGGCGGTCACGTGCAACGGTTCTCGCTGTTGCAGCTTTAGCGACTGATAGTCGTAATCGCCCGCGTGTTCACCCCGTGATTCGTAGATGTTGATACCGCGTCCGTCTTCTTCGGCGTACAGGTGCGCGTAATGGCCAGTCTCGGTGGCGAGGTGAGCCGCCTTCGGCCGTCCGAACTGGAACAGCGGGTTACTGTTGCGAACGTACTCTCCCAGCAGCAGAAACTGGTACGATAACCGATACTCGTTCCCCTCTCGCGTCAGATAATCCGCTTCCTGCAGCGTCGTGAGATACGAATACGTCGAACTCTTCGACAAGTCGAGCTGCGTCGCGAGCTCGGTGACACCGGCGCTGTCGACCGCTGCGAGCGTCTCGATGATCTCCATCGCCGTGTCCACCGTCTTCAGTTTGCGCCACGAGCGATCGTCGTTCGCCATATGCGAAAATTGAACGGATAGTACTTAAACATTGTCCTGTCATGGACAATCGTCTTCTTGTAGACGATATTAGAAGATGTCTGTCGTCGGAACATTGATATAGGTTCCCGAAAACAACGGGATGTACAGTTGGCTGATAACGAACCGACCGGCGCGCGATCGGTGAATCGTAGAGACGTACCCGTCGAGACGCAAGAAGTAGCTCAGAAATCGACGGAACGACGGCGCGGGCCGGACGGTACGGAGTCAGGCGACGATCGAACTCAGACGATGACTACGAAATCGACACCAACGCATCTGCGACTCGAACTCGCGGACCAGACGTACGAGGCACCGTTGTTAACTGACGAGGCACCGGCCTCTATCGCCGCTCTAGAAGAATTCCTCCCGCTCGAATCTGACCTGCTGCACGTCCGGTGGAGCGGCCACGCGACATGGGTCAATATCGACGAGATCGACCTCCCGTCGATTCCGAGGGAGAACCACACTGCGTATCCGTCAGCCGGCGACATTCTACTGTATCCCGGCTACAAGAACGATCAAGAGATCCTCCTTGCCTGCGGTCCGACGTCGTTCAAGAGCCCGGCCGGGGACCTAGCGGGTAACCACGTCGCGACGGTCGACGCCTCCCGAACGGAGCTGCGCGAGTTAGAGCAACGAACGCTCCAGGACGGCGCACAGGGGATCGAGCTCTCGCTCGTTTCGAATCCCGAATAAGCACCACTCGACCGACACTCGAACGCTTCTCCCGTCCGCAGAAACGCAGGTTACGGGGAGGATGTGGGATAATCAAAGACGTTCGGACAATGTTTACGCGAATAAGAAGGTATTTGTTCCGAGCAGTAGACGAAACGATCGTGACCGAACGAATGCGCTCGAGAGGAAAGTCCGCCGTAATGTGGCTGCATCGACAACGTGATCAACCAAACACAGCTACAACGGGGGTGAGAACCCATCACCGACGCGGACGCTAACGCACCGGCGCGTGCGGAGACAGCGTTCGTGAACTGCGAGATCGTAACCGCCGAAGGGCGGTACGGTCCAGGGATGGGTGTCGCGGTCACCGACGGAACGATCATGTCGATCGGAAAAGAAGAAACGCTGCCGCCGGCCGATCGAACGATCGATCTCGAGGGGAACGTCCTCGCGCCGGGTGTCATCGACTGTCACGTCCATACCCGAACGCCCGGACACGAGTACAAAGAAGACTGGAACACCGCGACGCGTGCGGCCGCCGCCGGTGGCGTGTCGACGATCATCGCCATGCCGAACACGGATCCGGTAATCGACCGACCCGAGCGGGTCGAGGACGTCTTCGACATCGCAGCGAGCGACGCGCACGTCGATTACCAGACCCACGTCGTCGTCACGTCCGAAAACGTCGACCGAATCCCGGCGCTGGCCGAATCCAACGTCGCGGGGTTCAAGGTGTTTCTCGGAATCACGTTCGGCGACATCGAAGCGCCGACGGACGGGGAGCTGTACGAGGCGATGGAGAAAATCGCCGAGGCGGACAAACGACTCGGATTCCACGAGGAGAACGACGAGATCCGCGAGCACCTCGAGACGAAGTTCAGAGAGCAGGGGAAAGACGATCCGATCTATCACAACCGATCTCGGCCGCCGATCGCCGAGGTCGAAGCCGTCTCTCGGATCTGCCTGTTCGCGGAGGACACGGACTGTCCGGTGCACATGTTCCACCTCTCGTCCGGCTCGGCGGCCGAAACGCTCGCGGAGTGGCGCAACGACGGCGTCGACGCCACCGCAGAGACCGCACCCCACTATCTCCGGTTCACTGAGGACGTGGTCAAAGAGCGAGGGACAGTCGCTCGCGTCCAGCCACCCCTCAGGGACGACGCCGAGCGCGAGACGTTGTGGTCCGTCGGGATCGACGAGGGTGCCGTCGACTGCATCGCGACCGATCACGCGCCGCACACGGACGAGGAAAACGGCGTCGGCAACCCGGATAAGAGCGTCTGGGAGACGCCGGGCGGGTTCGTCGGCGCTGAAACGCAGGTCCCGGCGATGCTCACCTTCGTCGACGAGGGCCGGCTCTCGCTCGTCGATTGGGCGACCATGCACAGCACCAGGCCCGCACAAATCTGGGGGCTGTATCCCGAGAAGGGCTCGTTGCTGGTCGGAACCGACGCCGATTTCACGGTCGTCGACCCCGACGCCGAGTGGACGCTGGACCGGGAGAACTTGCACTCGAAGAGCACCGCGACGCCGTGGGACGGCGAGTCGTTCACCGGGTCGGTCTCGATGACCGTCGTCAGGGGGTCGGTCGTCTACGACGGGGACGATGTGACGGCAAACGCCGGATACGGCGAGCGCGTGGACGCGAAGCCGGTTCGATAGCGACCCGATCTTCGTCGAACCGAGAGAGTTTCGATCCCGCTTCTTTAGTCGCGACTTTTTCGATCGTCCGTGAGCCTGACCGAGTTTAAAGTATATGAATGTATTGAGTGAAGGCATTTTTGCGCCAACGAAGGAAGTTATCAGTACGAACTGTAATGGGACGATATGGGCAACGAAGTCCTGTATTTATCTGGAGAGGAACTGGTCGGACTGGCCGATCCCGAAGAGTACGTCGAGGTAGTCGAGAAGGGGTTCGAGTTCCGCGGCAACGGCGACCCGGCGACGTCGCCGTCTCGAATCGCTAACGAGGACAGCCTCATCACGAGCTACACGGTCATGTTTCCCGAGTGGAACGTGATGGGCGGATACATGTACTCGGTCGGCGAGGACGTCTGGTACACGACGCCGCTGTTCGAAGCCGAGACCGGTCGGCTGCTCGCAATCCTCGACGGCGCGGTCTGGAACCCCTACAAGACCGGCTCCGTCGGCGCGGTCGGGACGGACGTTCTCGCCAAAGAGGACGCCTCGACCGTCGGCGTCGTCGGCTCGGCCCAAATTTCACGCGCCACCTTGACGACCACCGCGACCGTCCGCGATCTGGAGGACGTGAAGGTGTTCTCGCCGACGGAATCGAGCCGCGAATCGTTCGCGTCCGAGATGGACGAGGAGTTAGACGCCGACGTTCGCGCCGTCGAGAGCAGCGACGAGGCGATTTCGGAGGTCGACATCGTCATCGTCGCGACCGACGCCGGCAGCCCCGTGATCGACGGCGAACAGCTCTCGCCCGGAACCCACATCAACGCGATGGGGGCCGCACACCCGAAACGCGAACTCGACATCGCGACCTTCGAGCGCGTCGACAAGTACGTCCCCGACATTCGCAGCCGAGTGTTCGGCCACAGCGTCCAGGAGCGGTTCCGATCCGCCAGCGGATTCCTCGCGGCGTTCGACGAGCACGCGGTCAGCGAGTCGACGATCCACGCCGAACTCGGACAGATCGTCGCCGGCAACGTCCCCGGCCGCACCGACGACGAGGAGATCACGGTCGTCGACAGCGTCGGAACGGGGATCGAAACCGTCGCCTGCGCGAACATGCTGTACGAGAAGGCCACAGAGAAAGGGCTCGGAACGTCGATCACGAACGTGCCGAGACACGAGTCGTACGATCTCTAATCGCCCGAGACGGACACTCCGATATACTTAACAGCGGGCCGTGAGACCCTCGGATATGGAATACGTCTGTGTCTACTGCGGCTCGAGTTCGGGATCGAGTTCGGCGTACGACGACGCGATCGCGCAGTTCGCAGCGGAGTTGGTCGAACGTGACATCGGTCTTGTCTACGGCGGGGCGAACGGCGGCGTAATGGGGGCGCTCGCCGACGCCGTCCTCGACGGTGGCGGCGAGGTGATCGGCATTATTCCGGAGACGATCCTCGACCGCGAACAGCCCCACGAATCGCTGACCGAGTTGATCGTTACCGAGTCGAAAGACGAACGAAAGCGACGAATGAGCGACCTCGCAGACGGGTTCGTCGCCCTCCCCGGCGGCCTCGGCACCCAGGAGGAACTCTTTCAGATGCTCGGACAGGCCAAACACGGCGTCCACGGGAAACCGTGTGGCTACCTCAACGTCGCGGGCTACTACGACTCGCTCGTCGCGTTCCTCGATCACGCCGTCGAGGAGGGGTTCGTAAGCGCCGACCAACGCGGCCTCGCGCTCGTCGAGGAGCGGCCGGACGCCCTGCTCGACGCGTTCGAGACGTACTCGTCGCCGTTCGTCGATCCCGACACGCTCTAACGTCGGGAAGAATAGATCGATCAGTTCGCGCCGGTTCTGACGAATTGAACGGATTGTGGTTCATCGAGCGCAAATAGCCACGTTCACCGTAAGATTCATGTGAGAAGTTTCCTAATGTACGGGTCTTCATATGCAGCCGACCTCACTGGACGAACTGATCCGAACGCTCACCGAACGCGAGCCGTCGTACGTCGAGTTGCGGACGGTCTACGATGAGCTGATCGACACGGGGAAACTCGAGGACGGCGAGTTGATCGTCGCTCGTCGAGCCCTCGCGCAGGTCGTCGGGGAGATGATCGACTACCTCTCGCTGGTCGAAACCGAACTCGAGAAGGCGGTGGGGCTAACCCAGGAACGCGAGTGTCGTCGCCTCCTCAATACGCTCGAGCGACCCAGTTCGACCGAGCCGGTCGAGCAAGTTGCCGAGATTGTCGACTCGTGGTTGGGCATCGAGCGGTACAGATTCGACGAGGCGACGGATAGCAGACTACTCTTTCATTGAGACGGGGTGCTGGTGAACTCGCAGCCTATTGCAGTTGCACCGGTGCTGACGTACAGCAGATCGAATGATTCGGCGCGAAATTAGCGATACAGACCCCAGCCGCCCAGACAGACGACGATGCCCGCGAGAGCGAACAGCCCTAATCCGGGAACGTACGATCCTGTGACGTCGTGGAAGGAGCCGACGACGACCGGACCGAGAAAGCCGCCGATCTCGCCGACCGCGAAGATGAATCCAACGGCGGTTCCGGTGAGGCGAGCACCGATTCCGTCGAGTTCGGGGGGGATCGCCCTGATCAGCGGCGAGAGTCCGCCGACGCCGAGTCCGGCGACGACGATACCCGCGAGCATGAGCGGCCCCACGCCACCCGCGATGAGCGCCGAAACGCCGACGAGGACGCCGAGACCGCAGCCGATCAGCGCCTGGCGTCGGGCGTCAAGTCTGTCGGCGAATACCGGCACGCTGAGCACGCCCGTCGCGTACGCGACGACGAACAGACTTGCAAACTGACCGCCGCGTTCCGCTGAGAAGCCGCGCGATTCGAGTATCGTCGGCAACCATCCCTGCAGTCCGTGGTTGACGAGCAGGAACATCGTCCCGATGACGACGACGAACTGTAGCTTTCGGTGGGAGAGTATCAGACGGAGATCACGGCGAACCGACGCGAGCGAGAATGCGTCGTCGTTCTGTTCCGCTGATATTTCGTCGATACGGTACCACCGCGCGAGGAAGAACCAGCCGACGCCGTAACAGAGTGCCACCACACCACTCCACAGGAAGAGCGGACGCCAGCCACCGAGGAGTGGACTGAGTATCGGCTGGCCGACGGCGAACGCACTGGCGGTTCCGGCGGAAGCGCCGATCAGGTACAGTGCGGAGGGAAAGCCGACTCGGTCGGGCGGAAACAGCGTGGAGACGAGCTTTGGCAATCCGAACGTGATCATCGTCGCACCGACGCCGATACAGAAGGTAAACGCGAGCAACGACGGAAAGTCCGGGGCGAAGCTCCGGCCGATCTGACCGAAGCCGTAGCACAGCACGCCGAGCGAAAGGCTCCGTCCGGGACCCAGACGGTCGACGGTGATCCCCGAAACGAGCGCAAGCGGGATGTACGTCAACGGAACGGCACCGACTAGGATACCCGCCTCCGTACTCGTCAGACCGACGTCCTCGATTACCGTCGAGAGCGTCGCCGGGAGCGCGAACCAGACGAACATCAAACACGTGTAACTCAGCGCCGCAACAGCGATGAGACCGTACTCGCGACGGAACGCGCGTGATCGACTGCTCATCACTGCACTGTTCAACTGACGGAGTATAAGTGCAGCCGGTAATCGGCCAGCAGTGAACGAATAGTCGAATACCGAACTCGAATCGTATATTTCGCTATTTTGATTCGGATAAATAGCGATACGCAGAAAACAATAGGCACCTAGTACTGTATTGTTCCGACAAAGGTATTTGGTTTGTTTCTAATATCTAAGTCATTTTTAGATCGTATTAGCAGATACATCCAAAGTTATTAGATGTACGGTGCGAATTGGTGACTTGGATGCAAGAAACGACCAATCTGTCCAGGCGTAGCTTTCTAGCCGCAAGTGCCGGAACCGGTATGGCTGCTGCGGCTGGGTGTACGAGTGATCTCTCGGGGAGCGACGGGGAGTACCCGTCCGATACGGTCGACGTCGTGGTTCCGTTCGGCACGGGTGGCGGAACGGACACTGCCGTCAGAGCGATCTACCCCGCTCTGGAAGACGAGCTCGGAACGAACATCGTCGTCGACAACCGATCGGGCGCCGGCGGACGCGTCGGTTTCGAGCACATGGCCCAACAGAGCGCCGACGGGTACACGATCGGCGCGATAGCCCTGTCGACGGGTGTGCTGGGATCGACGCTTTATAATCCGGATTTCGACATGCAGGAGTTGACGCCGATCGCTGGAATCTCCACGGACCGATACGGGCTGATCGCACGTCCGGGAGAGTACGACGACTTCTGGGACTGGCTCGACGACGCCCAGCAGAACGGAACGACGATCTCGAGCGTCGGCGCGGGCTCGAACGTCGACATCGGGATTCGAGCGACCTTCGAGGAGTGGAACATCGACGACTACGAGATCGTTCCCTACGACGGCGGCGGAGAGTCCACGACCGCCGTCGCAAGCGGCGACGTCGACGTGACGTTCAATTACCCGCCGTCGTACTTCAGCCAGGCAAACAGCGGCGACATCGAGACCCTCTGGTGGGGAGATACGGAACCGTTCCCGGGAACGGACCACCAGGATCAGGACGATGTGCCGAACATGAACGACATCGAGTACGACTTCCCCCAGGAAATCCTCTCGCTCGAGGTCTCGATGTTCGCTCCAGCGGGGCTCGACGACGAGGTCCGCGAAACACTCGAGGAAGCAGTCATCGATGCTCGAGAAGACGACGAGTTCCAGGAGATGGTTGAGGGAAGCCACGGCATCATTTCGGACCAAGCTGGCGATGAGCTCGCCGAAACGGTAGATACGCTCACAGAGGAGTTATCACAGTACGATGATGCCGTCTGAGCGGTCGGACTCGCGGATGAGAACATGGGCACGAACGATCGAGTGGGACCTGCTGTTGTACCTTCTCGTGTTCGGATTCTTTTGGTACCAGTCATACGCCTACGAGGGGGAGACCGGACAGATGCCCCGGCTGTTCCTTATCGCGGGAACCGCGTTCGCGGCGCTCAAACTAGCGATCGAACACATGGGTGGATCAATCGGCGAACGCGCCAGGAGTCTCGACGCGAGTATCGTCTCGAGCATGGAAGGGGATACCGAAACACCCACTCCCGAGACGAGCGAGCGAATCGACCAGACGACCGGGCTCGTACTACTCGGTGGGCTCCTGCTCGGCTTTGCCGCCGTTGCGTACTTCGCTGGATTCCTCGCTGCGGTTCCGGTGTTCGCAATCGGCGTCGCTGCGCTGCTTGGCCCCGACGGATACGTGCGTATCGCACTCGCAACGGTCATCATGATACTGTTCATTTACGGGATCTTCGGACTCGTGATGAACGTCCCCGTTACCGAACGCGCCATCTAAGATGATTCCAATCGAAACACCATTAGTAACCAGAACAGATCTGGCAATCGAGGCGTTCCATCAGGTCGCCTCGATCGAATTCCTGCTCCTGCTCGTGTTCGTTAGCATCGTCGGGATCATTGCGGGTGCGCTCCCCGGCGTCGGCCCGGCACTGGCGATGGTGTTGTTCTTCCCGCTTACGTTCACCGTGGCCCCCGAAGTTGGGTTGATGGTGATGGCCGTGATCTTCATCACGGCGACCTACGGCGCGTCGATCCCTGCGATCCTGATCAACGTACCGGGTTCGAGCGGATCGGCGGCGACGCTATTAGACGGGTACCCGATGACGCAAAACGGCCGAGCCACGGAGGCACTCGGCGTATCAGTCATCTCTTCGTTCATCGGCGCGCTCATCGGACTCGTCGGTCTGCTGGCGTTCGCCCCAACGCTCGCACAGGTATCGATGTACCTCGGACCGGCACAGTTCTTCTGGCTTGCCGTCCTCGGGCTGTGTACGGTGGCGGCGGCGAGTCGCGGCTCGGTCCTGAAGTCGCTGATCGCGGCGTGTCTCGGCGTCTTGCTCGCTAGCATCGGCACCGATCCGATGACGGCGACGCCACGGTTTACCTTCGGATCGACGTACCTCGAAGCGGGGATCGATCTCATTGTCTTGCTCGTCGGTCTTTTTGCGGTTTCGGAAGTGTTCCACCTCCTGAAGACGAAATACGGTGGCGGCGGGAGCCCGCCGATGGAAGGCAACATGCGTGACGGCGTCGAATCCGGCCTACAGAACGGACGCCAGCAGGTACAGGGTGGACTGATCGGGTTGTTCATCGGCGCAGTTCCCGGACTCGGGACCGGTCCCGCGAACTTCCTCTCGTATCTCACGTCGATGAGCCTCTCGTCGAAACCGGAACGGTACGGGTCCGGTGCTCCAGAGGGTGTTATCGCCGCAGAATCCTCGAACAACGCCTCGGCGGTGAGCGCGCTTATCCCGACGATTACACTCGCGATTCCGGGAAGTCCGTCAGCCGCGGTGTTCCTCGGCGTGATGTTGACCTACGGCGTCTCGCCCGGTCCGAACGTGTTCGAGTCGTCGCTTCCCTACGTCATCTTCGTCTCGATCTTCATCGGCGCGCTGGTGTTCCTGTTCGTCGGACTCTTCGGCGCGCGATTCTTCTCGAAGGTGACGCAGTTCCCACAGGACGTGATGATCATCAGCGTTACCGTCCTCGCGTTGGCCGGCTGTTTCGCGATGCGAAACAACATCCTCGACGTTGGGGCCGCCGTGCTCATCGGAATCCTCGGCTACCTGATGCGCCAGCGAAACTACTCGCTCATCGCGTTCATCATCGCGTTTATCCTCGCACCGATCGCAGAACAGGGGTTCTTCCGGGCGCTACGGATTTCCGGCGGGGAGTACTCGATATTCGTCACCGGCCACATCAATACGGTACTGATTATCGGTTCGATCGGGATCCTCATCATGCCAATTCTTCTCAATCGACGGTCGGGCGAAGCGGAATGATCCCGACCCGACACACCTAAATATACAATTTCAACCATAAACTAGAATTAGACACATATACTCGGTAGATGAATCATCGAATTCTCTCGCGGGGACACTCCGTGTTCGATATCCCAGGAGCAGCCCCTGAGCGGCATGGAACGCCATAGTTGATGGTATACCGCATCAACTATTCCTCACACGCATAAAGGAGGGTTTTGAATTGGAAAATATTCAAAATGATCCTACTAAATACAATATAAATTGAATATGTGGCCTCGAAATAGCCACTTATCTAACTTATATTTCAATACCCTACCACAACATTAAGACATAGTCTTAATTCGGGCGATTATCCCACATAACAGATTCGTTCCTATTCCACCTATCTACCATATTTAGTATATGTCGAGTGGGTAGTCTCTCACGAAAGTGACAAGCGACGAGTACAGTCGAGATGGCAATCGACACGGGAAGCTACCAGCGGGTAGACGGGCCAACAAAAACGAAGGATGAACTAGAAGAGGTCCTGGGTCAACTCGAGCGTCTTCTCTCGGTCGCCCCATTCGACGAAGAGCGCGACGCTCGTCGCGCTCGTAATGACGTCCTGAAGGTGGATCCGCTCTTCGGCCAGCGGTGCGATGATATCGCTTACTATTCCCGGCTGATTCGGGAGTTCACCCCCAGTAACACGAACAACGGCGACCGGCGAGTCGACGGTCACGCTCGAGAGTTCGTCGTGGGCGATGACCTCGCGGTGGAGGATGTTCTCGGCACGTTCGGCCTCTTCCTCGTCGATATAGAACGTAATCGTGTCCATCCCGCTCGCGACGGCGTCGATGTTAATATCGCCCTCGCTTAACGCCGCCGAGAGGTGATGGAAGATGCCGGGCTGATTGCGGATGGCGCGTCCGGCGACCGTCAGGCAGGCAAGCGGCCGCTCACGCAGGTCGACGAGGCTCTTGAACTCGCCTTCGATGCTCGTGCCACCAGAGAGGAGATCGCCGTGTTGGTAGTGGACGACGCGAACGTCGAGAGCGCCGTCCTTGTAGGAGAGCGCGGATGGAGCGACGACCTCGGCACCGCGGAACGAGAGGTTTCGAAGTTCGTCGACCGAGATCTCGCCGACGTTACGCGCACCTTCGACGACGCGCGGGTCGCCGGTCATGACGCCTTCGACGTCGGTCACGATGACGACCTCGTCGGCCTCCATGTACTTGCCCATCATGACCGCCGTGGTGTCGCTGCCACCGCGGCCCAGCGTCGTAATCGATCCGTCGGCCCCCTCCGCGAGGAAACCGGTCAGGACTGGGACCTCCCCGTCCATCGTGTCGGCAACCTCGAGCGCACGCTTCCGGGATTCCTCGACGTCGACCTCGCCGTACTCGTCGGTAACGACCGGCCAGCCGTCCTTGCCGGGCTCTAAGAAGCGAGCGTCGATGTCGCGAGCCGAGAGGGCCGCTTTGAGCATGCGGACGGACGTCCGTTCGCCCATGCTGACGATCTGGGCGCGGTCTTCCTCGTCGGTCTCGAAGGTGATGTCGTCGAGCAGGTCGTCGGTCGTCGACCCCATCGCGCTGGCGACGACGGCGATCTCGTGGCCGTCGTCGACGGCGGCGGCGATCGAATCCGCGGCGCGGTTAATTCGCTCCCCGCTCCCGAGACTCGTTCCACCGAATTTGGCTACAACGCGCATGCAGACACCTCACAGCGAACGTGTGATCGAATACCGCTATCGTAACTCATACTCCGTCCGTTACCAGAGCGGGCAGATAACTGTGTCCCATTGGCCCGATTTTTATCCCAGTTTGGTGTTGGCGCAGAACCAACTCGATTGTCGCCGTTGCAACCGGGATTTATGTTCGTGGGTAGCATTGCCACACGACAATGAACGTACGGGATGCACTCGAGGCCGATGCCGACGCCCTGGCGGCGATCGCCGACTCCCCGACGGACGTAATGCGGAATCTGGTCCACGATCGGACCGTCCGCGTCGCCGAGGATGGCACCCACGATCCGAACGCGGACGTCTCGAGTTCGCAGTACGACGGCTCGGATCCCGAGGACCTGCTCGGATTCATCAGTTTCGACGCGAAAGAAGACACTGTCCACGTCACCCAGCTCGACGGCACGGCCGAGGCCTGCGAGCGGCTGTTGGCCGAACCGGTTCGCTTCGCCGAGCGCGAGTCGATGGCCGTCGAGGTGCTGGTCTCGACTGACGCCGATTCCGTCGAAGGGGCCGCCGAAAAGCTCGGGTTCGAGCGCGCGGGAAGCGGACCGCGATTCAACGGCGCGCCGACGGCCCGGTTTCGACTCGAGCCCTGACGCCTCGAGTTCGTCTTCGGAGGTGCGAACGACGCTTAGGTGAACAGTTGTGCAGTTACCTCGAGCGTGTCGAGGTCGACAATCGGCGCGTACCCCGAATCGGGATCGATGTTGACGGACTTCTGGAAGTCCGTCTGGGCCTGCCAGCAGCCCGAGTTGATCGCGAGAACGTTGTGATACTTGCCGAACCCGAGTTTGTGGACGTGGCCGGTGTGGAAGATATCAGGGACCTCGTCGATGATGAGGTAATCCTTCTCTTCGGGTGCAAGGCGGGTGTGGCCGCCGAACTGCGGCGCGACGTGGCGCTTTTTGAGCAGGTGGTACATCGCCTTGTGGGGCTCGTCGTAGCTCGCTTTCTCCTCGGGGAGTTCGGCGATGACCTCGTCGAGCGAGACGCCGTGATACATCAACACGGAGACGCCCTCGATGGTGACCATCGAGGGATTGCTCACGATGCGGGCGTCGTGGGCCGACATGATCCCGCGGAGTTCCTCGTCGAAGCCGGGTTGAGGTTCGGCGAGTCGAACGGCGTCGTGATTGCCGGGGATCATGACGATTTCGATGTCGCCGGGAATTCGCTTTAGATACTCGCTGAAGACCTCGTACTGCTCGTAGATGTCGACGACGTCGAGTTCCTCGTCCTGGTCGGGGTAGACGCCGACGCCTTCGACCATATCGCCCGCGATCAGCAAGTACTCAACGTGCTGGGCGTCTTCCGTATGAAGCCAGTCCGCAAATCGGTTCCAGGCGTCGTGCATGAACTCCTGGCTGCCGACGTGGACGTCACTGATCAGCGCCGCCTGAACGTGGCGGTCGGCGGTCGAGGGCTCGTGCGTGCGGGGCACGTCCGGGAAGTACATCGAGTCGACGAAGGCGATTCCCGAATCGTCCGCGAGCGTCCCCTCCATCGCCAGTACTTCATCACAGAGTAGTTCCTCGACCAGATCGGCGTACTCCCGATCTTTCATCACCAGCCACGGGAAGGTTCCAGTGGCGTCCTCAAGTTCGATCAGCCAGTGGCCGCTCGCCGTCGACCGAATGTCGTTGACCATCCCAACCATTCCAGCCTCGCTCCCGCCGGGCATGCTCTGGATCGCCGTCGCCGGCCGGTGATTAACGCGACCTTTGAGCTTCGAGCCGAGTCGCTCGAGTCGATCCCGGAAGACGGAGACGAAGTCCTCGTACTCCCCCGTTCCCGTGCTTTCACCGGTCATGTCGCCGTCAATTTCGAGCGACCGCAGTTCAGGATCAGCGGATCGGTTCGCCGAGGAGACAGACCCCTCCGTTTCGACTGGAGAATCGGTTCCGTATTGAGCGTCCGAACCGGGGGGGTCTCCAGTTGAAACAGGGGGGTCTGCAGCAGTAGTCGTGGACGCAAGAACGGTGTCGACGTGGTCAGTCCGAACGACGAGCGCGTCGTCGCCTAAAGTATCGATGACCGCCTCGAGAACGGCGTGTGGCTCGTCGGCGGACGCGATTTTGGTGACCGCCTCGCGTTCGGCGTTGTAGCCGCGGCTGGTGAGTTCGTCGACGATCCGGGCTGGCCCCTCGAGTGGCACACACCTCGCATTCGTGACCGGACAGAAAAGGATATCGTCACGCCGCGGATGATCGAATATCGTGTCTCCGTGGGCAGCCGATACCGTCCGTCGACGTCTGTTACCCGAACAGAAAGTTGATTGCTCCCCCCAGCAAAAAACGGGGCAATGAGCGGTCCCGACTCCGGTGATTCCGGACGCACGAACGAAGATGATTCCGACGGACCTGTCGGACCGAGGACGAACGACCCCGGAGACTCGAGTAGGGACGGCAGTCGATCGGCCGACGAGGCGGCACACCGGGACGACGAGGTGACGATCGAGGACGACGGATTCCTCCGCTGGTTCGTCAAAACCGACGACGGAAACGTCGTCCTGGTTCGGGATATCCTGAGCAGCGTCGCCATCGTCGCCGCCGTCGGTCTCTTACTCTTTGGCATTAGCGGCGTCTGGCCGCCGTTAGTCGCCATCGAGAGTCCGAGCATGGAGCCGAACATGATGACCGGCGACCTCGTCTTCGTCGCGGACGATGATCGATTCGTCGGAGACGGTGCCGTCGCCGGAACTGGCGTCGTTACGTACCAAAGCGCCCAGGAGAGCGGTCACGAGAAATTCGATAACGGTGGAGACGTCATCATATTCAGACCCGACGGGGACGAACGAACAACACCGATAATACATCGCGCGCACTTCTGGGTCGAAGACGGCGAAAACTGGGTCGACACTAAAGCCGACGAGGAGATAATCGGCGACGTCACCTGTGACGAGGTCCAGACCTGTCCCGCCGAACACGACGGGTTCGTCACGAAAGGCGACGCCAACAGCGGCTACGATCAGCATCAAAGCGGCGCGCGAACTGACGTCGTCAAACCGGACTGGGTCACCGGGAAGGCAATGGTTCGCGTTCCGTGGCTCGGTCACGTCCGCCTGTTCTTCGACTCGATGCTCGGCGGCATGCTCGCTCCCGTTCCGACCGGTGCGCAGGCAGGCCTCGTCGGCATCGCCGGCGCGGCAGGTGCGAGTAGCGTCGGTGCTGCAGCGATCAGGCGACGATACCGGGAGTGAGCAGGCGACGAGAACGAGACGATAACTGGCAGAGGGTTAAACGGTTTCCGGCAATCGACTCACGAGTCGTCCGTCTCGGTCTCGATTTCGACGACAATTTCGTCACCATCCGCGAGGACGTACTCGGTCGGATCGACGCGCTCGTCGTTGACGAGAAACGTCATCTCAGTGTCGGGCTCGCTACTATCGTAGGTCGTCCCGTCGTAGGTGACGACGTGGCCGTCGGTTTCCTCGGTGTGCTCGAAGTACGGGAGTAGATCGATTCCCGTCGCGACGGTCACTGGCTCGTCGCCCTCCATGTACCAGTAGTCGTCGAACTCGTGGAGGTGAAACGCGAGCGACTCGTTCGAAGCGTACTCTGCCTGGAACTTGTCTTGGGAGAGATCGATCGGCGAACCGTCGACGACCACGTCGATCTCGCCACGTCCGTGGAACTCGTGTTCCTCCTCGTCGTCGAACAGACAGCCGGAGAGGGCGAGGAGACCACCGGTGGCGAGGAGGACCGTTCGTCGCTTCATGTTCGGTCTGAGCCACCCCTCGTATATCGGTCCTTCGCCGATTCCGAGCGCAAAAGAGCGTGCGATCCAGCGTCAGTTTTGAACGTGGGTCCAGCGTCAGTTCTCGAATCGGGCCTGCACGAACGGCTGGACGTCGTTGATGTCGCTCAGCCGGGAGTCCGAAAGCAAGACCGCCTCCGTCTCTTCGAGTGGAACCGAGAGGCTGATCTCTTTGGTCCGACCGTATCTCCCCTTGGAGACGACGACCGCGTTGACGATGCCGAGCATGTCGAGTTCGCTGATGAGGTCGGTGACGCGACGCTGGGTCAAGACGTCGGCGTCGATCTCCTCGCAGAGGCGCTTGTAGATGTTGAACACCTCGCCCGTGTTGATGCTGTGGACGCCGTTTTTCTCGAGCAGGATGATCGAAAAGAGGACGAGTTTGCTCTGAGTCGGCAGGGTGCGGACGACCTCGACGACGCGGTCGAGTTCGATCTTGTCCTGCGCCTTCCGGACGTGTTCTTCGACGATCGTCTCTGACTGAGCACGTTCTGCAAGTTCGCCGGCAGTCCGGAGCAAGTCAAGCGCACGCCGTGCGTCGCCGTGTTCCTGCGCTGCAAACGCCGCACAGAGCGGGATCACGTCCCCGGAGAGGGCACCTTCTTTGAACGCGACGTCCGAGCGATGCTGGAGAATATCCCGCAACTGGTTCGCGTCGTACGGCGGGAAGACGATCTCTTCCTCGCCGAGACTCGACTTGACACGTGGATCGAGGAAGTCCGTGAACTTCAGATCGTTCGAGATACCGATGATTGAGACGCGCGAGTTCTCGAGTTCTGAGTTCATCCGCGAGAGATTATAGAGCGTATCGTCGCCGCTTTTCTCGACGAGTTTATCGATCTCGTCCAGCATGATAACGACAACCCGTTCGGCGTAATCGACCGCCTCGAAGAAGACGCTGTAGACGCGGTCGGTCGGCCAGCCGGTCATCGGGACCTCCTCGAATGCGTCTTTTTCCTCCTCGAGCTGTTCGATTCGGTCCCCGACGTCCTCGCGGGAGTCAAAAGGCGTTGACGCGAGCGGGTGCTCCCGGCGATCCGTTCTATCGCGATCGGTCTGCCCGTCGACATCAGTCATCGATGAAGCAGACTCGGACGAGATGTCATCATCCGTCGACGGATCGGTTTTCGATCGGTCCGTTCCGGCGTGTGACCCCCCTGTTTCGCCTGGAGAACCACCATGCTCTGATTGATTTTCGGTTCCAGACGAAACGGAATCCCAGCTCGGTTCGGCCTCGTCAGACTCAGTTGATATCGAATGAGCGGGGCTAGTTTGATCGCCAGAATCAGTTTGATCGCCAGAATGAGATCGATCACCGGGACCGGCTGAATCGATGGACGCAGGTTTCCCATCAGGATCAGTGTGGGTGCGGGAATCGTCTGCGTTCGGGTCAGTTCTCTCATCCACCGACCCGAACAGGTCGGACCCATCCTGTGAGAGCGGTGTTTCGGTTGGAACGGAGCCGTCTTCGTACTCGTCGACGGCATCGAGCAGTGTTTCGAGTGACTCGATCTGCTCGTCGATACTGGCCCGATTCTTCTCGATAAACTTGTTTGCAAGCTGTGCGAGCACGCGATACTGGGTATCCGTGACCTCGCAGTTGATGTACTCGACGTCACACGGGACGCTGTACTTCTGTGAGGTGCTCTCCAGTTCCTTGCTCACGAACTTCGCGCTCGCGGTCTTTCCGGTCCCCGTCTTTCCGTAGATCAGGATATTCGACGGCGTCTCGCCGCGAAGAGCAGCCACGAGAATCGTCGCCATCTTGTTGATCTGATCGCTCCGATGGGGGAGTTCGTGTGGCGTGTACGACGGTCGCAGGACCTCTTTGTTCTCGAAGATCGGTTCGCCACTGAGCAAGTCGTCGAACAATCCTTGATTTGACTCCTCGTCGGCGAGCTCCGTTTCCCCGAAGTCAGTCGAAAATCCGTGTGTCCCGTCGATTTCGACGTCCTCGGATCCTGTTGGTTCCATATTGTCGTCTGACATTCGTCGTACACGTACCCCCTTGTTTCGAGTGGAGATCGGAATCCGATACCGGGATTATGCGACAGCAGATGGGCCAGTAGAGGCAATCTGCAATTTCAACGACCCGATACGGATCCAGTTGATGCAAACGAAACAGAGGAACACCATGATATTAAATTCTTCCCTTCAGTTCACGATCCTAGACGAGATCCGACTGCTCACAGTCTGTACCAACCTCCCGGAAACGAGATCGGGAGTTTTAGCTCATAATTACGAGAAAGAGGACCGTTTCGGGTCGACATCCCCCTCTCCGCGAAAGGTATCAAGCATATTCACGATGTGTGTACTCACACCAATACCCTGTCACACCGATACACTGTTTCGGGAAATACACTGTTTTGGGCAAACTTGTGCTCACCTCATAGGCGTGCTACCGTACCGCTTACTCACACCCATCTCACTGACCTACTTCGTCACCTCTCTCACTCCCTCTCACCCATTACTTTCGCTTATTATCGCCGAGCATTTATTAATACTCGCTGAGCCGTTGTTAAGGAAGGTCGAAAGAGAAATCAGGAGTGGTCGGGAGTGTCAGGAATCAGTCAGATCCAGCCCTAGCCCCCCACCCCTTCGTTTCGGGTGGAACAGATCAAGAGCGGGGGAGGGGGGTTCGGGGACTCTAGTGATGGAAGGTTTTATGTGATGAGGTGAGAAATAAGGTCCGTACCACTAGCAGATTAGAATTTCTACTAGAGTGTTTGATTTAGTTACTAGAGATAACTAGATCATCTCTATTACGCCGGTTGAATTACTAGACCATCCTAATCTGCCGAAATCCCTCCGGAGAAACGGCAGCTCGCCACTCGTTACTGGTATCGATCCGTTTCACGCACCCATTCCTTCCGTTTCCCCTTCCCACCCTCGTGCATCTCCACTCGAAACGAAGGGGTGGGGGTGTCTCACTCCTCCCCAAATCGATCGATCGGTCTTGCAGATCTTCTAAGGTCATGTGTCACAGTCACACGACTCCTGAGAATCAGTACCTTGGTACACACTCGAACACTACTTTCAGTAAACCAATACGTTCTCTCGCTAAAATCCCTCTTTTCTGTCTGACACTCAACTAGTTTGACGTAGGCTTAAGTGAGTTCGGTTCAGTAGTACGCGCAGACACACCCCCGTGTGCTGGAGGCCCAACGATGGGACTATTCACAGAACTCAAAGACAGTATCTCTCGGGCTACGGACCGCCTGTTCTCTGAACAGGAGCCCAAACGAATCGGTATCTATGGTCCGCCAAACGCCGGAAAGACGACCCTCGCGAATCGCATCGCTCGAGACTGGACCGGTGACGCGATCGGGACGGAAAGCCACGTTCCACACGAGACGCGGCGCGCGCGCAGGAAAGAAGGTGTCGAGATCGAACGCAACGGAAAGTCGGTGACGATCGACATCGTCGACACGCCGGGCGTGACGACGAAAGTCGATTACGAGGAGTTCACCGACGAGATGGACGAAGACGACGCCATCCGCCGCTCCCGTGAGGCGACCGAAGGCGTCGCCGAGGCGATGCACTGGCTGCGCGAGGACGTCGACGGCGTCATCTACGTCTTAGATAGCGCGGAGGATCCGATCACGCAGGTCAACACGATGTTGATCGGCATTATCGAATCCCGCGAGCTGCCCGTTCTCATCTTCGCGAACAAGATCGACCTCGACGAATCGAGCGTCAAACGGATCGAGGACGCCTTCCCGCAGCACAAGACTGTCCCGCTCTCTGCGAAAGAAGGCGACAACATGGACGAAGTCTACGAGAACATCGCGGAGTACTTCGGGTGAGTACGATGCCAAAGGCAACAAACGCGGACGACCCCGACGCGCCCGACGGCGTCCAGATCGACCTGATCAGCGGCGAGCGCATGGAGAGTATGGCGACGATGGAGAAGATCAGGATGATCTTAGACGGCGTCCACGACGGCAACATCGTGATCCTAGAGGAAGGGTTGACGCCGGACGAGGAGAGTCGCCTGATCGAGGTGACGATGTCCGAGATCAGCCCGGACGAGTTCAACGGGATCGAGATCGAAACGTATCCCAAATCGGGTACGCGTGACTCGTCGCTGCTTGGCCGCATCATGGGATCGGACGAATCGGAGGCGAAACTGACCGTCATCGGTCCGGCGAACCAGATAGAGACGCTCCACAAGGACGAAACGCTCATCAGCGCGCTCGTGTCCCGAAACTAATGCCACACGAATGTACGAACTGCGGCCGGACGTTTCCCGACGGCTCGAAGGAGATGCTTTCAGGCTGTCCGGACTGTGGTGGAAACAAGTTTCAGTTTACGCCCTCCGCGCCCGAATCGTCGGAGGCTGCCGGTGGGATGGACACGGCTGGCGGGACGGACACGGCTGGCGCAGCGGACACAGCCGGCGGAACTGATGTGGCCGGTGAAACGACTGCCGCCGAGGACTCGTCTGTGTCGACGGAGACGGTCGACGATTGGGTTACGGCGGATTCCGTCTCGCGTTCCGAGACGCCCTCGAAACCGACCGACTCGACGGATCGACGGGAGAGACCAAGCCAGCTGAAGAAAACGGACGTATCGAGCCACGAGTGGCCGGATACGGCACGCCGGCCCGAGGATCGATCCGGCGACGTGAACGAGGACAACCCGTCCGAACCCGAGTCCGACAGCGGTCCAGTCCGGACGCCGCCGAGTTCGACCTGGGACGAGACGGAACCGGAACCAGAATCGGAATCGAGCCCGTCCGACGACGATGCGACGACCGTTCCCTCCTCGCTTGATGAGACCGAAGGAACCGCTCAGGCGGACGCTCGAAGCGAAGTCGTCTCGTCGGCGGATTTGCCCGTCGGCTCGGCCGACTCGTCGGCCCGTGACGACGCTTCCGGTGACCGTCCGGCCGAGGACGACGAGCAGCCGCCGGATCACGGCCGCGTCGTCAGCGAACCGTCGGACGAGCAGCCGTCGATGGAGGAGCTACGAGCGGAGCTAAACGAGCAGTTCGAGAGCATCAAGATTCTCGAACCAGGTCAGTACGAACTCAACCTGATGGAGCTGTACAACCGAGAGGAGTACATCGTCTCGCTGCAGGAGGACGGCCGGTACGTCATCGACGTGCCGGACTCGTGGCGCGACGACGAGGAGTGAGTCTTTCGTTCCTTCGCGAACGTCGATCCGCTGGACTCGTGCTCGTAGGAGACAGATGGATTTAAGCGAGACGGCCGATAGCCTCCGAGTATGAGTACTGCCACCAAGGTCGTTCTCGGAACCGTCGCTGCATCGGCGCTCCTGTCGATCCTGATCGTGTTCCAGACCGTCTTCGTCTGATGTTCGAACCGCGAGACATCTCGAATTCCGTCGTCAGCGTGCGTGATGCGCACGCTCCGAGCGCGAAAGTCTTCGACTGTGAGCGCGACTTCGAGACGTTACCGCCGGCGCTCGCCGAGGATCTCGGCCTCGTCGTCGATAGCTTAGAACCCGCGAGCTACCCCGCGGACTGGCTTCCCGAGGACGCACCGACGCTGCTCGCCCGCTATGCGAGTTCGGATCTGACCATCGGGATGCCGGGCGACGGGAGCATCGTCTGGACTCGCCAGACCGACCCGCCGATCGTGCTGGTCAAACCGCGCGTCGAAGGATCGCCCGAACCGTTCCTCGAGTTCCTGCTCGCCGAGGCGTTCGTCGAACTCGGACTCGACGTTCCCGAACAGTTCATCGGCTTCTTCGAGGACGAGTATTGCGACCTCGATCGCGCCGTCGATCTCGACCCGAACGGCACCTATCAGATCGCCGCGGCTCTCTACGACGGCTGGGTCGGCCTCCAGACGCGAGCGGTCTTTTCGGACTGGCACGAGACCCATCCCGAACTCGCCGACGCCTGGCAGGACGCCGGCGTTCGGCTCGAGGACCGCGTTTCCGAGCTTCCGCGCGCGGTCGCACGCGGAGATACTGATTTCGCGGACGCGACGGAACTTGCCTGTGCGGCGATCAAACACGCGATCGAACTCCCGGCTCCGTTCGCGGCCCTCGACACCGACGCCTATCGTGATCACGGTCCGGAGTACGCGATCACCTGGGCCGAAAAGACGTTCGACGCACTCGCTGAGTAACGACCGAACGACACCCCCTCTCGCCCCCTATTTCCACTCGAACCGACGGAGCTCCGTCTGTCAAACCGATGGAGATTCGTCTGGATCGTTCGATTCTGGGTCGCCCGGTTGGCAGATCAGGGCTCAGTCAGAACTCGGCGTCGACGGTGCCGTCCTCGCCGAGATCGATGACGCCGTCGAATCGCTCGCGGAAGTCCTCGACGAGCGCCTCGTCGTGGGGTTCTTCCGAGAGATGAAAGAGGCCGACGGCGTCGTACTCGTCGAGCAGGTCGAGGATTCGGTCGACGGCTTCGACGGCGTCCTCGTCGCCGGCGTAGTAGGCAAGTTCGGTGACAGAGTCGAAACTGAGGCGGAGTTTGCCGTCGTAGGTGTCGAGAAAGCCGTCGATGTGTTCGACGATGCCGTCGACGTCGTCGGGTGCGGCGACGTAGTGGACGGTGTCGCTCGTTCGTCGGGAGTAGCCGCGTTCGATCGAAAGCGTGTCGAGGATCTCGGCACAGTCCTCGTCGACGTCGTAGTACTCGAGTTTCTGTTTGACTTCGCGAGCGGTGGTTCGAGTGGAGATAACGAGGAAGTGATCGGTGTCCGTTTTGAGAAAGTCGGTGTCGATGCGGTCCGTTTCGCCGGTGCTCGGATGGAGCAAGAGGATCCCGGTTCCCCCAGAAATGGTGTCCGGTGTGCCCTCGATTTCGAGGCGGTAGTCCATACTGGCGTGAACAACTTGCGGCATCGACTTAATTGTGCGGATGTTGCGAGCGAGTGACTCCCTGACTGAGAGAGTATTCGGGCGACACTGACCGCCGTCAACACGGTTCTCAACCAACGTTGTTGTCTTCCTGTCGGAGCAGGATCAACATCGACAGCCCGGAGATGAAGATCAACAGGAGTGACGGCAGTGCCGCGTACCGATAGGCGATGGCATCCTGGGCGTTCCAGATGATGCTGACGAGCGTCTCCATTCCGATCGGCCTGAGCATCAGCGTGACCGGCAGTTCCTTCATCGTCGTCAGGAACACGAGGACGCCGCCGGCGATCATACCAGGCATGACCAGCGGCAACGTCACCCGCCGGAACGTCTCGATCGGCCCGGCGTTGAGCGTGCGTGCGGCCTCGATCGTTTTGTCGTCGACCTGCAACACGGACGATCGAACGGTGCCGACCACCTGTGGGAGGAATCGAACGACGTACGCGAAAATGAGCAGTGCGATACTTTGCCTGTACAGCGATGGCAGCGCTCTGTTCCCCATGAACACCAGTGCGAGTCCGATAACGACGCCCGGAACGGCGAATCCGACGTAGGTCGCCCGTTCGAGTATCCGCGAGACGAGGGTGTTCGCCCGGCCGGAGTAGTACGCGACCGGCAGGGCGAGCACGCACGCGACCAGCGCGGCGAGGAGTGCGAGGTGGACCGAGTTGTACGCGAACTCCCATTGGAACTCGTAGGCCGGAATCCTGTCCCCTTCGCTGTAGAGCAGCCACCGGCTAAAGATCGCGACGGGGACGACGAGCGTGAGCACGCCGAGGAACGAGACGAACCCCATCGCGGGCCACTTCCAGCCTCCAAGCCGTATCGTCGTCCCGCTCTCTCCGCCGCCGGCAGCGTCCTCGTCGCGACCGATACCAGCCTCGATGACGAGGACGATGGCGACGATCGCAATTAGCTGTAACGCGAGCAACGCGGCGTACTCGCGGCCGAACCCGGTGGTTTCCCAGTAGATCCTGCTCGTAAAGACGTTGGCGTTCATAAACGCCGGCGTTCCGAAGTCCGATATCGCGTAGAGGCCGGCGAGCAACGCCCCGGCGGCGATCCCCGGTCTGATCTGTGGAAACGTGACTCGTCGGAACGCTTCGAGTGGACCGGCGTTCAACGTTCGGGCGGCGTCGACGATCGAACTGTCCATCGACAGTAACGCCGCTCGCGTCGTGAGAAAGACGTACGGATACGTATACAGGGTGATGATGAATATCGCCCCGGAGAGCCCGTCAACAGCGGGAATCGTCGTCCCGAACAGGGAGTCTACCTCGCCACCCGAGCCGAACATGCCGACGAACGCGATCGCGCCGATGTAACTCGGGATCACGAGCGGCAGCGCGGCGACGACGGTCCAGAACCGTGGATACGGAAGATCGGTCCGCGTCGTCAGTACGGCCAGTGGAACGCCGATCACGATCGAGAACAGGGTGACAAGCGCCATCAGAAGAATACTGTTGATCGTAATCCAGGCGGTCTGCGAGGAGACGATCAGGCTGTAAGCACGCGACGGGTCGACTTCCGTCGCTCGAAAGACCAGCCACAGCATCGGCGAGACGACGAGCATGGCGACGATGGCGCTCGAAATCGCGAGGGCCGCCCTCGAGCGATCCGTTTGCCTCAGCCGGTTTCGAATCACCGTGAGTTGCTGTGAGAGATCGAGATAGTTCGTGAGTGATTTCATTATACTCGTTCGATCCGTTCGACTGAATCGCGAATCTGGTTGATCGCTTCGAGTTAGGTTCACCTAAACCCTCCGAAGCTTCCGAACGGATAGCAGTCGCTGGTTGCCGACAGTAATGGCGAACGAATGAACGTGATGCGATCGTGGAACTGAGACGGTGGAGAACGAATGCACCGACTGTGGACGGACCGAACTCGTTACGAGAACATCCCTTCTTCTTCGATGAGGTCTCCCGCTTCCTGGAGGTCCATGTCGAACTCGCTGAGGTCGAACTCCGGCGGGTTGATCTCGTCGAGGTCGGGCAGCGGTCCGACGTAGTCGACGCCTTCGACGACGGGGTACTCGCCGTTGTCGTCCATCATGAACTCCTGTCCTTCCTCGGCCAGCAGGTGACGGACGAACTCCGCGACGAGCTCGGCGTCGTTTACGTTGTTCAGGACGCCGACGCCGGCGACGCTGAACAGACAGCCGGCGTCGTTTTCGGTAAACGTCGTCCTGATCGGTGCGTTCGAGTCCTCGTTGAGGATACGAGCGGCGTAGTAGCTGTTGCCGAGTCCGATAATTGGATCGTCGTCACCGCCCTGGTTGACGGCCTCGGCCTGTGCGGACCCGCCTTCAAAGAGCTGTGCGTTCTGGTCGTCGGCCATCTGGCGGACCCACTCACGGGTCTCGTCTTCGCCTTTCCGTTCGACCATCGCCTGGATGAACCCACGGAACGTTCCGGAGTTGGGTCGCGTCGAGATGATCCCTTCGAAGCGGTCGTCGGTCGCATACTCCATGATGTCGGTCGGGAGTTCGTCCCAGTCGTCGAACGCCGTTTCGTTCAACCGATCGCTGTTGTACTGAATCGAACGCGTTCGACCGGTCACGCCGGTCCAGTACCCGCCGTTGTGCTGGTAACTGCTGGGTACCGCATCGATGATGTCGTCGGGAAGCTCCTGAAGCACGTCGTTGTTGTAGAGTTCGTTCAGCGCCCCAGGGTCCTGCGAGTACATCAGGTCCGCCGGATGCGTTTGTTCTTCGAGGATCTGGTTGACCTGTACGTCGTTGTCGTCGTAGTCGACGTTGACCTCGAGCCCGTCGTACTCGTCTTCGAGCGCGTCGAACACCGCCGAAATCTGGTCCGGTGTCCGACCGGAGTAGATGGTAACCTCTCCTTCGAGGTCACCGAGGTCGTCCCACCGGGCGACCGACGAGCCGAGCGGGTCTTCCATCGGGCTGGTCTCGACCAGCGGGGTGCTTTCGCCGTTGCCGCTGAGACAGCCTGCAACTCCGGCGAGTCCGGCTGCGGAAACGCTTGCGGTAGCGAGGAAACGGCGTCGGTCCATCGACGGTCGGGGCGTCCGGTCAGTATTGCGCTGTTGCATATCTAGTTTTAGGTCAACCTAAAACACATATAGGTTCCGATTTGTGCCACGAGAAGGGACGAGAGGTGAAAAGAGCAGTTGCTGCTCGTTCGACCGAGACCGATGCCCACGGTATTTCGGCCGACCTAAACCTCTCGAGCAGATATTTTTAGGCCTCCCTAAAGAGTGTGTCGGTCGGCGAAATCCCTCACGATCGTGGCGCGTCGATCGAACCGAGCGCTGGAAGCCGAACCGATTTTGCCGCCAAGGAACGATCGCTACGTATGAGCGTTCGAGAGGAGTTCGACGAGTGGGCAACGAGTGGCCGCGACCGTGGCATGGAGGATCGTCACTGGCACACCGCGAAACACGCGCTGGCACGGGTGCCGGTCGAACCGGGCGACACGATCCTCGATCTCGGTTGCGGGAGCGGCTACGCCGGTCGCGCGCTGCGGGATACCAAGGGTGCGGGACGGATCTACGGTCTCGACGGCGCACCCGAAATGGCCCGCAACGCCGCAAGTTACACCGACGACCCCGCGGTCGGCTATCTCGTCGGCGACTTCGACTCGCTACCGTTCGCCGACGACTCGATCGATCACGTCTGGTCGATGGAGGCGTTCTACTACGCCGCGGACCCACACAACACGCTTCGAGAGATTTCCCGCATCCTCCGACCCGGCGGCACGTTCTACTGTGCGGTCAACTACTACGAGGAAAACGTTCACTCCCACGAGTGGCAGGAGTTCATCTCGATCGAGATGACTCGCTGGGATCGCGAGCAGTATCGTGCGGCCTTCCGCGACGCCGGCCTCCACGTCGCCGAACAGGACAACATTCCCGACCGCGAGATCACGATCCCGGCCGAAGCCGAGTTCCCGACCGACGACTGGGACAGCCGCGAGGAGATGGTCGAACGCTACCGCGAGCTCGGGACGCTGCTGACCGTCGGCGTGGCCCCCTGATCGGTCGGAAAGATGGTGGAACGTGATCCAGGTTCCCACGTCGGAGGCCGATAGGAGTAGGATCTTGACGTTCCGAATGAGGCCGATAGGAATGGGGTCTCGACGTTCCGAATGAGGCCAATACCATCCGAGTCAACACCCCGGCTTCCACTCGAAATACCCCCCATCACACAACCCCTTCTCTTCGACTCGAGTCGCCTTCCCATCCCGTGGTTTTTAGCCTATAGCTCGACCCGAAGCCCCCGTGCTCGTTACGGTGGGTTCACCGATCCAAACTCGCCCCGTTACTCGAATCGCTCGCCGGCAGGAATCGTCACGTCGAGCCAGTTTTCCTCGGGCGGTAGCGGGCAGTCGAAGGTCTCGCTGTAGGCACAGAACGGCGTGTACGCGAGGTTGAAGTCGACGACGAGGTCCTCACCGTTATCGAGATCTCGGTCCGGCGCGAGTTCCATGTACCGGCCGCCGTCGTAGCTCTGCTGGCCGGTCGTCTTGTCCCGGAAGGGGACGAACAACGGCTCCTCGTTCGGGCTTTCGAGCTGGTAGCCCGCGAGTTCGAACGTGCCGTCCTCGAGTTCTTCTTCCTCGCGGTCGAGGTCGAACTCGAGCGTTACCGTGCGAAGATAGCGCATCTCTCGCCCAGCCGTCGTGTCCATCAGGACGACCTCGGGGTCGTCGTGCACCGCGGCGGTCGCGCGTACGCGATAGGTTGGATTCGGTTCGAAGTAGTCCAGTCCCTCGAACTCGTCGCGGTCTTCGGGTGGGATCGGCGACTGCGGGTGCTCGGCGAAGAACTCGTCTTTCTCGGCGCGTTTGTCTTCGAGTTCGGCTCGCCACTGATCGACGTCGATACCGGCGTCCGAATCGAACGAGTCGGTCATACCGTCCGTACTGCTTCGGACGGGGAATGGGTTGCGTTTCGAACCCGAGTTCGTCTTTTCTCGCGAGGGCCCCAGTCTCGACCTGTCCGCCGGACGCAACGTTTATCGAGTCCCGCAAAAACCACTCACGCATGGTGGAATCTGGCGATTCGTCGACAGCGGATGAGGGTGGTACTGGCCGCCGTCCGCTCGTCGTTTTCCTTGGGTCGCTCGTTGCTCTCTCGAGTGGATTCGTCGCTATCTCGTGGCTGCTGGACGTGAGCATGCTCGTGCTCGCGCCGGCGTACATGTTCACGCCGATGTTCGCCGGCATCGTCACCTGTATGATCGGCTCGCCGTCGTTCGAACGCGCCGGTCTCCGCCTCCCGTGGAGCCGATTTCGCTGGCTTGCGATCGCCGCCGTTTTTCCGATCGCTCTGATCCTATTGGGAACGGGCCTCGCGCTGTTTCTCCCCGGCGTCGAGTTCGTCCCCGATGCGAACCCACTCACCGGCGAGGGAACGGAGTTCGCTCCCGCCGACACCGACGAGCCCGCCGGCCCCTCCCTTCCCGGCTGGCCGCTCAACCTCTTTGCCGGAATCATCGCGGCGCTCGTTTTCGGCGCGACGATCAACGCGATTTTCGCGTTCGGCGAGGAGTTCGGCTGGCGCGGCGTCCTCCTGACCGAACTCGCGCCCACCGGCTTCTGGACGGCGTCGGCCGTCATCGGTCTTCTCTGGGGACTCTGGCACGCGCCGATTATCCTCGAAGGGTATAACTACCCGAACAACCCCGTCGTCGGCGTCGGCGTCATGGTCGTCGCCTGCCTCGCGATGTCGCCGGTCTACACCTACATCACCGTTGCCGCCAAATCCGTCGTCGCTCCTTCGATCTTCCACGGGACGTTCAACGCCTTCGCCGCCACGATGTTCGTCTTCGCACAGGGGGGCTCCGAACTCGTCGTCAACCCCGTCGGTGCGATCGGCATTCTGGTGTTCGGGCTCGCCGCCGTCGCCATCGCGATCCGCGGTGCGCCGGCGCTCGATCCCGACTGGGCGCTCGATGCAGACAGCGAGGCATCGTCCGCCGAATCGGTTGGGACGACCCCGACCGAGGAGTGACGAGGGTTTATATCCGAAGCCGCGGCGAGTTCACTCCGTCAACGCTATGGACGCCCGACGATGAGTACGGCAGACATGACGGACTGGCGCTCGATCTTCGGCCACGCCCAGCCCTACGACGAGCAGGAAGACGGCATCGAGACGGCCGTCGAGACCGCTCGAGACGGCGGCTACACCGTCGTCGAGGGTGCCTGTGGCACCGGAAAGACGATGATCGCGCTTACCGCCGGGATCGACCTCGTTCGTGATCCCGACACCGACTACGAGCGCGTCTTCGTCCTCACGAGCGTCAAACAGCAACTGCGCCAGTTCGAAGCCGACCTCGAAACGATCAACGAGAATCTGCCCGACGCCGCCGAGCCCGTCTCGGGGCTCACGCTCGTCGGGAAGGCCGACGTCTGCCCGTACAACCGCGAGCGAGCGGCCGGGTTCGACGACGGAAACGTCTACGACCGCTGTGAAACGCTTCGGGACCGAACCCGCGATCTCACCGGCGAGGGCGGCGAGACGACCGCCGCCGCGCTCACCGCGAGCGCGCGAGAACAACAGACCGGCCTCGCCGACAGCGGCCGCTCCGGCCCGACGGGTCGGTTCCTCGAGTCGGCCGGTGAAACGGCCGCCTATCCGCCCGAAATCCCCGAGTACACCGACGGCGGTCCCGTCGGCGCCGAGACCGAGTACTGCCCGTTCTACGCGCAGTATCTCGAGGACCTCCCCGAGGAGGGCAGCGACGGCGACGCCGCCGAAGCGATTCCGTACGACTTCACCGACGCGGGCATGGTCACGCCCGAGGACCTCGTCGCTCGCTCGGTTCGCCACGGCACCTGTCCGCACTCGATTATGGGCGCCGCGCTCGGCCACGTCGAAGTCGTCGTCGGCAACTACTACCACGCGTTCGATCCGCGAACGACCGGCTCCTTCACCGGCGCGTTGCTCGACGACTCGACGTTCGTCGTCTGCGACGAGGCTCACATGCTCGAACCGCGCGTGCGCGACCTCGTCAGCGACGGAATCGCCGACACCACCTTACGCGACGCCGAAACCGAACTCTCGCGAGTTATCCAGCCGATCAAGTTCGAACGCGAGGGCCGGCGCGCCGAGGGCGGCTCTCAGACCGCCGACGCGGACCTCGTTCGCGCGGAACTGAACGACAGCGACGTCAGCTACGAGGAACTCAACCGCACGCTCGAGTTCGTTCAGGACCTCAGAGGCGAACTCGACCGTCGCGTCACCGCCCATCTCGACCGGAAACACAGGGGGTGGCAGTCGAACCTCACCGATCTCGAAGACGGGGAGATTCCGCTGCGGGACCCATCTGAACCCGCCGAGGACGAACTTACCGAATGGGCTCGCGATGCGGGGTACGGCGACGCCGACTGGGTTCGCGCCGAGAGCGTCGGTGCCGTCGTCGCGCGAATCCTGAACGAGGCCGAAGACGAAGACCGCACCCGCGCTGCGCCTGCCGTCGGCCGCGTCCTTGGCGAGTGGTACCGCTGCGGACATACGGACTACTTCCGCGAGATCGAACTCGAGCGAACCTGGAACGAGACCGAACCCGCCGACTCGTGGCGACGAGCCTACACCGCTCGGCTCGCCTTACACAACTGCGTGCCGAGCGACGCAATCGGCGAGCGACTCGGGGCCTTCGGCGGCGGCATTTTGATGAGTGCAACCCTCGAACCAATCGAGGCGTTCACCGAGGTGACGGGACTGCAGTACCTCGCACGCGAGGAAGACCGGCCGGTCGTCGAGCGCCGCTACGGGCTCCACTTCCCCGAGGAGAACCGCGAGAGCTTCGCGGTCGCCGCGCCGAAGTTCACGTACGACAATCGCGGGCGGGCTGGGGACGATAACCCGACGCGGACGCA
This sequence comes from Natrialbaceae archaeon A-arb3/5, assembly GCA_046614585.1. Classification (GTDB taxonomy): domain Archaea; phylum Halobacteriota; class Halobacteria; order Halobacteriales; family Natrialbaceae; genus JBKKHI01. Next base: position 136,429 of record JBKKHI010000005.1, on the reverse strand, counting down.
CTACGCCGATTCCATCGCGCAGGTCGGCGGGCTTCCCGGCAACGTCCTCGTCGGGATGCCCAGTTACGCCGAAGCCGACTGGATTGCAGGCGTCCTCGAGGACCGTCTCTCGAAACCCGTCCTGCTCGACGCCTCGAGCGACGATGAGGCAACGGAGAGCCTCAAAAACGACTTTTTCGCAGGCGACGGGAAGGTGCTCGTAACCAGTCTGCGAGGGACGCTCACCGAGGGCGTCGACTACAGCGGCGACCGTCTGTCCGCGGCCGTGGTCTGTGGCGTGCCGATCGTCAACACCTCGAGTCCGCGGACGAAGGCGGTTCGACGAGCCTACGACGACGAGTTCGGCGACGGGTTCGAGTACGCGCTGACGATTCCCGCGGTCAGGAAGGCTCGCCAGGCGATCGGTCGCGTGATCCGGTCGCCCGAGGATACCGGTGTCCGCGTCTTGCTCGACGAGCGCTACGCTCGCGAGAGCTGGGATTCAGTGGTGGCGTACCTGCCCGAGGACGACGAGTTCCAGACCGTGAGTCCGGACATGCTCGAACTCGGACTGGATCGGTTCCGATCGGAACTCGAGTCGAAACCGTCCTCGTGAGTTACCCACGTCGCCGCTCTCGGTCGGCGGCGACCGCGGTACCGCGATGGCGTTTTCCGTCGATCGGTTCGATCGCGAAGTCGAGCGACTCGTAGAACGGGCGAACGCGCTCGTCGAACCGCGCCGTTAGTTTTCCTTCTCGCTCGAGAGCGCGTTCGATCAGTGCTCGTCCGATCCCGCGATTGCGGTGACGACGACGAACGCCGATCGCCGAGACGTGGGAGCCGTCTTCGTCGAGCGAGTCGAGGACGAGTGCACCGAGTACTCGTTCGCTCGTCGCGGCTGCGTCGCTCGTCGATCCGTTCGCTCTTTCGCTCGTCCGTGTGCCTCCTCGCCTGTCGCCTGCTACGAGGACGTCGCCGTAACTGATTCGCGCCTCGACGTCGCCCGGTTCGAGCATGGCGGCGTCGAGGATCCGTCGGACCGTGAGGGCGTCGTCGGACGTCGCGGTGCGGACGTAGACGGCCATCTCAGGTACGTCGATCGACGTCGGCTAACAACTCGTCGATTTCGGGTCGGTCCATGGTCGTTCGTCCTCGGTGGGCAGCGACGACCGAAAGATCGTCGCTATCCGGTGTCGTATCGGACCCGTGGATATCGAGGACGACCGCGGCGGGCATCCGTCCGACGAGGTCGAATCGATGACCGAGCGCTCCCAGCCGAACGGGTTGGTCGACGGCCTCGCCGACGGTCGCGTCCGGATCCGCACAGATGGGATACGGGAGGTCGTACCGTTCTTGCCACTGCCTGACACGCTCGCGGGGTTCTGGAACGACCGAGACGACCTGGCACCCGCGCTCGCGGAACTCGTCGTAACGGTCGGCGACGGCACGAACCTGGCGTCGACACTGCCCGCAGTGGTGATCGCGATGGAGCAACAGGACGATGGCCTCGTACGTCGGATCAGCGTCGTCCGTCGTCGTCGGGTCCGGCGGTTCGACTGGAGCGGCGAACTCGGCGAGCGTGAGCCGATCCGGTCCCGGTCCGACGTTCGAGAGGGGTACCTCGGCGGGATCGATTGTCATACGTCGACTACGACGACGCCCGTAAAAACGACCGGGCCTTCACTCCACGGCGGCGGCTTTTGATAGCCGATCACGTGCGATTATATCTCGAATCCGTTGATCCCTTCAGAGTCGACGATCTGCCCTTCGGAGTCGATGATCCGCCCTTGATCAACCGCAACACCGTCACGTGATCGCTTTCGACCGGCTGGTCTTCGGGAACGGGGCGGCCGTCGACGAGGACGCTCACTTCGTGGGGGCTGAGTTCGATCTCGCGGAGCAGGTCCGCGTAGGTCGGCGTCGGCCCGACGGCGTCGCTCGACTCGTCGGGGTTTCCGGTAGCTGCCCCGACTTCGTCGAGTTCGAGCTCGTGGGTGTCCTCTCCCTTGACGTCGACGGTGACGCGCATAGCGTCACTTGCGGGGCCGCCGACTTGAACACGTTGTTCGCCCGCGGAGCAGGTGTGCTCGTGCGTTCGGCATTAGTCAGTCGTGGGCTCGTCGGGACCGACGCTCCGGCGCGGGTCCCGTTCTCGCGTCCGCCGTCGGTGGGTGTACAGGCCGTAGGCAATCGCACCGATTCCGAGCAGGAAGACGAGCAGGTTGATCAGCCCGCCGGCGTAGGGTATCTGCGCCACTACGGCACCGCCGACCAGCCCGACGACGAGAGCGAGCCACCGGTTATTGACGTCGACGGCCGAGAGAAGCCACGCCGCGACGGCGAACCGGCCGTAGATGATTCCCGCCCAGACCAACAGCGCAAAGACGAAGCCGCCGATGAACGATAGCGGGATACCGACGATGGTGATCGCGAGTGCGATCAGCAAGACCGGAACGCCGATCAGGACGCCCAGTCCGAGTAGGCCGCTCCGGACGGGGGCACTCGCGACGCGGTCCGCAACGCCGTCGGAAAACCGTGGAAACAGCGCGAGCAGCGCGGCCCCGATCAACAGATTCAGCCCCAGCACGTACAGCGAGAACAGCCACGAGGCGAAGGGCTGGACCGTCGGCAACACGTCGCCGCCGACGCCGACCGACGAGTCCTCGGTGATCGCACCGGCGACCGCGTCCGTGTTCCCGTCGAGGTCGCCGCCGTAGCGCAGGTCGCCGGCGATGGCGGCGTCATCGCCGAGCCGGATCGTCTCGGCACCGATCGTCGCATCGCCGTCGACGGCTCCGTCTATCGTGGCACTCCCAGTTCCGGCAGCGAGGTCGCCACCGACGGTTGCGCCCTCTGTGATCGTGAGGCTGCCCGAGGCCGCATCCACGTTGCCGTCGACGCTACCGGCGATCGTGACGCTGCCGCTCGCGGCTTCCAGATCGCCGCCGACGTCACCCTCGACCCGGACGTCGCCCGCAGCGGCGCTTACGTCGCCGGTGACGGTTCCCTCGACGATGACCGTTCCCGCGAACGCCTCGAGCTCGTCGACCGTCTCGCCCTCCGCCACGATCACCGTGCCGCCGGCCTGCGATTCGGACTGGGCTGCAACCGCCATCGGAGCCGCTGCAAGGCAGACGACGAGCAGGGTGAGGAGGACGATCGCTCGGGTGTGTACTGTGGCGTCTCTATTCATGAGTCTTGATACCACACCCAGTACGAAAAATATGTTACTATCGTATCAGGTTACGGACCGATTCGGTTTCGAGCCGTCACGGCGACCTTCGGTCGATTTATTTCCCGGCCCGCCCTTGGGCCGGTATGAGCGAGGCCGATGCCGAGGCGGCGGAGTCCACACCCGGGAAGACCGAAGTCTGGATCGAGAAGTACCGCCCGCAGCGGCTCGACGAGATCAAGGGCCACGAGAACATCGTCCCGCGGCTGCAGAACTACGTCGAACAGGACGACCTGCCCCACCTCATGTTCGCGGGACCGGCCGGAACGGGGAAAACGACGGCTGCACAGGCGATCGCTCGCGAGGTCTACGACGACGACTGGCGCGAGAACTTCCTCGAACTCAACGCCTCCGATCAGCGCGGGATCGACGTCGTCCGCGACCGGATCAAGGACTTCGCGCGCGCCTCCTTCGGCGGCTACGACCACCGCATCATCTTCTTGGACGAGGCCGACGCGCTCACCTCCGACGCCCAGTCGGCGCTGCGCCGGACGATGGAGCAGTTCTCCAACAACACCCGCTTCATCCTCTCGTGTAACTACTCGAGTCAGATCATCGACCCGATTCAGTCTCGGTGTGCCGTCTTCCGCTTTACCGAACTCACCGAGGATGCAGTCGAGGCCCAGATCCGCGAGATCGCCGCCGATCAAGGAATCGAAGTCACCGACGACGGGATCGACGCACTCGTCTACGCGGCCGACGGCGACATGCGAAAGGCGATCAACGCCCTCCAGGCCGCCGCAGTGATGGGTGAGACCGTCGACGAGGAGACCGTCTTCGCGATCACGGCCACCGCTCGTCCCGAGGAGGTCGAGGCGATGGTCGAACACGCCATCGGCGGCGATTTCACCGCCGCCCGCGCCGCGTTAGAGGACCTGTTGACCGACCGCGGGCTCGCCGGCGGCGACGTCATCGACCAACTTCACCGCTCGGCCTGGGAGTTCGACATCCCCGAAAAAGCGACCGTTCGACTGCTCGAACGGCTCGGTGAGGTCGACTTCCGGATCACTGAAGGCGCGAACGAACGGCTGCAACTCGAGGCCATGTTGGCCTCGCTCGCGCTCGAGAACGACGTATAGCAGCGACGCCGGGTGTTTATCGTTCGTTTCTGCCCATCGGTCTACACGAGCACGAACTCCGCTGCTCGAACGAGTCTCGTTCTCGGTGACGTGACCGTCTCAGCTATGCACGCGGACGATTCGTTCGCTTGGTTTGAGTTCGAACCGCACCTCTCGTCGGTCGACTGTTCGGCAGTGAGCCGCTCTCCTCCGCTGATGGTGCTCCCCCCGCGAGTGCTCTTCTCCGCTGATGGTACTCTCCTCAATCGTTGTTTGAGATGGGGTCAGTCTCGACGAGCGTCGTGTCTCCGCCGGTAACCGAGACCAGTCGCTCGAGGAACGCCAGAACTCGTTCCTGTGCGTCGTCGACCTCCGAAAAGTGATCCGGATCGCCGGTTTCTTCGGCGAGTTCGAGGTAGCCCCGCGCAACGTTTAGCGACTGCCGCACGTCGCCATCGAGCAACTCTGCAACGATCGTTAGCTGTTCTTCGGCGGCGGCCAGCTCGCGCTCGCGGCGGTTCTTCTCCGTGACGTCGTGGTAGACGATTACTCCGTCGCCCTCGGGTTCGTGGTCGACTCGTGTATCGTCCGCTCCTCGTCGAATGTCTCGCTCTGCTTCACGCTCGTTCTCGTCGCTGACTCTCGTCTCGGTCGGAACGATCGTGAGACGGAACTCGCGAACCCCGTCGTCGGTTTCGATTCGGTTGACGAACTGTTGCCGCTCACCGGATCGTACCGCTTTGAGCCCTGGCGCTTGTCGGGTGTCGAGCCCGGTTGTGACGGTCTCTCCCTCGAGCGGCGCGTCGACGACCGTCTTTCGATCAGTGTCGAAGGCGTCGGTGTAGGCGTCGCTGACATTCCGGACGATCGACGTCCCGTCGACGACTTCGTACCGGATCGCGGGATTCGGCAACGTCTCGAACGCCGATCGGCTGCGGTCGCGTTCCGCCGCGAGTCGATCCCGCTCGGTACTGAGTTCGCTCCGCTCATCGACCAGTTGGTTTCGCCTCGCTTGCAGCTGCTCTCGCTCCCGGCGCAGACGAGTGAGTTCGCTGTCGAGCCTCGATTCGGTTTCGAGCCAGTCGAGCGCGGCGGCAGCGACCTGACAGTACGTCTCGAGCAACTCGCAATCGCGCTCGTCGAATCCGTGTCGGTCCTCGGCAGCAACGTGCACGAGTGCGAAGTCGCCGACGGGGAGACAACACATCGATCGCACGTCCTCGAGCGGAGCTACGAGTCGATCGTCGTCATCGAAATCGTCGATGCGAACCGTCTCGCCGGTTCGGAGCACCTCGCCCAGAACGCCGTCGTCCGACACCCGTTCGAGGCCGTCGTCCGGAACCGCCGCCGTCGTCGCTCGTGGGACGAACTCGCCGAAGTGGACCGTCGACAGCCAGCAGTAGTCGGCTTCGACGGCCTCGACCGTCGCCTCGACCAGCAGTTCGAAAAGTGGCTCGCGCTCACGTCGGGTGGTCATCTCGGGAAGTGACTCGAGGAGTCGATCGGCTCCCTGTCGGTTCTTGGCTGCCTGTTCACCGGGCATCGCGACTGGTTCGGACTTCGGTGTCGTTACGTCGTCTTCTCCGCCGTGACACACCCACTCGATTTCGTCCGCGAGGTGGACGGCAGCGTCCTCGGTATCTCGGCGGACGTAGCCGTCGATCCCGTCGGTCGACCGCGCGGCCGCCGGCGCGTACGACGCCTCGGTGGCGAGCACCAGCGGCGTCGGCCCGCAGGCCTCGACGACCTCGAGGAGGGTCGCTCCCGCTGGGGTCGTCGGCGTCTCGGCAAACACGACGCAGTCGGCATCCGCCGCCCAGGTTCGCAGTGTCTCGACCGCATCAGTCGGAAGCGGTCGAACCGAGCGATCGGGTCCGGTGGAAACGGCTTCGAGTTCGACTGCGCTCTCGCGGGCGAGTTCCTCGCTCTCGGCGAGGTAGAGTATCGTTTGCGGTCGTGAGCGCGACGAATCGGTCATAGCGATGGATGTGGCGTCTGTACCGGAGTAACACGCTATCCAAATAAAGGTGTATCTAGCCCGGAGTGACGGTGGCGTTTGCGCTTGCGGTACCCCATCGGTTTCGTGCGGATCCGCGGGTTTATTTTCCAGAATCGGAAACCCACGAGCATGGAGTCGCCGTTTCGTATCCGGGTCGTACGCGCCGAGGACGCGGCCGCTGTTCGCGATATCTACGCACCCTTTTGCGAGTCGAGCGCCGTCACGTTCGAGGAGACGGCTCCGAGCGTCACCGAGATGGCCGACCGGATCGAATCGACACTCGAGACGCATCCGTGGCTCGTTTGCGAGCGCGAGACCAACGACGGCGAACCCGAGGTCGTCGGCTACGCGTCCGCGAGCCAGTTGCGCCCGCAGGCTGCCTACGAGTGGGTCGTCGAACTCTCGATTTACGTCGCCGACGATGCCCGCCGGTCCGGCGTCGGCCGCGCGCTCTACGGGTCGCTGTTTGCGATCCTCGAGCGACAAGGTGTCCGCGACGCGTACGCGGCCACGACGGTCCCCAATCCGGAAACGGTCGCGTTTCACGAGCGACTGGGATTCGAACGGCTGACCGACTTCCCCGGTGTCGGCTACGCGCAGGGAGACTGGCGAGACGTCGCCTGGTGGCGGCGCTCGATCCGCGAGAAGGAAGCCGATCCAGCGCCGATGAGACCGTTCTCTGACGTCCGGACCGATTCCGACTTGGAGGCGTTGCTCGCGACGGGAGCAGGAGCTATCGAAGGGGATTAGTTCGACTATCGGGTAGTATTCTCCATGAATTTCCCGAACTGGCGGACCTACCTCGTCACTCAGGCGTCGATCTCGAACGGTCGGTCGACCGCCGAGGTCGTCGAGGGGGCGATCGAGGGCGGTATCGACGCCATTCAACTGCGTGAAAAGGACGCGGACGCGCGCTCGCGGTACGAACTCGGACTCGAACTGCGCGAGTTGACCGACGAGGCCGGTGTCGACCTGATCGTCAACGATCGCGTCGACATCGCGCAGGCGATCGACGCCGACGGCGTCCACGTCGGCCAGTCGGATCTCCCCGTTGGCGCAGTTCGCGATCTGCTCGGCCCGGACGCGATCATCGGCTGTTCGACCTCGACGGTCGCGGAGGCTGAGCAGGCTGAAGCCGACGGTGCTGATTACCTCGGCGTCGGCGCGGTCTACGGCACGTCCTCGAAAGACGTCGACGGCGAGAAAAACGGCATCGGCACGGACCGAATTGCCGAGATCGCCGACGCCGTTTCGATCCCTATCGTCGGAATCGGCGGCGTGACGGCGGCCAACGCTCGGCCGGTGGTCGAGGCTGGCGCGTCGGGCGTTGCCGTCATCAGCGAGATCACCGCGGCAGATGACCCGCGTGCGGCGACCGCCGCGCTCGAGGAGGCGGTCGCGGATGACTGACGCGCCGCTAGTTTCGGCCGACGCGATCGCGGAATCGCTCCGCGCGATTCAGGAGACGGAGCCGCTGGTCCAACAGCTGACGAACGAGGTGACCAAGACCGACCTCGCGAACGTAACCCTCCACTGGGGCGGACTGCCGGTTATGGCCGATGCGCCCGGCGAAGCGCCCGAGATGGCCCAACTCGCCGGTGCGATCTTGCTCAACATCGGGCGGATGACCGACTCGAACGCCGAGGCGCTCCACGCGGCAGGTCGCGCGGCGAACGAACTAGGCGTCCCCGTGGTCCTGGATCCCGTCGGCGTCGGCTCGACGCCGACTCGCGAGGAGGTCGTCGGCAGCCTCCTCGACTCCGTCGAGTTCGCCGCGATCAAGGGTAACTACGGTGAGATCAGCCAGCTTGCGGGTATCGAGGCCGAAGTCAAAGGCGTCGAGTCCGTCGGCGAGTACGACGAGATCGGCGAAACCGCCAGCGCGCTCGCAGCGGAGACGGGAGCCGCCGTCGTGGCGTCCGGCACCGCGGACGTCGTCGCGGGATCGGACGCTGCCTACCGACTCGAAGCGGGCCACGAACTGATGGGTGAGTTCGTCGGTTCGGGCTGCATGCTCGGCTCAACAGTCGCGGTCTTTTGTGGCTCGGTCGACGACAAGCTTACCGCCGCGCTCCACGGAACGCTTTCGTACGGACTCGCTGGCGAGCGCGCGGCGGAAATCGATCACAACGGCCCGGCGAGCTACCGGACGAACGTCCACGACGCTATTTACAACTTCACGCCCGAGGCGGCCGAAGGCCTCGCGTTCGATCCCGAAGACCGCGTCGAGCGCCTCGTCTGAGGAATCTCCAGGTTACTCCTGTACCGAGTTTCCTGGCCTTGCTCTATCGAACTCTTGTGATGTTGTCGTGTGGGGTGCTAATCGCTCGCTCTCCGTTCCTGCTGTGGCCTTTATTCGGGGTCAGGGCCAGTAACGTGGAGCGTGTATCCCTCGTACACGTCGAGACGGGTCGACGAAAATTCGAGCGTGAAGGGTTCTTCATCGGCTTCCTGTCGAACCGCGGCGCTTGGTCCGCCAAGATGTTCGCCGTCTCCGTGCATCTCCGCATCTATTTCAATCAGTAGGGGAATATCCTCGTTGAATCGGATCGTCCCCCGAATTTCGACGTCTTCGCCGCGTCGATAGGCTTGGGTCTCGGTGACGTCGGCAGGTTGCTCAGATTCATACGAAATCGTCTTCGATTCCGGGAACTCGTAGGTGATATCTCGTTCAGTGAGGTCAAACTGTTGCCACTCACCACCGTCCTCATCGTCGCCGTTTTGTTCCGTCTCGTCCTGTTGGGTGTCTTCACTTTGGCTTTCAAGACAGCCTGCTAGAATACCCGCTGACACTCCTCCTACTGCTGTGAGTGTCTGTCGGCGGTTTGTTCTCATCTGGGATTGCTACTCTCCCGTTTTCATGACGGATATATAGTCCGTCTGGCCAGTACGCCGCAAATAGACTGCACAGTCGCGCTGCGTATTTGCGTGATCGCTTAGACTCGTCGTTCCCCGAGTCCAGCGAATACCTGTAACCGTTTTAACTGCACCGGGCGAACGCCCTTCTATGACACGCGAAGATCTCACCGCGGCCGCCGAATCGCTTCGAACCGCAGCAGGCGACGCCAGCACCGACGAGACGCGCGAGCGGCTCGAGTCCCAGGCGACACAGTTTTCGGACCTGGCCGATGCCGATCGCGGCCCCGACCACGGGAAACTCGCGCGTCACGAGCACATTCTCGCCGAGATTGCCGACGAGGAAGGCGGCGCGGTCGCCAATCACGTCGCGGACGCGCTCGAATCGATTCAGTCCTTCCGGGAGACGCTCGAGGGCGTCTGATCCGCGGACGATGTCGCGGTCGGCCGGTGTGAAACACCGTACACGCCGGTCTCAACAGACTGGTTTCGGATTCGCGCCCATCGCTTCCAGATTCTCGACGTACTCGCCGTAGGCGGCCTCGATCGCTCCCGTCGCCGCTTGTTCGGCGCGCTCGCGATTCTCGTCGCTCTCGCAGACCGTTTCGAACAGCTCGGTTGCACGCTCGAGTTGGTCGTCGAGATCCGTCCCGAACTCGCGGAACACGCCCGCAGTTTGCGGATCGGCATCGCCGACGAAGTAACCGACGACCTGCTCTTTCGAACGCTGGCTCGCGAGGATGCGGCCGATGAGACCGCCCACGCGTTCGACCGTCGAGTCGAGGCCGCGAAGGTACTCGTGGAGGTCCGGAACCTCCTGGGGCTCGTACTCTTCGTTTCCGAGGTGGTCGAGGACGGTCTCGAAGTGGTCGTTTTCTTCCGTGGCCGTCGTCTCGAAGGCCTCGCGGGCGGCGTCGTGATCCTCGTCGTCGGCCCAGCCGTCGAACGTCTGCCAGGCGGCGTACTCGGCGTCCGCGGTCGCTTCGAGGACGGGTTCGGTATCGATGTCGCCGCCGGTGTCGGCGTAGAGCGACTTCGATGAGCCAAGCCGCGAGAGGGCGGTCTGGTTTTCCTCGCGAACGGTCTCGAGAAAGGCGTCGGAATCGGTCATGGCTCCTGTTTTGGGCGGCTGTGAGTTAGGCCTATCGTCACGGCGCATTCGATCTGCCTCTCGATCCGTCTCAACCCGGTGGTCAATGGGCGACGTTTCGTCGAGACACCCTCTTTCAGAGGAATATGCCGACACAGCGCTTATCCGGATCCATCCCTCATGTCTGATGATGACTATCGAGACTCCTGGTGACGCGGACCACTCGGAGGAGATGATGGACGCGGAATCGGTCGACGACATCGACCAGCCTTCGACGCTCCGGAAACCCCAGCGAGGGCTGAGCAACTTCGAGACGTTCCGCGAGGAACGCGGCCACGAGCACGCCGAGGAGTACGTCGAACTCGCCGAGGACCTTCGCGCGGCCGTACGGGGAGAGGTACGCTTCGACGAGTACAGTCAGGTGCTGTACGCGACCGACGGCAGCATCTATCAGGCCAAACCGGCTGGAGCCGTCTTCCCGCGGGACGTTTCGGACGTCCAGGCCGCGGTGCGGGTCGCCGCCGAGCACGACGTTCCGATCATCGCCCGCGGCGCGGGCTCGTCGCTCGCTGGGCAGGCCGTCGGTCCGGGCTGCGTGGTGCTCGATATGACCGTCTACATGGACGACATCATCGACCTCGATCCCGATGCACAGCGCGCTCGCATCCAGCCCGGCGTCGTCCAGGACCACTTCGACGAGTACGCCGGCCAGTGGGGACTAAAGTTCGCACCCGACCCCGCCTCGTCGAACCGCGCGACGATCGGCGGCGGTATGGGCAACAACAGCACGGGCGCACACTCGGTGCGATACGGTATCACCGACGCTTACACCGAAGAGCTGGAGGTCGTCCTCGCCGACGGTTCGCTGATCCACACCCGCGAGGTCGTCCTCGACAGCGAGGAGTACGACGAGATCGTCTCGAAGGACGACCGCGAGGCCGAGATCTACGAGACGGTGCGGGGGCTCGTCGAGGAGAACGTGGACGAAATCGAATCCAGATATCCGGAACTCAAGCGCAACGTCTCGGGGTACAACCTCGACCGAGTCATCTACAGAAACGACGACGGCGAAGCGGTCATCAACCTCTCGAAGCTACTCGTCGGCTCCGAATCCTCGCTCGGGATAATCGTCGAGGCCGAGATCAGCCTCGTTACGCTCCCCGAGGAGACGTCGCTCGCGCTCTACTGTTTCGACGACCTCATCGACGCGCTCCGGGCGGTGCCGGAAGCGCTCGAGTTCGACACGAGCGCCGTCGAGTTGATGGACAGCGAGGTGTTCCGACTCGCACGCGACAACGAGGAGTACGCCCAGTACGAGGAGCCGATCCCCGACGGGACGGCGGCCGCGATCATGCTGGAGTTCGACTCGGAAGTCCACGACGACTTAGAGGAACCGATCGAGCGGACGAACGAACACTTCGTCGACGAGGGCGACGCGTTCGACGTCCTCGAGGCCTACGATCCGGACGATCAGGCGCGCATGTGGAAGCTCCGAAAGGCCGCGATTCCGCTGCTGATGAGCCTCGAGGGCGATCCGAAACCGTACCCGTTCATCGAGGACGCGACGGTGCCGCCGGAGGAGCTCGCCGAGTACGTCCAGGAGTTCATGGACGTCCTCGAGGACCACGACACCTCGGCGGCGTACTTCGCCCACGCGGGAAGCGGCACGCTGCACATCCGCCCCATTCTCAATCTGAAGGAAGACGAGGGCATCCAGAAGATGCTTTCGATCAGCGAGGACGTCACCGACCTCGTGGTCGAACGCCACGGCTCGTTCTCCGGCGAGCACGGCGACGGCCTCGCGCGGACGCAGTTCAACCCCAAGATGTACGGCGAGGACCTCTGGGAGGCGTTCGTCGAGATCAAGGAGACGTTCGACCCCGACTGGCGGATGAACCCGGGGAAGGTCGTCCACCAGGAGGACGATCCGACGGACATGCGCGAGAACCTCCGCTACGGCGAGGGCTACCAGTCGATCGAGCCCCAGACGAAACTCGACTTCTCGGAGGAGGGCGGCTTCTCGCAACTCGTCGAACTCTGTAACGGCTGTGGGACCTGCCGACAGACCGACGACGTGATGTGTCCGACCTACCGGGGCTCGAAAGATGAGATCGAGACCACCCGCGGCCGGGCGAACATGCTTCGCGCCGCCATCTCGGGCGAAATTCCCGAGGAGGAGATGTACTCGAAACGGTTCCAGGAGGAAGTGCTCGACCTCTGTGTCGGCTGTAAGGGCTGTAAGAACGACTGCCCGACGGGTGTCGACATGGCGAAGCTCAAGGCCGAGGTCAAACACGGTTACCACGAGCGCGACGGCCCCGATCTCCGGACGCGGCTGTTCGCCAACATCGACCGACTTTCGTGGCTTGGAAGCAAACTCGCGCCGCTGTCGAACATCGGGCCGAAGATTCCGGGTTCTCGAATCGTGATGGAGAAGGCCGCCGGAATCGCGAGCGATCGGAAACTGCCCACCTTCGAGCGCGAGTCGCTCCAGGAGTGGTACGCCGACCGCGGCCCGCGCATCTCGGAAGCGGAGGCTGATCGGAAAGTACTGCTGTTCCCCGACACGTTCACGAACTACAGCTATCCCGAGCCCGGAAAAGCCGCCGTCCGCGTCCTCGAGGCCGCCGGCGTCCACGTGAAGATTCCCGACGACTGCGCGCCGAGCGGCCGGGCCGCCTACTCGGTCGGCCTGCTCGACCTCGCCGAGGACCGCGCGCGGACGAACGCCGGCGTGTTCTCGCGACACATCGACGACGGCTGGGAGATCGTTGCGGTCGAACCCTCCGACGCCGTCGCGTTCCAGGACGAGTACCGAGACCTGTTACCCGGCGAGACGACCGACCGAGTCGCCCAGCACTCCTACGGCGTCATGGAGTATCTCGACACGCACCGGCTGGTCGACCGGTTGAACGATTCCGACCGGCTGCACGAGCCGAGCGACGCGCTCACCTATCACGGCCACTGTCACCAGAAAGCGACCGCGAAAGACCACCACGCCGTCGGTGTGCTTCGGCGGGCGGGCTACGACGTCGATCCGCTCGAATCTGGCTGTTGTGGCATGGCCGGCTCCTTTGGCTACGAGTCCGAACACTACGATCTCTCGAAGTCGATCGCCTCGATCCTCTTCGACAAAATCGACCGCAGCGACGGCGACGCCGTCGTCGCACCCGGAGCCTCCTGTCGGAGCCAGATCGGCGACCGAACCAACCGCTCGGAGAATCCGCCGCATCCGATCGAGAAAGTCGAGTCCGTGCTCGCGCCGTAACCACTCCCCGCTGCTTGCTCACGACGCGCTGCCAGTACGCCACTGGCCGTCACTGCCCACCTGATCACACGCGGGAGGGCAGTCGAAAGTGATCGCTGCGGGCGGGGGCCACGGGCAGTGATGGCGGTGTGTAACCCGTTCTAGTTGTCACGTTAGATCCGCATACCGGTACTGTTTTGTACTGATAGACGATAGACAGAGAGACGGCACGGTCAGACAGTTACCTTTCAGCATGCGTGGTTTCCACGCGTGTTCACCTGTCTGACCTACCCCGTACTCAAAAACCGCGAGCAGTTGCTCTCGCGATATCTACGGAACTTCACCTATGCCCAGTAGCGACGCATATAGACGCTCTTGAAACGTTCACACACCGATTGCGACGGCGGTTTGCGACCTGGTATGCAGTGACAGTCAGTGGCTACTATCGTCAGCGGCGTGCTTAATCGAGCACTGTTAGCCAGACTCCTATCGGACGACCGTGACCGGAACCGGTGCGCGCCGAACGATCTTCTCCGCGACGCTGCCGAGCAACACCCGCGAGATGCCCGCTCGACCGTGGCTGCCGATGACGATGTGGTCGACGTCGTTGTCCTCCGCAAACTCGACGACCTCGCGAGCCGGGTTTCCGACGACCGTTTCCGTCGTGAACTCGACGTCGTCGCTCAGGAGGGGTTCGATCTCGTCGGGAAACTCCTCGGAAACTTCTGTCTCCCGATCCCTGAGCATATCCTGTGCGAGGTTGATACCCGCTCCCGTCGACCCCTCCGCCGCCTCGATGACCCGAAGTAGGATGATCTCCTGGTCGGGGTAGGTCGTAAACGCGTGTTCGACTGCCTCTCGAGCGGGCGCTGAACCGTCGTACGCGACGAGTACTGCCATACTCCGTCTAGGAACCGCGACCGTATGAATTCGGGTGGTCGCTCACTTCGTTCGCTCAAACCCGGCGAAAAACGTCGATGAAAAACCCGTTCGCTCCCGTCGGTCGCTCACGGTAGTTACAGAAAGTACAGGCGAAAGCCCACGGCTTTAGCCGTGCGGATGAAGCCGTCACTGCTGAATCAGTCCACATTTCACAACAAGCCGGATATTCCACGTTGCACGATCCATACCTTCAAGTAGGTTTCTCTACATAGGTTACGTATGGCGAAACAGGTCGTCACTCGCACCTACACTGCTTCCATCAGGAACCAGCAACAGGTGTCTGACGACCTTGACTCGCTCGGGTTCGCCGCCAGTAAACTCTGGAATGTCGGACGGTGGACAATCAGTCGTGTCTGGGATGAAATTGACTACATCCCAGAACACGACGAACTCACCGCGTACCTCAAGAGCCACGAACGCTACGATGACCTCCATTCTCAGTCAAGCCAGCGAGTCCTTCAAGAACTCGCTGAGGCGTTCAACAGCTGGTACGGTAAACGACGCAACGGAGACACGAATGCGAACCCGCCCGGCTACCGCAAACACGGCGACGACCACCCACGTTCCACAGTCACGTTCAAAGCCGCTGGCTTCAAACTCGACACCCAGTACGGCCGCGTTCGACTCTCGAAGGGGTCGAACCTCAAGGAGTACTGGTCGGACTTCATCCTCTGCGAATACCAGACTCGTCCCGACGTTGACCTCTCTGAAGTTAAAAGCGTCCAACAAGTACGAGCGGTCTGGACGGGTGACGAATGGGAACTCCACTTCGTGTGCAACGTCGAGATCGGAGTGTCCGAAGCACCGGGTGAGAAGACCGTGGGTGTTGACCTCGGCATCACTAACTTCGCCGCACTCGCCTACGAAGATGGCCATGCCGAGTTGTATCCGCTGAACTGCCTGAAGCAGGACGACTACTACTTCAGCAAGCGAATTGCCCGGTGTGACGACGCCGACTCCAAGCAAGCGAACCGGTTGCATCAGACGAAGTCGGCTCGCCGCACCCACTACTTCCATACACTCTCAAAGCACATCGTTGAACGGTGTGTCGAGGCGAGTGTTGGAACGATTGTGGTGGGTAACCTCTCTGGTATCCGCGAAGATGCGGAGAACGGCGACTCAAAGGACTGGGGTACGCACGGCAACCTCGATCTGCACTCGTGGGCGTTCGATCGCTTCACCGACCTGCTCGAATACAAGGCCGAGATGGAAGGCGTCACGGTTGAGCACGTATCCGAGCGGGATACGTCGAAGTCGTGTTCGTGCTGTGGCCGGGAGCGCAACGCAAACCGTGTTGAACGCGGCTTGTACGTGTGCGATGACTGCGGGGCAGTGATGAACGCGGACGTCAACGGCGCAGAGAACATTCGACAACAAGTATCTCCGAGTCTCGCCTGTGATGGGGGAGATAGGAGTAACGGCTGGTTGGCACAGCCATCGACGTTCCTGTTTGACAAGGAAACTGGTGCGTTTGCACCTCAAGAACAGATCACGTCATAAACCACAATATCCCAACGCGGAATCCCACGGCTTCAGCCGTGTGGAGGATGTCAATCTTCAAACCCCTCCTCGAATCGGAAGGTTCCGTTGCGCTGGACGACTTCCCCATCGACCTCGATACGCGAGTCCTCGCTCATATCGACGATCATGTCGACGTGGACCGCCGAGTCGTTCTGCTCGTTGCCCTCGCCGACGGTGTCGTCGTAGGCGCGACCGACGGCCATGTGGACGGTGTCGCCCATCTTCTCGTCGAACAGCATGTTGTAGGTGAACTGGTCGATATCGCGGTTCATCCCGATACCGAGTTCGCCCAGTCGGCGGGCGCCCTCGTCCGTGTTCAGCACTTCGGTGAGGACGTCCTCGTTTTTCGCCGCCGAGTGCGAGACAACCTCACCGTCCTCGAACTCGAGGTAGACGTCCGTGATCTCTCGTCCCTGGTGGTACAGCGGCATGTCGAACAGCACCTCGCCCTCGACGCTGTCGGGCTGGGGCGCGGTGAAGACCTCGCCGCCCGGCAGGTTGTGTTTGCCGTGGTCGTTCAGCGTCGGATTCCCGTCGAGCGACATCGTCACGTCGGTCGTGTCGCCGCTGACAATGCGAATCTCCGCCGCCGGGTCCATGATCTCGACCATGTTCTCCTGGTGGTCGCGCTGGGCGTCCCAGTCTTTGTTGACGGCGTCCCAGACGAAGTTCTCGTAGCCGTCCGTACTCATCTCGGCGAGCTGGGCGTTCGCGGGCGCGGGGTACTGGGTCAGACACCAGCGCGTCGAGAGCCGCTCTTCCAGAATCGGCTGGTGGGCCTGCTGGTGGGCTGCCTGAATCTCGGGAGCGACGTCCGACGTCTGCGTGACGTTGTCGCTTGCTCGAATGGCGATGTAGACGTCGGTCTCCTCGATGAGCGCGAGTTCGTGTGCGGGCGTCTCGAAGTCCTCCTCGTCCGATGCGCGGAGGAACGCGCGCTGCTGGCGCTTGCCGGTTCGCTGGCTCGTCGTCACCGGGTTCGCACCCCGATCACCGATGACCTCGTGGAGGGCGACGACGAGGTCTTCTGCGACCGGGTGGGCGTCGACGACGACGTTGTCGCCTTCCTGTAGATCGACCGAGTGGTTCGCGATGATCTCGGCGTGCTCGCGGATGCGTGGGTCCATATCTCACCCGTACCCGAAGCGCCGGGATACCGTTTTCGGATCGAACACTCCGGTTCGGTGCCCGTTATCTTCCGTCCCCGCCGTCAGCCAGAAAGATGCCGAGATAGATCGACGCCAGCGCGCAGGCGACGCCGACGCCGAACGCGAGCGTGAACGGCGACTCGAGGACGATCTCGCCCTCGTAGTCGATCACCCATCCGCTGAAGCCGACGACGACCAGCGAAACCGCGGCGAGGCGAAGCACCGAAACGAGCCGATGGCCCCTCTTCGTCGAGTCTTCGCTCATCCCGGCGTACGCCCTCGATCACGCGACGGTCTGTCATCCCGGTTCATCGCTTTGTGACTCACCTGTGCGCTTGAAACGGCTCTGATTTCGACGCCTCGAACGACCCGTTCGAAGAGCCACCGCCGAGACCGCGTCGGTGTCGATCCGTCGGTTATCATACAGCGAGCGGACGACCCGTTATCGGCCGCCTTTCATGCCGTCGCGGAACTCGAGGATCGTTCGCCGAAGCAGCAGGTACGAAAAGAAGATCAGCGAGAGCAGGATCAGGACGATCGCGATGATCACGGGATCGTCGGGGATGAGGTCGAGCATACGACGCCGATACTGTGTCAGCGTGCAAAATCGTTTCGACGTCGTGCTCGCTGTTTGCACGTCGACCGTTGCACGTCGAACAGCCAACACCGTGATCGCGACAACTGGCCGACGAGGCAAGGTAAAACTGGATTTTTAGCTTACGCTGACTATATTGGGTCCGGGACCGTAGCTTCGAGTGCGTCTCGATCGGCCCTCCACGGCGCGTGCCAGTGCCGAAGTCGAGACCGCCCTCCAATCGGAGAGACGGCCCCGCCATCACCACTCCACCACCCTCTTCCGCCGCTTCGCCGTTTCCCCGCTGGCGCTCCAATACTGTCCAGCGCACGCTCGTGTCTCTTACCTCCGGGGCCACTCGAACCGTTCGACCGTCGTTCCGTCCGTCGATCGGAGCTCCCCGTTCAGTTCTCCGTCCTCGACCTCGAGCACCGCAAAGCCCGGTCTATTGCCGCGAGGATCCGCGTGGCTGCCCGGATTCACGAGCAGACAGTCGTCGGTTGTAGTGACCGTCGGCCGGTGGGTGTGTCCCGAGACGACGACGTCCGCGTCTCGAGAGCGCCCGAACATCGCCAACCCGGTTCCGCCGCCGTCACGTCGATGTGTGAGTGCAAAACGGAGTCCACCCTCCTCGACCACGCGAGCCGTCGGAAGCCGATCGCGGACGGCCGATCCGTCGGCGTTTCCGTGAACCGCAAACAGGCGGTCACACTCGTTTTGGAAGGCGTCGAGTGCCGCCGTGCTCGTAAAATCGCCCGCATGGAGTACGACGTCCGCGTCTCGAGCGACGGCCAGCGCCTCGTCCGTGAGCTCGTGGCCCTGGCTGCTGTGCGTATCGGAGAACACTGCGATCATGCCGGCGCTTTGTCCGCGTCCGTCACGTTCCTTTCGACCTGTCGACGTGGGTCTGGCCGCCGGATCGACGACGCGCCGTCTCGCCCGTCACAGCGCGCCGTTTCCCTCGTCGTACGCGGCGACGACCGTCGAGCCCGGTGGTCGATCGTTCACCACTGCCGTCACCGTCGTCTCCTGGAGGTCGACGGTCGACTCGAGCGAGTGCCACTCGTCTCCGTCGTCGACGCTGATCACCACGTCGGTCGGGCTCGCACCGGGTGGGAGCGCCGCCGGGTCGTAGACGAGTTCGATTCTGATCGCCTCTATCGCTCGAATCTGGTCGAGGTCGATCAGATCGATCGGATCCGCAAGGACGTCCGGCGGGGGCTCGACGACACTTGGTTCGAGTCCGAACGACTCGGGGACGACGCCAGCGACGACGTCGAGGCGAGCGCCAGCGCGAGTGAGTTCGTACTCCGCGACGGTACCGGAATCGTACCCGGGGATCGGCATACTCGACGCGAGGGACTCGAGCCACAAGGCGGTGTTCCGCGCGATAGCCGGCTCTGGTTCGTGGTGTCATGCGTCATTCGGCACGCGGTTCGTCGCTGAATCGAGACGAACGCTTTTAGCCCCGCGGGAACCTATCACATATCGTGTCAGAGACGTCCGGCTACGAGCGGTTTTTCCCCTACGACGAGCCCTACGAGAACCAGCGCGAGGCGATGGACCGCATCTACAATACGCTGGTTCGCGGCCAGGACGTCCTCTTCGAGGGGGCCTGTGGCACCGGGAAGACGCTCTCGTCGCTCGCCCCCGCACTCGAGGTCGCACGCGAGCAGGACAAGACGGTCGTCATCACGACGGACGTCCACCAGCAGATGCGTCAGTTTGTGGCCGAGGCCCGCGCGATCACGCGCGAGGAGTCGATTCGAGCGGTCGTCTTCAAAGGGAAATCGTCGATGTGTCACATCGACGTCGGCTACGAGGAGTGTCAGGCGCTGCGGGATAACACCCGCGAGGTGGTCGACGCCGAACGCGACAGAAATCAGCTCGAACGTCGCCAGCGCGAGCTCTTAGCGGAGAGTCAGGACGGCGACGGCGGCGCAGCAGACGCTCGCTCGGCGGTGATGGACGAACTCGAGTCGATCGAGGAGCAACTCGACGATCTCGAGGAACAGAACGTCTGTGACTACTACCGGAACAACCTCACCGAGGACACGGACGACTTCTTCGCGTGGCTGTTCGACGACGTGCGAACGCCCGACGAGATCTACGAGTACGCCGAAACGCAGCAGTTCTGCGGCTACGAACTCCTGAAGGAAGGCATCGAGGGCGTCGACCTCGTCGTCTGTAACTACCACCATCTGCTCGATTCGACCATTCGAGAACAGTTCTTCCGCTGGCTCGGCCGCGACCCCGAGGACGTGATCGCCGTCTTCGACGAGGCCCACAACGTCGAGGACGCCGCCCGCGAGCACGCCACCCGAACCTGCTCCGAGCGCACGTTCGACTCAGCGCTGGACGAACTGGCCGATACCGACGATCCCCGCTCGGAAGACGCCGCAAACGTCCTCTCGGCGTTTCACCGCGCGCTCGTCGAGACGTACGAGGAGTCCTTCGGCTTCGGCGACCGCGAGGCGATCGGCGAGAACTGGGCGGACGTCTCGATCACCAACGAGAACCGGCGTGACGACCTCACGCTCGAGTTCCTCCAGCGCTACTCCGGGTCGGGGATCGACGCGGATCTCGAGGCTGCGATGAACCTCGGACAGGACCTCGACGAGGAGTACGAGGAAGCCTACCGCGAGGGCGAGACGGCGACGAGAACGGAGTGTCAGACCTTACAGGCTGCGGCGTTCGTCAGCGCCTGGATGAACGAGGGCACGGCGGAGGGGCTGTACCCGGTCGTCTCCGTGACTCGCGACGCCGGCACGGACGAGATCTACGGCCGTGCGGAACTCTATACGTGTCTCCCGCGGCAGGTGACGGGCCGGCTGTTCGACGAAGTGTACTCGACCGTTCTGATGAGCGCCACCCTCCAGCCGTTCGACGTCACCGAGTCCGTTCTCGGGATGGAGGAACCGGTGACGATGGCGTACGGACTACAGTTTCCCGCGGAGAACCGGCGGACGTACGCCGTCGAGACGCCGCCGCTTTTCTCCTCGGACCGGGACGATCCCGCCGTTCAGGAGACGGTCGCCGAGACCATCCACGACGCCGTTCGGATGACGCCCGGCAACACGCTCGCATTCTTCCCTAACTACGGCGAGGCGAGTCGGTACGCGGAGCGACTCGAGCGCCGGTCCGACCGGCCGATCTATCTCGACGAGCCCGGTACTGCAGCCGAGGAGCTTCGCCAGGAGTTCGTCGCCGACGACGGCGCGCTGCTCTGTACCTCGCTGTGGGGAACCCTGGCCGAGGGCGTAAGCTTCGACGGCGACGACGCACACACGGTCCTCGTCGTCGGCGTTCCCTACCCCCACCTCGACGACCGGGCCGAGGCCGTCCAGGACGCCTACGACGTCGCGTTCGAGGGGACCGACACCGGCTGGCGCTACGCCGTCGAGATCCCGACCGTCCGAAAGACCAGACAGGCACTCGGCCGCGTGATCCGCTCGCCGGAAGACGTCGGCGTCCGCGCACTGCTCGACGCCCGCTACTCTCGCGAGGCGAAATCGGATCTCGGCAAGTACAGCGTCAACGGCACGTTTCCACACGAGGAACGCGAGGAGTTACTCGATATCGACCCGGAGAAACTCAAGTTCGCGATGCTGAACTTCTACGCCGACCACGATGGCTACGACGGCGATCCGCCAGCCCCCTGACCCGCAGTTCTCACTCGATCGTTACGTCGGCGACGCCACCGATGATGATTACCGTATGCGTCCCGCCGTCGTCGATCGTTAGATCGAACGTTTTGGAGTCCTCGATCGACCACGTATCGACGATGCCGGCGTCTTCGTGATTGATCTGGAGGGTGACCGATTCGCGTTCGTGATCCGCGTCGGTATCCAATTCGGCGATCTCTTGAACCTCGACGGACACCGTCAGTTCGGACCCTTCGTCGGCGTCGAACTCGACGGGCTCTTCGTCTTCGATCGTCGCGTCGACGCCGCCGCCGAGGAGGCCACTGCAACCAGCAATCGGAACGACCGCGGCAAGCGAGATGAACGCACGTCGGTGCATGGTTCTGGATACCGATACCGGTCTGTAATAACTTCCGGCCGACGGCCGACTCCTCTGTGCTGTCTCACGCCGGGAGCGAGACGCGACTGACCGGCAGCTTGTATGTACCGTCCCAGAACTCGAGTTCGCGGACCGTCCACGTGATCGGGTCGATCTCGCGCTCGGCCAGCCGTTTTGCGGTTGTCTCGTCTCCTCCTCGGGCAAGCGTGACGTGCGGGACGTACTCCTCCCCCTCCAGTTCCTCGACGACCTCGAAGGTCTCGGCGAGGTCGGCGTGGATCGACTCGAGTCCGGGGCTCTCGACGGCGAGGTAGACGACGGGTGCCGAGCCGAGCGGCGGCTCCGAAAAGTAGTCGATGTCGGTAATCCGCGCCTCGACGGCGGGGGCCCCTTCGAGCGCGCGGTGGGTCCGGTGTTGTAACTGGGCGACGTGGTCTGCGTCCCCGAGCCGTTTGAGGAGACACGAGTGTTCCTCGCGCACCGTCTCGAATCCGACGAGTTCGGGGTAGAGTTCGTTCGCGAGGGTTCGGACGCGACCGGGGACCGGAACGTTGACGCTGTACACTTCGTCGACCGTACGCTCGATCGACGTATCAGTCTGACGTTCTGCGGTCCGTGGCCGCTCTCGGGCCCGATCAGAGCCGATCGAGCAACCACAGGACGACGATGATCGCGACGATCAACAGGAGGATCGGGGTCAACAGCCGGGCGATCCAGCCGATGACGATCCCGATGATCTGGAGGGCGAGCAGGACGGCGACCAGTGCGAGGACGATCTTCAGGAGCGTTTCGACCTCGAGCGATCCGCGTGTATCGACCATACAGATACGTTAGACTCCCCCATCAAAAACGCACTGTCGTCGGAAAGACCTATTTAGTCGGCTACGACATATCCACACAATGGACGTGAAGGGGCTGTGGGCCCTTATTTACGTGCTCGTGGTGGTCGGGTGCTCGCTCGTGCTCGTTTCGTTGGTGTCGCCTGCTGTGGTCGCAGATACCGGCGCGGAGAGCCACGCTGTTCAGGAGTTCGACGATGGCGAACCCGATGAGATCGGCCAACTCGACGATGCGGACGAGGTGCACATCGACGCGTTCGTCCACGAGAACAGAACGGCGACGTTCACCGTCGATTATCGGTTTGCAAACGATTCGACCGCGGACTGGGAGACGCTCAGAGACGCTGTCGAGGAAAATCCCGACGCGTACGCTGCAGCGGAACAGTCCGACTGGAACGAGACCCTCGCTGACGGTATCAACGAGACGGGGCGAGAAGAGATGGAAATCTCGAACGTTTCCGTTTCGACGGATACGAGTCCGACACCGCGAAACCTCGGCCACGTCGAATTCACCTTCGAATGGTCTTTATTCGCACATGTAGAGCTCACTCGAATGGAGGCAGGTGATGCACTCGCCGGCTTTACGCTCTCCGACGATACGACGTTGCAACTCTTCTGGCCGGACGCGTATACGCTCCGCGAGGCCAATCCGACGCCCGACGATTCGGCCGATAATTCCGTATTCTGGGACGGCGACGGCACGGAGTTTGCCAGCGATCAGCCATGGATCGTGCTGATCGAGAACGGTGACGGGGTGGACGAGCCGGGCGAGCCCGGTGCAGGGCCGGAGATGCCATGGCTCGCTGTTGCGGGAGCGCTTGCACTGCTCGTCACTGCTGGTGCCGTCGGTTGGCTGATCAGACATCGGGCTGGTGACAACGTCGACTCTCCGGCCGACACGCGTGCTGAAACAGTGTCACAACCGCCGGAATCGCCTCCCTCGTCAGAGGCCCAGCCACCACCGGAACTGCTGAGCAACGAAGAGCGCGTCTTGCGACTGCTCGAGCAACGCGGTGGGCGAATCAAACAACAGGAAGTCGTCTCCGAACTCGGCTGGACGGAGGCCAAGACGAGTCAGGTCGTCGGCGGTCTCCGCGAAGACGACGAGATCGAGGTCTTCCGTATCGGCCGCGAGAACGTCCTCGCGTTGCCGGACGAGGAGTGATCGACTGTCAACTGATTTTGACACCGGTTCGCTCTCGCACTCTCGTACCAACTGAAACATTTACACACTGATCGCACAACCACCGTGCGATCAGGTGTGCAGTGAGTTGCGGTGGCTACTCTATTTAGCAGGATTTAATATCCCGCTCTGGCATACACTCACCAATGAGTCACTCCGTCGGAACGGCGTTCGCTGTTTTCGGTACCGACGGGATCGTTTCGCGGCGGCGACGGCGGGGCCGTTGAGCCCACATTATACTACACCACTGTCCCGGTTTGTTTCCACGTCGGCTAAACCTCCAATTTTCCAGTTAGCAGCGCCTCTATCAGTAATTTACGGATAGTAAACCAATGAGCTTAAGTCCGTGCTTCCGTTTCTCTCGAGTACGATATGACACGCGTGGCACTTGCGTTCTCGGGCGGCCTCGACACGACTGTCTGTGTCCCGCTACTCGAGGAAGAGTACGGATACGACGAGGTAATCGGCGTGACAGTCGACGTCGGTCAGCCGGCCGAGGAGTTCGACGAGGCTGAAGAGACCGCCGAGGCGCTCGATCTAGAACACTACGTCGTCGACGCCAAAGACGAGTTCGCCGACCTCTGTTTCGAGAGCGTTCGCGCGAACGCGGAGTATCAGGGCTACCCGCTGGGAACGGCGCTCGCCCGTCCCGTGATCGCCGAGGCGATCCTCGAGGTCGCCGAAGAACAGGACTGTACCGGCATCGCCCACGGCTGCACCGGCAAGGGCAACGACCAGCTTCGATTCGAAGCCGTCTGGCGCGACTCGGATCTCGAAGTGATTGCGCCCGTGCGTGAACTCGGTCTCACCCGCGAGTGGGAACAGGAGTACGCCGAGGAGAAAGAGCTGCCCGTCGAAGGTGGCAGCGGCGGCGACTGGTCGGTCGACACCAACCTCTGGAGTCGCTCCGTCGAGGGCGACAAACTCGAGGATCCGAACTACATCCCGCCGACGGATATCTACAACTGGACCGACGAGCCGTCCGGCGACACCGAGGAGATCGAGATCACCTTCGAGAAGGGCTACCCGGTCGCCGTCGATGGCGAGGAGTACGACCCCGTCTCACTCATCGAGCACCTGAACGAACTCGCCGGTTCCTACGGCGTCGGCCGTACGGACTCGATGGAAGACCGCATGCTCGGCCTGAAGGTCCGCGAAAACTACGAGCACCCGGCTGCGACGTCGCTTTTGAACGCCCACGAGGCGCTCGAGGGCCTCGTCCTCACCCAGGAAGAACGCGAGTTCAAACAGCTGATCGACCAGCGCTGGTCGAAGAAGGGCTACGAAGGCCTCGTCGACGCGCCGCTCGTGAGCGCGCTCGAGGGCTTTATCGACGAGACCCAACAGCGCGTCACCGGCACCGTTACGATCCGTTTTGAAGGTGGACAGGCTCGCCCGGTCGCCCGTGACAGCAAGTACGCCGCCTACTCGGCCGAACACGCCTCCTTCGACACCGAAACGGTCGGCAAGATCAAACAGGAAGACGCCACCGGTGTCGCGAAGTACCACGGCTTCCAGCGCCGTCTCGCGAACAGCGTCACAGCGGACGACGAGTAACCATGACCGAGGAGAGCGCTCGCGACGACGGGTTCGACGCGGACGACGATCGCACCGCCGATGGTGGCGAGGCGGGCGTCGTTCGGCGGGATCGCTTCAGCGGCGGCCCCGCTCGGAGCTTCCTCTCCTCACTCGAGGCCGACCGGCGGATCTTCGAGGCCGACCTCGAGGTCGACCGCGCACACGTCCTGATGCTCGCCGAGCAGGGAATCGTCGACGACGACGTCGCCGGCGAGATCCTGACCGCCCTCGACGCCATCGAGGTCGACGGTCACGACTCCTTGCCCGACGGCGAGGACGTCCACGAGGCCATCGAGACGGCGGTCATCGAACGCATCGGCGAGGAGGGCGGCAAGATGCACACCGCGCGCTCGCGTAACGACGAGGTCGCTGCTTGCATCCGTTACCGGCTGCGCGAGGGCGTCCTCGACGCCATCGAGACGACGCTCGCGCTCCGCGAAGCGCTGGTAGATGTTGCCGAGGCGGAAGCCGAGACGATCATGCCCGGCTACACCCACCTGCAACCCGCTCAGCCGACCACCGTCGCCCACTGGGCGTGCTCTTACGAGGCAGCCGTGCGTCGCGATACGGCGCGCCTGCTCGAGGCCTACGCACGAATTAACGAGTCGCCCCTCGGCGGCGCGGCCTTCGCGGGTACGCCGTTCGATATCGACCGCGAGCGAACCGCCGAGTTGCTCGGCTTCGAATCCGTCGTCGAGAACTCGATGGACGCCTCCTCGGGTCGTGATTTCCTGCTCGAGACGACCCAGGCGCTGTCGACGCACGCGACGACGCTGTCGGGGCTCGCCGAGGACGTCATCGTCTTCGCGAACCGCGGCTTCGTTTCCCTCTCGGACGATTACTCTTCGACCTCGTCGATCATGCCCCAGAAGAAGAACCCGGACACGCTCGAACTCGTCCGCGCGGTCGCGGGCGACGCGGCGGGCGACGTTCAGGGGCTGACGACGACGCTCAAGGGGCTGCCGCGGGCGTACAACCGCGACCTACAGCGCGCGACAACCCACGCCTGGGACGTCGTCGACGCGGTGACGGAGGCCAGCGAGGTCGCCGCGGGCGCGGTCGCGACGGCCGATTGGAACACCGATGCGCTGGCGGCCGAGGCCGGCGCGGGCTTCTCGACGGCGACCGGCGTCGCCGACCTGCTCGCGGCCAACGGACTCCCGTTCCGAACGGCTCACGAGATGGTCGCTGTCGCTGCAGAAAACGGCGGTGACTATGCTGCCCTCGAAACGGCTGCTGCGGACGTCCTCAACGGCGACCTCGAGTCGTTCGTCGACCCAGCCGCGGTCGAGGACGCGCTCGATCCCGTCGAGAGCGTCGCGAGCCGCGACTCGCAGGGCGGCCCCGCACCCGAGGCGATGGCGGCTCAGCTCGAGTCGGCTCGCGAGGCACTCGAGGCCGACGAGACGGAGTTCGAGGAGACTGCCGACGCGCTCGAGGCGGCCCACGAGGCGCTTCGGGCGGAGGTGAACGACTATGTCTGAGCGCGTAGTCGTGCGGCGAACTCGTCGGCGGCCCCCGCGAGGGGACCATATACCGACTTAATGATATATCAAAGTAAACTCCCGGTATGTTGGCGTCGAAGGTCCGTTAGAGTGCAGTGCAAGTAGTATAATTTTGCTGTTAAGTTCGAAGGCTTTAAGGGTAACCGGCTCCCAGTTGCGAGTACAATGACTGAATGCGTCGAGTGTGGGGCCGAAGTCTCCCTGCACGACGATCTGGAGACCGGAGAGATCGTTGACTGTACCACCTGCGGAGCCGAGCTGGAAGTCGTCGACACCGAGCCGCCAGTCCTCGAGCGAGCCCCGGAGCTCGAAGAGGACTGGGGTGAGTGACCTTGCAGACGGTCACGACACAGCAACTCCCTGTTCACCCCCTCTCTGAGGGGTGGTTTGCGTGAACGTAGGAATACTCTACTCCCGAATTCGAAAGGACGAGAAGCTCCTGTTGAACGAGCTTCGCGAGCGCGATCACGAGATCGAAAAGATCGACGTTCGCAAGCAGACGTTCGACATCGGCGAGGCCCCCGAGGCGTTTCAGGGCCTCGACATCGTCGTGGACCGTTGTCTCGCCACGAGCCGGAGCCTGTACGCCACGCAGTTTTTCGAGGCGTACGACATTCCGGTGATCAACAGCCACGAGACCGCGGATATCTGCGCCGATAAGGTCAAGAATAGCCTCGCGCTCGAGCAGGCTGGCGTCCCTACGCCCGCGACGAAAGTCGCATTTACGAAAGACACCGCGATGGACGCAATCGAGGAGTTTGGCTATCCCTGCGTCCTCAAACCCGTCGTCGGGTCCTGGGGTCGGCTCATGGCGAAAATCGACTCGCCTGACGCCGCAGAGGCCATTCTCGAGCACAAGGCAACGCTTGGACACTACGAGCACAAGGTGTTCTACGTCCAGGAGTTCGTCGACAAACCGGGACGCGACATTCGCGTGCTCGCAACCGACGGCGAGCCGATCGCCGGCATGGTTCGTTCCTCGGACCACTGGATTACGAACGCTGCGAAGGGTGCCGAGACGGACGTTTTCGAACCCGACGAGGAAGCGAAAGAGCTGGTACAGAAAGCCAGCGACGCCGTCGGCGGCGGCCTGCTCGGTATCGACCTGATGGAGACTGAAGACGGATACACCGTCCACGAGGTCAACCACACGGTCGAGTTCAAGGCACTCGACGGGGCCGTCGACACCGACGTTGCCGGCACCGTCGTCGACTGGCTCGAGCAGAAGGCCGCAGCGGCAGCCGACGACGAACTCGAGGTGAGCGCCTGATGGCGCTTGGCACCGACGTCGGGGCCGACGAACACGCCGAGACGGTCACCGCGACGGTCATCGGCGGCTCGGGCTTCACCGGCGGCGAACTGCTTCGCCTGCTCGCCGGACACCCGAACTTCGAGATTGCCGAAGTGACGAGCCGGTCGAAAGCCGGCAAGAGCGTCGGCTCCGTCCATCCGCCGCTTCGCGGCATGGACCTCCGATTTACCGAACCCGAGGATCTCGAGAGCGTCGACGTGCTGTTTGCCGCGACGCCACACGGCGTCTCGATGGGACAGGTCGACGAGTTTTTCGACATCGCAGACACCGTCGTCGACCTCTCGGCTGACTTCCGCCTCGATACTGAGGAGCAGTACGACGAGTGGTACGACGGACACACCGCACCCGAATACCTCGAGAAGGCTGAGTACGCACTCCCTGAAATCAACCGTGAAAACCTCGCGGGCGCGGAACTCATCGCCGGTGGCGGCTGTAACGCCACCGCAACGATTCTGGGCCTGTACCCGCTGTTCGAGCACGACATTCTCGAGGGTGGAGAACAGGTCGTGGTCGATGTGAAAGTCGGCTCCTCCGAAGGCGGTGCCGGCGGCGGCGAAGCCTCGAGCCACCCCGAACGCTCGGGCGTCGTTCGCCCCTACGCGCCGACGGGCCACCGTCACGAGGCCGAGATCGAGCAGTTCCTCGGCACCTCGGTGGCCTTTACCTGCCACGCTGTGGATATGATCCGCGGTGCGAGTGCAACGAGCCACGTCTTCCCGAGCGGGCCAGTCTCGAAGGGCGACCTCTGGAAGGCCTACCGCGGCTGCTACGAGGACGAGCCGTTCGTCCGCATGGCTGCCGGCGGCTCCGGCGTCTACCGCTATCCCGAGCCAAAGGCCGTCGCGGGGACGAACCTCGCCGAAGTCGGCTTCGAACTCGATCCGTCGAACAAACGCATCGTCGTCTTCTCGGCCATCGACAACATGATGAAAGGCTCGGCCGGGCAGGCGGTCCACGCCGCCAACATCGCGCTGGGCTTAGAAGAGACAGCCGGACTCGAGTTTACGGGACTCCACCCCGTGGGGGCACCCTGAGATGACTACGGTAGTAAAGATCGGCGGCGCACGCGCCGTCGACCCCGAGGGTGCACTCGGTGACGTTGCTTCCCTCGTCGAAGACGGGGAAGACGTCGTCCTCACCCACGGCGGCTCGACCGCCGTCGACGAGACGCTCGAGGAGCTCGGCGACGAGCCAACGTACGTCGAGACGCCCGGCGGCGTCGTCGGCCGATTCACCGACGAGGACACCATGGACGTCTTCAAGATGGTCATGCCGGGCAAACTCAATACGGACCTCGTCGAGAGCCTGCAGAATCTCGACGTAAACGCCGTCGGGCTCTCGGGGACGGACGGGAAACTGCTCGAGGGCAAGCGCAAGTCCGCCGTCCGCGTCAAAGAAGACGGCAAAAAGAAGATCAAACGCGGAGATCACTCGGGCAAGATCGAGTCGGTCAACGCCGACCTGCTCGAGACCGTCCTCGCGGGTGGCTATACGCCCGTCGTCTCCGTCCCTATGTTGGGCAAGGAGAAGGAAGGCGGCTATACGGCAGTCAACGCCGACGCCGACCGCGCCGCAGCGGCAATTGCGGGCGCGCTCGAGGCAGATCTCGTCGTCCTCACAGACGTCTCGGGAATCTACGAAGATCCCGACGACGAGTCGACGAAGATCGATTCGGCTGCGACTCCCGCGGAGTTCGAGGGCGTCAAAGACGCCGCTGAAGGGTTCATGACGAAGAAGGTCATGGCTGCCGAAGAGGCACTCGAGGGTGGCGCATCCTCAGTGACCGTCGCATCGGCAAACGCGGATGAACCGATTACGAGCGCACTCGAGGGCGAGGGCACGACGCTCGAGCCCGGCGTTCTTGAGGGGTCAGCGGAGGTCGACCAATGAGTGACCACGATTTCATCTCCGGCAGCAAGCCAATCGGTATCGAACGCGGAGAGGGCGTCTCACTGTACACTGCAGACGGAACGGAATATCTCGACGCAGGTGCGAGCTACGCCTGTACGCCGCTTGGGCACTCCCATTCTGCCGTTGTTGAGGCCGTCCAAGAGCAGGTCGGGAACCTGACGTTCGTCGATTCCTCGTTCCCCGTCCAGTCCCGTGAGGACGCCTACGCGGCACTCGTCGCGGCAACGCCTGACGGACTGAATCAGGCCTGGTTCTGTAACTCCGGAACCGAATCCAACGAGGCCGCACTGAAGTTCGCCCGCTCGGCAACGGGCAACTCAAAGATCATCGCAGCGACCCGCTCGTTCCACGGCCGGACAATGGGCTCGCTCGCGGCCACCTGGAAAGACAAGTACAAGAAGCCCTACGAGCCACTGGCCGGCGACGTGGAGTTCGTCCCCTACGGCGACAGCGACGAACTCGCAGCCGCCGTCGACGACGAGACCGCAGCCGTCATCCTCGAGCCGATTCAGGGCGAAGGCGGGATCAACGTGCCGCCGCAGGGCTATCTCGAAACCGCCCGTGAACTGACCGAGGAGGCTGACGCAGCGCTCGTCTTCGACGAGGTCCAGACCGGCATGGGTCGGACGGGCGAGATGTGGGCCTGCGAAAACGCAGGCGTCACGCCCGATATCCTCACGACGGCGAAGGGACTTGGGAACGGCCTCCCTGTCGGCGCAGTTGTTGTTGCAGACTGGATCGCAGACGGCGCAGCGTCGCACAACGCCACGTTCAGCGGCGGCCCCGTCGTCTCCGCAGCCGTCCACGCGACGATTTCGACGCTCGTCGAGGAGGAGTGGCCCACCCACGCCGCCGAGATGGGCGACTATCTCACCAGCGAACTCGAGGCTGCCCTCGGCGACGAGGTCCGCGAGATTCGCGGCGAGGGGCTGCTCATCGGGATTGAACTGAAACGCGGCGCAAACCGCGCTGCTCGCGATCTGGCGATGAACCATCAGATTCTAGCGCTGCCGGCGGGTCGAACCGTCCTACGTCTCCTGCCGCCGCTCGTGATCGACGAGGCCGAAGCGGATCGACTCGTGGACGCGCTGCATGCAGTCATCGCACCCAACACGGAAGCCCAGACCGAATCATGAGCACAACGTCGAGCGAGCGCGTCTCACTCGAGGACGCACGGACGCTGTTAGTCGATCTCGTCTCGATTCCCTCGCCCACGCGCGAGGAACGCGAGGCGGCCAAACGGCTCGTCGAGTTTTTCGAGGCCCACGACCGCGAGGTCTGGACCGACGCCGTCGGAAACGTTCGCGCGCCGGCGGACGATTCGGTCCTGCTGACCTCCCATATCGACACCGTCCCGGGGGATATCCCCGTCGAGGTCGAGGAGAGCGGCGACGACGAGGTCCTCTGGGGACGCGGCAGCGTCGACGCGACGGGACCGCTCGCCGCGATGGCCGCGGCCGCTGTCCGAACGGGCGTCTCGTTCGTCGGCGTCGTCGGCGAGGAAGTCGACTCGAAAGGCGCACGCTATCTGGTCGACGACCGCGACGAAATGCCTGATGCCGTTATCAACGGCGAGCCGTCCGGAACCGACGGAATCACGCTTGGCTACCGTGGCTTACTCGCCGGGACCTACGTCGCGACAAGCGAGTCCGGACACACCTCGCGGCCGGACCCAAACGCTATTCAGCATGCTGTTCGCTGGTGGTCAGCCGTCGAAGACCGCTTCGAAGGCGACGAGTACGAACCCGTCTTCGAGCAGGTGACGACCAAACCGGTCGATATCGACGGCGGCGTCAGCGACGACGGCCTCTCCGTCGAGGCGACGATGGACGTCCAACTTCGCGTCCCGCCCGCTCTCGACGTCGAAACCGTCCGCGAAGCCGCAGAAGCCGAACTCGAGGTCGGGACCGTCACCTGGAAGGACGCGGTCCCGCCCGTCATGACGAGTCCGCGGACTGAGGTCGCTCGAGCCTTCCGCGTCGCTATCCGCGACGTGGGCGAAGAACCGCGCCTGGTCCGGAAGACCGGAACCAGTGACATGAACATCTACGCCGGTGCGTGGGACTGCCCGATGGCCACCTACGGCCCGGGTAACTCCGACCTCGATCACGCACCCGACGAACGCCTCTCGCTTTCGGAATACGACCAATCGGTCGAGATCTTAGAGCGCGTTTCCAAAACACTGCGTGGAGGACCCGACGAATGACAGCATCAGATTCGACAGCAACAGAGCGACGACACTTTCTCGAGATCGACGACCTGTCTGCGAGCGAACTGCAGACGGTCCTCGAGCGCGCCGAGACGTACAAACGCGCCCAGCACGCGGGCGAGGAGCACGAAGACCTCGAGGGCCAGACCCTGGGGATGATCTTTCAGAAGCCGAGTACGCGCACCCGCGTCTCCTTCGAGACGGGGATGACCCAACTCGGCGGCCATGCCGTCTTCCTGGGCGAAGACGACATCCAACTCGGCCACGGCGAGCCGCTAAAAGACACCGCGCGAACGCTGTCGCGCTACGTCGACGCCGTGATGGCGCGTGTGTTCAAACACGACAACATCGAGGTGCTCGCAGAGTACGCCTCGGTCCCCATCGTCAACGGCCTCACCGATGACGCCCACCCCTGCCAGACGCTCGCGGACCTGCTGACGATCCGCGAGCAACAAGGTGGCTTCGAGGACGTGTCGGTCGCCTGGGTCGGTGACGGCAACAACGTCGCCCAGTCATTTGCCGTCGGCGCCGCACTAACCGACCTCGATCTGACTGTCGCGACACCCGACGGCTACGCCATCGACGACGATGTCCTCGAGCGCGCCCGCGACCTCGGTGGCGATCCAACGATCACGACGGATCCGACCGAAGCCGTCGCTGACGCAGACATCATCTACACTGACGTCTGGATCAGTATGGGCCAGGAGGACGAACGCGACGTCCGCATGAACGACTTCCAGGGCTTTCAGGTCAACTCGGACCTGCTCTCGCACGCCCCCGACGCCTCGGTCATGCACTGTCTGCCTGCCCACCGCGGCGAGGAGATCACCGACGCAGTCGTCGAAAGCGACCACTCGATTGTCTTCGATCAGGCCGAAAACAGGCTGCATGCTCAGAAGGCGCTGTTGAGTTGGCTCCTCGAGTGACAGATTGGCCACTCAGTTGTCGAACGAGTCCAATTTTTTGACGATTTTCGCGTAGAGATCAGGCGCACAGTGCCAGCCAGCTTCGATCATCGCGTCGATAGTCTCACGCGCTTCTGCAACAGGAAGATGGCCGTTCTTAGTGCACGAGAGGACGAGATACGCAGTTCCTTTGGTCTCGATATCTTCGACCGCCGCAGCCGTTCGGCCGGCGGCTTCGTCCATAACGGCAGTAGCATCGAACTGGTCGGCACAGGCGAGCACCGCACCATCCGCATCGCTCAATCGAGGATTGTGCTGTAACCGATCCCAAAGCGGAGAGTCCGGAGTTGAAACGACCTCGAGGACGCCTGCGTCGACCCGTTGTTCGATGCGACGAGCATCAGGATAACCTTCCTCGAGACCAGTCGTCACGACTTCGGCGTATACCCGGTCAGGGATGTAACACGTCCCATCGAGCGCCGAAACGATCTCCAGTTGGTCGACCTTCGCGAGATAGATGAGCGGTGTCGCGTCGAAAACCCACATTCACAACTCCTCTATATCCGACTCGAGATGATCGCTCGAGACCCACGTCACGTCGCGTTCGTCCGCGAGTTGGGCGAACTCCCAGACCGAAAGTCCGGCGGTGTCAGCAGCCTTCGAGAGTGTCGTTTCGCCGCCAGCGAGTTGCTCGAGTGCGCGCTCGCGCCGCCACTCGTCGAGGCCCTCCGAGAGGAGTTTTCGAACGGCTGTACTTCGGTCGAGTCGCTCCTCCTCGAGGTACTCCTCGAGCTCCGACTCGAGATCGTCCGGAACGCGAGCAGAAATCGTTCCCATGGTGTGTACTTCGTATTCATTGTATACAAACCTTCGGCAGCAGCTCGGCCCGTCGAGCATTCCATCAAGCGGTCGTCGAATCCACGTCCTTTTTCTCTCTCGCCTGCCTCTCGGTGGACAATGAGTCTCAGTCTCTCGGCCGAGCAGCCCGACGTGCCCGCCGTCGCCGACGACGGCGTCTGGCTCGAGTGCATCGAGTGCGGTGAAACGTTCGCTCCCTTCGACGACGTCCGCTACACCTGCGACGAGTGCGACGGCCTCCTCGAGGTCCGCTACGACGACCTGCCGACGTTCGACGACTTCGAGGGCCAGGGTGTCTGGCGCTACGCCGACGCCTTGCCGCTCGAGGAGGGTGTGACAACCCAGGAGGGTGCGACCCCGCTGTACGAAGTGCCTCGACTGGAGGACGATATCGGTGTCGAGGCGCTGCGGATCAAACACGAGGGGATGAACCCGACGGGGTCGTTCAAAGACCGCGGGATGACCGTCGGCGTCGCTGTCGCGAAGGAACTCGGCGTCGGCCGCCTCGCCTGTGCGTCGACCGGAAACACGAGCGCCGCGCTCGCGGCCTACGGCTCCCGTGGCGGGATGGAGACGCTCGTGCTCCTCCCAGCAGGGAAGGTCGCAGCGGGCAAGATCGCCCAGGCGAGCCTCCACGGCGCGCGCATCTTGGAGGTCGACGGCAACTTCGACGCCTGTCTCGACATCGTCCAGGAGCTCGCCCAGCAGGGCGAGGCGTACCTCCTCAATTCGCTGAACCCGTTCCGACTCGAGGGCCAGAAGACCATCGGGCTCGAGATCATCGAGGGGTTCCTCGCGGATTACGATACCGTCCCGGACCGAATCGTCCTTCCGGTCGGCAACGCCGGAAACACCTCGGCGCTGTATAAGGCGTTCCGCGAGCTCGTCCAGGCGGATGAACTCGCCGAGGACGACGTCCCGAAACTCGTCGGCGTCCAGGCCGAAGGGGCCGCACCGATGGTCGAGGCGATCGAGAACGGCGCGGACGAGGTCCGACGCTGGGAAGATGTGGAGACGCGAGCGACTGCAATCAGGATCGGCAACCCCGTCAACGCGCCGAAGGCGCTGCCGGGCATCCGCGAGACGGGCGGCACGGCCATCTCGGTCACCGACGAGCAGATCACCGACGCCCAGCGCGACCTCGCGGGCGAAGGAATCGGCGTCGAGCCGGCATCCGCGGCCTCCGTCGCTGGACTCCGTAAGCTGCGGGCTGAGGGGATCGTCGACGATGACGAGCGCGTCGCCTGCCTGACGACCGGCCACCTGCTCAAAGACCCCGATGCGGCCGCGGCCGCCGGCGCGGAGCCGGAGCCGGTGCCTGCTGAGACTGAGGGTGTACTCGACCATCTGCAGGGATAATCCGACCCGGTGTGACTGACGGGCGCACGACCGGCGTCAGACGGGTCTGACGCCCGACTGACTGACCTTTTTCCACGTGGCTGTGCCAGCTAGTATCATGTCCACCGAGCAACGCTCTCCCGGGGACGTGTCCTCGCAAGTCGAGCCGGAACCAGAACCGAGCGCGGGCCTCGAACTCGAGTTTCAGTCCGCGAACCGACGCCTCGGATCGAACGATCACCGTTCACATTCGACGCCAGCGCCCTCATTGCCAACTCGAATCGAACGGACGCAGCTTCGGGCTCGGATCGCGGCGCTGGAACGCGAACTCGAAGCAAGCGAAAGCCGTCGACAGGAGATTATTACCCGCTACGAACAGATACTCGGCGCGGACGACCGACGATCAGCGCCCGACGAGCACGCCGAGTCCGAAACGCAATCACGCGGTGTCCTCCGTCGGCTGTTCGCCGGCTGGAAATAGCGCCGAACGAGAATCGATCAGTCCGAACAGCCGGCGTCGGTCGCCGCGCCGGCGCTGGCGTCGACCTCGGCGGTGACCGTGTGCGCGTCGACCTCGCGGACGAACGCGAGGAAGTTCTCGAAGACGAGTTTCGCCTCGCAGGCCTCGCGGTAGTTTTCCTGGGTAATCTCGCCGAGGACGGATTCGAGCCGCTCGTCGGAGAGCTCCTTGCGGTGGACAAGGTCGCGGGCGGTTTTCGTGTCGTACTCGGGGTGGAACTGCACGCCGAAGACCCGATCCTTGCGGAAGCCGTGGTTCGAGTACTCGTTCTGAGCGAGGGGCTCTGCACCAGGAGGGAGTTCGGTCACTGCGTCGGAGTGGCTCGTAAAGGCGGTAAACGATTCGGAAATGCCATCGAGCAGCCGGGAGCCTGCGTCCGCGAGCCGACCGATGTCGCTGTAGCCGACCTCGTAGACACCCATGTCCTCGACGGTCCCGCCGAGGACGTCCGCGAGCAGCTGGTGGCCCCAACAGATGCCGAAACACGGGATGCCGCGATCGATCGCGTCGCCGACCCACTCTTTGGTGGCTCGGATCCACTCTTCGTTCCAGTATACCGATGCTCGCGAACCGGTGACGACGACCCCGTCGTACTCGAAATCGTCGGGAACGGTGCCGTCGGTCACATCGAACTCCGACAGCGAAGCGTCGAGCTCGCGTCGGAAGTTCCGCGTCGTATTCTCGTCCTGATGGGTCGCGTTCAGGACGGCAATGCGGGGTTGACTCATCATCGAGTACTGGATGCTGCGAACGGATAGACTTTCTGCACGTCGCCGTCGTTGCCGCGACCACGGACGACCAACAGTTGCCCCCCGCGCGAAGTCGACGTGTCAGTCCCGGTAATAGCGGCCCGTCTCGTCTCGGCGGAACGCCTCGCCAGTAGCGAACCAGCCGTCGACGAACCGGCCGCGCTCGCTCGCTTCGTCGCTCGAGTCGGCCGCGGATTCGCGTTCGTTCGTTCGATCCTTGATTCCCCACTCGCCCTCGGCGTCATCGGAACCGGCAGCGTTTACGTACCCGTCGGCGACCATCGGACCCGATACCCGAAGGCGGCCCGTTCCCGACCCCTCTACGGCGGTCTCGCTCTCGTCGAGGAGTTGAACGCGACAGTCGGGAACGGGCAAACCAACCGCTGTCTCGTCGCTCTCGGTGTCGCTCGGTTCGTCCGAGTCCGGTTGGCAGCAAACCGTCGGACACTCGAGCCGACCGTACGCTCGCCTCACCGACACGCCACGCACGCGATACGGATCGAGGTGCTCTTCGGGAACGGATTCGTCCGGAACCGCCCGCTCGAGCGACTCGATCGTGTCGTCGAACGCCGCTTCGGCTGCGAGGTCCCGGAAGGAAGCTGTTCGACCCGCGAGAAACGTGACGTCCTCGTCCGCAATCGCGGTGAGCGCGTCGCCGGGATCGAACGCGCGGTCGAGCAGGAGTCTGCCGCCGGCGTACAACAGCGGGAGCGCGACGCGGACGAGGCCATCCGGAGCCGAGAGCGGCGTGACGAGCAGCGACGTCTCGTCCCGCGACAGCCCCCACGTCACCATCGCCGTGATGCAGTTCCACTCGAGCGAACGCGCTGTGAACGCGACGACGGGCCGCCCGCCGCTTCCGTGGAGCGCGACCAGCGGTCGATCGCGATCAATGCCGCCGCGACCGTCGTCCGCCAGTTTGGCTCCGTCGACAGTCGCGAGTTTTTCGAGCGTTATCGATCGATCGAACGGAATCGATCGTACGAGGTCGCGCTGTGCGGACTCGAAGAGGACGAGGTCGGGATCGATAGCCTCGAACGGCCGCTCGACGGTGACCGGCGTCAATCGGTGGGAGATCGGCGCGAACGTCGCACCGAGCCGCCGACAGGCGAACAGCACCGCGAGCGAGGCGATCCGGTTTCGAGTGAGGAGACAGACGGTGTCGCCCGCGTCGATGCCGAGTTCGGCGAGTCGGCTCGCCGTTTCGTCGACCGTTGCGGACAGCTCTGCGTAGGTGACGCGGTCCTCGTGAATGGTCTCCGCGGGGGCGTACAGCCGCTCCTCGGAGATGTCGACTACCGCCGTTCGCTCGGGAAACCGGTCGGCGCGGCGCGAAAGCGAGAGCGTCACGACCGCGTGTACGATGCTTGAATCCGTAATACGGCGGGGCTCGTGCGCAAGCAGCGATGGCGAGTTTCGAAGGACGGTGAATGTTGGAGAGTCACCACCGGCACTCGGAGTGTGCACCGCCGGTGTCGACGACGGCCCCGTTTTCGTCGCGCAAGATAATGGTTCGCTCCTGGCTGTCGGTGCTGTCGCCTGCGGACAGTTCGAAGTCCGTGATTTCGCGGTCGGTCACCTCTTTCGTTCGGACGACCTCGCCGTCGGGCGTTTCAACCTCGATGAGAGCGATCACGTCTGGATCGACCTCCAGATGAACGTGAAGACAACGTTCCGTGTCGTCATCACACGGCCCCGTTTCCGCGGCGGCTCCGCTTGTGGTGCTGACGATGAACGTATCGACGGCGTCCGTGTCGAACGGCGATGATCCGGTCGTACACGAGTTAAAGTGGACGATACACCCGGCGAGCGCCGGGGTGGCAGTCGCAGCGAGGAGGGCTCGGCGATGGAGTGAGTGCTCAGCGTCACCGTTCATGCGAGAAGGTCTTGTTGGAAATCTAATTAATATTCACATACTGAACGGCAATGACAGTCACCCCTCCGAATCGGCAGTACCGAGGTTACGTCCAGCGGACAAGTTCGTTGCCGTCTCACACGGACTCATCCGGGCTGACTCCCCGCTCGAGCAGTCCGTCGCGTCCATATTTCGATTGCCATCGACAGTCGCCGAGAAAGTCACCACCGGCACTCGGCGTGTGCACCACCCAGGTCGATCACGTTGTCGTCTTCGTCCAGCAGTACGACGTCCCGCTTGAGGCTGCCGCGTTCGCCGAACTCGCCGAGTTCGAACGCGGAGAGTTCGCCATCTTCGACCTCGTGGGTCCGGACGACTGCTCCGTCGCGCGTTTCGATCCCAAGCCGGTCGACGACGAAAGCGAGGAAGTGAGTTCGTCATACGGCGAGATCTTTGCGAGTCTCACGAGCAAAGGCCCGTCAAAGCTTTCTCTGAGGGTGGCTGAGTGAGCGAATCGGCTGAGGAGGGTGTAGCAATCATCGTTCCTACGAGTAGTCGTTCGGATTCTTGAACACCAACGAGAAACAAGCGTGGTTCTGGAAATCGTCACGAAGACCAGTTACTCGGATTCAGACCGGTTCTCGACCCACTGCACCAGCGGTTCCAGCAACTCACAGAGGTCCGTGCCGTCCGCCGTCAGCGCGTATTCGACCTGCGGTGGAATCGTATCATGTTGCTCGCGCTCGAGGAGATTCGCGTCAGTCAACTCGCTCAGTCGCGTCGATAACGTGGAACTGCTAACGTCGCCGAACGCGTCCTCAATCTCGCCATACCTGACCGGTTGCAATGCGCCGACAACGCAGATTACCTGGATCGCGTACTTCTTGCTCAGTAGGTCCATCACGCCGCCGAGCGGGCAGTAACACCGGGCGTCTTCGGACGATGTCTGGCGATCAGTATCCTCGGGAATCGGATTTTCAGTCATAGGTTCGAATAGTCGAAGGTACTGCAATGCTTCGGACTTAGAAGTATAAGCACTTCGCTATACAAAGTGAAGACGCTGATGTCCGAATCTGACCCACCGGCAATCGAATGCACGCTGACCAACGAACAGCGACAGGAACGTGCCGAACGCATCCAATCCGTTCTCGCTGACCGCTACAAAGGCGTCATAGAGTGTGACGACGGGTACTCCCTGCGGTTCGACGGCAGCGATGAAGCGCTATCGGCCATCGCGACCTTCGTGACAAACGAACGCCGCTGCTGTTCGTTCGCCGAATACAGTATCGACATCTCGCCGCCGTACGAAGAAACGCGACTAACGATCACCGGCCCCGACGGATCGAAATCCCTGTTCGACGGACTATTCGATCACCTGAGCACACCGGAAGCGACGGAGTAAGGCCACCAGGGCCAGCACGCGGTCTCACCGAGCGGGACTATGACTGCTGTTTTTTGCTCGGACACTCGAGTCGAGCCATCCCGTTAGCGGTCGTCCGTGTCGGTGTGGTCCTCGAGAAACGCCACCAACAGATCGTTGACCGTCCGCGACTGCTCGATCATCGCGAGATGCCCCGAATCCTCCAGTGGGACGAACTCCCCCCGCGGCAACCCGCTAGCGAGATCGCGGCCGGCGTCGACGGGAACCAACGCGTCGTCGGTCCCGTGGAAGACCTGCGTCGGCTGGGTCACCTCGACGAGCCAGTCGCTCGCGTTGACCCCTTCGAGCGCGGTGGTCTGTGCCTCCCAGCCGTCCCGCCCGGCGTCGCCGTCCGCGCGCCAGTCGACAACGCCGTCGACCACGTCGGGTTGCTCCCGGCGAAACTCCGCTGAGAGCGTCGCAGCCAGCGATTCTCGAAGTGCGTTCGGGTTGTCTGGCGGGGCAAACAGTGGCTCGAGGTCGAACGCTGCCCCCTCAGCGGCAGTACCGAACAGCGAGAGCGTTTCGACGCGGCTCGAGGCTCGTGCGGCCCCGAGCGCGATCACGCCCCCGAGCCCGCAACCGACGAGGTGGGCGTTTCTAATCTCGCACTCCGAAAGCACTGCCTCGAGGTCGGCGACGAGCTCGTCGAGATCGTACGGACCGGGCGGCACGTCGGAGCGCCCCGTTCCGCGGAGATCCCAGATGACGGTCTCGTACGGCCCCGCGAGCGCAGCGTGTTGCCATCCCCAGAGCCAGCCGCCGAGGCCGGCCTCGGGGAGGAAGACGACGGACGGGCCCTCGCCCTCGCGGTCGTAGTACAGCGAGACGGAGCCGTTCGAAGCGCGTGGCATACTGGATCAAAATAGGCGGAACAAGGCGACGGTTTCGATCCCGGACTCGAATAACCGGTTCGGCCACTTTGGGCCAGTAGAAGCAGCGGAGAAACCGAAGCGTCGAGGGTTACGATGAAACCGAGAATCGATCAGATCAGGCGTCTTGCACCTGTCGCAACACGTCCGGCGCGTCCTCGAGCGCCTCGTCCAGATCGTCGACGTTCGGGCCGCCACCCTGTGCGAAGTCCGGTGGTCCACCGCCGCCACCGCCGACTCTGGAGGCGAGTTCGCCGACGACCTCGCCCGCGTTGACACCGACGCCGTCGGGGACGGCGACGACGAACTGGGCACCACTCTCGCCGCTGCCGAGCACGGCAATCGTGTCCTCGTCGGCGATCGCGGTCGCGGTCGCGCGCAGTTCGTCCATGTCGGTGTCGAT
This sequence comes from Natrialbaceae archaeon A-arb3/5, assembly GCA_046614585.1. Classification (GTDB taxonomy): domain Archaea; phylum Halobacteriota; class Halobacteria; order Halobacteriales; family Natrialbaceae; genus JBKKHI01. The sequence goes on along the minus strand of JBKKHI010000005.1, from coordinate 95,303 downwards.
CCGGTCGACGACGGCCGTACTGTCGCCGACGTCGACCTCCTCGCCGCCGCCACCGCCGCCGGCGCGGGCTTCAGCGAGCTGTTCTTTCAGGTCCTCGATGCGTTTGCCGCGATCTTTCCACTCGGTGAAAAACCGCTGAGCGGTCTCGGGGACGTCTTCGGGCGAGACGTCCAGGATCTCGGCGGCCTCGTAGAGGGCGTCCTCTTTCCGTTGGGTCGCCCCGAGTGCAGCCTCGCCCGCGGCGAAGGTGATCCGTTCGACGCCGTCCTGAATGCGCTCGGTCGAGAGAACCTTGATCGTGCCGATGTCGCCGGTGCGGGCGACGTGGGTGCCACCACAGGCCTGGACGTCCTCGTCGACGTGGATCAGCCGGATCTGCTCGCCCGGCGGGATCCCGCCCTGGTAGAGATCGAAGCCGTATTCGGCTTCGGCCTCGTGGCGGTCGGGCCACTCCTGGGTGACCGCCGTGTTCTCCATCACGAGTTCGTTTGCGAGCCGTTCGATCTCTTTGACGGTTTCCCGGTCGATCCGGTCGTAGTGACGAACGTCGATCCGCGAACTCTCGACGCCCTTCTGGGCGCCGGCCTGTCGGATGTGCTCGCCGAGCACCTGTCGCGCCGCGTGGACGACGATGTGGGTCGCCGTGTGCTGGCGCATGAGCTGTCGCCGGCGGTCGCCGTCGACCTGTCCGTTGATGAACTCGCCTTTGCCCGGGCTCTCGCCGGTCCGGTGGAGGATCACGCCGTCTTCGATCTGGACGTCTTCGACCTCGACGCTCGTATCGTCGGTTGAGAGCGTTCCAGTGTCTGCCGGCTGGCCACCGCCCTCGGGGTAGAACATCGTCTGATCGAGGACGACGTCGTACCCCTCCTCGCGTTCGAAGACGTCGAGCACGACCGCCTCGAACTGCGTGCGCTGTTGGTCGTCGTAGTAGAGTTGCTCCGTTTCCGGTAGATCGTCGAAGCGGTCGTCGGCCGATTCGGTCGACTCCTCAAGCGCGTCGGGCGTTTCGTGGCGCTGTGCGACGAGGCTGTAGAAGTCGTCGGGGATGTCGATCTCGGCACCCGCGTCAGCGGCGATCTCCGCCACCATGTCGGGCTGGATGCCGTGGGAGTCGTAGAGTTCGATGAGCTCTTCGGTCGGGATCGGCTCGCCTTTCTTCGCGTACTCCTCGGCTAAGCTTTCGACGCGGCGGCCGCCCCGCTCTAGGGTTTCGCGGTACTTTTCGACCTCGGTGCGGACGATATCGCGGATCGTATCGCGGTTTTCGTACTCGAGGCGTTCCGCTTGCATGTCGACGAGTTCGTCCAGCGGCGCGTCGACGCCGACGTTGTCGCACAAGCGTTTGGTGCGACGGAGGACCATCCGCGCGAGGTAGCCCGTGCCGACGTTCGAGGGGACGATGCCGTCGCCGAGCATGTACGCGAGGGTGCGACAGTGGTCGGCGATGGCGTAGATATCTTCGAGGGGTTCGACGAGGTCGCGGAGTTCGTCGACGGAGACGCCGATCTGTTCTGCCATCTCGCCGCGGGCGGCCTCGACGTCGTCGACGTCGTCGATATCGAGGTTCCCCGAGAGTCGGGCCGCACGACTCACGATCTCGGTCTCCTCGTCGGAGTAGTCGAGTCCGGCGTTGTCCTTCAGGAACGCGATCATCTCCGGGTAGATCGCCTCATACACCGTCGCGGTGCCCTGACTCATCCAGGTCCAGCGCTCTAAGCCGTAGCCGGTGTCGACGATGTACGTGTCCATGTAGGAGTAGGTGTTCCCGTCTTTGAGTTCGTACTCGCCGTCGGGGTCTTGCTCCATGCACATGAAGACGAGCGTCGCGAGTTCGAGGCCCTTGTAGATGACCTCGATCGCGGGGCCGGCGTTACCGCCGCCGACCCAGGGGTCCTCGATGTAGGTGACGTCCTCGATGTCCGCGCCCAGCGAAGCCAGTAACTCGTCGCAGAGTTCGACGGTACGGTCCTTCCAGTAGACCTCGCCCTCGTAGGCGTACTCGTTGCCGGCCTCCTCGCGCGCGTTGAACGCGTGGTGGGCCATCATCTCGAACGCCATCGTGTGCCGGCCGGTCTTCCCGACGTTGTCGATGTCCTGCATCCGGATACAGGGCTGGGAGACGGTCAGCGGATTCGCCGGTGGCGGCGTCTCGCCCGAGGTGACCAGCGGCTGGAAGTCGTAGATAGATGCCTGGGTCAACAGGACGTCGTCGCGCCAGCGGTTCGCCGCGACCGGATAGGGATCGATTCGCTCGTGGCCGTGCTCCTCGAAGAAGGAGAGAAACGCCTCGCGCATCTCTTCGAGGCTGTACTCGTCGGCAAAGCCCGGCTGCTCGATGAACTCGTACGTCGCACACGGCGGTTCGCCACAGGTTTCCCGGTCCGGGTCGCGCGTCCAGAAGTGGTTTCCACACTCCGAACACTCCGTTCGCACGAACCCTTCCTCCTCGAAGTACTCGAGGCGGTACTCGTCCGCCAATTCGCTCATTGTAGGTGTGTTGGCCAGCGAGCGCCTAAAACAGTTCCGCAACGTTCATCGCGTGAGTATCGTCCATCCGTGTCGATCCGGTGCATTCACTGTCAGCATACTTCGTCTACTGTCGAATTCAAATTCGTTTATCGACGAATATTCTCCGTGCCCGGAGACCCCTCGACGGCCGAAACGCCCAGCAGAATTTTATCATGGTCAGCCGGACAGTACGTATAGACGAACAAGTGGATTCGATGACATCGATGGCACATTCGACACCGCGGTCGCGACCATTGTTGGTCCTCTACGTGGGCGCGACCGAGGAGGACGCACGCGACGGCGCCGACGCGCTCGAATCCGTCGGGAGCGAGCCCGACCGAACGGTCCATCCAACGGTTTCGGTCGAGCGCGTCCGCGAGTGGACGCCCGAGGTCGACTGCGTCGTCTTCGCCGATTCGCCCTCGGCGGAGGGGGGCTCGCGACTGCTCGAGGTCGCCGACGCCTGCGGATCGACGCCGCTCGTGCTCTACACCGACGGATTGTACGCGTCGACGGCGACCCGATCGACCGACGGCATCGACGGCTACGTCCGCCGCGACACCGAGGACGCCGCCGTCCACCTCGTCGACGAGATCGCCTGGGTCTGTCGTGACGACGACGGAACCGACGCCGAACTCCCCGAGGAGACGGACGCCCGCGCCGACGCCGCCGCGTTCGAGACGACGGCGCGCATCGTTCCCTGCCGCGACCGCGACCGGCTCTTCGATCGGCTCGTCGAGGGCGCGGTCGACGCCCTCGGCTTCGAGTACTGCTGGGCCTCGACGATCAACTTCGGCGAGCTCGTTCCGCGAGCGACCGCGCCGGCGGTTCCCGACGAGGAACTGGCACGAGTATCGCTCGAAAACCCGCTCAGCGTCTCGTTCCGTGCACGTGAATCGATCCGGATCGCCGACCTCGAGTCGATCGACGCCCTCGAGCCACCGTTCGACAACGTCCGGTCGCTGTGTAGCGTGCCGGTGGGCGACGTCGGCGTTCTCTACGTCGCCTCCGAGTTACCGGACGCGTTCAACGGGACGGACGTCTCCCTCCTGGAGGGGCTCTGTCGCGTCGCTACCGCGACCCTCGAACGGAACTGGACCGAGACCGGCATCCGAAACGACCGAAACCGGCTCCAACGAGACCGACACCGTCTCGTTTCGGATTACAACGATCTCATCAACGAGTGCAATCGGCTGCTCGACGACCGCGAGATGCTGCTTTCGCTCATCACGGACGTCGCCGAGCCGACGCTCCGGTACGAGATCGAGAACGACGAGCCGCTCGTTGCCGACGTCAACGGGCCGTTCGCGACCGTCTTCAACGCCGACCCCGAGTCGATCGTCGACGATCCGGTCGTCGAGCACGCCGTTCCGGACGGGTTCCGCGAGGAGGCCTCGACGCTCGTCGAGGCGCTGACGTCGGGCGAGCAGCGTCGGCTGTCCTGTCGTCGCCAGACCGTCGACGGTATCCGGGAGTTCGTCGTCACCGTCGTCCCCGCCAAACCCGAGACCGACGAGCCGGACGCGGGACTCGTGGTTTACGACGACGTCACCGACACCAGTCGACGGAAGCGACGACTCGCCGCCACCACCGAACGCCTCGAGACGATCGCAGCGATCGTCGATGAGGAGGCCCGAACGCCGCTAAACACCGCCGACGGCTACCTCGACCTCGCCGAAAAGACCGGCAACAAGGAACACTTCGAGATGGTCGAGGAGGCCCACGATCAGCTCGACGCGCGTTTCGACACGGTGATCGACATCGCCGACGACGGTCTCGATACCGAGCCGGTCTCGATTCGCGAGGCCGCCCAACTCGCCTGGCTCGCCGTCGACACCGGCCCCGCGAAGCTCGTCACCGAGGGCGACCTCGTCCTCGAAGCGAACCGCGAGCGCCTGCGCGAACTGTTCGCAGACGTCTTGCGGGCGACGATCGAGGTCGAAGGCGGCGACGACGCAGACGCAGCGGCGACCGAAGCCGATCCCGTCGTCGTCACCGTCGGCTCGACCGGTGACGGCTTCTACGTCGCCGGCAACAGGCCGGTGGCCGGAACGGACGGCGACGACCGACAGACCGACCCCGAGCCCGACCGGCTTTCCGAAACCGACGGCAGCGAGATCCAGCTCGACCTCGTCGAGCAGGTCGCCGACGCCCACGACTGGGATGTCGGCGTCGCGGCCGACGAAGAGGGGACCGCGTTCGCGTTCCGCGGCGTCGACGCGGTCGACTCGAACTGACCGGTCTCTTCTTCCGTTCTCCCCGTCGTCATTCAGCCGCTCGTCCGTTGTAGTAGCCACTGCACGTCAATGGACCCCTGATCGCCAGAGGGTGCGCGGCTCGGAGCGAAGTGAGAGCCGCGGCGAAGCGAACGGGCATTCGTGCCCGTGAGCAACTCGGCGATCAGTGTGTAACTCGTTGCAGTTGTTACTATAGCTCGTCGCCGGATCCGCGATCGGTCCGTTCCGGGCCCCGCGCGTTCTTATCACAACTCTTCCAAACTCTTTATTTACAATCAGTGGTGATATCATATTAGCATGTCCGAACAAAATATACAGCTCACGAATCCGTCGGCGTTCAGCGTCGGCTCGCTCGGCAAGCAGATACTGTTCGCCGTTATCACGCTTGGACTGTACACCATCTACTGGTGGTACGCGACCAACAAACAACTGAACGAGGGGACGAGCGCGGAGTTCAACCCGGTCTTGCGGACCGTCGGGTTGTTCATCCCTCTCGTCAACCTCTATTTCATCTGGCAGTTTTCGGGTGACACCGAGGCCGTGACCGACATGGGCGGTGTCGTCATGTTCCTGCTGTACATCTTCGTTCCTCCGGCGGCGTGGTATTTCACCCAGTCAGGAATCAACGACGTCGCCGCGGCGTAGGCGACGTTGGTGTAGCCGGGGCTCGCGAGCACGGGTCAATCCGTCTCTGATCAAGCGATTTTTGCGGCGGACGAACTGGGATCAAATCAACAAGCGGCAGGTGTGCTCAACAGAGTCCGCTCCGTCGTAACAGAACTAAAAACGACTGCGACCTCCCGTCATAGCTCTACCTTGTGACCAGAAGCACTTAAACAAACGTCGAGCGACCGCGAGCAACCGCGTCGGCTCGCGAGCCGAAAACTGACTTGAGGGGAGTGACGGTGATCGTGCGCTGGTAGATGAGTGCAATGTTAGCACTGGCCGTGATGTATACCAAGAAGTCTATTTATCATTTGAACTTGGGAAACACTCAATGAACTAACAGCAGGTGGACTTGATGCTGCTATTTGTTCCCTACTTGGTGTAAAATTTGGTGGAACTGTGGGTGCAGTTGATGGAGAAATTGATTGTCATGCGATGCGGTTCTCTTCCTCGATCACATTGAGCCGTCAGGAACACAAATGACGCGGGGCGCATGGGATTGCCACCGTGGTGCTCTTGATCATTCAAATATGTCATAGTCTGACCGACGGTATGATCGATACCGTTGGAAGCATTCCGAACCAAAAACGTATTCCAAGCTTTCATATTCAAGAAGTGTATCCTGATTAACATACGACAGAAGGTTATTCATATGAATCGGCCCCTCACCGCTTTCGCAGCACTTGTCACACTGTTTGCGAGCATTGGTTGGATTTCTTCCGGTGGCGATATCGCAGCTCGTCCGGCGGTATTCGGAATCGTTTCGGGTTTTCTTGTTACGGTGTTTCATCACAGATCGTCGCAACGAGCGACCGCCGCTGGTATCGTCGTCGCTATCATCGTCGTCGTCTCGATAATTGTACTTAATAACGAGACCGCGTTGTTCTTTGGGGCGGTAACGACGGCCAGTATTGTCGTCACCAACCTCACACTGGGATTACGATCGAGCAGCGCAACGGAGTAACCAGAATCGAGTTCGAATTTCTGTTCCGTACTCCGCCGTAGATCTACTTGATTGGAATCGTCAAGCTAACAGTAATTGAATCAGAATGGCGGCAGCCAATCTCGAGTACGGTTGAGACACTGTCTGGTTATCAGACAGATATCCGGTAGCTGCCTAGTGGCCTTCGTCGTGCGGGTTCAGCGCCGTCCCGTAGTTCTCGGCATGGTCGGTGTAGTCGATGAACCGGGGCGCGTCGGGGTCGAACGGCCGTTCGAGGCTCTCGAAGGCCTTCTTCTTGTCCCACCCCTGGAGCTTGCCGACCGCCGACTTGTCCTCGAGATCGTGGTAGTCGAGTTTCGGCTCGGTGAGCTCCCAGGCGTCCATCCCCTGCTCGGTCCGGATGATGACGCTCGAGTACTCGTCGGAGGAGCCGACGGAGCCGACGGTGATGTCCGAACAGAAGCCGGTGAAGTCCGCACACTCGTCACAGCCTTTGAGCGCGGCGTCGTGGAAGTTCTCGATGTCCTCTTCGAGGATCATCTCGCCGCCGTGGTCGTAGACCATCAGCTTGCCGTGGAGGACGTCCATCTTGCCGATCTCGTCGGGCGAGATGTCCCGTTGTTCCTCCAACTGCTCGCCCATGAGGCTGTAGTAGTTGAAGTTCTTCGTACACATCAGCGCGATCGTGTAGTCGACCGCGCGGATACCCTCCTCGTGGCCCTGGTAGTCCCACTCGAAGTCCTGCAGGGCGCGGATCCCCTCGATCTCACACGGCGTGCCGACGATCGCGAGGCTGAGGTCCTCCCAGTCCTTGTCGGGAAGCTTGTGCTCCCACTGGGCGAGGTCGAGGTTGCCGAGCGCGAGCGTCTGGTTGTAGACGGTGCCGGCGTTCTCGATGAGCTCTTCTTCCGTGGTCGCGAGGAAGCTCTCTGCCTTCCAAGCTTCCTCCTCGCTCTCGGTGGCGATGAGTGCACCATCGATCTCGCCCTCCTCGAGCAAGGTCGCGAGGACGCCCGTGACGACGCCGCCGTCCTGGGCGTTGTCGGTCCAGTCGTCGTCGACCTTCGCCGAGAACTCCGTGATCGGGTCGCCGGCGCCTTTGACGTTGTCGTCGCCGCCGGTGATCTTCCACTGGCGCTCGTAGCGCAGGCCGCCGCGGGGACAGAAGTCCCAACACATCGAACAGCCGGTACACATCTTGACCAGTTCCGGCAGGCCGTCGTCGCCGACGCCGATCGAGTCCGACGGACAGGCGGCGACACAGGTCCCACACTGGATACAGCGACCCTCGTCGATGACGGCTTCGTCCAGTTCCATGAACCAGGTCTTCTCGTCCGGCGTCTCGATGTCGTTCATCTGCGAGCGGATCGAGTACGTCGGCGTGTCCAAATCGACGCCTTCGGGAACGCCGACTCGCGTATCGGGTGCGTCGTCGTAGACGTCCTGGCTGACGTCTTTGGCAGGTTCGGTAAACTCGAGGTCGCCGAGGTTGCCCTCGTTGTCGACGTTAGTGACGCCGGCCCCATCGGTAGCGACGGTTCGGTTCTGACTCTGTTCCGTCGCGTCTGCCGTCTTTTCGCCGCAAGAACAGGTGCTTGGCGAGCAGCTTTCGTCAGCCTCCGCGTCCGCACCGGCGCGTCCGGTCTGGAGCGCACCGTCGCGAGCGTGGTCCGTTTCGTCTCGAGACCGCGGCGCAGTGCCGCTTGTCTCGGGAACGATGACGGCCTCGTCGTCCTCGGAGTCGGGAACGGATGGGAACACGCGCTCGTCATCCTCAGTCGCCATGAGCAACACCCCCAGCAACCGGCGCGTTCGCTCCTTGCATGATCGTCCGCAGTCGGTCGTTATCGACGCGACGGCACCAGGCGTAGAACTCCTCGCCGTCGTGGCGCTCGTCGCTGTAGGCCTCGAACAGCTGTTCGATCGCCGGGATCACGGCGTGGGCGGGCACGGCGCGTTCGATCCAGTCGAGGAACTCGTTGTCCGCGCCGAGCGCGCCGCCGAGTCCGAAGTCCATTCCCTCGACGATGTTGTCTCCCTCGGCGTTTGGCGAATTTTCGTCTTCGACTTTGACGGTCTCGCCGCGGAAGCCGATATCCGCGATCTGTGGCTGGGCACAGGAGGCCGAGCAGCCGGACATGTGCATCCGGATGGCCTCGATGTCGTCGGGGACGTCGATGCGCTCGTCGAGCTGGCGGGCCCAGCGCTTGGTCCGCTTTTTCGTCTCGATGATCGCGTAGTTACAGAACTCGTTGCCCGTACAGCCGACGGCACCGCGGGAGAACGGGCCGGGGTCCGGCTGGTAGTCCTGGGCGAACGGCTCCGCGAGAAGGTCCTCGACGTTCTCCTCGGGGATGTGACTGATCAGGAAGTTCTGATCCGTCGCGAGGCGCACGGAGGCGTCCTCGGTGCCGTACTTCTTGGCGGCGCGGGCGGCCTCGGCAAACTCGTCGCCGCCCATGCGGCCGGCGATGACGTTGAAGCCGACGTAGTTGAGGCCGTCCTGTTTCTGATCGTGGACGCCGACGTGGTCGCCCTGGTAGCCGACCGTCAGATCGATGCCGGCGTCGGGCAGGTCGACGGTACAGCGGTCGCGGACGGCTTCCTCGAACTTCTCGGGGCCCATCTGCTCGACGAGGTAGCGCATGCGGCAGACGCCGCGGTTGTTTCGGTCGCCAAGTTCCTTGAACGTCTGGGCGATGGCGCGACAGAACTCGACGGCGTCCTCGGGGCGGACGAAGACGTCGAGTTGTGAGCCCATTCGCGGGCCGTCGGAGAGGCCGCCGCCGACGCGGGCGTGGAAGCCGTAGAGGTGCTCGCCACCGATCTCCTTTTTCGCCGGCACGAGGCCGACGTCGTTGATCTGAGACTGTGCGCAGTCGTGTTTACAGCCCGTGATGGTGAGCTTGAACTTCCGCGGGAGGTTGGCGTACTCGCGGTTGCCGGTGAAGTAGTCCGAGACGGCGTCGACGACCGGCTGAGCGTTGAAACACTCGTGGTCGTCGAGCCCGGCCGCGGGACAGCCAAGCACGTTCCGGGCGGAGTCGCCACAGCCCTGGACCGTCGTCAGGCCGACCTCGTCGTAGCGCTCCCACATCTCGGGAACGTCCTCGACGCGGATCCAGTGTTTCTGGATGTCCTGTCGGGTCGTAATGTCCAGATAGGCGTCACCCCAGAGTTCGTTCTGCTCTTCGCCGCCGTACTCCTCGGGGGCGACGGCCAGATCGTCCGTGACCTCGCCGATGACCTCGGCCTGCTCGGGCGTGAGCTTCCCGCCGGGGACCTTCGTCCGGATCATGAAGTAGCCCTCCTGCTTCTGGGCGTACATGCCGGCCCACTTCAGCCGTTCCCACTCGCCGTCGCCGGCGCGGTCTTCGATCTCCTCGAAGGTGAGGTTCTCGTCGGCGTACTCGTAGACGTCGTCGATGACGTCCAGGGGGTGTTTGTTCTGTTTGTACTGTTCGGTCGTGTTCATTTGTACCACCGTCGGCGAGCGCGCCGAACCGGGGACTCAGTTATAATAGTGCCGTCAAAGCCCATCGTTTAACGGGTAAACACACCCTGTAAGTATACCTCTCCGTAATGGGGCGAAAGCTGACGCCGGTCCCTCGATGCGGAAATTATTGCCTACGAACGATCCTACGTGACCGTTGACACGAGCGAAACTGGCGCTTGCGGCGTCGAACGCATCCGTTCTCCCAGCGGGCGAGCGAAATCAGTCACTGAAACCGGAAATTGTTACCGGTGGTTGTCCCTGTGTGTGTTTCTCATTCGTATTGGAACGATTGACGACTGTCTCGACTGATATCGTTCATGCCTTCCTCTCGGCGTAGCTGAACCTTTCGAGCCGAAAAGTCCACTCCTTCGGTGGCTACGACGCCCACGCTATCGATACGTAGTGACTTCGGTCGCAGTTGTTCACCGAATCGAAGACACGACGATACCGAGGACTACTCGTCGTCTGCAAGCAGCCGATCCACCATCTCGTCGGGATCGAACTGCTCGATATCGTCGTAGCCCTGGCCGACGCCCAGGAACAGAATCGGCTTCCCGGTGACGTGGGCGACCGAGATCGCCGCGCCGCCGTTGGAGTCGGCGTCGGCTTTCGTCAGGATCGCGCCGTCGATCTCGGCGGCGTCGTCGAACTCGCGAGCACGGTTGACCGCGTCCTGGCCGGCGACGGCCTCGTCGACGAACAGCGTCATGTCGGGATCGACCACGCGGTCGATCTTCTCGAGTTGGTCCATCAGCCCCTCGTCGGTGTGGAGGCGTCCCGCCGTGTCGCCGAGCACGACGTCGACGTCGTTGGCCTCGGCGTACTCGACGGCGTCGTACAGGACTGCGGCGGGGTCGCCACCCTGCTCGTGCGTGATGATATCCGTGTCCAGCGCGTCGGCGTGTTCCTGGATCTGCTCGTTGGCACCCGCGCGATACGTATCGCCGTTTGCCATCACAACCGAGTAGCCCCGCTCCTCGAAGTAGCGGCTCAGTTTGGCGATCGAAGTCGTCTTCCCGACACCGTTGACGCCGGTGAAGACGATCGTCACGGGCTTGTCCTCGACGGCGATGCGCTCGTCGAAGTCGAACTGCCCGACGCTGATCACGTCGTAGATCGCGTCGGCCAGCGCCTCCTCGACGACTGCCCCGGTCGAGGTCGTAAACGTCCGTGTTTCCCCGATCAACTCGTCGCGGAGGTTGTCGAGGATCTCCTCGGCGACGCCCATCTCGACGTCGCCCGAGAGCAGCGCCATTTCGAGTTCGTGCAGGGGATCTTCGAGGTCTTCCTCCTCGATGACGAACTTCCCCTTGACGAGCGAGCGAGCCTTTGCGCCGAAGCCGGTCGACCCGTTCGTTTCGGCCTCGTCGGCCTCACCCTCGTCTTCGTCCGTCTCGGTCTCGTCGAACTCGTCCGGTTCGACCTCACCGATTTCGTCCGTTTCGTCGCCTGCTTCGGATTCGACTTCAGTACCGGCATCGCTGTCGACGCTGGAACCCGGCGCTACCGACGGCACAGATTCCGTTTCGTCGTCAGCGGCGGCCCCGGAACTCGTCTCGGCTCCGTCCGTCTCGGCCGGAGCCGAGTCGGATTCGTCCGTCGGTTCACGAGCTTCCGCATCTGTATCCGGCTCCGATGTCTCGTCGCGGTCGTCGCGCTCCTCGAACTCATCTTCCTCGACGTCTTCGAGTTCGTCCTCGTCGACTTCCTCGACGTTCTCTTCAGCGGCTTCTTCGGCGTCTTTGCGGAAGCTCCCGAGCTTCTCCTTCAGACTGTCGAACATGGCTTCGACCGGCGTTATTCGTCAGGGCCCTGGCCCTGACCCATCTGTCCCATCTGCTGTTGCATCGCCTGCTGTTGGAGCTGCTGGGCCTGCTGTTCGAGTTCGGAGCTCTTGGACTCGAGTTCGGCGATCTCCGAGTTGACTTCCTCGATCTCGTCGTCGAGGTTCTCTTTTTTGTTTTCGAGGGTGTCGATGGCGTCGTCCTGTTCGAACTCCGCGGCGTAGTCCGCGCCGAGTTCGACGATCGCCTCGTCGATGTCCTCGATGGTCGCACGAAGGTAAGCGCCGCCGCCGAGCGGAACCTGCACCGTCGAGCCGCTTTCGAGCGTGTTGAGGGCGTCGATTGCCTCGTCGGCATCGGTCTTTTCCTGCTGGATCGACTCGACGTTTGCCTGCAGCCCCTCGATCTGTTCCTGGATCTCTTGCAGTTCCTGGGAGAGCTGCTGAAGTTGCTGCTGACCCATTATTCGGACACCTCCTCGAGTTCGATCTCGGTGCGTTTGAGCCCGTGCTGGCTGCCGAGCTGGGAGAGTGCGTGCTCGCGGGCGACGTTCTCGTTTTCGGCGTCGATCGTCGTTTCGAACTCTGCGAATCCGTCGCGGCTCTTGAACTGGCCAGTGACCGTAAATTGACTCATGACTATCCCTCCGGCGGGCAGTCGGAAGAATCTTCCCTTCCATCGGGATCAGTGCTCCCAGATCGGGATCCGACGCGTTGCCTATATCTGACCGGGTTGTTGACCCGATCGTCCGCCCATCGGTGTGCTCGAGCCGCGCTTGGATCGTGCGAGTTTGTCGGGCTCGATCCCGTCGAACTCGGGTGGGAGTTCGCCGTCTGCCGCGTACTGGTAGAGGGCGGTCTTTGCGATCGCGGTTGCGGCGTTGTGGACGACCGCGAGCACGCCGAGGAGGGCGATCGTCGGTACGACCGTGTACGGCAACACCGCGCCCGGATTCTCGAGTAGGAACAGTGGCGCGCCGATACCGAGCGCGACGATTGGCAGCGCAGCCAGTGCGATCACGAGCCCGATGCCGAGGCTGAGGCCGCCGGCCTCGCCCCACGTCTCCCGGAACAGGTCGACGCTCTCTCGCATCGACTCCCGAACGCCACCGTCCTGAAAGACGATGACCGGGACGATGAAAAACGTCATCGCGAACCAGGCGAAGCCGGCGAGCGCTCTGACCACCTGGGCGATCTTCCCCTCCTGGCTCTCGAGCGCCCGAAAAACGAGGCCGACGACCGCGCCGACGACGCCCCACGCGAGGATCGTCCGTTTGGACGCCCAGGCACCGACGAGGCCGTCGCGGAGGCTCGTCGGCTCGCCATTGAACAGCTTTCCGACTGAGTGGACGAGCGCGGCGCTGAAGAACGTCGCAACGGCGGTCGCGACGAACATGAACAGGAACGCGACGACGACGCCGACTACCGTCACGGTCGTCTCGCCGGCTCCCTCGGAGATGGTGACGAACTGTTCGAGTGCGGCAAGCCCATACGCGCCGGCGAGAAGCGCGACGACGAGGCCGGCAAACAAGCCGACCACGCCGACGATCCAGGCGAGCCCGTACAACAGTGGGAACGCGAGCAGCCACTTCTGTCGTCGGAGGACACTGAACGACGCTTTCGCGATCAGGAGCCCCGTTCGAACGCGATCGAACAGGGATTGGAGGACGTTCATATCCGCTTCATATCCGACCCCTCTCATAAGATTTGAGGAACGTTCGGACGGGTGTCGAATCGATTTGGTGGCTGCCAAATCGTTTTCTTCGCGGGCGACAACACCGGGGTATGGCCGAACTCGATCCAGCCGACTTGTTACCGAGCGATCGGATGCAATCGCAGGTACTCGACGGGGAGGTCACCCAGATCCACCGTGGTCACCAGTACGCCGACGAGGGCGATACGTTCACGATCGACGGCGAACCGTTCGAAGTGACGACGGTCACCGAGCGCACGCTCGGCGACCTGACCGACGAGGACGCTCAGGCCGAAGGGATGGACGACCTTGAAGCCTACCGGCGACTGCTCGAACGCGCCCACGAAAACTTCGAGTGGGACGACGACAGCGAGGTCGTCTTACACCGGTTCGAACGCCAATAACACAGATACTTGTTTGCTGTTCGATCAGCCGATATGCAGGTCCCCAACAGCGGACCTCGACTGCATACGAACGAAGCAGATTACGGAAACGAGAGTAACAACTGCACCGATTGACACACTGATCGCCGAAACGCTGGCGATTAGGTGTACAATGCGTACCGAACGGCTTTACTCGTAGCACCAATTTCACATCGTGTCAATTGGGATTCGGAACTGTGCCCACTTCGTGGACGCCAAATTGGGTTCGGAGGGTCGTCATGCAGTTGGCATCCGCGAAACCTGCAAGGGGGGTTATATATCTCTCCAGATTTCAGGAAAGTGGCTATGAGATGTCAAGATGCTCAACCAATATTTGGCCACCAAAACGGACAGATCAGCAGTAATCGCGTAGCAGCGCCCATCCGCCGAAAAGACGCACGTTTGCAGTACGAGTGATCCACATGGCCGCAATTACATTCGATTCAGTAACGAAACACTACGGGTCTGAGACTGCCCTACAGGAAGTCTCTCTTACTGTTAACGAGGGCGAAGTGTATGGATTCCTTGGCCCCAATGGTGCTGGGAAATCGACAGTGATCAATATCCTTCTAAACTTCATTCGTCCTACCGCAGGTGAGGCTCGAGTATTCGGTCTCGACGCTCAGGACGACAGTGTTACCATCCGAAATCGAACCGGAGTTCTCCCCGAAGGTATCTCTCTGTATAATCGATTATCTGGCCGTCAGCACGTGCAATTTGCCGTTGAAGCGAAAAGCGCAGATGACGATCCCGGAGAGTTGCTCGATCGGGTTGGCCTTGCCGATGCAGCTACGAAGAAAGTTGGCGGCTACTCGAAAGGGATGCTCCAACGACTCGCATTCGCCACGGCATTGGCCGGGCAACCTGATTTGTTACTCTTGGATGAACCAACCACTGGTCTGGACCCGACTGGTGCCCACGATATGCGCGAGATCATTCGTGAGGAACGTGACCGAGGAGCCACTGTATTTTTCTCATCGCATATTCTCGGACAAGTGGAGGCGGTTTGTGACCGCGTTGCCATTCTTCGAGACGGGGCGGTGGTAACGGAGGATACCGTCGATAATCTTCGTGCGTCTACATCTTCTCAATCGCAGCTTGCAATTACGCTTGTCGACCCCATCTCGGATCCCTCGGGCCTCCAAGCCAATCTAAAGGCAATCGAAGGGGTATCAACAGTTTCAGTCGACAGCGATACTGCTACTGTCGGCTGTACTGACGGAGCGAAACCAGCCGTTCTCCGAACGGTCGAAGCGAACGGTGTAACAGTTGAGTCCTTTGAAGCAGACGAACCCTCCCTCGAGGACGTTTTCATGGCCTATACGGCGGAGGAATCACGATGAACGTCCTCACTATTGCGAAAAAGGACTTCCACGATGCGATCCGGTCACGCGGACTAATCGGTGCAACAATCGTCTTCGCGATCTTCACGAGCGGGATGGGTGCACTGGCCGCAGTATTCGAACAACTCGAGGCCGAAAGTGGTGACGGCGTTCCCGAATTAGTTATCGTACTGCAATCTCCGGCATATCTCCTTGTGCCGGTTATCGCACTTCTCCTTAGTTATAGTGCGATCTCGCGAGAACGCGAACACGGGAGTCTGCGATTTCTCCTCGGCCTTCCGTTTACCAGACGTGAAGTGCTTCTTGGGAAGGTTCTCGGGCGAACAGTTGTGCTGTCGGTCGCAATTGTCATCGGGTTCACTATCGGCATCGGGACCTTTTACGCACTTACTGGAACGGCACCAGTTGCTGGCTACCTCGGATTCACGCTCGTCACAATCCTCTTCGGGTGTGTCTATGTCAGTATCGGCGTTGGACTCTCTGCGTTGGTTCGCTCGACAACACGAGCGGCTGTTGGCGCAGTCGGAATTCTCGTACTGCTCGGTGTCTTCTGGGATTCTTTCGGCGGGCTACTTCTCTATGCGGCTACTAGAAGCAGTGTTCCCGAAGCGATTCCCAGTTGGTATTCTCTCTACGAAGTGTTTGAGCCGAGCGTCGCATACGGGATCGCACTCGGTGTCGTGTTAGATAACCAACCTACCGCAGACGAGCTAGCAAGCGGTGGATTCAGCGTTGTAGCCGAACCATGGTTCGGATTCATCGTGTTAGCGTGTTGGACGATCACCACCTTGGCCGTCGCTGCCTGGTGGTTTGACCGACGTGAACTCGCCTGAGCGGGAAGACGAAAGAGATCTTTTATCGCCGTTCTCCTACGCGCTCACCGTCTCGGGAGCGTTCGACGAGTCGTCACTGGAGCCGAGGCGCGTGTAGTAGGACGTGTGGACGGCGTAGAGGTACGCGTAGCCGATACCGGTCAGGATGACCGTCAGGGAGACCGTGACCGCGTAGGCGATGGTCTGGTCGACCCCGATGTCGTCGACGAGTCCGGGCTCGACGAGCAGGACTTCCAGGCCGATGATCGGCGCGAACGCGGCGGTCATAACGCCGATCCAGAGCAGCGAGTAGCCGACGACCGAGAGGAGGTTCGCTCGCACGAGCGCGATGCTCCGGGAGAACGAGTCGAACGCCCTCGCGCCGTCGACGACGATCGCCGTGCTGAAAAACTGGAGGAACATGAACACGGCGAACACGACGAGTACGAGCACGAGGAAGACGAGCAGCCCGAGCCCGGCCCCGAGGATCGCCGCTGCACCGGATTCGGCACCCGCGACGCCGAATCCGATGATGAGGCTGAACATGCCGACGAACATGCCGACGAAGACGACCACGAACAGCAAGAGTCCGAACAGGATCGTCGCGCCGAGCAAGGAGACGTAGAACGCCTTCCCCGACCGAACCAACTGCCCGAGCGTCGTCTTCGATCCCTCGAGTGCTTCGAGGGCCATGCCGATGAGTCCGCCGAGGAAGAATGGCCCGAGCAGAAATGCGACGAGCGAGCCGACACCGAGGACGACCCAGGAATCGACGAACTCGCCGATCGTGCCGATCTGGCTCACGGCTGCAAAGAGCAGTCCGGCGAGTAGTATGACGGGATTTTTCCGGAGGATCGTTACGCCGTCTCGAAAGGCGGGGATAACTGCCATAGCAGTTTTTCGTACACTCCCATCGGACGTAATAGTCTCGTAGACTCAAATCCGATTTTGAGCCTTTCGAGGTCGTCTATGTGGGCTTTTGACGGCAGAGCCACCCGCGTGAGTCACTGGCGACCTAATCACCGCCGCCGACCGGAATATGGTACCGAGAAAAACGGGTTAGTCGAGATAACCGAGCGCGTCCTCGATCCGACCGAGTTCGGGACCGGTCGTGTCTCGGCCGACGACGTAGCCGGCCTCGTTGGCGAGCAGCCCGGAGCCGACCAGCGGCGCACCGTAGTTGACGGTGCCGACGTCCGCTCGGACGTCGAGTGCATCTTCGAGATAATCGAGTTCGTCGTCGGTCGCCTTCGGGTGACAGAGCACGCCCGAGTTCGTCGCGACCGCCGCAGTCCCGACGGTTCGGACGCCCGCCAGATCGCCGCGCTCGACGGGGACGTCGAGTGCGTCTTTGACGATCTGGACCGTCTCCCGCGGGAGATCCGGATGAACGTACGCGCCGTAGTCGTTCGCGAGAACGACGTTCCCGGCGGCGTTGATGTTACCCGGCAGTTCGGTCACCGGCACCTCGAGTTCGTCTTCGAGTCGCTCGCGTTCGTACTCGAGCACGCGGGCGCTGACCAGCAGCCCGTTCTCGTTACCCGTCGCTAACGCGCCGACCGTCGAGGAGCCACCGACCGTCGTTGGGATGGCGGGCACCTCGAGTTCGTCTTCCAGGTCGGCGACGACGTCGTCGTCGACGTCGTGGCGGACGAGCACGCACGAGTCGGTCGCGCGGGCAAAGACGCCGACGTACGCCGACCCGGCGAATGCGAGTCGCTGCAAGTTTACTCTGCGACCTCGGCCTCGACGACGGCCTCACCCTCCTCGTCGAAGCGAGCGGCGCGAACCCGAAGCTTCCGTGGCGGGTTCGAGCGCCCGTTCGACCAGATTTCCTCGTTGATCGAGGGGTCGAGACGGATGGCGTCCTCGTCGACTGCGAAGTGTTTGGCGAGGTGTTCGCGCACGAGCCGCATCGCGTAGTCTGCGGCCTCGTGGTTCGGTCCCTTCTTGACGTCACGCAGCGGAACGGTTACGACACGTTCCTCGAAATCACTTGCACTCATCGTTACTCGTCAGTGCTGCTGCGCCGCCAGTTGCGTCGTTTCGGGTTGCGCTGGACTTCCATGTCAGTCTTCATCATGACCCAGGCCGGAACGCGGCTGTTCTGGTTCTCGAGTTTGGCAAGTCGTTTCTTCTTGCCCTTCGATTTCTTACCCATAGTAGCCACAGGTAGCCCGCGGTGGCTTAAAATCTTGTCCATTGGAAGCCACTCCTGACGCCGAACTCGCCGGCTCCGCGCTTCGAGTCGGCCTCAACCCCACCCAGTCGTGGCTATTCACCCGAGCGGAAACCGTTCAATCGTCGTGTAAACCGGCCCATCCGCCGTCAGCGTGCTCTCGGTCAGCCGAATCTCCTCGGTTCGATGTTCGCCGACCGTCGGGTCGCGCTCGCGGACGAGTTCCTGTACCAGTTCCTTCCCGCCGGCGTGTTCCATTCGCGCGAGCGTGACGTGGGGCGTGAACTCGTGATCCTCGGCGTCGAACCCCATCGCAGTCGTCCGTTCCTCGACCGCCTCGTGCAGTCGAGTCATCTCCGCTCCGCCCGTCTCGGTCCCCAGCCAGACCACGCTGATGTACTCGAGGCTTGGAAAGACGCCGAGCCCGCCGTAGCGGACGGTAAACGGCTCGACGGCGGCGTCTTCGACCGCGCCCTCGAGCTCCGTTGTGAGTCGTGACAGGCGGTCCTCGTCGACCTCGCCGAGGAACTTCAGCGTCACGTGAGCCTGCTCGGGATCGGTGAAATTCAGGCCGCTCGCGTCAGAAAACTCGGCTTGCAGGTCGGCGAACGGTTCCACGAGGTCGTCCGGCAGGTCGATACTGACGAACAGTCGCATACTGGCTGATTCAGCGCGTACGCACTTGTATCACGGCGACGGCGTCTGGGCCTCCTGCTCTAACTCCGCGAGCCGTTCGGCGAACAGCATCTCGAGCAGTTCCGGCGTGATGTAGGCCTCGACGAATGCGGCCAGCACCAGGAGGAGCCAGGCGAACGCGACGAGCGCGAGGGTTCGATAGATGTAGGGCTTCGTGAGAAACGCCTCACGACGTCCGACGACTCGCTCGCCGAACCGGTAGACGAACCGGAAGCCGACGCCCGAGGCGATAAACAGTGCCGCGAGCTCGAAGATGCCGTGGGGTGCGAGTCCGATGACGACGTAATCGAGACCGATTGTCCCGCCCATCGCCGCGCTCAGGTTGCCGACGATAAGGCCGTTGAACACCATGATGATCGCCGTGAAGACGCCGAGCGTCAGCGCGCCGGCGATCGACATGAGAAACGGCTGTGTGTTGTGCGTGATGAAAAACGTCGCGGTGAGTTCGAAGTCCTCGTCCTCGAGTTCAGGGAACAGCCCCTCGTCCAGTAGCTCGACGATGAGTTCGAGCAAATTGACGCCGGCGAAGAGCAACACGACGCCGATGGCGATCCCGAACGCGAACAGCCCCGTCGCGAACCAGGTGTACCGCCGGTGTTCGAGCCAGGCGGCGTCGAGCAGCGTCGCCAGTCGCGGCGTGACGCTCAGGGAGACGATCCCGAGCACCGCGAACGCGAGGGCGAGCACCGTCGCGCCGGCAGCGGCAGTGGTGGAATCGTGGACAGAGACGGTGACCGCGGCCGTCGCGAGCGAGACGAGCGCCAGCCCGAACAGGAGGAGACTCCAGTTGCGGGCGGCGTTCGGGCGCGGATCGGGGCCGGGTTCCGGCGGCCCGCTTCCGCCCGGCGGTCCCGGCTGTCCGGTGGGCGTCTCCGTCCCGTCCGTCTCGTCCGAGTCCGGCAAGTCGACCCGAATCCGCCGCTCGGAGTCGGCGTCGGACGCGCCTTCCGAACGAGGCTGTTCCTCGTCCTGGACCGGTTCCTGGTCCGGCCCGAACTCGAAGCCGCCGGACTCGTCCCGTTCTTCGGAGCCGCCACGATCGGTCCTCGTGTCGGTCCCATCGCCGTCCGCGTCGTCTCCGGCTCCGTTCATAGCTACCCGTTGTACAAAACGAAGGATAAATCCGCCGACTGGCGGTGCCCTATCCGCCAGTCGATGCGACGGTTCACCGCTCGAGCGTGCGCCGGCATTGTCGCCACAGCTGTCGCCGCCCGCGAGCACTTCGCGCAATCTGGGCGTAGTTCGCCCCCGACTGGAGGGCCCACAGGAGCTTGTAGACCGGCGCTCGTCGATCGAATCCGTTCTCGAGCTCGCCGCCCACAGCGTACGCTCGCCGGAATATGCGCCGTAGCCGCGCTCGCTCCTTGCGTCGAAGCCGAGAGGCGTACACGTCGACGAACCGCGCTTCGGCGCGGGCGAGCGCGTACTCGCTGTGGGTTACGTGGGCGTTCCCCCAGTCGAGGATCGCGGTGATCTTCCCGTTCGACCCGACCAGCACGTTCCCCGGGTGGTAGTCGCCGTGAGTGAGTACCGGACGACAGTCGGCGTCGCCAGCCAGCGGGACCGGAATCGCCTTCCCACCGACTCCCGGGTCGATCGCGTGCCAGCCGTCGGGATCGCACAGTTCGAGACACCCCCCGATTTGCTCGGCTCCGTCGTCCCGTCGAAGCCCGCCGACGCGATCGAACGAGAGCGCTGACGTCGCGTGAAGTCGACCGAGGGACTCGCCTGCGTCCGCGATCAGCCGGCGACGAGCGGCCGGTTCGAGGTCGGCATACTCCGATTTCGGATTCGTTCCGGACAGCCGCTCGTAGAGCGCCCAGCGCTCGATCGATCGGTCAAGTTCCCCGTCTGCGAGCGATCCCGTCGCGAGGACGTCGGGAACCGGGAGGTCGGTCTCCTCGCCAACGCGCTCGACGACGAGCGGTTCGATCACGTCGCCGGTCCAGACGCTCGCGCCGCCGAGTTTGCAGACGGCCTCGTTCGGCTCGCTGTCGAGTTCGAGCACGGCTGTCTCGGCGATCGATCCCTCTCGTGGCCGTCGACACGACCGAACCTCGGCGTCGAGCGCGGCGGCGACGATTCGATCGATCGTCTCTGCGGCCATCTTTCGATTCCTACGACCGACGCGGCCGTAGTCGTTTGGCTCGGCTCTCGATCATCGCGAGTCGGCCGAACGTACAACTCGCTCGCGGCCGTTTCGCCGTCAAGAGACGAGATGTCGTTCGGCGTCGCCCGCGTCGTAGCTCGCGTCGCTGTACCCGCCCGTAGCGTCGCCCATCGCGCGTACCATCGTCTGGCTGCGATCAACTACGATCGCGAGTGGCTCGTTCGCGAGAACCGGACGCCGGCCGGCTCGTTTCGGTGTTACGAACCGCTCAACCGCCACGGGGGCGACGAGATGCTCGCCGAGCTGGACGACGCCTGCGGCTCGGACGCCGTCGTCTTCGACGTCGGGGCCAACGTCGGAATCTACGCGCTCGCGCTCGCGAGCGACGAGCCCGGCCGCCGAATCATCGCCTTCGAGCCGTCGCCACCGACCGTCGACCGCCTTGTGGCGACCGTTCGACTCAATGGCCTCGACGATCGGATCGACGTTCGACCGCACGGAATCGGTGAGGAGGACGGCGACCGGCCGTTTTACCGCTCCTCCAATGCCGAACTCTCCGCGTTCGACCGCGAGAGCGCGACCCGCTGGGGAGCCACCGTCGTCGATATTCGACGAGTTCCGGTTCGCTCGCTCGACGGGCTCGTCTGCGCGCGAGAGGACGAAACTGAGCGCGACCGGGAACCGCTTCCGGCGCCGGATGCGGTGAAAGTCGACGTCGAAGGGGCCGCGCCGGCCGTCCTTCGCGGCGCGCGCGAACTCCTCGCGCGCTACCGCCCGCTCGTGTTCGTCGAAATTCACGAGGACGGCCTCGATCGGGACGCTCCAGGCGAAACGAGGGCGGTACTCAACTCGTGCGGATACCGCGTCCGCGAGCGAGCCGGCTACTGGCGATGTGACCCGCTGAAGTGATTTGCACCGACTCGTATCGGGAGCAGCGAGCCGTTAGGCGGCCTGTGCAGTTCGTTGCCTGTCGGCTCGCTTCCACCCGAGTTCGAGCCAGACGACGCTGATGAGAAACAGCGCCGTCCCGAACACGTCGCCGAGCCCGCCCCCGTGTGCGACGACCGTGATGGGGACGCCGACGAGGAGGGCGAGGGGAGCAAGCGGTGCACCGGAACGCCGATACAGCACGGCGATCGAGAGGACGGCGACGACGGTGCCAGCGGATCCCACCAGCGCCGTCGTGCCGACGATCGGATCGGCGACCATCGACTGGACGGCTTCTGCGACACCCTCCTGTTGCTCGGGCGGGAGCGTCTGTGCCTCCCGAATCAGGATTCCCGTCGCGAGCCCGGCGATCGCCTCGAACGCGACGTAACAGACGAGGTAGACTGCGGTTCCGATCCGACCGACCGTGGCCACGGGGCCGGAGTAGCCGTCTAGAAGGAGATAGAGGCAGACGCCGAGCAAACCGAAAAGCGGCAACAGGAGGACGTGGACGAGATACCACCTGTCGGCGACCGGAGCGAGCGAGCCGTACAGGTCCTCGCCGGCGTGGGGATGAACCCACAGCACGGCTCCGAGGAGCACCGGCGTCGCCACGAGGATAGCCCACCGTGCGAGGAGCCATCCCGAGGAGGGTACGTACCCGCGTTCGGCCGATTCCGCCGCGGAGCTACGTGCCATACTGCCCCTCCCCTATTCGCTGATCGGTGCCAGCGGTCGATCCGCCGTCTCGGTTCGTCGTTCGCCGCGTGATTTCGATCGGTTTTGTCATCTCCGTTCGTCTCGACCTGCCCCGAACGAGTACGTAAATATTATCGAATATTAGACATGTGTTCGATTCGCGTCAAAAGGATTGTTGAGCGATAGCTGTCGCGGACGGTACGACCGCCCGGACGACGAGTCGATCAGCCGGAAATCACTCAACGCGTCTTGAGTCGTCGAGCCGAGGGGTTCACGATTCTTCCACCGAATCGCGTCGGACGCGCTCCGTTCGGCGCACCGATAGCTCGTCGTCGATCGTGAGCCGAAGCTCCGAGCTATCGAGCCGGTAGGTGACGACGTACTCGTCGGCGTCGACGCGGTCGGTCCGCCAGTCGCCGCGCTCGAGTCGGTCGATCAGTTCTCGGAACCCGAACGAGCGGACGTCGACGCCGTGGTCCCAGTGGAACGCGATCGAGGCGGGATGGGTCGCGAGCCAGAGCGACGGTGGGCCGTGGACGGTCCGCCAGCACTCTCGGCAGCGAGCCCTGGCGGTCCACTCGACGACGCTCTCCGCCCCGGATCTGTCGTGAAACTCGACGTCGATGGCCCCGCCGCACTCGTCGCAGATGTCCTCCCGGAACCGCCAGAAGAGCGCCGCTCTGTCGGCTTTCGCGCTCGCCAGCAACGATTCAGCGCTCCGGCCTCGAACCTGTGCGGGCGTCACGTGCATCCCGTCCATTCGCCGCCCGCAGTCTGTACACTCGCGCAGCAAGGCCAGATCGTCGACCACCACCCGCAGCGCGTCGGCGTCGCAGAACGGACAGGTTTCCTCAAGGTCGACCGGCTCGAACTCGACGTCTCCGGCGTACGCGCCCGACAGGAAGAGCCGAACGACGGACTCGCCCGCGAACGTGAACTGCCAGCCCTCGTCGGTGCGCCGGAGATACGTACCGTCGAGTTTCTCCAGATGATAGGACAGCTGTGACGTCGAATCGATCTCGACCCGATCGTAGACATCGGAAAAGGAGAGAACCGGCATCGGCTCGTCGGTGCCGAGTTCGATCCGATCTAACGCCTCGGCGAACGCCCGGAGGATCGCGATGCGCGTCGGATCCGCCAGGAGACCGAATGCCTCGGCGGCGTCCTCCTCGTCCGGCATATATTGACACGTTCCGCATGCCGGCGTATTATGCTGTCGGACGGCGCGGGTCGCGCGTCGATCGATACTATAAGGCGTCACCTCGAGAATGGGTAGCCGATGACCACGCTCTCGATCACCGGCGGACGGGTGCTCCGCCCCGACGCGACGGTGGTGCGCGCGGACGTACTGGTCGATCAGGACAGCGGCGAGATCGTCGACATCGGAACGGACCTCGCCGGCGACGCGGACGAGACGCTCGACGCCGCGGATTCGCTCGTGACGCCCGGGTTCGTCAACGGCCACAGCCACGTCGCGATGGCGCTGTTGCGCGGCTACGCCGACGACAAGCCGCTCGACGCCTGGCTCCAGGAGGACATCTGGCCCGCCGAGGGCGAACTGACGGCCGAGGACATCCGAATCGGGGCCGAACTCGGCCTGCTCGAGATGATCAAGTCGGGGACGACGGCCTTTTCGGACATGTACTTCGAGGTCCCCGAGATCGCTGCTGCCGTCGACGAAGCCGGCGTCCGCGCCGTGCTCGGTCACACCGCCATCACCGTCGGGAAAGACGAGGAGGCCGCTCGCGCGGACATGGAGCAGAGCCTCGAGGTCGCCACAGCACTCGACGGCGCGGCCGACGGCCGGATCAGCACGACGTTTCAGCCCCACTCGCTGACGACCGTCGGCGGAGAGTACCTCGAGGAGTACGTCCCGAAGGCGCGCGAGGCGGGCCTGCCGATCCACTTCCACGCCAACGAGACCGAAAACGAGGTCTCGCCGATCGTCGACGAGCACGGCGTGCGCCCGCTCGAGTACGCCGCCGAGCGGGGACTGCTCGAGCCTGAGGACTTTATCGCCCACGGCGTCCACGTCGACGAGACTGAGATCGACCTGCTCGCCGAGAGCGGCGCGAGCGTGATCCACTGTCCCGCCTCGAACATGAAACTGGCCAGCGGGATGGCACCCATCCAGGAGTTGCTGGACGCGGGCGTGACGGTCGGATTGGGAACCGACGGCGCGGCCTCGAACAACGACCTCTCGATGTTAGACGAGGCCCGCGACGCGGCGATGATCGGCAAACTCGCCGCCGAGGACGCGAGCGCCGTCCCCGCCGAGGCAGTCGTCGAGATGATGACCCGGGGAAGCGCCGATGCGATGGGCCTCGACGCCGGCCGTATCGAGGCGGGCGCACCCGCCGATTTCGCGGTGATAGACCTCGAAAAGCCGCATTTGACGCCTCGACACGACCTCGTGAGCCATCTCGCCTACGCCGCGGCGGCGGCGGACGTCCGCCACACGGTCTGTGACGGACGGGTGCTCATGCGCGACCGCGAGGTACTGACGCTCGACGAGTTGGCCGTCCGGGAACGCGCGACCGATGCGGCCGCGGACCTGCTGGCTCGCGTCGCGGCCTGACCGTCGGTCGATTTCGCTCGATCGTGAACTATTTTTGAACGTTCTTTTACGTCGATAAACGCTGTAACTGTCTGTCGATCGGTCGCTCCAGCGACGAACCGTTTCGAACCGCTAACGGGGTTTATTTCGGCTGACCCGGTCGCTCCGACCGGGCGAGACGGTTTCGACGGTGGCCGACGGCAGCTCCGCACTCCATTGGGTACCGCTGGAGTTCCGGTCGCTGTCGCCCGCCGCCGTCAGAACTGTTCGCCCGTGGACCGTCACCGATCCGGCCGACGGAACGATTCCGTCCGCTCAGAGGCACTCCCGTCGCCGGATTGGGCACTGCCCCCTGTTGCTGTAACCGCCCGCTCGCCCGTCGGTCGGGGTGTAAGGCTGAAACCCCGCTCGTGCGCCGATCAGGGTGCAGATACCACGCGCCGGCGCGCTCGATCCGCCGCCCATCACCCATGCACGGGCCGCGACGTGTTCGCCTCGACGGTCCCCGCTGGCGCTCGTTCCTCCTTGCTCCGGTTCGGTAGCGTTTTGCCTCCGGTCGCACTTTGTCGAGGTATGACCGACAGTTCGTATCCGCCGATCAGCGAACAGCTGGACGACGTGGATACCGCCCGCACCGAGGGCCGCCGGAAGATGGACTGGGCCGCCCAACACATGCCGATCTGCGAGCACGTCCGCGAGGAGTTCGTCGAGGACCGTCCCTTCGAGGGCGAGCGCATCGCGATGGCGATGCACGTCGAGGCGAAGACGGCGATCCTCGTCGAGACGCTCGCCGATGGCGGCGCGGAGGTTGCCGTCACCGGCTGTAACCCGCTTTCGACCCACGACGACGTGAGTGCGGCACTCGACACCCACGAGAACATCACGAGCTACGCCAAACGCGGCGTCGACGACGAGGAGTACTACGACGCCATCGAGGCCGTCATCGCCCACGAGCCAACGATCACGGTCGACGACGGGATGGACCTCGTCGCCGCAATCCACGAGGACTACCCCGAACTGATCGACGGCATCGTCGGCGGTGCAGAGGAGACCACAACTGGTGTCCACCGCCTGCGCGCGATGGACGAGGACGGCGCGCTTGAGTATCCCGTCTTCGCGGTCAACGACACGCCGATGAAACGACTCTTCGACAACGTCCACGGCACCGGCGAGTCCTCGCTCGCCTCCATCGCGATGACCACGAACCTCTCATGGGCCGGGAAAAACGTCGTCGTCGCCGGATTCGGCTACTGCGGCAAGGGCGTCGCCCGGAAGGCGTCGGGACAGAACGCGAACGTCATCGTCACCGAGGTCGAGCCACGGCGCGCCCTCGAGGCTCACATGGAGGGCTACGAGGTCATGCCGATGGCCGAGGCCGCCGAGGTCGGCGACGTCTTCCTGACGACGACGGGCAACCGCGACGTCATCGTCGAGGAGCACTTCGAATCGATGCAGGACGGCGTCTTGCTCGCCAACGCCGGCCACTTCGACATCGAGATCGACCTCGACGCACTCGACGACCTCGCCGTCGATCGGTACGAAGCCAGAGAGGGCGTCGAAGCCTACGAGCTCGCGGACGGTCGCCGCCTGAATGTCATCGCGGAGGGCCGACTCGTCAACCTCGCCGCACCCGTCTCGCTGGGCCACCCCGTCGAAGTGATGGACCAGAGCTTCGGGATTCAGGCCGTTTGCGTGCGTGAGATGCTCGAGAACGGCGAGGAGTACGGACCGGGCGTCCACGACGTGCCGGACGACCTCGATAAAGAAATCGCCGAGATCAAACTCGCGGCCGAAGGCGTCGACTTCGACTCGCTGACGGATACCCAGCGCGAGTACATGGGAAGCTGGGACCACGGGACGTAGTCCGGTTCTCGAGACGCTATTGGTCGGTCTCTCGTCTGCAGTGTGGCCGTCCGCGTATCCGGATTCGGCCGAAGCGCTGAACTCGCACCGAGACGATAGGCCGATAATGAGCGACTCGCCTGCGATCGGCGCTGATTCGTCCGACGAGTACTCGATCGCACCGTTTCTCGAGCGATCGCAGCGTGAGTCCGACGACCCGATCGAGATCGCGATCTCGATTTCGGGGACCGCACCGATCGAGGACAACGAACTCGACGTCTTCCTCGAGCGCTCGCGTGTCGATCCGGGCGACCGCCTCGAACTGGGGCTTTTCGTCTCTGGAACCGGCCACGTCGACGAGAACGATCTCAGCGTCTTCTACGGAAACGACGAGTTGATCGACGTAACCGATCCCGGCACCGTCCGACGAACGCTGGAGACGGACGCTGTTGCGACTGAAGAGCGGGCTGTCGAAACGGGCAGCCGGTTCGAATCCGACAGGTCACCGGATCGTCCCCTCCAGTGGCACCCGATCGACGCAACCGAACGGGACGATCCCGCCTATATCCTGGCGATTCAGACCCGAGACGCGGCACCACCGGGGACGTACTCGGTCTCGATCGTCTTCACGTATCGCTCCGAAAACGGAATCAGACAGGTCAAACGGGTTCCGCGGATTCGCGTCAACAGTTGGCGCGAGCGGCGAGAGCCGTGGCTCACCCGCGGTGCGATCGCACTCGGCGTGCTCGTCACACTCGGTTTGCTCCTCAGGTGGCTGCCGATTGCGTCCGTCTGATACGCCAACGACGGCACCGACCGACTCGATTGCGATACTACTTTTCGCAGATAAACGTCCGGTTCCGGGCTCGGAGACACCGATCTCCGTCTGCCGGTTTCACTTCCACTCTCCTATTAACGAGGGTTTATGGGCGATCCGGAGCAAGGGGTGAGTATGCCCGAAGCAGATCTCGAGACGCTCCCTGGCGTCGGACCGGCAACCGCAGACAAACTCCACGACGCAGGCTTCGACTCCTTCCAGAGCCTCGCCGTCGCTTCTCCCGCTGAACTCTCGAACACGGCGGACGTCGGCGACTCCACCGCGTCGGATATCGTCCGCGCCGCCCGCGACGCCGCCGACGTCGGTGGCTTCGAAACCGGCTCGACCGTACTCGAACGACGGAACGAGATCGGCAAACTGAGCTGGCACATCGACGAGGTCGACGAGTTGCTCGGCGGCGGCATCGAAACCCAGTCGATCACCGAAGTCTACGGCGAGTTCGGGGCCGGCAAGTCTCAGGTCACCCACCAGATGGCCGTCAACGTCCAGCTTCCAAAGGAGGTCGGCGGCCTCCACGGCGCTGCGATGTTCATCGACAGCGAGGACACGTTCCGCCCCGAGCGGATCGACGACATGGTCCGCGGCCTGCCGGACGAGGCCATCGAGGCGACGCTCGAGGACCGCGAAATCGAAGGCTCGGCTGGCGACGAGGACGCGGTCGACGAACTCGTCGAGGACATCCTCGACAAGATTCACGTCGCGAAGGCGTTCAACTCGAACCACCAGATGCTGCTTGCCGAGAAGGCAAAGGAGCTCGCGGGCGAACACGAGGAGTCGGAGTATCCCATCCGCCTCCTCTGTGTCGACTCGCTGACCGCCCACTTCCGCGCCGAGTACGTCGGCCGTGGCGAACTCGCGGACCGCCAGCAGAAACTCAACAAGCACCTCCACGACCTGGACAAGGTCGGCAACCTCTACAACGCTGCCGTCATCGTCACGAACCAGGTCGCCTCGAACCCCGACTCCTACTTCGGCGACCCGACCCAGCCGATCGGTGGCAACATCCTCGGCCACAAATCGACGTTCCGGATGTACCTCCGCAAGTCCAAAGGCGACAAGCGGATCGTCCGCCTCGTCGACGCGCCGAACCTCGCCGACGGCGAGGCCGTCATGCGGGTTCAGGATGCGGGTCTGAAGCCGGAGTAGTCGGCTCCTGATGGCGTGGCTAGCGAACGAACCGCCCTCTCCGTGATGATCTCTTTTACTGCGGACCTCGTATCGAAGTGACGGCTCGATGGTTTACGAGGTGTGACAAATGGGGACGTTGATAACAGCTTCTCCGGGCCGGAGCCAGCGATTGCACCCGCGAGCGAATCGCGTGAGCGAGCGGCTTTTTTTGGTCCAGATTTTTTACCGGGGTTCGAGGCCGCTGAAAGCGGCAGAGGATCCCGGTAAAAAAGGTGGGTGTTAATCTTCAGTCGTCGTCCGTTCCTTGTCGAGTTCGCCCCGGTAGATCTCCGCGCCGTCCTGTGCGACCTTCTCGGCGAGCACGGCGCACTTGATGCGCATCGGCGAGATGTCGACGCCGAGCATGTCGACGACGTCGTCGCGGTCCATCTCCTGGAGTTCGTCGAGGGTTTTCCCGCGAAGCTTTCCGGAGAGCATGCTCGCGGAGGCCTGGCTGATCGCACAGCCGTCGCCGGAGAACGCAACCCGTTCGATCGTCTCCTCGTCCTCGCCGAGTTGGACGTCCATGCGGATCTCGTCGCCACACATCGGGTTCTCGCCGATGTGGGAGAACGTTGGATCCTCGAGTTTCCCGTAGTTGCGCGGGTTCTTGTAGTGGTCGAGGATCTGCTGTCGGTACATATCCGAGCCGAGTCCCATTGCTATCTCCGAATAGCGCGGTGAGTTGTAAAAGGGTTCCGGGGGTGAAACTGCTGTTGCACTTACAGTCGGTCGTGTCGTTCTCTCCGGGGCGTCTCGTTTCGAAGGAGGTGCTACGTTCGGCGATTATCGTAGTGGACCACGGAATCGTCCACGTATTCGTCTCTCCCGACCTCGACGTACAGATGTGACATCCTCCGCGCCCTGAAGGACGCGGCTTCCCGTACCGCGGTTGGGATATTTACCGGTCTACGACACGACCTGTTCTCTCGTTCGAAACGTCCCGCTTTCGCGGTCGAACAGGTGTACCGAGGGCTGTGCCATACAGCCGTTACTCCTATCCTCGCCGTGAGGACTCGGAGTTATCTTCTGGCGCATATTCTCCGCCCCGTTGCAATCCGCATTGGCGACCAATTCACACGACGAACAGACGTACAGGCCACGCTCTACGCGATTCGATCTCGTATCGTCGCCACATCGTGAGCACGTTTTCGAGGTGTTCCACTCGTTTTCTTTTAACACTTCGACACCACGTCTCTCACCCTTGTACGCGAGGTACTGATAGATGCGGTCGAACGCCCACGAGTGCAACTTCTTGTTGCCGGTCTTGCCCCAGTCGGACTCACGCACGTCTTCAGGCCAACTCACCGCGAGCGTTCCAACACCGCGTTCGACGCACTCAGTGATGATCGTGTCCGTTAGGACGTGGTAGAAGTGGGTTTCACGCTCTGCGAGTTTTCGACGTGCCCACATCGACTTCTCCGAGGGGCCGTTCTCACCTTCGGTGTCGTACTCGGCACGTTTGAAGTAGTGCTTGTCCTGCTTGAGCGAGTTGCCGGGGTAGAGGACGTACTCGTCGGGGAACGCGACCGTGGCGATGTTCTTGATGCCGAGGTCGATCCCTGCCACGCCATCGCCTGCTGAGTCGTTGGTTTCGAGTTCGACTTTGCAGACGAAGTGCAGTTCCCACTCGTCGCCGTTCCAAACGGCACGAACGTTCTGTACCGTGTTGACTTCAGCGAGGTCAACGTCGGGGCGAGTCTGATACTCGCAGAGAATGAAGTCCGCCCAGGTCTCTTTCAGATTCGACCCTTTCGACAACCGGACGCGATTGTTCTCGGGGTCGTGTTTGAAGCCATCTGCTTTGAACGTGACCGTACTGCGCGGGCGCTCATCACCGTGTTTGCGGTAGCCGGGCGGATTCGCCTTGGCGTCGTTCTGTCGCAGGTCGAACCACGACTGAAAAGCGTCGGAAAGTTCTTCGATGACTTTCTGACTGGATTGTGCGTTCAGGTCTTTCCAGCATGGTTGGGCCTTCATGTACGCTTTCAACGTTCCTTCATTTGGGATCTCGCCGATTGCATCCCAGATGCGATCGGTTGTCCAGCGTGCGACATTCCAGATTTTCGAGGCGGCGTCGCCGAGCGAATCGAGGCCATCGCAGACCTGTCGCTGGTTCTGGATGGAGCCAACGTAGGTACGAGTGACCTCAATCGCCATGTATAGCCTATGTAGACAATCCAACTTAATGGTGTGGATTATCGTGGAATATCCAGCCTGCCACCGACAGTGGATTGTGTCGTCCAGCGACGCGATTCACGCCCACCGTAAACGGTGGGATTCTCTCGCTGTTCAAAGATAGACCCAGACACACGCCCCGCTCCATAGCAGCAGTATGATGAGAAGACTTGCAACTGCTCTACCGGCGCCTGTCATACGATTGAATCGTGACGCGGCCGATAAGTATCTGGAGAATGTGTCCGGGATGACAGTTCGGCGGTTCGGCAAACGGGCTGTCCCTCGGTTCGTACTCCACCGCCAGAATCGCTCGGGAGCGGACGGGCTGTCACGCAGAGAGCATCGAGCGATGTATCTCCCGTTTCAGAATGCCGGTCTACCGTTTACGACCGCTCGTCTCGAACCATTCACGAGATGCTCGAACTGTATCAAGCGGAAGGCTGCCCACACAGTACAGAAGTTCGCGAGACCCTGACTGATCTCGGCGTCTCGTACGTGATCCACAATCCACGCCAGCCCGGCGGCGAGGGCGGTGACGTGCGCAACGAGCAAACCTTCGAGGCGATGACGGAACTCGGCGGCGAGGATTCGATTCCGTTCCTCGTCGACACCGACCGCGAGGTGACACTCTACGAGAGCGAGGATATCGTCGACTACCTCAAGGAACACTACGCGTAGCGGAGCGACAGACTCGAGTCTCTGTAACCGCTGATCGGTGCCCTGTCAGCATCGCTTAGCAGAACTATTTTCTCAGTAGAGCGCTCTACTAGAGGTATGACCACGTCCATCAAGGTTACGGATACGACGAAATCCCGTCTCGAGGAACTGCAGGCGGAAATTCGTCTCGAAACGGGGGAGAACGTAACCCAACAGGAACTCCTCGAGCGGATCGTGAGCGATAGCTACGAGTCGAAAGCCGAACTGATTGACTCGTTTCGCGACGAGTTCGAGCCGCTGTCGGACGAAGAAATCGAGCGGTGGCTTTCCGGAACGGTCGACTCCGGTGTCGAGACGAAAGAAGAAGATATCGACGACGTTCTGTACGGCGGATGAGCGTGTTTATCGACACTGGCGTCTTCTTCGCACAGCACGACACTGCTGCATCGAGACACGAAGCGGCAACAGTTGCGATGGAACGCGTGCTGACAGGACGCTTTGGACGAGCCTATACCAGCGATTACGTCGTCGATGAAGCGATAACGCTGACGAGACAACGAACGAACAGCCACGAGGATGCGTGGGCAATTGGTCGGCGAATTCTCGGTCGGGGTGGCTACCCAGATCGAATCGACCTCAAGCCGATAACGGTGGAGTTGTTCGAAAAGACGCTCGAGACGTTCGAAACGTACAGCGACCACGGTCTCAGTTTTACTGACACGAGCACGATTACAACAGTTGAACAAAACGATATCGACGCCGTGCTCAGCTTCGACGACGATTTCGACGGCCTCGTCGAGCGAATCGATCCGGCGACGGTCGGCGAATAGTACGGGTTGCTGTACGGCTTCTCGACGCGACCGTATCCGCCTGTGATTCGCCGGTAACTGGTCACGACAGCCCCCGTGAGAACCACTACGGCTCACTGACTCGCCGTGTCCCGCCCCCTTCGTTAGTCCGCAGTGGCCTCGGGGTTCGCCGTCTCCCCGGCCCCGATCGCCTCGACGAGCAACTCTGCGACGTCGACGATCTCGATCTCGTCCTCGTAGTCGCCGGTCTTGCGGCCGTCCTCGTACATCGTCATGCACATCGGACAGGCGACGACGAACTTCTCGACGGCAGGGCCGGCGTCGGTGTCCTGGAGCGCTTCCCGAAGCCGCTCCTCGCTCGGTTTTGGCTCCTCGTCGAACTCCATCCAGAGGCCGCCGCCACCGCCGCCACAACAAAACGAGTTCGCGCGGTTGCGCGGCATCTCGTGGAGTTCACAGCCCGTTGCCTCGATCAGGTCGCGCGGGGCCTCGTACTCGTCGTTGTACCGGCCGAGGTGACAGGGGTCGTGGTAGGTGACCGTATAGTCGAGTTCCGTGCCGTCGAGGCCGAGCCCGCCGTCCTGGACGATCTCCTCGACCGCCTGCGTCCAGTGGAGCACGTCGATCTCGCCGTCCGCGTTCCACCGCTCGTCGTAGTCGAACGGCATCAGCTCGTCGTCGGCGTGCTCGTCGAAGTTGACCTCGGGGTACTCGTTCTCGAAGGTGTTGTAGGCGTGTGGATCGGTACAGACGATCTGCTCGAACTCGCAGTCCTCCCAGGTTTCGACGTGGTGACCGGCGAGTTCGACATAGAGGAACTCCTCGCCGACGCGGCGGATGTCGTTGCCGTCGTACTTCTCGTCCTCGAAGAGGATGCCGAAGCTGACGTCGGCTTCCTGCAAGATCGTGGCGAGCGAGCGCGCGACCCGCTTGTTGCGCTCGTCGTAGCTCGGATAGTCACCGACGTACCAGAGGTAGTCGACCTCTTCTTCGCGGGCGTCCGTGAGGTCGAACTCGAGCTCGTCGGCCCAGTCGGCTCGATTCTGCGGCGAGTTGCCGAACGTGTTGCCGTTTTGCATGACGTTCTGGAAGACGTCTTGCATCCCTGCGTCGACGTCGCCCTGGTCGGTCAGCTGGCGGTTGAGTCGGGTAAAGGACTGGAGGTGCTCGATCTCGACCGGGCAGGCGTCCATACAGGCCAGACAGGCCATACAGGACTCCATGGTTTCGGCGTCGATCACCGATGCACTTCCGTCGGACGTGCCGTCCGACGACGTGCCCCTCGCTGCGCTCGCGGCACCCCCGTCGGCGATGATCGGCTGCTCCTCGCCGCCGGCGTCGCGTTCCTCGCGGTAGGCCTTCAGATCGAGGATGACGTCGCGCGGATCGAGCGGCCTATCTGAGGCTTTCGCCGGGCAGACGGCCGAACACCGGCCACACTTCGTGCAGGCGTCCTGGTCGAGCAGTTCCTTCCAGGTGAAATCGTCGATGGACTCGGCGTTGGTCGCGTCGAGGTCGGCGGGCACGTTCGGCAGCCGTTGCCCGGCCTTCTCGTCGCGCGTGACCACGTTCGCGAACGACGAGAGCATGTGGAAGGGCTTGGCGTAGGGGATCCACGCGATGAAGAAAAAGGCGAGCAGCGAGTGGGACCACCAGGCGAGCCAGTGGAGGTTCTCGGCGGTGACGAGGCCGGCAGCGAGGCTCGCCCCTGGCTCGCCCGCGAGCGGGAGACCGAGTCCGCCGAAACCGAGCGCGAGGCCGTAGCCGACGAAGCTGACGACCTCGTGGTCGGGTGTGCCGGTCGCGTAGATGCGCAGTCCTTCGAGCAGGAAGCCGCCGACGCCGAGGCCGAACAGCGTCCAGATGAAGATGTCGTCCTCGCTCGAGGTGTGACGCCCCCAGAGCCGACGATTTCGGACCCAGTAGCGCCGATAGATCGCCATCCCGATGCCGACGACGAACAACAGCCCCATCGCGTCGACGACGAACTGGTAGGCCAGGTAGAAATCGCCCTCCCAGAAGTTCCCCTGCACGATCGGTTCGTAGACGTAGCCGTCGACGGCGAGGATCGTCGTCGCGATGAGCAGCGTCAGAAACCCCCAGAGGATAAAGGCGTGCATCAGGCCACCGTAGAGGTCGCGATCGAACTGCTTCTCGTTCGAGAGCGCGATCCGGGCCGCGGTGACGATCCGACTCGGAAGCGCATTCAGGCGAGCGAACGGATCGTCCTCACCCGCAGTATATCGGGAAAACCGCCGGTAAACGCCCAGAAGAAAGACTAGGATGGTGATCGCCGCGAGGAGGTAGAACACTGCGAACCCGGTGTTACTGATCCCCCAGTACGTCTCTCTGGTTACCTCCGCCTGTGCGACGACGATCATGCCAACGAGGAACAGGGGGAACGACTTAGTTCTTGTTCCCACAGTCACAGCTAACCCCGACGCAGTCTTGCGTAAACTAACACGACCTCGATCGTTTATAATCGTTGTAACTGTTCGAATTCGCCTGACGGGATCTGGCAACAGGCTTAAATAGCCGCCCGTCGGGAGTGTCCACCCATGAACGAAAAAACTGAGGAACTCCGGGATATCTTCACCGACGTCACCGACGGCGAGGCGACCGTCACCGAATCCCAAGAGGACACGCGCGGCTCCCTCGAGACCGACGAGCGAACGAACGAGGAGCGCCTCGAGAGCGTCGTCACCCAGATGCGCGAGCGATACGAGTTCGAGACGTCCCTCTCGGACGACGACCTCATCGCGGTCGCGAAGGCGTTCTACGAGGACGAAACGGACGCCGAAATCGCCGACGAGCTCGGGGTCGATAGCGACGCCGTCTTCGAAGCGCGGATGTCGTTACACCTCGTCGCCGAGGACGACGCCGACGAGGTCGACCTCGTCGCGATCCGCGACCGAGAGGAGGACGACGCCGCGCTCGCCGACGAGTACGACGTCAGTGAAGCCGAAATCGGACGCTACCGGCGCGTCGCGGAAGCCCAGGACGAGTCTCGCACGGCGAACGATCGCTACCGCGACGAGTTCGACAGCGTCCTCGCCGACGCGGAGCTCTCCGAGCGGCTGACGACCGACGTCCGCGAGGACGGTCTGGAGGACGCGACCGAGGGGATGGAGACCGACGTCGACTTCTGATCCGCCATCGACGAAAGCGGCGACGGACAGCGAGCCTTTTTGTAGGATCGGGCGGCCAGACCGTCCGTGCCACGAACGCTGGTTTCGTTTAGCGACCTTCGAACGGCCGCCTACTGCCCGCGAAAGTGTTACTACCAGCAGACCAGCGACGACGCCGACCGCGAACCGCCGTCGGCCGTCGACGCGATTCGCGACCTCGCCGTTCGGTACGATTCCCTCCTCGAGTCGTCGACGGACGCGCTCGCCGCCGAACCGATCGCCGTCTCGCCCGGCCACTATCGCGAGACGCTCGCGGCGACGAGACAACGGCTCGCGGACGCCGATCACTGGAACCGGCTTACCGAACCGTCCGACCGGAACGTCCTCGTGACCGGTCGCGACTGCCGCGGCATCGTCCACAAGGTACTCGCGGAGCCGCTCGAACCAGTTCTCGTCTCGACTGGCGAACCGCCCGAGCGAGGCGTCTGGGAGTCCCAGTCGGTCCACGCCGTCGCGGCGGCCAAGGCGCTCGCCTGGACCGAAACGACGTCGATCGAACGGGTCTGGGTGGAGTACCCCGCCTACGGCGTCGTTCGATCGGTCGATCTCACGACGCGTCGGAAGGCGCGCTATCGACGCGCGCTCCGGACCGTCCGCGAACTGGACGGGCCGCCGCCTCGGATCAGCAATCGGACGAAGTGTGAGTCCTGCGAGTTCGCCGATACGTGTGGCGTTCGTACTCGAACGTTGCGTTCGCTGCTCGGGTTCGGCCGGGGCTGATCGACTTGCGCTCCGGCCGAATCTGCTGCCGCCGCTCGGTACCGCGAGTGTGTGGGTCGCAGCCCTTAACACTCGTCGCCGCCTCGTTTCACTAATGACTGACCGAGAGGGCGACCGAGATCATCGGTTCTCCGAAGGCGAAGGGTTCGACGACTCATACGACGAGTTCGATCTGGACCCGCCGGAACTGGATGTCGATCCCTCGAAGGTAGACCCCGTCGACTCCCGCGCCGTCGCCGATCTGCTGGACGAACAGCAGGTCGGGAGCGACGACGTCGAGGCCGCCGAGTTGCTCGACGTCGGGCTGAACTACATGCAGATCAACCGC
This sequence comes from Natrialbaceae archaeon A-arb3/5, assembly GCA_046614585.1. Lineage (GTDB taxonomy): Archaea > Halobacteriota > Halobacteria > Halobacteriales > Natrialbaceae > JBKKHI01. The sequence goes on along the minus strand of JBKKHI010000005.1, from coordinate 58,502 downwards.
TACGAGCAGGCGACCGAGGCCTTCGAGCGAACCGCTCGCTTCGCCGAGGACGACCGCATCGCACAGGAGGCGTGGGTGAACAAGGGTGTCGCCCACGCCGAACTCGAGGAGTGGGACGCCGCGATCGGTGCTCATCGGGAGGCGCTCGATATCGACGACGAGAGCGAACACGCCGCGACGGCGGAGACGAACCTCGCCTACGCGCTCTGGGAGTTCGGCGAAACGGCGCAGGCCCTAGAGCATGCCGAGCGCGCCATCGAAGTCGACGAGCGCTTCGCTGCGGGCTGGTTCAACCGAGCGTTTTTCCTCTCGGAGCGTGGCCTCTCGGAGGAGGCGCTGCACTGCATCGACAACGCGATCCGCCTGGGAATGCGCAACACGAAGGTGTTAGAAGAGAAGGCGGAGATCCTGGAGGAACTCGGCGAGTACGACGAGGCCGAAGAGATCGCCGAGGAGGCAAACGAGATGCGCGAACAGGCGGAACAGCAGTTTATGGAACAAAGCAGGACGGGTCAGGAACAGAACCCGCGACCGACGGACCGTCCGACCGAGCAGTCCGGTCTCGGACTTGGGGGGACGGAGCAGTCAGCGGCCGACCGTGAGGGAGACCGCGAGTGGGAACTCGAGTGAGTATGATCGTCAACGAGCGAGACACCGAAGAGGGGCTATTAGTTGCGGTCTGCGATGCGGACGTGCTCGGCGAGACGTTCGAGGACGGCGAACTCTCCCTGACCGTCACCGAGGAGTTCTACGGCGGCGACGAGGTCGACGAGCAAGCCGTCGTCGACAGCCTCGCACGGGCGACCGTCGCCAACATCGTCGGCACGCGGGCGGTCGACCTCGCCGTCGAGGAGGGGTTCGTCGACGAGGCGAACGTGCTCGAGGTCGGCGACACGCGACACGCACAGCTACTGCGGATGTACTGACGTCACTGCCGGCTTCACGCGTCACCCTCGCATCAATCGATATCGATCGTCCGACGGCATGGGTGAACGTTTTTACTCGATGCGCCAGTGGTTGCGGGTATGGGATCACAAGAGTCGTCTCTCGGCGCGCGGCTTCGCCAACCCGAGTACACTGGCGAAAACCGCTGTCTGCCGTGTACGATCGTCAACCTCGCTATTGCGGCCGTTATCGCCGCTCTCGCGGCGGTCGTCGTTCCGGCGGCCGGCCTCGCCGTCTTCGCTGTCTCGGTGCTCGCTATCTATTTCCGCGGCTATCTGGTTCCGGGGACGCCGACGCTGACGAAGCGCTACGCGCCGGAGTGGTTCCTCGCGGCGTTCGATAAGCAACCCGAGCCAACGGGAACCGCGCTCGAACCGGACGCGATAGACGACGCGGCCGACGGCGACGAGGCCACTGTCGCCGAGTCGGAAGCGGACGAGGAACCGGCCCCCATCGAGCACGTCGATCCCGAACGACAGTTCGTCACGCACGGGGTCGTCGCTCCCTGCGGCGAACAGCCGGAGTCGACACCGGAGCAAGAAGACGATCTCTGTCTGTCACCGGACATCCAGTCGGCGTGGCGCGCGGCGATGGACGGTCTTCGAGACGGGGACCGCGAGGACCAACTCGCTCGCGACCTCGGGATGGAGCCGGCGTCGATGACGATCAGCGAGATGGGCGGCGGTATCCGCGCCCGCGCCGAGCGCCGATTGGTCGGTCGCTGGGAGTCAGACGCCGCACTGCTCGCGGACCTCGCCGGCTCTCGCGTGCTCGCAGAACACCTCCCAGACTGGGATCGATTCACGCCCCAACAACAGAGCCAACTCGCGAACGGACTTCGTGCGTTCGTCGAGCAGTGTCCCGACTGTGGCGGAACGATCGAACTCGACGAGGAGACCGTCGAGTCGTGCTGTCGGTCCCACGAGGTGTTCGCGATCACCTGCAACGACTGCGAGGCGCGCATTCTCGAAGTGTCGCAGTAGCGGTTTGCGTGTTCGACGTCCTCAGTTCCGTTTTTCGTGCGCGCTCGTCGACGAGCTTGCCGTCTCGCCCTCGCGACGCTGTAACCAGACGAACGAACCGACGATGATCACCCACAGCCCTGCCTGACTCAGGAGCGCACTGCCCTGGAAGGCGGACACCAGATTCTCGGCGACGTCCGGGTGGGTGATTATGGTCGGCGAAATCACCACGAGGACGCCGACGGTCAGCACGATCGGAACCGCGCCGACGGCGACTGCTCGGGCGCGTCCCGTCGGTGCGAGTCGTCGGTAGGCGGCGATCGAGCACGCGGAGACGAGCGCGCCGAGTCCGATCAGCGCGACGTAGAGTCCCAGACGGGTGTTGATTCCGAGCGATGCCTCGGCACCGGGTGCAGCCGGCGGCAGTACCAGCCACGGCACGGCGGAGACCGACACGAACCCGGCAGCGCCGAGAACGGACGCTTTCACGCCGCCTCGTCCGGGAAGCGCCGGCTCGAGGAAGTAGTACGCGATCGCGAAGACGGCGGCGAGCAGAATGCCCCAGAGGACGCCGCTTCCGACGCTGACGACCGCGTTCGTCGTCTCGGAGACGGCGTGGGAGTGATCGTGCCCGCCCGCATGCTCGTGGGTGTGTTCGAGCGCGGCGCTGTGCTCGTCGCCATGGCCGTCACCGTGGCCGTGGTCATCGCTATGCCCGTCTCCATGCTCGTGACCGTCGTCGTGGCTATGATCGTCTCCGTGCCCGTGGTCGTCGCCGTGTCCATCGTCGTGACCATGTTCATCGCCGTGGCCGTGACCGTCGCTGTGGTCGTGATCGTGGCCCGCGTCGTGGATGTAGTCCAGGAGCGGATTCGCGACCAGCGCGATGTACATCCCGTACGCTAGTCCCGCGATTATACCTGCCCCGACGCCTCGTTTGAGATACTCGAGCAACATATGGGGCTAGTGACAGGTTATGCCGGCCGCGTGTCGGAAGTTGTGCATCGAGTCGTGGACGAGCGGTTCCTGGACGAACACGAGCGCGAACGCGATGGCTGCGACGAGTGCGAGCATCGCCGCCAACTGTCCTGGCGTCATCGTCTCCTGTGCTGTCGCGAATCGATCGTGAACGGTTTCGGTTTCGGTCGTTCTCATGAAATCTAACTTGGAGTACTGAAATCTAGATTGTAAAACTTCGGATTCGACGCGAGCGATCGCAGACGCCGGCGAGAACGCGCGGGACCGAAGGAGTGTTTTGTCTGGGCCCCCTGCTAGTCGCCAATGAGTCAGCAGAACCTCGAGTCGCTCGACGTCGAGGCAATTCGCGAGGAGTTCCCGATCCTTGAGCGGGAGTTCGATGGACAGCAACTCGTCTACCTCGATAACGCGGCGACGACCCAGACGCCGGATCCCGTCGTCGACGCGATCAGTGACTACTACCGGCGGTACAACGCGAACGTTCACCGCGGTATCCACCACCTGAGTCAGGAGGCGTCAATCGCCTACGAGGAAGCCCACGACCGCGTCGCCGACTTTATCGGCGCGAGCGGCGGCCGCGAGGAGGTCGTCTTCACCAAGAACACGACCGAGGCGGAGAACCTCGTGGCGTACTCGTGGGGACTGAACGAACTCGGTCCAGGTGACGAGATCGTCCTCACGGAGATGGAACACCACGCCTCGCTGGTCACCTGGCAACAGATCGGCAAACGCACCGGGGCCGACGTGAAGTACATTCGAGTGCAAGAGGACGGCCGACTGGACATGGATCACGCCCGCGAACTGATCACCGACGACACCGCGATGCTCTCGGCGGTCCACGTCTCGAACACGCTCGGCACCGTCAACCCCGTTTCCGACCTCGTCGACATCGCCCACGAGCACGACGCGTTCGCGTTCATCGACGGCGCACAGGCGGTTCCGACTCGACCGGTCGACGTCGAGGCCATCGACGCGGACTTCTACGCCTTCTCCGGCCACAAGATGTGCGGCCCGACGGGGATCGGCGTCCTCTACGGCAAAAAGCACATTCTCGAGGAGATGGAGCCGTACCTCTACGGCGGCGACATGATCACGAAGGTCACCTTCGAGGACGCAACGTGGAACGAACTCCCCTGGAAGTTCGAGGCAGGCACGCCCATCATCGCGCAGGGAATCGCGCTCGACGCCGCTATCGACTACATGGAGGCGATCGGCATGGATCGCGTGCGCGCCCACGAGGAGGCCCTCGCGGAGTACGCCTACGAGCGACTCGCCGAGTTCGACGACATCGAGATCTACGGACCAGAACCCGGACCGGACCGGGGCGGCCTCGTCGCGTTCAACCTCGATACCGTCCACGCCCACGACCTCGCCTCGATCATGAACGACTACGCCGTCGCGATCCGGGCCGGCGACCACTGCACCCAGCCGCTGCACGACAAACTCGGCGTCGCCGCCTCGGCTCGCGCCTCGTTCTACATCTACAACACCCGCGAGGAGGTCGACAAACTCGTCGACGCGCTGGACGACGCTCGACAGCTGTTCGCTTGAGCGTACTGCTGGTGCTTCTTTCACCCGTTTCGACGGATTCGATCTATCGAGCGTGCGACGATCGTTGAAGCTTGCGACAAGAGTTGCAACTGAATTTGTAATAGTCACATATATATTGAGGTACGAGCGACGGTACTGGCATGCGCGGCACACGGATCAGTTTGATTGTCGTTGTCCTCTTTCTCGTCGTCGGGACGGTCGCGCCCGCGACTGTCGCCGGTGCCGGCAAGACTGCCCATCAGGAAACCCCCGAGGCATCGATCGTAGCGGACGAGCCGAACTGTTCGTTCCCGCTGACCGAAACCGACGCGAGCGGAACCGAGGTTACACTCGAGGACGAACCCGAGACGGTCGTCACGCTCAACCCGAGCGCAGCGCAGACGCTGTGGGAAATCGGTGCCGAGGAGAAAGTGATCGGGACGACCAAACACGCGATGAACCTCGATGGGGCCGAGGATCGGACGAACGTCTCGACCGAGGCCGAGACGATCGAGCCCGAGATCGTCGTCGACCTCGATCCTGACCTCGTCCTCGCGCCGAGTTCGAACTACGTCTCCGAGGAGACGGTCGAGACGCTCCGCGAGGCCGGCGTGACCGTCTACTACTTCCAGTCGGCCGAGTCGATCGACGAGGTTCGCGAGCGGACGCTGTTCGTCGGCTCGCTCGTCGGAGAGTGCGACGGTGCCGAGGAAACCGTCGACTGGATGGACGCGGAACTCGAAGCCGTCGCGGACGCCATCGACGGCGAGGAGCGCCCGGACGTCCTCTACACCTTCTTCGGCCATACCGCCGGCGAGGACACGTTCATCCACGAACTCATCGAGGCCGGCGGCGGCACGAACGTCGCCGCCGAGGCCGGCATCTCGGAGTATCCACAGATAAGCGACGAGACCGTCATCGAACAGGACCCGGACTGGATCGTCCTCAACACGAACTCGCCCGAGGTTCCCGACGGACCGGCCTACGAGTCCACGACAGCTATCGAAAACGACCAGACGCTCGTCGTCGACATCAACCACCTGAATCGTCCCGGCCCGCGGGTCGTCCACGCGGTGACGGCGTTCGCCGAGACCTTCCACCCCGAGGCCTACGCCGAGGCGACCGGTGACGAGCCGTCCGAGTCGGCGAACGGTTCGACGGCCGACGACGGAACGGGCGGCGCGGACGGCGTCCCCGGCTTCGGCGCGCTTTCGGCGGTCGTCGGGCTCTGTATTACGCTGTTCGTCGCCCACCGAACGATCCGCCACGGTGATGAGCGTTCGTGAGAAGGGAGGCGTATGAACGTCATCTCCACGTCGCCGTCCTCGACGGAAATTCTATACGAACTCGGCGTCGAGCCGGTCGCCGTCTCGCACGCCTGCGACTATCCGCCCAAGGTCACTGATCTGCCGGCGATTGACGTCTCGAAGGTCGACGCAACCGCCAGCGCGGACCGCCACGAACAGGTTCGTGCCGCAACCGCGAAGGGTCACCTCTACCAAATGGATGCCGACAGAATCGCCGCCGTCGATCCCGACCTCATCGTCACGCAGGGCGTCTGCGGCGTCTGCGCGGTCGACGACGTGCTCGTCGACGAGACGCTCGCCGACCTCGACGTCGACCCGGCGGTGCTCGCGCTTCAGGCGAACCGGTTCGCGGACGTCCTCGAGTGCGTTCACGAGGTCGGCGAGGCGGTCGGCCGGGAGGAACGGGCCGCGGAACTCGTCGATTCGCTGCGAGCGAGAGTCGAGGCTGTCGAGCAGCGCGTTCCTGACGAGCCCCGACCGCGAACGGCCGTTCTGGAGTGGATGGATCCGATCCGGCCGGCCGGAAGCTGGGTGCCGGACGTCGTCCGCGCCGCTGGCGGCGAGTACGGCCTCGGCGAACCCGGCGCGCGATCCGACTCGCTCGAATGGGATGCGTTCCTCGAGTACGATCCCGAAGTGGTGGTCGTCGCCCCCTGTGGCTTCGACGCCGAGCGGACCCGCGAGCAGTTCCACGAACTGTCCGATCGACCCGGCTGGGACGAACTCACCGCCGTCCGCGAGGACCGCGTGTTCGTCCTCGACGGGAGCGCGTACCTGACCCGGTGGACGCCACGGCTCGTCGACGCCGTCGAGCGCCTCGCGCCGCTCTGTCACCCCGACGCGTTCGGCTCGCCGCCGGACGACGTGGTCCGTCCGTAGGCTTTTGCAAGCATTCGCCGTCGACGAGCAGGACAGCGAACCACTTATCGCCGCCACCCGAGAACGCGCCGAGCATGCTCGAAGCAGTTCGCACTCGCGCCAAATCGTACTTCGAGGCGGCTCCGCCGGCACACGACTGGCACCACGTCAGGCGAGTCGAATCGCTCGCAGAGACGCTCGTCGAGCGTCATCCGGACCCGGTCGACGAGCGGATTGTGACTCTCGCCGTCCGCTTACACGATATCGGCCGAGAGCGGGAGGATCGCGGCGAGATCGACGACCACGCGGGATGGGGTGCGCGCGAGGCCGCGGGCATCCTGGAAACGGTCGGTGCGAGCGCGGAGACGATCGATCGAGTTACACACTGCATCCGGGCGCACCGGTACTCGAACGACGTCGAGCCCGAGACGCTCGAGGCGAAACTCGTCTCCGACGCGGACAACCTCGACGCCCTCGGTGCGGTGGGGATCGCTCGCGTCTTCGCTCACGGCGCGTCGATCGACCAACCACTGTACGATCCGTCCGTCCCGGTCGACGACGACGATACTGCTGCCGGCGCGAGCCAGTACAACCACCTCCACAAGAAGATTCTAGACCTGCCGGATCGGATGTACACCGAACCCGGCCGAGCGCTCGCCGAGGATCGAGCGCGGTTCGTCCGCGAATACGCGACGCAGTTCGAAGCGGAACTCGCGGGCGAGCGATAGGCGGTCTCCCGTCCTGATAGCGAACGCAGAACGAACGGCGGAGAGCGCCGCAAAGATCTTTTGGGGCTCGCTCGTTAACTAGTATTCGCCGAGGTGAGAACTCATGTACGAGAAATCACTGGACCGTCCCAAACGGGACCCGTTCGATGCCCTGGTCGACGTTCTCGCCGCGGTGGATCGGTACGATCTCCTGCTCGCGGTCGTGCCGGTCGCGTTCGCGGTTGCACTGGTTGCGGCGACCGTCCTGGGCGTGTCGACGCTCCGGGCGCTGTTCGTCGCCGCGCTCGTCGGCGTGCTGTCGATCGCCGACGCCTGCTACTTCCATCCCCCGACCGACCAGGGATCGACGTAGCAGCACAGTACCGACCACCAACCGTCGCTTTTCGCCGATCGTCGAACAGCGATCAGTCGTCGATTTCGATCGCCGGCCGTCCTGGCGCGGCGTTTTTCAGCACGCCGTCGTCGGCCTCGTCGGCGCGGACGACCGACACCGCCGCGTCGAACTCGCGTTCTACCAGCCACGCGGCCGACTCGAGGGCCGCGTGTTCCTCGTCGGGATCGAGCGTCATCGACAGTGCCTCGCGCTCGGCCTGGAGATCCTGCCCGTAGTCGGCCGCGGCGTCGCCCTGCTCGCGGATGTGGCTCTCCTGCATGAGTTCGCCGATCAGGTTCGGGGCGTCGGAGTCGATCGCGATCTCGAGGGCGTCGTACTTCCAGTCGGGCGCGACGACCACGTCGATCGCCTGCGGATCCTCGATACCCGCGACCTCGATGATGTCCCGAACGTCCTCGCGGGTGTTCTCAACGAGTCGGCGGCGCTTCTCGACGTGGTCGCGGTCGACCTCGGCGGTCGGCCACGGCGCGTCGACGACGAACCCGTCGTTGCCCAGTTCGTCGTACAGCTCCTCAGCGAGGTGGGGCGCGACGGGTGCGAGCAGCCGCACGACGGCGGAGAGGCCGCGTTCGTAGGTCTCGGCGTGCGGTTCGGTGTACTCGGCGTACTGCCGGAGCGTCCGCACGAGATCCTGGGTCTCCCGAAGCGCGCGGTTGAAGGTTAGCTCGTCGTACTCGCCGCCGGCGATGGCGACCGTCGCCTCGATCTCGTTCGCGACGTAGCTCGCGATCGCATCGTCCTCGCCGTCCGGCTCGTTTTCGACGAACGTCTCGACCATCTCCCGCAGTCGGCCGAGGAAGGCGTTCGTCGAGCGCACGCCTTCCTCGCTCCAGTCGAAATCGCGCTCGGGCTGGGCGGCCTGCATGATGAACAGGCGGGCCGTGTCCGCGCCGTACTCCTCGACGATCCGCTGGGGTGAGACGACGTTGCCCTTCGATTTGGACATCTTTTCGCCCTCTAGCTGGACCATCCCCTGCGCCAAGAGGTTCGTAAAGGGCTCGCGATGCTCGAGTCCCTCGTGGTCGGCGAGCACCTTCGTGAAGAATCGCGAGTACAGCAGGTGCATCACGGCGTGTTCGATGCCGCCGACGTACTGGTCGACGGGCATCCAGTCGTTTGCTTGCTCGCGGTCGAACGGCGCGTCCGCGAGATCCGGCGAGACGTATCGCAGGAAGTACCACGAGGAGTCGACGAAGGTGTCCATCGTGTCCGTCTCGCGGGTGGCCTCGCCGCCACAGGCGGGACAGGTCGTCTGCTTCCACTCCTCGGCGGCGTCGAGCGGGTTGCCGGTCGTGTTGATGAACTCCGGCAGTTCGACGGGGAGGTCCTCGTCGGGGACCATCACGGCGCCACAGTCGTCGTGGCAGTGGACGATCGGGATCGGCGTCCCCCAGTAGCGCTGACGGGAGATGCCCCAGTCGCGCAGCTGGTACTGGGTCGCCTCCTCGGCGCTGTCGATGTCGTCGGTTAGGCGCTCGCGGGCCGTCTCGCTTTCGAGCCCGGAGTAGTCGGCGGAGTTGGTCAGGACGCCGTCGTCGGTGAAGGCCTCCTCGGAGATGTCCGGCGCGTCGGGCACCGTCTCGCCGTCCCAGTCTTCGGGTTCGGGGGCGATGACGGGGACGATATCGATGTCGTGTTTCGTCGCGAAGGCGTGGTCGCGCTCGTCGTGGCCGGGAACGGCCATCAGCGCGCCTGTACCGACGTCAGAAAGGACGAAATCAGCGACGTAGACCGGAATCTCCTCACCCGTAACGGGGTTCGTCGCCGTGAGGCCGGTTTCGACGCCGTTCGGCTCGTCGCCCTCCGGATCGGCCTCGTGCTCGATGAAGTGGCGAACGTCCTCGTTCTCCGCGGCGACCGCCTCGCTGATCGGATGATCCGGTGCGAGCGCGAAGAAGGTCGCCCCGTGGATGGTGTCGACGCGGGTGGTGAAAGCCTCGACGGAACCGTGTCCCTCGATTTCGAACTCCAGTTCGGTGCCGTACTGGCGGCCGATCCAGTTGCGCTGCATCTGCCGGACCGAGTTGGGCCACCCCTCCAGTTCGTCGATGTCCTCGAGCAGTTCGTCCGCGTACTCGGTGATCTTCAGGAACCACTGCTCGAGTTCGCGCTGTTCGACGGGGGTGTCACAGCGCCAGCAGAGTTCGCCCTCGCCCTCGACCTGTTCGTCCGCGAGGACGGTCTCGCACTCGGGACACCAGTTCACTTCGGCGTCGCGACGCTCGACGAGGTCTTCCTCGTGAAAGCGCGAGAAGAGCCACTGGTTCCACTGGTAGTAGTCGGGCGTACAGGTAGCGATCTCCCGATCCCAGTCGTAGCCAAAGCCCATCGCGTCCATCTGGTCGCGCATCGTATCGATGCAGTCGAACGTCCAGTCGCGCGGGTTGGTGTCGCGCTCTTTGGCCGCGTTCTCGGCCGGGAGACCGAACGCGTCCCACCCCATCGGGTGGAGGACCTCGTCGCCCTGCATTCTACGGTACCGGGCGTAGGCGTCCGTGATCGTGTAGTTTCGGACGTGGCCCATGTGAAGTTTGCCCGAGGGGTACGGATACATTCCGAGGACGTACGTCGGCTCGTCGACCTCGTCGGGCGTCCGGTAGACGTCCGCGTCGTCCCACGCCTCTTGCCAGCGCCGCTCGACTGCCGCGTGGTCGTATCCCGCGTCACTCATTTCTTACTAGTGTGTGGTCCCGTCCCCGCCCTATAGCTTTCCATAGACGACTCGAATCGGTTGCGCTCGTCGACGTTCGATCCGTCGCAAGAACGCTGCCGAACGCTCGTCGCGTCCGCAGGGGACGCCACATCACTCGATATCGATCGATTTCGATTCCTCGCTACCGGAGACCTTCGGCAGTCGAACGGTCAACACGCCGTTTTCGTAACCCGCGGAAACCGACTCTTCCTCGACCGGTTCCGGCAGGCGAACCCGTCGGCTTGCGGTCTTTCGTGTCCGTTCGCGCCGGAGGTACTGTCCCTCGGTATACTCCACCTCGTGCTCGCGATTCGCCTCGAGACGAAGCGAGCCATCCGAGAGCGTGAGGTCGATATCGTCGGTTTCGTAGCCGGGGAGATCCGCCGTCACGACGTACTCTTCGTCTGTGTCGGCGACGTCGACGGGGACCGACCCAGGTACTTGGAGCCCCCCGCTGGTCATTCCCTCTTCGACCTGTCGGCTGACTCGGTCGAGCATCTCCTCGATATCGTCGAACGGATTTCGGCGCATACCCGAAGTTACGTCGTCGACGGGGATAAAATCTGCCCGCGGTTGAACAACAGAACGAACGCTCGCTCTCGGCAAAGTATTCGAAAATCTGCGGTGTTAGTCGACGACGTGCTCGGTGTCGTACGAGCCGAGTCGCCGAACCCAGCCGTTCTCGGCGAGTTCCTCGACGTCTTCGATCGCCGCTTGCGTTCGCGATTCGTACAGCCCGGCCTCGATATCGATGTGGAAGACGTAATCGCCCAGCCGCTGGCCGCTCGGGCGCGATTCGAGCCGAACCAGATTGATGTCTCGCTCCGCAAAGGGCTCGAGCATTTCGAGCAACAGTCCCGGATAGTCAACGTCAGGATAGGCGATCAGCGAGGTCTTCCCGCCCCCCGTCGAGCGCTCCGCGGTCGGCGCGACCGCGAAAAAGCGGGTCGCGTTCGAGTCCTGGTCCTGAATGTCCTCGGCGAGGACCTGGAGGTTGTTCCCGTTCGACGCGTTCGCCGGGTGGCCGATCCCCGCGACCGAAGCGTCCTCCCGTGCGAACTCGACGCCCTGGGCCGTGCTGGCGACGGCCTCGCGGGTGACGTCCGGATACTCGTCTTCGAGGTACGACCGACACTGTGCGAGCGCCTGGGAGTGGCTGGCGATCGTCTCGAACGACTCCCCTTGTGCGAGCAGAGCGTGTCGAATCGGCGTGACGATCTCGCGGACGACGGCGACGTCGTACTCCGCGAGCGCGTCCAGACTCTCCGTGACGCTGCCCTCGATACTGTTCTCGATGGGGATGACGCCACGGTCGTACTCGCCGGCGGCGACGGCGTCGACGATCGACGTGACGGACTGGCGAAAGTCGATCTCGTCGGCAATCGCCTGCGTCGCCCGGTGTGAGTAGGTCCCCTCGGGTCCGAGTGTGACTGCAGCCATCGCCGTTTCGTAGCACGGTACCGGTGAAAATACCTCGGATTCGGGCTGGGGGTGGCGTCTGCGCCGGTCGAGCGATGCCTGATATGGTGCCTGAATGGCACGTATCGGACTCAGTGGCCGTATACGTTCGCTCATTGCCACATTCACTATCGTCTCTCAGTCCGATAGTATTAGGGCCCCTTCCTACCTACATTAAATTCATTTTTATAGGTTATATGTATGAGGTACACGAATAATATCGGCGGAAATCATTATACGGATCTGGTTAATCATACCATCTACTTACTGGACCAGCGGGTGCGGTATGCGGATTTGAGCGCTAATATGGTAGTCGAGACATTCGTTCCGAACAGGATACGTCAGCAGTACAGTGCGAAAATCGCAGCAATAGTCGGGTGCGTGACGATTGTCACGCTCGTTTTCGTAATCATTTTCGGTCAGTACGTTGCCGCCAGCCCCTCTGGCGAAACCGGCGAGCGAGCTATCGCGGCGATCACGGGGCTCGTTGTCATTTTTCTGATGAATCTCGGCCTGCTGGGAATCGTCCTCGGTGGCAACGTCTCACTGTCGTTGCGCCGGCTTGGCGACCAGACCGAACGTATCGGTAACGGCGAGTTCGACGTCGACCTCGAGACTGACCGAGTCGACGAGATCGGGCAGCTGTACGCCGATATCGAACAGATGCGCGATTCGCTCGAGGAGACGCTCGTCGACCTCGAAGACGAACAGGCTCGCGCCGAACAGCGAGCCGAACAGCTCGAGGATGAACAAGCCCAACTCCAGCAAACGCGCACGGAAGTCGAGCGCCGGAACGAGCAACTGCTTGCAGAAGCAGAGCGGTTCTCCGAGGTGATGGACGCCTGCGCGGCTGGCGATCTGACCCGGCGACTCGAGCCGCGGGTCGACGACGAGGCGATCGAGGCGATCGCTCACTCGTTCAACGACATGGTCGAGACGATCGGTCACACAATCGCCGAGGTCCAGACGTCCGCGGAGACCGTCGAAACGGTTTCGGTCGAACTGCAGGACTCGAGCGAGCAGATCAGGACGGCCAGCGAGGAAGTCGCCGGCTCCGTTCAGGAGATCGCCGACGGCGCGGCCGAACAGACCCGCGACCTCGAGGACGCGGCGGGCGAGGTCAGCGAACTCTCTGCAGCAACGGAGGAGGTCGCCTCGACGACGAGCGAGATCGCGGCACAGTCGAACGAGGTGACGACGCTGACCGACGACGGGTTATCGGTGGCGAGCGACGTCACGACGAACATCGACGAACTCGTCGAAAACACGGAAACGGTCGTCGAGACGGCGGACGCGCTCGATCGAGAGACCGAACAGATCGAGGAGATCATCGCGCTGATCGACGACATCGCCGATCAGACGAATTTACTCGCACTCAACGCCTCGATCGAGGCCGCGACGTCCGGCGAATCCGGCGACGGGTTCGCCGTCGTCGCCGACGAGATCAAATCGCTCGCCGAGGAGACGATGGACGCCGTCGACGAGATCGAAACGACCCTCGAGTCAATCCGAACGCGGACGGCGACGACGGCCGAGGAGATCGCGACCGTCGACTCGAACATGACCGAAACCGCCTCGCTCGTTACCGATCTCGAATCTCGACTCGAGACGATCGCTGGCGAGATGGACGCCGTCGACGCCAGCATTCAACAGATCGCGGATACGACCGACGATCAGGCGGCCTCCGCCCAGGAACTCGCGACGCTCGTCGAGAACGTGACCGACGTCTCTGACGACACCAGCGGGAAGGCCCAGCAGGCCGCTGCGGCCTCCGAAGAGACCAGCGCGACGGTCAGTTCCGTCTCCTCGACGGCGACCGAACTCGGCGACGACGCCCAGCAACTGAAGGCGCTGATCGACGGATTCTCCCTCGAGCAGCGGTCGCCGACATCGACACCGGCTATCGGAGCCGACGGCGGTGATCGCCGATGATCGACATGGCGCTGGTGTTGCTTGCGCCCGCGTTCGTCTTTGGGGCTGCTAGCGTTGCGTTCGTCTGGGCCGGTCGGTCGCTTCCGGCCGGCGCTCGTCGGTACGGCTACGCCGTCGGGGCCGCCACCGGCGTGATGGCGCTTTCGTACCTCATAATGGGCGTTGCCCACGTCACCGTCGGTGCGGAAGTCGATCAGATCCGGTTTCTGGGCTACACCGGGATGTGGTTCTTCTTGATCCTCACGATCAGTGCGATCGCCGGTGCCGGTCGCCAGTTGACGCTGCTGTTGCTCGGCGTCGTTCTGGCCCGGCTCTGGATCACCCTCGGAGGCTGGTTCCTCGACGGCATGCTCGCGACGCTCGCAACGCTTGCGACGTTCGCCGCGCTGGCGGTCGGAATCTCCCTGCTTTTCGGCCCGTTCTCTCGATTCGCCGGCGAACGCGCTCCCGAACGGGCGCTGCTGTTCGAGAAGCTCAAGTACCTGATCGTCCTCGCGTGGATCGGTCTCGTCGTCACCGGGCTGGTCGCAGAAGGGTCTCTGGGGCTCACCGACGACTTCGTCGGGCAGATGGCCGTGATGTACGTCGAGGCGATCTTGTTGATCGGATTCGGTGGCATCGTCGTCAGAAGTGCAGACGCACTCGACGCAGCCTCGTCGACGAGTCCGTTTTCGCTCGCCCGTAACGAGGGGGCCGCTTCGAGCGACGCGACTGATGCGAGTGCCACCGTCGTCGAATCGTCCGACTGATCGTCAGTCGTCGGCGGCAACCGAACTCGTCTGAGCCGGGTTTTCGTCCACAAACCAGCCGTCTTCGGTCGCGTTCTCGGCGATTGCAGGCTGGAAGACCCAGGCACTCAGTGCGATGATCGGAATCATCGTGAGACCGACGATCGTGTACCCGACGTGGAGGTTCGGCAGGAACGGCGCGGCGAAGACCAGCGGATAGATGGTCCCGCCGATAGTCCCGATCCCGCCGACGATGCCGGCAACCGAGCCCGAGTTGTCCGGGAACATGGCGGGTACCTGCGCGAAGATGGCGCCCTCGGAGAACGCACAGCCAAGTCCGACGAGGAAGCCGGCGACCACGGCGATGTAGATGTTCCCGGTTAGCCCGGCCGCTGTCATGCCATACATTGTCAGCATGACGAAGACGAGTGTGATGAACGACCACTGCTCGCGGTAGCGTCCCTCGAACCACGGCAGCGGCTCGAGTTCTTTGCGTGCGAACACGTCGCTAATCCAGCCGCCAAGCGGACGAAGCAGTCCGGCGGCGATCGAGAACGTGGCAGCGAACGTCGCTGCGATTACGAGGTCGCCTTGGCCGAACCCTTCACGGTAGTAGGTGCCGAGCCAACCGTTCATCGCAACCTCGAGGCCGAACGTCATGATGTAGGCCGCCGAGAGGACGACGGCGCCGTGACGGGTGGCGATGTAGAACCACTGTTTGAAACTTACGCCCTGTTTGGTCGCCTGGCGTTTTTCTTCGCTTTTGGCGGCGTCGCCGAAGACGAAGTAGAGGACGCCGAGGACAATTGCGAGCACGCCCGTGTAGAAGAACGCAGCCCGCCAGTTCGCCGAGAAGATCGGGCCAGTGTACCCCTCGCCAAAGATTCGTGGCAGCGTGAAGTACGCTCCCAGACCGGCACCCGCGTTACCGATACCGGCGAAGATCCCCTCCGCAGTGCCGAGGTTCTCCTCCTCGAACCATTCGGCAACGTGCTGGATGCCGATGACGAAGGTGATCCCGGCCAGCGAGGCGATGATCCGTGACACGGTAAACACTTCGTAGGTCGTCGAGAACGCGCTGATGATACAGAAGACCCCGACAATTCCGAGTGTCGCACCAGCCGTCACTGGTGCCCCCAGTTTGTCGGTGAGCGGGCCGATGATGATTCGCCCGAGCGGAACTGCGATGACGGCCGCGCTCGAGACGATCCCGAGTTGAGCGACGGAGAGCCCGAACTCGTCGGCGATCTCCCCCGTAAAGGGGGCGAACGAGAACCAGATCGTGAATCCGAGGTTGAACATCGCCGTCGCGAGTATCAGGTTCTTATACTTCGCGGGGATCATCAACGCTCACCTCCGGTCCACTGGTCGCTCCTCTTTGGCTTCTTTCGTCCGTAAGCTATCGATGCTATGCTCGACTCGTTTCGAACGATACCGACGTCCGTGTCCGTTCGAACCGCCCGATCATCAGAATCGGACCATTCGTGTACTATTGGAGGTTTTTTCCTCCAACATCGAACCATACATCACGAAAATAGCTACGAACGTATGGATAATAAACTCGTTCATTTACAAACATCCACCCATTGGACTATTATCCAACGTTTGGTGCACACCCATCTATTGCGAGCATTATATCTCATGGGGTCAAGATGAAATAAACAACTGTGTGCGAAACTGGCTGATTGGTTGAAATACACAATCTCGCTCTCGATATCGGTGGCTGGGTGTTGCATTCCAGAACCGATATCGGCTCTACCACACCGGCCAAAAGAGGAATTACCGGTTTTCAGGGCGGCTATCAGCGGTTTCCAGATGGGACAGCCCATCGTGAGTAAGCGGCGGTGTTCGTTCGGGTGGAACGACAGTAACAGCACACTGCTTGTAGTTCGGTTCGTTCGAGTCGGGGTCGACCTGCGAGAGCGTCAACTCGTTTACGTCTGGATGGTGGACATCCATCCAAATTACGCCCGATGGTACTCGGTTGTCCGGCTGGACCTCGACGGTGATCGACGACCGTCGGGATTCGATCACCGCTCGTCCCCGATCCAGCGCCTCGACGTACTCGACGATTTCCTTGGGATGTAGTCGTGCAACCGGAAGTCCATCACCGTCCTCGCTGCGCATCCGAACCCCAGTGTTGTAGGCGTCCGCACGACGTCCCGTGGTCAACGTGAGCGGATACTCCTCGTTCGTCGGTTCCGCGAGTCCCCCGTGATTCGCCGCCGAGAAGTGTGCCTTCCCGTCATCTGTCGGGAACGACCACGACACCCCATCCGACTCGTGGTAGCGGTACTCGCCGTGACTCTCCACGTCGGATGTGGGCCACCTGACGGCCAACTCCGACTCGAGTCGATCGTACGTAATTCCGGAGAAGTCGGCTGCCGTTCCGGCGGTAAGCTCGCGCACCTCCTCGAAGACGGTTTCGGGGGTAACGGGCGGGTCCGGAAACAGCCCTGGCTCGATTCGGTTGCCGATCTCGGCGATGATATCGATATCCTGTTTGATTCCGTCCGGCGGCTCCGTCGCGGCAGTCACACGCGAGACGGTCCGTTCCATGTTGGTGACCGTTCCGTCCGTTTCTCCCCATGTCGCTGCTGGTAGCACCACGTCGGCACACTCGACCGTCTCGCTCCAGAACGCGTCCTGGGCGACGAGGAAGACGTCGTCGAACGCTCGCCTGACGTAGCCTGCGTTGGGCATTCCTACTACCGGATTCGTCGCGACTGTCCAGCACAGTTCGACGTCGCCGAGGACGATCTCGTCAACGATTCCGACCGGGCCGGGGCCCGTCTCCGCGGGCAGTCTGCTAAACGGGACGCCCCACGTCGAGGCGACGGCTTTCCGGTGATCTGGATCCGAAAACTCTCGATGGCCGGGCCAGGTTCCTTTCGAAGAGCAGACTCGCGTTCCCATGGAGTTCGCCTGTCCGGTCAGCGAGAACGGGCCACTTCCTGGTTGAAGATTGCCGGTCGCGAGACAGAGGTCGATCAACGCGTGTGCGGTCGCCGTCCCCTGAATGCTCTGGTTGACGCCCATTCCCCAGTAGACGAGCGTAGGATCGTCAAGGGCGTTTGCGATCCGTTTGACGACCTGAACCGACACCCCGGCGGTCTCGGCCGCTTGCTCGACTGTCGGGAGCGACGCGAGCAACTCGTCGAATCCCGTCGTCCACTTGTCGACGAACGCGCGATCGACGGCCCCGTCCTCGACGACCTGTGCGAGGACTGCCCGCGCCAGCGCGAGATCGGTCCCCGGTTCGGGAGCCACGTGACAGTCGGCATCGTTCGCGGTCTCACTTTCGACGGGGTCGACGACGATCAGTCGACACCCCTCCGCCATGGCGCTGTCGACGATCCAGCGGTAGAGGACGGGGTGAGCGACCGCCGGGTTGGCCCCCCAGACCAGGTGGGTCGTCGCCTTCGGCACGTCGTCGTACGTCGGTGGCGGCCCGTCGCTGCCGAACGCGCGGTAGTAGGCCGTCACCGCACTCGCCATGCATAGCGTCGTGTTAGCGTCGTACGTTCGGGTGCCAAGCGCTCCCCGTGCGACTTTCCCGAGCGCGTAGGCCGCTTCGTTGGTCTGTTGTCCGCTTCCGAGGACGGCAACGCGGTCTGGATCGTCTGCAACTGTCTCGATGAGTTGCGACGCGACGAGTCCGAGTGCGGTGTTCCAGTCCGTCGGTTCGAGGGTCTCCCCGCGACGAACCAGGGGTTCTGTCAGCCACTCACCCTGTGGATCGACGGACTCTCGGATACCGCGCTTGCACGCGAGGCCACGATTGACTGGGTGTTCGGTGTGTCCTCGGACGTCTACGATTCCCTGTCCCTTGTCGGCCCCTCGTTGGAGGTGCCCACACCCGACTGCACATCGCATACAGGTTGTCGGTTTCCACCCGATCATACGTTCGATCCCACTCGGATACATTCCCGATACAATCTACCTTGTAGGAATTTCCTTCTCATTGTGTCTGATAATGGCCAATTTGAACGGAAATTTGGCGAAAACGTTACGATAGCAGTTATCTCGTGTCCGTCTCTTGAATCGAAACCGCAACTGCTGACGACGTCGAACCCGTTCTCACTTAGTCGTCGGCCGCGACGGGTCTCGTCGATGCCGAATCAGGCTTGTCGACGAGCCAGCCGTCTTCGGTCGCGTTCTCAGCGATGTGTGGCTGGAACACCCAGGCGGTCAGCACCAGGATCGGAATCATGGTGAGTGCAACGATGGCGTAACCCATGTGGAGATTTGGCAGGAACGGCGCGGCGAAGATCAGCGGGTAGACGGAGCCACCGACCGTCCCGATCCCGCCGACTACGCCCGCGACGGTTCCCGAGTTGTTCGGGAACATGGCAGGTACCTGTGCGAAGATCGCCCCCTCGGAGAACGCACAGCCGACGCCGACGAGGAAGCCGGCGAACACGGCGATGTAGATGTTGCCGGTCAGTCCGGCGGCGGTCATTCCGACCATCGCACACACGACGAACGCCATCGTCGCGAACGTCCACTGCTCGCGGTAGCGGCCGTGGAACCACGGAAGGATGTTCGTCTCCCTGCGAGCCACGACGTCGCTGATGTAGCCGCCAAGCGGTCGAAGCAACCCGGCGGCGATCGAGAACGTAGCGGCGAACGTCGCCGCGATGACGAGGTCACCCTGGCCGAACCCTTCGCGGTAGTAGGTGCCGAGCCAGCCGTTCATCGCCACCTCGAGTCCGAACGTCATGACGTAGGCCGCCGAAAGGACGACGGCACCGTGACGCGTCGCGATGTAGAGCCACTGTCTGAAGTTGACGCCGTTTTTCGCCGCCTGCCGACGCTCCTCGGTTTTGGCCGCCTCCCCGAAGATGAAGTACGTGATACCGAGGAGTATCGCCAGAACGCCCGTATAAAAGAACGCGGCCCGCCAGTTCGCATCGAAGAGCGGTCCGACGTATCCCTCGCCGAAGAGCCGCGGGAGCGTAAAGTACGCACCCAACCCCGCACCTGCGTTACCGACGCCGGCGAAGATGCCCTCTGCCAGTCCGAGGTTTTCCTCCTCGAACCACTGGGCGACGTGCTGGATGCCGATGACGAAGGTGATCCCGGCCAGCGAGGCGATGACTCGCGAGACCGTGAAAATCTCGTAGGTCGTCGCGTACGCGCTGATGATCGAGAAGATACCGACGGTTACCAGCGTAAAGCCAGCAGTTATCGGCGCGCCTAATTTGTCAGTGATCGGTCCAATGATGATCCGTCCGAGCGGGACGGCGATGACGGCCGCGCTCGAAACGATTCCCAGTTGTGCCACCGAAAGACCGAACTCATCGGCGATTTCGCCTGTAAAGGGGGCGAACGAGAACCAGATAACGAACCCCAGGTTGAACATCGCCGTCGCGAGCAGCAGGTTCTTCCACTTGCCGCTGATCATGCCATCTCACTTTCTGACCCAGATGTTGATTTACGACTTCCACCTGATGCGCCCGCTGTGGCGACGAATGGATCCATTTCTTGGGTAACACTGGACGTACAGGCACATATAAGTCTGATCATTAGCTACTTCTAACACTACAGTCCAGTACCTGTTCAACTAATCAATATATATTCCTCTAGGAAGCCGATGATCGACTATTCTCCCCCGTGAATTTCTGTGATTTCCAACCGCGACGGAAGAACCAGTACGAATCGCGGCGTTATTCGTCTAAGTGTTCGATGCCTTCCTTCGAGACGTTCGCTTCCGTGATCTCGCCCGGCATCCAGTCCGGCTTGTCGTCGGGAGCCGTTTCCTCCCAGGCCCATCCCTCGTAAATATGGACCTTGTCCGTCCCCTTTTCGCGGAGCTTGAGCTCGACGCGATCGGCATCGTCCTCGCTGGAACCCGGCTCGAGGCGGCGAGCAGCCTTCAGTGCGGCTTGCCGCGGTGTGTTTCCGGAGAAGACGCTCGATTCGTCGCCGTTCGATTCCCGCAGTGCAAAGTTTCGCTTACCGTCTTCACGTACCATGGTTTTACCTCCATGTCAATTCAACACACGACTTGACATAAAGATATCCCCGAAAATCGACCGACAGCGCCGGTATCTTTAAGTGAATCCGTTACACTATCTTTCCGCATTGCCTGCTACGCAGTTTTCCCTCCGTCTCTCGATTTTGCACGCATTTCGTTTCACCAGCTTCAGCCGTCGCCACTCGTTCGTCTTCGAACGCAGCTGTCAGTCGTAGAAAACACTTAAGTATATCCTACGGCGAAGTTCGTCATAGAATCCCGCGATGGTACGGAAAAAGAAGCTGAGTCCAAGCGGTGCGAAAGACGAAGATGGAAACTACCACAACGTCCACCTCAACCTCCACGAGGATGAACTCGCAGTCGCGGGCATGGATATCGGCGACGAGGTCTTCGTCCGGGTCCGAGACGGCAAAATAATAATTCAAAAAGCGGACGAGGAAGACGTCGAACACGAGTTCTAAAGAACGAAGTTTTGCTCTGCGGGTGCGCCGAAGGCGCACCCTCGGCAAAAATTCGATTAAAAGCACTCCTCTCTCCGTTCTCTCGCTCCTGTAGCTCACGGCTTTCGCCGTTCGCTTACGCGGCGCTACACGCCGCGCAGTCGCTCGTTCACATCGGTCGTCGGCCCGCTCGCTCGTTTCACTCGCTCGCGGTAATACTTCTCGACGCTACGTCTGATACGGATTGCTGTAACGGTTTACCGGCGCAACCGCGACCCGTGCGGCGGTTGCGCCGGAAATGACTTACAGTAAACCGTCTGAACCGCGCGAAAACTCGAGAACGGGAGTGAGATCGATCAGCGCAGCGCCGCGAGGTCGAACTCGAATCCCGAAACGGGAACCTCGAGGTCGTGTTCGACGAGCACCTTCGGATGCACCTCGCCGATGACGCCGACTTCCTCGCCGTCGATGACGACGCTCGCCGTTCGACCCGAAATGAAGGTCGGGTGGTCCGTGGGTGGCGTCTCGACGTCGACGTCGAACCGGCGACAGAGCGCCTGAAGTCGCGCTTTGGCGTCCTCGTAGCCAGCCTCGTGGCTCGCGAGGACGGCCCCGACGCGCCGGCGCTCGGTGATGCCGGTGTTTTCGTCCTCGTCGACGGCGGCGGTGAAGCCGATTTCGGCGAGGTCCTGCGGGTACGCGCGGTGGGTGTTGCGTTCTAAGACCATCAACAGCGAGGGCATGACCCACGTCCGCAGCATGGTGAAGTCCTCGCTGTATGGCTCTTTGATCGTCGCGGGCTCGCCGGGCCCGTAGACGTCCTCGTCGGGAGCGATCCCGAGTCGGTCGAAGTTCTCTTCCTCGCTGATCATATGGAAGTTGAGCAGGTCCTCGAAGCCGAGGCCGACGAGTTGCGTGCGGGCCGCGTCCTCAAGGCGCGAGCGCTTGTGGCGACCGCCGACGGTCCCCACGTCGGGGTACTTCGGCTCGAGTTCGTTGAAGCCGTAGGCGCGCCCGAGGTCGTCGATGACGTCCAGCGGGTGGAGCACGTCGACGCGGTAGGGCGGGATCGTCATCTCGTAGACGAGTTCGCCGTCGTTCTCGTCGTCCTCTTGTTTGTCTGCGTCGAGCCCCGACCGCTCGGCCAGATCGATCACTTCGGCGGGATCGAGGTCGATACCGAGGATCGTCTCGATACGGTCGTGGGAGACGGTCTTCGTCTTCGTCGAGAGATCCGGCCGGTGGAGCTCGTGATCCGGATATTCGACCACGACGTCCTCTATCGTCGCGCCGCGGGCCGCGAGCGCGTAGCAGACGATGTTCAACATCTTGTCGATCGTCCACTGATCGGTGCCGGTCATCTCGACGAAGAGGTCCCGCGAATCGGTCGTGACCTCGGTCCGGCGACCGTTGATCACTGGCGGGAACGAGAACAGCCCGAGATCGTCGTAGATCGCCGGATAACGCTCGTAGTCGCTTACGAGATCGGCGTACGTCTGGCCGGTCGGATGGTCCTCGAGCACGTCCGCGGGCGTCATCTCGGCGTCCGAATCGAGCGGGACGAACCGATCTTCTTCGGGTTCGACGCCGACGTACTCGACCGTCGGATTGCCCTCGGTCGCGGGGCTGCCACGGAGCATCGTCAGGTCGTGGATCCCGATCGCCCCCTTCGCACGCTTTCGCCCCATCGTCGCGTGGAGTTTCTCCTGCAGTTGAATCAGGGAGTCGAGGCTGTCCTCGTCGAGGCTCACGTCGCGGATCACCGCTCCCGTGACGTACGGTCGCTCGTCCGGCACGGAGTCATCGACGACGATCGTCCAGTCTGCCGAGTTCGTTCCGGGGACGTGGACGCCGCGGGCGTCGCCGTACTGATAGCGCATTGAGCGCGCCACACCTTCGACCGAAAGCCGGTCGAGCCGGTCGGGCGCGAACTCGAGTTCGAACGCGCCCTCCTCGGTGCGGCCCTCGAACTCGAGGCCGAGCCCGAACAGGTCGTCTTTCAGCTCGTCGTCGTCTTTCTCCTCGTGGCCGGTCAGTTCTCGGAGCTCGTCGGGGTCGATATCGACCGTGGGCATCAGTAGGTCACCTCCGTCTCGCGAAGCAGTTCTAAGTCACACAGCGTCCCGTGGATGTCTCGAATGTCCTCGAAGCCGTACATGAGCATGAGCAGCCGTTCGAGGGCGAGTCCCCACGCCATCACGTCGCACTCAACGCCAAGCGGTTCGAGCATCTCCTCGCGGAAGATACCCGAGTTGCCGATCTCGACGAGTTCGCCCGTCGTCGGGTGGGTGCCGAACAGCTCGAAGCTCGGCTCGGTGTAGGGATTGTAGTGGGGTTTGAACTCGATGTCCGTAATGCCGAACTGGGCGTAGAACTCCTCGAAGGTGCCCATCAGATCGCGCACGGAGAGGTCATCGGCCATCACCCACCCTTCGATCTGGAAGAACTCGAGCAAATGGGTCGGATCGAGCGTATCGTTCCGGTACACCTTCTCGACGCTGAAAAAGCGCGCGGGCGGTTCGATCTCGCCGATCTGCTCGCCCGAGAGATAGCGCGTCGACAGCGAGGTCGTGTGTCCGCGAAGCGCGAGCGCGCGGGCGAAGTCTTCGTCCCACGGCGAGTGATACCCCTCGCCGTCCGGGCCGACGCCCTCGCGGTGGGCGCGTTCGACGTCAGCGACGAGGTCCTCGGGGAGGTCGTCGATGTGGGTCGGCTGCTCTAAGGCGAACCGGTCCCAGTGGGTCCGTGCGGGGTGGTCCTGGGGCATGAACAGGCAGTCGTTGATCCAGAAGTCCGCATCAACGTGGGGGCCTTCCATCTCCTGAAAGCCCATCCCGACGAGGACGTCCTTCACGCGGTCGGCCGTCTGTCGCAGGATGTGGACCCGGCCGCCCTCGAACTGTTCCGCGTCGGCCTCGACGTTGTACTCGGCGAACTCGACGTCCTCCCAGTCCCCACTGGTCAGGAGTTCGGGCGTGACCTGGCCGACAGTCTCGGCCGTCTCGAGACCCGCCATTAGCTCCGTGACGCCCTCGTCGGTCAGGGTTACCTCGCGGACGGTCGTCTCGGCAACGTCGACGAGTCCGCGCCGGTCGAGTTGGTCGAGCACGTCGCCCTCGACTGCATCGCTGTCATCGTCGGCGGCGGCCAGCGTCTCGAGCGCGTTCGCCTCCGCGTCGGCCGCGGGATCGGCGGCGGGAGCGGCGGTGATCTCGCCGCTGTCGATCGCACCGTACCCCTTGCGCGCGTAGTTCGAGAGCGCGATATCGACCTGTGGCCCCTCGAGTCCGGACGCGCCGATGACCTGCCCCATCGAGACGGGCTCGTCGTCGGCACCGGCCGAAAGTGCGGCCTCGTAGAGGCTGACTTCCGGCAACTCGCCGGCGGCGTACTCTTCGCCTTCCTCGGTGACCGTGATCGTTTCGTCGACGCGCTCGGAGACGGCGACCAGCCCCTCGTCTTCGAGTGCGAAGACCGCACCGGTGACGGTCTCCGGGGGCAGGTCGGTCGCCTCGGCGAGGGCGTCGACGGACTGCGCTTCGTCCGCGCTCGCGGCCTCTACGACCGCGACCTGTGATTCCTTCAATTGCATTCGCTTGGTTAGATGGCTGCGTGGCGGTCAGTTAGCGGTTCCGACTCGGATCGACGTGAAACCCGCCGATCGACCGGAGCGGACGGTTTCGCCACGAGGGCCGACCGCGGTCCTCGCGGGTCCACCGTCCCGATCAGGCGAAAAAGAAGCCGAACCCCGATCGCGTCCGTCGTGGCTGCTCGTCGGTACCAACGCGGTCCGTGGGTTCGGATGCCATACTCGTTCGATGCGATGGAGTGAGCAAAAGTGTTGCGGGACGGTGACACGTGCCGTCTCCAACGGTGCGCCGTCGACCAGTCTGAGCCGATCACCTCTCGGGTTCGTTCTCGCGAGGGAGTTCGCCTCGTTTCGAGACGTAGACGGGAATCACGACGAACCCTGCGGCGGGAACGAGTATCCCGAGGTAGTACATGGCGGGGTTTTTGAGCCCGAGACGTCTCGCGTCGAAATAGACGAGGATGCTGATCGGGACCTGTGCGATGAACACGCCTACAAAGAGAAGCGATACGACCCCGTTCATGCGTTTGCGATCTCTTTTCGCGCATCAGGTTTGACAGTTTCCGATGGGTGCACTATCCGTTCGAAACCCGCGTCGTCTCGAGCGTGCCCGAATCGACCCAGACGAACCCCGACTGCTCGGCCGCGGTTTTCGCCCGCGGAAGCGCGCCAGGGTCAAATTCCTCGTCGAACTCGATACGCGTCTGCTCGGGTTCGACTGCCGGCAGTTCGGGCAGGAAGTCATCGTCCTCGAGCAGGCCCCGAACGGTCACGTTTCCGCCTGCACCGAGCGCGAGGCCGAGCGCGCTGTAGCGGTCGTCTTCGCTCTCCCACTCGTCGCCGGTGCCGAACGAGTCGTTCGAGACCCGCGCCGTGTCGCTCGTTCCCGAGAGCGTGCCGAATTCGGCCGAATCGGTGTTTGAGTCGTTCTCCGTCGGTCGGTCGGTCGTTCGATCGCTCGCCGTCGAACCGCGAGCGGATCGATCTGCGACTCGGTCGGACGCCGCGCCCGGCGGCTCCTCGTCGCTCACCCGCGAGACCGAGGGCGATCCACCACAGAGTTCGAACCCGTCCGTATCCGATTCCGTCGTCGTCGCTGCCGGGTCCGGTGTCTCGTCTCGCCCGTTCGTTCTCGCTCGCTGTTCGAATTCGTCTCCGGAACTCGCCTTCGTCCGAGCGGGCCGCTCGCTCGGTTCCTCGGCTTCTTCGATGAGCGCGCTGACCTCGTCGCTCGTCGCTCTCGTTTTGTCTGTCGCGGCTCGTGGCTCGCTCGTGTTGTCCCCGTTCTCGCCTGCATAACGTCGAGTTCCGTGTCGCTCGGTCGCCCAGTCGGGCCACGGTGCGGTGTCGGACCCACCTCTCGACCCCGATGTCGAGTCGGCGTCGGGAACGAACGCCTCGAGTTCGTGTTCCGGTAGCAACGGGCGACCGACTGCGGCGATTCGAGTCCCGTATTTGTCACGAAGGCTCGCGAGTTCGTCCTCGTTGACCAGCGCTGCCCGCCAGCGGTCGATACCTGCGGACAGCAAGACGAATCGTGCGTCGGTTCCGACGAACACCGAGGTGTTGATCCCCTGTAAGATCGCCGGCAGATTGTCCGTTCCGAGCGGCGTGTCTGGATACACGACGGTGGTCTCTCGCCGTCTCCCCTGATGGTCGGTCACGGCGATCACCATCCGGTCTCGCGTTCGAGTGATGTGGTCGACCGACCAGTCGACCGCCTCGAAGACGGCTGTCAACTCGCCGTTCAGATCGTCGTCCGCATAGCGCGCAGAACAGGCGAGCCCGCGGCTGCTTCCGGCGATCATCCGCCGAAGAACGGTCGTCCGATCCCGTCCATCGGAGAGCACGGCCGCGAGCGCAGCTTCGAGCGACCCACCGCCGTCTGCTACTCGCTTGATTTCGGCAGCCGTGACGCCGAACGACCCGAGGACGTCGGCACATCGAAGAAGTTCATCTGCGTCGTATTCGTACTCGTGATCGCGCTCGCAGTGGTTGCGATCGCGGTCACGGGGAGGGCGGGGCATCCGTAGCCGGATAGTTTCACGAACGGCCGTATATAATTTCGTCAGACGTCGCTCGTTTTGATACGCCAACACGCAGCTCGCGCCGAAGATGGAATAGCGTACGAATCGGTCGCTGACGCTCTCTATCGCCGGGTTGACGGATCGGAACCCAACCGGACGAACGCTTCGGTGTTCGCGGTCCGTGGCGGGAATAGGCCTTGACCTAGGTCTCACCGTCCCGCTCCAGTCGCCGTTCCGCGTCGACCGCGAGTAGGGTCAGCCCGAATTTGCAGACGCCGAAAAGGAGGCTGCCGACCATGAGTCCGATCGGGAGCAGGCGCGGATACGGCAACAGCCACTCGAGTCCGAGTTGCTCAGCGAGGGGCGGGTATTCCCGCGCTGCTCTGCCATCGTGGTTGAACACGAAGTAGAGGGCGAACCCGGCGATCAGCGTCCAGAACGCCGGACGAGAGAGGGGACTGAGTCGATCGTTGAGCCGGACGATCGATTCGAGAGGGACGAACCGAAAGACGATCGAATCCGGCGTTCGATCTCCCATACCGATCCTCACTCAGTCACGAATACTTATCTTTTCCGACCACCGAAATTACGGAGAACCGATAGGGTCGTACCGACATTGCCGGTTGCTAACTGATCGGGACACACTGTGTCCACTACGAACTGACGCGTCAGCGGCGACGTGGCGACTCGAGTTCGATATCCGCGTCTTCGAGCAGGTCCTCGACCTCCTCGCGTTTCTCCTGGTGTTCTTCGAGGAACTCTTTCATCAACTGGGCGGCCTGCTCCTTGCAGTCGCCACACAGCCGCTCGCCGCCGACGCACTCGTCGTAGACGCGCGTCGCGAACTCGTCGTCGTCGCCGGCGAGCAGGTAGGCGTAGAGTTCGTAGACCGGACACTCGTCGGCCTTTCCGCCCTTCTCTCGCTGTTCCGCTGCGGTCTCGCGGCCGCCCGTCGTCGCCGATTTGACCTTGTCGTAGCCGTCCTCGGGGTCGTCGAGCAACGAGATGTGACTCGCCGGAATCGAGGACGACATCTTTCCGCCCGTCAGGCCGGTCATGAAGCGGTGGTAGATCGAGGATGGTGGCTGGAAGCCGTAGCCGCCGTTGTCGACTTCGACCTCGCGAGCGAGTTCTTCGGCCTCGTCGCGGTCGATCTCGAAGGCGTCGACGTGGCTCTCGTAGACGCGCTTTTCGCCATCGATCGCCTCAATTAGCGCCTCGAAGGCCTCGTCGGTTGCCCGCCGATCGAAGAATCGGGTGCGTGGACGGACCGGTTCCATCCCTGCCTCGGTCAGTTTCGTCAGCACCGAATCGAGCGTGCTCGCGTCGACTTCCAGGTCCGACAGCGGCGTCTCTTCGATCGCCTCGGCGACGTGGACACAGCGAAGTTGATCGTCGTCGAAGTCGGCGGGATCGAGTCGGTCGTGGAACGCGGCGACGAGGTCGCGCTCTTCGGGTTCGAGTTCGAAACTCGCGTACGCCTCGGAGACTTTGAAAAATCGCATCCGTTCGGCGAGGTCTCGGGTCAGCCGGACGTGGGGGTCCTGATCCGGGCCGACCGGGATCACCGTCGGCTTTGGCTCATCGAGTTGCGGATAGAGGATGTCGGCCGTCTGCGTGACGACCGACTGCATGTGTGAGATATCGGTCTCGCCGTCGAAGCCGTAGATCGACTGGAACTCCGAGAAGTTCGCCTCGGCCCCGAGGTCGAACGCGAGGTCCTGCACCTCGCGGTTGGTCGACTGGCGGTAGAGTTCTCCCTCCTCCGGGTCGAACCCGAGCGCGAGCAGTGAGAGCAGGTAGCTGCGGGCGTGCTCGTCGATCTCCTCCCAGCTCATTCCGCGAGCCGAATTCGCCTCGAGGTCGGCGATCAGCGCGTAGGCGTCTGCACCCTGCTGTTGATGCCAGATGATCTCGTCAAAGACGAGTTTGTGGCCGATGTGGGGATCGCCCGTCGGCATGAATCCCGAGAGGACGGCCGCCGGCTCGTCGTTTTGCAACGCCTGCGCGACTGGCCCGAAGTCGCGGTGGCCGAAGATAACGCCCCGGCGCATCAGGTAGTGTGGATTCGGCACCTGGTCGAGGATCTCGTCGAACTCCTCGATGCCGAACTCCTCGAAGAGCTTGCGGTAATCGGAGACGGCCGAAGAGCCCCAGGGATCCAGTGCAACATCATCAGCACCGGCAGCGCCACCGTCGGCTCGAAGCGCCGACTGCGATGCTGCGGTCCCGTCACCTCCATCGGTCAGCGGTTCCCCTGACTCGGACTCCTCGAGTGGGTCGTCTCCGGTCATTACACCCGTCTTGGCGCGCCATCGCGCAAAAGCCTTCGCCTTCGTGCCCGCCTGCAATTTTCCCCGCCTGTGCTACTCGTCGCTACTTCCGTCTCCCCGATCGAGGGGTTTGACCCTCGCCCGGATCTCCTCGAGTCGGTCGACCGGTTCGACGCCCGCGAGCAACACGACCGCGAAGACGACGTCGCTGTTTGGACGGGGCGCGTCGCCGCCGAGGATCTCGACCGAGCCGGTCGCCGACTCGATCGTTTTCCGGCCGTCCGAGATCCCCCGCCGGTTGAGCCACTCGGGTGGGCCGCCCACGACGAGCATCGCTCGCGCGGCGTTCTCGCGCTCGCACTCGAGCGTGAGCTTTCCGCGGAGTGCCTTCCCGATGGTCGTCTCGATGGCGCTGATCGCCGCGCTCGTCTCGACCGTCGGCTCCGTCGAGAACAGCCCGAGGCCGAAGCGCGAGCCGCCGGACTCGCGCTCGATCTGTTGTTTGCCGTAGCCGAGCGTCGTGATTGCCGTCTCGTTCCCGAAGATGCGCCCGACGTCGTTGGCGTCGATAATCGTCTCTGCGCCGGTGCCGGCTCCCTCCTCGCTCGCATCCGCCGTCGCGCTGAAGAAGGCCGCCACTCGCGTCGCGAGCTCGCGATTGAGGCGATTACGCGCGTCGACGAGGTACTCCCCCGTCTTCAGCCACCGCTCGTTGTCGAAACAGACGACGGCGTCGGCGACGCCCTCGAGCCGGTCGAGCGTCCGGACCGCGTTCTCCTCCGCGAGCGGGCGCGTCGTCACGTCAGCAATCGTCGTCTCCTGTTCGTGCTCGCCGGATTCCCCTGTCCCGTCCGTTCCGTCTCCCTCGTTCGATACGGCGGATTCGTCCTCGGCGGGCTGGCTGTCGTCGATCTCGACCCGGTCGTCGTCGGGACCCGGCGGCGTCAGCTCCCGTTCGGCCGGAAGCGTCGCGAGGACGTAGACCGGCCCGTCGTACAGCGTCTGCAGGTTCGAGACGAGCGCGGGAACCGTCCCCCCGCCCGTCGCACCGCCGAGGCCGACGACGACGAGAAACGCGTCGGCGAGCGACGGTTGCCCCGCGTCTAGTTGGCGGCTGAGCTCGTCGACGTACTCTTCACCGACCGTGCGCCCGCGCTGTAGGTTGCCGTTGAGCCCCGCGTCGATCGTCTCCCCGTACCGGTGACGATGCGTCTCGGGAATCGCGGTGAGTTCCCCCAAACAGTCCGAATCCGTATCGAATGCGAACGCGTCCAGCACGAACGAGCCCGCGTCCGAGTCCGCGGTCCGGATCGCATCGACGATCCGACACCCCGCGCCGCCGACGCCGATCACCTCGAGTTGCATGTGAGAACGTATCGTGCGACGGGACTTTCACGTTTCCGTTCGTCCCGTGCGAGCCGATCAGGGCGTCAGCCGCTCGATCGACCACCACTCGATCGACTCGTCGGCCACGAGCGCGAACGCCATCGTCTTGCGGACGCCGTGGGCGAGGCGAACGTCGAGCGCGAGATCCCGCGGCTCGAAGACGTGAGCCGACGGATGAACGCGAATCAGCAGCTCGGAGTGGCCGAGCTCGTCGACGGACTCGACGTCGGCGTAGGTCCGGAAGTCCGCGCCGAACTTGTACCCCGTTTTGGGGACGATTTCGTGGTCGCGAAGCGCCGTGTAGACGCGCAGTCGTCTGTGGAATCGTTCGCCCTCGACGTCTTCGCCGCGGCGGCGGACCGTCTCCGGATCGAGGTCGATCGCGCCCCGCTCGGCGAGGTAGGTTGCCTCGAGCAGCGAGCACTGAAGCGTCGGCTGGTCGTACTCCCGCCCCTCGAGCGGCTGGCCGTAGAACGCCCGCTCGTAGAGCTCGATCGGCGGATCCCAGACGACGACGCGGTCTTCGAGCAGGTCGGCCTCGCAGCCGTCCGGGAGCGGCGCGCTCGACGAGCCCTGGGGATCTCTGGGGCTGACGTCGAAGTAGGTAATCTCGCTTTCCTCGTCGACGACGGCGAGGACGCAGTCCGTCAACTCGCTCGCCGGGACGTCGGTCCGCTCGCCGATGACCCGCAGATTGTAGGCGATCTCTCCGTCTCCGGGCCCCTTCCCGCGGGGGAAGACTGCGAACTCGGCCGCTGGCGGCTCGTCGATCCACGGCTCCGCGGCTGGGGAGAGATAAAAGCCCCGCGAGCGCAGGTCCGCGTAGACGAGAAATCGAACGCCGAACTCCTCGCCCGGTTCGAGCGCAACGAACGATTTGAAACGCAGTCTGTCACCGTTTTTCTCGTCGACGATTGCCTCGAGATCGCCGCGATAGAGGAGATGCGCCGCTTCGACCGGTGCGAGTGCGATCTCGTTCCCCTCGAGTGGATAGCCGTACCCCCGCGAGTCGTGATAGCGCTGGCGCGCGTCGCCGCCGACGCGGACGACGCCCGCCTCGCTGTCGTACCGCCCCTCGAGTGACATAGGCGGGCCTTCGCCGGTGAGCACTAAGTGACTGTGGATCGGCGTCAGTCATCGCTCGTCGCTTCGGCCTCGAACGAGCGGTCGAGGAGCCGATCACACCTCGCGTCGAGACACCGCGCGCCGTTGCGCGTCTCGAAGGTCGGGAGTCCGCAACCGCACTCGCCGTCGACGATGCCGGCGGGCATCGCGAACCCGGTGTCGCAGTCGGGGTAGTGCTCGCAGCCGGCGATGAGGCCGCCGCGGCGCAGGATGCGGAGGTCACCGTCGCAGTCGGACTCGGGGCAGTTCCATTCGCGGTCGAACGCCTCGGAGACGGCCTCGTCGAGCGACTCGCAGTTTCGATCCAGACAGAGGTTGAACGCGAGCCCGCGCTCGACGCGCATGCGCGGAAGCCCGCAGTCGCAGTGACTCTGGTCGGTTCGGATCGTCGCGTCGCTCGGAACGCCGTAGCGGTCGCCACAGTCGACACACTGGACGCCGTTCGAGCGGACGAGCGCGCCGTTGCAGTCCGGACAGGTGCCGACGGGCGTGCCGGCCGCCGACGTCGGGTAGTGAGCGAACCCGTCCTGCTCGTGGGCAGCGATCCGCAGCGTCTGGGTGTCTTTTTTCGCGACGAGGGTGAACCCGTCCGTGCGGTTGCTCGAGACGCTATCGGCGCGGGTGAGCCACGCGACGGGTTGGTAGCCGTCGACGTCGTGGACGAGGACGGTGTTGTCGGGTTTGACGATCGTCGTCACCCGACCGCGGTACTCGGTCCGATCCTGTCCCTCGGCGATGACGGTGCAGTCGCCCGCGAGCACGCGAATCGCGTCGTCGATCATGCCACCGTTGGCCGCGCGTTTGTATTTAAACTCGAGGTGGGCGCGACCCGACCGCTTTCAGTCGAGACAGACGTACGTCCGGGTCGTTCCGACGCCCTCGACCGGTCGGATATCCGCGGTAACGATCGTGAGCAGGCCGTGCGGGTCGTCGCTCTCCAGTTCGACTATGACGTCGAAGTCGCCCGCGATAACGTGTGCGTCGGCGACGCCCTCGACCTCACTCACTGTCTGACGCACGTCCTCTGCGAGCCCCGTCGCGGCGTCGATCAGTGTGTACGCGTACACCATCCCTTGTCATTCGATGGCAAGGGACAAATAACGAGGGCGTCCCGACCGATTCGAGCCATCGTTACTCTACGGAAACCATATATTTTTCATCGCGTAGTTGAAACGTCGACAGTGATCGATGGAGAAGGCGTTGTGGTACCTCATCGCCGGCACGCGCGGTGGTGAGAACAGGGCGCGGATCATCCGAGCGCTCGAGGAACAACCACGCAACGCCAACCAGTTGGCTGAGGCGTTAGACGTCGGCTACAACACGATCCGCCACCATCTGGAGCTGCTCGAGGACCACGACGTCGTCGAGCGGGGCGGCCGAACCTACGGTGAGCTGTACTTTCTCACCGACCGGTTTACCCACCACTGGGAGGAGTTCGAAACGATCACGGAACACTTGGAGTGATACCGATGGGAATGTCAACCGAAATCACGGCGGCAGCGGTCCTCTCCGCGGGGAATCTCGTGCTCCTCGCGGTGCTCACCTACGTCTGGGTGCAGAACTACCGGCGGTTCAAGACGCCGCTCGTCGCCGGTCTGCTCGCGTTCAGCCTCGTGCTCGCGCTCGAAAACGCGGTAGCGATCTACTTCTTTTTCAGTTCGGGAATGCTCTACGCCTCGGATCCGACCGTCCAGCAGGTCGTCGCCTTACTTCGTGGCCTGCAACTCGTTGCGCTCGCGTTTTTGGCGTACGTGACGGTGAAATGACGCGCTCGTTTTTGTTCGTCAGCGACACTTCGGCTTCGCTCACCGCATCGTCGCCCACACGAGAAAACAGAGGGCGGCGAACTGTAACCCGCGGAGGCCGGTTGCGACGACGATCGCGTTCGTCGCGTCGGCGTAGAGCATGCCCATGCTGAGATGAAAGGCGACCGCCGCGACGTTCTCGCCCGCGAGCAAGACGGAGAAACAACACAGCGCGAGCACCTGTCGGTTGCGGAAGGTCCGATAGTTGTGGATCCAGACGGCGAGCAACGAGCCGAGCAACAGCAGGTTCAACCCGGAGAAAACGACCGCGAGCAACAACAGCGAGTGGGTACTATCCATTCGCTCGAACGCGGCCGATCATCGGTCGATCGGTCGCGAGACCCACCCTGTCGCGCCGGACGGTTTCGGGTCCGACTCGGCTTCGGTCTGGACGGTTCCGGTGCCGTCGATCGCGCGGACGACCGTCTCGTGGCTCTCCTCGGTCGGCTCGAAGCTGTAGCGCCACTGTCGCCAGACGTCGCGAACCTCGTCGTCGAGGGCGGCCGAGAGCTCGGCTTCCTCCCAGGTGTCGCCGCCGTCGGTCGAGACCTCGACGGCGTCGATCCCGTCCAGCCCGGCGTAGGCGTGGCCGCTGACCGTGACGACGTTGTCCTCGTCGCGCTCGGTGGACCAGAACTTCGCGACGGTTTCGACCTGACCGGTGCCGTCCCAGTCGCGTTCCTCCCAGTAGCCGTCGCGGTTCTCCTCGACGAGTTCGATCCCGGTGAGCCACTTGACGTTGACCTCGCCCCAGTTGCCGGGAACGATGAGCCGGACCGGATGGCCGTGCTCGCGCGGGAGGATGCGGCCGTTCATCCCGTAGACGAGATACGAGCGCTCGAGTTCCTCGCGAGTGATCGTGTTCCAGTAGTCGTCGACCGCGCGGGCGACGACGTACTCGGCCTCGTCGGTGGGACCGACGTCGTCCAACAAGTCGGCCATCGGAACGCCGGTCCAGACCGCGTTGTCCATCTCGCGCTCGTTGAGCCGCTCGCCGACGCAACGTAGCGTGCTGTAGAACCGTTCGGCGTCGCGCTCTCGCAACTCGTCGTAGTCGATCGTCAGTTCAGAATCGACCTGACCGGTGATCGACAGTTCCCAGTCGTCGCGCTCGAGGATCGGATCGATCGTGTTGATGTCGACGGTGTAGAACTCGCCGATCTCGGAGACGAGTCCCGGTGCCGCGGGAAGGTCGAACGACTCGCGTTCGGCCTGTGCGAGCAGCCGTTGCTCGGCCACTGGCGGTTGGGTTCCGCCGCCGAGGTAGGGGACGCTCGAGTCGGGGGTGCGGTGGCGGCCGACGACGGCGGAGATGCCCGCCAGCGAGAGCGTCCCGAAACCGGCCTGGAGGGCCGCTCGCTTGCTCCGATCGACGGTTCGATCGCGGCGAACGCTCAACGGATCGCGAGCCGCGGCGAACTCGATGATGCCGACGATTGCGGCTGCCGGCAGCGCGGCGGCGGCTGCGGCGGTGTATGCGCCGGTCGTCGCGGCTGTGACGACCCAGACCACGACGGCTGTCAACGGCACTGCAAGGTACTGTACGTCAGCGAGGACCTCGATTTCGAGGGGGATGAGAACCGCTGCGGTCAGCAGGAGGGTGACGAGCGCCAGCGCGACCAGGAAGCTCATCGGCTGTGC
This sequence comes from Natrialbaceae archaeon A-arb3/5, assembly GCA_046614585.1. GTDB lineage: Archaea > Halobacteriota > Halobacteria > Halobacteriales > Natrialbaceae > JBKKHI01. The sequence continues at coordinate 23,724 of JBKKHI010000005.1, read as the reverse complement.
GACCGCGCCGAACTGGTCGAGGATGGCGTTGACGACGATCGCCGGCGTGTACTCGACGACGAAGGAGGCGGCGGGATCGGCGACGAACTCGGGCGTCAGTCCGGCGTAGGCGAACGAACCACAGATCGCGGCGACGGCGGCGATCACCGCCGTCGCGACTCGCCAGACGGCGTGCGTAGTCGACAGTCGGGACAGGGAAGGGAACATGGGTATGTGGTGGGGAGGAGTGTGGTGGTGTCGTATCGATCAGTAGTACTGTCTCACTGCGACGATTCCGACGAGGCCGATGACGACCGCGAGACCGACGCCGACGAGGCCGACGGTGCCGAAGAGGTCGTCGTCCGATTCGTCTTCGCTCATCGTTTCGCCGTCCATCTCGTCGCCGTTCATATCGTCATCGCCGTCCATCTCGTCGCCGTTCATGTCGTCGTCCATCCCGTCATCCATCTCCTCGTCGCTCATATCATCGCCCATTTCGTCATCACCGCCCATATCATCACCCATGGTATCATCGCTCATATCGCTGTCCATGTCGTCACTCTCGTCGCCCATTTCGTCGTCTCCCATCATGTCGTCGCTCATTTCGTCATCGCCGTTCATCTCGTCATCTCCCATCATGTCATCGCTCATTCCGTCTCCGTCCATTCCGTCGTCCTGTATCGCCGCATCGGCGGGGCTGGTCGCCGCGCCGGCGGCCGCCGCCATGCCAGCGCTCGCCAGTAGCAGGATGATCGTACACAGTGCGCCCGTTCGGATTGCGGTGTGACCAAACACGGTTGGTACCACTCACCATCTCCTAAAGAGCGTTTTTCGAGATTCGGTGTAACTCCGTGCGGTGTCGGTCGAAACTCCGTGTAAAATTCGCACCGCAGTCGTGCGATTTCCGTTTTGAGGAGCAGGGATTTGGCTGCTCGGAAGCCGTGCACAATCGGTTTCTTTCGCCACTGCGTTGGTCGCGTATGGTCGATTGGTCCGCCGAAATCGTGCTGTTCGACGGCTTCGACGAGCTCGACGCGATCGGACCCTACGAGGTCTTCGAGAACGCCGCCCAGGCCGGCGCGTCGATCGAAACGCGGCTGGTAACGCTCGCGGAAACCGATCTCGTGACGGCGAGTCACGGCCTCCGCGTCGAACCGGACGGGACGCTCGGCGAGCCGGATCTACTGATCGTTCCGGGCGGCGGCTGGACGACCGCGAGCGAGGGCGTCCGTGCCGTCATCGAAGACGGCGTCTTGCCCAACGCAGTCGCCGACCGACACGCCGATGGGGCGACGGTCGCCTCGGTCTGTACGGGTGCGATGATCCTATCCGAGGCCGGCCTGCTCGCAGGTCGACCCGCGGCGACTCACCCTGTGGCCGCCAACGATCTGGCGGCGACGGACGCGGCGGTCGTCGACGAGCGCGTCGTCGACGACGGGGAGATCCTCACGGCCGGTGGCGTCACGTCGGGAATTGACCTGGCGCTATGGCTCGTCGAGCGCGAGTTTGGTGAGGGCCTCGCGGACGAAGTTGCTCGCGAGATGGTTCACGAGCGCCGTGGTGAGGTCTACACGTCACAGTTGTCGTGAATATCTAGCTCTCCGTGGTAAGGCGCTATTCGAGGTTCCGAGTCGATGCCACACGGGTTTTGCGATAAGCGGGGCTGAAATATAGTAGCCACTGAACGTCAGTGTACACCCAATCGCACAGCCTTCGTGCGATTGGTGTGGAAACAGTTTCAGTTGTTACTATAGTCACTGCTTCTGGATTGGTATCTCCTCCATCAGTGTGGTATGTACACCTTGAAGCTGCCAGTGTCAGGATTATCTCTGGTCTCTACGTTGATAACTATGAAATGAGACTAGACGGTGACATTTCAAGAAGGAGTATTGTACAAACTGGAACTGGAATCGTTCTGCTCGGTGGTCTTGGTGGAATCGGCACCGCCACAGACGATCACGAGAAGAAACAGGATGGCAAGAAAACCGATGCGGACCACGAGACGGACGAGTATTCGACGGACGTCGGAGTGCGCGCTGCACACCTCTCACCCGATGCGCCGGACGTCGATATTTACGTCGACGGCGATCCCGTTTTAGAAGATGTTCCGTATACGGCGGTAAGCCAATATCTCGATCTCGAACCGGGTTCGTACCAGATCCAGGTCGTTCCAGCGGGAGCGGATCTGGCTGACGCGGTGATCGATGAAACGGTCGACGTTGTCGACGGCGACTACACTGTTGCCGTCATCGGGGAGGTTGCCGCCGAAAACCAGCCCCTCCAGCCGTTACTACTCGAGGACGACACCAGTCCAGTTCCGGGAGATATGGCTCGGGTAAGAGCAGTCCACGCATCACCAGATGCTCCCGCAGTCGATATCGCCGCGGGTGAGAACGGTGATGCGCTGTTCGAAAACGTCGCGTTCGGCGAATCTGGTTCTGTCGAGGTAGCTTCGGGTGACTACACGTTGCTCATCTATCCGGCTGGCGACCGAGCCGAACCGGTCTTCGAAATTGACGTTTCACTCGAAGCTGGGGCCGTGTATTCTGCGTTCGCTGTCGGATACCTCACGCCTACTGAGGCACCGGCTGACGAGCCTTTCGACGTTATTCTCACGGAGGATACCGCTCCGAACACGGTCACCGAGGAGGAGAAGCAGACCGAAAAGAAGTGACAGGAGGCTCGAATATGCACTCTCGGTAGAGTGCAACGATCCACAGTAAACTGCAGTCTCGGTCGATTCCACGGTATCGGCGAGACCGAGGGGTGACGGAACGGCTATACGGAACGGTCGGGTAGCCCGAGACACATGCACGCAGTTCTGTTCGACATGGACGGCGTCCTCGTCAACAGCGAGGACTACTGGACCGAGTTCCAGCGCGAGGAGATCCTCCCCGCGGCCGTCCCGGACGAGCACGTCGACGTCGCCGAAGTCACCGGGATGAACTACCGGGAGACGTACGACTACCTCGACGAGGAGTACGGTACTGCTATCTCTCGCGACCAGTTCGAGGATCGCTTCGAGGAGATCGCCCGTGAGATCTACCACGAACACGTCGACGCGCTCGACGGCCTCTCGGACCTGCTCGCCGAACTCGAAGAACGCGGCGTCGCCACGGCGGTCGTCTCCTCGTCGCCCCACGCGTGGATCGACATCGTTCTAGAGCGATTCGACCTCGAGGGCGAGTTCGACCGCGTCGTCAGCGGCGAAGACATCGAGGCGACGAGCAAGCCCGAACCCGATATCTTCGAGTACGCCGCCTCGGAGACCGGTGCCCCAGCCGAGGAGTGTATCGTCGTCGAGGATTCCGAAAACGGCGTCGAGGCGGGGGCCCGCGCCGGGGCCGTCGTCGTCGCCTATCGGATCGACGCCCACGACGGCCTCGACCTCTCGCCGGCCGACGAGGTCGTCGACTCGGCGGCCGAACTGCGGGAGACGATACTCGAACTGACCGACTAGCCAAGATCGGCGGTTGTCGATACTGGACTGACGATCACCGCTGATCGACGCCCTCCGTCCGGACGTCTTCGACGTAGGCGAGGAAGTTGTCGAACAGTCGCTTCACCTCGCAGGCGGCCTGATACTGCTCGCCATCGATTCCCTCGAGGATTTCTTCGATGCGCTCGTCGGAGAGTTCGCCGCGTTTATCCTCCGTGATGGATTCGGCGGTGGCCATATCGTACTCGGGATGAAACTGGACGGCGAAGACGTGGCCACTGCGAAAGCCGTGAATGCCGTAGTCGTTTTTCGCGAAGACCGTCGCCCCCGGCGGTGCCTCGAGGACGTGGTCGGAGTGGCTGGTAAAGACTGTCAACTGTTCGTCAATCCCCTCGAGCAGGCGGTTCTCGCCGTCCTGTTCGACGGTCCGGTAGCCGAGTTCGTATTCGCCCATTCCTTCGACGCGGCCGCCCATGACGTCCGCGAGGAGTTGATGGCCATAACAGACCCCGAGTGCTGGCAGACCTGCCTGAATCGCGTCACCAACCCAGACTTTGAGCCGGCCGATCCATTCTCGGTCCCAGTAGACTGACGCTCGCGACCCGGTCACGACGAAGCCGTCGTACCTGAAGTCGGTGGGAAGTTCGCCGGACGGACAGTGAAACGTCACGAGATCGGCGTCCAGTTCCCGCTGAAAGTTTCGCCTGGTAGCTGTCGACTTGTGGGCCGCGTTCAACAGCGCCAGCCGCGGTCGTCCCATTCAGTAACAGAATCCACACACAACGTAAAAACAGTGTTCAATCGATCAATATTCTCCGGAAGGTGGGGTTGATTGGATACTACTGGTGTGTCATACTACGCGTCTGTCCAGATACACCTGGTCCAGTCGATCGAACGTCTGCCTCGAGCCGTTGTGCGTATTCGATGCGGAGTCGCCGTGCATGCTCGAGGTCCACGTCGTCCCGTCCGCTGGACTTCCCGCTCTCACCGCGGATATCCCGTGTGATTGGCTCGTAGGCCGCGACGTCGAATCCCATCCGTTCGAGATACGATCGCACGGCTGGCGACGTCAATCCGTCACGGATGGCGGCATCGACGTACTCGCGGACCGCATCGAACTCCGGAAGAACGATACCGTCGTCCGTCACGCTGCCTCGCTCCCCATCGATCCGGACCGTGGTATCGACCAGGTGGCCGACGATGTCTGCGAGTTGATCTGCCAATCGGACGACCTGGCTCGGCAGCGTCGCATCCGGCGAGCGCCATTCGACCGTCGAAAACTCGCCTCGGAGTTGTACCGGCGTCCAGACCGCACTCTCGGGGTCGAAGTGCGTCTCGAGACGCTCCCGGCTGATGCCAGCCTCGAGCGCCGCCGTCAGAAACTGCTCGTAGCATCGCTCGAGGCGCCGGTTCCACGCTTCGGTATCCTCGATATAGGGCCACAGCTGACCCTGCTGATCGAAATCCGCGTAGGCGAGCCACCGGTACAGTTTCGATCTCGCGCCAGCCGCGACGTCGCGTCCACGGAAGTACGGCGACGAGTTGACCAGCGCCAGTGCCGGATCGAGCGCGATAAACGTGTTCAGCTGATCGATCTCGCGTCCCGGCTGCTGTTCGATGTGGATGTGGGTGCCCGCACAGTGGCGTACGTACTCGAAGTTCGCACCGACGGCGCGGTTCTGGATACGTGTCCGTTCGGTAGAATGCTCTCGGATCTCGTCGCTATTGATCGGCGTTGCGAGCGGAACGAGCGCCTTGTTTACGTCTTCGGCCCGCTGGAGGACACGTCGGAGCCGACCGAACAGCTCCGTTCGGAGGGCCGCCGTCGTTTCACAGGGCGTCGTTTTGATCTCGAGAATCGGTTTGACGAACTCCCGTTCGACCCCCGGCGCTGCATCGACGAGTTCTCCGGGTTCGACGAGCCGACCCTCCTCGTCGATCACCCAGTATTCGACTTCGGCACTCCGACGGATGGATCTAGATTCGGATGCTGACATGGACGAACCATTGCATGTTCGACGGTCGCGTTTTGCTGGCGCTATCGCTTCGGAACCAACTTCCACACCTGATCATCCGCCGTGTGTATTGGGCCGTACAGGTGTGTCCGATCGATCCTTGGTCCGGTTGGCCAGACTACCGCCGACCCAACCGGTCAGCCAATGTCGAAATTTTGTGCTTGTCATTCACAACCATGACGAACGATCGTATCGTCATTGGTAAGTGTTGTGTCTATACACCTCACCAGAACCGTGTTAATTAAAACAAATATTAATTCGGGCTGGATAACGGATCGATCGGTGTTTCGATGACCGACTACGCGGTCGTCGATTTCCGGCGGAAGACGTTGTAGAGCCAGCCAACCATGACGCCGGCCACGAAGCCGTCCAGACCGCCCCACGCGATGCCGACGAGCGTGCCGCCCTCGTCTTCCTCGAATCCCGGATACATGTCGGCGAACAGCGTGCGCCACCGCTGGCCCCAGCCGAGTCGTGAGGTGACGCCGATGAGGCCGACGCTCGCCGCCATCGTGGTGCCGATGGCGAAGCCGAACGCGAGCGGATCGAGCCGCTCGCGCCGTTCGTCAGCCGATTCGATCGTCGGTTCGGGGTCCCGCGGTCGGTTCTGGGATTGCATCGCTCGCCCGTATGCCGGTCCCGTGGAAAACAGTTGGACGTGCGCTTGCGCGCTCGGTGTGACGTGCGGGCGGACGATTGGTCCGCGTCGCCGGCGACCGCTTAGACGACGTCGACGAGCCGGCGCTCCTCGATCGGGAGCAACGGCTCCTCGGGGAATGCGACGCTGACGGTAAACTCGAGTTCGTCCGCGTCCGCGCCGAAGACGGCGACCGGAACGGTTTCCGTGTCGCGGAGATAGGTGCTCGAACTCGTCATTTCGATCCCGTTGACGATGACGCGAACGCCGGCTCTCGCCGGCTCGCCGACGTTTTTGACGGTGATCTCGTGCATGCCGTTCTCGCCCGCGCCGATCTCGTCCGGAAAGTCACCCCAGTCGATCTCGACGGCGGGAAGCGACCCCGCGCCCTCGACGACTCGCTCGGCGACGCCTTCGGAGAGGTCGGCGTCGACGAGTCCGTCGACACCCGCGTCGGTGACGTCGCCGGGCGTCGACAGCCCCTCTTTCGCCAGTTTGCTCGCACGACCCGGCCCGACGCCGTCGAGGGCCGTCAGTCCGACCGCGTCCTCGGCGACGCCGTTCTCGATCCGGGCCTCGGTCCGGCGAGCGAGGTTCGCTGCGTGGGGGCCTGCGAACCGATCGAGGAACGCGCCGAGCGCGGAGACGAGCCGCGTCGCGTTCTGACGGATGACCCACGCGTCGCTTCGGAGCTCTGCGGGCGTTGTCCCGCTCGCCGCGCCCCGGAGGATCGCGAGCACCTTGCGCTGGCCCGCGTCGAGGTCGTCCGTCTCCGTCCCGACGAGGACCGCGTTGATCGCGTCGCGCTCGTCCTGGCGGGCCGAGACCGAGTCGAACTCGACGGCGGTCGCGACCGCCTCGAGGATGTCGCCGGTCTCGAGCCGCTCGTCGCCGTCCGTTACTCGATCACAGAGTTCGGCGAACGTCGCGGCGGTCTCCAGTCGGAGGTAGTACTTCGAGGCGAGCACGCCGCGCGGGGTGGCCTCGATCGAGAGGTCCTCGCCGGTCTCGACGAAGCCGCGCTCGACGAGCCCTTCGAGGCAGTCCCGAACGCGCTGGCGCAGGTTCGGGAAGTCGTACTCCGCGGGCTTGGATTGGCCGCGAACGTAGTAGAAGGTCGTCTCGAGCCAGTCCATCACGTCCTCGAGATCGGTGATGGTCCCCATCGCGATTTCGGCGTTGAGGTGGGTCTCCAGGCTGTCGGCGAGTCGGGACTCGATCTCCTTGCCGTCCCGGAGGAGGCGGCGGTACTTGTCCGCCTCCGCGCCGTCACAGACGACCCAGCCGTAGCCGACGTCGTCGTAGCCCGGTCGGCCCGCACGCCCGAGCATCTGGAGGACGTCCAGCGGGCTCATGTCGACTTCGCCCTCGAGCGGGTCGTGGTACTTCGTATCGCGGATGACGACGCAGCGGGCGGGCAGGTTCACGCCCCAGGCCAGCGTCGAGGTCGAAAAGAGCAGTTCGACGCGGCCCGCCTTGAACCACTCCTCGACCAGATCGCGGTCGTCCTTCGAGAGGCCGGCGTGGTGGAAGGCGACGCCGTCGAGCAACGACTTGTACAGCGTCTCGTTCTCGACCGCGTCTTTCAAATCGTTGTTGTGGTAGTCGAAATCGCCGCGGACGCCCATCGGAATGTCTCGCTCCGCGATCTCGTCTCTGGCCTTCTCCGCCGCGCGAACGGTGTCCTGTCGTGAGGAGACGAAGACGAGCGCCTGGCCGTCCTCGCGGAGGTGGGGCTCGGCGAGGTCGATCGCCCGGTAGAGCCGCCGGTACTTGTCGGCGAAGGAGTTCTCGCCGTGCGTGTAGGTCTTGACGTCGGCGTGTAACTCGACGGGGCGGTACGTCTCGCCGAACTCGAAGGTGGTCTCGTCGGGCGCGTCGAGCCACGCCGCGACGTCGTCGACGTTCGGCATCGTCGCCGAGAGCGCGACGACCCGCGGACTACAGAGCCGCCGGAGCCGGGAAATGGTGACTTCGAGGACCGAGCCTCGCCGATCGGCGTCCAACAGGTGGACCTCGTCGATCACGCAGACGTCGATCTCTGTGACGAAGTCGTAGCGGCGCGAGTCGTGCTTTCTGGTCGCCGAGTCGAGCTTCTCCGGCGTCATCACGAGAATGTCCGCGTGGCGCGCGCGACGCGGGTTCAGATCCCGCTCGCCGGTGACGACGTAGACCGAGTACCCCAACTCCTCGAACCGGTCCCAGTCGTCTTCCTTCTCGTTGGTCAGCGCCCGCAGCGGCGCGATAAAGAGCGCGGTGCCGTCGTCGGCGAGCGTCTTACAGATCGCCAGTTCGGCAAGCGCGGTCTTGCCCGACGCGGTCGGGGCGCTCGCGACGACGTTTTCCTCGCGTTCGAGTAACGCGGGCAGGGCCTCGCGTTGCATCCGGTTGAACTCCTCGAAGCCGAAGGCGTCGGCGAACTCGGGGAGAACCTCGGCGACCTCCATCACACGGACACGGGAAGCGGGCGGTGAAAGGCGTTTCCTTCGCTCTCCGACCGCTTGTGTTCTCCGGCGATGACGACGGTCTATTTATAGGGCCGGACGCTTCGTCATCGCTCTCAGACAAACGATTTCGATCGCGACAGCAGTTATCGGAGCACGGCCGTGAGAATCGCGCCCGCGGTGGCGAACACCAGCGGGTAGAGAAGTCCACCGAGCACGATCGCGGGGACGAGCAGCGGGGCCGTCGACCCCGTCGCTTCGATCCCGAAGAATGAGGCCTCCGTGCTCGACTCGGCGACGACCGCGCCGAGTCCCATCACCACGGCGTAGCCGATCGCGACCGGCGCGCCGACGAGGACGCCCTCGCCGATGTCGCGGGCGTCGAGTTGGTAGGCTAGCACCGCGCCGATAACGGCGAGCACGACCGGCGGGACGACGTAGAGCAGCGTCGAACTCGTGCTCCCGGATTCGGCGATGAAGTTGACGGTGTCGGCGCCGCTTATCCCGCCGAACTCGCCGCTGGTCTCGATGTTCACGAGGTGGGCGTTGTAGTAGTACCAGGCGACGCCCATCCACTCGGCGACGTTCTCGCCGACGGCCTCGCCGACCTCGTCCACGATCAGCACGTACGTGACGAGGTACCCGATCGCGGCAGCCAGGACACCGAGTCCGGCGCTCGCCGCGACGCTCGCACCGCGCGATACCGATCGCGTCGTCGCTGCCAGTGGCTGTTGGGCCATTGTATTGGCCCTCGTTGAACGTTGTTGTAATAGGTTTTGTGTTCTGAAAAACGGACGAAACTCATCGAAAAGACAGGAAAAAGGACCTCAGACGGGCGATTCTGTTGTGTCTGCGTTCTCGAGTTGCTCGCTCAGAAGACTCGAGGCGTGCTCGGGCCGCGGCACGCGCTCGAAGGTGAGTTCCGGATCGCCGGAGCCAGCGGTGTAGACCGTCAAATCGCCGTAGCCGAGCGCGCGGCCCACCATCGTCTGTTGGAGGCTGGTGTTCTGGACGCGGTCGAGGCGAAACTGGGTCACGTCACGCGAGATGACGCCGTACTTCTTGTAGAGTTCGCTCGAGGTGAGCACGTAGCGGGTGTTCGTCCAGACGAGGTACCGCGCGAGGACGACGCCGAGACTGGCGAGGAGGACGACCGCACCGACGGCCGCGATCGGAGTGCTACCGTCGCTTACCCCCCAACTGGTCACGAACAGGCCGACGAACGCGCCGACGATCCCGAGGACGGTTCCGACCCCCAGCGAAACGGGGTGGGGTCTGCTCTCCCAGACGACGTCCTCGTCGTCGCTGATGTGGAACCAGTCGGGGGTCGTGCTGAACGCCATGTGTCGTCGCTATTCCGTTCTCCGTGGTAAACTTACCGCGAGTACGAACCGGTTACTCTTCACGAGAGCGAGGCGGCGACTTGCTCCCGTGCTTTCTTGACATCGCCGTCGGAACGAGAGTCCACGATTTTTCACTGATGACTGCTAAGGGTACGTATGAGCAGCGCACGCAAGCCCGACTGGTTGAAGATGCGACCGCCGTCGGGCCGGGAGTTCGCCGACATCCGCGAGACGCTGCGCGAGCGAAATCTGCACACCGTCTGCGAGGAGGCGAACTGCCCGAATCTGGGCGAGTGCTGGTCGGGCGGCGCGGGGACGGGCGACGGCGAGGGCGGCACGGCGACGTTCATGCTGATGGGCGATCGGTGTTCTCGGGCCTGTAATTTCTGTGACGTCGAAACGGGCGGGATGGAATCGCTCGACCCCGACGAGCCCGAAAACGTCGCCGACGCGGTCGCCGAGATCGGGTTGGATTACGTCGTCCTCACCTCGGTCGACCGGGACGACCTGCCCGATCAGGGTGCGGGCCACTTCGCCGAGACGATTCGCGAAATCAAGGATCGACACCCCGGTATTCTCGTCGAGGTCCTCATCCCGGACTTTCAGGGGGAGGAACGCCTCGTGGGCAAGATCATCGATGCAGACCCGGACGTGATCGCGCACAACGTCGAGACCGTCTCTCGGTTGCAGTACCCCGTCCGGGACCGACGCGCGGGCTACGAGCAGTCGCTGTCGGTGCTCGAACAGGTCGAGCGCGAGTCCGACATCTACACGAAGACCTCGATCATGCTCGGCCACGGCGAGTACGACCACGAGGTCTACCAGACGTTGGCCGACTGCCGCGAGCGCGGGGTCGACATCGTCACGCTCGGGCAGTACCTCCAGCCCTCGCGGAGCCACCTCGACGTCCAACGTTACGATCACCCGCACAAGTACGAGACGTGGCGACGGATCGCCGAGGACGAACTCGGCTACCTCTACTGCGCCAGCGGCCCGATGGTTCGCTCGTCCTACAAAGCCGGCGAACTGTTCGTCGACGCCGTCTTGCGGGAGGGCAAAAGCGTCGAAGAGGCGCGACGGAACGCGCGAGCGGCCGGCGACGGCGTGTCGGCGTCCGATTAACGGTTGGCTTCCCGTCGAAATCGGTTCCGTATTCGAACTACTCGACGACGATCAGCGGACGATATCTTCGCTTCTGGTGACCGGTGCCTCGTCGGTGATGCAGATTGTTCCGTCGCTCGTAACGACGACCGCGTACTCTTCAAGCGTAAACTCGACGCCCACGTATCGATCGCCCCGTTGTGCGTGGTCGATGAGCGTATTCATCGCCTCCGTCTGAACGCGATCGTACAGCGGATCGATCTCGGTATCGGACCGCTCTTGCAGCGCGGCGACTCCCTTCACGACCTCGTGCGTTGGTGATCTGGCGTCCCCGTACTGTAGACGAATCTTCGTACCGCCGTCGGGTGCTGTATAGTCGTCTCCGGGATCTAACATATGCAATAAACTGTTAAGAACGTGATTAGCGTTTGTCCCTACTAACTTTGGGAACATCTCTCTTTTAGTCTCGCTCGCCGTTCGGAGAAAATGGCCAAAACTGGACGCAGATGCCCTCTTACCGTGAACATCTGTTTCCTGCTGACGGACTAAACTGATTTCGTCTTCGACTTGGACGATTGAACGTCTATACGCGAACTCGTCGGGTAATAGTTCGGTCATATTCCGTCACTGTCTTCAATAGTAAACTATTGGCGAAAATCCTTTAGCGTGAGCGATATATCATTATCGTATGTGCAGGTGGGTCCACCCGTGAGTACGATACAGCGAGATCCCCGAGAGCGAGTACAGGTGCTCGACGAGGCGGGCCGTGTGCTTGAGGGTGCCGAGGTTCCCGACCTCTCCGAGGAGACGCTCGTCGAGATGTACGAGCAGATGCGGCTGGTGCGTCACTTCGACGAGCGGGCGGTGAGCCTCCAGCGCCAGGGTCGGATGGGGACGTATCCGCCGCTGTCGGGCCAGGAGGGGTCCCAGATCGGGAGCGCCCACGCGTTAGACGCCGAGGACTGGGTGTTTCCGAGCTATCGCGAGCACGGCGTCGGGCTGGTTCGCGGGCTGTCGCTCGAACGAACGCTGCTGTACTGGATGGGCCACGAACGAGGCAATTACATCCCCGAGGACGTCAATCTCTTCTCGGTCGCCGTTCCCATCGCGACCCAGATCCCCCATGCGGTGGGTGCGGCGTGGGCCTCGACGCTGCAGGACGAGCGCAAGGCATTCTGCTGTTACTTCGGCGACGGCGCGACCTCGGAGGGCGACTTCCACGAGGGGCTGAACTTCGCCGGCGTCTTCGACACCCCGAACGTCTTTTTTTGTAATAACAATCAGTGGGCGATTTCGGTCCCGCGCGAGCGACAGACGGCGAGTGCAACGCTCGCCCAGAAGGCCGAAGCCTACGGCTTCGAGGGCGTTCAGGTCGACGGGATGGATCCGCTCGCGGTTTACAAGGTGACTCGCGAGGCCGTCGAGAAGGCCAAAGATCCCGACGCGGTCGACGACGAGGCACCTGGCCGTGCGACTCGACCGACGCTGATCGAGGCGGTCCAGTACCGCTTCGGCGCGCACACGACCGCCGACGATCCCTCGATCTACCGCGAGGACGCGGAAGTCGAGCGCTGGAAGCAAAAGGACCCGATTCCACGCCTCGAAGCGTACCTTCGGCACAACGGGATGCTCGACGACGAACGCGCCGACGCCATCGAAGCCCGGATCGAAGCACAGGTCGCCGAGGCGATCGAACTCGCCGAGACGAGCGAACGTCCCGACCCCGAGGAAATCTTCGCCCACGTCTACGAGGGGATGCCCAAACGGTTACGACAACAGCTAGCGTACTTCGACTCGATTCGCGACCAACACGGCGACGACGCGCTACTGGAGGGGTAACATGGCCGCAACATCTGACAACCTCACTCTCGTCCAGGCGGTCCGGGACGGATTGCACACCGAGATGGAACGCGACGAGGACGTTCTCGTCATGGGCGAAGACGTCGGCAAGAACGGCGGCGTCTTCCGCGCAACCGAGGGGCTGTACGACGAGTTCGGCGAGGACCGCGTCATCGACACGCCGCTCGCGGAGTCGGGCATCGTCGGCACGGCGATTGGCATGGCTGCCTACGGCCTCCGGCCGGTTCCCGAGATGCAGTTCATGGGCTTCATTTATCCTGCGTTCGACCAGATCGTCTCCCACGCAGCGCGCTTGCGGACGCGCTCTCGCGGGCGATTCACGTGTCCGCTGGTCGTCCGCGCCCCCTACGGCGGCGGTATCCGCGCGCCCGAACACCACTCCGAGTCGACGGAGGCGATGTTCGTCCACCAGCCCGGGCTCAAAGTCGTGATTCCGTCGACCCCCTACGATACGAAAGGGCTCCTTACCAGTGCGATCCGCTCGCCGGATCCCGTGGTCTTTCTCGAACCGAAGCTCATCTACCGGGCGTTCCGCGAGGAGGTCCCCGCGGAATCCTACGAGGTCCCGCTGGGCGAGGCGGCCGTCCGCCGCGAGGGGTCGGATATCTCGGTCTACACGTGGGGTGCGATGACCCGGCCGACGCTCGAGGCGGCGGAGAACCTCGCTGGCGACATCGACGTCGAAGTCGTCGACCTGCGAACCCTCTCACCGTTGGACGAGGAGACCATCGTCGACTCCTTCGAGAAAACGGGTCGCGCCGCGGTCGTCCACGAAGCCCCGAAGACGGGCGGGTTGGGCGCTGAACTCATCGCGACGCTGCAGGAGAACGCCCTGCTCTACCAGGAGGCACCGATCGAGCGCATCACCGGCTTCGACACGCCGTTCCCGCTGTACGCGCTCGAAGATTACTACCTGCCCGAAGCGGCCCGCATCGAGACGGGCATTCGGGACGCCGTGGACTTTTGACGGACAGCACACATGGTCAGAGAATTCCAACTGCCGGACGTCGGCGAAGGGGTCGCGGAGGGCGAACTGGTCTCGTGGCTGGTCACGGAGGGTGACGAGGTCAGCGAGGACCAACCCGTCGCCGAAGTCGAGACCGACAAGGCGCTCGTCGAAGTGCCCTCGCCGGTCGACGGGACGGTGCGTGAACGCCACTACGAGGACGGTGACGTGATCCCCGTCGGCGAGGTGTTCGTCACCTTCGACGTGGCGGGCGGGGCCGACGGGGACGCCGAATCCGCCGTTGCGGACGACGCGGAGACGGCCGCTACCGGCGAGGACGCGGACGAACTCGCCGGGAGCCTCGGTGCAACCGGTGCCGAAGCGGAGACGGTCGAAACGCCCCAGGATCGGGTCTTCGCACCGCCTAGTGTGCGCCGGCTGGCTCGTGAGGAGGGGATCGACCTCGCGGCAGTCGGGGGCAGCGGACCCGGCGGTCGACTCACGACGGCCGACGTTGTGGCCGCCATCCGCGACGACCCCCCTGTTTCCGGTGGAGCGCAGTCACCGTCCGCCGAGACGGAGGCTGAAACAGAGATCGAACCAGAAGCCGAACCAGCGGCAGTAACCGACGCGAGCGACGGTGTCGACCACGAAACCGGGACTGAACCCACGGGGGATTCGAACGTGGCGACCGGCGACCTGTCCTCGTCGTCCGACGCTGCCGACCGCAGTCGGACGCTAGCCGCACCCGCGACTCGTCGAATCGCCGCGGAGGAAGACGTCGATATCGACGCCGTTCCCGCGGTCGAAGAACGCGACGGCGAGGCGTTCGTCACGCCCGAGGCCGTCCAGCAGTACGCCCAGGCCCAGCGCCAGGCCCAAGACGCCGACGAGGAGATGATTGAGGCGGGTGAATCGGTTGGGACGGCGTTCGCGTCGGGCGAGCACGAGCGCCGCGAGCCGTTCCGCGGCGTCCGCAAGCGCATCGCCGAAGCGATGGTCGAGTCGACGGACAGCGCCCCCCACGTCACCCACCACGACGAGGTCGACGTCACCGCCCTCGTTGAGGCCCGCGAACGGCTCAAACCCCGCGCTTCGGAGCGCGGCATCCGGCTGACGTACATGCCCTTCATCCTGAAGGCCGTAGTTGCGGCGCTAACGGAGTATCCCGAGATGAACGCCGTCCTCGACGAGGGGAACGAGGAAATCGTCTACCGCGACTACTACAACGTCGGTATCGCGACGGCGACCGACGCCGGACTGATGGTGCCCGTTCTCGAGGACGCCGACGAGAAGGGACTCCTCCAGTTGGCCTCCGAAACGAACGAACTCGTCGAGAAGGCTCGCGATCGGACGATCAGCCCCGACGAGCTGCAGGGCTCGACGTTTACGATCACCAACGTCGGCGGCATCGGCGGCGAGTACGCCACGCCGATCATCAACTATCCCGAGGCCGGTATTCTGGCGATCGGCGAGATAAAGCGCAAGCCGCGGGTCGTCACCGACGAGGACGGCACGGAGTCGATCGAACCGCGCTCCGTGTTGACCCTCTCGCTGTCGTTCGACCACCGGCTGGTCGACGGCGCCGTCGGCGCACGGTTTACGAACGCGGTCATGGAACGGCTCGAGAACCCCGACTTGCTGTTACTCGAGTAGCGGTCTCGTCCGCGACGAAGCGGTTCGAGGGGTCGAACGTGGCGAAGCGATTCGATTCGGTGCGTCGAGCCGTCGCCGAACGATCGCAGTGATCGACGACGTTGCGATCAGGACAGTTCTTCGTACAGCTGCTTGCCGAAGCGATTGACCTGGGCCGACAGCCACCACGGATTCGAGCCCTGCGTGTGGACGTCGATGTAGCCGCCGGCGTCGAGATAGATCCCGCCGAGTGAGAGGCCGACGTCCTTGAGGAACCAGATCGTTCGATCGAGTTCGTCCTCGTCCAGATAGGTCTCGTCGACGAGTTTCCCGCGGCTCACCTGCGGCGTCTGTGGCGAGTGTCGTGCCGCCTCGTAGAGCGGGTCGAGAACCGCCATGATCTGGGCGTCCGGAACGACCTTCTGCATGCTGAGTTCCTGGTACTTTCCGACGCCGCGGGCTCGCAACGACACCGTCTCGTACGCCCGCTCGAAGTGGACGAACGCCTCCTCTGCGAGTCGCTGGACGTTGTGTCGAACCAGTCCCTCGCTTGCACCGGGCAGGACCTCGGCGACGCGGTTGACGATCGCCTCGAGACTCAGTCGGACGTCGCGGTTGAACTGCTGCCACTCGTCACACAGCGCGCCGAGGATCGCCTCCTGAAGTTGCGCGTCGGTCGGGTCCGCCGTCTCGTCGGCCGCAGTTGCGACGAAACTCGTCTCGTCGACGGCAGCATTTTTCGATGTGCTCCGGTCCGATTCCTCGACGTCGGTCGCCTCGGCGGTGCCGTCGTCGGCGCTGTACGCGTTGAACCCGCGGCCGCCGGTGAACAGCCGGCCGTCGGCAACCACCGGCGAGACGTCGAGGTCGCCCGCCTGGTTGACGCTGAACAGCTCACGACCGCTGTCGGCCTCGAGCGCTTGGATCGTGCTGCCGCTCGTAACGTAGACAATGCCGTCGGCGACCGCCGGCGCGTTCTCCATCTTGTCGTCGGCCTGGGCTTTCCACTCGACCTCGCCGGTATCGGCGTCGAGGGCGTAGACGTGTTCGCCCTTCGTACACGCGTAGACCGTCCCGTCGGTGACAGCGACCGCGCCGTAGACGCGGCCGTCGGTCTCCGTCGACCACCGTTCCTGTCCCGTTTCGGCGTCGATCGCGTGGACGCCGGGCGAAGAACTGCCGACGTACACGGTATCGTCAACGACTGCGGGCGCGGACTCGATACCGCCGAAGCCGCCGACGTCGTACTCCCAGCGCTGCTCGCCGGTGTCGGCGTCGAGCGCGTAGAGGACGCTGTCGTCACAGCCGACGTACACCAGTCCGTCGGCGACCGCGGGACTGGACTGGAAGTCCTTCTGCCGTTCGAACCGCCAGACCTCCTCGCCGGTGTCGGTGTCGATCGCATAGCAGTTCCCGTCCGCACACGGCGCGTAGGCGATCCCATCGTGGACCGCGGGCGCTGCCTCGAAGCTGGCGAAGTTGCCGGTCGCCTCGAACGCCCACTCGACCTCGCCGGTGTCGGTGTCGAGGGCGTAGACGTGTTCGTCCCAACACCCGACGTAGACGGTCCCGTCAGTGACCGTCGGCGCGGTCGTCACGTGCTTATCCGCCTCGAACGTCCACCGCGTCTCGCCCGTCTCGACGTCGAGCGCGCTGACTTCCCCTGCTTTGCTGGTCACGTAGGCGGTGTCGTCGACGACGGCGACCTCGCCGAGTCCGCCGTCGGTCTCGTGGGACCACTGCGAGGTTGGTTCGCTCGTCGGGCCGCTCCCCGATGCGACGCCAGTCCGACGCAGGTTTCCGCGAGCGACCGCCGCCTCGCGCGGCTCGAGCGCGACGACGTTCCGGTGGCCGGCGACGAGGACGACGGTGCCATCGGCGACGATCGGTTGGCCGGTGGCTCCGCCGACCTCGATGCCGAACTGTTCCTCGCCAGTTTCGGTATCGACGGCGTAGCAGTTCTCGTCCGCCGAGCCGACGTAGACGGTTTCTCCGTCGGTCGCGGGTGCCGAGAGCGCGCCGCGCAACGCGTGTGACCACTCGCGCTCGGCGGTGTCGACGGCGACTGCCGTGAGCGTCCCGTCGTCAGTGGCGACGTAGACGGTTCCATCCACGACCGCTGGCGTCTCCGTCGTCCCGGGCTGGTCGACCTGCCAATCCATCTCGCCGGTTTCAGCGTCGAACGCGTAGAGGGCGTCGTTCCCACCGACGACGACCGTCTCGTCACCGATCACTGGTGCTGTGATCCCATCGCCGACTTCGGCCGACCACCGCTCTGTTCCCGTCGCTGGATCATGCGCGTACAGCGTCCCACCGCCGCTGACGTACAGCGTTCCGTACGCGAGGACCGGCGACCCGACGACGCCGCCGAGGGCAACGGTCCACTTCCGATCGCCGGTATCGGTCGTCAGCGCAGAGAGGGACTGTCCCGCGCTGAGGTATGCGACGTCGCCTGCGATCGCCGGGGCCGCCATCCGGCCCGCGGTCTCGGCGGTCCACTCGCAGTCGCCGCTTTCGGCGTCGAACGCGTACAGCACCTCGTCCCGACACCCGACGTAGACGGTGCCGTCGGCGACGACAGGGGCCGTGTCGACGGGGCGGGCGGTGTCGGCTACCCAGCACTCGCTCCCGTCCTCGGCGTCGAACGCTCGGAGCGCGCTGCCGTTCTCGTCGCCGACGTAGACGCGTTCGGCGTCGGCCGCGACCTCATCGTGGAGTTTGTAGCCGGTCGAAAACTCCCAGCAGGGAGCGGCACCTGCTGTCGGACCGTGGCCCTCGAGATGGCCGGTTCGGTCCGGATCGCCGCCGGTGACCGACCAGTCGGTCGAACCACACTGGTCGGCGATGGTCGGTGCGTTAACGCACTCGTTCGTTCCGAATTCGGTTGCGCTCGTCTCGGCCGATTGCCCCCGGAACGACCGAACCGTTCCGTCTCTCCCGCCGACATAGAGCACGCCGTCGGCGAACGAGGGTCCGGCCGTAACGGCTTCGCCGACGGCGACCGCCCAGCGCTGCTCGCCGCGTTCGACATCGACGCCGTAGCAGTTCCCGTCGTGACTGCCGACGACGGCCGTTCGATCCGTCAGCAGCGGTGCGCCCATCGCCCCATCGCCAGCGAACACCCACCGCTTCTCGCCGGTTTCGGCGTCGACCGCGTACAGACCGGTGTTCGCACAGCCGAAGACGACCGTTCCGGCCGCAACGGCAGGCGACGAGACCGTATCGGCCGGCTTCGGGTCGAATCCCCACCGGTGCTCGCCCGTTTCGCCGTCGAAGGCGTGCATCGCTTTCCCGGCGCCGACGAACACTAACTCGTCGGTGACGGCCGGTGCGGTTCTGATCCGTTTGATCGCGTCGTGATCTATCGTCCACTCGGTCTCGCCGGTGGCTGCGTCGAGCGCGTAGAGTGTGCCGTCGTCGCTCCCGACGTAGACGGTTCCCTCATCGACCGCAGGCGAGGACCGGACCATCCCACCGGTTTCGACGGTCCATTCGGTCTCACCGGTGGCTGCGTCGAGTGCGTAGAGCGTGCCGTCGTCGCTTCCAACGTAGACGACACCACCGACGACGGCTGGCGACGAGTGTCCTCCCTCGAGGTCGACTGCCCACTCGCGGTCGCCTGTCTCGGTGTCGACCGCGTGGACGCGGTCATCGACGCAACTCGCGTAGAGGGTCCCGTCGTCGATCGCTGGGCTGGCACCGACCAGACCGTCAGTCTCGTACGTCCAACACTCGCCGCCGACATCGTCGATCGCGTGAACTCCGTCGGCACTTCCGACGTACGTTACCTCGTCGGCGGCGTCGACGACGGGTTCCGTACTCACCTCGAAAAAACCGGTGTCGAACGACCAGTGATCGTCGGGTTCCGTCGTCAGACCGGACTCGGTCACGTATCCAGTTCGCCCGTCCTCGCGTCGGCCCTGTCGCCAGTCGGTGTGCGCTTTCCTCTCTCCTGTCGGTTCGATCGGATCGGCCATACCCCCCTTTCTTTCCACCCTTTCTTACCTCTTATGATGATTGGAATAATAAAGCTTATAGTATACTGTTGTAATTGTGCGTGAATTATCGGGCGGTGAGTCGGATACATCACCGACCCACGTTCGATACCGAAAGCGACCGCTGCCTCCTGCCTTTATACCCTGGCCGGGCCAAACGCGTGTATGGTCGTTGGAGATGTCACCACCGGAACTGACGTACTGATAATCGGCGCTGGGCCCGCCGGCTACGTGGCCGCGATCCGCGCCGGACAGCTCGATCTGGACGTGACGCTCGTCGAGAAAGAGGCCTACGGCGGCACCTGTCTGAATCACGGCTGTATCCCCTCGAAGGCGCTCATTACCGCGACCGATATCGCCCACGAGGCACGCCACGCCGAGGAGATGGGGATCCATGCCGACCCCGCGATCGACCTCTCAGGGATGGTCGGCTGGAAGGACGACGTCGTCGATCAGCTCACGAGCGGCGTCGAGAAGCTCTGTAAGGCCAATCAGGTGAATCTGGTCGAGGGAACTGCGACGTTCGCCGGCGAGCACACCGCCCGCATCTCTCACAGCGGCGACGGGCAGGGGTCTGAAACCATCGAGTTCGAGCACGCCATCGTCGCCACCGGCTCGCGTCCGATCGAGATTCCGAACTTCTCCTACGCGGACGAGCCGGTGTTGAACTCGCGACAGGCGCTCGCGCTCGAGTCGGTGCCGGACTCGCTGGTCGTCGTCGGCGCGGGCTACATCGGGATGGAACTGGCGAGCGTCTTCGCGAAGATGGGGACCGACGTGACGGTGATCGAAATGCTCGACTCGATCCTGCCGGGCTACGAAGACGACCTCAAACGGCCGGTCAAACAGCGAGCGAACGACCTCGGCATCGAGTTCGAGTTCGGCTACACGGCGTCAGAGTGGGACGCGCGCGACGGCGACGGCATTCGCGTCCTCGCCGACCCCGCCGACGAGACGGCGGACGAAACGGCCGATTCGCTCGAACTCGACGCGGAGCGCGTTCTCGTCGCCGTCGGCCGCGAGCCCGTTTCGGACACGCTCAACCTCGAGCAGGCAGGCGTCGAGACGACCGACCGCGGCTTCATCGAAACGGACTCGCGCGCGCGAACGAACGTCGATCACGTCTTCGCCGTCGGCGACGTCGCCGGCGAGCCGATGCTCGCTCACAAGGGGAGCATGGAGGGACAGATCGCCGCAGAGGTCATCGCGGGCGAGCCGGCCGAGATCGACTACCAGGCGATGCCAGCGGTCGTCTTCACCGACCCCGAGATCGCGACCGTCGGGATGACCGAATCCGAGGCCGAAGAAGCCGGCTTCGAGTCCGTCACCGGCCAGTTCCCGTTCCGAGCCAGCGGCCGGGCGCTGACGACCGGCGAGTCGGACGGCTTCGTCAAAATCGTCGCCGAAGAAGACGACGGCTACGTCCTCGGCGCGAGCATCGTCGGCCCCGAGGCCTCCGAACTGATCGCGGAACTCGGCCTCGCCGTCGAACTCGGGGCGACCCTCGAGGACGTCGCCTCCACCGTCCACGCCCATCCGACCCTCTCCGAATCGGTGATGGAGTCCGCGGAAAATGCGCTCGGCCACGCGATTCACACGTTGAACCGCTGAACCGCCGAATCCAAACTGTTCGGTTCGCCTTTCAGCATTAGTACTGCGCCGGACGTGTTCGGACGAACTCCCGACCGCTGGGAACTATCTTCATACCCCTTCATCGTACGGTTCGAACGATCGGATGTACCAATGACATCGTCCGATACATCCGATATGCGACGGCGAACGATGCTTTCGATCGCCGGTGCCGGGACGCTCGGTACCCTCTCCGGCTGTCTGTCTGTACTCTCCAGTGACGACGCGGATCCGGACCCTGCTGGGAACGGCGACGACAACGGTGACGACTCCACCGAAGACGACGACACCGGTCCGCTGACGGACTACCAGTACACGGAACCGCCACAGATCGTCGACATCGCCGAGCAGAACTACCAATCGACGCTGCGAACCGTTCCGGCCCGCCACGAACTCGTTACCGACGACGCGCCGAGCGGCCCCGTCGAACTCCCCGAGGTGTGGGCCTGGCAGGCCGACGACCTCGCACCGTCGGTCCCCGGCCCGATCTACCGCATGACCGAGGGCGACACGTTCGAACTCACCTACGACAACAGCGAGCACGACCGCCCGCATACGGTCCACGTCCACGCGGTCGGCAAGTCCTGGGAGGACGACGGCGCGCCCGTCACGAACCGCGACCAAGTGCTCGCCGGCGAGAGTCACACCTACACGCTCGAAGCCGACACGCCGGGAACACACGTCTATCACTGCCACTATCAGACGCACAACCACCTCGATATGGGGATGTACGGTATTCTCCGGGTCGATCCCGAGGATTACGAACCGCCGGACAGCGAGTACTTCTTTACCCTTCGTGACTGGGACACGCGACTGCACACGCTCGAGGCCGGCGGCGACGCCGACTACGACCCGGTCGAGCGCTCGTCCGACGCGTACACCCTCAACGGCCGCAGCGCGCCCACGACGTTCCACCCCGAACTCGGCACGCCGCTGATCGTCTCCGAAGGAGACACGGTTCATCTCAACATCGCGAACAACGGCTACGAGAGCCACCCGTTCCACACGCACGGCCACCGATTCACCGTCATCGAGAAGGACGGCTCGCCGATCCCCGAATCGGCCCAGTACGAAGAAGACGTCATCAACATCGGCCCCGCAGAGCGCTACACGCTCGAGTTCGAGGCCGACGCGGAGCCCGGAATCTACCCCGCACACTGTCACAAAGTCCATCACGTGACGACGGAAGGGAGCTACCCCGGCGGGATGGCGACCGCGATCGTCTACGAGGAAGCGATGGAAACCGACGAGTTCGCAGAAATACTGGAAGACGCGGGTTACGAGGAGTAACGTCCTACTGAACGTACATCGAGTACGCGATCACGAGAAAGCCCGCGAGGACGAGCAGGCTCTCGAGCAGGATGCCCATCGCCAGCGGCACGTTGAGAATCTCGTAGAGCATCCCCGCTAACACGAGTCCGAGCGTGACGAGTCCGAACCCGGCCGCGAGGAGGCCGAGTGCCCGCTGTCGCGTCCGCCGGTAGGCCTTGAACGCGAAGTACGTGATCACGCCCCCAACGACGAGGACGAGCGTCTTCACGACCGCCAATGCGAGCGCCGTTTCGGTTCCGCCGAATTCTGGGATCATGTCTCCTTTCGCACCTCCGACCACAGCTCCGCCAGCCGTTCGTCCGCCGTCCGCGCCGGACGATCGATCTCTACCGACAGCTCTCGGTCTTCGTCCAGTCCGAGCGTGATCTCGTCGAACGCCACCGTGTACTTGCTCGCGTGGTGGCCGTCCCGACGAATCTCGGTCGACTCCTCGAGCAGCGTCGCCTCGGTCAGTAGTTCGAGTTTCCGGTACAGCGTCGACTGTGGAATGTCACATTCGCTGGTTAACTCCGATGCCGTCATCGGCCCCTCGAGATTCCGGATAATCTCTCGGCAGTCTGGATCGTCGAGCGCAGCGCAGATCTCCTCCGCCGACGCCGTCGACTCCGAGCCGATCGAGTCCCGGACCATTCGTCCGTCCCTTACGACCCATGTGGTTTATTCGCATCGATGCTGTCCGCTCACTGCGTTGCCGTTACACGAAGCATTCTTGCGCGTGCACGCTCGATCCAGAACTACGCGGGCATCATCCGGTCCGACCGCGTCTACAAGGGCGGAATGACCGACCGACCTCCTCCCGCGTGACATCCGAACGGACAGTGGCTACGATCCCGGAAACCGCCGATATCGCGACTGTTCTTCCCTGTCGTGTACTCGATCCAGTATCCCGACTCGGTCTGGATCCGAGGAGCGGTCGGCTGCTTTTGCCGAATCGAACTCTCTCGTCGCCCCCGTGATTGATGGAAAACCGTGGCATGGTAGCGGGTTCCGGGGTCGGTCTCGTTCGACGGCCTTATGTATGAACCCGGTCCTCGTCTATAATGCGAACAACGTGGCGCACTCCGCCGCGTCCTCCGGCCGGTTTCCGGCACGGAGGAGGAAATCATCTACACCCCTCACGGCCCCATCGGTTCACTCCGACGGGTTTATCCGTTCGAGGGGATTCGGATCGAACGCGACCGACGCCGGCCTCGCCGGTGTTCCGATACGATGCCCTTATATGATCTGGGCTCGTATCTAAAGGTACGCGAACCCCTTGCCGGGTGCGGTTTCCGGCACGGGTTCGATCCGATGCCCTTATATGTACGAGGGCACTCGGATGATAATGCAAAGAAGACGTGATCGACGGGGCGTTCAACTCGCTCCGTCA
>JBKKHI010000004.1:0-237166 GCA_046614585.1 Natrialbaceae archaeon A-arb3/5 | reverse complement strand
CTTGCAGGGTTGCGGTTGTGCTGGACACACTTTCCGCACCCTGCTGCTTCGTACGTGACGCTTTCTATGACACGCTCAATAATTGGTAAAAAATACATTCTTTTTCACAGGAAGTTTTATTTACCAATGGCTATTCTCATGGGTTACAGTGCTCAGAAACCCGACATCGCTTGATAGGCGAAAAGTTCTCAGTATTACCGGGGGCGCTCTTCTCGGTAGTGGATTAAGCGTAAAATCGGTTGCAGCTGACAGTGAAGAGATCGTTCACAAGAAGGCACCCCTTGTGGAGGCAAATCTTACTTACAATGGTAATTTCGAAGAGGTGAAGGGGATTACAATTGAATGTGGTGAACCCCATTACATCATTCATAAGTCGGATCTTTACATTGGGGATGTCGATATTATGCCATATCTGGATAAGTCTCCGCTAGCGCTCCTAAACTCTCAGCCAGCAACTGAGGGAGAAGTGTTAAACAATACTTTAGATAATCGTCTTCCTCTAGTAATTGATGGTGGGCTCAAGAAAGAGATTGTACTTCCAAGTGAGGTTGACCTCCCAGAAATTATTGTTGATAAAATCAATTCAGACTCGGTTATATTATCCGTAAATAAAGAAGAAGTTGAAGTTCAGCGCGGTGAGGAGAAAGCTTTCGATCTTGAGCCACAAACGGTAAGAATGAATGTCAGGGGAGATTATATAAGAGAGATTGAACATATACCAAGTGATGATGTGGAGGTCATATCAGGAGATTTACCTGATACAACTACAGTTCAGGAAACCAAAGTCGAAGAGATTTCCGTTACCCCATCTATTCGCGTTAATCACCATGAACCCGGGAATATGTACGGAGTCAAAGATGGTGTTGTATTGCCTGTTGATGATGATCACCCAATATCGCATCGAGTAATGAACTCTAGCCAGACTGCCCCTCAGATTCAACGATCTCCTGTTACCTCTAAAAATTCTAGTCAAAAAGAGATAATGATTGTCAAACGAGGTGCTAATTAACAATGCCATCCATCGCAGTTATTGGAACAGAGAACTACTATGAAGAAAAGTCAACTTCAGACGCGGTCGCTGTTACAGACCAAATGTCGGACTGGTGGAGCGAAGAAATAGAAGATAATAGCAATGATTATGATGCCACTTTTTCTCGTTTTGATTATGAAATTCCTGAAAGCTCATTGTCGACTTCGAATATGGACGCCAGAATGAGTTCTGCCCAAGTATGGATCAACAATAATGTTATTCAGCCAGAATATTATGATTGTTTCTTGGTCTTGGACTGGATACAAGAAACTGGTGATGGTTGGCCTCTTGGAAAAGCAGATCTCGGTGAGGCAATGACCGATAATGAGCGAATTGGAATGACGAATTTCTATCGGTTCCGGAATCAAGGCATTTGGAGGGCACCTTTCTTTTTGGAAGTACTTGGTGAGGGAACTGCCTTCCATGAATTACTTCACTGCTTCAGCGCAGAACACCCAGATGGATCTGTTAACAGTTCTGACGAAGCCTCATTCATTTTGAATTCTAGTAAAGGATCAGATGATGACACCTGTTCTTTCGCAGGCAATAGCGACATACGAACCAGCTGGTGCAGCAATTGTACGATACATTCCGTGCAAACCTATATTGAGAATCACTCTTAAACCCAATTCAGCATATCGATGGGGAATGTCGGTGCGTTATTGTATATCATATGATCGCCGCCAGCCGCGATATCTATTTTCTTGACCTCGCACGTTAGACGAACATGCCGTCGGTTTGGTGCATTAGCTCGTCAATGCTACGGTCGGGACTGTTGAGTGCTCACGAGAGAAGATTCCCAACACTTTCGGGGAAGGATCGTTTGACGTCGTTGCGGAGTGAACTTGCGTATGCGAGAAGCGTTCCAAGAGCGCTGTGTGAAGTACCGAACTTGAGAGGCTGTAGGTCATCATCAGCAGGTGCCAGTGGATAGTAGTTCACAGAAGAATTGGGTATTTGGAGCAACGTGTTCGGAGAAGAGGAGATAGCCCCAGAGAATCATTAACTCAGTTCACCCAGAAGTTTGCTGGATCACTAAGCTCTCTCGAGATTATGCCGAGGGCGCGGCATAATGATTGAGAGAAGTATTGGGTACCGCTGTACGAGGTAGTACCACTACAGACACCAGCTGTCGGCAGGTTGTGTAGGACTATTCCCAGAACTTAGCTAATTCATTAAGCCGCGCCCGCAGCGCAAAACTTCGTCTTTAGAAACCTTTTCCGAGCAGTTCCCGTGCGATAATATTCTTCTGGATTTCCGTCGTTCCTTCGTAGATCTGGGTGATCTTGGCGTCGCGGTAGAACCGTTCGACGGGGAAGTCGTTGACGTAGCCAGCCCCGCCGTGGATCTGGACGGCCTCGTCGGCGACGTCGACGGCGACGCGAGACGCGTACTCCTTGGCCATCGAGGCGAGTTTCGTGATGTCCTCGCCCTGATCGACCTTCCAGGCGGCCTTGTAGGTCAGGTTGCGCGCGGCCTCGGTCTGGGTCGCCATGTCGGCGAGTTTGTGCTGGATGGCCTGGAACTCCGAGATCGGCTTGCCGAACTGCTCGCGGTCCTGAGCGTAGTCGAGGGCGGCCCGCATCGCCCCCTTTGCGATGCCGACGCCCTGGGCCGCGACGGCGGTCCGGGTCTCGTCGAAGAACTGCATCTGTTGCATGAAGGCGGCGTCTCGCGTGCCGATCAGGTTCTCCTCGGGGACGCGGACATCGTCGAGGACGAGTTCGGCCGTGTCGGACGCACGGATCCCCAGTTTGCCGGTGATCTTCTCGGCGGAGAAGCCGTCCCGATCGGACTCGACGACGAGCTGGCTAAAGCCGTTGTAGCGGCCCTCGGCGTCGGGGTCGGTCTGACAGAGGACGACGAAGAAGTCCCCGACGGAGCCGTTGGTGATCCACATCTTGGTCCCGTTGATCACCCACTCGTCTCCATCCTTCTTTGCGCGCGTCGAGACCGAGGAGACGTCCGAGCCGGTGTCCGGTTCCGAGATCGCAGCGCCCGAAATCTTCTCGCCGAGCGCGACGGGTTCGAGAAAGCGCTCTTTTTGCTCGTCGGTGCCGAAGTTCATGATCGCTTCGCAGCCGAAGGAGGTCGAGGTGATCGACAGCGCGATACCGGGATCGTAGGAGAACAACTCCTCGGTGATGATCGCGGTGTCGAGAATCGAGTAGCCGGCGCCGCCGTACTCCAGCGGGATGTACGCGCCGGTCAACCCCATCTCGGCGGCTTTCTCGATGATCTCGTGGGGGTACGTTTCCGCCTCGTCGTACTCGCCCGCAACGGGAACGATCTCGTTTTCGGCGAACCGCTGGACCTCCTCGCGGATCTGTCGTTGCTCGTCGGTGAGTCCGAACTCCATAGTCGATCATTATCTTTCTGCCGCCAAAGAGTTTTGTAATCAGACATGAACTGAATTATAGTTTTTTGTACGTATTAGGGAAACGTTCAAACGGGTTCACATTGCACGTTACTTCATGGATATCGAGGAGATCAACACTATCGCAGTTCTCGGCGCAGGGAACATGGGCCATGGCATCGCGGAGGTCGCCGCAATGGCGGGCTACGAGGTCACCATGCGCGATATCAACGAGGAGTTCGTCCAGGACGGCTACGACCAGATCGAGTGGTCGCTGGACAAACTCGCCGAGAAGGATCAACTCTCGCAGGACGAAGCCGACGCCGCCTTGGAGCGAGTGACGCCGCTCGTCGACATGGAGGCAGCGGTCGAAAACGCCGATTTCGTCATCGAGGCGGTGCCGGAGCAGATGGAGATCAAGAAGGACGTCTACGAGGAACTCGAGGACGTCGCCCCGGACGATGCCGTCTTCGCGACGAATACCTCGAGTCTCTCGATCACCGAACTCGCCGAGGTCACCGAGCGACCGGAGCGGTTCTGCGGCATGCACTTTTTCAACCCGCCGGTCAGGATGCAACTCGTCGAGGTAATCTCCGGCGCGGAGACCGCCGACGAGACGCTCTCGCTCACCGAGGAACTCGCCGAGGAGTTCGACAAGACGCCCGTTCGGGTCCACAAGGACTCGCCCGGTTTCATCGTCAACCGGATTTTGGTCCCACTGATGAACGAGGCCTGCTGGCTCGTCAGCAACGAGGAGGCGACCATCGCCGAAGTCGACTCGACGACGAAGTACGGCATGGGGCTACCGATGGGGTCGTTCGAACTCGGCGATCAGGTCGGCAACGACGTTAGCTACCACGTTCTGGAGTACATGCACGAGGTGCTCGGCGAGGCCTACGAGCCCGCGCCGCTGCTCGAGGAAAAGGTCGAGAACGAAGAACTCGGGAAGAAGACGGACAAGGGCTTCTACGACTACGAGAACGGCGGCGTCGACATCCCGACCGACGAGCAGTCCGACCTCGTCGAGCGGCGACTGCTGGCGACGATGGCCAACGAAGCAGCGAAGCTGATCGGCGGCGACGTCGCGCCGCCGGAGTCGATCGACGAGGCGGTCCAACTCGGTGCCGGTTTCCCCGACGGACCAGTCAAACTCGTCGACGAGTACGGGCTCGCCGAGCTTCACGAGACCCTCGAGACTGCCGCCGAGGAAACCGGCCATGCCCGCTACGAGCCGGCCGACTACCTCGCGGAACGCGCCGACGAGGGTGGCTTTTACGACGTTGCGGACGAGTCGGACGATCTCGACTTCGAGACGATCCGCGTCGAGTACCCCGGCGAGATGGTTGGTCACATCGTGATCGACCGACCGCACCGGATGAACACGATCAGCCAGACGTTGCTCACGGAGTTCGCCTCGGCGATCGAGTCGCTCGAAGACGACGACGAGGTTCGCGCCGTTCTCATCACCGGCGAGGGCGACAAGGCGTTCTCGGCGGGGGCGGACGTTCAGAGCATGGCCGGCACCGGCGCCGATCCGCTCGACGGCCAGGAGCTCTCGCGGGAGGGGCAGGCGACGCTCGGGAAACTGGAGTCGTGTTCGATGCCGGTCGTCGCCGGGATCGACGGCTACTGCATGGGCGGCGGAATGGAACTCGCAGCCTGTGCCGACATCCGTCTCGCTAGCGAGCGATCCGAGTTCAGCCAGCCCGAACTCGATCTCGGACTGCTCCCCGGCTGGGGTGGCACCCAGCGGCTCCCCCGAATCGTCGGCGAGGGCCGCGCGAAGGAGATCATCCTCACGGCGGACCGTTACGACGCTGAGGCGATGGCCGAGTACGGCTTCGTCAACGAGGTCGTCGCGAACGACGAGCTCGAATCGCACGCACTCGAGTTCGCGACCGACCTCGCCGGCGGGCCGCCGATCGCACAGGCGTTCACCAAGCGTGCGATGCACGCGGGCCGAGACGACATGGACGCCGGACTCGAGTACGAAGCGTCCGTGTTTGGCCACCTGATGGGAACCGACGATCTGATGGAAGGAATTACCGCCTTCATGGGCGACGGCGACCCGGATTTCGAGGGGAAATAACGCTGAAACCGCCGTTCGACCGCCGCTGACCGAGTTCTGCCTGGCGTCTCCCCATCCGTTTGAACCCACATAATTATCGAAGAAATACGTGTAATTATAGAATCTATGCCTAATTATAACGGGATATACCATAGAGATGTTGGCAGTTGGTCGCGAGATTTATCACGGAGAGGTACCATTGGTGATCCGTGGCAGAACCGATGATAGGAACGGAGGGGGTACGCGGTGAGTGACGAGTTAGAGGTGCTCGTCGTCGACGACGAGGCTCGGCTTGCGGATCTGTTTGCAACGTGGCTCGATGCTGACTGGTCCGTCGAGACGGCCTACGATGGCGAAGAAGCGCTCGAGACGATGACCGACTCGGTCGAGGTCGTCCTGCTGGATCGGCGAATGCCCGGACTGTCGGGCGACGACGTTCTCGAAGCGATCCGCGAGGAGGGGTACGACAGCCGAGTCGTCATGGTAACGGCAGTCGATCCCGACTTCGACATCATCGAGATGGGATTCGACGATTATCTGGTCAAGCCGGTATCGAAGGACGAACTCCTCGAGATCGTCGAGACCGTCTCGGGTCGATCGGAGTACGAATCACATATTCTCGAATACTACGCACTGGTCTCGAAGAAAGCGCTGCTGGAATCCGAGAAGGCGGATCGCGAACTCGCGAACAACGAGGAGTATCAGGAACTCCGCGATCGGATCGAGACGCTCGAACAGCGGGTCGACGAGACCGTTTCAGATATGTCTACCCACGACGACTTCGTCGGTGCCTTCGAAGACATCCAACCGGAGAACTAGTCGTCGAACACGAACTCGAAGCGTGCTCCCCCGTCCTCGCTTGCGGCTGCGGTGACCGACCATCCGTGTCCGGCAGCGACTTCTCTCACCACCCAGAGACCGATACCGAGGCCACTTGAGGAGGAAGACGTCGATGGATCGAAGAGGTTGTCACGTCTCTCTTCGGGAATTCCATCACCATCGTCCTCTACGAAAAAGCCTCGTTCGTCCTCCGTTTCGAACGGGCCGACTCGGATCGTGATGTCCGTTTCCGAGCCCGAACAGCCATGCTCGATGGCGTTCCGGAAGAGGTTTTCGAGCAATCGAAGCAGTCGCGGTCGGTCAGCGTCGATCGTTATCGTCTCCGTAACCGTCAGGGACGCATCCGCCGTCGACACGTGCTCCCAGGCGTCGAGCGAGACCGACTCGAGGTTGATGGGATCGGTTTCGGCGGCCCACTCGCCGCTTCGAGCGATCGCTAAGACGTCTTCGATAATCGACTCCATTCGATCGAGCCCACTCCGGACGTTTTCGACGTGTTCGATGGATTCGGACTCCTCGACAATGTCGAGGTAGCCTTGGGAGACGCTGAGCGGGTTTCGCAGGTCGTGGCTGACGATTCGAGCGAACGCATCGAGGCGTTCGTTTCGCTCGCGAAGTTTGCGCTCGCGTTGTTTTCGCTCGGTGATGTCTCGGACGACGCCGACCGAGCCGTGAAACGTCTCGTCGCGGACCAGGATCGCGAGCTGGACCTCACAGGGGATCGTCTTGCCGGTTTTCGTCTCGACGGTTACTTCTGCCGTATCGGTGGTTTCCTCGCTATCGTCGTCGAGTAACGTTCGGATCGTCGACCGCCCAGTGTCGACGCTCGTCTCGTCGAGCAGTATCGAGGCGGGTTCGCCGAGGAGCCCCTCCCGGCTGTAGCCGGTCATCTCCACGAGCGCGTCGTTGACCGTCATGAAGTGGCCCTGATCGTCCAGAACGTACATGCCATCGCCAGCCGTTTCGACGAGTCGCTCGTATCGCTGGAGCGCACGCTCTCGCTGTTCGAGTTGGCCGTGGACGGCGATGGTTTCTAAGACGTGCGAAGCGGTTTCGGCGACCGACTGGATCGTCGTCCGCTCCGCGGGCGAGAACGGCTCGAACGCATATACCACGAAGACGCCGTACAGTTCCTCGCTCGTCGCAAGCGGTGCGGCCGCGACGGCGCGGACGTCCTGTGCCAGTGCGCGCTCGCCGAACGGAACGATCGCTGGATCGTTCGGAACGTTCTGATGAACCTGCAGCGATCGGTTCCGCACTGCTCGCTCTAACAGGGGGTGGTCGCCGCCGCCGATGCCGAACGTCCGCTGCATCGGCCACGCCATCTCCGCCGATGCGGTCAGCCACGGGACGATTTCCCGCTCGCCGCGGTCGTACTCACCAACCCACGCGAACAGGTACCGATCGGTCGCCGTAAACGCCTCTCGAAGCGCTCGCTCGACCGTAAGCGGGGATCGAACGTCGACCAGGCGACGCCTGACGGTATCGACGATGGACTCGAGGTCGACGTCGTCCGTGTCACTCTCGTCGCCACGTTCAGCGGACAACGGGGATTCGTCGGGGTGGAGTTGGTCCGAGTGATCGGACGTCGCCGCGTCGGACCGGCCCTCGGCGTCGAGGCGAGCCGTCACGACGTCGGCCAGTCGTGTCGTCGAGTCGTGCTCGTCCGAGCGCGCGACGACCTCGCTCAGGACGGCAACAGAGTCGTCGTCTCCGTCGCCCCAGTGGACGAACGTCGGCGTTCCCGGCGCCTCTGACTCCACGGTCTCGGCGACCGCTGGGACGTCGACGACCGTTCGCGCGTCGATGAGGACCGCGTCGATCGACTCCGCCGTGAGACGGTCGACCGCCTCGGCTGGGTGCTGTGCGATAACAACGTCGATGGGCGCGTCCGTCAGCGAGAGCGTAATGGACGCCCGCGTCGCTCGATCGGCGCTCACACAGAGCACGCGTGGTCGACTCATGCCGGTGTAGGTCCCCCATATTCGATCATAGCTCAGCCCGTTCTGTCTGCTCATAGGGTTTCTTTCGGGACGGATTGTTCTTTCGGCATCGTACAAGAAGTCGGGCGACAATACCGAAAGCAATGCGGCCGTCCGCTAAGCGATGGGCCGTCCGCTGTGCGAGCGTACTCGCGCTTTCTACGGTCGCTGTCGGTAGATCAGGTTTCGCTGAATCTCGTTTGCGCCCTCGTAAATGACGGGGACGCGAGCATCGCGGAAGACGCGAGCGATCCGCCGGTCGTCGAGGATCGATCGGCCGCCGTGAAACTGCATCCCCTGTTCGGAGACGTCGACTGCCGTCTCCGTCGCGTCGGTCTTCGCGAGCGCCGCCCAGTAACCTGCGTTCTCGTTTTGGCTGACCTTCTCGCAGGCACGCCAGGTCAGCGTTCGTGCGCGTTCGAAGTCAACGAGCATGTCCGCGAGTCCGTGCTGGACGGCCTGGAACTCGTTTATCGTCCGCCCGAACTCCTCGCGGCCGTGGGTAAACTCCCAGGTTTCCTCGATAGCAGCGGCGGCGAGTCCGATTCCGTGGCCGGCGACGGCGATTCGCCCGTGATTGAAAAACTCCGAAATCATCCAGAAGCCAGCCCCTTCGGTCCCGATCAGGTTCTCCTCGGGGATCCGGCAGTCCTCGAGCGTGATGTGTGCCTGCTTCGAGGCGCGCATCGCCATCTTCTCGGGAATGTGTTCGGCCTCGTAGCCGTCCGCGTCGGTCGGCACGATAAACAGCGAGTGGTTGCCGTAGCGGTTCGTCTCGTCGTCGCTCGTCCGGGCGTACAGCGTGATCCAGTCGGCCTCGACGCCGTTGCCGATCCAGTACTTCTCGCCGTTGATGACCCACTCGTCGCCGTCCCGTTCAGCGCGGGTCTCCATCCCGGCGAGGTCGCTGCCGGTCTCCGGCTCCGAGACGGCTAGCCCCGAGAGCTGCTCGCCCGTTGCGACCGGGCGGAGGTACTCCTCGCACTGCTCGTCCGTTCCGTAGTCATAGAGGAGTTCACAGCCGAAACTCGCGAGTTGAAGCGTCAGCGCGATTCCTGCGTCCGCCCGGTAGAACTCCTCGGTGAGCGCGAGCAACTGCGCGAGATCGAAGCCGCGCCCGCCCCACTCCTCGGGGATATCCTGTGCGACGAGGCCGGCCTCCTGGCCCGCCTCGAGCACCTCGTGGGGGTACTCGCCGGATTTGAAGTAGGCTTCTGCGTTGGGTTCGATGTGCTCGCGAGCGAACTCGCGGGCCTCGGTCTTGACATCGCGTGCGTGCTCCGGGACGATGCTATCCTCGAGTAGCTCCATGCCTTCTCAGTCGGGCGCAAGCGGAATATAGTTGGGCCCTTTCCGGCGTCGATTCGCTTCGTGTTTCCCCTCGATATAAGTCGGCGTGTGTTTCTCACTCTTGCATACGCACCCAAACGATTGACAGTATGGAGGTCGTAGGACACGTATGGAAATCGGGGAGCTTCTCGAAGGTGAATCGCTCACCGGACGACAGGCGGTAGTCATTTTCTTCGCGTTTCTCATTCTCATCTTCATCTCAGCCGTCTTCCTCATCACGTTCAGTGACTTCTTCCAGGAACTGATCACGTAACACCGGTCTCGAGCGCCGATCGCTACTCGCGACCATTTCTGCCCTATCGAACACCAACCGGTTTGAGTTGCAGCGCCACGTTTCGAGACGTCGAAAGAGAGGCTGGTGCTAATCACGGTAGAAATTATACGCTGACGATGCTTTGGAGCCGGCTATGCCATCCACGCTCGTCCACGTCGGATTCGCGGCGCTGATCGGAACCGCACTGCTTTCGGACCACTTCGATGCGCGGGCGCTCGCCGTCGTCGTCGCGGTTGCGGCGCTCCCCGACCTCGATACCTTCATCGGCCTCTGGCTGATGGACGGCGCGCATCGGGCCGTCCTGCACAACCTCGTGATACCGACCGTCCTGCTGGCACTCGCGTGGTGGGACGTCCGAGTTCGGGAGACGTCGTGGATCCTCGACCGTTGGGGCACGTACGGCTGGCGGGTGACTTGGGTCAGTCTACTGGGCGCTTGGATCGTCGCGCACGTCATGCTCGATGCGTTCTACAACGGCGTGAACCTGTTCTGGCCGCTTCACGACGAGTTCATCGATCTCTCGGGTCACCTGCTGATCTCTGACCAGCGCGGCGTCGAGCAGACGTTCGTCGAGTTCGAGACGGGCGAGGACGGGAGCGTGGGAATCGGCGACGACCACTCTCGCGGCAGCACCGGCGAGCAGCACTACGTAACCGTTGCGGACGCCGGACCGGAGGCGGACGAGGACGCCGAACGGTGGGGGTACGTTTTCGACCGCGGAACGTACATGCTCGTCGCGGTGACGGGCTACGTCACGGCCGGGTTCCGGCTCTGGGAGAACCGACGCCGTTCGAGCGGCGAGTAGCGATCGAAGACGGATTCACCCGTCGAGGTGATCGAGCAGCGCTTCCGTCGTCCTTTCTGGTCGCTCGTGTGGCACCCAGTGACTCGTCTCCGGCAATCGCTCGAGCCGTCCGTTCGAACACCAGTCGTAGCTATCGATCGCCAGTTCGGCGACCAGCGCCTCGTCGTTTTCGCCCCAGCAGACGAGCGTCGGTGCGTCGACGCGCGCTTGGGGTGGATCCGGCGGATAGCGTGCGCTCGCGCGATACCAGTTGAGCATTCCCGTCAGCGCTCCCGAACGCGCCCAGGCAGTGCGGTAGCACCGAAGTTCGGCGTCGGAGAAGGTTCCCAGCGCGGAACTCGTTCGGAGGGCTCGTTCGAGCAGTCGGTAGTCGTCGTACCGACAGAGCCGTTCGGGAAGCCAGGGGAGTTGGACAGCAAAGGCGTACCAGCTGCGACGGAGCTGTTCGAGGTTCGAAGCGAGATGCCGCCGAAAGGCGACCGGGTGTGGTGCGTTGATAACGGCCAGTCGGTCGACCACGGCGGGCCGGCGGAGGACGAGGTCCCACGCGACCATTCCGCCCCAGTCGTGACCGACGAGGTGTGCTGAGTCTCTCCCTTCCGTCTCGATGAGGTCGACGATATCTTGCGAGAGAACGGGCTGTCGGTACGCGCGCACGCCGCTCGGTTTGTCGCTCAAGTTGTAGCCGCGTTGATCGGGAACGAGCACTCGATACCCCGCGTCGACGAGCGGCGCGATCTGGTGTCGCCACGCGTACCAGAACTCCGGAAAGCCGTGGAGCAACACCACGAGCGGGTCGTCCTCGTTACCAGCGGCTACAGTGTGTAGCCGGACGCCGTTTCCCGTCCGGGAGACGGATTCGGCGTCGACGTGGGGAAGTAGCGATGCGTCGGTTTCCGTCGCGGACAGAACAGCGGTCATTCACGTCTGTGTTCATCGTGACAGGGCATCAAACTCGGCGTCGGACTCGCGTCGAGATGACAAGGGACAGGGAGGAACATGTTCGGTTGTATTCCATACTAACGGGAATTGTGAACGTGATTGAGTATATGACCACCGTATACAGAAATGAGGAGAAACATAATGACCATATCCACGATAAACCGACGATCCTTCATTCAGGCAGCAGGCGCAACCGGCGCAGTCGCAGTCGCCGGTTGCCTCACGACCGAGAACCCAGCGAACGCAGCAGAATCAGGCGACGAAGCGGAAGCCAGCGACGAGTCCGACGGACTGCCACCGGCGGCCGAGGTCGACGTCGAGAGCGTTGCGGCTGATCCGACGGCCATTCCGCCCCCGGTCGACTGGGACGAACCGCGGACTCACGAGATCACGTTGGAGACCATCGAGGTTACGGCCGAGGTCGAACCGGGCGTCACCGTCGACTACATGACCTACGACGGACAGATCCCCGGACCGATGGTCCGGGTCCGCGAGGGCGACACGATCGACCTCACCTTCGAGGTACCGGAGGATCACAACAAGGATCTTCACAACGTGGACTTCCACGCCGTCTACGGCCCCGGCGGCGGCGCCGAGGCGACGACGGTTTCCCCCGGCGACGAGCCGGCCCGGCTTCGCTTCCAGACGCGATTCCCCGGCGTCCACATCTACCACTGTGCGGTCCCGAACATGGACCAGCACATCAGCCTGGGGATGTTCGGTGCCATCCTCGTCGAGCCCAAAGAGGGCCTCCCGGAAGTCGACCGGGAGTTCTACTTCGGCCAGCACGAGCTGTACACCGACGGCGAGGTCGGCGAGGAGGGCCACCACCTCTACGACTTCGACGCGACGGCCGACGAGGAGCCGACGTACGTCCTCCTGAACGGGGAAGCCTACGCCTTCAGCGAGGACGGTCAGCACGGTCCCGTCGAAGCCGAGGTCGGCGAGACGGTCCGAGTGTACTTCGCCAACGGCGGCCCGAACCTCACGAGTGCACTCCACCCGATCGGCAACGTCTGGTCGCGCTACTACCGCGACGGCGACCTGCTCTCGGAGCCGGGACAGAACGTCGAGACGGCACCGGTTGCCCCCGGAACGGTCGTCGCCGGCGAGATGGAACTGCCCGTTCCCGGCCCGATCAAGATCGTCGATCACGCGCTCTCGCGGGTCGTCCGCAGAGGCATGCTTGGCGTCATCGACGTCAAGGGCGAACCGGACCCAGAAATCTACGACGACGAACTGTAGTCGGCTCGTCGGCCGTGGAACATGCCGTTTTCCTCGTTTTCACCGTTCCGTCTGTGACAACCGCGCGGCAGGGAGGCGAAAGGCCCTTAAGTACCAGCCGTCTATGAAGTGATGGATAGGTCGGGCAGTTTGGCCCTGCTCGTTACCCGCGCTATGGTCATCAGCGGGGACCGAATTCCGCGGGCGTCCGGTCAGACCGGCCGGGGCCCCGGGAGCCAACGTGGAAGCCTCGTCCGTCGGGGACAGCGGTCCACGGTGGCCGTCCGCAGGGACGTCCCATCGTGGTTAGCCGGCGACAGCCCATCAGGCGCGGAAGCGAGCAGTGGACCGTCGGACACCTGTCGCTCGACGGGTCGCGGGGTGGAGAAGGCAACCGGGATTCCCCCGGCCGGAACGCCGGGCAATCGCGGCCTCCACACTCATACTTCATCGCAGTATTTCTTCGACAGCGCCCGCACTCGGTAACGGAACGCAACATCAATAGGTGGACCAGCCGAACGGAGACTATGAGCGTCGCCGCCGAGCGGATCGAACGACTCCACGAACTCGCCAGCGCGGCGACAGCGGCGGGCGAGGACGAACGGGCCCGCGAGTACGTTCGTCTCGCTCGCCGTATCGCGGAACGAAACCGGCTGACGCTGCCGAAATCGTTCCGACGGTTCACCTGCGACTCGTGTGACGCCTATCTTCGTCCGGGGACGAACGCTCGCGTCCGCCTGCAGGACGGCCACGTCGTCATCACCTGCGACTGTGGCTCTCATGCGAGATACCCCTACACGGACTGACTGTATATTGAACGGTTGACACCAGTCTCAACGGATTCATCGTCCAGTTCGCGAAGATTGAAAGCAGTCCAGTTCATTACTCGAGTATATGGATCAACAGGAACTCAAGCGCCGTGCTCACGACCTCGACGTGACCGTCTGGGTCGGCAAGAACGGCGTCGAGTCAGTTGTCGACGAACTCAACGATCAACTCGCGAACGAAAACCTCGTGAAAGTGAAATTCTTGCGCGCCGCTCGCGCCGGCAGTTCGACCGAAGAGAAAGCGGCAGACCTCGCAGATAGCGTCAATGCTGACCTTATCGATACCAGAGGACACACGGCAGTCATCCATCGATGACGGCGACGCCTGCCGCTGTTACGCTGCAGGCCGGTGAGTCGGGCGTTATCGGTGACCTCCTCGAGGACGTCATCGGAGACGCGACGGCCGCCGCGACGCTCGAACGGCTGATCCTGTTCGTCGCCGCGTTTCTCGTCGTCTACGCGATCGGACGACTGGTCGTCCTGCCGTTACTCAATCGCGCGTTCGAGCGGCGAGAACTCGACCGCCACGCCCGCAGACCGCTGCTCAAGATCTCGAAATTCGGTATCGTATTCGTCGCGCTCGCCGCCGCCTTCGGCGCGGCCGAGTTCGGCAACTTCCTCGTCTCGATGGCCGGCATCGCCGCGGCCGGTGCGCTCGCAATCGGCCTCGCGATGCAAAACGTCATCCAGAACTTCGTTGCGGGCGTGTTCATCTACACCGACAAGCCGTTCAAGATCGGCGACTGGATCGAGTGGGACGACCACTCTGGTGTCGTCGAGGACATCAGCCTCAGAGTGACTCGTGTTCGAACGTTCGACAACGAGCTGTTGACCGTGCCGAACTCCGAGCTCACTGAGAGCGTGTTGAAAAACCCCGTCGACGCCGACAAACTCCGGATGAAGTTCGTCTTCGGGATCGGGTACAGCGACGACATCGAGCGCGCGACGGACATCATCGTTGAGGAAGCCAAAGACCACCCCGAGATCATGGACGATCCGGCCCCGTCGGTCCGGCTGACCGAACTCGGCGACTCCGACGTCGGCCTCCAGTCGCGCTTTTGGATCGCACAGCCGTCGCGAGCCGATTTCGTCCGGATCAAAGGCGAGTACGTGACCGCCGTCAAGCAGCGCTTCGACGAGGAAGGGATCGACATTCCTTACCCCGTTCGCACACTCGAAGGCGGGCTCACGTTCGAGGGCGAGCGCAAATTAGTGGAGCCGACGGACTAGCACGGTTCGAGTAATTCGAGCGGGCGTTCCTACTCGTCACCGTTGTCTTCCGGTGGGTCAAACGTGAACGTCTCGTCGTCGAGGTCGGCGTTGAAGGTGACCTCGTCGAACCGCTCGACCATCGTGTGTCGGTCGCCGTCGGGTCCTTCGAAGACGAGTTCTTCTTTCAGCGGGTAGTCGTACGCCGCATCGATCCAGATCCGCTGCTCGAGGACCTCGAGTTCGTCGGACGGATCGACCGTCTCGAGCGCGTAGACGTACTCGGTGTCGCCGACGAGCAAGGAGATGCCGTCTGCGACGACCTCGTCTTTCGGCTCGACCGCGAGGCGGTGCGTTTCTCGGTCTGCGATCGTCTCGGTTCCGCGATACTCGAGGTCGTACAGCTCGAGTTGGCGCTCGGCCTCGTCGGCGCGTGCCTCGCGGACGACCTCGTTGTCGTACGGCTCCGCTGCCTCGTAGGATCCCGCCTCGTTCGCGGCCGCGTCGTACCACCACGAACCGCTCGCGTTCGAGATGTAGACGTCACCGACTCGGTCGGCGATTGAGGCGTCGAGAACCTCGCTCCGGTACTCGACGTACGGTCGCTCGGAGACCGCGACGGTCTCGACGATGGTGTTGGTTCCGTCGGTTACCTCCGTCGTCTGTTCACCGTGAACGTTGTCGAGGTCCTCGGCGTGGACGAACGTCGCCTCGAACAGCGCCGTCGGCTCGGGTTCCAAGTCGTCACTCGAGTGAGCGGTGCCGTCGGCGGGGTCGTCACCGGTCGGGGTACCAGGGAGCGTACAGCCACCAAGGACGAGAAGCACGACGAGCCCGAAAACGATCGCGAGGCGGCGGCTGGTCATTACTGGCATCATCGCAGGAATCGTCCTAAGCCTTTTCATCCGTTCGAACAGCGGACGGTTTCAGGGACGTGTATGCATATCCATCGCTCGCGGAGCGTGATGTCGGCGTGGTTCGTCCTCGCTGTTGTTGGCTCACACACTGATCATATTCGAGTAAAAGGAGACAGGGGAACAGAGCTTTCGACGCGGCTAACACCGATCACGAACCGAACCCCTTACCAGAAGCCGGTCGGTACCACTTCGTATGGAAGCCGTCGTCGAGGCGACCGATCTGGAGAAAACCTACGGCGAGACGACCGCACTTTCAGGCGTCTCGCTGACCGTCGAGCACGGCGAAGTCTTCGCGCTGATCGGGCCGAACGGGGCCGGAAAGACGACCCTCGTCCGTGCGTTGACGGGGACGACGGAGCCCGACGCGGGGGCCGCCAGAGTGCTCGGTGAGTCACCCGCGAGCGTCGACCGGGATCGACTCGGCGTCCTGCCGCAGGCGTTTTCGCCGCCGGATCGGCTCGCTGCGGGCGAGTTGCTGTCGTACTACGCGGGCCTCTACGACGGTGCTCGCGACCCCGATGCCGTCCTCGCCGACGTCGGTCTCGCCGATACAGGCGACACGTGGTACGAGGACCTCTCGGGCGGCCAGCAGCGTCGCGTCTGCGTCGGCTCGG
The DNA here is from genome assembly GCA_046614585.1 of Natrialbaceae archaeon A-arb3/5. GTDB lineage: Archaea > Halobacteriota > Halobacteria > Halobacteriales > Natrialbaceae > JBKKHI01. The sequence goes on along the minus strand of JBKKHI010000004.1, from coordinate 220,728 downwards.
CGCTGGTCAACGACCCCGACGTGCTCTTTCTCGACGAGCCGACGACGGGAATCGATCCCGCGGGCAGGCGAACCGTGTGGCGGCTGATCGAGGACCTCGCGGCCGGGGGGACGACCGTCGTCCTCACGACCCACGACATGGCCGAAGCGGAGCGACTGGCCGACCGCGTCGGCCTTCTCGCCGAAGGGGCGCTCGTCGCCCGCGGCTCCCCGGACGACCTCGTCCGCGAGCACGGCGGGTCGAGCCGACTCGCGATCGAAACCAGCGCCGACGCGAGCGAGTTCGACGAACTCGAGCATCCGGCCGAAACAGCAGCGAAAACTCACCACGACGGCTCGATCGTCGTCCGGGATATCGATCCCGCCGAGATCGGTGCCGTCGTGACGTTTCTCGAGGAAAACAGGATCGAGTACACGGGCCTGTCGTGGACCGAACCGGATCTCGAAGACGTCTACCTCGAACTGGCAGACAGCGCCGAACGCGAGCGGACGGCTCGGCTCGGCGGTGATGGAGATAGCAGCAGTGACTCGGCTCCGGACGATGAGTCGGAGAGCGTCCATACGGGTGAGATGGCATGACACGCTTCGGTCGCGTTCGAACCGAGACGAGCGCCGGCTGGCGATCGTTCATCCGGCGACGAACGGCGGTCTTTTTCACCTTCTTCTTCCCGATGATCCTGATCGTCATCTTCGGTGCGCTGGTTCGGACCGATCCGGGCGACGGCGGGCTGTTTGCCGAGCCCGCTGCCTACTACGTTCCCGGCTACCTCGCCGTCGTCGTCCTGTTTACCCCGCTGTCGCGGATGGGAAGCGAGGTGGCCCGGCACAGGGAGGGGAACCGGTTCGAAAAGCTCGCGACGACGCCGCTGACGCGCGGCGAGTGGTTGCTCGCCCAGACGGCCGTCAACGCGGTCATCATCGGACTGGCGAGCCTGCTCATCCTCGCGCTCGTGATCGTGCTGACGGGGGCCGAAATCGTCTTCTCGCCGCTACTGATCCCGTACGTCCTCGTCGGCGTCGTCGCCTTCTGCGGCGTCGGCGCGATGCTCGGGAGCTACACGGACTCACAGGACGGCGCGATCGCCGCGAGCAACGCCATCGGTTTGCCGCTTCTCTTTCTCTCGGAGACGTTCATCTCGCTCGAGCAGTTACCCGGCTGGTTCGCGCCGCTGGTCGATCTCTCGCCGCTGACGTACTTCGCTCGCGGCGTTCGGGCGGCGACGTATCCGGAGGCGACGACGCCTGCGGTCGCCGGCATCGACCCGGCGCTAGCGAACCTCGCGATTCTCGTTGTCGTCGCCGGGATTGCGTTCCTCCTCGGCGCACGGTCGATTCCGCGGACCGACTGAGCGATCTCGTGTCTCCAGCCGACCGTCAATCGATCGACGAGCCGGTCGGCTCGGTTGCCGCTCCTACCGCCGGCAGCGTAAACGAAAACGTTGCACCCTCCCCCGGCTCTGACTCGACCCAGATCTCCCCGTCGTGGCGCTCGACGATCCGCTCACAGAGTGCGAGCCCGATGCCGCTGCCCGCCCGCTCGTCGACTGCGTGGAGCCGCTGAAACACGCCGAAGATCCGGTCGGCGTCGTCGGGGTCGATGCCGACGCCCTCGTCGCTGACCGAAATTTCCCACTTCCCGTTCGCCTGTCGAGCCGAGACGTCGACCCGCGGCGGGTCGTCGCCCGAATAGACGATCGCGTTCGAGAGCAGGTTCTGAAAGACCTGTCGCAACTGGTTGCCGTCCCCCTCGACGCGAGGGAGCGAGTCGGCAGTGATCTCGGCGTCGCTTTCGTCGATTCTGACGTTGAGATCCTGTTTGGCATCCTCGAGAACGTCGTCCAGTTCGACCGGCTCGAACGGGCGTCCGCGCGTTTCTATTCTGGAAAACTCGAGGAGTCCATCGATCATCTCGCGCATTCGATCCGCACCGTCGACGGCGTAGTCGATGAACTCCTCGCCGTCCTCGTCGAGCTCGTCGGCGTACCGATCCTCGACGAGTCGAAGATAGCTCGAGACCATTCGGAGCGGCTCCTGAAGATCGTGGGATGCTGCGTACGCGAACTGCTCTAATCGCTCGTTCGACTCTTCGAGTTGGCGCTGGTACTCCTTGCGTTCGGAAACATCGCGGAAGTAGACCGAGGCCCCGGTTTCGGACGGGTAGACGGTCACCTCGAGCCAGACGCCTGCGGGTTCGTAGTAGTGAACGTAGCTGGTCGGCTCCTGGGTCTCCATCGCCGTCTGAAAGCTCTCGCGAACGATCCCCTCGTTGGCCGACTCGGGAAACGCATCCCAGAGTCGTTCGCCTAACAGCTCCGACTCGGGGCGCTGGAGCAGTTCTTCGGCGCGCTCGTTGGCGTGGGTGTACCGAAACTCCTCGTCGAACGCACACACCGCGTCGTCGACCCGACCGAGAATCTCCTCGAGTTTGCTCTCGAGTTGCCGTTGATCGGTGATATCCCTGAGCGCGTAGACAACGCCATCGAACGCACCGTCGGCGTCGAAAAACGGACTACAGTTGACTGAGAGCCAGACTCGCGTCCCGTCAGGGTGGTCGATACCGATGACCTCGTCGTACACCGGCTCTTCCGTTTCTTTGACGATCGAAAAGGGGAGCTCGTCGCTCGCCAGTTGCTCGCCATCCTCGTCGACGATATTCCATCGCTCGTCATCGTGTGTGTACGTCTGCAACTCGTCGAACGACCGGCCGAGGATTTCCTCGGCGCGCTCGTTGGCGAAGGCGTTCCTGCCTTCGGTATCGATGACCGTAATGGCGATCGGACTCGTTTCCAGGATTCGGTCTTTCAGGCTCCGCTCGATGCGCAACTGCTCTTCGAGTTGTTTTCGGTCGCTGACATCACGGATGACGCCGACTCGCTTCGCCTCGCCGTCGTCCGACGGGAGAATGGAAAACCGGTTTTCGATCGTCCGCGTTTCGTCTTCGCTCGAGACCACCTCAACCGTTTCTTCGAACGTCGCCGTCGTCGATCCGGCGGTCGTTTCGCGCTGGGTGGCCTCGATCGATGCGAACTCGTCTCCGAACACCACCGACGCGTGCCGTCCGTGTAACTCCTCGCGAGAGCACCGCGTCAACTCGGCGAACGCCTCGTTGACGAGTTCAAAGTGGCGGTCCTCGTCGAGCACGTAGATCCCGTCTCGGGCCGTCTCGACGATCGCCTCGTACTGCTCGAGTTCAGCCTTAGATTGCGCCGTTTCGTCTCGGTTCCGCTCTCGGTCGAGCGCCAGCGCGAGCACGTTCGCGACGTTCTGGACGAACGTCGCATCCGCCTCGCTGAACTCGCAACTGGTCGTCGCGTGGGCTTTCAGGACGCCCCACGGTTCGCCGGTCGTTTCGATGCTGACGCTAATGCCGCTTCTGAGCTCGCGATCGAGGAGCGATCCCGCCTCGGCGAATCGGTCGTCAGTTCGCAGATCGTCGACAACGACGGGCTCCTCGCGTTCCAGCGTGTATCCGGCCTGTGAGGTGCTCGTTACGGGCACCGTCCCGTCCGACTCGTCGTTCTGTCCAACCTCAGACCGGACCGCGAGCTGCTCGGTATCCGACGCCAGCTCGAGGACGGTACACGAGTCCGCCCCCAGCGCTGTGGCAACCGTTTCCGTCGCCTCCTGAAACAGCTGGTCGAGATCTACGTCTTCGAGCGTGCGCGTCCCGAGATCGGCAACGACCTGCTGCTGGTGGCGACGGCGGTCGAGTTTTGCGTCGGTGCCGGAGGACGACGAGTCCATTATAGACACCTACTTGCTAGCCGACTGTAAAGCTGCTCCCGAGATAATCTCGAAAACACTGTCTCTGTGGCCGTTCCCTTTAGTTTTCGTATGATTCGAGCAGAGATTATACGGTCGTGGCGTGAGAGAAACGGCCGGCAGGCTTGCATCGGCGACGGCCAGCGACCAGCGGTTCGACCGCACAACTCTTGCGAGCGTCGTGTGTGTTCGAATCCGTCGGACTGTTGCTTCGATCGAAACAACACGCCGCGTGTATCCGTCGAACTCCCACGCTGCCTATATCCCGCTCGGAAGAACCCTACGCTAATGGTAGCACGAACGAAAGCGGCGGCGCGCTGTACCGAGTGCGACCGCGCGATTGCCGTCTGGAAAGAAGCGGACGAGCACGTCGTACCGATCGGCAGCGTAAACGGCTGTCCGTGCGGAGGAACGGCGTTTCGACTGCTGGAACAGACTGTCTCGAGCAAGTGACGGCGGTACAGTGCTGGGGCTTTTATCGTTCTCTCACGTACGTCTGCTGTGTCGACGACTGATGAGGCGGTTACCGCCATAGAATCGCTGGGTCTGACTGAGTACGAGGCGCGCTGTTTCGTCGCACTCACCCGCGTTTCGAAGGGAACAGCGAAGGAAGTCAGTCAGATTGCGGAGATTCCCCGGTCGCGAGTGTACGATACCGTTGAACGGCTCGGCCGACGAGGACTCGTCGAGATTCAGCAGTCCGAACCGCGCGAATACAAGGCCGTCCCGATCGAGACGGCGACGCGCCGGATCCGCGAGGATTACGACTCGCGCATCAACGCGGCCGAAAACGCCTTACAGCAGATCGAAGAACCCGAATCCGAAGCCGACGAGGGGATGTGGGCGATCAACGAGTCGGACCAGGTCACCGATCGCGTTCTCACGTTCCTCGACGACGCCGAAGAGACGATTCACTACCTCGTTGCAACCGAAGACGTTCTCGACCAGGACGTCCTCACCGCTCTCGAAGCGGCCGGCGACCGCGGCGTTCGCGTGGTCGTCGAAGTGGCGACCGAGGACGTACGCGATCGCGTTCGGGAAGCGACACCGGACGCCGAAGTCGTTGTCGCGGCGGATCTCGCGTCCGTCCAGTCGGTCTACGCCGAATGGCCGGGGCAACTTCTGATAGCCGACGAGCAGTCGATCGTCGCGGGAGGAATCAAAGAAACCGATCTACCCGACGTGAGCCAGGAGACGTCGGTGTGGACGTACGGTCACGATCACGGGTTCGCCGTGTGGATGCGCGAACTCCTCGCCAACCGACTCGAGCGCGGCGACATCGACGCGTGAGCTCGCGCGATCGATTACAGTCACCGTGATCTCACGCGGCCGGTTCGGTCACCGAGGGGAGCGTAAAGTGGAAGGTCGATCCCCCTTCCGGCTGAGACTCGACCCAGATCTCCCCGCCGTGGCGCTCGACGATCCGCTCACAGAGCGCGAGCCCGATACCGGTGCCGTCGCGTTCGGTACTGGCGTGAAGCCGCTCGAACACCTGGAAGATGCGGTCGGCCTCGTCGGGATCGATGCCGATCCCGTCGTCGTGCACCGAAATCCGCCACATCTCGCCGTCGTGTTCGGCAGCGATGCGTATTCGAGGTGGCTCGTCGCCGCTGTACTCGATCGCGTTCGAGAGCAGGTTCTGGAAGATCTGCCGTAACTGATCGCTATCGCCGGAGACCCGTGGGAGCTCCTCGAGTTCGATATCGGCCGCCTCCTCCTCGATTTTCAACTGCAGATCCAACGTCACGTCCTCGACGACGGCGGTGAGATCGACTGGCTGCAACGGATCTCCCTGCGTGTCCACCCGCGAGTACTGCAGGAGTCCGTCGATCATGTCGCGCATTCGATCCGCACCATCGACGGCGAACTCGATGAACTCCTGGCCGTCCTCGTCGAGCTCGTCGCCGTATCGCTGCTCGATGAGCTGGAGGTAGCTCGTGATCATGCGCAACGGCTCCTGGAGGTCGTGGGACGCGGCGTAGGCGAACTGTTCGAGGCGTTCGTTGGACTCCTCCAGTTGACGCTGGATCTCCGTTCGTTCGGTGATGTCTTGCACCATCAACATGCCCGCAAAGATGTCGCCGGTTGCGTCCCTGACCGGGAGCGTGTACGCGGAGAGGTGCCGGTTGTGGTACTCCACCTCGAACGAGTTCGCGTCGCCGTCGAGTGCGGCCCGAAAGTACGGTTCGACTGTTTCGAGGAGTTCCTCCGGGTACCGTTCCTGAACGGTGGTTCCGATCGCATCCGACCGCTCCAGTCCGAGTTCGTCGAGGAGTTCGCCGCCGACGGCCGTGTACCGAAGGTCCTCGTCGAACAACGCGACGACGCCGTTCGGGAAGTGTTCGACGAGCGTTCGGTATCGTCGTTCGTTCTCCTCGATTCGGCGTCGCTGGGCCTTTCGTTCGGTGATATCCCGACCGATGCCCGCTAAGACAGGTTTCCCGTCGGGGTCATCAAGTGTGGCGGCGACGAACTCGTAGGGAATTCGCATACCGCTTTTAGTCGTAAGATCCGCCTCGACGCGTGCCGTCCCCGTTTCGAACCCCGTTTCGATCGCATCGACGATCGAGTCGCGTTCGTCTCCGTCGAAGAACTCCAGCGCGTGCATCGATTCGATTTCCTCGTCCTCGTAGTCGGTCACCGCACTCAGCGTCCGGTTCCATCGCTGCATGTTGCCCTCGGTATCGAGGACGTAGAACATATCGTCGATCGCGTTGAGAACGTCGTCGGTATACTCCTTGTACCGGTTGAGACGCTGTTCGCGCCGACGGAGTGCTTGTTCTGCCTCCTTTTGTGCCGAAACGTCGCGGAACAGTCCGACGAAGTATCGCTTGCCTTCGAACAGGAAATCGTTCAACGAGATACCGAGGGGGACCTCGTGCCCGTCCGTGTGCTGTCCCGGGAGTTCGACGTACTCCCAGTCGATGTGTTTCTCCCCCGTTTCGAGATACCGGTTCAGCGCGTTCAGGTGCGTTTGGCGGAGGCGCTCGGGGATAATGCTGAGTTTGCTCCCCCCGACGAGGTCCGCCGGCGTGTATCCGAGGATGCGCTCGACAGCGGGATTGGCGTACTGGATCTGGCTCTCCGTATCAAGAACGATGATCCCGTCCGAGAGGGCGTCGGCGAGTGCGACGAACGCCTTGGCGGAAACTGACTCTCTGCCCTGTGGCGGCTTCAGTTCTCGATCGTCCGCCGTCCACGTCGACGAGGTCGGTCGGCGGTGGAGAACCCCCACGATCCGCTGGTCGTCCCCCTCGTCGCCGGGAACCGTTTCGAAGTACGATTCGAACCGGACGCTTTCTCCATCCGCCGTCTCGACGAAGAGCGTGAGCGTCATCGACTCCTGCTCTATCGAACCGGTGCTCAGGGCGTCCTCGAGCGGCGGCGGCACCGTCGAAAGGTGACTGGTAAACGGCGTTTCACGAAGGGTTTCGAGGGAGTGTCCGGTGTGCCTCCCGAAGGCATCGTTCACTGTGATCACTGTGCCCGTCGACGTGAGCTGAACGGTTGCGATATCCGCGCTCGCCAGAACCGAGTCGGTGTCGGATGCCAGAGATGACTCGTCGGACGAGGAGGATGAATCCCTAGATGGGCACACAGTTCCGATACTGGATCGGCGCTAATAAGCCGATTCATCCCTTATTATCCCCGTCTGATAACTACTACTGTTGTTCGGATAGAATTTCCTCGCTCTGGTCGGGAAGATATACTATTTGATGAATTACCGTATTTCTGTTTCTATCGGGTATCGCTCACCGGCTACACTCGGCCCGGTCACCAGGCCGAGTGTTCGCGAACCCGTTCGAGTGCGGCTCGGTCGCGCGGTCCGCCGGCCCGCTCGACGACCGACGCGGAGTGATCGAGACGGGCCCGGAGGCGGTCCTCGTCGTAGCCCTCGACACCGAGCCGAGACGCCGCGACCGTCGCCTCGACGACAGCGTTGAAGCCGCGGTCGATCGTCGGAACTGTCTCAGAGACGATCTCGGCCTCGACGGGAGAGAGCGCCCACTGCTCCCACTCGGTCCCGTCGTCGGTTCCCGAGTCGATCCGATCGACGGTCACGCGAGTCCAGGCGGCGGCCGCGTCCAGGATCGGCTCGTCGTGCTCGGATACCGAGAGCGCCGCCTCGACGAAGACGGCCGGATCGTCGACGAACTGGACGTACCCCTCGCCTTGCCGGTGGAAGTTCCCACGCGTTCGAGTCGTGCCCCACGTCCGTGCGGTAACGGGCTCGCCGGCGAACACGCCGAGCGCGGCGGCGTTCCACCGCCCGTTGGGACCGAGCGTCGTGACGACGGTTTCGGTGACGCCCGAGAGGGGGATCGGCCAGTTCGCGGCGTCTCGAACCGTATCAGTTGCCTCGTCAGCGCCGTCCATCTCGTCGTCGTTCATACGTCGATCACCTCGTGTTCGAGCGCGATGAACAGTCCGGCGGCGGTAATGTCCGCCGTCGTTCCCGGGTTGACGCCGCGCTCGACGAGTTCCGCGGCGAACGCCTCGACCGCGTCCCGGTCGTCCGCAAACGCGTTCCGTTCGGCGAGCGTTTCGGCTCGTTCGGTGACCTCTCGGGCGACGTCCTCGCCGTGGCGCTTCGCGATGAGGGTGTCGGGTCGCTCGGCGAGCACGGAGAGGAAGACGGCCGCGGCTCGATCCAGCGGCGGACCGTCGGCCTCGGCGAGTCGCTCGGCCGCGGTAAACGATCGCTCGAAGCCGCGGACCCACTCGCGGGCGACGTCGTCGCCGGGGACGCTGCGGTCCATCACGTCCAGCAGCGTCAGCCCGCGCGCTTCGAGTTCCGGTACCGCGTCCGCGCCGCGGCGCACGTCGAGCGCGTCGAGGTCGTCCGGCGGCTCCGAGACGAAGACATCGACGTGCTCGAACGCGCGGTAGAACGACGCGGCGTCCGAGACGGTCGTCTCCGCGACGACGGACTCGGCGACGGGTTGGGACAGTTCGTCTCGTGCGGCCCGGACCAGCGGGACGAGCAACAGTAGCGCGCCGAACTGGGTGTTCCCGCCGCCCTGATTCGCCATTCCGGACACGGCTCGCTCGAAGGCCGGACCGACCGCCGCACCGTTTTCCGCCATCTCGAGCCCGCGCTGAGAACCGATCGTTCCGGCGAGGAAGTGATCGAATCGCAGGTCCTCGAGATCTCGTTTTCGGTCGACGTTCCCGGGCTTGGGGGTCCCCGCGACCTCGAGGAGGAGTGCCAGTTGTGCGTTCTGGGCCGGCGTTCGCATACTGTATTCGAATGGGTGCGGGCGTTTAGGGGTACGGATCTGTGTTCAAATTTCACCTATTCGATCGATGTGCGCTGTGTCAGTCGTCCAAGAGAGCAGCGAACTGATCGACTGATAGCTTTATTCTGAACTGCGTTGTCATTTTCCCATGGGATCGATGCGTGTTTACGCGAAAACGATGCTCTTTACGATTCTCGTTCCCGGAACGGTTGCCGTTGCAATCCCGCGTCTCTTGGCAAACTGGCGACCGTACCCGCGACTCCCGATTAGCGCGAGCGGTGGGCGACGTGCTGGAAATATCTCGCTCGTTGCAGGCACCGCTCTCTATGCGCATACGGCGTTCCAGTTCGGATCCGAAGGCGAGGGGACGCCCTCGCCAACCGACGAGCCAGACGAGCTCGTGACTGGTGGAATCTACACCTATACGCGCAATCCGATGTACATCGGAATTCTGCTGATCATTATCGGTCAGGCCCTCCGACAGCGGTCTCTGTCGGTCCTCTGGTGGGCCGTTGGGTGCTGGATCGGGTTTCACAATCGCGTGATCCGGTTCGAGGAACCCCACCTGGCCGAGGAACACGGCGAGGCGTACGAGCAGTACCGGGAACGCGTTCCTCGATGGCTGCCTCAAATTTCTCCGGGCAACTGACGAGTCACGGACGATCCGTGCTGTACGGACTGATTTTGACGAGAGTCCGACTCGATCATCACCCCTAAACCGTCCCTCCGCCAACTACCGTCGATGACTGACACGGAGGCGGCAGCGGAGTGGGGACTCCCCGACGAGCGCGAGGCCGTCCGCGAGTCGCTGACCGAGTGGTACGAGGCCGACCACCGCGAGTTTCCCTGGCGTCGCACCGACGATCCGTACGCGATCCTCGTCAGCGAGGTGATGAGTCAGCAGACCCAACTCGGCCGCGTCGTCGAGGCCTGGGAGGAGTTCCTGGATCGGTGGCCGACGACGGCCGAGCTCGCGGCCGCCGACCGGGCCGACGTGGTCGGCTTCTGGACCGACCACAGCCTCGGCTACAACAACCGGGCGAAGTACCTCCACGAGGCCGCCGGGCAGATCGAATCGGCGTACGGCGGTACCTTTCCGGAGACGCCGGACGAGCTCCAGGAGCTGATGGGCGTCGGCCCCTACACCGCCAACGCGGTGGCGAGTTTCGCGTTCAACAACGGCGACGCAGTCGTCGACACGAACGTCAAGCGAGTCTGCTATCGCGCCTTCGACATCCCGGACGACGACGCGGCGTTCGAGGACGCCGCGGCCAACCTCATGCCCGAAGGCCGCTCGCGAGTCTGGAACAACGCGATCATGGAACTCGGCGGCGTGGCCTGCGAGCAGACGCCCCGCTGCGACGAGGCCGGCTGTCCGTGGCGCGAGTGGTGTTCGGCCTACGCGAGCGGCGACTTCACGGCCCCCGACGTCCCGACTCAGCCGAGTTTCGAGGGGAGCAGACGCCAGTTTCGCGGGCGCGTAATCTCGACGCTGAAGGAGTACGACGAACTCGAACTCGACACGCTCGGTCCGCGCATCCGCGTCGATTACGCGCCGGACGGCGAGTACGGCCGGGAGTGGCTCCGCGGGCTTCTCTCGGATCTGGCCGACGACGGGCTCGTCGAAACGGACGATCGCGACGGAACCACCGTCGCGCGACTCCGTCGATAACGGAATCACGCGACGAGGAAGACGAAAATTGCGACCGCGATGAAGACGGCCTTCAGGCCCGTGTTGACGACGATTACCTTCGTCCCGAACTCGGCACCCCAGATGCCGTACTGGAACGGAATCGACCGTTTGATAGTGCCGACGGTCAACGAGAGGAGACTGCCGATCAACAGCGTGATGACCGCTTGCTGGGCCGTAAAGACGTCGCCGATCATCGGCGCGATTGCGATCGCCCCGCTCGTCGGATCGACGAGCGCCACGAGGATCACCGGCACCGCCGCGCCCGGCAGGCCGACGAGCGACGTGATCGGGTCCGCGACGGCAGTCAGCGCCTCGAGGTCGACGTACTCGAGGGCCAGGAAGACGATCGAGTAAACGATCGCGAGTCGCGGGACGATCGACCGCAGCCGATCGACCGTTTTCGCGCCGGCCTGGTGACACTTCTCGCGGTTCGTCCGGCGCTCGTCGTCGGGCGTGTCCGGATCGAGGGCGGCGCTGTCGTACTCGTACCCACGCAACAGGAGCGCGCCGGCGAGCAGGCCGATGATCGTAATCGCGAGGGATATTCCGGCCCTCGCGCCGACGTACAGCAGTCCTGCCTGAAGGCCCAGAATCGGCACGAGAACGGGCCCGTAGTAGGTGAAAATGTGCTGGACGAACCCGAAGAAGGTGTTGATAACGACGGCGATCAACGTCGCCCGATCGTCGAGCAGGCCGGACTCGCGGAACTCGGCGAGCATCCCGTACCCCGCGGTGACTGACACGGTGTTCGTCAGGATTGCCGTCCCCACCTCGTCCGGGAGGTTGGCGGGCTCAGTCAGGTACCGGCCGACACGGGCGATGACGTCGACGATTCCGTACGCGACCGCGAGGTTCGCGAGGCCGACGCCGACCCCGATCAATAGGGCGATCGTCAGAATACGCGGGAGCGCCTCGGTCAACAGAACGCGAACGATCGACTCCACAGCGGCCGATTTCGACTTGCGGACGAAAGACCCATCGGATCGTAACTCGCCAAACGACGGTTCGACCGGTTTTCACGGGACCGATCCGACACCAGCATATTTGACCGCGCCGACCGACGGTACAGGTATGACTGACGTTCACGTCGTCGCGCTTTGTGGGAGCCTTCGCGAGGACAGCGCGACTCGCGTCGCACTCGACACGGCGCTCGACGGCGCCGACCGCGTCGGAGCGAGCACCGAACTGATCGATCTCCGGGAGTACGACCTCCCGTTGTTCGACGCCGATCGCGACCGGGAAGAGGCGGGTGATGCGGCGCGACTGGCAGCGAGGTTGCGGGAAGCCGACGCGATCTTGCTTGGCTCGCCGATGTACCACGGCTCGTACTCCTCGCCGCTGAAGACGGCGCTCGATTACTGCGGGTTCGACGAGTTCAGGGGAAAAACGGTCGGCCTGCTCGCCGTCTCCGGCGGCGCGTTTCCGGTGACGACGCTCGAACACATGCGCTCGGTCTGTCGGTCGCTGAACGCGTGGGTGTTGCCACACGAGGCGGCGGTTCCGAAGGCGCATTCGGCGATCGAAGACGGCGAGTTCACCGAATCGAAACTCGAAGAACGGATCGTGACGCTGGGCCAGCGAGCGGTGCAGTACGCCACCATCGAGCCGGATCCACCGTCGTTCGAGAGCGACCACAACGTCGGTGCGGAGGGAAAGTGACGAAAGGAAATCTCACGGTTCGAGTACGTACTGGAACCGGCGCTGATGGGCGAGGAAAGCCAGCAGCCCGAAGAGTAGGATACCGACCTGAAGCGGCTCGATCCGAAGAACGATCGTTGTGACCTCGAGCGACAGCGGTGGGGAGACGAGTTGCAGGTCGGTAAACCAGGTCACGCCGAGCAACAACGAGCCGCCGAGGGCGAGCAGGGCGGCCGGGAGGACGGACGCGACCGTCGGTTGCGAGGCCATCCGTCGTTCGAACACGCGCCGCTCGAGGACGAACTGCCCGGTGAGCGCGAGAAGGAGGACGACCGTCGCGACGGCGACGCCGGGGGCGCCTCCGACGGCGTCCGCGACGAATAGCCAACTGAGCCAGCCGCCGGTAAGCGCGAGCGCAGCGCCGAGTCGTCGCGGCTGGAGGAAATCACCCAGTCCGCTGACCGTCGCGCCGAAAATCCCCGCTCTGAGCACCGATCCACAAAAGAGGATTCCGAGTCCGGCGAGCGCGGTCGAGGGACTCGGAGAGTCGACGACGAGCCCGAACCACAGGCCGACGGCGAGCGTTTCGACTACCGCCGCCGTGAGTGCCACAGTCACCCCGACGAGGCGTCTGCGGGTGGTTCGTCCGAGGACGCCGGGCTGTCGGATCACGCTCATATCTGCTACTCGAAGACATACCGTTTCGTTATGAAACTGTTACCAGCAGTGGATATCATCGCAGAGAGACTTATATCGGGATAATCGCTCGTTTCCTCGGCGGTTTCGGCTCCCCTTCACTGAGACGGAACGTGTTACGACGTGCATCAGCTGTCGCCGTCAGTTCGACCGTGACCGGCGGTAATACTGTATTTCGTCTCGCCTCGGCGGTGGAACGCATTTCTTGACAGGGGCCCCGAATTCGCGTCCGCGGGAACGGTGAACAGAATTATGTACGGCGATGTGGTCGTGCTGGATTATGCCCGAAACTGAACAACAGGACCGGTCGCTATCCGAACTCGTCGTAAAGGAAGCGGTGGAGATGGGACTCGACACGCCGATGCGGGAGTCGATCCTCGAAGCCGTCGAAGAGAGCGAAGGAAAATCTGGTGGTCGATTGCCGATCGCGGGCGCGACGTTCGGCCTCGGGGCCGCCATCGGCTTTCTCGCCGGACGCCAGTCGTCCGAACTGGATCGCTCGTCGTTCGAAGACATCGAAGAACCGGAGATCGTCGAGGACGTAATGGAGGAGTCAACAGAAGAAACGACGGAACCGCTCGACGAGGGCGGTGAGGAGCCCGAACCGGACGGATCGTCGACTCTCCCTCGCATCCTGCTCGTCCTCGGCGTTCTCGCCGCAATCGCAGTCGCTCGCCGCCAACTCAGCGACGAGGACGAAGAGGAGTGGGAGCCGATCGAGGAGTTCGAACCCGCGACGAGCGTCGATATGGACGACGAGTCCGACGAGGAAACCGCAGACGCGGAGATGGACGACGCTGATAGCACTGACGAAGAAGAAGAGGAATAATCGAACCCGGCGCTCGTCGTCTTTTTTCGGCCGGCAGTCGCTTCTCGCTGACGAAGGAGCTAAGGGGGCGTCGCCGACAGTGTGAACCCAATGGAGACGACCCACCGGGTTTTCGTCGGGGACTCACGCGAGCTGTCGAATGTTGCGGACGAATCGGTCGAACTCGTCGTTACCTCCCCGCCGTATCCGATGATCGAGATGTGGGACGACCTCTTTGCGGAGCTTGACCCGACGGTCGGCGACGCGCTCGAATCGGGTGACGGCCAGCGGGCGTTCGAGGCGATGCATCGCCAACTCGACCGGGTCTGGGACGAACTCGAGCGCGTGCTCGTCGACGGCGGCCTCGTCTGTCTCAACGTCGGCGACGCGACCCGCTCACTCGACGATAGCTTCCGCGTCTATCCGAACCACGCACGGATACTCGAGGCGTTCGAGTCCCGCGGATTCGACCCGCTTCCCGACATCCTCTGGCGGAAGCCGGCCAACAGCGCCGCTAAGTTCATGGGAAGCGGCACGCTGCCGCCGAACGCGTACGTCACGCTGGAACACGAGTACGTCCTCGTCTTTCGCAAGGGCGGCGATCGTCGCGAGTTCGAACCCGGTGCCGACCGTCGCTACGAGGCCGCGTACTTCTGGGAGGAACGGAACGACTGGTTTACGGACGTCTGGACCGACGTACGGGGCGAACTGCAGACACTCGAGGTTGAAGACGACGATCTTCGGGAACGATCTGCTGCCTACCCGCTCGAGATTCCCTACCGACTGCTCTGTATGTATTCGACGTACGGTGACACGGTCCTCGATCCGTTCTGGGGGACCGGAACGACGACGCTTGCGGCGATGTGTGCTGGTCGGAACTCGCTCGGCTACGAACTCGAGGAGGCGTTCCTCGACGTCTTCGACGAGCGGGTCGACGACGTCCCGGCGCTCTCACACTCGATCGGTCGGACTCGCCTCGAACGCCACCGCGAATTCGTCCAACAGCGCCGTGAGGACGGAAAGACCCTTGAGTACGAGGCCGACCACTACGAGACGTCCGTCGTCACCAAGATGGAGCGATCGATCCGGTTTCGCGAGGTGACGGCCATCGAGGACTTTGCCGATGGCTACCGCGTCGAACACGAACCGCTCTCGGAGTGACGTGTGAGCGACACGAGGTTTTTACCCTCATCACCCGTACAGCGGATGATGGATGCCCGTTCCGAGTCGGCGAAGTCCCCGCGTCAGATCCTCCTTGTGGGGGCTTCAGAGTGGCGACGGACCGCGACGGCGGCGTTCGAGGACGGCTCTCACGAAGTCATCGACTCGGTGGCGTCCCTGTCCGACGTCGGTGACGATCGACTCGGTGGCGTCGACATCCTCGTGACGAACGATCGAGAGACGCTTTCGACCGCCAGCGGTCCCCCGATCGTCTACGCCGCCGAGTCGACCGAACTCGGCCGGTCGAAGTTGGACACCCTCCTCGCTGACGGTGCAGACGAGGTAATTACCGATCGAACGACACAGGGGCTGTACGAGCACCGACTCCGGCGGGCGATCGAACTCGTCTCGGAGAGACGATCGGCGGGCGACGCCCATCGAACTCGCTACCGAAAGACGCTCGAAGGGATACGCGAGGCGACGAGTCACCTGTTAACCGTCGAGTCGAAGCAGGCCGCCTACGAGTACATCGTCGACGCCGCATCCGACGTCCTCGGTCTGGCGGGCGTCGTCTACCGGTTCGACGAGCAGGATTCCGAACTCGTGCCGACGGCCTGCTCGCCGGATCTCGAGGCTGTTATCGGTTCACCGCCGCGGCTCCGGCCGCGCGACGACAGCATCACGTGGCGAACGTTCGTCTCCGGGATGCCGTCCGTCTACGACGACGTGCGAAACGCGGACGCCGTCTACGACGAGACGACGGCGCTTCGAAGCGGTCTCTACGTCCCGCTTGGCGAACACGGCGTCCTCGTCGCTGCATCGACGGATCCCGGGAAGTTCGACGAGGACCTCGTCGAGCTCGCACGTCTGTTCGCGACGGTAGCGGAAGCGACACTCGACCGGATCGGCCGCACTCGGCGACTCCACGACCGAGAACAGAAACTCGAACGACAGAACGAACACCTCGAGCGACTCAACGCTACGAGCCGCGTTCGACAGGAGATCGAACAGCACCTGCTGCTGGCGGAGTCGCGAGAAGAGATCGAGCGAGGGATCTGTGCGCGGCTGACAGAGCTCGAGGGCTGTTCGATGGTCTGGATCGGCGAGCCCGACCCGGGGGGTAACTGTCTCCGGCCCCGCTCGCGCGTCGGGCGGGGCCAGGACTATTTCGATGCGGTGACGGTGACCACGGCGGACGATTCAGCCGCCGAGCCGGCGGGGCGGGCCGTCCGGACCGAAACGCCGATCTACGTCGAAAACGTGGCCGCCTCGGTTCACGACGGCACCTGGCGCGCCGAGGCCCTCTCACACAGCTTTCAATCGGTGTACGCCGTTCCGCTCGTCCACGACGGATTCCTCTACGGCGTCCTCTCGCTCTACGGCGACGAGTACGGTGCCTTCGACGACGAACTTCGGACGATGCTCGCGGAGCTCGGCGAGACGATCGCATACACGATCGCCGCGGTCAACAGGAAGACCGCATTGGTCGAGGACGACCGCACGGAGATCGAACTCGAACTTGACGGCGGATCGGTTTTGACACGCCTGTCTCGCGAACTCGACGCTCGCGTCGAGTTCGAAGGGAGAATCCAACACGAAGAGGCGACGGTCGTCTTTGCGTCAGTCGATCGGCCGATAGCTGGTTCGTCCGAACTCGAGACGATCGGCGGCATCGAAAGCGCCTCTGTTATCGAGAGCGAGACGGACGAAACGCTGCTACAGCTCGAACTTTCCGAGCCGTTCCTGGGTTCGGTCGTCGATGGCTACGGTGGAACGGTTCGCGCGTTCGTCGCCGAGACGCGGCGAACCTGGGCGCTCGTCGACGTTCCGACGACGGTCGCCGTCCGCGAAGTCGTCTCGACGCTCGACCGACACGGCATCGCGGCGTCGATGATCGCCCGTCGTGAACGGTCCAACTCGGACCTCTCATCGCTCGACGCGTCGGGTCGGAATCGGCTGCTCGACCGGTTTACCGACAGACAACGAGAGGTAGTACAAACCGCCTACCACAGCGGGTTTTTCGACTGGCCGCGACGAGCGACCGGCGAGGAGATCGCCGACTCGCTCGGGATTTCGTCGCCAGCCTTTCACAAACACGTCCGGGCGACCGAACGGAAACTTTTCGAATCGCTGTTCGACGACCGAGGTTAAACAGTTAACCCCTCCCATACGGAAGTGGATATACAGTTAACGAGCAGGTTCTTCATACGGTCGCTCGAACGGAGGGATGTCGTCCCATTGGATTGGGGGGTACGTATAATAGATGACCGAGATGACAGTACATTTACCGACCGTACAGTCGGGGGAGCAGTATTCCGTACAGTACGATCGGCTCAGCGATGAACCGCTCAGTGTTGCGATCGCGGACGCCGTCGCGACCGTCCGTGACGTCGAAATTACGACACTCGAACCACTTCACTACGCGATCGATACCGACGCGCTCGAACGGCTGTTCGAACCGCACGCGGATGGGATTCGAGCCGGTGGCTCGGTATCCTTCGAATACAACGACTGTCTCGTGACAGTTACCGCCGACGGAGAGATACGAGTCGGAACGTTCTGATACGGATTGCTGTACCGATTTATCGGTGCAACCGCCGTCCGGATCGCGGTTGCGCCGGAAATGACGGACAGTAAACCGTATGAAACCGACACCGTTCTTTTTCGCCGTCTCGACGGCCGATCAGTGCTGGCGCGCCATCTGTGCCGACAGTTCGACATGATCGAACGGATCGGTGGTCACGCTCGGTCCGTGTCCAGTGTGCATCGCCGCGAGGTTCTCGTCGATCCGCTCGAGCACGCGGTCGATGCTCTCGATTAGCGTCTCGCGGTCGCCCTCTTCGAGGTCGGTTCGGCCGAAACTGCCGTTCTGAAAGATCAGGTCGCCCGCGACGAGCACGCCGGCGTCCACGGAGTACAAACAGAGGTGATCGTTCTTGTGACCCGGCGTGTGGAGGGCGACGTACTCGTCGTCGCCGAGTCGAAGTCGCTCTTCGTCCTCGATCGCGTGGTCGACGCCGTCGAACGACGGATCGTAGCCCCAGACGTCGACGTCGAAGGCGTCAGTGACCACGTCGAGATTGCCGACGTGATCGGGATGGGTGTGCGTGAGCACGACGGCGTCGAGCTCGTCGACGTGCGACCGGATTCGATCGACGACGTCGAAGTTCGCGCCGACGTCGATCAGGACCGTCCGCTCGCCCTCGACGAGAAAGACGTTGCTGGTAAAGGCCTGCACGCCCTGTGTGAGGTTGGTGATCATGCGCGCAGCTACGTCGCCGCCCCGTTTGTGCGTATCGACACGGTTGCAGTCCGCGACGGCTGCAGCAGACTTTTGACCTCGCTGTCCGACACCGCACCTATGACCGGACGATACTACGAGGAGTTCGTGGTCGGCGAGACGATCGACCACGACCGCCGACGGACGATCTCCGAGAGCGACAACCAGCGCTTTTGCGATATGACGATGAACCAGCAGCCGCTGCACCTGGATCGGGAGTTCGCCGCCGAGACCGAGTTCGGCGATCGGATCGTCAACGGGCTCTACACGCTCTCGCTCGCCGTCGGAATCACCGTCCCGGAAACGTCCGACGGGACGATCGTTGCGAACCTCTCCTACGACGACGTCTCCCACCCGCGGCCAGTCTTTCACGGCGATACGATCCGCGCGCAATCGACGGTCACGGAAAAACGCGAGACCAGCGACGGCGAGCGCGGGATCGTCACCATGCACGTCGAGGCGTTCAACCAGAACGACGAACTCGTCTGCGAGTTCGATCGGACCGTCATGTCGCTGCAACGCGAGCACGAGGAGGATGCCTGATGGTCGATTCGAGTTCGGCCCCGCTCGGCGATAGCGCCGGAGCGGAGTCAGCCGCTGGTGCAGGTGCCGAGACGATCGAACACGGCAGGCCAGATCCGGACGACGCCGATCTCGAGTGGCTCTCGCTCGAATCGGGCGAGGAGATCGTCTGGGCCGACGGCCCGGACAAACGAACGCTGCTTCCGGCGTTCGTCATCGGGATCCCGCTCGCGCTCGTGCTGATTGGGATTCTCATCATCGTCGGCGAGTACCTCCGCGTGACCAACACCCACTACGTGGTCACGGATCGCGCGCTCTACCGGAAGAGTGGCGTCCTCTCGCGGGACGTCAAACGGATCGACCACGAGAAGGTACAGGACATCTCCTACTCCCAGTCGGCGCTTGGCGCGCAGTTCGGCTACGGAACGGTCGAGGTCAGCACCGCGGGAGGCTCCGGCGTCGAGCTGTCGTTCAAATCGGTCCCGGAACCCGGCTCGGTCCAGCAGTTGATCACCGAACTGATCGAACGCGAGCACCGCGAGGAGGGGACCGAGCGGACGAAAGACGACGTTCTGACCGACATCCTCGCGGAGCTTCGAGCGATTCGATCGAGCCTCGAGGAGTCCGACAGTGGCCGAGCAGTTCCCGGCGAGGCAGATCGGGAGTCGTTCGAGTGGGCGACCGGCGACGAACCGGTCGACGGAGACGAATCGAACTCGCCACAATGACCGACATCGACCGATCCACTGTGACGATCGACGATTGTGACTCGCTCGAGTGGCTGGGGCTTTCGGGCCCCGCCGAGGCGGAATCGGCGGAGACGATCCGCTGGCGCGACGGCCCGCGGATTCAGACCGCCTACCCGTGGGTCGGCCTCGCGGTCTCGGCGACAGTTGCGATCCTCGCTGCCGTCGCCCTCGAACTCGTCTCGATCCTCGCGGTGCTGTGGCTCCCGTTCGTCTGTCTGCCGGCCGTCTGGGCGCTCGCGAGCGTCTCTCGGGCGGCGTACGTGATCACGGATCGACGGCTCGCGATCAGGCGAGGCGTCCTCGGCGTTCGCGTCCAAACCGTCGGCGTCGAGCGCGTCCAGAACACAGCCGTCACCCAGCACGCGATCGCTCGAGCGGTCGGCTACGGAACCGTGACGATCGAGGCCGCGAGCGGGGCGACGTTCGCGTTCCGAAACGTCGCGGACCCAGACTCCGTTCGCGACCGCATCGAAGCCCAGCGCGATCGTCCACGCACGCACGAGCTACCCGGGTCGATCGACGAGTGGGAAGCGGTTCTCACGGAGGTTCGAGCGTGGCGACGCGCTCTCGAGAAGGCGACGTAGCAACCAGGTACCGCTGCGTTTTCGAGTTCGACACCCGTTCGTTCGCGATCTCAGATCACCAGCGAGATCGTATAGATATTGAGGCAGGTGGCGATCGCCCACGGTACGGCAAGCCCGGCGGGGATGATCGGCCGAAACTCCTGGGGGAGCAACGGACGACAGAGGAGGGCGACGCCGACCGCGAACCCTTTCAACGCGAGCATACCGACCAGTCCGTAGCCGTCGATCGCCCCGCGCGCGATCGGGTTCGATTCGGCCAACCCGATATGCAGTCCGACGAACGTCGTCACGATGTCGCCGACGAGCGAGAGCGCAACGAGCCCCCAGAGCAGTCGCTCGAGTCGCACCGGTTCGAGATCAATCGGTAGCCGGTAGGTGGTATCAACACCGTCGAAACTCATAGACTCCCTGCCGGAGTCGAACCGGCTGCGGCCCACCAGGAGCGTGCGATGTGATCGCACGCGCTGGTTACAGCAGTCTGCGTATTGTTATGGCAGGCATAGCCGTCCGTAATCGGTTGCTACGGCGGTTTCGGATCGCACACAGCCGCCTATAGAACCGTGCCGTGTTTCTTGTCCGGAACCGTCTTTTCGACGCCCTCGTAGAAGGAAAACCGAGCGGCGAGCTCCTCGCGGAGCGAACTCGGCGGGACGAGCTCGTCGATGACGACCTCGCTGGCCATCCGGTGGACGTCGATGTCCTCGCGGTACGCCTCGCGGAGTTCGGCCTTTCGGCGCTCGCGCTCGTCCGGATCGTCGATCTCGTCGAGCTTGCGGGCGTAGACGGCGTTGACAGCTGCTTCGGGACCCATAATGGCGATCTCGGCGGCGGGGAGTCCGAGGACGCTCTCGGGATCGTAGGCGGGGCCGCCCATCGCGTAGATTCCCGCGCCGTAGGCCTTGCGGACGACGACGGTCTGTTGGGGGACCGTCGCGGCCGCGGTCGCGTAGATCATCCGTTTTCCCTGCTCTAAAATGCCGTCTTTCTCGACCTGCGAGCCGGCCATGAAGCCGGGCGTATCACACAGATACAACAGCGGGACGTTGAACGCGTCCGACGTCCAGATGAATTGTGCGGCCTTCTCGGCGGCGTCGGGAAAGATCGCTCCCGCTCGCTTGGCGGGTTGGTTTGCGACGATACCGACCGGACGGCCGTCGATACGGGCGTAAGCGGTGACGATTTCGGAACCGTACTCGGGCCGGAGTTCGAGGACGGAGCCGGCGTCGGCGAGCCGATCGATCACGTCCCGGATATCGTACCCCTCGTTCGGTCGCTGCGGGACGACGGCGTCGAGCCCATCGGGTGACGATGCGGGATCTCTGGACTCCGTTTGTGGCGGGGTCTCGTCCGCGTTGTTCGGGAGGTAGGTGAGCAGTTGCGCCACGAGCTCGCGGGCGTGTTCCTCGTCTTCGGCGACCAGATCCGCCGAGCCGGATTCGCGGGCGTGAACTTGGGGTCCGCCCAGTTCCTCGAGGGTGATCTCCTCGCCGGTGACCATCTCAACCATCCGCGGGCTCGCGATTGCCATCGCGGACATCCCCTCGACCATGACCGTAAAGTCCGCGAAGACGGGCGTGTAGGCCGCGCCGGCGATACAGGGGCCATACAGCACGCAGATCTGTGGTACCCGCCCGGAGAGCATCGAGTGGTTGTAGTAGTACTTCCCGATTCCCTCGCGGTTGGCGAAGAAGCCGGTCTGTTGGTCGATACGCCCGCCCGAGGAATCCATCAGGTAGAGAACCGGCTGGCCGGTTTTGAGCGCGCGCTGTTGCATCTGGAGGAACTTCTCGACCCCCTTTTCGGCCATGCTGCCGCGTTTGACCGTGTAATCGTTGGCCATGAAGTGGACGTCACGCCCCTCGAAGGTCGCCCCGCCCGTGATGAGTCCGTCGGCTGGCAGCCGATCGTCCGTCTCCTCGCCTGCGCCACTTGGATGCCAGTCGTCGAAGGCCGCGAACGTGCCGTCCTCGAAGAGAAAGGCGTCGTTGTCGCCGTCGAACCACAGTTCGAGGCGATCGCGGACGAACAGCTTTCCCTCGTCCGCGAGTTGCGCTCGGTACCGCTCGGGGCCACCCTCGTGGATGTCGTCGATCTCCGCGCTGAGTCGCCGTTCCCGATCGGTCTGGCCCGATTCCTCGTCGGAGCCACCGTTGTCGTCCTCGCGCAACGAGGCGTTCGATTCCGTCCGCTCGTACTCGTGAACTGCTGCGGGGCTGTCGTCGGTGCCGACGTAGACCTCGACCGTCTCGCCGACGTGTGCCGAAAGCGCTGCCGCGATCGCCGACGCCTCTTCGTCCGTCGCGCCGGCCATGATACGAACATCCATACCAAATACCCGACGAGTATCGGTAAAAATCATCGTGCACCCTCATCAGGCGGTGCAGTTAGCGCAGTACGCATCCGCGAGCGGAGAGCGGTTTGCTACGAGAGCGCGTAGCTCTCGGTATCAAGCGAGACCGAAGGTCTCGCGGACCTCGCGAATCTTCGATTCGCTCAGTCACGAACGAGCACCGTTCTTTCGAACGACACCGCCGGAACGGGCAAAGCCCGTGAAGGCGGCCTTTTTGGCGTAGATTTTTGCACCGAGAGGTTCCGAACAAAGTGAGGAATCCCGAGGCGTAAAAAGGTACGCGTGCACAGAGGAGAGAGCGGTTCGTGCCAAACACCGAGGGTCGGTCACAACTCACCGAAACGGTGAAGTGAGGAGGTGTTGGGGGGAATCGGCACGAACCGTGGAGAGTGGGGTCGCTGCCTCCGTGGTCACCATCACGGAGACGACTAATCCTGTTTTGCCAACGGTTACGAACGCTCGTGTTCATCCATCCAGCTATTATATAGGGCTGCTGTTCGGTCGATCGGCTCGTTGGCGGTCACGTGATCCAAATATCGGTCGCCAGCGGTGCTATCGGACGATCCAGCACCTGCAGGCACAACCGACTTGCGCTGTTTTCCAGTAGCTATCGGTAGCTATCGACCAGCCCGTGTACGTGAATATTAGCTTTGGGTGCAGGAGAGACACTGAAAAACGGCAGTAAAGCGCCGCCGGTCTGAAGAGTATATGGAGCGACTTGTCCAGCAGCTCGCGACCCTACGTGAACGGCTCGACCCGGAGATGGATCGCCGCGAGTTCCTTCGAATTCTCGGGGGGAGTGGCTACGCTCTCGGGATGGCCCACCTGCTCGGCGTCGACGACTTCCTCACAGCCGACGACGGCGAGGTTCCGATCGTCACGGCGCTCGTCAGGAGCGATCCGGACGACCCGTTTTCGCTGGAAGAACGAACACGATACGTTCCCGCGGACTGGTACGCTGCCGTCGAGAAGGCGTTCGAACTCAACGAACGGCTGGCGAACGTCGCCTTTACCGGTTACCTCGGGAGCGCGGTCGTCCCAGGTGACTACGACAGCGGAACGGCGTCGGTCTCCGTCGGGGTTTCACAGGAGGACAACTCGCTGCCGGAGATCGTTTCGGACCTCGCCGACGGGATCGCGATCAACACCGAGACGGTTCCGGATCCCGACGATCTAGAAGACGGCTCGTTGGCAAGGGAACCCCGATTCATCGATAGTATCGATGACGGCTACGCCCCCAGCGGCGTCGCCTGTGAAACTCCCTCGAGCATCGCGACGCTCGGCCCGGCATTGTACCATCCTGACGAGCCGGAGCCGTTTTTCGCGACTGCAGAACACGCGTTCACGTCTGAGTCGGGGCCGGTGGGCGACCCCCTCGTTTTGCCGATCGATGGCTTCGAGCCGACCGAACTGGGCACTGTTGCCGACGCCTACCCCGTCGAGGACGTCGTCGCCATCGAGGCCAACGGTCTCGTTTCCCCCGCCAGTCGAATCGACGCCACACCGTCGGTGCGCGTCCGAGGACAGTACACCAGGTTTGGGCTCGCTGACCTCCTGGCACGCGGCGAAGACCTCGAGAAGGTCGGCGCGGTGACGGGCCATACGACGGGACGAATACAGGGTGTCGACGCCGTCACCTGCTTCACCGACGACTTCTGCCGGCGAGGACAGATCCGGTGGGGCGGCGAAATGGACTTGACTGACGGCGACAGCGGTTCGGTGAGCTATCACCCCGATCCGGAGGGCGAGGAAGACGACGTGCTCGTCGCGGGATTCAACAACGCCCGCACGTGGTGGCCGGGACAGAACTACGTCTGGGGCGTCGCCGCCTACAGACTGACCGAAATGCACGGCTATCACTTCTGATCGAACGACTCACTACCGATGACCACGCCACCGAAATCGAACGAGCAGTCCACGACCGATGATCGATCGACTGACTCGGCGAGCGGGCTTCGGGCGGCGGCGAGCGCCGGTATTCGAATTGGTGCCGACCTACTCGTGCTTACGCTCTGGGTACTGTTTCTCACGCTGTTGTTTCTCGGCACCGCCTGGCCGCGCTGGGCGTTCTACGCGCTCCTCCTCGTCGGCGTCGTCGCCTACGTGTCTGTAACCGTTCCGTGGACGCATCGTACGGATGAATCTGAGTGATTCGCCGGGACCGAGACATCGAATAAGCCGAACTCCGCGCGGCTTCATGGCTCTAGAATGATATCGAGGAATCCAGGCGATCGGCCGAATATCGAGAGCGCCGAATCGACTCTGACGGTCTATGCGAGGCTGGCTTCGAGTCGGTCGATGAGTTCCGCGTTGCCGACGTGCAGCGGCGTTCGGTCGTGGAGGTCGTCGGGCTCGACGGCGAGCAGCGACCGTTCGCCGTTCGAGGACCGACCACCGGCTTGCTCGACGATATACCCGATCGGGTTGCCTTCGAACTGGAGTCGAAGTTTCCCCTCGGGACGAGACTCCAGTCCCGGGTAGCCGAAGATGCCGCCGTAAGTGAGCACCTGGTTGACGTCGCCGATCATCGCACCGCTGTAGCGGAGCTTGAGCTCCTGTTCGATCTCGCGGGCGTAGGCCTCGAAGTCGGCGGGCCAGTCCGGTTCGCGACCGCCGAACCCGTAGACGACCGGTTCCTCGGGAACTCGCAGATCACGCTCGACGAGGCGTCGTTCACCACCGGTCATCTCGTACTCGGCGACGGTCTCTTCGGTCGCGATCACCATCGTCGTGATCGGTCCGTAGAGGACGTACCCCGCCGCGACGAGCGTCTCGCCGCGCGCCGGAATCGACGCGTCGTAGATGCCGAAGATCGTCCCCATCGAGTTGTTCGGTTGCAGGTTCGACGAGCCGTCGAGCGGGTCGACCGCGACAGCGTACACGTCAGATGTGTTGTCAGGGTCGGGGCCACAGTCGATGACTTCGGGACGTTCCTCGCTCGCGTACTGGCCAACGCCGTCGATCGAGGACAGCCGATCAGCCAGTAAGTCGTCCGCCCAGACGTCGGCTTCGACCTGCTGTTCGCCGCTCGGATTCTCCTCATCGACCGTACCACGCCGTCCGACCAGTCCCTGCCGGATCTCGGTGGCCGAGCGGCTGATCGTCGCGATGACGTCCTCGACGACTGGATCGGAGACCGTCATCTACTCCTCGAGTGCGGCGTCTGCAGTTTCTTCCTCGTAGATGACGCGTTCGAGCGCATCGAGTAGCTGCGTCGGGTCCTCGCGCTGCCAGACGTTTCGGCCGACCGCCAGTCCCGTACAGCCGGCGTTGATGGCCGCCTCGACCGTCGAGAGGAACTCGTAGTCGCTCGTCTTCGAACCGCCGCTCATGACGACGTTCATGTCCGCCGCGGCATTGCAGGCGTGTTCCATCGCCTCGGGGCTGCCGGGATACTTCACCTTCGCGATATCAGCGCCGAGTTCGAGTCCGAGTCGCGTCGCGTACGCGATGGTGCTCGGTTTGGTGTCGTTTTTCAGCCCTTGCCCGCGTGGGTACGACCACATGACGACGGGGAGATCGTGCTCGCGAGCCCGTTCCTGGACGTCGCGGAACTCCTCGGCCATCTCGACCTCGTGGTTCGACCCGCCGTAGAGCGTGAAGCCAACGGCGTCCGCACCGACCTCGGCGGCGTAGTCGACCGACCAGTTGACGGCCGAATCGTACTCGCCCATCCAGAGGTTCGACGTACCGTTGAGCTTCGCGAGCAGGTTGACGTCGTCCTCGTAGCTCGGATAGTAGCCTTCGGCGACTCCTTTCTGGACTGCCATCGCGGTGACGGCGTCGTGTGTCGCCGTCTCGAAGACGGTCGATGGGTCAAGCTTCTCTGGGACGTCCTCGAAGTCGACCGGACCGTGTTCGAGCCCGTGGTCCATCGCGAGGATCAGTGACTTGCCGTCGCGGACGATCGGGGAATCGTCGATCGGAATCATCTGGTGTATGATCCGATAGTCGACTATAAATCTCTGATGATCCCCCCTAACAAAATTACTTATTTCAGTAGTAATTGAATTCGAGTAGTTACGGGATACTGAACGTGTTCTCCCACTGTACTACTTCGAATCGTCGCGCTCACGCGATCACTCGATCAACTCACGCGCGTTATGTCGCCACGTCCGAACGTGCACCACATCGAGATCCAACAAGTTGGCGACCTGTCCCGCGTTAATCGTTGCTAGCCGTTCCGCAGAGATAATTCCAGCCTCTGCAAGCGCCGCCGCGTCGTCCGGACCGACACCAGCCACCGAGTCGACCGGGGTTGGTTGAGGCCAGGGGCGTTCCGTCCGAGCGTTGGATTCGGTCTCCTCTGCTCGCGAACGTGCACGTTCGAGCGCTTGCCACTCCTCGTCGCCACTCGCGGCGACCCACTCGCGCTCGGCGTCGCCGAGCCCGCGGACCTCGTCGGATCGCCGATCGAGGTCGCCGTCGGTTTCGAACGACCACGGCAGCGAAAAACGCCTGCGAAGCGTGTCCGCAACGGACTCGTCGACGCCTGCGTCCAGTAACATTCGGTACGAATACTCCTTGCTCGGGACGCTCTCGGGATCGATTCCGGCCGTCTCAAGCGACGCGATTTCCGTGGGTTCAAGTTCTCCAATTTTCGACTCCGAGTTACTGATGACGGGTTCGTTGCTCACACGATTCACCGGTCATCCACATCTCACACCGACCAGTCTTGAAAGTTATCCTCCGCTATCTATTCCAATAGTGATGTGTCTTTGTATGATATACTCTGTTTGTGTACACTATCTCGTTTACCCCGAAATGATTGTGTGTAGTGAACCCAACATAATAAGGTACTATTAAAGTAGCCAGTTCTTCTATTGGCTACAAATAATTTAAAACATCGTCTTTAGAAGGAGTTACTGGTGTAAATAGCTAGTGTAGTCTGGGTTTCCACAGCAAATAATGCGAGGGAAGGCCATATCATACAATACTCCACTACTTCCAACTATATTGGATCAGTATTGTTATTAATGGACAATTCTGGACGTGAATTCTTTGTGAGTATATTGTGACCAGTGAATAATTATAGTTGGAATATCATATTTCTGAGTGAGGTGTCTCCAGATCCATGAGTTTCGCCAATTCTCATCAGCTATCAAATGATGGCTCATGGACTCGGGCGCGATCGAAAGCAACCGGTGTCGCACCTGGCCACTGGACATTTTACACATGTACTCTTGTAAAAGATTATTTACACACGTACTTTTGTAACTAAGTGGTGCGGATCGTCGTCGGCCGGCACCGATCAGTAGACAGGAGCAGTCTCGTAATCAGGCGGTCAGAACTCGTTCGACTGCGTGTACATATTGATGTTAACTTCGATAACGTCGGCCGTGTTCATCACTTTCTTCGGAATTTCTTCCTCGAATCGGTCACCTTCCATCCGACTTTTTGGTCCAGAGAGACTGACCGCACCGAGCACGTTTCCGTCTGGACCTTTGATACTTGAACCGATCGCTCTGAGTCCGTTGACTTCCTCTTCGACGTTCTGAGCGTACCCCTGTTCTCGGACCGTCTCCAACTCCTCGAACAACTCGTCCATATCCGTGATCGTATTCGGTGTCCGCTTTCGAAGTCCCTGCTGGTCGACGATCTCTTTGACCCGGTCGTCGGGCAGACCAACGAGAATCGATTTCCCCGCGGCCGTGTGGTGCAGTCCAAGCGGCTTTCGCTTCATCTCTCGTGGATAGTCGCTTCCGATCGCCTTTTCACCGCGCTGGAGATACAGAACGATGCCGACGCCATGTTGCTCCGTCACCAGCTGTGCGTACTCCCCGGTATCCTCGACGAGCTTGTCGATCTCCTCCTTACCGAACTGATACAGCAGATTCTCCTGGCGAACGTGCTCGCCGATCAGGATGAAGCGTGGGCTAATATCGTACGTGTTACCGTTTTTAATCACGAAGCCGTTCTGATGGAGCGTCGCTAAATGGTTGTACGCACCTCCCTTCGATAGATCGAGGTGAGTCGCCAGTTCGGTCACGGTCGCACCGTTGAGTTGTTTGAGCGCGGTAATCACGTTCAATGTGGTTGTGGACGTCTGTAACGTCCGTGGCGAATCTGAACTCGCTTGATTCTCCGTCATATACCGTACTCTCTGGTCGATCACTAAAACGTTTGCGGACTGCAAACAGAGTTTTTGATAATTCCGAGAATGATTGGTTGTATTTCCTAATCGATCGTAGAAAGAAACCCAGAAACACTGGAATAATGCTTCTAATTCGTGACAACGCCGCGTTCGGGCTCACTCGGCCGTTTGATTGCTACCAGATTCGTTTGCAGGTGGCAAACCCGTTTGCGAGTCGGTATCGTATCTCCATATTATCCGAAAACACTCCTCGTGTATTTTATCCGTCACCGCTGAGTTCGAATTCCGTCGTGGAAAATAACCATAAATCTGTTTGCGTCTCGCAAACAAATTCTGATCCGATTCGACCAAAAATACACATGTGGTCGAAATTTAGGGGATTAAGATAGTAAATGTTCTTGGTAACACTTGTTGCTGTATGGTTTGGAATCCATGCGTGCGTGGGACATGGGGTATGGTGTCGATCGTACCACTAGCTAGTGTCGATCGAGCGCTGTAACAGCCGGTGTCACAAAAGAAGGGGACTGAACGGTGAGACGCAGTACTATATGTACTTTCCTTCGCTCTCGTACACCGTCGGATCGTCCTTGTACTTCCGAGCGATCTCCTCGATCGTCTTGAACTCGGCGTCCTTGTGGTTCTTGACGTACTGGATAAAGTCCTGGAAGATCGGAATCATGTGGGGGAGCCCGTGGATGTCCGGATGGATGGTGAAGGTGTAGACACCGGCACCGCGACGGTTGTACAGGTAGTCAAACTGCGCCTTGTAGTACTCCTCGTACAGCATCTTCGGGCTCTTGTATCCCGCGTGGTACAGCGGCTGCTTGATGAACAGCATTGGCGGAATGTCGTCGCGGTACCAGCTGATTGGCACTTCGACGATGTCAGTCTCTTCGCCGTACTCGTACGGCGTCATCCAGGTTTCCGGCTCTTGGTCGTATTTGATCGGTTCCCAGTCGTCACCCTTGCGCATCCAGCCCGGTTCGAACTCCCGCTCCATCAGGCTGCTGTCGTAGAGGAAATCGTGTTTTTCGACGAGATCGGGCGTGTTCTCGCTGAACTCCCACCAACTCGCGCGGTGTCCGACGGGTTCCTCACCGGTCAAGTCCTGGATGAGGTCCTTCGAGACGCCGATGATCTCGTCTTCTTGTTCGCGCGAGAGGTCGGTCGGGTTCTCGTGTGAGTAGCCGTGGACGCCGATTTCGTGTCCGGCGTCGGCAACTGCCTGTACCTCCTCTTCGAAGGTCTCGATCGAGTGTCCAGGAATGTACCACGATCCCTCGACGTTTTCGTCCTCGAGGAGCTGCAGCATTCGTGGAATCCCTTCGTTCCCCGCGCTCAGCCCACGCGAGAGGTCGGCCGGTGAATCTTCGCCACCGTACGAACCGAGCCAGCCAGCCACACAGTCAACGTCGATTCCGATTGCTACGTCTATGTCTCCCATAGTACAGGCCGAAAGTTGATTTCAAGGAACTTAAACGCTGCTACTATGGCAATATATTCGTCGTCGACGACAGCTAGTATTATAATCTATACAACCAATCAGGACTCCCTAATACGTCTCATAGCATCGTATCCGAAACGTTTATGTATTATTGGTGCCCCGTGGGAACTATGTCTGGTATTAACAGACGGAACTTTGTCAAGGGTGCAAGTGCAGCAGCCGCAGCAGGCCTTGCTGGCTGCATGAGCGGTAACGGTGACGGAGACGCATCGGAACTCGAATGGATCGGTCCGGACTGGGCCGCTCGTGACAGCCAAGCGGAGAAATACGCAGAGTTGACCGACGACGAAGTCAACATCACGACGGCGACGATTCCGACGGTGCAACAGCGACTACTCGGCGGAGAAAACAGCGAGATCGACGCGTACAGCGCCGAGACGTCCGGGTCGGGTGCGCTTGCGGACGTGACGATTCCGACGCCGACAGAAGAACTCGACAACTGGGATGAAGACGTTATTTCCGACGCGTTCACGAATCCTGGTGAGCGGTTGGATTACCTCGGTGCACAGACCGATACGATCAACGACCTTCTCTGGGCGGACGACGAACAAACGGAACTACAGTTCCCACCGCACGCGTTCAACTTCGACGCGGTCGGATACAATCCCAAGTACGTCGACGATGCGTCGCTGTGGAGCGCGCTGTTCGACGAGCAGTACGAAGGCGAGTCGCTCATCGGCGAAACGGCGGCGATCACGATCCCGCAGGCGTTGATGCACCTGCTCGACAACGACATGGTCGACGGTGACGTTGGCGACCTGAACAACCCGTCCCAGGAACAACTGGACGCTGCGATCGATTTCCTCGTCGAGGAAAAAGAGGAAGGGCAGTTCCGAACGACGTGGGAGGCATACGGCGAGTCCGTGACGCAGATGGCAAGCGAAGAGGCAATCATCAGTGACGTCTGGCAGCCGGCTGCGATGGACATCCGGCGCGATGGGACGCCGTGTACGTACGCGACGATGGACGATGGGATTCAGGGCTACCGCTACTGGTTCGGTGGCATCTCACCCGTCGATCCGGCTGCACGAGAGCGCGGGACGCTCGAACGAGTCTGGTCGCTTCTGGACGACGTCCACTACGGTGCCTGGTACCCTCGCTTCGTACAGGGATGGGGATACTCGGTCCCCCATTACGAAAACGAAGAACTCGTCCGCGATGGCTCCGACGAGTCCGGCGACGGAATGGGTCCCGAGTACTACGACTGGGCCTACCGCGGCGAAGCGACCTACGACGAGGTCGACGAACCGGCGCTGTTCGACCCGCAGGAGTACGACTGGTCCGACGAGGAAGGCGAACCACACTCCGACGGCAGCGTCCGCGACAGTGGACCGATCGAAGAGCGGTTCGATCGAGTCGGCTTCTTCCAGATCTGGCCCGACGAGGCGGACTACATGCAGGATCGATGGAGCGAGTTCCTAGCAGCGTGATGCGTCTACCTACCTCTCGATACGACAATGACAACAACTGATTCCGCGGAGACACACGCGGACGACCGGTCGGTGGTAGACCGAGTGACGAGTGGCGACTCTCGGCTCGGTCTCAGCGAACCGTACACGCTGTCGCTTCCAACCGTCGTCTGGTTCGCAGTGTTCTTGCTCCTGCCGCTGGCCGTGATCGGGGTGTACAGCTTCATGTCCTATTCGAGTTTCAACGTGATATTCGAGTTCACGTTAGATCCATGGACGCGTGCGCTTACGTCCGATACCGTGCTGTCGGTCTTCGGACGGACGCTCGGTGTCGGTATCCTCGTCACGGTCCTTACGCTCGTGTTCGCGTACCCGATTGCCTACTACCTTCGGTTCTACGTAAGCGAACTGATGGGAATCGTGCTCCTGTTGTTCCTCGTCATCCCGTTCTGGACGTCGGAACTCATCAGAACGCTCGGGTGGTTCCCGATTCTCGGGCGATCCGGCATCGTAAACGGGTTCCTCATGACGGTCGGTGTCACCGACGAGCCGCTTCGATGGCTGATGTTCAGCATGTTCTCCCAGGTCGTCGGCTACCTCCAAAACTACCTGGTGTTCATGGCCGCGCCGATCTACATCTCGCTGTCACAGATCGACGAGGACCTCCTCGACGCGTCGGAAACGCTGCGCGCGAACTCGTTCGAGACGTTCAAGAACGTCACTCTGCCGCTTAGCCTTCCGGGCGTGGCGATCGGTTGCATGTTCACCTTCGTGCTTACCGTGGGGAACCTCACGGTGCCGCAGTTCCTGAGTGCGGGTGATGCGACCATCACGACGCTCATCTACCAGGAAGTCCAGCGCGGACTCCACTATCCGAACGCGTCCGCGATGTCGATCATGCTACTGACCGTCATCTTCGTGTTCGTGTACGCGCTCTTCCGGGTCGTCGACATCAGCGAGATCGCACAGAACTAGCCGACTCGTCGATTCTGTTTTTTCCGCCACGTTTCTCCGATCACCACGAAATCCGCCGTCGCCGTCTTAGCCCCAGCGCGTTCCTTCGGTCCCCTGTTCGTCCAAGTGATCCATATGTTTCTCGGCGTGGTCGTCGTATATTGCGTCGCCCTCGTCACCGGGTTCGTCCGTGCTAACGGCATCGATCGCGTCGTCGATCCGCAAAACTGCGCCGGCGACTTCGACGGCAGTCACGTAGCTCCGCCGTTTGGTAGCAAGCGGATCGAACACGCCGTGTTCCGTGACGTCGACGAGTTCTCCGTCGGGAAGGAACAGTCCGGTTTCGGGGCCGTGCTCGGCCGACTTCGACCTGAGGGTTGTGACGGTCGAAATCGGATCCAGACCGGCGTTCACCGCGAGCCTGTATGGTAGTCGCTCGATCGCATCGGCGAACGCTTCCATCGCGAGTTGCGCCCGTGAATCTTCCTCCGGTGCCGCCGTCCGAACATCTTGGGCAACACTGATATCGATCGCGCCGCCGCCAGGAACGACCCCTGCACGCCGTCCGTGTTCGCCGCGAGCCGTCGCGACCGCCGCCGTGGCTTTACGGAGTTGCCGTGCTGCCTCGGTTTCGATCTCACCCCAGTTTCCACGGAGGAAGACGGTCATCGACGCCGGATCCCGGCACTCGTCGAAGACGACGAACCGCCGGCGACCGGAGCCGCGCTTTTCGCCCCGCTGTTGTTCGACGCGGCCGGCGTACCCGAGGTCGTCCGCGGTGATGTCGCTCGGGTCGCGAACGACGGTTGCGCCGGTCGAACGGGCGACTCGTTTGAGTTTGAGTTGGTTTACGCCTCGAATTCCGAGTATGCCGTGTTCGGCGAGGGCGGCGAGGTAGCGATCGTTGATTCCGAGCCGGCTGACCACGACGTCGACGTCGAGACGGCGCAACGTCTGGACGATCTGCTCCTGTCTCTCGTCGTAGACCGCCTCGTACTCGTTTACGTCGCCCGGAGACTCGAGCTGGATCGTGGCGTCCTGTTGCAGTTCGGGATCACGAAGACCACCGACGCGGCCGTCTCCCGCGTCCTTGCGCTTGTAGCCGGAGAGGACGAGGACGGTCGCGTCCTCGACAGCGGTCGGCATCCGTTCGTCCGCGACCTCGTCTCTCGTGAGTACCGTTCCGCTGAGTAGCGTCGAATCCCGAACCGACCCGGTCGAGACACCTTCGACTGCGAACGTCTCGGGAGTTGGATAGCCGGTCGTGCGCGCGGCGTCGGCAGCGAAGGTTGCCCATTGATCCCGCATCCCGCCGACGTCGTTCCCGGTCATCGCGGTACGCGCCGTCGCGAGTTCGAGCGACTGCGAGTTCGTGTCGTCGTCAATCGGAATGCGTGACTCGTCCAGTGAGTCGAGAGCAACTGACAGCGACCGAGTGTAGCCGTCGCGAACGGTCGTCGGATGGAGACCCCGTTCGAGAAGTGTTTCAGCCTCCTCAAGCAGCGCGGACAGTAACAGGACCGTCGAGGACACGCCGTCGGTAACGTGCTCACCGACTGTTTCGGTGTCACCGGGTCGCTCGTCGCCGGCAACCCGCTCGAGAACGGGAGCGATGGGGTGTTCCATCGGGAGGGCATCCAGAATCGTCCCGCCGTCGCTGGTGACAACGTAGTCGTCGTAGGTGACGTCGTTCGGCGATTCACCGCCCTGGGACGCCAACTGTGTGCCGATGAACGTATCGAGTGAGACGGGGCCGTACGACGTCTCGAACATGCTCGCAATACCGGTTACTGCCGAAATATTCGCTTCCGGGAAAGATATCTCAGTATCCCCTTGGGACATGGTTTGAACTGGCAGTTACGCGTCTTAAGGTTGTTGCTGCGTGCACGTGTGCGTAGACGAATCCAATCGGGAAAGACTATGATTTATGTATGGTGAGGTACCACATAGGATGATGGCTACCCGACAGAGTTCATCGGACGGACACGTAGTGACAAATCTGTTGCGCAGACTTGGAACAAAACGGCTAATTACCGCGTACTTCGCCGTTATTGCGCTCTATATTTACGCGCCGATCCTCTCGATGCTCCTGTTCTCGTTCAACACCGGTGGGATCACGCCGCCGTTCGACGGGTTTACGACTGGAGCGTACAGCGAGCTGTTTGCGGATAGTTCGATGTGGTCGGCGGTCTCACGGTCGATCCAGCTTGCGCTTATTGTGACGCTCATCACAACGATGCTGGCGACCGCGACCGCGCTTGCGTACCGCTATGACTTTTGGGGACAGCGAGGCATGCTGTTCTTGATCATCCTCGGTATCATCACACCTGGCGTTACCTACGGTGTTGGGACCGTGTTGCTGTTAACGGAGGTCTTCGAGTTCAGTCGCGGTCTCTGGCTCGCGATCCCCGTCCACGTCGTCTGGACGCTTCCGTTCGCCGTCATCGTGTTGCTCGCTGGCTTCCCACCGAACCTGCGAGAAAACGAACAGGCGGCTCACGTAATGGGGGCCGATACCCTCACGACGTTCCGAAAGGTCATTCTTCCGCAGATTCTACCCACGGTACTGGGTGCGGCCGTCTTCGCGTTTACGCTGTCGTACAACGAGGTCGAACGGAGCCTACTGCTCGTCGGCCAAGAGACAACGATGCCGATCGAGGTGTTCACCGTGGCCTCGGCCGACCAGCCAACACCGGAGCTGTTCGCACTCGGGAGTGTAACTACGGTGTTCTCGACGTTGCTGTTGATCGCTGCCGGTTGGCTGGTTATCCGGAACGCGACGAACTGACGATGTCAGAGACAGCCACAATTACGAACTCTGCCGAACGCAAGCGCGCGTCGAGGGCCGACTCGTCAGGTTTGCTCGAGCGGATCGGATGCACGAAGTAGACTCCCGCAGCAACCACATCACTGACAACTCGAAAAACCAATTCAGGACTCTCAATAGACCATATATGGACTCAGACATCCGAATACTTAGCACAGGCGGTACGATCGCGAGCACAAGCGGTAACGGCGGGGCAAAACCGGAAAAGGACGGCTCGGAACTAATCGAAGAAATAGGAGACGTACGCGAGTACGCGACGGTCTCCGTCGAGGAGATCGCACAGACGCCGAGTTTCGATATGGATTTCGAAACGATGGCAACGATCGTCCGCCACGCCGAGACGGCTATCGACGACGGGGCAGACGGCGTCGTCGTCACCCACGGAACGGATACTATGGAGGAATCGGCATTCTTTGCGGACCGCACGCTCCGGACCGATGCCCCGATCGTGTTTACGGGTGCACAGCGTCGACCTGATGAGATTAGTCCGGATGGTCCCGCAAACCTCATCACTGCGGTCCGTGCCGCCGTTCACGACGAGATCCAGCAGGTGGGCGGTTCCTACGTTGCGTTCGACGAACAGCTACACGAGGCAAGATATGTGACGAAAACCCACACGAGCCGGCTAGATACGTTCGAATCACCCGATTCGGGTCCGGTCGCTTCGTTCAATCGCGGTGGGTTTCGATTCCACTACGAGCCAAACGGTCCCGACTCGTCGTTCGATCTCGTCGTCCCCGACGTCGACGTCCGTATCGTTCCCAGCTACGCCGGCGGGACACGGGATCCGATCGATCAGGCGGTCGAGGCGGGTGTCGACGGCATCGTCATCGAAGGAACTGGTATCGGAAACACGACGGCGGAGATCGGTAACGCGGTCGCCGATGCGATCGATGCGGGCGTTTCCATCGTCGTTTCCTCGCGCTGTCACGGCGGTGCTACGTACCCCGTCTACGGGAGCCCGGGGGGCGGTGAAACGCTGCGACAACACGGTGTCGAGTTCGCCGGCCGACTACCGGCCCAGAAGGCACGAATCGAACTCGCGCTCGCACTCGAAACGCAACGAGCGGAATCCGAGCCGGTCCAACGAATCGATTGATCCGACGGATCGGACCGAAAGCGGGCGGACTCGTCAGATAGGAACGCCACGACCCTGACTCGACATCGGTACCTTATAATCGGCGGAGCTCCGATATATGGGTGTCATGTCCACACAACGGCTAGATGGACGAACAGCGCTAGTGACTGGTGCGAGTTCAGGTATCGGAAACGCGATTGCGGCCGAGTTCGGTCGACAAGGAGCAAACGTCGTCATCGCGGACATTCGCCGCGAACCGAAACTCGACGACGAACGGTCGGTGTTCGACAAACTCGAGGAAGCGGGAGCCGACGCCACGTTTGTCGAAACCGACGTCTCCGACGCGGACGAGGCAGCCGCCGCGATCGATACCGCGGTCTCCGAGTACGGCGGACTGGATATCCTCGTCAACAACGCTGGTATTTACCACCAGTATCAAGCCCACGAGACACCCGATGAGGCGTGGAACGACATCATCGACATCAATCTCTCCGGGACCTTTCTCCTCTCGCGAGCGGCCCTCCCCGAGCTTCGCGAGAGCGACAACGCGAAGATCATCAATCTGGCGTCGATCTACGGACTCGTCGGCGGCGAAAACAGCGCGGCGTACTGTGCCTCGAAAGGCGGCGTCGCGAACCTCACGCGCCAGATGTCCCTCGATTACGCCGAGGACGAGATCAACGTCAACGCCCTCGCACCCGGCATCATCAAAACGGCACAGAATCACGAGTGGCGCGAAACCGACGAGGAACTCCTCGAAGACTGGCAAAACCGGACGCCGTGGCCGCGGTTCGGGACACCAGAAGACGTCGCCGATGCGGCACTGTTTCTTGCGACCGGTCAAAGCGACTTCATAACAGGGAACATCCTCTCGGTCGACGGCGGCTGGATGGCCAGATAACACGGAACGAACGACGTCCTCTTTTCAGATCCAGCGTACAAAGATGGCTCATCGAGGCAGCGAAACGAATCGATCCGAGAGAAACAGAGCGGTCCGTACTACTCGCCGAGAACGTCCTCTTCGAGGTCGATATTGGAGAGAACGCTCGTCCGTTCCAACAGC
This sequence comes from Natrialbaceae archaeon A-arb3/5, assembly GCA_046614585.1. Taxonomy (GTDB): domain Archaea; phylum Halobacteriota; class Halobacteria; order Halobacteriales; family Natrialbaceae; genus JBKKHI01. Next base: position 183,317 of record JBKKHI010000004.1, on the reverse strand, counting down.
GTAGCGTGGTCTGGATGCCAGCCCACGTTGATCCGGTCACCGTCGACGGAAATGATCTCGTGGCTGTACAGCTGGAGGTCGATCGTGGTTCCGTCGTCGGCGGTTGCAGTCAACAGAATCTGCGTCCCGGAACCGGGCTGATGAATCACGTCGTCGACTGTACACGAGAGGACGTTCTCACCGTCCGCACCAACGTCGAGGTACTGCGGCCGAACCGAAAACGGAATCGTCTCGCCGACGAGCGACGACGGCTCCGACTCGAGGTTCGCCGTCGACGTGGTGAAACGCCCGAACGGCGTCTCGAGTGCTGCCGTTCGTCCGTCATCGCCAACCTCGACTAACTCACCGGTGAAGATGTTCGAGTCGCCGACGAACGTCGAGACGAACGCCGTGTTCGGCGCGTTGTAGACCTCGTCGGTCGTTCCCGAGTGTTCGATCTTGCCATCGTTCATGACCACCAGTTGATCGCCGAGTCGCATCGCCTGGGTCTGATCGTGGGTTACGTAGACGAACGTCGTGTCCATCTCGCGATGGATGCGCAGCAGTTCTCGCTCCATGCGCTTTTGGAGCTTGTAGTCCATGTCTCCGAGTGGCTCGTCTAACAGCAGGAGCTTCGGTTCCAGAACGAGGCTGCGTGCGAGCGCGACCCGCTGTTTCTGTCCCGCGGACATGCCCTCTGGCGAGCGATCGCGCATCTCCTCGAGGCGCATGATGTCGATCATCTCTTGGACACGTTCGGCTCGCTCGTCCTCGGGAACGTCCTGCTGTTTGAGCCCGTACTCGATGTTCTCCTCGACGGTAAGGTGGGGAAAGAGCTGGAAATCCTGGAAGACGAGCCCGATGTCGCGTTTGTACGTCTCCGCGTGAGTGATGTCTTCCCCGTCGAGGAGGATCTCCCCCTCGGTGATCGGGAACCGACCGACCAGCGAGTGAAGCGTTGTCGATTTTCCACAGCCACTCGGTCCAATCAGGACACAAAAGTCACCGCGGTCGATCTCGAAGCTGATGTCTTCGACGGCGACGGTCCCGTCGGGATAGACCTTCGTGAGACCGTTTACTTCGAGTATCGCGTCGTCGTTCGTTGCCGGTTCCGCATCCGTCGTCTGTGCGTTCTGTGTTACAGTCATAGCTCGATGATCTCCTCGGCAGTGTACGTCTCGCTGACGCTCATCTCGGTGAAAAACTGTGCGCCGCTGCGATCCCAACCGATCTGGAGTTCCTCGTCGTACTCGTCGATGTTCACCTTGTCGGGGACGATCGCATAGAACTCGTCGATACCATCGACAGAGAGGGCTATCTCGGTCGTCTCGCCCATATACGTACTTCCAAGCGCCGTTGCAGCGAACGTGTTGTCGGCCTCGCTTGCAGCATCGCCGACGGCAACCGTCACTGGCCGTATCTGTAGCAGGCCCGTCTCGCCGTCTTCCGCTCCGTTTACGTTCTCGGCCAGGACGCGGCCAAACGGCGTTTCGACGACGCAGTCGTCACCGGTGGTTTCGACGATCTCGCCACGAACCGTGTTGTTGTCCCCGAGGAATCGACCGACGAACGCCGTCTTTGGGTTGTGATAGACCTCGGCGGGCGTTCCAATCTGTTCGATGTATCCCTCGTTCATCACGACGAGTTTGTCGGCGAGTTTCAACGCCTGATCCTGATTGTGCGTGACGTAGATGAACGTGCTTCCGAGATCCTCGTGGATCTGGCGGATTTCGAGCTCCATCTGTTTTTGGAGCTTGTAGTCGAGGTCGGCGAGCGGGTCGTCGAGCAACATCGTTTCGCACTCGCGGATGAGCTGTCGTGCGAGTTCGACTCGCTGTTGCTGGCCGCCGCTTAGCTCTGATGGGGGACTGTCTTTGGTCTGTTCGATCGCGAGCATCTCGAGTATCTCGTCGATCTCTTCCTGGAGTTCGTCCTCGTCGACTTCTCCGTCTTGCTGTCGAACGCCGAAAGCGATGTTTTCGCCGACGGACATATGCGGAAACAGCGTGTCTTCGAACTCCTGAAAGACGTATCCGAGATTTCGATCCTGGACCGAGAGGCTCGTCGCGTCGGTGCCGTCGATGAAGACGCTTCCCTGGTCTGGCTCCGCCAGCCCGGCGATGCTCCGGAGAAGCGTGCTCTTTCCACAGCCACTCGGTCCGATCACGACACAAAACTCGCCCTGCTCGACCTCGAGTCGAATATCCTTGAGGACGTGTTCGTCCTCGAACGAGATATCTACCGCTTCTAGTCGAATGTCGGCTGCCTCCATATCGTGTGATGAATTACCGAACCATATGTGTGTATCGGAATCGACTGAGGCTTGCCGGAACAGGGTGACCGAGTCGATTGCGGTCGAGAAGGGACGAATCGGCCGGTTTCCGGAAGTTATCGCCGTGAGACCCGCCCAAACTAGGTGTTCGTTGAATCGGTCACTCCCACCCTGTTTCACACGCTTATTTATAAATCCCGTAAATATAAGAACGTTCCACGAGATGGGTACGCTCGATGGCAGAGCTACACGGGAAGGCAGCACTCGTTACCGGTGGGAGTCGCGGTATCGGTCGAGGAATCGCCGAAGAACTGGCAGCCGCCGGCGCAACCGTCGCGGTGAACCGACCGCCGGGGGAGCCGGAAACGGACGGACAGGAAGTCGTCGAGCAGATCGAATCGGACGGCGGCGACGCGTTCGTTCTGGAAGCGGACGTAAGCAACGAGGCGCAAGTTCGCGAGATGATCGAGACGTTCGAGGAACGACACGGCCCCGTCGACATTCTGGTCAACAACGCCGGCATTCTCACCCAGTCCGAACTCGCCGAGATGCCGGTCGAGATGTGGGACGAGACGATGGCGGTCGACCTCCGGGGCGTCTTCTTGACGACGCGGTTCGCGCTCCCGGGCATGCTCGAACAGGGCGACGGAACGATCATCAACGTTGCCTCCCAACTCGGCATCAAAGGCGGAGCCGAACTCGTCCACTACTCCGCGGCGAAAGGCGGCGTCATCGCGATGACGCGTGCGCTCGCAAGAGAAGTGTCACCGACTGTCACCGTCAACGCGATCGCACCGGGTCCGATCGAAACCTCGCTTCTCGCCGACATCTCGGAAGAGTGGCGAGAGAGCAAGGAAGCGGAGCTTCCGATGGACCGACTCGGTCGAGTCGAAGACATCGCACCGACGGCCGTCTTCCTCGCGAGCGAGGACAGCGACTACTACACCGGACAGGTTCTCAGTCCCGATGGCGGCGACGCGATGCACTGACGACGGCGACGTCCGAACCGACTCGTTTTGTTATACCTCGTCGTTGGCGAGCGCGAGCGCCGCCGACGAGAGCGTGTTTGCGGCGCTGTAACAGTCGTCCCAGCTGGTGTACTCGTCTTCGTTGTGGCTCTTGCCATCTTCGCTCACGGCGAACACCATTCCGGTGTCACAGACCTCGTGGGCGTGGGTCGCGTCGTGAACACCGCCGCTGAACAGCCGCATCGTCTCGTAGTCGAGATCGGCCGCCGCCCGCTCGACCGCCTCGACGCACCGATCGTCGAAGGTGACGGGTTTGGTGTACGCACGATCCTCGTGGCTGTACTCGATTCCCTCGCGCTCGGCGGCCGCTTTCGCCTCTTCTTTGACGCGTTTTTCCGCCAGATCGAGGACGTCGGCGTCGGGGTCGCGAAAGCCGTAACTGACCGTCGTTTCGCCGGGGACGACGTTGATCGAGTTCGGGTTGGTCTCGATGGAGCCGACGGTTCCGACGGTCCGGTCGCCGAGCGCGTTCGGAATGCGCCGAACCTGCGTGATGAGATCTGCGGCCGCGACGAGCGAGTCGCTCCGGTGGTGCATCGGCGTCGCGCCCGAGTGGTTCGCCTCGCCTGAGTACGTTATCTCCCCCCACGTCAGCCCAACGATGCCGGTCACGACGCCGACGTCTGCTCCCTTCTCTTCGAGCCACGGCCCCTGCTCGACGTGGAGTTCGAGATACGAATCGTACTCCTCGCGGGGTTCTGCCGGGTGGTCACCCTTGTATCCGATTCGTTCGAGCTCCGACTCCAGCGTCTTTCCGTCGCCGTCGACAGTGGCGTACTCCTCCTCGAGGTCGAGTTCGCCGGCCCAGACGCCGCTTCCCTGTAACACCGGCTGAAACCGCGCGCCCTCCTCGTTGGTCCAGTTGACGATCTCGACCGGCCGCTCCGTTTCGATTCCCTCGTCGTTCAGCGTCCGGACGAACTCGAGCGCGGCGACACAGCCCAGTGCCCCGTCGTAAATCCCGCCGTAGGGCTGAGAGTCGAGGTGGGAACCGATCAGAACTGGTTCGGCCGATCGAGCCCCCTCGCGCCGGCCGAACATATTGCCGAACTCGTCGACTCGGACTGAGAGTCCGGCCGCTTCCATCTGTGTTCGAAACCAGTCGCGAACGTCCTTGTCCTCGTCGCTGAGTGCGAGTCGGTGGAGGCCACCGTCTTCGGTGCCACCGATCTCTGCCTGCGCACACATTGTTTCAACGAATCGACTCCGATCGAGCGTCACGTCCATGATTGCGCTAACGAATAACACAGTAATGAACGTACCGGAGACCAGACGGCGGTATCAGATCGAGCGTCGAATCTCGCCCACGAGTATCGCTGTTTCGATCGGTTCGGCAGATTTTCGCGTACCGATCGATAATCATGGTAACAGTACATTGGTCAATACTGATAAGTAGATGGTCCGACGACACCTACGATGATGAACGGATCGAACGATCCTCCGTACGCAGCAGACCAGCATCGCCGCGAGCGAGATCCTGTTCGCCCTGATGGTGGGCAAGTTACGGACGGCGAACAGACGATTGCGGCGACCGACTCCGCAGCGGAGTTGACGATCGAGTTCGACGTCCGCCAACTTCTCGAACTCCTGCCAATGGTCGCGTTCATGGTCGACGCCGACCACACCGTCGTCGCGTACAACGACGCCACGTGTCGACAGCTCGATCTCGAACCCGGCCACGACGAGTTCATCGGACAGGACTGCCGGGAGTCCATCGCCTCGGCGACGTACTCCGACAACCGACGCCACCGAACACTCGTCGACAAGGTGCTCGAGTCGGACGGCCCGCCCGAAACGGAGTGGGACATCGAACGCGTCGACGACGAGTATCCCTTTTCTACGAACGCGGTCTGGGGCGACAGCAGCACGATGGTGACCGGCGACGGTCACGAGAAGGCGATCTCTTTCGTCGCGATCCCGCTGTACGACGAGGATGGCGAAATCGCGTACGTTCTCGAGTTGACGGAGGACAACACGGAAACGGTTCGACGACAGGAAGCCGTCACCGAACTGGTCACGGAGGTGACGTCGACGCTCGATGCGATCGGTGACGGTGATCTCTCAGCACGCGCGGAGTCGATCGACTCCGCTCATCTGGAGGGCGACCTTCGACAGCTGACCGACAACGTCAACGAGATGGCGGAGCGATTTCAGGAACTCGTCGAACGCGTTGGCAATCGAGCCGACGACATCACGGCGCTCATGGACGACACGACCGACGCCGTCGACGAGATCGATCAGACGACGACCGAACAACGGCAATCACTCGAGAACATGGCCTCCGAACTCTCCTCGTTTTCGGCGACGATGGAGGAGGTTGCGGCGTCCTCCGGCCAGGTCGCGACGGCAGCCAATCAGGCGCTCGAGGCGGCAGATCGCGGCGTCGACGCCGGTGCGGAGGCGCGAGACTCCGTCGAGGACGTTCGACAGGCCGGCGACGAACTCGTCTCGAACGTCTCCTCGCTCGAGGAGGAAATCGAACGGATTACGGACGTCGTCGACGTGATCGCGGATATCGCCGATCAGACGAATCTTCTCGCGCTGAACGCACAGATTCAGGCGGCACAAGCCGATGGCAGCGCTGCCGGCTCGAACGCGAGCAACGGCTTCGCCGTCGTCGCAAACGAGGTCAAGACGCTCGCCAACGAGACGAGCGAGCACGCAGCCGAAATCAAATCCCGAATCGAGACGATTCAGGACAAAACCAACGAGACGGTCTCGTCGGCGAACAAATCCCAGGAGCGGATTCTGGCGGCGGACGATCAGATCGAGAACGCGCTCCAGGCCCTCGACGAGATCGAAGAGACGGTTGACGAAGCTGCGACCGGCATTACGGAAGTGTCCAAGGCGAACGACGATCAGGCGACGAGCGTCGAGGAAATTACCGCAACCGTCGACTCCGCGATTGATGATACGGACGCAGTCGTCTCGGCCGTCGAAACGATCGTCGAACGGACGAACCAGAGTGAGGCGGCAGCAACCGAGCTCGAGGAGCGCGTTGAGAATTTATCGTGAGATTTACCTTCGTCCTAAAAAATAACTAAAATGTTATATTGGCTCGAGAAGAAGGATTCCCCGATACAGCGAATATGATGAGAATATAACTATATAGGGCGACACTTGGACATATTATTCCCCTTTTTATGTTTCTTTCAAACTTCTTTTAGCAGATTTTTTATTTGAATGTGGAGCAGGAATAGAGAAGACGGATTACATAGTATACATCATATCTGTTAAATTGGCTCCTGTCCCGTACTGCTCGTGTTGTCCAAACCGGTTCGACGACAACGGCCAACCCCTTCTGTCCGCGGAGCGGTGCGATCGCAGCGGCGGATGTTTCAGTACACTGGGGATCGAAACCCATGCATGGTTCGCGAGCAGATCGACCGAATCGGGGTCGTCGGCGCTGGAACGATGGGCAGCGGAATCGCACAGGTCGCAGCCACGCACGGTTACGACGTGTGCATGCGTGACGTCGAGCACGAGTTCGTCGAAACCGGGTTCGAAGCCATCGAAGACAGTCTCGGCCGACTCGCCGACCGCGACGAGTTGAGCGAATCACCCGAGACGATCCGCAGCCGAATCGAGGGAACGACGGAACTGGACGCGTGCTCGGACTGCCATCTGGTGATCGAGGCCGTCCTCGAAGACCTCGACGTCAAACAGGACGTCTTCGGGGATCTCGAACGCATCTGCGACGAGGACGTGGCGCTCGCGACGAACACGAGCACGCTCTCGATCACGTCGATCGCATCGGACCTCGACCGTCCCGAGCGCGTGGTCGGACTCCACTTCATGAATCCGGTCCCGATCATGGACGGCGTCGAGGTCGTCGTCGGCGAGAAGACGACACCCGACACGACCGAACTGGCCCACGACCTCGCCGAGCGACTGGGAAAGACGACGTGGGAGGCAGACGACAAACCGGGTTTCGTCACCAACCGCATCCTCATGCCCTGGATCAACGAAGGGATCAGAGCGTACGACGAGGGCGTCGCCACGAAGGAGGATATCGACGCCGGGATGGAACTGGGGACGAACGTCCCGATGGGACCGTTGAAACTGGCGGACCACATCGGGCTCGACGTCTGTCTACACGCCACGGAGACGCTAGCATCGGAACTCGGCGATCGGTACAGACCGGCGTACCTGTTAAAACGCAAGGTCGACGCGGGCGATCTCGGGAAAAAGACCGGAGCCGGATTTTACGAGTACGGATGAGCCCCAACCGGAGTCTGTGCCCGATTCCGTTGCCCGTGACGTGGATCGTCCGTTACCCGGACGAACAGCGTGGCTCGTCGGAACTGAGACGTCGAAAAAACGGGTCGCCGAGCTGGATCAGACTATCAGACAGTAGTCAGTGAGAAGTCAGTCGCGTATTTGCGAGCTGTCTTCAACTAGTGCTGTCCGGCAGTATCAGTCCTCGAACAGCTCGTCGACGGCCCGCTGTGCAGCCGTTGCGGCGTCGTCTGCGACCTGTTCGGGGTCTGGACCGCCGTCGTCGTCGGGCGCGTTCAGGTAGACGTCGACCTCGAGGACGCCGTCCTCGAAGGTAACGGTGACGTCACAGTCGCGCACGTCGGACTGCTTGTACCGCGCGAAGATCAGCCCTTCCGCGGCGTCTGATGCGGTCTGGACGACCGTCTCGTCCGTCGGTTCTGGCATTTATGCGCCGCCAGCGCCCGGGCCGCCCGGACCTGCGGGGCCGCCGCCCATGCCGCCACCGAGGAGGCCTTCGAGTTCCTCCTGGAGGTCCTCGAACTGCTGCTGGACGCGGTCTTCCTGCTTCTCGAGGGTCTCGAGGCGGAGTTCGAGGGAGTTGACCTTGTCGTCGAGGTCTTCCTCTGCCTCGTCGTAGCCCGTCTCGACGAAGAGCTCGCCGACCTGTCGGTACATCGTCGTGTCGTCGTCGATGTCCTCAAGCTCGTCGAGGGCGTTCTCGGCGTCGGTGAGGTTCGATTCGGCCTCCTGTTTCTGGACCGCGACCTGCTGTGCGGTCTCCTGAAGGTCCTGAAGCTGTTCGATTTTCTCCTGTGCTTCCGGCGGTAGGTTTCCTTGCATATCTCGACCGTCGCCCTCCGGACTGATAAAGCCAAGCTTTGACGCTGACCGGCGGACCCGACGACGACGCGCATCGACCCCGTCGACAGCAACCCATGCGCCTATTCGAAACGCCGACGTGGAACTCGTGATGCGACGACGCGAGGCACTCGCCCTCGGCGGCGGACTGCTGTCTGCGCTGTCGGCCGGCTGTCTCGAGACGCTTCGCCGGGAGGACGCCTGGCGCGAACTCGTCGTCGATCCACCCGACGGCGTCTACGTTCCGTCGCACGACGACGAGATGCTGCAGTATGGGACGACAATCGCGGATGGCAGAACGATCTCGCTGTTCGCCAGCCGGCCACACTCGTTCTGGACGATTGTCGATGCCGAGCGAAGCAGGGCCGACGTTCGCTCCCGGCACGCACTACACCTGATGGTCGAGGTCCGGGACGTCCGGTCGGGCGTGATCGTCCCGTCACCGGTCGCGGTGACTATTCAGTCCCAGCACGAGGACGGAGCCGCCGACGAAGGGGAACCGGCCGATCGGCGGACGCTCTGGCCGATGCTCTCCCAGCGAATGGGGCCACACTACGGCGACAACGTCTCGCTCGCGGGCGACGGGACGTACACGGCATCAGTACAGGTTGGCCCGGTGAATGTCGACGCGACCGGTGCGTTCGCCGAGCGATTCGCGGGGCCAATGACGGTCGAGTTCGAGTTCGCGTACGACGCGGCCGAAATCGAGTCGCTCGCTCGACGACTGGTCGACGAGGACGAAGGGCGCGGTGAGCCGGGTGCACTCGAGCCGATGGACGAGCACGGACACGAGTCGGACGAGGAACACACCGATGACCACGATGACCACGCGGATCCCGAGATCGACGTCTCGGACGCAGCTCGAATCGGGTCGGCAACGGGTGACGACATCGAGTACACTGCCGCCCGTCTCACGACCGATCGGACGGAAGACGCGACTCCGTCGCTCGCAGTGACGACGCGGACGACGTACAATCGATATTCACTCCTGCACGCCTCCCTCTCCGCGACGGTGGCCGACGGAGGAAGGTCGATCGCCAGCCTTTCGCTGCGAGAAACGATCGATCCGATTCGTGGACATCACTACGCCGCTCCCGTGGATTCAGACATCCTCGAGCGCGGCGACGAGCTTTCGATCACGCTCGAGAGCCCGCCACAGGTGGCTCGCCACGAGGGGTACGAAACTGCGTTTCTCGACCGAGAGACGGTATCGATCGCGCTTGACGAGCGATAGTCCGGGTTTCGCCGAGGACGATCAGGCGGTGTGTCCGTCGGCAAAGCGCAAAATCCCCAGTCCGAGCGCGAGCATGAGGACGCTGACAACGATCCAGTGGGGGTTCCACGCCTCGGTCCCGTGGACGACGTTGTGCAGGTCGAGCACGTAGTGGCTGACGATCCCGTCGATGAGGTTGAACAGGCCCATCCCGACGACGATCGCACCGACGAGGTAGACCGTCGAGAGCCGGCGGTCGGTCCCGTTGACGACTTGCCAGAGTAGTCCGAATCCGACGGCCATCACGGTGAGCATAGCCAGCAGGAACAGTCCGTCGAACATCACGTTCGTCTGGTGGCCGTCGAGGCTGTACGGATCGTAAAATCCCGAAAGGATGTGGTGCGTCTGGAGTGTCAGGTGGAAGATCACGGTGTCGATGACGGCGCCGAAACCGAACCCGATCGTACCGGCCGAGAACAAGAACCGTCGCCGCAGCCGGTCACCCGTCAACATACTCTCTGCACTCCGTCCAGGGCCAAAAATCGAAAGCCGGCGCTTGCTACGAGCCGAGTGCGTCCTCGCCGACGTCGGCCGTCCGTTCGGCCACGTCGACCAGTGAGAACCAGGTGTTGAGTGCCGCTCGCAGGGCGACCACGTCCGCCGCGACGATGTCGATCAGAACGGTCGACCCCTCGCGGTCGATGGTCGTTTGCGATCGATCGTCGTCGATCTCGCCGATCTCGCGGGAGACACTTTCGGCGACGAGTCTGGCGCGATCGGCTGTCTCGTAGTCGAACTCGAGCGTGGCGTCGTGAGAAGACACGCGCGGTCGTCAGTTGACGCCGACTTCTTTGACGTCGCGGCTGCGTTCTTTCAGGAGCACGCGGTGACCACAATACGGACAGCGGACGCCACCGTACTCGTCGATCTGGACGTCGCGTTTACAGCGGGAGCACTTGTAACTCATACGTAATCGAAGATCGGATCGTGTTATTCGTCGTCTTCGGCCAGTGCGGCGCGGATCGAGCGCTGGACGGTGCGGCCGGCGGGGGTCTCGGGACGGTATGCGCCGCCGGTGAAGACCTCGCCGGTCTCCTCGTTCTTCCAGATACCGGTTCCGACGCGGGTGACGTCGTCGCCGTCGACCTGGGCGTTCTGCATGTCGTCTTCGATCTCGCTGACGCGACGTCGTGCAACCCGACCGTAGCGTGCGCCAAACCGGCCCGCGCTACCGACGGTTCCTTTTTCGGACATAGTGTCTGTACCTATCGCTAGCGGATTCTTAAAGCTGTTGAGTCGCAGCGACCGATGCGATGGGATAATCACGGTCACCGAGGCCACAAGATGGCACTGCTGACGACACCGCGACGCGGTACCGTCGGATATCACCCTGAATCGGTACTCGCACGTTTCGAGACCGGTCCGACGAGCAACTCTCGAACGACCAACGCGAGGGCGGACAGGTAACCGATCGGAGCCAGCGGTGCAGCGAGTAATCCGGTTCCAAGGCCCGTCGCGGCGATGAGCGAGCGAGCGGCGAGTCCGCTCATCGCGAGCAGCGGAATCGCAGCCAGGACGGCGTCGGGACGCTCGACCATACTAATTACATCTAATTACGGGAAGCCGGATAAGAATCGGACAACCGGAAGGCAGTGTCACTTCCATCGGGTTGTGACAATACTTGCCCGGTACTGTTCGCCGAGCGACCGAGAAGTCGTCAGTTGGTGCTGGCGGACGAACGTGCCATTTCTCTCCAGTCCGATTCAGTGGGAAATAACGACATTCATGGGGATCGGTGACACCGTATTAAGGTTTTGCTCGGTGATAGTTTGGGTATGCGGCGACGAAGGTATCTTGCCGCCGGATGGGGTCTGGCGGCAACACTGGCGGGGGGTACTGAAGCGATCGAACGAGGTCTCAGAACACAGATAGGAACCGCACTCAGATCCGAGGGTTCCATCGAAGTCCGAATCACCGAGACCAACGCGCCCGTCGAGGGCGGAACGCTGCTCGACGTGATCATCGAAGTCGAAAACACCGGGAGCACGTCGTCCAGACCGGAGATCCGATCCATCTTCGAGGGAGAAGAGCGGTCGACGATCACCACGACGATCGGTCCCGGCGAAATCGAGACGATCGACCACGTGAGCTATCGGACCGCGCCGGTCGAAGCGGACGACGAGGTAACGGTACGGATCGAGGCCGATGGGGACGCAGCCGAACGAACAGTCGACGTGCTCGCCGTCGAGGAACTGGACCCAGGACAAACGAGTCCCGATCGAGAACTCGCGGTTCAACCGGGTACAGTGGTTCTTTTCGAGGTCGAATCCGACGCGCTGGGGGAGTACGGTGGGCGAACCCAGTGGTTCGTCGACGGCGAGTACGCGGGCCACTCGATGGGACCCTGGTACAGCACGTACTACGGCCATCAGGGTGCCGATTACTGGCAGACAGCGTTCGAGTCGCCGGGCACCCGCGAGGTCGCCGCGGCCGTCGACGGCGACGACGAGACCTACCGAGCGACGTGGACGGTCGACGTAACGGAGACCGGGATCGCAGCCCCGACCATCGAGGAGACGCGTCCGGCCGACGACGACCTCGCGGTGACTCGCGGCGAGTCGACCGACCTCGAACTGGACGTGAGCCACCCCGACGGCGCCCTGGATCGCGTCGTCTGGTGGCTCGGCCACGCGGACGTCATCCTCGGCGTCTCCGAGGTGAGCGGCGGCGAAGCGACCGCGACGATTGAACTCGACAGTAGCTGTCACGGCTGTCCAATCGTCGTCTGGGTGATCGACGAGTACGGCACCGTCACGTCCGAGAGCCCGTGGATGATCGACGAGGTCGTCGATCCCGACGTCGACGTGACCGTGACGATCACCGAGACGAACGATCCGGTCGACGCGGGGGAGGTGCTGGCGGTGACCGCCGACCTCGAGAACGAGTCGGAGTTCGACGCGACGCGGGACGTCGAGTTGATCGTCGGTCACGACCCGGAACTGGTCGACCGCCGGACGGAGACCGTCGGTGCCGGCGAGACCGAACCGGTCGATCTGGAGTTTACGACCGCGACCGTCCGGCGAACGCAGACGTTCCCCGTGCGCGTCGAGACCGAGGAGAGCGCCGACGAGCGGACGGTCGAAGTGATCGGAACGGAGGATATCGGGCTCGACGTGACGATCCTCGAGACCAACGCGCCGCTCGAAACGGGCGAGTTCCTCGAGGTAACAGCGGAACTCGAGAACGCGCACGGCTCGACGATCACGCAAGAGCCCCAGCTCGTCGTCGGTCACGATCCGGACGTCGTCGACACGACGGTGGAGACTCTCGAACCGGGCGAGACCGAGACGATCACGATGGGGTACGAGACGGCACTCGTCGAGAACGATCAGCGGTTTCCGGTCCGGATCGAAACCGAAGTCGATGCTGACGAGGTTCTCGTCTTCGTCTACGTGGACGAGCCGCCGCTGCTGGTGACCATTCTCGAGACGAACGACCCGGTCACAGCGGGCGACACGCTGGAAGTGACCGCAGAACTCGAGAACGCTGCCGACTCAGAAACGACGCAGGACGTCGAACTGATCGTCGGTCACGACCCCACCCTCGTCGACTCGCACACCGTCGCGGTCGGCGGCGGCGAGACCGAGACGATCACGGTGACGTTCGAGACGGCAACCGTCCGTCGAACGCAGACGTTTCCCGTGCGAGTCGAAGGGGACGACGACGCGGCCGTCCGTGACGTCGACGTAATCGGAACGGAGGAGGTCGACGTGAACGTGGCGATCACGGAGAGCAACGATCCAGTCGACGCCGGCGACGTGCTCGAAGTAACGGCTACAATCGAGAACGGCGGGGAACGGACAGTCACGCAGAATCTCGAGTTCGTCGTCGGCCACGATCCGACAGTCGTCGATACCGCATCCGTCCAGGTTGAGCCAAGCGAGACTGAAACGGTCGTGATGGGGTACGAGACGGCTCTCGTCGAGAACGACCAGGAGTTCCCGGTACGCGTCGAGAGCGCCGTCGCATCGGCCGAACGAACGGTGCTGGTCCGCGGAGCCGGTGACGGCGAGATTTCGCTCGAGGTCGTCGACTACCACGTCCTCGGCGACGATCCCGACGAGGAGTACGTCACGATCCGAAACGTCGGGGATCGTGCTCTCGACGCGTCCGGCTGGACGGTCCGAGACGATCACCGAGTGCCCGTCACCCTCTCCCCGCTCGAGTTTCCCAGCGGGTTCACGCTCGACTCGGGCGAAACGGTGACCATCGTCAGCGGTGCCAGCGATCACACGGCCGACACGCTCTACTGGGACGCCGGCAATCAGGTCTGGAATCAAGCAGATGGCGACGTGCTGTTCGTCCACGACGCCGACGGCGAGCTGATTCTGGAGTATTCGATCGATCCGGAGCCGACGGCTGTCCTGACAGTCTCCGATCAGGCCGGCGACGGCGAGTCCGTACTCGTCGACGAGGCGACGGCGACCGAGGCGTTCGTCCTCGAGGCGCGCTACGATGGCGATACGTCACAGAGCGACGCGTTCGAGTCCGAAGCGGTCCTCGAAGGATACGACCTGCCGCTCGATCCGCCGCTCGAGGACGGCACGACCGTCGAGATAGAGCTTCGCAAGACGGTAGGCGGCGAAACGCTCGCGAACGAGACGATCGAATACGAGGTCGAGGCGATCGGTCCTCAGGTCGAACTGTCGCTCGTCGACGCGACGGATCCCGTCACCGTTGGCGACGACCTCGAGGTGACGGTCGAAGCCGAAAACGTCGGCGACGCCACGGCGTCCCAAGAGATTGCACTCGACGTCGGGACGATGCAGGGTGTCGACGCGGAGGCAGTCGACCTCGAGGCCGGTGCGTCGGAGACGGTGACGGTGTCGTATCAGACGGGTCAGGCGGACGTCGGCGAACGAACCGTGACCGTGACCACCGACGATGACACCGTGACGAGACAGGTTACAGTGACCGCTCCCGAAGTGGAAGAAGAACCACCCGACGATCCATCCGAAGGCGACTCGCCTGAAGAAGAGCAGCCGGACCCTCCTGGTGACGACGAAGTTCCGGAAGAGCCACCCGGCGAAGAGCGACCGGAAGGTGGGTCAGACGAGGCGGTGTCGGAAGACCCACCACCGGAGGAGCCGCCAGCTGGATCACCCGGAGAGCAAACCGACAGCTCGTCCGAACCCGACGGACCGCCAGAACCGGGGTCACCGGACGGGGCGTCAGACCAGCCACCCGAAGAATCAACAGAAGAGCCGTCCACGGATCCCCCAGAAGAGGACCTATCGTCGTAAGGCGGTCTGTCGGATACCGTCCCACTCGACCCCGACTCCAGCGTGTGTCCCGGAACGTGCGTCACTGAAAGTCGGATTCGTCGAGCACGTCGTTAAGATCATCTCGAATCCGCTCGCCCATCTCCCGGCCGCGAGCCGTCGTCACGACGCGATTTTCCTGTACGCTCGAGCCGTCCCGGAGGAGCATGCGAACGTTGCCGCCGTTGTCGGCGCGGGTGACCTTCGCGCGAAGGCCCGACTGCGACCCCTTGCCGCCGGCGTCGATCGGACCTGGAATCACCTTCTTGACGTGTGGATGGCCCGCGACGGCCTGAATCGCTCGCATCCCCGTCCGGCCGCCGATGAGCGTCGAGTGACTCCCGCCGATCTTTTCGGCCGGCGGCGTCTCGACCACGTCGAGCGCGCGATTCCCGCGCCGGTCGAGGACGGCCTCGACGGGATCCTCGTCGTCGACGCGGTAGAACGAGTGGTGAATATCGTCTCGGACGGCCCGGATCACGATCCGTTCGCCGCCGGCGTACACCTCCGCCGGGCGTTTTCGCCGGATTTCGTCGCCGATCCGGCTCGCGAAGTTTCGGAGTTCGACGACCTCGTTCTCGCCGTCTTCCGGCGTCGTCGTGATCGTCGTCCGGCCGAGAACCGGCTCGTCGACGTCGTCGCTCGCCAGCATCGTCACCGTCGCCCTGTCGCGTGCCGCATCGAGGACCATCGCCTCGGTGTTTGACTCCCGACAGACGAGACAGAAGTCGCCGGGTTTCTCGAGCGGCGATGCGCAGTGACGACACTCCATACCGGCACTATCCGGCGTACCTGTAAAACAGATACGCTTTCGATCCTCGCTGTCGAACGTGAGCCGGATTCGGTGTGACGGCGGCGGTTCTCGTTTGCGTCCCGAACGCTCAAGAGAGGGCCCACCGAATGGCCCATAGATGCACCGTCGCGCGTTCCTCTCGCTCGTCATCCTGGTTCCGGGCTGTCTCGAGTTCGTCGAGGACAACGGCGAGGAGATAACCGAACCAGGAGACGTCGAAGTCGTCTGGGACGACCTCGTCCGGGATGACCCCGGAACCGAGGACGAGCGCGTGGCCGTCTGGGGTGCTGTTCGGAACGTCGGCGATCGGACGTTGAGCTACATCGAGATCCGGGCGACCTTCTTCGACGAGGACGGCGAGGAACTCGAGAGTGTCATCGAAAACGTCGACGACGACGTCTCCTCGGGCGACGAGTGGGCGTTCGAAGTCGAGTTCCCGCATTTCGGCGAACGGGCGGCCGAGGTCGTCACCTACGAACTCGAACCGGCGACGGGCGTCTAATGAGGCTCCCATCGATGGACACATCGAACACGCTGGCCGGTAACGGACGCGGTCGAATCGGGCGATAGAACGGTGCGAGCCGCGGGGGCACGAGTACACAGGGGCCATGACCGAACAGGACGAGGGCGTCTCGACGCTCGCAAAACAGGGCAGTATCACGTTCGTCGGGAACGTCATCAACGGTGCGTTCGGCTTCGCCATCGTCATGCTGATGACACGGTTCGTCAGTCCCTCGGTCTACGGACTGTTCGTTCTCGCGACCTCGGTCATCCTCTTCATGCAGGTGTTTGCGAACCTCGGACTGCCGCTTGCGATCGATTACTTCGTTCCGCAGTATCTGGACGACGGCGAGTACGGCAAGGCCAAGGGCGTGATCGTACAGGTGACGGCGACCGTCCTCGTCACGTCGTCGCTGATCGCGTTCGCGCTCGCGGCCAGTTCGACCTTCGTCGGCGACCTCTTTCAGGAGCCGTCGATGCAGATCGCACTCCTGTTGCTCTCGGTGACGATCCCGATGCTCGCCATCTACAACGTCCTGCTGACGTCCTACTACAGCATCAAGAAACTCCAGTACCGCGTCATCATGCGAGACCTGGTTCGCCCAATCGTCCGGTTCGCCGTCACTGCCGGCCTCCTGCTCGTGGGGTACGGACTGCTCGGACTCATCATCGGCTACGTCGTCGGCCTCTTCGTCGCGATCACCGTCGGTGCGATCGTCTTCACCTACAAGGCCTGGGATCTGCTGACTCGGGACATCGAACTCGTCTCGCCCGGTCCGCTCGTAACGTACTCGGTGCCCCTCGCGATGACCAGCGTCGTCTTCGTCCTGATGGGCCACGTCGACTACTTCGTGCTCGGTTACTTCCTCGCTTCCGACGACGTCGGCATCTACCGCGTCGGCTACATGCTCGGCTCCGGTCTGATGATCATCTTCAATTCGCTTTCGCCCGTGTTCAAACCGTTAATCGCCGAGACCCGCGACGACGTCGCCTTGGTCGAGCAGCGGTTTCGGATCATGGCTCGCTGGATCGTCGCGATCACGCTCCCGGTCGCGATTTTCCTCTCGCTGGGTGCGAGTTCCTACCTCGCAGTCCTGTACACGCCACAGTACGCCGAGGCGAATATGGTCGTCGTCCTGCTCGCGGGGGCGTTCCTGTTCAACGTTACGTTCGGCGGCCCAGACGGCTCCTTGCTCCAGGGGATGGGCTACTCGCGGATCGTCTTCGCCAACACGCTCGTTCTCTTCGGAACGAACTTCCTCGTCTCGATGACGCTTGTACCGATATTCGGCATCGAGGGAGCGGCTATCGGCTCCGCGACGGCGCTCTTTCTGGTCGGCGGCCTCACGCTCGCCGAGATCTACTACCTCGACGGCATCCACCCGTTCACCAGGGATTTCGCGAAGGTCGTGAGCGCCGGCGTGCCTGCGATGATCGCCGGCCTCCCCGTTGTCTACCTCATCGAAACCGATCTCGTCGTCGCAGCCGTTCTCCCGATCGTCGTCGTCGGAGCGTACCTGTCCACGCTGATCGTGACTGACGCCTTCACCGACGCCGACGCACAGATGGTCGCCGAGTTCAGCCCGGCGATCGAGAAGTGGCTGCCAGTCGGAAGCCTATTCAACCGCTAACGGCCCGACAGTTTGTGGATGACCGTCTCGTCGATCACAGTCAGTCGTCGACGAGTTCTGGCTCGTCCGATCGATCGGCGGCCGGTTCGCCGTCGCGGGGCGGTTCATCGTCCGATTCGGCGTCGATAATGCCGGTTCGCCACGTTCCCAGCCGGAACCAGGCGACGGCGACGACGAACGAAACGCCCATCCCGAACGCGTACGCCCACCAGATCCCCTCGATCCCCCAATCGAGGGCGGAAAGTTCGAATCCAACGACGGGAACGGTCACCGGCCAGGCGAACGCGAGGACGAGCGCGACGGGAATCCGGAAGATCCACCGCGAGAGAAAGGAGAGGACCATCGCCTCGCGGGTGTTGCCGGCGCCGCGGAACGCTCCCTGGACGACCATCACGCCGGCGAACAGCGCCCAGAACGGGGCGATGATTCGGAGGAAAACGACGCCTTCGGCGATAACAGCGGGATCGTCGACGAAAAGGCTCATCGCCTGTGCGGGGAAAGCGAGCAGGACGGCCGCGACGGCGAAGATGAGCGCCATCGTTCCCGCGGTCGCAACCTTCGCGACCGAGGCGGCTCTGTCGGGCGTTTTCGCACCGAGGTTCTGCCCGACGCCGGTGGCCGTCGCGTTGCCGACCGCGCCCGCGACAGCCCAGGTGACGGACATGTACCGGACGCCGATTCCGTACGCCGCGGTCGGCGCGGCGCCGAACCGGGCGACGAAGCCGGCCATCGCGACGGCGGCGAAACTGCGCGCCCAGCCGTCGATGGTCGATGGATAGCCGATGTCGATCAGTTGCTTCTGGATACCGATATCGGGGGCGAGGTCGCCGATCCGAAGCCGTACGCCGAACCGGCCGTCGAGCAGGATGTAGACGCCTGCGACGGCAGCGACGCCTCGCGAGATGAACGTCGCGACCGCCGCGCCTCGGGTTCCCATCTCGGGGAACGGCCCCCAGCCGAGGATGAAGAAGGGGTCGAGCACGACGTTGATCCCGGCCGAGACGACGACCAGCCACATCGCCGTTTTCGTATCTCCAGCGCCCTGCAACGACGAGCGAAAGGCGAAAAAGAGGAACGTCAGCGGCAACGCGAGGAAGATCACCTCGATGTAGGCAAGCGCCTCGACGAACACCTGGTCTCGCGCGCCAATCAGTCCCAGAAGCGGCCGTCGGAAAGCGAGTCCGACGACGGCGAGGACGCTCGAAACGGCGAGCGCGAGCAGGATCGTCTGGCCGACGACCCTGTCGGCCATTCGGTCGTTGTCTGCACCCACGTACTGCGAGACGAGCGCGATCGTCGCCGCGGTCAGTCCCATCGCGGTCGAGACGAACAGCCACGAGAGCGGAAACATGAGCGAGACGGCCGCGACGGCGTCGCTGCTCACGCGACCGACCCAGAACATGTCCGCGAGGTTGTAAAACGTCTGGAGGAGGTTGCCGAGGACGAGCGGCCACGCGAGGTGCAACAGGTTCTGGGGGATCGGCCCCGTCGTCATATCGACGCGCTTTCGATCGGAGTCCGTCGCTGCCACCGTCGTTCTCGTCCGTGTCTCGGCCGGGCCGAGGGAAAAGGACTCGGCTCGCGGCCGCGGCTTGCCGGCACCGGCGACCGACGGAATCCGACAGCGGTCGAGCGAATCGACCGAGTAGTTACTGGCATCAGGCCCGCCTACCCAACAGTGCTCGCGCACGCGCGACCGCTCGAGCGCACGCACACCCGCGCTGTCTTTCGGTTTTGGCGAAAGCGTTATCAGATCCTCAATCGTAGCGAGCCACAATGTGTGAGTGTCGAGCGTCACGGCGGGTGTCGACCGAAAGACGAAAACGAGGTGAGTTCCGGTGGAACTGATTATCACCGAGAAGGACAACGCCGCGCGGCGGATCGCCGAGATCCTGAGCGGCGATAGCCACGAGTCGACGCGCGAAAACGGCGTCAACGTCTACAAGTGGGGCGGCAAGCGCTGTGTCGGCCTCTCCGGTCATGTCGTTGGCGTCGATTTTCCCTCCGAGTACTCCGACTGGCGGGACGTCGAACCCGTCGAACTCATCGATGCGGGCATCGAGAAGACCGCGACGAAAGAGAACATCGTCGCGACGCTGCGAATCCTCGCCCGAAAGGCGACCCGAGCGACGATCGCGACGGACTACGACCGCGAGGGGGAACTCATCGGGAAAGAGGCCTACGAGATCGTTCGCGAGGTCAACGATGACATCCCCATTCGGCGCGTACGATTTTCCTCGATCACCGAAAACGAGGTACAAAGCGCCTTCGACGAGCCCGACGAGTTGGACTTCGACCTCGCGGCAGCGGGCGAGGCGCGCCAGATTATCGACCTCGTCTGGGGAGCCGCGCTGACGCGCTTTCTCTCGCTTTCGGCCGGCCAACTCGGCAACGACTTCATCTCGGTCGGCCGGGTGCAGTCGCCGACGCTCAAGCTGATCGTCGACCGCGAACGCGAAATTCAGGCGTTCGATCCGGAAACGTACTGGGAACTCTTTGCGGATCTCCGAAAGGAAAACGGTGACAATGCCTTCGACGCCCAGTACTTCTACCGCGACGAGGACGACAACGAGGCCGAACGCGTCTGGGAGGAAGTCACGGCCGAGGAGGTCTACGACACGCTCGCCGACCGCGACGAGGCGACGGTCGTCGACGTCAACCGCCGAACGCGGACCGACACGCCGCCGACGCCGTTTAACACGACCCAGTTCATCCGCGCTGCGGGCTCGCTCGGCTACTCGGCGAAGCGGGCGATGTCGATCGCAGAGGACCTCTACACCGCCGGCTACATCACGTATCCGCGTACGGACAACACCGTCTATCCGGACGATCTGGACCCCGAGGAGCTGCTCGACTCGTTCGTCGGCCACCCCTCGCTCGGCGAGTCCGCCGAGTCGCTGCTCGAGGCTGACGAGGTCGCACCCACCGAGGGCGACGAGGAGACGACCGACCACCCGCCGATCCACCCGACGGGCGAAATTCCAGCACGGGGCGACGTCAGCGACGACGAGTGGGAGGTCTTCGAACTCGTCGTCCGGCGCTTCTACGCGACGGTCGCCGAGGCCGCCGTCTGGGAACACCTCAAGGCCGTCGCCGAGGTCGCAGACTACCGCCTCAAATCGAACGGCAAGCGCCTCGTCGAACCCGGCTACCACGACGTCTACCCGTACTTCAGTACCGCCGAGAACTACGTACCCGGCGTCGAGGAGGGCGAGCAGCTCTCGCTCGAGACGGTCGACCTCGAAGAAAAAGAGACGCAACCACCGCGTCGGTACGGCCAGTCTCGGCTCATCGAGACCATGGAGGATATGGGGATCGGCACGAAGTCGACCCGCCACGAGACGATCGAGAAGCTGTACGACCGAGGCTACATCGAGAGCGATCCGCCGCGGCCGACAAAGCTCGCGATGGCCGTCGTCGAAGCCGCGGAGAACTACGCCGATCGGGTCGTCAACGAGGAGATGACGGCCCAACTCGAGGCCGATATGGACGCCATCGCCGCCGGCGATGCCGACTTCGAGGACGTCACCGACGAGTCCCGCGAGATGTTAGCAGAGATCTTCGCGAACCTCGCCAACTCCCGCGAGGAAATCGGCGACCAACTCCGGAAATCACTCAAAGACGACAAACGACTCGGCCCGTGTCCGGAGTGCGGCGAGGACCTCCTCGTCCGCCGGAGCCGTCACGGCTCGTACTTCATCGGCTGTGACGGCTATCCGGACTGCGAGAACACCCTTCCGCTTCCCTCGACTGGCAAGCCGCTGATCTTGGAACAAGAGTGTGACGAACACGGCTTGAACGAGGTCAAGATGCTTGCCGGCCGACAGACGTTCGTCCACGGCTGTCCGCTCTGTAAGGCCGAAGATGCCGGCGAGGGACCGATCTTAGGTGAGTGTCCCGACTGCGGGAGCGAGCATGGTGGCGAGCTCGCGGTCAAGACCCTCCAGAGCGGCTCCCGACTCGTCGGCTGTACGCGATACCCCGACTGCGAGTACTCCTTGCCGCTTCCGCGACGCGGCGAGATCGAGGTCACCGACGAGCACTGCGAGGAGCACGACCTACCCGAACTCGTGATTCACAGCGGCGACGAGCCCTGGGAACTCGGCTGTCCCATCTGCAACTACCAGGAGTTCCAGGCCAGAGAGAGCGACAGCGGCTCGGATCTCGAGGCGCTCGAGGGCCTCGGCGCGAAGACAGTAGAAAAACTCGCCGACGCCGGCATCGAGAGTCTCTCCGACCTGACCGACGCCGATCCGGACGACGTCGCCGACTCGGTCGAGGGCGTCAGCGCTGACCGGATTCGAAACTGGCAGGCGGAGGCCTGATTCGGTCGCTGTCGACGGCGTTCAACCGGCTCCGGGGTCGTCGGTTCCATCGCGAGTTTCGCTGGCGTTCTCGTCCTCGCCGTCTCCGCTTGTCGAGTCCGGGCCCTCGTCGGGTTCTTCGTACTCCTCGAGGACGTGTTCGACGTTTCGGACGATCCACTCGGCTTCCATGACGCCGTCGTCCTCCCAGCGTTTTTCGCCGTCGCTGTCGATCGCGATGAGGACGGGATACCCGATGACGCGGTAGGTACCGGCGAGCGTTCCGGCTGGATCGAATCCGAGCGTCCAATCGCCTTCGTGGTCGATCCACCACTCGCGCAGTTCGTCTTCGGACTGCTGTGGCGCGACCGAGACGACGGTCACCGCATCGCCGTACTCGTCGTCGAGTCGAGCCTGCGCATCAGCGAGCCGTGGCATCAGCTGTTGACACTGTCCGCACGAGGGAGCAAAAAACATGATGAGCGTGACGCCGTCGGTGGGAACTGGAAGCGTTCCCGCCTCGCTGCCGCGTGCGTCGATCGTTTCGAGCGCGAGGCGGTCGGTGGATCCCCCGTCATCGTCCTCGGCGGCGTCTGCCCGATCGTCGCCGATCGACGGCAGCCCCCGCCGAAACGCGATTCCGGCACCGCCGAGAATACCGATGCTAGTGACTCCCGCAACGATCTCGCGTCGTCTCATCGTGATTCGTGTTCGGAGTTCATCCGTCGTGGGTGACCGCGGGTGTCTATGTCGCCATTGCGTTCCGTGGATTTGCTTGCGTGTCCGTTCGGGGCAGAATTTGAAAGGAGTACTGGTTCGGCTATCGAACCAGTCGACGACTACGGTCCGTCCTCGACGACGCGCTCCGAACCGACGAGTCTCGCGTCCGGTTCGGTGTCCGCGTTGGATGTCTCCGCGTCGGACGTCTCCGCGTCGGACGTCTCCGCGTCGGTGTCCCCGTTCGCTTCGGCTTCGAGTGCGCTTTCGACTGCCGCGATGATGTTCCCCGCCGAGGTCTGGCGGTGGTTCTCCCAGCGAACGGTGCCGTCGCTGCCGAGGACGATGATCGTCGGAAACCCGCGAATGTCGTAGTAGTCGGGAAGAACGCCGTCGTCGTCGATCCCGATCGACCACTCGCCGTCGTGTTCGCCCCACCATTCGGCCAGTTCGTCTTCAGTCGGCGATGGCCCCTGTGACCGGACGATCACCGAGAGGAAACGGACCTGCCCGGCTTCGCCGTCGACATCGTACTCCTCCGCTAGCTGGTCTCGCGCCTCGCCGATCGTCGGATGGAGCCCCTCGCTCGTCGGACACTGTGTTCTGGTGAAATTGAGGAGGAGTACTTTCCCCGAGGCGGGAACAAAAACAGTTCCGGCATCGCTTCCGGGTGCATCGACCGTCGGAATCTCGAACGGTGGTTCCGGCCGGACGTTATCTGATTGCGTGTCGTCTGTCTCGCCCGTCTCGGTCTCACCGTCGAGGCAGCCAGCGATCGTTGCCAGCCCCGTGGCACCCATGAGAACCGTTCGACGGTTCATAACACGTATCACGAGTAGAGTGACAAATAACCGATGGTTCCATGATCGCTCACCCCGGCTCCCCGCTAGGTCGTCATCGATATGATCGATACCGTTCGATACCCAGTTTCACTACCTCGCCGCCAGATGTTGTCGTTTCCTATCGTCCCAATCACCAATTTCACAGTTATGTCGAACAGAGGATAGTTTCCGATAACGGACGAACCACGACTGCGCCTCCAGCGTTTGTTCAGAAAAGAATGGACGACCCGAATCGGCACGAACGGACAACTCATCACGACGGCGGGAAGCGACCTGTTTTTTCCTGAATTGAGTTGTGGCACTTCGATGGGCGACAGTAAGATCGGATTTCCAGGAACTAATTAATCGTTGCTATTATCTATTTGGCCCATATTTTACGGTGATATTACCAAACAATTCACCCTAACTTCGGAAATGGGTTTGTTATTCATGAAAATTCACGTCTTACTGTTAAGATTTTTATCCGCAACTCTCAACTAATTTCACCCGTCTATGAGAGACAATAACCGTAGTGACGGAGTACAGGAGACTGATTCTGGAGTTGGTCCCGTCGACAGGCGGCGGTTCATGCAAGCAACCGGTGCGATCGGTGCAGCCGGACTCACCGGAGCGAGCGGCCTCGCCGGTGCGCGAAACGAGTACGGTACCCACTGGGAGGACCCCAACGAGGTCCTGCAGGTGCTCTACCTCGGCGGCGTCGAGGACGAAGCCGAACACTATTCGGAAGAGCTCTACAAGGTAATCGGGCCGTATCTCCTCCACCAGGGCGTCGAAGTCGTCTACACCGAGCGACAGGACGACCTCAACCCCGACACGCTCTCGAACTACGATGCGGTGATGCTGTACGGCAACCGACTCGAGCCGACGGAGGAGCAGATCGACGCGCTGGAGGAGTACGTCGAGAACGGTGGCGGGTTCGTCCCCGTCCACAGCGCCTCCGCCTCGTTCGGGGCGATGGACGAAGAGCCGGACGAACTCGGCGAGCGGTTCACCAATCTGGTTGGCGGCGGATTCGCCCACCACGGCCACGAGGACATGACCACGGACCGGATCGAACCGGATCATCCCGTTCTCGAGGACGTCGAGGAGATCGAAGCGTTCGAGGAGACCTACCGCCACCACAACTTCGCAGACGACATCGAAGTACTGGCCTACGCGGACGGTGGCGACTACGAGGAAGACGAGGAGGAACCCTTCACGTGGGTACGTGAACAGGGTGACGGTCGGGTCTTCTACACTGCTTGGGGTCACGACGAAAACGCCTGGGAGGAAGATGGATTCCAGCAACTCCTCCACAACGCCGTGCGCTGGACCTCCGGCAACGAGGACACGATCGGCGACCACCCGACCCTCGACGATCTCCCCTACGCGCACGTCGAGGAGTACAGCCACCCCGAAATCCCCTACGAGGAGTACGGTCAGGGGCCGGCTCCGGAGGAGGTCCAAGCCGAAGACGACGAGGACGTCTGGGCCTACGTACAGGACCCGCTCGAGGTCTCCGAGTCCCTCTCGCACACCGTCACGCCCGCCGAGTTCGAGATCGAACACTTCGTGAGCGAGGAAACGCTCCCCGAGGAGATCGAGGGGCAGATCCTCGACATGACCTTCGATGCGGCCGGGCGCTGTTGGATCTCCATCACGCAGGACTATCCGAACGAGCAAGGAGCCGGCGAGGACAAGATCGTCCTCTGTGAAGACACCGACGACGACGGGCAGGCCGACGAGTTCACCGTCTTCAAAGAGGACCTCTCGGTCCCGCTGAGTATCATCGCCTACCGCGACGGCGTCATCGTCTCCGAAGTCGAGGACGACCACGACGAGGGTCGGATCGTCTACTTCGGCGACACGGACGGCGACGGCGTCGCCGACGAGGAGGAGGTTATCGTCACCGGCTTCGGCACCAGCGACACGCACGCCGGCGTCAATCAGCTCAGATACGGCATCGACAACTGGATCTGGGGGGTCGTCGGCTACGAAGGGTTCACGCCGGACATCGACGAGGACCTCGAACTCAGTCAGGACCTCTTCCGGTTCAAGCCTGACGGCTCCGAAATCGAGTTCGTCGGCAGTTTGCCGTCCAACACCGCCGGAATCACGTTCAACGAGGAAGGGCTCCCCTTCGCCTCCGCCGCGACCGCCGGCTCGCACATCACCGCCTACGCCGCCATCCCCAACCGATACTTCGATCATGTCGACGGCTACGACGGACCGACCGATATCGCGGACATCATGGGGGAGAACTTGAGCCGAACCGAGATGGACCACCGAATTCTGCCGATCAACGACCGCTACCGGCAGGTCGACCAGCAAGACGGCTACACCGCCGCGGCCGACCACCAGCTCTACACGGCCAGAGAGTATCCCGAACAGTACTGGAACAGCACGGCGTTCGTCGGCGAAGGAACCGGACAACTGCTCGGAACCTTCTACCTCGAACAGGACGGCGCCGGGTACACCTCGGTCAACCACAACAACCTCGTCACCAGCAACGACGAGTGGGCCTCGCCGACCTACGCCAACGTCGGCCCCGACGGGCAGGTCTGGATGATCGACTTCTACAACTTCATCTTCCAGCACAACCCGACGCCGGAGGACTACGAAACGGGCGACGGCAACGCCTACGAGACCGACGTCCGCGACCAATCCCACGGCCGGCTGTATCGAGTCACCTACGGCGACGACGTCGAGATGCAGCCCCAGGACCTGACCGACGCCGACTCCGCGGAACTCGTCGACGCGCTCACCGACGACAACATGTTCTGGCGCATGACCGCCCAGCGCATGCTCGTCGAGCGCGAGGACACCGACGTCGTCGACGACCTTACGGCGCTGGTCGACGAGGAGGACGAGGACGAACTCGGACTCGACCCCGGCGCGGTGCACGCCCTCTGGACGCTCGACGCGATAGACGAAGAAGAGGCGACTGAGGCGGCGTACGGCTCGCTTGATCACTCCGTCTCCGCTGTTCGCCTCAACGCACTCCGCATACTTTCCGGCGAGGACGATCTTCAGGAGGAGATCCTCGATCGAGACCTTCTCGACGACGAGGACGGGCGCGTCCAGCAGTGGGCGCTGCTCGCACTCGCCGAGACGGAGGAGTCGGACGAAGCCGGCCAGGCCGTCTACGACACGATCAGCCAGGAGGAAGCCACCGACGACCTGCTAATCGAAGCCGCCACTGCCGCCGGCGCTCGTCACGCTGACGGCTTCATCGACGCGTACGAATCCGAACACGAGCCGGAAGAAGATGACGATGACGAGGACGAAGTCGGCGATAACGTGCTCGCCAATCCCGACTTCGAGGAGGGCGAAGACTCGCCGGACGAGTGGGAGGAGTACGACTGGAGCGGCGAGGCCGAGTTCACCTACGACGACGAGGAAGCCTACAGCGGCGATCACAGCGTCCGTATCGATTCCGAGGAAGGCGCAGACGCCGCGTGGCACCAGACGGTCGATGTCGAAGAGGAAACCGAGTACATCCTCAGCGGCTGGATCATGACCGACGAGTTCGACGAGGGGTCCGGATACGGTGCCCAGTTGAACGTCCACGAGCTCGGCGAAGAGTCGCTCACCGAATCGGTAACCGAAACCGAAGACTGGACCGAGGTTACGACTACGATCAACAGCGGCTCGAACGATACGTTCCAGATCAACTGCCTGTTCGGCGGCTGGGGCGAATCGACGGGGACGGCGTGGTTCGACGACATCTTGCTGGCCCCAGTCGGCGACACGGCCGAAGGGCTGGACCTCGTCTACGAGCGAGTTTCAGACCACGCCGAAGCCGACGAGGACGACGAGGCCGACGACGAGGATGAGGCACTCGATCCCGACGACACCATCGAGTTCGATGGCTCGCAGGACGAGGGCTGGGTCGGCACCGCTCCCGAGGCGATCGAAGGCGAAGAGAATCCGACGCTCACGCTCGCAGACGGCGAAGAGTACTCGGTCGAGTGGACTAACGTCGACGGCCAGATTCACTGGTTCGCCATCTGGGACGACCAAGGAGATACCCTCGCTGAATCCGAGGACTCCTCGGAGGAAGGCGAGACCATCGAGTTCGAGTTTACCGCTGGCTCGAACATGGTCGAATACGTCTGTCCACCACACTTAGACAGCATGATCGGTGATATCGAGATCGTCGACGACGACTAACCGAGCAGGCGCTGGACAGACCCGCGCTGCGGACAATCGATCTCCACTTTTCGAGTGTTGGTATCAATTCGCCGTGCGCAACGCCACGTTTTTGGGAGACGGGACGGACGAAGTGGTGTGGGACGCTACCAGCCCGGAAAACACGACTCGTTCATCAAATGTGACGCGCCTCGCTGTGGCGCAAACAACGCTCCAGACGGGGCGCCGGAATACGATGCTGACTGCTGGCGGTGCGGAGAATCGCTGGGCGGCAAGCCCGAGCCAGGCGAGGAAGTGACCGTCGACATCGTCGACGAGAAATCCGACGGCACGCTGGTCTGCAAAACAGAGGGCGGGTTCGTTCTCTTTCTCGAGGAAGATATCGCGGCGATTCAGGCCACGGTCCGCGTCACCTCCGTCGACGAGACGTACGGCGAAGCGGAACTCGTCGAAACGGGCTCGTAACTGACAGTACGTTCCTGATCACGGACAGCGAATCAACGGCTCGAATTCGCTCCCCCTCCAGATCCGAATCTACGAAAACGGCCGTCGATCGCGTGATGCGTTGCGATAGAAGTTGTTCCGGGCGGATTCGAGAGTATTAGTATCGAATCCCATGAAGAGACGGAAAAGTGCACTAAACTGGTGTATCAGAGATACATGCGGTTCTCGCGCTCCATGAAATCCCCACATTCGCTCCCGGGTCGATAGGAGTGAAGAAAGAGTTAACTAATGACGCTCACAATGTACACACATGAGTTCCGAAGGCAAGAAACGAGTTCAGTTCCGTGCTCCCCGAGGGCTGGTCGAGCGAGCCGACGCGCTCGCAACCGTCTTCGAGACTGATCGCACGGATATCCTCACCAACGCGCTGCGCGGGTACCTCCGTGAGGCATCCCACGACGACGACATCAAGCAGGAAATCGCTGGAGCGTACTACGAGGACGACATCACCTTTCAACAGTTGAAGGAACTCGTCGGACACGAGGAGGCCGCGAACTTTCGCGTCCTCAAAGGCCAACTGAACGAGGAGTTCCTCGAAGAGACTGCAGAGGAGTTGGCGAACTCGTAGATGGCGCTCATCGTCGCGGACACATCCGCTCTCGTCAGTCTCGGGACTGTCGCCAATCACGAGCTGAGTCCACTCAGCATTCTTCTCGATGAGCATCACGTCGTTATCCCGGAGCAGGTAGTATCGGAGCTTCGGGAAACTGCATCGTACGAGGACCGTTCGGGCGACGCAGCACAGGCTGTCCTCGACCGCCTCTCGGAGTTCGACGAACGAGCCACGGAACTCGATGAGGACTTCCCGCTCGACGACGGCGAGAACGCAGCGGTCACGCTTGCTAACGACCTTGATGCGATGCAACTCCTCTGTGATGAATTCAATCGTCTTGCTCTCATCCACGCGTCCTTGGCTGACACCCGTCTAGTGACGACACCGACACTTTTGACCACGTTAGTTCGCAACGAATTTCTCACTCCAGCGAACGCGGAAGGCCTCTTGTCGAAACTGAGTGACGCGCGAAGCTGGGACACCAATAGCTACGTTGCTCAGGCAAAGGCGACCCTTCAACGCGAGAAGTAGTAATCAATCGGCGGAATCGGTCGGTGGGCGGTTCGAACCGCGAGGACTCGAATCCTCTCGTCTGCTGGGCTCGTACCGCCGGGGATACTTGCGCCTCACGAGTTTGTTCGGCGCAAAAGTAGTCCCGGGCGGATTCGAGACAAAATGTTTTGTAGTCCCAATCCTTCACGAAGAGTAGAATGTCGGTGGATGACCCGCACAACCTCGACGAACAACTTCAAAATCAGAAAGAGAAGTTGGACGAACTCAACGATGAGGACTCCCGACTTCTCTGGGACTTCACCGCAGTGGCAGCGAAGGAGATGGCCAACTCAACAGTCATCCAATACCTTTCCAAACTCCGCCTCATTTCGGAGGCCAGCGACAAGCCAATCATCGAACAGACGCCGCGTGAACTGGACTCCACAATCGATGACCTCGAAGAGGAGCGCGGATGGGGCACGAAGGGGACTCGCCGGAACTACGAGAAGGCGCTGCGGACGATGTTCCGGGAACTGAGGAAGGCAGATCCCGCCGAGTTCGGGAGGGACTACGCGGATTTGCTCCCACGAGAGGGAGCGATCAGGTTGTCGAAGAACGAGGAGAAGAAGATCACGCCCGACGACATCCTGACAAAGGACGAAATTGAGGAACTAATCCAAGATGCGTGCAAGAAAGCACGCGACCGAGCAATCGTTTCGATGTTGGCCGACACCGGAATGCGTGTGGCACAACTACTCTCGCTTCGCGTGGGAGACGTCGAGTTCCGGCAGGACGGTGGCGGGTTCTACCAGCCGAACACGCAGGCAGAAGGGCTGAAAGGCGATGACGCTCGTAAGCCGTTGACGTGGAGCGCGGCACACCTTGAGAACTACCTCGCAAACGAACATCCTCGTTCCGGAGAGGACGACGCACCGTTGTTCCACAAGGCGAAGGGTTGGAGTGAGGGCGAAGATGACGACGGTTCGATGACGCCGGCGCTCGTCCGCCAACGCCTCAAACGCCTCGTGGACTCGTCAGACGCGTCGTTGGACGAGGAGGACGTGCATCCACACATCTTCCGCCACACGGCGGTGAGCATTTGGGCGAAACAGGGATTTACCGATCGCGAAATCAAGCATCGAGCGGGCTGGTCTCGTGACAGCAATATGCTGGAACGGTACGAGCACATCAAGGAAGAAGAAATCAACAAGCAGGTACTCAAAAAGTACGGGTTCGACATCGAGGATGACGAGATCGGCGAACCGGAGTTGGAACGGTGTCCACGTTGCTCGGCACCGCTGCACGGTCACGAGAATTACTGTCCGCGGTGTTCGGCGATGCTGCAGGATCGGCCCTTGGAGAGCAAGGTGACTGAGTTAATAGCTGATGAGTTGCACCGTGATGCTGTGGCGTCCGGTGCTGATGTGACGCACGAGAGTTTGCAAGCTCAGGTTTCGGGGCCCCAGATCGTGGATTTCCTCGAATCTACGTCGTACGAGGAGATTGATGCGGATTTGACAAGAGGGGAGTGGCGTCGAATCAAGGAAGAGTACGGCGTTGCGTAGGACGCGTGGCGGGGAAGCAGTATCGGCGACCGCCCCTACCCTTCGAGGAAGTCTCGACGGTACACCAACGTTGGGTGTTGGGGTTCGACGGTGTAGTTGTCCTCGCTCGACGGAAAGCGATAGCGAAGATCGTCTGGACGACACGTCTCGCTGGCGTGCCCTTCCTCAAGCACTACGGCGGGCGTTCGACCTTGATGTAGTCGAGGGGGTGTGTTCAGTCGGCAGGCGCTTCGTCGGCATCAAATGGAAGGTCGGCGTCGAGTTGCGCGCTCGATTTCTCCCGGAAATGATACTGTTCTTCTCCCCGCTCGTGTGCGGCTTCGAGATCGGCCACCGTTTCCAGCGTGCCGTCGTCGACGGGAGCGTCGTCTGGAAGGAGGTCGTCGGGGACGTACGGCAAAACGAACTCCCGCTCCCACTTTCGGCGGTGGAATTTTCCCTTCAAGAAGTACACCGACTGAGAGACTGCTTGGTACGACGAGTCGATTGTCTCTGCAATCCGTTGGTAGTCCTCAACGCCCCGAATCCAGCAGGCGACGATCTGCGACTCGTTCGGCGTCAAAGTGCTGTTCCTGTAGATCGTTTCGGCGAGCTGCTCGTGCGTGGCGGGGCTGTCGTCCTCTATTGGCTCGCCTTCGAGGATCAGTTCCCTCTCGGCGGTCGAGACCGAGTCAGACCTCCACACCATCCGACCTTTCTCGCCGCTCTCGTCGACCCGGTCGAAGACGGCGACGAATTCTCGCTTCTCCGGATACCACCAGCTGTCAACGTACGAGCCGGCCTTGATTCCACGCTGATCAAGCAACTCCAGCGTCTCCCGGCGTCCGACGGTTCGATAGCGGTCATCGGGCGGCTCTTCAATGTAGTATGCGGTCTCTTCGCGGACTTTCAGGTTGACGCGTTTCACCCTCGTTCGATTCGCGTCGCTTGCCCACGTCGGCTCGAACCCCTCCTCTTCGACTGCATCCAAGGCGGCGTGGGGAGCGTTGTCGCCGATGATGAGCGTCCACGCGTCGTCTTCAGCTTCCCACGCCGGGTAGCGATGGTCAGCCGGATCTTCACCTTCGGGGAGAGACTTCCGCGAGATCCAGTAGTCGTTGTCGTGGTGCTGTGCGGCTTCGGTAAGCTCGCAGGATACTCCGAACACCTTTCACACGGGTCATACGAAATTCAACAATTAGTGTTTGTCCCGATAGGTGGGTGGAAGCACAAGTCACCTGTACCTGTTCCGTCAAAAATCGAGTTACAGCATGAGAATAACACTCGAACCCCCTGATTTGACGCTCAAAGTTCGGGCCCCGGATCGTTTTTCAGCGGGGAAATCCAGTAATGCTTATCAGTTCGTTGAACCGGGGGAGTTGGTCGTTGTGCGAGCCCCTCCAGATGTACCTTGACGAGTTCGACAACTGACCTCCCTTTTCCTCAGATGCAACGGTTAGCGACGGCTGAGAGCAGTCGATTTTCGACTTGTCAGAACATACTTAAAACTTTGGATTCCACCAATTAGCGGAGAACGGTTGTCAAAGCGCATCGCGTAAATATTGGCGTCTGATAAACGTTTGCCCCATTATTTGACCTTAATGATTAATCATTAAGCCTGCGGCGTCGAATGTTTTTAAGTACGTATTGTAAACGTATGTGGTGCAATGTGCGAAAACCGCACTGAGGCGCGGCGCAAGCCCGCCAACGAGCCCGAATCGCGACACGAACAGACCACCCGACTACACACGCACGAAGAGCAGCCGCATGGAGGTGATGCCTATGGTGTTTAGAGACGACAGCGGACACGGCGAGCGTCCCGGCATTGACGAGTTCGACGGTCTGCCAGAGCTGGTAGATGATGTCGAAACCGCGCTCGAAGAAGCTGAACGGAACGGTGAGGACATCAAGTGGCTCAAGGTCAGGCCTCCCGTCATCGCAGTCGACTTCCCAAGGAACACTCCGCTAAACGAGATCGTGGAGTTCTTCGACGACTACCTCATCGACGCCATCCCGGAAGACGAGTTCAACGCGAAACTCCTCGACTTCAAAATCTTCGGCCGCGCGATCGAAATCTATCCACGGGACTACGCGTACGAGGAGAAAGAGATGGCGAGTATGAC
The DNA here is from genome assembly GCA_046614585.1 of Natrialbaceae archaeon A-arb3/5. Classification (GTDB taxonomy): domain Archaea; phylum Halobacteriota; class Halobacteria; order Halobacteriales; family Natrialbaceae; genus JBKKHI01. The sequence goes on along the minus strand of JBKKHI010000004.1, from coordinate 150,290 downwards.
CGACGAGAATGGAGGTGATGGCGATAGTGTCTGATGATCCCCGAGTCAGGGTCTTCGTAGACCTTTTCAACATCTACTACACGGAATGGGACGCCCCCGGAGATGCCGACGAGTTGAAACCGGAACACGTCGATTTCAACGACAACCTCAGCGGCAAATGGGGACGGTGCGGCAGTCGAAGTGACGGAACCATCGTCTACAAAATCAACCGTCAGAAGTGGATCGACTGGGACGTAAACCGTCGGTTGATGTTGATCATCCACGAGCTGGGCCACGTCGAGCACGCGCACCACAAGCCGTCGTTCTGGGGCGAGGTCATCGACATCTACTACACGTTCAAGGAGCGCGAAGACGAAGTCGACGAAGCCATCGCCGGAGACATCGATTGGACGCAAGTGGCGAAACACCTAACGCGTGACCCCAACTCGAGTACCGTCGACAGACGATGCGAGACCGTCAACGACCGTCGTCAGATGATGGCTGATGCGCTTGACTACGACGGATACGTGCCGTCATATTGACGTAGCGAAACTGAACGGACGAGAACGGACGCAAGGACGCGGCGAAAAGAACGATGTTCTGTACCCGAGTGAGACAAGACGAGTAGCGACGATCGTGGGGAACGTGTAGCGGAGAACGGCGGTTAGGAATTCACTCAACCGACCAAAATGAGACGTATTTTCGGTTAACAAGAATATCAGTTGCGACGACGCGTGCCGAGGAATCGTGCCGTACGAAGGTGGCGACGAAACGGCCACATTTCAGCTTCGCGGCCGATTCTATCTAAATTAAATTATTATGTTAAGATTTGGTCGGTTATGCCCTCCACGTATGCCACGCTACTCCGCGATGTGGATGTCGCCACCGGTGCAGATAGTATTCGTGGTGGTCACGTCTTCCTCCTCTCCGCCTTCGATTTCCACCGGAATCATAATGTCGTCCGCTTCCGGGCGTTCGAGTACAATTTCACCTTCTGTCGGTACGCATTCCCCATCGGGTTCGAGCATCAAACTTTCTCTGAGCCAGATCACGGCTTCTCCCGACTGGAGTGCCATATAATCCGCTCCCGCAAGTAGATCCCTGAACGACGAGTATTCGTCGTCTGCCGGCGTGTATGCGGCCATAGTCGATGGGTCATTGTAGTTCTCGATTTCCCATCGAACATTAGAGATGTAGGCCACGTGTCCTTCCACGCCTACATGGAGGTACGGACTTGAGTGGTCTTCCTCGGGATCAGGGTCGTTGTAGAACTGATCTTCGTCCCACTCTATCGAAGACATCCAATCAGCGTTTTCCGCGGGAATACCCGCCTCGAGGACTTCGATGCTTCCGTCGATGTGCCACTCCATCGAAGCGAGGGAATCACCGAAGTCGTTCTGTACCTCTACGGTGATATCGCCGATGAGCGGCGCGTCGGCGGCGCTGCTCCACTCCGCTATCGGCAGATCGATGGGTGAGGAAACGCTCCCGCCGCCGAGTTCTTCGCCGTCTTGAAGCATCATGATTTCGCTCGCTTCGTCGGGGTCTTCCAACTCCTCCTCGATTCGGAGTTCCGTGGTGACCTCGCCTTCGTCCCAGTCAGCCTCCATCCGTCCGAACACGGAATCGGCAGATTCCACGAAGTCCGGTCTGTCGAATTCGGCTTCGCCTTCGTTGCCCTCGTCGCCATCTCCTGACTCGCCGTCATCATCTCCGGGAGCCTCTTCATTGCCGGTTGCGCCGTCGTCGGGGTCATCGTCATCGCCGAGACAACCGGCAAGTCCGATTGCGCCGGCGGAACCGGTTGCTGTTATTAGCGTGCGACGCTTCAGCCGAGGTTCAGAATCGTGCATCTCACCCTTTCTTCCCGTGTCTTCGGCGTATATTCACGGAGTGGGCAACTGATTCACTCTGTGAGCCATACTGTGTAAATCTGCGAAATAGGTGCGTGAAAAGCGATGATAACAGTCAAATAATAGAGGTTATAGAAACTAAAATTGGTAGTGTCATTTATTTGGCTTCGGTATGGACGTTTCTACTATCAGGATGAGAGAGGAGGACGACGTGTACGACATTTTGAGTATCGTTGAAAAACGATCAGATGTTCTTGCACAACTCTCCGAGAAACCGTTATATCCTCGAGATCTCGTAGAAGAGTTAGAACTCTCTCGATCGACGATCACGAGAGCCCTCGGAAGGCTTGAGGAGTTAGACCTTGTCGAAAAGCAGAATGGAAAATACGCAGCAACCAGATTTGGAGAGCTTTCCGCCCGCCGATTCCAGAACTACCGGAAAGAAATCAAAACGCTCGTGTCGACGAAATCGCTCGTACAGGCTTTTCCCGAGGCTGACCCGCCCCCGATCGAACTGATCGAAGGGGCCGATATCGTACTTCGAAGCGAACACGGCGCGTTCAAACCGCCTGACGTGGTTGAGGAGACGCTGCGGGAGAACAAGGGGGATACGATAGCGTACTTCCCGAAGATCATCAACCCGAATCTTCCGCGCGTGTGGTATCGTAATGCTGTCGATGTTGGTAACGAGATGGCAATCGTCCTCAACGAGGAGACCTACAATCGTCTCAAAACGGAGTATGCTGACGAACTCGCGACGATAGCCGCTCGGTCTGCCTCTTCGCTGTACGTCGGTGAGGGCCCGCCGTTCGGCCTCATCTGCGTTGACACCGACGACGGATTCACCGTCCTCATCGTCATCTACTCTGAAGGGGGTATCGAGGGTACCATCGTCAACCAATCCATAGAGTTGCACAAATGGGTCAAGGGACTGTTTGACCGGATCCGAGCCGAAGCCCGCTGTGTCGATGACGAATTGCAAGACCAATTGCCAGAGGAAGCCGAAAACCCGACACGAGCAGACGGGGCATAGTATGACCGTTACTGCGTAGTCAACGAGGATATTCTCCAATACCTCTCACAAAGCCTATACTTGAACCGCGCCCTTGATTCAGGAATTGAGCCAGTAGTTCACTCGCTGCATATGAACGCACCGGATACGATGAGGCGATTGATGACTGCGCATAAGCACCCACTTGGAGTTGTTGCATCGGTAGCCGAAGATGCTCTCAAAGAGTTCGAGGACGACCTCCGCGGAGACCTGATCCTGCCGGACAGCGACGAGTACGAAGACGCGCGCAACGTGTGGAACGGTCTCATCAACAAGTACCCTGCCATCGTCGCTCGCGTTAAAGGCGCGACTGACGTGGCGAACGCCATTCAGTTCGCCCGTGACAACGACCTCGAACTCTCGATCCGCGGCGGGGCCCACCATCAAGCCGGCAGTGCCGTCGTTGAGGGCGGACTCGTCATCGACCTCGAAGATTTGGATTCCGTCCACGTCGACCCCGAGGCGCAGACCGTCCGCGTCGAGCCCGGCACACGCGCCGAAGATGTCCACGCCGAGACGCAGCCGCACGGCCTCGCCATCCCGACAGGTAGCGCCGGCGACGTTGGTATCCCCGGCTCGACGCTGGGCGGCGGCATCGGGTGGATGCGTCGGAAGCACGGCCTCGGCGTCGACGCGCTCCAGAGCGTTGAAGTCGTCACCGCCCACGGCGAGGTGGTGAAGGCCTCGCCCGAAACCAACGAGGATCTGTTCTGGGCGGTTCGCGGTGGCGGCGGCAACTTCGGCGTCGTCACCAGCTTCGAGTTCGAGCTGTACGAAATCGGCCCGCTCGTGCAGGGCCTCGGTGTCTTCTATCCCCGTGATGCAGTCAAAGACGTGTTCGAGACGCACCGAGAAGTCCTCGCCGACGCGTCCGAAGAACTGACGACCATTTTGCTCGACGCCCACGTCCCCGGACTGCCGCCGATGCCGGACGAACTCATCGGGGAAGACGCCGTCTGCATTCTGGGGTGCTACGCAGGCGATCCCGAAGAGGGAGAGAAAGTGATCGAACCGCTCCGAAATGTCACCGAGCCGCTAATCGATATGAGCGACGTGATGCCCTACGAAATGCTCCACGACCTCGGCACGCAGATGTACCCGTGGGGGCGCAAGTACACCCACCGCTCGGTGTTCGTCGATGAGATGACCGACGAGATCCACGACATCATCTTCGAGCGGAAAGGAGAGGCGCCTACGCCGATGGCGGCCATCGGTGTCTGGCCGCTCGGTGGCAACGTCGGTCACGGCGCTGACGCGGCCTTTGCGTGGGACGACAAGCAGTACATGATCACCATCGAGGGCAACTGGGAGGACTACCAGAATCAGCCGACCCTCGACTGGGCAGCCGAGACCGAGCGCCAACTCCGTCGAGCCGGTTCCGAAGGCGCCTATGCAGGTTTCACCGGCGTTGATGAACGAGACTGGGAAGACTGGTCAAAACAGGTCTACGGCGACAACTACGGCCGTCTCGCCGAAATAAAAGCAGAGTACGACCCGGGCAACGTCTTCAGTCGCAACGTCAATATCGATCCGTCCGATAGTTGAACGAACACATATCGACAAACGAAGCAGAACCCCTCGATCCGGACTCGTCCGAGGTCTCTTTTCGTGTCTTCTATCCGTGATACTGCGGGATGAAGAGTTGCGTTTTTACAGGTTGCTTGCATACAGTTCGGATGACGTATGTCGGCTGACACGATTCTTGTCGTCGGTGGCACCGGGAATCAAGGACAGGCCGTTATTGAACAACTCAACGACATCGGTACCGACTATGAGATCCTCGCGCTGACGCGAGACACATCGACCGATCACGCACAGGCAACCGCCGAACTTGGCGCGGAACTCGTGGAGGGCGATCTTGCGGATCCCGAGACGCTCCAGCCATACCTCGACCGGGCGGACAAGGTGTGGGCAACGATTAATTTCTGGGCGGTGGGTTATGACGCTCACATCGAATTGGGTGAGAACCTCGCAGCGGCCATCGAGGAAGCTAACGGTCTTGAGCACGTCGTGTACAGCGGTGCTGGCGATCAACAGAAAGAGACTGATGTTCCGCATATCGAATCGCACCGCGTCGTTTCAGAGCGACTTAGTGAAACCGGAGTACCCTACACCGCGCTGAAGCCGGTGTACTTCATGGAGAATTGGGAAACCATCGGTGTCGAAGACGGCGTGCTGGCGTTCCCTCTCGACGAGGAAACCCACCATTACCAGACAACGTATCACGACACCGCCCGGGCCTCTGCGGTTTCCCTCGACAATACGGAGGAAGTCGTCGGCAACGAGTACACTATCGCCAGCGATCTCTTGACCTTGAAGGAGACGGTAGATATCATCAGCGAGGTGACTGACGAAGCTGTCGAGCCGTATTACGTTCCGTTGGATGAGGCCGAAGAGGAATTCGGCGAGGAGTTCGCAATCATGTGTGATCACTTCATCAACGAAGGCGGGCACACGTCGTTCACGGCGAACATTCGTCGCGTAGAACGCGAGTTCGGCTTCACACCCCAGACCTTCGAAGAGTACCTCCGCGAGAACGAGTGGGAAGGGGGAAAAGAAGAACCATCTCACGTTCCCGGCTGGGTAAAAGCGATGCAGTAGCAATTACATCTACCGTGGCTAGTTGGACAAAGGCTACAATCTCACGACCAATCTGTTGTCAGGACTCTTCTCCTGACTCTTCTTCCTATTAGTCCGACGTGCGACGCTTCACCTTCGGCTGCGGTTCTTCTTCCGTCATCACGGGACACGTCGAATTCTCCCAACTAAAAATGTCCGAAAGGCATCTAAACATATCTCTAAACCTTCTAAAAGTGCCCATTCAGCGGTTCTAAGCGGGCAGCACACACGTTTTGAGGTATGAGGAAGCACGCCGAGTGGATGACGATCCTCGATGATCGGATCTTGGAGTTTCTGTCGGAACAAGGCCCCCGCCAACCCTCGCAGATCACGGACGGCCTCGCCGAACTCGGAATGGAGTACAACAGCAAGTACGTCGGCAGGCGATGTCAGGAACTCGCCGACGATGCGTTGCTCGAAAATCTCGGCAACGGCATCTACACCACGACCTCGAAAGGAGAAGAATACCTCGACGGAGAACTCAACCTGTCGTGCGCGGTGTAGTCACTTCACTTACTGTCGAACCAATCGTCCAGCTGATTACGACACCGTTCCGCGATTTCTCTGTCGATCTCTTCCGCGACCCGATAGCTGTGACGTGTGAGCGTGTTGATCGACGCGAGGTAGTTCCCCACCGTCCTCATCCGTTCAACTTCGTCGCCCTCCTCCAACGCTTCTTCGAGCGACTCGTGATTGTTGAGCACGATCTGCATCGTCAACATCAAGTCCTCCATCTCCTCGCTGGGTTCGCGGTCATTCCCTGTCATAATCCCCTCGTCTCGAGCCGTTTCGGATAAGGATCTGCGCGGCAGCCTCGCTCAGATCGGGAACCGTTCGCGCAGTCGGATGTCGCGGTTTGGAGCAGTTCGAACCATGTCCCGCCATGCGTACAGCAACACCCCGCCGACCACGAAGAACACCGCACCGAGGATCAACGACGCTCCTCCATCTAACGCGAAGACTAGTCCGAGGAACGCCGCCACGACTCCGAGGCCGAAAATGACTCTGCGAACGCCCATCCCCAGTCTGGTATAGAGGTCTGCACCGCACGACGTGCAAGTAGTCGAGTTAGCGTTGACGACGTTCTTGCATTCGCCGCAGATCGGTTCGTCGTTCGCGTTCCGTCCGGCAATCGCCTTCCCAGACATATATCCATATTTGTGGTTTTGAGATAGTTATAAGTTACCGATAGATAACTACAGATAGACTAAGGCAACTCTAAGGACTCTGGAAGACACTCAAAAAAGCCACATTCTTCGGTACTCTTAATAATTGTCTCTGCAAACCTTCAACTAATCGAACGATGGGGGACGAAGCGTTCAAACGCGAAATGGAGGACGACGCAATCACCGCAGTCGTCGAAGCGGTTGCCGCGGCGACGGACGAGAGGCCGAAGGATTTGGAACCGTTGCACAACCACGTCGACGGAGATGCTTTGAATCAACTCACCGGTGGGAACGGAGACGTACAGATCCAGTTCAGCTACGAAGGCTGCAACGTAGTCGTTGATGATGAGGTGGTTCAAGTCGAGCCGTTTGACGGGTGAATCGAAAGGGATGCGGCGGTGACTCCTCCTGAACGCTCAAGTTCGGGTGTGACCGCCGCCCGATACCTCCACGCACCGTAAGCCCGCCCCCGCGAATGCGGGCACGCGTCTCGTGTGACCGACACCACGTAAAAGCTGCTCAGCAGCCTGACGCCGGCCCTTATCGCCTTCGACTCGAGACGGAAGCGTATGGAACGTTCGGAGTACAATCGCGTTGACGAGGCCCGTCGCGGATTGACCAGTCGCGGTGTCCCCGGTGACGACGTAGACCGACTCTTCGACGCGCTCGTTCCAGAGGTCGACAAAGTCGTCGAACGTTATGACGTGGCCAACGACGTTGATCTCGAAGAAGTCACAAACGGGATCCGCATCGGCGCTGCGAGAAACATCGCTTTGATGATCGACGAAGAGATGTGGGACGCAGACAGTTGCGTGGATCGCGTCATCAAGTCTGTACAGGAGCACGAGAGCGACATCGAGATGTACGCGTCGTCCGGCTCGCGAGCCAATCGGAGTACCTTCTTGCTGTATGCAGAGATGATGCGCGAACGGTACGTTCACGAGTGATGTGGAACGGGTTTCCAGAAGTCGTCGTGAACGTTCCGGGTGGTCGAACGAATTCAGTAGACAGCATATTTTGGCCAGAGAAAGAAATATGTGTGCTAAGTTCGTTGATGAGAGTATGGCAGACGAAGCCCGCCGCGACGGCCCGCCCCCGTTCGATAGGCCCTTCGAAGGCGAGGACACGAAGCAACGCGTCTACGGCGCGGTATTGCACGCCCGGGAGCCGATGACGGCCGCCGAGATCGCCGAGCGAGCGGACTGTTCGGACGAGTCGGCGCGGACGCACCTGTCCTTCTACGCCGACCTCGGCATCGTCGTCCGGCACGAGGGCCGACCGGTCAGGTACGAGCGTAACGACGACTACTTCGAATGGCGTCGGGTGAACGAGCTGGCGCGGGAGAACACCGTCGACGAGTTGCAGACTCGCGTCTCGGAGCTGACTGACAGGATCGAACGGTACCGCGACGAATACGGTGCTGACTCGCCCGCGGACGTCGATGTCCTCGAATTCGACGCGGCCGAGGTCGACGACGTGTACGTGGATCTCGGCGATTGGGCCACCGCCATCGAGGAACGCCGCCTCCACGAGCGCGCCCGGAGAAAGGCGGCCGGCTCTACGGCTCCATCGCACACCTGACGATGGTGCCGGCGAACGACGGCGCGAGCCCCGCGCCAATTGACAGGTCGGTATTGGAGCGAATGCGGTCTCGATTCGTCGGCCTGAGAATGTTCGAGTCAGCGGAGATCGTTGAGGAGCGGCTGCACCTACGCGTCGAACTCGCCGACGAGTACTATCCAAACGACGCGGCAGCTCGCTTCGAGATTCGCTGGTATCGCAACGATGACTTCAACGTCCATTACCAAGAGAAGCGTCAGGATGATGTCTGGGAGTGTCGGTGGGATCGGCACCCGAACGCGCACAACTCGCGGGATCACTTTCATCCGCCGCCCGGCGCCAGCCGGCGTAACGCGGAGGACGCTGAGTGGCCGGGAGACCATCGAGACGTGTGCCGGCTCGTCCTCAATCGCATCGAGGAGCGCATCGAGAAGTTATGGGAGCATCAGTAGACAGACAACTCGCACTTTTGTGTGAGGACTGGTGAATATGATATACTAAATCTGAGTGTTTCCAGTACACGCGTTGGTGCCCAAGTGATTAAGAGACCGCTGCTTGGCCAACATTCAATTTCGATCGACTGTGTCTGGGCCCTGAGTGATGGGCGAGAACCGAACGATTCTGACCCGCGAACATTCCTCACGGGCGAAAAGTCGGCTTCTTCATAAGCGTCGACTCGGTGGGCAGCCGCCCATCCGCTCACCCCAAAACTCGACCTACGAGCTATGACAGACGACACCAAAGATACGATCCTCTACGGACGCGTCTCCACGACTGACCAGAATATCGACCATCAGATGGAACGACTGTGGGAACTCGCCACCAACGACCGTGACATCGATCCCAGCCGCATCGTCCCGCTCTCGGACGAGGCCACCGGCCGCAACACCGAGCGCGACGGCTACAAGGAGATGATGCGAAAGGTGCGGGAAGGCGAAGCCGATCTCGTCATCTGCCGCTCCTTGTCGCGCCTCGGACGGAACATGCGGGACATCTACAACACGGTCTACGAGATCGTCGAAGATCACAACGCCGGCCTCGTCGTCGTGAAAGACGGCATTGATATCGAACCCGGTGACGAACTCGACACCCGGGACAAGGTGTACGTCAACGCGCTCGGTCTCGCCGCCGACATCGAAGCCGATCTCATCCGCGAACGCACTCTCGAAGGACTCCGTGCAGCCGAGCGCGCTGGTAAGCGGATCGGCCGTCCCATCTACGGATTCAGCGGTGAAGACGGGTCGATATATCCGAACGAGAACTATCGAAAGGCCGTGATGGCGATTCTCGCCAACGTGGAACTCGGATGGAGCCATCGCAAAATCGAACGGCAGATCGGTGTCCCCCGACGAACCGTGCCGCGAATTCTCAATCGCAAAGACGTGTACTTGGACGACCGACTGCATGAAGATGAGGTAAACGATGCCATAGATGAGTTGACCGGGCAACTCCAAGGCGACATCAGGGCGCTTGAGGAGTACGCAGATGGGGAGTAGTACTTCGCGTTTCGGCCCACTATCTTTCTATGTATAACTGAATGCCTTATTTTCAAGTCCGGTTTGGTCTGGCGAGTAAGGTGGTGGGAGTTGTTTACGGGGCGACGATAGAGGAGTGGAATAGTTATGATGGCTGGCAGGCGGATCGTGAGTACTCCGCCGAGGACGTTGCAGTCGTGGAATGAGCCTGCTCGGTAGGGTTGCCAACGGTTCAGGTAGACGAGAACTTATCACAAGGGGCAGTCAACTCCGGGTATGGACGTCGACTGGGACAGGTATCAAGTCAGCTACCCATACCGGTTGTGCGTGTCGCTGCATTATCTCGAAAAGCAATCACCGAGGTTGAAACAGAGATTCTTCCGGGCTGCGAAGCACAGGGCGAAGTGGAACGGATTGCTTCTTGCGGGCGCATTCATTTTTTCGTGGATATTTTCGAGCTCCGTCTCGGTGTACGGATTGGCGATGGTCGGGGCTGGTGCGACGATCCTCGCGTGGACGGCTTTTCGGGTTCACGAGAAGGCGTTTCGTGAGGCGGCGTTGGTACCGGATGATCGGAAAGAGGATACGTCATATCAGGAGCAGGTGACGATGACTTCGTTGAATTACGTTGACGCAGCGATCGGTGTGGCGTTGGTAGCATCGGGGTTCGTGGTGCGGTTCGCGACCTCGATTGGATGACTCGAGATTGCTTCTGACAACTGCGATTAGAGCAAACTTCCTATACCAACGACGCTTACAACCGTCACCAAAGCCAAGAAGAGGAGGCCTCGTGAGGCACTCAGAAGTTTATACTTCCATATTTGACGGTTACAGGCATCCACGACGCGTTTCATTTCAGCTTTGACCTGTTTTTTCTCCTCGTCCCCACAGTTCTTGAATTCGTATTCCCCGAATTGGAGGTCACCGGTCTCCCTTATTTTGTTATCAGCATCCAAGTGAGCGTCGTGTACGCCTTCGGTTATGTAGGTCATATTCATTCCTTCAACCGTCTGGACTGTCTCTTCCCCTTCTCTTTCTAACCGACGTATTTGGGGTTTGTACTCTGACCTAAGCCGTCTGTAACCCTTTATTTGATTTTCGTAGTCGCCAAGAATGAAGTCGCCAATCTGTCCCCACGGCACCATATAGCGAACCATTCACTCCAACTTATAATTCGTTTCCATCAACAAGGACAGATGTAGCAGATTCGGTTGAAGCATCCTTGAACGTCGGCACGATCTCGCGCGACTTATCAACGATATCACTCATCTTGTCGATGTTCATTGTAGATTAGAGGCGTGTTGGCACGAAAGGAATGTTAAACCACCTCGTATCCTGATGTAGAAACCCGAAATCAAACGATGCCAATTGCGAACTCCAAACTGAAGAGCAGTATTACGTAGAGAGCACCATACAACGTAAGCAGAACCACGAGCGCCATCCCGATTTTCAAGAGCATACGAGGGTGATACCAGCCGTAAGCCCGTGGACGTGGATCCGCATCAATCCATTCTGGTAGGTTCTTGACCACCAACTGTCGGTGGTGTTCACCGACAACCGCAACAACTCGTCCTCCTGTCTCGGCTGCACTGGTGATTTTTTCAGCAATGAGTTCGTCTCTGTTGTCAACTTCTCGTTCTGACTCTTCCATTCGGAAGAGAAGTGGGGGAGCGATCATTCCTAACGTGAATGCTGCCACTCCGCCGATGAACATCCACCATCCGCTGGTCAGGAACCCCATCAGAACGCCGCCTATAGTGAAGGTGATAAAAACGAGGAACCCCGTAGCGATGTCGGTACGAGACGCGTTATCGATGAGTTCGGAGTTCGATCTTCTTGTTTTTATCACGTTAGCATCTTGGCCGTCGGCGATGTCTTCGAGGATGGTGTGATCGGTGTAAAGTCGCTTGAAAAAGAAGTGTGTGAGTAGCCACATCTGGAGTTTAAACCAGAGGTGTCGGCGGGGGTATTCGGCCTTTTGTTCAGAATCTTCGATGATTAGATGGTCGACGCCGTCTTCGAGGAGGGAAATGGTTTCATTGAGATCGTGGCGGGAACTGTGGAGTTCACCTTTGATGATTGTTTCTGAATCTGTCATTTTAGAAGGATGATTGGATGTGGGGTCTTAACGTTTTCCGCAAAGTGTGGGTATTGAAGACTGATATCCTGATTCTCCAATACAGATCTAGCCGTTCTCTGCTCCTTCGTCGCCGTCTTCTTCGTCATCTTCCTCGTCATCGTCACCCCAATCCTGTTCGTCCAGCCGAGTCTGCTCAGGGGTGAAGTCCTCCTTGACGTCCTTGAAGGCACGTTCCTTGTACTTCACTTCCGATCGGTGCTCAAGGAATTTGGTCTCGACGGCCCTCTTAGCAGCCTTGATCCGCTTTCCTTTGAACAGAATGCGGTAGTCGCGAGACGTTTTCAATCGATCGGATGACGTTGTGAATAGATCGATCTCTACTCCGGCCTCGAGTAACGAATTGACCTCTTCTTCTACCAATTGCTCGCGGATCTCTCCTGTGAAGCCGACCTGCAGTTCTTCGTCAAACTTCTCGTAGAACTCGCTCCGGTCGAACTCGAAGGGGTGTTCGTCCTCATCTTGGCTTTTCTCCGCAACGATTTCCTCAACGAGGACTTGTAACTTCGTGATTGGATGGTCGCCGTAGGTGAAGTTGATGGGATTTTCGATCTTCCCAGCATCAATTGAGTCGTTAATCACGCCGGCGAGTTCGTGATCGCGAACCTCGCCGTGGATATTCACCATTTGCTGGTCTCCGAGATCGTATCCCCAAAAGGCGTAGTTCGGCGGAATGTCAACGTCGTCGTCGATTTGGTCGTAGTTCATTGAGTGGATTTGAGTAATCCTTCCGAGGAGGACGTACTGTTCGTGGCGAATCTCCTTGCCCTCAACTCCGAGCTGCTCCTTCAACTTTTCGCGATACCCGTCGGTGTTAATTACCTCTTCAATCTCTTCCAACTCCTGTACCCAGTCCCGACCTGCCGTACTCCCGGCCTTACACTCAATCACGCACAAGTAGACATCTTCATCTTCTTCCTTGGCGAGAAGGACATCTCCGTTTTTCACTTCCTCTTCGCCGACCGCATCGGAATTCTGCTCCTCTAAGGGTTCGGTGAACGCGAACCGATAACCGCTGGAATACCCATCAGCGATGGGGTTCTGGTGGAAGGCAGAAGCGGTCGCGATGATCAATTCCAGATGGCTCTCCGATTGCCCCAGTTCGCTGTCAAGTTCGTCATAGATCTCTTCCCGTTCAAGATCGTCAAAGGTAGTCTCCAGTCGTTGATCAAACTCTCTTCTATCGTCTGGAGCTAACCGGGATCGGTATTCTTCGATTCGCTCGTCGACTCCAGACATATCTCAGGCTACACGAGTGGCGTATGAGTTCGGATCTAGCTGGTCGTTGATGAACTCGAAAACGCGAACAGATTGGTCGATGCCGGTGTGTTCGCGGGGATAGATCCGTATGGAGTCCTCGTGTGAACGGAGAATCGTTTTTCCGAACGTCCTCTCGTCGATTAGTTCTGCCTTCAACTGTGCGGTGTCTCCTTCAAATGAAGCGTCGAGTTTTCCAAGGGTAAACTCCCAGTCCTCCAATTCCTCACCCTCGAACCGTTCGACATCTTCCTGCGTGATTTCAGAGTCCAACTGCACGGCCCAAGGACGACTTTCGGGAATTGTCTGTCCACTCGCAAACTGGTTCTGCATCCGCTTGAACCCAGACGCGTCGATTGCTTCCTTGACCTCTTGTAACCGGTCAATGGAATCCTCGATGACGGTGAGAACTTCACCGAGTCCCCCATTCTTGATTGTGAAGACGCCCCGAGTAGTAACTCGGAATTTGAAGTTATTCGCCTTCTGGAATTTGAGGTTGGTCGGCAAGACACCGTATTCATACTTCAGTTCGTTGAAGGTCTCGAGGCCGTCTTTACCGTAGTATTGGAAGGTACGCTCGTACTTCGGTCGTCGGTTAGCAGGGATTTCTGAGTGCTTGCTCCTTGATGCGGTGAAGTACGGCATCAAGACATCGGGATAATTTTGGACGACGCGTTGACGGAGGTTCTCCATCTCCGTCTTCGAGATCCACATCCTGCCGATATCTCGATCGCTTTTAAGATACTCGTCGATCGTTTCCGGCATATCTTCGGTCTTCCGTCCTGTCGTGAACCAGATTGGGAATTCGTCGCTCAAATACACGTAGTACGGAACATCGAGATGAAGGGAGTTGAGGAGGAGTAGATTGCCCATCCTCTGCTCGATGGAGAAGTGAGATTCCGTGGATTCAACGAGATTGTCGGTGGAGTCAAAGTCGCTGATTGATCCGATGACGCTTAGATCTCCGTCGATTTTGGAGAGAGAGGCAGTCGATTGAATGTGTTCGGTGACCTCGTCAAGCGAGCTGAATTCTTCGCCTTCAGCTTGTAGAAAGTCCATTTTGTGGGGCAAGCGAGGTCACCTCCTCTCGTTCTATGAACTTTCCGGGACAACCACATAAAACCCACTGGATTCTTAAAACGACCTGCTTTTACCAGCCTAACTCTTGGAGTGAGCTTTACCATCAGCGAAGGAAATGTCAACCTGCCGAGTTCGAAGTGAGCGCGGTCGATAATCGTCCACGCGTTCGTGCTTGTCCGTGTATCGTGGATAGTCTGGAGCGTCCCCTGCTGCCTCTGACAATTCGTTGATCGTTACCTTCGCGACAGACGACGAAAGGTAAGACGGCGCACAAACGCCAGCGAATTTCCTCTGCGAGCGTTCGTCGCTGTAATTGACCGGATTCTCAAGGAACGCCATCGACATTGCGTCAAGAGCAAGATTGAGAGATTGCTTTACCCTTGATATACTGACGCTGTGAGTCGTGTTCTTCGATCAAGTTGTCGTCTCGCGTATCGAGTCTGCTAGCTGCGCATGATCATTCGTGCAACCATTTATCCGATACTACTTCCACAAAATGGGGTGGTATGGCAGAAGCACAGCCAATCAACCGTGCCGAGGCTGACCCACGCGTGAGTTGCCCCATCGTTTGTGGCGAGCATATGCGAGCGAGCGGATTCTTTTTCGATGGGAGCGAAGAGACGTACCTCGTCACCGCACGGCACAACGTCCTCCCGACGAATGGAACTGACCTCAAGACGAACAAATGCAACCTGTCCTTTACGTCTCGCGACTTCCTTCCGACGATACACGTCTACCTTCGTACCTCGACAGGATTCAAAGTCCAACGCCTCGACCTCAGAGAGCGAGCCGGCGTAAAACAGACCGACGAAATCGACGTCATCGTCGTTCCAATCGACTTTGATCCGGAGGAGCACGGGTATCAGGTATGGGCTGCAGACGAGGTTGTTTCTCCTTCTGACTCGCCCGAGTCGTTCGACATCATCGGATTCAACGGAGAGTGCTTTCCCGATCCCGATTGCGACTATGAGGTGGATGCGTATCGCAACGCGATCCGGAACCCTACGGTGCTTCCGTTGATGAACGAGATGACAGATGTTGATGATCTGTCCCAGTACGGTTTGATCGCCGTCGCAATCGACGAGAACCTTGTCGGTTCGTACGATGGGTTAAGTGGTGCGCCCGTACTCGGAAATGAGCTGGTCGGTATGCACGCTGTAGACATCCCTGTCCCCGAACACTACATTAAGCAAACCGGTGACGACGAGTTCAGGCTGATGGTGTACTGGCGAGCGGGGATTCTTCCGAAGTTGTGTGACTGACCGCTATCTTGTAAGAGATTAGTTACCACACTTGCTCCGCGTTAGCCGGCTCGGTACGTTCGAACTTGGGGGCGTACAGGCACTAGTCCAACGACGACAAGCAGTCGCCCTGAGGGTGATCTCCAATCATCGACACCAGTAGGCCTCGGCTTCCCTGATAAACACTCGCTCCGGATCACAAATGAAAACCACAAATTTTGACACGTGAGACGCCGCAACACGAGTCTCATGAACCGAACTCATCACGTTAATCTCCGCATCGAGTCCGACGGACGATTCGTCCTCGTCGAAGCCAATACCTACACCGCTAATTAAACAACTGCGTCGAAAATCTCGCTCGAACTTCGTGTCCAAACGCAAATCCTCTGTTTTACGGGTGGGGAATCGGACAAAGTCAAATTTATGCGATTAGTGTGAGAAGTCACAAAATATGAATCCCCTAACAGACGTGTCTGATTGGAACACGGCACGGATCACCACGAAGAACAACTGGACAATCAAAGGAGAAGTAGATGACGTGTACTACGAGGGGGATAGCAAAACGATCCAACATCTGCGGGTTTGGGCAGACGAAGTAAACGGCAACTGGTCTCCACCGGAGGAAACGCACACATCAATCGTGTTAGCGCACGTGTCGTGTAGCGACAGAGATGATCAACCGGCGAAAGGGTATCTGTACTGGACAGATGATGACTGGCAAGAGTTCACAGAAGGTCAAGAGATATGCGGAACATACGAGGTGATATAACCACATACACCCCCGCATCTAGTGCTTTCACCAACCTCACTAAATCCGTGCGAAAAATCGCGAGCGCGACTCTCCCTCAGTTCTTCCAGATGTCCTTCAAATCTCGGTGAGACGGGGCACGTTGATACTCTTCGATAAACGTCCCCACGCGTCCCTGAATGAACTCCGGTGCGACACGGTCGACGTGCGCATCGATGATCTCCATCAACGCCTCGAGTTGAGCTTGTTGCACTTCTTCTTCAGAAACGCTTTCAGCGGCGTTCAGACCGGCACCGATGCTGAACCGCGTTTGGGAAGCCGCATCGCGAATACGCATACTCGACGCGTTCGGCGGCGACTCGATCCGAATCGGTACGATGAACGGATGTGATTGCGGAACGAGCGGGTCGGTCTCGTTCGTCCGGAACGTGATCCAGTACTCCGGCGTACTGAGGAGTTGAGGGACGCCGTTCAGATCCTCACTGTCTCTCTGCTCGAACTCTCTTACTGACAGAAGTTGGAGCTCGAGGATCCACCTGTGGTACTCCTTCACTACCTCTCTGACGAGATCATCCGTAAGCCAGCCCGATTCGAAGTCGCTGATCGTCCGGATCGGATCGCCATTCTCGTGGAGCGACGCGAGGTCGGCGGAATTCTCCGGCACGTCCACCGGGTCGTACACGTCGATCTCGATGTGACGGTGCAACGGCCGAATGACATCCGGATACGCCCATGTAAGCCAGTAGGCTTCCACCTCGCCGTCCTCAACGACGTACAAGACCTCATACTGGAGGAGGTCTTTCAGCATCAGCAACTCTTTTGCGCGACGGTTCGTGGCGACTGGGCGCGGTTCGACGACGTTACCGGTATCGGCAGTTTCGGCGGTGAGTCCAGCGACCCCTTCGGTAGAAGACAGCTGATGAATCACCTCGGGCATCGTGGAGCCGGTTAGAGACTCCCAGTCGACTCTGCCGTGGACGTTCAGCGACTCTCGTAGTTCGTCGAGCAGTTGGATCTCTTCAGCGCCATCCCGTGAATGATAGATGTTGAACTTGCCGTTAGGCTGCTGTTCGGCTACCAGTGCTCTGTGACTCATACAGTAGCACTACCTCGGTTGGGGGATGCAGGGTTAAAGCGCATCGTCCGCGAGGGTTTCGAATTTTAGCAGTCTAACGCCTACAAACGATATCTCATTGGTCTGGAGAGACAAACATTTCCGGGACTTCTGCTCGTATGGTTAGAACACTCAAGTTGAGACAGACTTCAATGGAGGATGACTTGGACTTTCTGCAGCGGAATGTTCCAAACCTGTGAATTTACTTACGTGGTACGTGATACGGTCGAAATAATGAGCGAAGCGGAACTCCTCGACGACCTCTCAGGTTTCGAGTTCGAGGATGTGATGGAGGACGTCTTCCGCAAGCTCGGCTATGAGAACGTGCGCCAAGCCGAACGCGTCGCCGACAAGGGCCGGGATATTGTGATGGAAGAGGTCGTTGACGGAACACGTCGTGCGATCGTCGTCGAGTGCAAGCACACGGACACGGTCAGCCGGCCGGTTGTGCAGAAGCTCCACTCCGCGGTCGCAACGTTCGATTTCGACGGGCCGAAACACGGGATGGTCGCCACGACTGGGCGATTCACGGCGCCGGCACGCGAATACGCCGAAAACCTCCGCGCCGCCGGCGATCCCCATCCGATCGAACTCATTGACGGCACCGACCTTCGAGAGATCGCCGACGAAATCGGCCTCGATCTCTACAACGGTCGAATCGAGATCATCTGTGATGAGACGCTTCGACCGTTCGATCCAACGAGTGGCGTCGACGCTCCAGTTCGAGAGGTGTTCCGCGATATCAACAACATCGACGCAGCCGAGATATCGGAGCCGCGCTCCCGGGCCGAGTTCCAACCCGTTGTCGTGATCACCGCGGACGTCGATGCCGTCTTCGAGACGTCCGTCGGCGTCATTCACCGTATCGATCAAACCGACCAGTTCGTCGTCCACGCCGCTCGGGGACGGCCAAATCTGATGGAAGGATCCGTCCGGCGGTTGATCGAACAAAACAGACGGCACACGACGAATATGGAGGAGTCGGAGTTTGAGGATGTCTTCAACGAGGTGGATGTTCATCGCTTCGGACAAACAGAGACCGAGTACAAGGACTGGGCCGTCGACCGGTTACAAGACCGGCACACAACGACCGTTTCCTACACCGGCGACAACAACGTCACCTATACCAAGACGTGCGAGCCGAACCAGTCGGACATCTCCGTGCAGTCCATCATGCCGATCTATCTGCCCGAGATTCGCCAGTCAGTTCAACTCAAGGAGTACACGCATCCCTACGAGTATTACGCCGCCGGGCCCTCACGCGTCACCACCGAGGATGGGATTCATCGTTGCATCCAGTGCGATACGAGCGGGGGAAGCACCGAGTACACCTATTGCGCCAACTGCGGGAGCATCAACTGTCTCGAACACACCAAAACCGAAAGACTGGAAGAGACGCCGATTTGCACGGGATGTGCCGTCACCGAGCGGTTCGCGTTCAAGACGAAGTACTTCTACGACGAAGAGAACCTCAAGGAGTTCCGCGCCGAATACGAGCAGATGCCCATTCACGAAAAAGCACAGGAGAACACCGCGCTCGCGGTTGGTGTGCTGATAACTGCGATTTTCGTCGTGTTTTTGGGCCTCACCGGGACAGGCATCATCTGACCGCTTCAGAACCGGAGGAGAAAATCAAGGCTCCTCGGACAGTTCTGCTAATGAGAGCTCTTCTACCTTTTCAGCTTGGTCAATAATCTCTCGTCCCCTTTCCCGGAAGTCCTCATTAGTTCCCATTCTTGTGAGAACGTCCGAGAGAGATGAACACAGACGACCCAACTCTTCAAGCTCATCAACCACATCCTGATCGACCTCAACCGATTTCGATTCGCCAATGTGGCCATTTATTTGACGACCTCGGAGCTTCATCTGCCGCTTGATCTCATCATATTGGATCATTCCATCCCCATTTGTCTTCTCTTCATATTCGTTCTTCCAGAGGATTCGGACGTTGCTAGCCAATTGCGCAGTCTCTGCATACCAGCTCTGAACCTGCTTTTTCGTCTCAACTGTTTGTTCTCTCCGCAGCCGATATTCTGCCGTACCTAACGCAACTAAGAACGAAACGACACCAGCTACAGTTGTCGGAAGGAGTAAGTCAGAAATCATCGAAAGTATCCATTAGATCGTCATACGCATCTACTACGTCACCAACGGCCTCTTGCGCTTGTGAGTCTTCAAGATCCAACTCAAATACACGGTTACAGGAGAGGCAGAGGGCTTCGCCCGTGAACCGATCGTTCTCATCCACCCATATCTCAACATCGAATACGATAGCTGAGCAGTCATCGTATGGGCACTGAGTATCGTTTTCTTCGAGTTGTTGAGAGTAGGCCTCTGCCATCTCCTCTAACAGCTCATCCTCGAATCCCATGCTATTAGATCACACCAACCATTCAGGAAACTTCATGTTTGCCAAATGACTGAGGTGGGGTTAGTGGCTCTTTATAGACGGTCGAAACAATCAAAAGAGCCGCAATAGTGCTCATTGCAGGAGTTGAAAGAAATCACGATCAGCTGTCGTAACCGACGATTGTGCCTTCGAACGTGTTCCCGGGATCACTGTTCGAAATCCCAAACCCGAGAGTCAGTAGTATTCGGGGCGTCAAATCAGTCTCTCGACATCGTGGAAAAATCACCACAACGTGGACGTTGACAGTACAGACTTCTAATCCAGAGACGCACAGGACTATCCGCGTGAATATACGCCACGTTAACCCCAAGTATGAAGTTAGTGCTATACTCTGAAATCCTCCAAAATCGACCTTCAGTGGCTAAGCGGCAGGTTCACTTTCACTCCGGTAGGGCAGCCACTATTAGTGATGCACCGGGATCCACCGCGGCACGATGCCAGAGACAAGCGACTACGTGTGCGACATCGGTTCGTCCTACGCTCAATTGAAAGCCGCGGCGAACGCAGTTCCGAAAAACATCCATTCGGGTAGCATCAATCCGAGAGGCCCCCCGGGAAGCTACTACAGCGACGGTAGCCGCGCCGTCATCAGCGCCCGAACTATCGCTGAATTCGCCGACTACAGCACTTTGCCCGACGATCATCCGCTCTACGAACCGGAGAGCCGGGGAGTGGGTACGGGACGAACGCCTCGCGAAACAGATCGAATCTGGACGTACACGGCGGCGCGGGGAAGTGCGTATCACCTCTACAAGGAGATGCCCGCCGACAGCGAAGCCGAGCTTGAAGAGATTGTGCGCCGGGAACTCGATAGCCCGCCTGTAGGCGACGAATGGGTGGACGTACACGAGACCGTAGCCGAATCCGATGCTGCGCCGCACGTGGATTCACCGGCACTTCAGGAAGACAGTTACGAGACGCTCGTCCAGCGCATCTGCTGGGAGATCGTGGATGCGAGTCGCATTTATCGCGAGAAGTGGGGTAACGTCGACGCGATCACCATCGGGAAGGAAGTAAACTTCATCGCCGAATTAAATGGATATCGATGGGGCGGTCGTGTCGATCGAATCAACATCGTCAAAGAGGCGTCTGAAGTCATCGATCAGGGTGCCTTCGCAACCGAGCTGAAATTCACAAACGAAATCAGACCGAGGGATATCGTACAGACAGAGCTGTATCGGCACGCATTCGACGACTTCGCCTACACCGATCGGCCGCTGGATGCGGTCGTCGTCCGGGTCGACATCGAATCGGAGACCTGCGAGGTGAAGTCATCGCTCGACGAAGACTGGCCGGGGGAGGAAGCGTGGAAGCAGTTCTGTTCGGGCTACGATCGATACTACGACAACTACCACAACGTGGATGCGTGGTTACAGCGATCTACGGATTGGTACTGAAACAAGGATCCGAGATAGACTAATCCAGTTACTGAAGAGGCTCTTACCGAACTCAGTGAAACAGTAGTTCTATTTGGCCACTGGTAAATGTGCCAGTGCAAGATATAGAGTGTGAGCCTTGTTTAGACGTGGTACAGAACCCTCCCGACAGCTGGTATCCACAAACGAAACCGGATCTAGAGACACTTAGAGGCTCGTTCTGTTCACCCGGCATAGATACTAATCGACGTCTCTCGGAGCGTCTAAACAAGGCCAATTCACCTGATGGCCATTATAAACGAAAAGAAGCGTGACATTCTCGAAGAGATCCGCACTGAGCAAAGGCACGGGTACAAACTGGCCGACGAGTTAAGAATCTCAACCGGCTACATCTACGTACATCTCTACGAACTCGAAGGGGCCTGTCGAAGTTGCGGAGCAAGAAGAATCCGGTCGCCAACGTATCTACTCCCACATCACCGACGAAGGAGAACAGCTTCTCGTCATTCTTGGCGTGTAGTTCACAGCCGTTCGTGAAGCACCTGAACAATTTTGCCTTCCAGCGGAAGGAAGATACCAAGACTATCTCTGTCTGTAGGCTCTTCAACGTAGCAGGCTTGGATGGCCTCAGAGACGCGCTCGTGCATTGCCACCAACTGCTCAGTCTCGACTTGGCGAAGGTCGCGTGGCATCTCTTCTCCATAGACATTAGTCACGACTTCATACTCCCTGTCAGTGAGTTCCATGGTACTCATGTTTGCCCGGGCGACTCCTGTCTTTGACGGTAACCGATACCAACCGGTGAGCGAAGAAAACCCCGACCAGAATCATCTCGTCTGCTCCATCTGTTCCCGGTTCCACCCTCTCGGGACTGCTCTGAATACAGAGGATAAATGCAGCACGGCTCGCAAAGCCAACACCCGATTTGAAGGGACAACTATCCCACGGGATTATAAGACGTTATGGATTAGATTATACTATGACAGAATCAGACATACTCCAAATCCGAGGAATTGGTGAGTCCGCAGCTGAGGCGCTTGTCAATGATGGTGTCACAACTCCGAACGAACTTAAGGAAACTCTACAAGAACTCAACCCTCCTGCGGGGCATATTTATTCAACTTTTCAGTTGGATGTAATTTCTGAACTCAACCTACCGACCATTGGTGATCGAGTTGTTACACAGTATACTCGTCAGACATTCACTGGTGATATGATTGTCTACGAGTGGGAGCGAGATTCAGAGACTTTCATTTTAGAACTCAAGAAAGAAGAAGATGTATTCCGGGCCAAGTGGGTTTCAACTTCTGAGGAGGAGCCTCTTCGATCAGAGCTCTATAATCAAAGGGATGACGCAGTGAATGCTCTAACTCGATGGGCTTATCGGCCCCCTGAGTCTGCATAGTTTGATTATCTGTCATCATCTCTTACTGTATTGACCACTGAATTCGCTTTGTGACAGGTATGCGCTGTGCAGCTCTCAAACGAGCTCTCTGTTCTCTGTCAGAACCGAAGTGCAAGACTCAGAAGCTCTATGTATTACGTTATAATATAATAATCGTGGCAATGTCACAAGACAGTCCTGCAGAAGTAATGGCAAAAGTCGAAGAAGGCGACCATATTAGGGTGAGTTTTCAATCTCAAAGTACAGATGCTTCTGGAACGGTCTGTAGATTGTTTGGAACACTCGCCAAGCACCGAGAAGCAGGAGCGATTGATAATGGGCTTTCGGTCACGTTTGAAGATGTAGAGCAAGAAGCGAGCGAGTTTAGTGCGACAGATCATGAAACAATAGATGAGATAGAGTCTATTATATTATCAGAGGAAGTCGATATGATCGAAGAAGAAAATGAAAGGAAAGTAGTCGGACTGGGCGTAATGGCATATACAATGCCGGGTAACAAACTGTTAGGCGAAGTCGAAAAAATAGTAATACAGAATTAGCTTATAATACCTGATAAAAATCCTATCTCAGTAACCGCCACAGGTCTTGAAGCTCAATAATTTTCTGACCGGCAAGTAGTTCGTCTTGGGTTCGTCGTCGCTCAACGAGTCCCACAGTTTCCGGGACGTGGAAATCCTCACGTAACAGGGTCATCAGGCATATCAGGGCTGAATATGCGCCCTGTATCTTGCACAGCGATTCAAACCTATCACTCGCTGAGGAATTCAACAGAGCCAAATATCATTACTTCGACGGTGTTTCACTGATTTCGTAGGAGTACCAGTCAGCAGAACGACGACAAACGACTTATTTGGAATCACAGTTACGTCCACTTATGACCGGTCAGATTTCTGTTGATTGGGATGTGGAGTTCTGGGCGAGGCGGTATCCGCTGCACTACCTCGCGATTTACAACCGCGAGAAGGATCGATCGCCGGCGGAGAAGCTCCGGGCCTTGTGGCGATGGAAGTCGCTTCATCGAACCAGCTATGGGCCAGAAGACGTACAACCGTTTCTCCAAGAGGCACGGCAGCTCACGAATGAGATTGATGGAACTGTTGCAGATTCTCCAACGGATGAAGTGACCGACGCGTTCGTCGAATTGCGGTCGCAACTGAAGAGTGAAGACGGCCCCCTCAGCGAAACTTCGAGGGTGGCTGTTACTCCTCAGTTCCTCCTCCATCTGGCAGACAGTCGAGACTCGTACTCCGGCCGATTCCCGATTCTGGATGGAATGGTGGCTCGAGCGTATCGGACACACACCGCCGAAGACGAGGACAGAACGCTTCAGAGCGCCCTCACCTGTTCCAAAACCTCGTATCGGCAGCTCATCGAGTACTTCTTCGACAACTGTGAGACGGCCGAAGAGGTGGCCACATTGGAGCGTGCTCTCTTCGTACAAGGACAATCTATCGGGCGTTATCGGGAAGATGCCGGGGACTACGACGAGATCCGGAAGGTTCCCGTTGGAAAGGCCCGCGAGTATCTCAAGGACATCAAGAAACACGCCACAGTGCAACAATAGTGTAACACAATCTGAGACAGCAGTATTGATGTCTGATCGTCAACTAAGCTCATTTTCACTTTCACCCCGGTAGCCTCACCTATAAGACAGTTCAGTGGAATCATCACGATAGAGGCGGGCGAGCAGCCCCCTCCCGGAGCCCGTCACACACTCCCCCTTTCCCTTTGGTGAACGCAGATGAGCACCCAACACACTCCGATCGGATCCTGTCCGCGCTGTGGGTCAACGATTTCCCCATCCAGCCTCCTGATCGAGTACGAAACCGACGATGGCACCGCGGCATTCGCCGAGTGTCCCGACTGTCGAGACGTCGTTGCGCCTGAGTGAACTCACGGCCCAATTATGATACGCTTTGTCCGTCAGCTGAAGCACGCTCTCTCTGTGGGAGAGCAATCGCAAACGCTACGAGAGTGTCGCCGCTGCGGAGCGTCGGTTGACAGTGAAACGGAGTCCTGTTCCGGGTGTGGATCTACAGAGATCGCCAACTACACGTTTTGAGTAAGGAGGCAGCCTGATTTCCGCAACTTCAGCAGCCTTCGTTGCCGGCCTTTATTTTCCAACCCGAGCAACAAAGAGATGCGTCGCGCCCTTAGCGGTGCGACGCCGGAAGGCTCAATTGCGACGCCTCGTGGCGTCGCTGTCTGCTCGGGTTGCCGTGGCTCCCGCCCGTTCCGCTCGCTCACTCGTCCCACCCCTTTGGGAAGGAAGGGAAGGAAGGTGGCTGTGGTTGGGGGGAATCGCTCGCTCCGCTCTTCTCATGATGACGATTATCGTTTTCTCCGGCCTCACGCTCCTCGGTCAGCTCTGAGCTAATATATAGTACCTTTAGATGAATCCGTATCTGGAGATGAAACAGAGGGCTACGAAGTTCGGTGAAATGAGGGCGTCAGGTTCCAACTACTCCATCATACCCGATCTCGTCATTCGCGGATTGTAGAACTACTCCTCGGCAAGCGTCAGATCATCGTTGAGAAGTACGGTTGCGCGTTCTCCGTCAGCCCCTTCGACTTCGATCTGGGCATCTCCGGCGCTAATGCGAACAGTCGCTTCTCTCTCCACGTTCTCGTCTTCGATAGCAATAGTGATCGATTCGTGTTTCACGGTTAGTCTCACGGCAGGCGGTCTTCTCCCTTCGTCTCATAAAAGTGCGTGCGCAGTAGGCTGCCGAGTTCAGGACATAATGCGAAGAAATGGTCTTCGTCCTTTCAGCCGCGGGTGGGGACGACGTCGCGGAGCTTCTCGTTGGCCTCGCTCAACGAGTCGGTCTCCTCGATAATGGACTGTACGTCCTCGAAGAGGGCGACTCCTTCATCAACGGAAAGACCTGATAGTCCACGCGTCGATCCGTCGATATAGAGCGGGGTTCGCATCGTCCCGTATCCGCCGGGCCCTTCAAGGACGCAATTAAATCGGAAGTCGTAGGTCTGTCCGTCGAAGGTGACAGACTCGTACGGCCCGGCGATCGGATAGCCCTTCGCGGGAATCATGGGAATCCGCAAATCAATGGTTCCGGACTGAATGAGCGACTCGTTCCGCAACTCTATGGCAGCTGCACCGGCATCGGCGAGTTCTTCGACGAGCGTCGGAAGTTCGATGGATTCCGAGGTCAGTGGATCCGGATCGAATTCGCCGGCGACAACTTTCCGGGCCTGTTCGATACCCTCTTCGAGCGAGACATCGTCCATTCCCGGCTGAGAGGCGGAATATAACGGAATTCGGCGGAACGCGTGTACGTCCGAGTGTAGCACGTGTCGCAACGAAAACGGCAACTCGTGATTGTCGAGGCGAACGCCGTCGACACCTTCGAGTTCGTTCGCGATGTCCTCATGGAGTTCGGGAAGCGGGCGGGTGCTAGCGGGGACGTGAAAGAGCAGCACGGGGGACTGGTTGGCGAGCGTCTGTTCAGTGGCAGCGATGTAGGTCGCTTGGTGATCTTCGACGAGCAGGTCGCAAAGCGACTGCAAGTCGATTGTATCGTTGATGTCGTTCGACATCCACCACCGAGTAATCGATGAGAGGTATTTATACACCTCGTCCGAGGGGGAAATCTATTCCTACATCGGAACAGGGTTGTCGCTATCCGATGTTTCCAATTCCAACCATTGTCTATCAATCTGCTGCGCTTTGTTCGACGAAGGTCGTGATGTACTCGCGGTTGGCGTCGCCGCCGATGCTCTTGTATCCGATTTCCTCCGCCGCCTCGCACGTCGTCATCGAACCACCCATCGGATCTAGCACGACGTCACCTTCGGTTCCCACGGCCTCCAGACATCGCTTTGGAAGTTCGTCTGGGAACGGAGCCGGGTGCTCCGTGTTCGGCCACGGGCCGTGGAACGTCCACACCGAATCCATCTCGATACCGCCGTCGGGAACCTCTGGACGTCCCTTCGTCAGCCAGTAGAGCCGCTCATCGAGTGGGCGGAACAGTGTCGGTTCGTGGTTGTGGGTGCTCTTGCGGTTCCAGACGATCTCCTGTCGAACCGACCACGGGTTGTCGTCGGAGCGTAGCCACTCGACCGGATGCAGGATTTCGCCGTCGTTGATCCGCACTTTGTGGACGTAGAAAAGCGAAGCGCCGTCTCGGGCAACCCGGTGACATTCGCGGAGGATCTCAAGTTGCCACTCGCGGTACTCGTCCTCGGGTCGGTCGTCGTAGTATCCGATGCCCTCGTCGCGCGTGGATCGCCATCCCATCGTCCATCGCTCGTGACCGAGGTTGTACGGCGGAGACGTGATGATGACATCGACCACTTCGTCAGCCAGCGGCAATGAGGCCGCATCCGATTGCAAGAGCGCCGGCGCTAGGGGCCGTTGTTTGCTCGCTGTGTCTGGCAGAGATTCATCGGAGTCGTCTTCTTTGTCGGATGCCTCAGCGCGCCGTTGCTCGTTCTTGACCGCCGAATATGCTCCGCTGATCGACTGTTCGTCCGAATCGAGCTGCTTGATCACCTCTTCGGCCGTTTCGGCCACTCGATCGTCGTCAGATTCGCGGGCTTCCCAGACCGTTCGAGCGCGATGGTAGGTGGTTCCCGATCCGATGTCCACCTTGTCCGCAACTTCGTCTCGAGTCAGTCCGCCATCAACCTCTTGTTCAGCTGAACAGGAAGTGTCGGTGCGCGTGCCCTGTCGCTCGCGAGCCCGCTTACGCTCGATCTCTTCCAACAGCTCCGCTTCACGCATCTTCTGAGAGAAGGTTTTCTCACGTTGGCGGTTGTAGTGAACGAGGGCCTCTTGTCTCGCTAGATCCGACTCGAATTCCTCGACTCGTACCGGGACGTCGTCCAAATCGACCGTTTGCGCGGCCATCACGCGTCGGTGTCCAGAGATTATCACGTCGTTCTGGTCGACGACAACCGGTTCGAGGACGCCGTGCTCTCGAACGCTGTCTAAAAACCCCTCATCCTCGTCTTCAAGGAACTCACTGTCGCCGTAGATTTCTTTGTTCTTAGGATGTGGGGAGAGTGAATCCAGTTCGCGACGCTCCATGTTCCAGATGTCAGAATGTGAATGAACAGTGACTAAAAACCATCTCGAAATTAAATCGGTGAACCTCGCAACCGATCGTTACCGAGTACCGCCAAACAGCCGTTCCGAACCTAGGAATAATACATCGTACAAGTTCCGTAGCTCGATTATAGCAGAAATTGTTCTATTTCTCGGTCTGTTCTCCGGTGGAATCGCCACAGACTTAGGCGGACTGAGCTAATCAGGGATGGAATGGATTTTGTCGAGAAGTATCAGACTATCTTCGTTCTTCTCGCTATTCTTGGTGGCCTCACACTCGGACAGGTGTCCGGCGTCGCTGCCGTTGCAGACCGGCTGATTCTCCCATTTTTGATGGTGATGCTGTTTGCTGCGTTTACCGGAATTCCGCTCTCCAGACTCCGTTCAGCGTTCGGAAATCGTCGGGTAGTCGGATCAAGTCTTCTGATAAATTTTATCTGGAGTCCACTGTTGGCGGTAGCACTCGGTGCGATCTTTCTTCGAAATCACCCTGCCTTGTGGGTCGGGCTCATCATATTGATGGTGACGCCATGTACCGATTGGTATCTCATCTTCACCGATATTGCGGATGGAGACGTGCTGTTAGCAACTTCGCTTCTCCCGTACAATCTCGTTCTTCAACTGATACTGCTTCCACTCTATCTGTACGTCTTCGCGGGCGAACTAGTCGAGTTACCGTTGGAGCTATTGGTCGAAAGCGTCGTTCTCGTGCTCGTCGTGCCTCTCGTACTCGGCGGGGTTGCTCGTTGGGGGTTGACTCGCCAACTTGGACAGCAGTGGTTCATTCGACAGTTCCTTCCGAAGTTGAGCCCGCTCCAAATCATCTTTCTAAGCCTCGCTATCGGGGCGATGTTCGCTTCGCAGGGAGAGGTGATACTCGACAATCCCGGACTGCTCGCACTCCTTGCTGTCCCCGTAATCGTCTTCTACACGATCAATCTCGGAATCGGATTTGGTGTCGGGCAAATGCTTTCGTTCTCCTACAAAGAGATGGTCTGTTTCAACAACACGATTCTATCACGCAACTCTCCGACAGCTCTCGCAATTGCGGTTGTTGCGTTCCCACACGAACCGCTCATCCCACTGGCACTAGTCATCGGGCCACTATTGGAACTCCCGCTCCTCGGCGTGATCGCGCAGGTTCATGTGGCAATCAGAGACCGAGACTGGTGGCCGGTTGATCCCTCAGTCTTCTTCAACGGAGGCTGACCTGTCCGCTATATTCCGGTCAGTTCGATAGAGGGCTCACAGCGCCTCTCATTTCTCGAAGACGAGGAAGTAGGAGTGATTCTTCCGCGCACGCCGCTGGCGTTTGATATTCGACGAAACCGGCGTGTCGGGACGTACGACCACGAATAGGTCTTTGGCCGTGAATCCTACCTCCTCCTCGTAATAGTTCGTGATCTCGACGTGGGTCAGCCGTTGCTCGTTGCGGCTCACTTCGTCTTGTACTTTCACGATCAGCGTGCCCTCATCGCCGAGAACTCGATGGGCCTCCCGACCGGCTTCACAGTAGAGATGCAGCACCGCCTCGTGATACGTCAACTCTCCGTCGGCTGCATTTGCGTACCTGTTTTTGATCCAGTATTCACTCTCGCCGCCGTTCGAACGGTCGCCGTCGTAGAACCCCTCCGCATATGGGGGATCGAGCACGACGCAATCCAACTCGCCATCCTCATAAGGAAGATCGCGGCAGTCGACTCCTTCGTCGCTGTCTGGCGACTTGGCCGGATCGATATCAGTCGCACGTAAGTCATACTTTCCCGACGGGACGCGTTTCCAGAACGTGCCGTTGCCGTACGTCACATCGGCCGCAGCTGCTCCGTCATCGACGTGGAGATCGATCACCTCGGGAAATATCTCGTCGTTCGTGCCGACGTGTGCGGATAAGACGAGTTCCTCCGGATCGAGCGTTTCGTCGTCGGAATCCGAAGTCGACTCGTCCTCTCCTTCGGTCGTCGCCTCGTCATCCTGATCGTCGATCCGTTCTCTCACCTGTTCAAAAGCCCCGTGGATGGATTGGTCATCGTTGTCGATCCGTTCCACCTCGTGTTGGGCAACGGTGTCGCCGTTCTGTGCAGCTTCCCAGACCTGTCGCGCCTTGTCGTAGGTTCGGCCGGATCCGATTCCAACCTCTTCGGCGACTTTCTCACGCGTCTTTCCGAACTCGGCGTCCGTTTCGTTTTCGCTTTCCTCACCTTGTGATTGATTTTCCACGAGGTCGGTGCGCTCCCCTTGCCGCTCCTGTGCCCGTTCTCGCTCGATCTTCTCCAACACCTCCGCTTCTCGCATCTTCTGGGAGAAGGTCTTCTCCCGCTGTCGGTTATGATGGACGAGTGCTTCGCGCTTGGCTAACTCTGACTCGAATTCTTCGACCCGGACGGGTATCTCTTCGAGACCGACTTCGGTTGCTGCGGCCACGCGTCGATGACCGGAGATGATCGTATCTTCGCTATCAATGACAACGGGCTCGAGAACCCCCTGCTCTCGAATACTACTCAAGAACGACTCATCTAGATTATTTTGATCGTCGTACACCTCTGTATTGAGGCGATGCGGATTGAGTGTCTCTGGTGGCCGCATCCCCAAAGTGGCGTCTTCCGCCTCTGCCATCACTGCGATTCATCAAGCGTATTAATGAAAATCGCTTCGTTCTCAATCTTCACGTTACTCGTCGGAGTGAAAGCAGCTACTTTCGAGGTGTTGAGAGTAGGTTCTCCTCCAACGAGGTTAAATAAGTTGCAAAGAACACAACAAAATGCAGAACGTGAACGAACGACGTATTGTTCCGAAAACTCCAATCCCGGCTACGAACGCGAAGATTATCGAGGCACCACATCCTCAGCTCGAAGTCGACATCGGCTTCGCAGCGCGTCTCGTCGGGTTAGACAGTACTCATCTTGAAACAATCCTCGACGAACACATCGGTGAAGTTCCCGAAAATATCACAGGCGAACACCTCGCCCGAGTCTACTCCGTTACCCGTCCCGAAGGGTCGTTGCTTTGCGACAGGCATTTTACTTCCGAAGAGGGAGCGAACGCTCTCGAGCAGTTTGTAGACGATCTCCGCGAACCGGGTCAAGATGACCTGTTCACAGATGCGGTGTATCACGGTGATGCTCTGGAACATCTCATAGAGTTCCCGGAATGCGAGATCCAATCCGTCGTCACCTCTCCGCCATATTGGGGCGTGCGAGCCTATCCAGAGGAATGTGCAGTCGAGTGGATGGACGGAACGGAGGTTCCGTTCGGTTGCGAAGACACCCCCGAGCAATACATCCGTCATACTGTCGAGTTCTTTGAACGGATGCGTCCCGCACTCGCCGAGGATGCGACGGTGTTCTGGAACGTCGGAATTACTTACAATACGCGCACTCAGTTGCGCGGATCGTCGTCAGAACGTCTCGAAGCGATGGCAGGTGACGACGAACAGGATTGGGAGGATTTCGAAGCAAAGCGGCTGAGTAGTGGACACGAGTATCTGAAGGATAAGGACTTGGCCTTGGTTCCCGAGCGGATCGCGGCGGCGTTACAGCGTGCAGATTGGTGGGTTCGCTCGTTGATTGTGTGGGAGAAACCGAACGTGATGCCTGAACCCGTTCGTGATCGGCCTACCACCTCGCACGAGTACATCATCGTCGCGCATCCTTCGACGGAATCGAAGTTCGACGAGGAGCGGTGGAAGAAAGCATCTGGCGTCGGTGGGCGCCAACTCGATGAATCAGAGAATTTGCCCACGGTGTGGGAGATGACGCCGGCGCAGGGTGAGTACTCACACGCGGCACCGTTCCCTGTCGAACTTCCGGCACGGTGTATTCTGTGTGGTTCAGAAGAAGGCGATCTAGTGTACGATCCATTCCTCGGTAGCGGGACGACGGCGGTTGCAGCCGAGGAACTTGACAGGGAGTGGGTCGGTAGCGAAGTCGTGCAGGACTATGTGCGTACGATTGATGGTCGGGTTGGTGACGGTGCGGATCAGCGGGGTCAATTGACGTTGAAGACTGAATTCTGAACCTCCTGTTTCTCCGTGTCCAACCGTTCGTGTAGACGAGGGCTTAACGGCCGACGGACGGGAATACTCGGAATTCGACCCTCCGGTTTGAATGGAATGGAAAATACCTCGCTTTCGGCGAAGCCTCACCATATCAACTAAGTGTTGTGGATGGTTCCTCACAAAGTATGACTCTTCGCACCGACGGGGAAGGTGCTCATCCCCCGTCGCTCGATTCGACATTTTCTCACGACGAGGTGTCGATGGCGCTCACAAGATGCGGGCTTCTCGTGGATAGAGCAGAGACGCTTGCTCGGCTGTACGCCCAACATCGGGACTGGACGGTCGTTGAAGAGAAGTGGATCGAAGAACGCTTCGACGAGCGCAGTACGCGTGGAAGTTCGAAGGGAATCTACCGCGCTCTCAGTTCACGGTTCAAGACCGCTGGTAGCGAGCTTCCGTCTATTGTCCAACTCCCCTCTGTCCTTGACCAGTGTGAGACGGTGCGTGACAAAGCACAGGTCTTGTACTTCTACTTGCTGGAAGATGACTCCCTTATGAAGTACATCGTTCACCGGTACGTCGACCGGCTTCAGGAGTCCGGTGTCGACGGATTGGGGTTCGAGCAGGAGATGATCGAACGCCTCCTAAACGAGTTCCACTACGACGACGGGAGCGAGTTCGACTATGCGGAATCGACGACGCGTCGATGGGGAGAAGGACTACGGTCGGTAATGCGAGAAATCGGTGTTCTCGACACACAACAGGCCCTTCAAGGACAAATCCCTAATCTCGGAACAACGCCACTGCTCGTCGCGTCAGGCTACTCATGGGAGACCCACGGCGATGACTGGCTCTCCCAGCCGACTGGCTGGTTCTACCTCTTTCAATCGGAACAGTACTGGGACTCCTTGGCCGAACGAGTGAGCGACGATCCGAACTGGGAAGCGAGCGGGATTCACGGTGAGCTGAGACTCCAGCCGGTCAACGATACATACGACTGGGCCGAACCGTGGGAGGGCGAAGTATGACTGACGAAAGCTGGTTTGCTGCGGATGTTGGGAGCGATTTCGAGGAGTCCGTCCGCATCGACCGCGAGGATGACGGTCGCGATCACCGGCTGGAATCAATCGACACCTATCACGTGACGGAGGAGTCCAAGGACTTCATGTCCGACTTCTTCTCGCGCCTGCTCGGCCGTTCCGAGGATATGCGATCGGGTGCGAACTACTGGCTCTATGGGTACTACGGAAGCGGGAAGAGCCATCTTCTAAGCGTGCTTCGCGGGCTTCTGGATAGTGAATGGCTTCGACAGCGAGACGATGTCTGGGAACAGTTAACCGACGGTCGTGAGCTGGAGACACTCGAGTCCACGTGGTTATCGATCCACGATGAATACGAAGTCATCCCGATCTCGGTGAACCTTCTGAAGCATCAGGGCCAGAAAAAACTGAGCTTCAGCGAGATCGTCCTCCGGAGCGCTCACACGTCGGAACGACTCACCGGCGCCGAGGGAGGGCTCTCATCGCAACTCGACGTCGCCTTCTTCGAGGACTGGTACCGAACTACCGAAGCGTGGAACGACCGGACTGCCAACACCCAAACTGCACTACAAAATACCGTTGGCAGTCCCGAGAAGTACGACTGGACGGACGTTCAACAATACAACGCTCTTGCCGATGCCGTTCTCCCCACACTTTTCGAGCAGGAGACCGGCACGGCAGACGGTTTAGACGACTTGATGCCGTCCGATCTCGACCCCCAAGCGATGGTCGAGCGCCTCGAACAGTTGCGGAGTGATCGCGAAGAGGAACTCGGTCATCCAGTCAAGCTCGTGCTGTTGCTCGACGAGGTCAGTCTCTTCATCGGGACGGATTTCGACCGACTCACCGAGTTGCAGACGCTCGCAGAGAGCGTCGACGAGACCGGCGACGGCGACATTCAGCTGGTGGCAACAGCACAGGCCAAAATCGAGGACGTCCAACCGCAATTCGCGGCTCGCGGGGCTGACTTCAGTATCGTCAAGGATCGGTTCCCGCACCGGTTTGGCCTTCCGAGCCGACACGTCGGCGAAATATCGACGCAACGGCTACTCAAAAAGTCGGAAGCCGGAAGAGAGGGCACGCAACGCGTCCTCGAACGAACCAGCAACGAGCCCGAGACACTGCTCGTGTACTCCGGCATCGAACAGAACACCGAACCACCGCTCCACAATATCGATCGCGAGCATCTCATCGAGTTCTATCCGTTCCTCCCGTATCAGCCACCGCTATTCCTCGAAATTCTCTCGAACCTTCGGCAGGAAGCCCATGATCCGGCGAAGTCGATTTTCTCGGGGACTGCACGGGCGATTCTGGCCCTCGTTCACGGACTCCTCCAAGAGTGGACAGAGGCCGGTGAGGAGACTCACGTCATTTCGCTGGTCGACTTTTACGACCTCATCGAGCCGGAACTCGATGACATTACACCACAGGACGTGGGAGTCATCGAGGAGATCGAGGAACAACATGAGGCAGACGACCTAGAGGAGATCGACGTGGATGTTGCGAAGGCCGTGCTGCTCCTCCAACACATTCCGGACACTATTCCAATGTCCGAGCGGAATCTCGCAGTCGCCGTGTTGAGCGACCTTGACGGCCCGACGCAGTTCCAGATGGAGAACCGCGTCGAGGACTCGCTCCAACGGCTTCGGAAATTCATCCGTCCGACGCACGACGAGACCGGGCCGAAGTACGCGTTCACTCATCCGGAAGAGCGCGAGATCATCGAAGCCTCCGAGCAAAACCTCGACAACCCGGACTGGCAGTCCATCATCGAAGCTATAGACGGGTATCTCTGGGAGGACATCGTGCGCAACCTCTCACTGCCGACGTCGGCTGAGTACCCGGATACCGGCGAGCAGTATCCCGTTCGCTACGAATTCAGTATCGATGGAATCGAACTCGATACGACGGTCGATGCTGAGGACGCACTTGATGTCGAGGTCGCCGTCGAAGGGATTTCTCCCACTGCAGCAGACATCGACTACGATGGCGACCCGCTCGAATGGACGATCGGTCAGGACGGACTTGACGATCTCCGAGATAGCCTCATCGAGTGGTGGTCGCTCAGAGATGCCGTCGGAGACCATACGCTCCCACAGTCTGTGGAGCGTGACCTCTCCGATCGAGCAGCACGGGTTCAGAGCAAACTCGTCGGAGCTCTCAATAGCGGCACGTTCGATGTCAAGGATCGCGGCGATCAGATCGGGGGAATGGTCTCGGGAGTCGAGGAGTATCTCGACGTCAACTATCCCGACGACTTCCATCCCGTAATGCTGCAGGTCGGCGACGAGCACTTACAGGAACTCCGAGGGCTCTCCGCACAAGACCCGCTCCCTCCGTGGGCTCAGCAGATCGATGTCGCGACAGAAGACCCCGAAACGCACGGTGGTTCGATCCAAAACAACGTACGCGCCTTCACCGGCCAGCAGTTGAAGCAACGCGGCGGGAACCTCGCGATGGCTACGATCCTCGACGGGATCATCAAGAAGAAGCCGATCTACGAGGATGCTCGCCCTGCGCTGTGTGCAATCATCTGGGGTCTCTGTCGGAAGGGAGACTTCCTGCCCGTCGACGAAACGGGCGACTCCCTCGAACTCGACGCCGTCATCGATCTGAACAAACTGATGACGACGCGTCTCAAGATTGCAGGGGGTGGCGGTGTGCGAGGGATCCTTCGCGAGGGGGGGTTCATCGACTCGACGGAGACCATTCCGGACGGAATCGTCAGGCTCCAGTCCGCGAACGACACGCTCGCGGGTCGACTCGGCAGTCTCATGGAAGACGTCAGGCTGGTCGCCGAGAGTGATATCCAAACGCGAGCCATTCGTACCCTCCTCGAGTCGTTTGTGGAGGCTCTCGAAGCCAAGCAGCAGAGTGCGATCGACCGAAAAGAGGCTGTCAAATCACGCGATACCGACTGGGGGGTGGTCGTCGAAGCAACAAATGACGCACGGGAATGGTACGACGACGCAGAGGAAGTGTGGGGCTTGCGACTTTCTGCGCTCACACGAATCGATGCCCAGCTGACTCTCGCCCAGCAGTCGTACGACTGGCTGACCGAGGAGTGCGAAACAGCCAGTGAAACGCTCCGCGAGAGTATCGACGGCTACGAGGGCGAGTGGTGGACACACGATGGGTGGGATCGGTTCAACGACGCCCAAACCACCTCACCGGCGCTCGACGACGCTATTGAGACGGCGTGGGATTCGTTCCAAGAGGGAACCGAGATCGATGCGTTCGTCGACGAGTTACAGGAACATCCGTGGATCCTGCCCGCAAGCGAGTTTGGGTCGAACGTTCGGCCGGCCTTCGAGAATGAATACATTACACCGCTCCGCCGCGCCGCATCGTGGTACGAGGATGTCTCGAATGCGGTGTCGACGGTGACTGGCGGAACGACCAACGCCGAAGCTGACGACTTCATTCGCGCGACGAACACCCTCCTCGACACCGAACCTCTCGCTGTGGTTGCCGGTAGCAACATCGGCGAATTACGAGATACGTTCGAGGCGCTACGGGCACTCGTTGGCGATCAGTCTCCCACAGACATCACGGTGATCGGGGTTCTCCCGTCAGATCGCGAATCGCTGGACTCCGAACTGGAACGACTCGTCGAACGCCATGACCTCAGTATTGAGCGGACTGAGACGGGGGTGATCCTCCGATGACAACCAAGCGTCCCTTCCACGACTTCACGGAGCGGCTCGCACAGTTCGCCGACGGGCGACGCGGCATCCGAAACCCGTTTGTGATCGTTCCCGTCCAGCCGAAATACGAGCAACGGGTCGCCGAACGGCTTACCGAGTGGGCAACGAACCCGCATCGTACCGAGGACTTCCCGGATGACGGAACCGTACAAGTTCTCCGACTGGATGAGCTGTTCGTCGAAACTGATGTCTTCGAACTCGCGGTCGATCTCGGGAAGAACAGCCAACCAGCGACCATCACCGAAACGATGCAAGACCGGTTAGCGGAGGAACTCG
Source organism: Natrialbaceae archaeon A-arb3/5 (assembly GCA_046614585.1). GTDB lineage: Archaea > Halobacteriota > Halobacteria > Halobacteriales > Natrialbaceae > JBKKHI01. Next base: position 113,734 of record JBKKHI010000004.1, on the reverse strand, counting down.
TTGCGGTTATGGTCGAGAAAATCGAGGCGCCAGCCCAGCAGGGACATGTCGTCCTCCTCACGCATCTCGGAAGCCTCTACCCGTTCACGCGTGCGTCGGAACTGCTCGACGAACTCGACCGTCGCAACGTCCAGTCCACGATCGGCATTCCGTTCCCCGGGGACATTGTCGGTGGGAAACTGAGCTTCTTCGGCGAGGAATCGCGCAACTACTACCCAGCCCACCAGATCGAAGGCCGGGTTGAGGGGGTGCATCTCCAATGAGCGACACACACATTCACGACATCTTCCAGCAGTCACCGACCCGTGAACTCGAGGAAGTCCAGAAAGTCAACTCCAGAGCGCAGGCCGAAAACGACGTCCGCGAGTTCTACGAGACCGACAGCGCTCGCGACGTACTCACCACGCTCGGGAACCTCGTCGACAAGTATCCACACGAGGAACCGCGCTTCCTCTACATCTCCGCGACGTTCGGGTCGGGGAAGACACACCTCTTGAAACTCATCGGGTTCGCTGCCGACACCGAATCGGAGTTTGCCGATCTCGGAGAAGAGCTGGCGAACAGATGGCCGGGGTTCCAGTCCTTCCGACAGAGCGTTGCTAACTCTCACGTCGACCGGCTGAAACCCGTCTTCCTGAACCTCCTCAACCGGGATGCGTCACAGGAACCGCCGCTCCCGTACCTCATCTACGAGGCGATCGGCCGCGAACTCGGGTATCCGACTGACCCGAACTGGTTGCTCGAGTGGGCGTGGCAGCTCGACATGAACCACGGTGACTCTTGGGAGCGGCTACAGGAAGTCGAGCACGACGGACAGACGTTCGTGGATGTGTACGACGAACGGGCTTCGCTACGGAGCTGGCTCTACGACGCCGTTCCGACACTCGAGGATTCACCGTTCACGTCTCGAGAGGAGGTCAAGCAGTCGATCGACGACGCCATCGAGGAGGTCGATCCCGACGAGTTTGACCCGGACGAACTCGTCGACCGCGTCGAAGCGGCTCAAGAGTCGCTGAGCACGCCGGAGACCGAGACAGAGTTGTTGATCGGGCTCGACGAGGTGGCGCTGTTCATCGGCGATGGGCGCCATCGCTACAGAGAGTTCCAAGAGACGATGAAAGCGCTGACGGAGCTGGGTGTCGGGCCTAACCCTCCGGTCATCGGTACTGGACAGTATCCGATCGAGCGTATCCACGGCGAGTTCGACGATACCCAAGTCACAGAGCAGCCGTGGTACGGTGCTCAGGAACCGCTCGAGGGGGCCGACACCGAGATCATCGTCCGAAAGCGGTGGCTGCAGAAGGACGCCGAAGGTGGACAGGCTGTCGAGTCTGCACTCCGGAAGATGCCCGATCTCACGCTCGACGCATACTCCGATATTGCCGACGCCGATCCGGACGCAGTCGAGTCGTACCCGTTCCGCGAGTACGATCTCGGGTTGCTCCGAACGGTGATTCAGCAACTGATGCCACGGGGACGCGTGACTGAAGAAGAGTACGTGCAAGGTCGGGCGTTGCTCATCCTCGTCCGCTCGCTGTTCACGCGGTTCAAGTGGGGCGACAAGCAGGTCGGTGCCCTCGTTACGTGGGACGAATTGTACGACCTGCTGGTCGAAGAGACAACCTACATCCCGCTATGGGTACAGGAGATGGTCGAGAACAAGCTTATTCCCTCGGCCGGCGGCGACGAGGGTGCGTTCTCCGTCCGCGTTGCGAAGGCGCTGTATCTGCTGAATCAGGTGCGTTCCGAGGTTCCATCGACGCCGGCGAACCTCGCCCGGCTAATGGTCAAGTCGACTGACGAGTCGTTTGAATCCGTCCGGGACGATGTCGAATCGGCGCTGACCGATCTGCTCGAGGATCGGAAGGTGCTGACGGAGACGAACGACCATGGCGACGAGGAGTACCTGCTGGTCTCCGAAGAACAGGAGGACATCCTGACGCGGGCGAAGACTCGCGCACAGCAGATCCCCTCGCATCGACTTTCGGCCAAGTTGGAGAACTCCCTTCGGGAGGGAAGCAGCCTCCTGCTCTCTGAGGGCAGTCGACATGAGGTCGATCTCGAGGGGGAGCGTAAAGTTCCGCTTCGTTTCGGCTACTCCGTCCTCGACCCTATCGAGCGAGCGCCGACTCCGGAATTTGACGCCATTCGCGTCCGGCTGGTCGCGGGTCGCGACGATGAGGTTAGCGATCAGGTTGATGCATGGCAGTCGACAAACGAGGGACGGGACGGGGGCGAGCACGTCCTCATCGCCGTCGATCTACAGGAATCGACGATCGACCGTCTGCGGGACGTAATGGGTATGCAGGAGGTGCTGTCAGAGGAGACGGAAACGTATCCGGACTTGGAGTCTGACCACCGCGATGAACAGCGGGCGCTCGAGTCGACGATTCGTGAACAGCTTGAGGAAGCGGACGTCTACGTCCGAACAGGTAGGACGAGAGGACGATATGGGGACGCGTTCGAGCAGGTCGTGGAAACGCAAGTTAAGTCCGTGTTCAGCGGGACGCGCTTCGTCCTGACTAACGGAATTACGGAAGTGCCGGATGCCAAGCAGATGGCGCGGTTCTTCCGCGGCGTCGACGATTGGCCGCTCTCAAGCGAAGACGCAGTCACGCTCGGTGTGGATACCGACCGGACAGAACTCGCCGATGGCTGGTGTCAGGACTTTCTCGGCGAGTACGAGGACACCCAGTCGCTTCGTGCCGAAGACCTTCTTACCCAGACCGTTCAGCGCGGAGGCACGTATCGCGGGACACCGCAGGAGTCGATCTCGGCACTCCTGATCACGCTTGCAACGGCCAACAAAATCGCGCTACGCCGAGACGACGAGTACATTACCGAACCGGAGGAAATCGGGCGAGCGGTCAGAAACAAAACGAACCTGACCGACGTACAGATTCGCTTCGAGTCACTGGACGGAATTGATCCCGACCAGATTCGGGAAACCGTCGAGACGCTGATCGGCGAGGAGCCGGACGGAACCGATCCCGACGCGTGGCTCTCAGAGCTAGCCGATTGGCTAGACGGGAACAGCGTGATGGTGAAACGCGTCTTGCGAGGCGTTAGCAGAGAGTTCGGCGAAGGTGCTTCGCTGGACGAACTCAAAACGTCTCTTCAGCCCGCACTCGGGAGCGAATCTCTCGAAACAGATAATTTCGCATCCGACGAGATCGCACGGCAGTCCGAGCGCTTCGCTCGGGCAAGGGAGCTCTTCCAGTCGGTTGAGGATGGCGACTCCCTCTGGGAGCAGTTCAGCCAGCGAGCGACGGAGCTGCAGCGGCTCTACCCCGGTGCGGACATTACGGGGGAGATGCAAGCGATCGTCGGCGGAGACGAAGTGCCAGATGCCGACCGGATTCGAGCAACGATCGACGAAGCCGACGCTCACAGACGAACCGTCGTCCGCGAGCAGTACGAACGCATCACGGGAGAGTCGCCGCCGGACGAGGAGCCGGGGAGCGTGGTTTCCAGTCTCGTGACGTGGCTCTACGCTCACGATGGGAGCAGCAAGGAAACTGCCGACCGCGTTGCCGTCGAATTCGACGGTGTAACCATCGACGACCTCTACGGGCTCTTCGAGACGGCGTGGAACGGTGACTCGTTCTCGGAGGAGGATCTCGTCGACCCAACGATCGTTCAGCAAGCCAAGCGGTACGAACGGGCACGGCGGCTCCTCGAAGCTTCCGGTAGCGAGGCTTCACTCTGGTCGAAACTTCGCGACGCGTCGAGACGACTCGAGGAAGAGAGTCCGAACCACCCGGTCACGACCGACGTGAGCGAGATGCTCAGTCGGTCGCAGCCGCCGAGCGTCGACGATGTAGAGCAACTCCTTGATGAGGCAGAGAACCCCTTCGAGGTCAACGAGCGACTCGAGCAACTCGTTAGCGAACTGCAGTCCGAGTATCCCGACCACGATCTCACCCAAGAGGTCGCCGATGCAGTAGAGGGAACCAGCCCGCCGAGTGAGGAACGCGTGGGGGAATTGATCGAAGATGCCGAACAGTTGCTCGACGGTGTCGATGAGCAGTTGCGGCGGATTCGGGAGACTATGGATGAACTACCGGATGGCTCTGTGATGATGATCGAGTCGCTCGACTGACGGTCTGGTGTTGCAAAACACCGAACTTATTTATATTCAATTCGTAAATACGCAACATAGTGTACACTGAGGCAGAGCTTCGGGCGCTGGAAGCCCTTCAGGGCGAGTCGACGGTTTCAGGACTCGCCGAGGAACTCGACCGAAGTCGCAGTTACGTGTCCGAACTCGTTGACCGGATGGAGTCGAAGGGGCTGGTTCACACCAGCCGCGAGGGAAAGCAGAAGCAGATCAATCGGTCAGACGCCCGAGCCATCGAACTGTACGACAGTTTCGTCCAACAGTACACCCACATTCCGTTTCCCGAATCGCTCGGCGGCGCAACGCTACGTATTCTGTACTACCTGCAGTCGCCGGCGACTGCCACCCAACTCGCGGAGCAGGTCGACGTCCATCGGAGCACGGTACATCGGTCGCTATCTCCGCTCGAGAACCGCGGGATGATCTACAAGTCGGACGGGAAGTACACGCTCAACGACGAATTCGAGGAGCTATCTACGGTGGCCCGTGAGTTTGCGCATTTATGGCACAGACACCGCGTCGAAGACCACGCTGAGTCGTTCACACTCCTCTGGGAATCGCTGGACGAGTTTCTCGTCCAGACTCGCGCCGAGATTGAAGAAGACGCGTTCCACCTGACGGGGCCGGAACTGTTCCAAACGTACGATCTCCCGTTGATGGCTCGTCAGCGTCGGTACTACCTGTACTCGGAGTCGGTTGATGAGGTGTCACCGGCTGAGCTATGTTGTCATATGCTCGTGATCGACGACGGAACGCGCTCGCAGTCCTACTGCCTCCTCCTGATCAGCGAGACGGCAATCGACCGCGATGAGTTGCTCCAAGCCGCGCAAAAGTACGGGGTTGACGAACGGGTGTTGAACCTCCTCGAGTACCTCGATACCGAGGGTGAGACCCGGTCAGGGCGCCTCCCGCGATGGAAAGAGTTCCGTGAGCTCGCCGATGAATACGGAGTGGCAGTATGAGGCGGCGGTTCGACAGCGAGTACATCAAGTCCGAGCTAGAGCGGGTCGGCAGGCAGCTCGAAATCGAACTGACCGTCTACCTGATCGGGGGCGGTGCGATGTCGTTCCGTGGTCTCAAGGAAACGACCAAGGACATCGATCTAATCGTCACTGATGGCGACGATCTCCGAGTACTACAGGCAGTCTTGCTGGATAACGGGTACGACATCGTCAAAGAACCCGGAGAGGAGTACGACGATCTCGGAGCACAGCGAATTCTCGAGAACGACGATGGGTGTCGTATCGACATCTTCAACCAACAGGTGATCGACAAGCTCGTCCTCTCGGGGGGGATGCGCCGGCGAAGTGAAGCTTATCTCGACGCCGGGAGGCTGTCAGTCGCGCTGGTCAGTTCCGAGGACATCTTCCTGTTCAAGTCAGTCGCCGGGCGAACGGACGACATCGAGGATATGTTTTCGCTCGTGCAGACCGAACTCGATTTCGACGTTATCGAGGACGAGTTGGAACAGCAGATCGACTTGCTGGGACAGGAGCTGTTCGTCACACACGCGAACGAGGCACTACTGGAACTCGAAGAGCAGCACAACATCTCGACGCCGTTGGCCGAGCGGGTCTCGGAGATCACCGAACGCGTGTACCGGGAACTCGTAGTGTTGCAGACCTTCGACGAGTCGATCTCGCGGTCGGAGTTGAAAGCCGCGGTCGACCATTCTCCCGAAGACGTAGACGAGGCTATCGAACATCTCGTAGAGAAGGATGTCGTCGAGATTGACGACGACGTGATAGTCCGGAAATCAACCAACCTCTGAGAAGGACGCGAAGGCGGCAGTAGCGCTGTTGTTCGGTTCAATATACAAAGCAATCGTATCGCTCTAAAACCAGCTCAATAATACAGATAGTCACATACCAAACAATTTTCTCGATCGGCTATCTCAGAAATCACATGAGAGAGCACAAGGACAATATCTTCTATTATGAGTCTGGAGAGATAGCAGATCCACTAGAGAAAAATACGGTTCACGGACTAGTAAAGACATTACAGGATACGAAACCGTCCATTACGAAGAATGTTCTTGAATTCTGTATTGAGCAGTCTATTCCGGAATCTGTCAGTTACGACTATCGAACTGAAATCCCAGCGAAAGCTGCTTCACCTGATTCTAGCGAAGAACGGATCCTAATCGGGTTGTCCAGAACAGGCGGCGTCAGAGACGGTGGGGGTGCAGGTGACTCCCCACAAGTAGACGCTCGAATCAGAATTAAAACTCCAGATGGAACCACCCTGTATTCGGTTTTTATCGAAGCGAAAGTCCAAGGGAACGACCTTCAGCGCGGTCAGCTTGAGGACTATGTCGAGGCATACAATATCAGTGAACAGGATGGTGAGAGACCACAGTGGAACACTATACAGTGGTCAGATGTCTACCGACTGTTCGAAAAGAATCGGGAGCTATCCTTGACTCATTCAGAACCCTCACGAGACGCGTATCTACTTAGGGAGTTCAATCATCGACTTCTTCAAAAGAATATGGTACGAGGAACGCTTGGGATTAGTAAATCAGGTGGTCAGAACGGGGAAAAACATCGGAAGCGGTTACTCGTTGGCCCGAAAGACCCGGATGGGGAACCGGTACTTACGTTCTGGGCGTTTTCCCGGCGCGACAGCCAAGATCAATCCTCATCGATGGAAGTACCGCAGCACTGTCTACAGGAGTTATTCGGCCAAATGGACTACGATACCCGTCGGGAAGTCTTCATTGAAGGGGACTTGATGGCACTGCAAGAATGGGCGATCCAAACAACCGATTTGGTCGATTCAGACTTCAAGGAAGCCGGTAGTACGTTTGCACGGGCAGAGCGTGAGGGATATAGCGAGCCGGCGGGGATAATGCTGAGGTTCAGCAGTGGGAATCATTTCAAAATCAACTCTGAAAATCTTGAGAAATCAAACGGGTGGATCTACTATCCGCCGATATTGGTGCCCCATGAGTGGGAAACTGTCTTTACTGAATTATCTGAGAAACTCTCTGAGAACCAACAACGAAGGTTCATCGAGGACTTCGATCTGGATGCACTTTGGGAAGCCTATTTGAACAGATAACACTAGTCCTGATTTCAATCAGATTCACTGGTGTGATACTCCGCTATTTCTGATGGACAATCTTCAAGACATCTCAACGGGTCTGCTTAAAACATCACTGAGTTTCGTATGGACGGACAATCTACTCAACCCCGCAAGGCCCAGCTTGACAAGGAAGAACGCGAGCATCTCGAGGATGTCGTCACCGAGATGCGCGACCGCGTCGAGGCAAACGTTCGCTACCAGCTCGAGGACGAGTACAACCTCAACGAGAAGCCGGACGACGACGCGTCCCTGAGCGAGGAGCAGGAAGATCTCGTCGAGGCCATCGAACTCGAAGCCGTCGACGGAAACGATTGGGACGACGGCTACGAACAGTACATTACGGGCGTCGGTTTCACGATCGTCAACCGGCTGGCGGCACTCCGGTGCATGGAGGTTCGAGACTTCGTCGACAACGAAGTCACGGCCTTCCGCGATGATGGTCTTACGCCCGCGGCCGACCGACTAGTCACCGAGGAGTTCATGCTCGAAGAGGAGGCCGTCCTCGAAGCCTACCGGAACGCGTGCGACGACCTTGCTGAGGAAATTGAGATTCTCTTCGACCGCTCGACGGCCTACAGCTTGATTGACCCCGACGACGACACCTTCGAAGACATCTGTGGGATGCTTGACGAAGTCGCTGACGAGGTCTGGCGCGGTGACGACGTACTTGGATGGGTCTACGAGTATTACAACCACAGTAAACTCACTGAGCTGCGGGATAAGGCCCACAATCAGGGACTAGATCCGAGTGACGTTGCTCCAGCCAACCAGTTCTATACGCCTCACTGGGTCGTTCGGATGCTTACCGACAACAGCCTCGGCCGCATCTACGTAGAAGACTCCAATACTGAACTGGAAAACATCCAAGAATCGCTCACTCCAGAAGAGCGGAAGCACCGGCCGACTAGCTTTGACGAGTCACCCGATGTCGCTTCTCTCTGTACATATATGGTGCCTGCAGAGGAAGGTGAGCCTACCTCATTTGACGACCCATCTGATATTCGGGTAATCGACCCTGCTTGTGGTAGTGGTCACTTCCTGCTCTACGCGTTCGACGTTCTAGAGCGTATCTGGCGGGAATCTGATACGGATGCGAGTCCCGAGGAAGTCCCTGCAAAAATCCTCCAGCACAACCTCTATGGCGTCGACCTTGATCTTAGAGCCTGTCAGCTGGCAGCATTCAACCTCTATCTCAAAGCTCGCTCTCGTGCAGAGTCTGAAGGTGCGGATGACTTCGAGCTGCCCGATATTGGTATCGTCTGCGCTGATGCTAAGGTCGCCGACGTCGAGGCAGCAACCGAAGTTTTCGATGAAGTGGCGGCTGATCAGCCCGATGTCAGAGATACGTTGGAACAGATTCTGGAGGAGTTTCAGGACATCCACGGGCTCGGGAGCCTTCTAGACGTCAAGGGCACCCTTTCGGAGGATTTCCTTCGAGAACAGACCAAGATCACCGACTCGTGGAGTGGCCCGCGAAGTCTTACTGCCTTCCTCAAGCAGCTACATGAGGCAGTTGGCGAGCATCACGACGATGATTCCTTCCTCGCGCAGGATCTTCGGAGTTTCCTACGCCTTCTCGTCGTCCTTTCGCAGGAATACGATGTCGCCCTGATGAATCCGCCATACGGGGCGCGAAACAGGATGCCAGACGACGTCACAGATTACGTCGAAGAACACTACGAATACGGGCCAGAATACTATATCAACTTCTTCGAGGTCTGTGATAACCTGACCAAGGAGAACGGGCGCGTCGGGATGATCGTTCAGCGGTCGTTCATGTTCAAGAGCAGTTTCCAAGACTTCCGAGAGGATTTCATCGGGAAACTCGGTGTTTTTGACTTCTTGGCAGAGTATGGAAACGACGTCCTCGACAACGCTACTGTCCGTACTGCAGGAACCGTTGTAAGAACTGGAAGTCAAGTAAGCGAAGATGCAGAGGGTCTTTTCTATCGTCTTCATGACCTTAACGCAGCAGAAAAAGAGAGCGGCTTCTTGAGAGCTGCGTTCAATAGTTCGGAGTCACAGGATGTCCAGAGAGAATACAAGAAAGAGCTTTCTGAATTCTCCTCTATCCCCGGAACCCCCTTATCGTACTGGGCCTCTCCGAAGCTCCGCTCGTTATATAATGCTGACACAGTATTTGACGCCAATAATGCAGGTGTTGATCGAAATTCTGCTGGAGTAGTCAAAGAGGGCCTAACTTCAGGGAATAACAGTCGGTTCTTGCGCAAGTTCTGGGAGTCAAACGGAGAGGGATGGCGTCCCTTTGCTAAAGGTGGTGAGGACGCTTGGACACTCCCACACCTCAACTTGATGATTGACTGGGAGGATTCCGGGAAAAAGGTGAAAAGGTACGGAAGTTCGTATGTTAGAAATGACGATTATTACGGGAGAGAGGCCCTAACGTACACGTATCTGAAGGAAGGCGGGAGACGTTTTGGCTATCTCAATCAAGGATCGGTATTCGGTCATGCTGGGAAGATTTTCATCCCTGAAGGAGATATTTGGTCACTCCTTGGGTACGCGAATAGTCACCTATTGACGTATCTGATGCTATGTCAAACGCCTGAACGCCATTGGGAAGTCGGGAACGTCGCTAAGTTGCCATGGCCAGATGAACTAGCTGAGGCAAGTCAACTAACCAATAAGGCTGAAAGAATCGCTGGAGCAATCCTTCGCAAACGTCAGTATGATCTGACGTCGCCACATTATAATCATCCACCTCTGATTGGCGATCTTGATGCTGGTTGGGTGCCCTCTATTCATGAAGACCACCCATACCGCCAACTTTCTGAGACTATTGAACTTCCAAGCGAAGCGGAGAACGCTTCAGCGGAAATGACTCTAGAGGAGTTGGCAATCGCCCATGATCGTCGGCAAGAAGAATTATCTAAACAAATGGAAGAGACTGCCTCAGAAATCGAGGGGTCGATACTACAGGAGCTTAACTTAGGTGATCAAGAACGGAACGAGATCTTCACTGAACTTGCCCTTCGTACGAATGATGATCCCCGCGAAACCCCGGATTTCAATCCAGAGAAGATAGACGAACCGTCCGAAGAATATCCACAGTACGTGAAGGATCTCCTGCTCCACTTCACGGTGAAGGCGCTTGAGGACGATAACGATGGTATCATTCCTCTCGTGGACGGTAGTCAAGAGACTCTACTTGAGCGAATAGAGAGTTACTTCGAGAACACATTCGGTCACTATGCAGAGGATCGACTTGCGGAAGTAGACCGTCTATTAGGGGCTCAATCGCCAGAAGAAGAAGCGTATCCAAACCTTCGTGCTTGGTTGCAGGAGGACTTATTCAATTACCACATCGACCGCTTCGATAATCGGCCCGTCTTCTGGAAGATGACGACGAAACGGCTAGTGTCTGATCCGACTGGAGAAGGCTTCGCATGCATAGTTGGATTCCACCAGCTCGATACAGGCCTATTCGACAGACTTGAAAACCGCTATCTAGAACCGCGGAGAGCCGATCTCCGCGAACGACAGGAATCGGCCAACCAACGTCAGAATGACCAGTCTCTTTCGGCATCAGAGCGCGCACGAGCAACGGAAGAATACGAACGATGTGTCAGCGGTCGGGAGCAGATAAACGAGTTCGAACAAGTACTACAAACGCTCGCCTCCGATAACCCGCGAGATTGGGATGAGCAGCAGCGTAAAACCGCAAGCCAACTGGAAGACCAAGTGAGGAAATTCCGGGAGGCTACAGAGAAACGTCTCAACGCGCTAGACGAACTCCGAAAGGAGAAGGAAGACGATTGGTTCGAAGATACTTTCAGCCCCACGTTTTGGTCGTCAATTCAAGAGAACCGGGAGGAATGGATCGATGCACTCCATGACTTAGAGAAGGCGTGTAGAGCATACTCGAAGCCTGCAGATGAGCCAATCAAGGCACATCTCTATGACCTACTTCTCTACTTCGACGATCTGATTGGCTCGGATCACTACTCCAGCAACGGTGTTCTCTTTATGACGTACTACTTCGAGCGAGAGGGTAAACAGTTCCTTGACGAGGATGGTGAACCCAAGGACGGCCTCAAAGACACCTATGTGAAGAAGCTTGCAACGCTTGCATCGGGCTTAGAAGAGTACAAGGAGTCGGCTGAAGAGATTAACGAGAACTGCCAATCGCTCGCGAAGGCTCTTCCATCGGACTGGGAAAGCCGTGCGCTCTCTGAAGTAACGACCGCTGGCTACCAGCCTAACCAGAAACACGGCGTCGCGATCAACATCACGCCGCTCGCGGAGAAGGACATCGTACCGGAGGTAGTCGAGGACAAGGTGCTCTGAACTATGCAAGCGAAGCAGACTCTCCCCGACGCCGCGAAAGACACCATCCGAAGCGAGTTCGACCGGGCCGAGTCGTCAGACCCGATCGTCCTCTGGTGGGACGACGGAAACTACCTCGAGGACATCATCGAGCAGGCCTGTAACGAACTCGGGGTTCACCTGAAGGTCGCCGAGGAGACGCCGCTGGAACTCCGTGCCGATCCAGTCGACGGCGAACAAGTCTGGTACGTCCCACACGTCAAGGAGCCCGAAGACGCCGAGGGCGACTTCGACTGGTTCCGCGATGTCGAGCACACGGGCGGCGAGGTTGAACTGAGCATCGAAGACCTCACCGTCCACGCGTTCGAGCGCGGCCAACTCGATGCGTGGGAGCTGAAAGCCGCGACGCAGGCGGACGACCCCGCAAAGCGCCGCGAGATCGCGCGAATCCTCCACGACCAGCTCACCGGCGGACAGCTCCCGACGCTCGAACAGCTCCGCACGCAGATCGTCACCGGCGGCTACACCGATCCGGTCGCGTTCGTTCTGGAGAACGGCTGGGGCGACATCGACGACAGCCTCGACACTGTCGAGCAGATGCAGGACTTGCTCACCAGCGAGGGCGTCGACGCAGTCGCCAGCGAGGATGAGCCGGTGGGGATCGTCGCGGCGACGCGTCGGTGGGCCGTCGCCGAGTGGCTGATCCACGCCGGCGCCGACGCCGAACGCTTCCCGGGGAAGTTCCGCGCCGAGACGGCCGGCGATCACGACCTCCCCGAGCTCAAGTCACTGTTGAACAACACTACCTCGGCCAGCCTCCTCGCCGACCGCTACCTCGGCGAGGCAATCTGGCCCGACATCGTCGCGGACATCAACGACCCGTGGGAACTCGCGGACTGTATCGTCGACGCCGCGCTCGAATGTCGTCTCTGGGAGGAGTGGCAGGCGTCCTTCGACGCCGGCGACTACGAGACGTGTCTCGAGCGCGCCGAGGAGCGGTACGACGCCCTCCTTGGCAGCGAGGACTTCCGCGGCACCTACCGCGGAGCCTACGGCCCGGACAGCCCGTGGACGCAGACGTGGGAACAGGCCGCTGAGATCGCCCGCCTCGCGAACCAGCTCGAAACGTGGGACGAGAGCGCTACCGACGACGTCGTTTCGCTGTACGCCGACCCGAACGACGGCACGTGGCAGATCGACAACGCGGTGCTCAACCTCGTCGTCGCCGGCGAGCCCGAGACCAACCTCCCCGACGATCACCCCGCGACCCCTGCGCTCGACGACCTCCGAACGCAGCTCCAGTCGGAATACGTCGAGTACCTCGAAGACCTCGGCGACCTCGTTACGGAGACCGTTGAAGCCGGCGCTCCCTTCGTCGACGAGGATCACTCCTACCAGTTCTTCACTAAGGAGTCGTCGGGTCTGGAGAGCGGCCAGACGGTCGCACTGTTCGTCATCGATGCACTTCGGCTCGATCTCGCTCGCCGGCTCGCGGACGAGTTGCGCGGCTACGTAGCGACACTCCCGGCTGACGCCCCTGAGTTTGCCGTCGATGAAGACGTCTGGCTGGGGACGCTTCCCTCTGAGACCGAGTTCGGGAAAGCGGCACTCACGCCGGGGGAGATCCAGATGTTCGACGTCTCGCTGGTCGACGGCGAGTTACAGCCGCTGCGTAACAACCGCCGCGTGACGAACAACCGTCGCGAGTCGTTACTGAACGGCGACGGCTGGACGGTCACTCGCGAGGAGGACGACGGCTGGCAGTCGACGCGTGTCGCCTACTTCAAGAACGACATCGACGACATCGGTGAGAAGGAACTGAGCGACCTCGAGGCGATGCTAGCCCGACGCGTCGACTCGCTCGCGGAGTTCATCGGTACGAAACTCGAACAGGGCGAGTGGGATCAGGCCTACGTGCTAACTGACCACGGGTTCGTCCTGCTCCCGGACAACGCATCGCCGGAGAAGATCTCGCGGCCGACAGAAGCGTCCGACTCCGGTCGGCGATGGATCGCTGGAGAAGATGTAGACGAGGATTCGCCCGGCGTGCTCCTCGACTCTAGCTCACGACTTGGCTATCTCGACGCCAATGTCAGCGTCCTTGCGAGCCCACTCAAGCGGTTCAGAAAGCAAGGGCTCGGAGACGCACGATTCTACCACGGCGGACTGCTTCCACAGGAATTCGTACTCGACTTCATCAGCATCACACAGGGCTGAGAGCAGACGAACCATTCATCTACAATCTACAAATGTCATCGCAAGAAATCGAAGGAGCGATCTCGGAAATCAGTGGCCACATCGTCAATCTACTCACCACACTCGACGCTCAAATGGACGATCCTCGACTCGACGAAATCGTCGAACACGGTGGAACGCTTCGGAGTGAGAACGTAGGACAACTCCCAGAGCGGTGTGTCGAGGACGCCCTGATTTGGCCGACGTTGGAGACGCTCGGATTCGAGTCGACTCCCCGTCCGTACTATCCAGTTGGCGATGACGACGAACGTCCTGACTTCCGTGTCGACAACCTCTCGGATACCGTCATCGGAGAGAACAAGTCGATCAACAGATTCGCCGAGGCGAGGAGCGACATCGAATCCTACCTCGATACACGCCGATACGAGTACGGCATCGCAACGGATGGCTTCCGGTGGGGAATGTATGCGATCGAAACGGATGACAGCGGACGAGCGAATCTCGTCGAAGTCGTCGAAGAGCAGAACCTCATACCGGCCGTACAGCGAATCGCTCGTGACCGGGAGTTGGTCAGCTACAACGAGGAACTCCACACGGAGGAAACGGTTGAGGGAGTGCTGGGAAGGTTCTACCAGTCATTCAACCACTACGGCGTTCGCCGATCCATCGGCGGGCTCACCGAGTTTTACGACCTCTATCTGGAGACGCTCACCGGGGAGGGGGACTACGAGAGCCTCGAATTGAACCTCGTAGCAGAACTCGATGCGCCGGCGGACGCGTCCCCCAGCGATAAACTCGCCTTTTCTGCACTCCTCATCGACCGATTGGCATTCCTCAAGTTGCTGATCGACAGGGGCATTCTCAAGGACGTAGCCCTCCACGACCAGTGGAGCGAGCACAATCGAGGCCTCAATCGATTCCAAGGGAGCTTCTACTCACAATACCTCCAGCCACTGTTCTATGACGCGTTGGCCACACGACCTCGCGAGCGTGAGGAGGGACTTTCCCAGACCTTTCGGGATGTTCCGTTTCTCGACGGCGGGTTGTTTGAACCACTTCTCCCACGAGAACGAGCCTACGACGTCCCGGATGCAGCCATGAAGCCGGTTCTCGCACGATTTATTGAGGGGGAGGGTCGAACGCTGGTCAACGAAGCGGCAAGTGGATCGCTCCTCGAAATCTCCACCAAATACGAAAACTGTGACGTCGCTGCACGTATGCCGAGCCACTACTCAACGATCGTAGACGCTTATACAGCAGAAACCAACTACGTCGAATCTGAGATCGAACGCACGCTCCGATCGTTTGCCGAATCGAGGTGAACTCCCAAATGTACAGCCCGACAAGATTGAAGACTCCATATCTCCTTGACAGACATATCGCTCGATGACGAACGCTTCACGCTTTTCACCGGGTCAACAAGTCATTCTCAACGGCTCGTCTGCAGAGGTCATTCGGACTCAAACGGTCGGTGACATCGAGTATTTGCGAGCCTACGTGACCGGAGAAGGGGTCAAGACGGTCTGTCTCGACGACGTCGATGTCGAACTTCCCAAAACGCAGATCGAGGAACTCTCCAGCTACCAACTCGACAGCCTTCACCCGGATCACGACGCCGTCTCGGCCCGATGGTTCGATCTCAAGACTCAAGCCACGAAACTCAAGCTCGCCCACGAACAGGGACAGCTACTGAGCATCTCGACGTCGACCGTTCGTCTCGAACCGTATCAACTGGCGTGCGTGAACTGGGTGATGCAGAAACTCCGCCAGCGCGCTCTCATCGCCGACGACGTAGGACTCGGGAAGACCATCGAGGCTGGCCTCCTCCTCAAGGAGCTGGCCGCTCGCAACCGGGCAGACCGTATCCTGTTCGTCGTTCCGGCTCACCTCCAGAAGAAGTGGATCCGGGATATGGATCGCTTCTTCGACGTGGGCCTCACCGTCGCCGATCGAGCGTGGGTCGAAGGTGAGCGCCGGCGCCTCGGCGAGGAGGCCAACATCTGGGATCAGGATCAGCAGCAGTTAGTCACCAGTATGGCCTTCCTCCGACAAGACGAGTTCCAACCCGCCCTCCAAGACGCGTTCTGGGATGTCGTCGTGGTTGACGAAGCGCACAAAGCTGCTAAGCGCGGAGAGTCGCCGAGCAAGACGGCGAGTATGGCCGAGACGGTTACGAGCAATTCCGACTCGCTGCTGCTTCTCAGCGCCACGCCACACGATGGGAAAGGAGAGGCGTTCCGGTCGCTCGTTGAGTACATCGATCCGTTCCTCGTTGCCGAAGACCACGAACTCGGACGGGAGACGGTCGACCGTGTGATGATGCGGCGTGGGAAGGAGAACATCTACGACGAGGACGGCGAACGCGTCTTCCCCGATCGGGAGGTCAACTCGGTGTCCGTCCAGATGACCCACGACGAGCGGCAGTTCTACCGGGAAGTCACGGATTACGTGAAGAACGTCTACAACCGCTCAGAGCAGCTCAACGAACCGGCGGTTGGGTTCGCGATGGCACTCATGCAGAAACGGCTTGTGAGCAGCGTCGGCGCGATTCACGCGACGCTTCGCCGGCGACTGAACGATCTCCTTGACGAAGAGCCAGCGACGGACGACCTCTCCGAGGAAGCAGCGGCGTATCTCGACGGCGAAGATTTGGACGAAGAAGACAAACAACGGGCCGAAGACGAGATCGCGGGACTGACCGTTGCAAGCAACGACGAACAGCTGCAAGAGGAGATCGAGACGCTTCGACGCCTCGTCTCCCTCGCCGAGGATCTCCCCGTCGACTCGAAGGCCCAGAAAGTTCGACGGTTCATTACGCAACTGCTCGAGGAGCAGCCCGACGAAAAGCTCCTCCTGTTCACCGAGTATCGGGACACGCTCGATTATCTCCTCGAGTTCGTCGAGGACGAACCGTGGGCGGACGAGATTCTCGTCATTCACGGCGACGTTGACAAAGAGGAGCGGGCTCGCATCGAAGACGAGTTCAACCACGGCCAGTCCCGACTGCTGTTCGCGACCGACGCAGCCAGCGAAGGAATCGACCTCCAGCACAGCTGCCACATCATGGCAAACTACGAGTTGCCGTGGAATCCGAACCGGCTCGAACAGCGGATCGGGCGCATCCACCGCTACGGTCAGGACAAGGAGGTCAAGGTCTGGAACTTCCTGTTCGACGACACCCGCGAGAGCGAGATCTTCGACCTCCTCCAGAACAAAGTCGAAGAGATTCGCGCGAAACTCGGTAACACCGCCGACGTGCTGGGGATGCTCGATGACATCAACGTAGACTCGCTCATTATGGAGTCCATCCAAAACGACGAGCCACCGAGCGCCACGAAGGATGAACTTGAAGAGTTGATCGAGGAACGTCAGCGAACGCTCGAAGAGTGGTACGACCGAAGTCTCGTAGATACCAGCACCTTCGACGCCGAGAGTCGCCGACAGATACAGGAAGTGGTCGACGAGTCAGAAGACATCTATGGAAGCGAGGGAGATATCCGGGAGTTCTTCGAGCAAGCCGTTGAGGCGTTCGGCGGCGAATTCGAGAAACGGGGCACGAATCTCTATCAGGCCGAGATCCCGGAAGGAATCAGACCGGCTGGAACCGACGCGTCGTTCGGCCCGTTTACGTTCGATCGGGACTTTGCAATGGAACACGAGGACATCACGTACCTCGCCCCCGATACGGAGGTTCTACAGCGGCTCATGGCTCGAGTGCTTGAGGATGAACGCGGCGAGGTCGGGCTCAAACTACTCCCATTTGTCGACACACCGGGAGTCACCTACAACTACCGTGTTGCCTTCGAGGATGGGACTGGCGAGGTCATTCGGGAAGAAACGATCGCTGTATTCGTGGATGCTGAACAGCATGACGCTCAACAATCCCTCGGCGAACGCGTTGTCGAAGGCGATACAGTCTCAGCAAAGCCTGATGTGAACGACGTTCAGACAGTACTGTCCGCCGAAGATGACCTGCGAGCAGCTGCTGATCGCTATGTGAGTGCCCGAGTAAACGAGATCAAGGACGACATTCGGGCCAAACGTCACGGTGAGACGTCCCGTGAGCTGGAGAATCTCGATGAGTATGCACAGGCCGAGCGTGAGCGGATCGAGTCTTTCATCGAGGAATACGAACGCAAGGCAGAGGCAGGAACTGACATGGATATAGCGATCCGTGGCCAGCGTGAGCGTCTCGAACAACTTGAGCAGCGAATCGAGATGCGTCGGAAAGAGCTACAGCGTCGAGAGCAGGTCATCTCGTTGGCACCTGAGGTCGAGAATTACTGTCTCACACTCCCTTTGTAGCCGGTTGGTAGTGTAGAAATCACCAGTCGTTGTTGGGTTTCAGAACTGTATTGAATTGGATATGTATCTTTTAGACAACAAAGTGAGTTCGATTTCGTCTACGAGGTCTCGTACCGAATTCGAAGTAACATAGAATTATATGGCTAACAGATACGTCGTCTTCTATGTCCGGTACGAGAGAGGATCTGATGGACTTCCTGATAAGGAGAAGCTTTGCCACCAAAACAGCAATTCTGCTCCTAGGTATGTTGCTGATCCTCATTGGGACAGAGATACGTACTGAGAATGTTCTCGTAGGGTATTCACTCGTGGGGAGCGGCCTGCTGATGGATTGGTTGATCGTATATCTCGTCTATGTGGAGATAACTCGGATCAAAGAAGAAGTCGATCAAACTAAGATAGAGATCGAGGAGACGTGGAGTGAAATCGAGGAGGCGAAAGATCTAGCCGAAGATGCGAAAGGATGGGATTAAATGCTGAAAACAAGCGTCCAGAACGTTGAGAGGCGTCGACTAGCGGGTCATCGGATCTTCGCCTTCGACCTCTCGCCCTTCGTCTTCGATAGTCACCAGCCCAACAAGCTCTTCCATAGTGTGAGGGTCTATATTGACGCTCTCTCCGTCAGCGGTATAGAAGATGGACGTTGTGATTCGCCGCTCAGGGTACAATTGGCGGACGACGTGGTAGTACACGCTTAGCTGTTTCCGGTACTCGGATTGAGCGTGGCGGCCACGATCGGTCTTATAATCGATGATGTCGACCTCTTCTGTAGTTAGATGAAGAAGATCGATGATCCCGGAGATCGTCACCTGATGTCCATCGACCTCGATCGGAAGATATGCGTTCTCTTCTGGGCGCAGTTCCCCGGGTAGTCCGTCGAGAAACGCCGCAACGCGTTCTTCGTCTGGGTTCTGTGGTTCGACGGCTTCACCTTCGGCGTATCGTTCTGCGAAGTCGTGTACTTGCGTTCCGAACTCCATCCCCTTGCCCTCTTCTACCTCCTCGAAAACGCCGTCATCCATCAGAGAATGCGGTGTATGGCCAATCGGCGAAGAGGACATCGGAACTGTGACCTGAAGTTTTGCTTGTTCAGAATCGGGGGCCGTTCGTGGGGTAAGCTCCGACTCGACTTCTCTCGGAGTGAGTGGCAATTCCTCGAAGAATGGACTCGGGTTCTCTCCAGCCGAAAACAGAAGATGGCTCTCCGCACGGGTCATCGCGACGTAGAGCAATCGACGCTCCTCGTCATAGTCTCGGCCAAGCGGTGCAGAGAGAACACGGTATCGCCAGTTGTCGTAGATGTGCGGTCGGCCATCCTCATCAGCATACAGTTTCGTTGTTCGAAGACCGATCGGATCCTCGTACCGAATCCGACTCCCACTACCACCGGAGGCTGGGAAGCTATGCTCGTTGATATCCGCGACAATTACGATCGGGTGTTGAAGGCCCTTTGCTGCGTGGATCGTTTGAATTGTCACCGAATCGCCTCCCGGACTATCGTTTACGTCGTGGGTAGCACCGTTTTCGAGACTCCGCTCGATGAACCGGACAACATCACCCCGGTTGCCCGTTGTTTCCTCGAACGTACCCTGTAGCACGGAGATGAGTGTATCGGCATACGCGTCATCGAACCCGTACCTAGCGAGGATAACACGGCACACTCCAGCGATTGTATCCAACTGGGCGAGACGATCCCGGAACCCATGCATCGCTTCCGGATACTGCTCGGTTTCGAGAATATGGTTGATCTCATCGAGCGTGTATCCAGCTTCCTCCAACACGACCGACCATCCACGCCGAGAGTGTTCGTTTTCGAGGATGCGAAGCCACGCGAGTAGAAGGATAGCGTGATCAGTCTCGAAGAGTCTGACACCACCCTCGTAGGCCATTGGAATTCCGAACTCTCTCGCACGCTTCTGCAGCTTTCGACCGAACTTCCGCTTTCGGGTCAAGATCGCGATGTCGTCGTACGACGGCCTCGTCAGGTTGCCATCCTCATCCTCAACCGCGTATTCCTCGTTGTCAACGATGTGTTCGATGCGTGTGAGGATTCCATCGTGTTCATCGGCGCTCGTTATAGCGTCGATCTGCGAGTGGTCATAGTCGGTCGTTGATTCGAGCGACGTGATCTCGTCTTTGATTCCGTGATCGATCTCTTCTGTCTGGGTGGCTGGAAGTACGAGACTCTTATCAGAGAGATTCAAAATCGACTGCGTTGAGCGATAATTGCGTCGGAGAGAAATCTTGGTCACGTCGTCAACGGGGTAACGGACACGATCTCCGTCACTGTTGAGTTCTGTTTTGTACTGCTGGATGCGCTTTGTGAACTGGCGGATGTTGTCGACGGATGCGTACTGGAACCCATAGATACTCTGTTTCCAGTCACCGACGACGCAGATGTTCTCGGCTCCAGCAAGCAATAACACGAGTTTGAACTGGATTTCAGACGTGTCCTGAAACTCGTCGACCATCACCTGTTCGAACTGTATCGACCGCCGGAGCGAATCGTTCTCACACAGAAGTGCGAATGCGAACATCTGGAGGAAGCTGAAGTTCAGATAGTTCCGCTGGAGAGCGAACTCCACGTATTCGAAGTAGACATCGTGAACGAACGATTTCAGGCTGGAGCGGTCTTCGTGGAATGCACGCTCGGCCCACGCGTCGTCAATCTGAGGGTATCCACTCCGGAGTTCGGACTTCGGTGGTGCATCCGACAAATAGTTCCGATTGCGATCATACCGACCCAGACGGTCACGAAGATCGGACTGTGTTGGGCCGTTTGCTCCTTCATTTGGCTCGTTCGCGGTATCAAACAGGTCTTTGAATGCCTCAAAGTCACCATCGAGATACGATTCTCCGTTCCGAAACCATCCCTCAGCTGTCGGGAACACACCCTTCGCCGCGAGCTGTTTGATCAGACCGAGGAGTGAGGAGCTGTCCCGAAGGAGACGAATCTGGTCGTGATGATCCGGATGATCGTCGACGAATCTGGTAAAGAACTCGCGGAAGTGATCCTGTTCAACCACCTTGTTCTCAAGTAGTCGTGTAGAGGACGTGATCCGGTCGTTGATGCCGAGAACGGTTGGTGACTCAAAACCGTACTCGAGAAGGAACTGATGACAGAACCCGTGGAACGTGTTTATCGGTGCGTCCCGTAGCGCAGCCATCGAATAGTCGCAATTGGCCACAACCCGCTCTTTGATTTCTGCAGCCGCGTTGTTGGTGAAGGTGATAAGGAGAATATCGTCCGGTTCAAGCCGTTCCTTCTCAAGCAGGTTTGCGTAGCGATGCGTGATCGTGAACGTCTTCCCGGTTCCGGCACCCGCGTCGACGACATAGATCCCGGACGTACCGTTGACGACGTCTTGCTGCTTTCCTTTTGGATCAGTCATCTGTACGGATCAGGTCTGGATTATTGAGGCGGTCATCGTTCGGTTCGCCGACAGGGAACGTCGTTCGACGGTATTCGTTGACGAGCTCTATTTGCTCATCGAGGAATCGTTCAAACGCGTCCAGTTCGTCCTTGAAGTACTGCCGAGAGCGAACCTTGAGTAGTTTCTTTAACGCACTATCGGTGCCATCCTTGACGTACTGGTAATCACCAACTTCAGAGATTGCGAAGGTAGTAAACTTATCCGCGAATTCTGAATCCAGCAACTCGTCAGGATCGTCGGTATCTGGAATCGTATGCTGGTCGAAGAACGACTCGTAGGCGTCGTACTCCATCCTCTCCAACGTCTTTCGGCGGTCGTTTGATTCGGCGACGCCGGCGCAGAGTGCATCGAACGCCTCTCGGGTTCCAGCATACTCAACAAAACTCATTGGGTGGTACGTGATTCGAACGAGAGCGTCCTCTACAGCAGCCTCACCGGAGAGAGCTTCGTCGAGGATTTCGAGGAAGTGGAAAAACACGAATTCGAGCTGCTGATCTGGGTGCGCTTGTCGGTGTTGGGTAAGATAGAGTATTGCTTGGAAATTCGGGTCATCACTAATTGGTTCAGTCGAGGACTGTTTCACAACTGACGAAGCGGAGTTCAGCCCGCCGCTTTTGTAGTCGAGCAGGCGAGCTGGGTCGTGGACGAGGTCGATCTTTCCCTTCGTACCTAGTTCGGGATTTTCGAACCATCGCTCAGTGACATCTGAATCGAGCGGTCGATCGAAATAAGCAGCAAATAGATTTTCAGAGTCATCAGGGTCGTAATTGTCATACTCCCGTTCTGTAGGCGGAGATTCTTCGAGAAACGTCTCAATAATGCTGATCCCCACCTCGAACTCCGTCTCTAATACATCCAACTGAACGTCATTGACGAACGGTTGCATCTCCTCAAGCATCAGTTCAACCAATTCTGTAGTATCCGTAGAATGGACGACAGAGGGATGGTTGACATAGAACTCAGCAAAATCGTGGTAGAGCGTTCCTTTCCGGAAGTAATCCCGATCCGCTGACTTGACGATCTGGTCGAAGAAGTAATCTCGAGGGGAGTTTGCGAGGGTATTCAAGCTTGATGGGCTGAGCGTTTGGATCGTTTTGAGGTCGGCCTCTACCTCGGCTCTGTCGAACCCAACGCGTCCGCGGCGGGTAAACCGGGAGTGAGTCACACAGGGCAGATCATCGAAGGTTTCGAAATCCGTGTCAAGGAGGTCGTGAAAGTATAGACACGGGGTGATCGGCTCTCCACCAGCCGTGTTTTGCACGAGATAATACTGTTCGGCCCCATTCTGGAGCAACAGCTGAAACTGTTGGAGATTTTGCCGATCACGTTCTGCTGAATCGATCCACGGTCTATCCGGTATCTGGTGTGTCCAACCAGAGTTCATACCGAGGTAAAAGACGGTCGGACGGTCGACATACGCAGCCGACTTCGGATCGGCCAATAACACTCCAGAGTCATCTCGGTCGACCGGAATTTCGTACGATTGGAGATAGAATTCTAACCCGTTGAGTCTTGCCTCAGTCACCGGCTTATCTCGGAGTCCAAGCAGCTCCAGTTCGTCTCGGAATTCCTTGAGCGCACAGTTGCCCCAGTTTTCGACGGCTTTCAACACATCGTCGAAGGTACGAGCGGAAATAGACTGACAGAACTTCTGTATCGGTTTCAATTCAGGCTCGTCGATTTCGTGGAATCGTTTTTGGTCGTCGGTTACGTCCGAGTTGATCCCGAGGTACGTGAGAACCGGTCGGACGTCCTCCAAACGCAGGTCACTGCCACAATATGCGGATCGGATGAGCCGTAGACAGGTTCGAACTCCCTCGTTTTCAGTAAATCCGGGGCCACCGTGGTAAGGCACACCTTCGGCTTCGAACGCTGATTCAACGAGTGACGGGTACTCGCTCCCCTGATCCATTATAACTGCAATATTGGACGCGTTCGCCGGCGAGATATTTTCTACCAGCGTTTCTGTAATGGCCGTCGCGGAGTCAAACACCCGAAAATCTGGCATATCGAACGTTCCGGATTCGAGAGGATTGATGGTGTCATAATCGGGTGGGAGAACACTCTTGTCGAGTGTGGTGAACTGTTCAACTCCAATCACCGCAACAGAGAGATCGGGATCAATAACGTAGGAGGACAGGTCGTGATGGGCACTCTCGGCTCCTTGGAGAACTGAAAGGGCAGCCCGAGTCTCGGGGGTGTCGAACCGTTCGTACTCAAGGATACCGTCAAGGGTTCCCGTTTCTTCCCAACAACCAAGGATGGTCTCTAACGCGTAGTTTGCCCGCTTCCAACTGAGATCGGTGTGCTCAATCAGTTCGAAGAATAGCTTTCTGTCGTCATGCGGCCGGAACTCGCCCGATGCCAGCATTCGTGGTGTTACTGCGAATCGGCCGAGTCGAGGAGTATCGATACGTCGGTTGAGAGCGAGACTCAACGGTGCATCGACTGTAATTACGAGGTCGTAATCGGAAACCTCTTGATAAAGATCGGATATGGATTTGGCCCGTTGAATTGTCACAGGATACGTGCTTTCTCAGGAAACTAAAATGTTGAGTACAAGAATATCAGAGCAAGGTGAACATGAATCGCTGCGACCCTTACCTGCTGATATTTTGTAGTTCGTTCTGAGGGGGATCTCAGTTTGGTAAGAAAGCTCAACGCCCTGTAGGTAACCAAGACCACTATCAGATATCGGCTCTTCCGGCCATACATTTATTTGTCAAACAGAAGATGCTGACTTCATGGCAACGTTTGCGTCTGAAACCCTCTCTTTTCTTGAAAAATCACGTGCGAGACGTCTGGATTCGTACCGCAGTACACCGGAGGACATCAACGCACACTACAGCGACGAAGGACAGATACAGGCGGACTATCACAAGCGATTCGCCTTCGAACTCATCCAGAATGCAGACGACGCGATGGGCGAAACGACGGGTGAAAAGAAGGTGCGGTTCGAACTGAACGGCGACACCCTTCTGGTAGCAAATACGGGCAGACCAGTTGACCAAGAAGACGTTCGAGCTCTCTGTACGATGAGTTACACAACCAAAGATGCAAGCGGAGAGCAGGAAGCCCCCATTGGTCACAAAGGACGCGGGTTCAGTTCTGTTCTTGACCTGACCGAGAAGCCGCAAGTGTTCTCTACTGGCATTTCTTTCGAGTTTGACCGCGAACGTTCCAGAGAGTGTATTGCGGAGGTTGTTGAGGAACTTGATGAGTGGTCGTGGTCAGCCATCGATGGTATCCCGTTGATGCGGCTGCCATTTCCCCCGGAGAAGGTACCTGATCGCGCTGAGGAACTTCTTGAAGACGAGTATAACACGGTTTTTCGATTCGAGCTGAAACGGCCAGCCCTCCGAAAAAACGCCATCGACGCAATTTCTGACCTCGATAGGCACACCGCAGTATTTCTACAAAATCTCGAGGAACTGGAAATCAGCCTTGACGGTTCCACAGAGCGATGGGAAATCGACCGCCAGCACAAACCACTCGATTCAGAGACAACCTCTCTCGAATTCACCACAGTCACACATACCGCGAATGGCGGAGAATCTGATCAACAATCCTTCGCTCTCTTTTCAAGGACAGGGATAGACATCGGAGACCATACCGGCGGAATTGACGTCAATTCGTGGGGCGAAGTAGACCACACGCGAATTGGTGTAGCATTCCAAGTTGAGGACGAAGCAGACGGTATCCATCTTCGCCGTCTCGACGAACGACCTTCGATTCACGTTTTCCTTCCAACCGAGGAGCAATGTCCGATTCCGGTTTTGGTCAACGGGGCGTTCTATACGAAAATTTCACGAACGAGCATCGACGTTACGGACGATGAAGACAACTACAACGCCTTCCTCCTCAGGCAAATCGCCGACCTGTTAGCGACTGACGTTCAATCCTACGTATCCCAAACCGCGACGACTGCAGAGGAGTTCCTCGATTGTCTTGACTTCACGCAGCTCTCTCCGGAAGTACAAGCCGAGTCCGGAACTCTGGACGGAGCGTTCGTTACTGCCCTCCGAGATGCGTTTATTGATGTTCCAGTCTTTCCGCGTTTTGAAATCGGAACTGAGCGAACCGATTTGATTGCTCTCAACGAACTTCTCGTCCCGTATTATGCTGAGACGCGTCCACAGATTGCTGAGTATATTGCCAGAATCCACGGGGAAGAGCGTTTGTCAATCGAAGGAATTGCGCCTGATGGTTACTTTCCAAGAACGTCTCTACTCTCTCCCGAGCGGGCAGCGATCCTTGACGCGCTTGGCGCAACAGTTCTCGATCCGGAGGAAGTCCCAGTTGTCCTCGGAGCGGTTCCGGATGAGAGGTCACCGCTCAACAAATACCCAGAGCCGGCTGATAAGCTCGCAGTCGATCCGATACTCCAAGTCCTCATCTGGGTGTACGAAACGATTAGCGATCAAGACGAGGTGTTGGATGATTTCAAAACTGCGTGTCACCAAGCAGCTGTCTTCCCAATCGGTCGCCCAAACGAGGAGGGTGTCGTTGAACACGTCGCGAAGCAAGGAGAATCCGAACTGGAGTTCTTCTTCCCCCCACAAGCAGACATTCCAGACGTTCAGCTTCCCGGGATCGCATTTTTGACCCCACCTGTCTATCGACCCGAAGCAGATGTCGACTCCCGGACACAGAGCCAACTTGTCGATGATCTCAAGCCAGCACTGGAAACGATCTGGGGCGTCAACGATTTTGAATTTGAAGAAGTGGCTCGAGCTGCGATTTTCCCGTTACTTCCGAGCCCGCGGCAACCAGACGTAGACGATTCTCCGCTTCGTGAGCGAGCGGTCTTGGAACTCGTCTGGCAACTTGCAGATGAATCTGTGACTCCGGACTCCCCGCTTCCCCACATCGAACGTACTCAAACACTCCATAGGCTCTGTTTGCTCCCCGTGCCAACCAGAGCGGGTGATTGGGCGCCAGCCTGCCGTGTCTACTTCGGAACGGACTGGCAGCCGGATATGTCCGACGCGCAGTGCGTCGAACCCCTGTTCGAAGGTGCCAATATTGACGGTGTCCAGTACCTCGCACCACCAAACGAATTCCCGGAAGTGACTGACCCCGAAGACGACGAACCAGATGAGTTTGACGAGGAGCAGTCAGCGTTCAGCGTGTGGCGAGATTTCTTCAGGTGGCTGGGGGTGTCGCCACACATTCGGATCACACCGTTCTTTGATCCGCAGACGCGTCGAGATTTGATGTCGACAAAAGGGATCGAACGGCCGAATCAAGCATCTGTACTGGATACCCTCACCGACGAGGAATGGGAGCGATACAGAGAGCATCTCACGAAGGAACTGGATTCGGATGGTCGTCAGCGAGGGGATAATGACTCAATCTATCAAATACAGGGTGTCGAGTTCTTCGACCAGCTCGTCGCAGCGGCTGCTTCTTCGGATGCTACCGAGAGTGATAGTGATGTGGCTACCCGTCTGTTTGAGCACGTGACCGCGTGGTGGAGAGATAGTCTACAGCGGTATCGGCATCCCGTTCTGGCCACGCACGATGTCAGTAGCTTCGGTTGGCGGAATCAGAACTGCCCCAAGGAAAGCGAAAAGCGACGCGTCGGACTCAATCTCTGGCTGTGGCAACTTCAACACGCAACGTGGTGTCCCAGTAATCACGGCGTCAGGCAGCCCAATGAGGTGTGGCTGCCGGTCGATAGCGTCCGTACTCGCTTCAGGATGCACGACACGTACCTGCTACCGGTTTTGCCGGAAGAGGCGGTCAAAAAAGCTCGTGACGCTACAGACTTTCTCTCTGCGATTGGCGTTCGACGTGATCTCTCACAGACATCGTTCAGACCGCGTGATGCTCGTACCGTTACGGGGACGATCGCGAATACCTTCACCGACGAGTCGGGTTCGCTGCGATCTGCGGATCAGGTTTCAAACTCTCTACGACAAATCAAGTCAGCGTATCGCTATGTAAGCGAACTTCTGCCACCTCTACCCGATCAACAGCGTACAGTAACGGATGAAGAGTGGGCCGAGGCACAAGACGACCTCGCCGAAATCGACGTGCTTTGTCGATATCCTAGCGGAGAATTCGATTTCAAATCAGCTGGAGATGCATACTTCGTTGATGCACCCGATGTACTTGAGCAAATTCCGTTTACTGGGCTCCCCATATTCGTCTTACAGGAGTCCGGTGCAGTTAGCTTTGGCACATACTTCGAGATACGAGATCTCGAGTCGTCAACTGAGGCAACACCATCTTTCATCGACGAACGTCCCGATCTGCGAGACACGCTTGTTGAAAAACTCGAAACAATTGCTCCATACATTCTGTGTCGACTCGAAGCCGAATATGAGTCGCAAAAAAGGATCAATCGCGATCTCAACGGAATGCGATCTTTCCTCGATAAGCTCGAACTCGTTGATACAATCACCGTCGAATACGAATTAGCACATGACGGCGAAACAACCACCGTCTCCTCGGAACCAGTATATTATCTGGATCGAAGGGGGCGCAGTCGAACCGAGCCAGCTGTACCGATTTTGAAGGCATCTCCTAATGAAGACGAACAGTATCGACATCTCGCTCGAGCGATTTGTGGTGCTCTCGATGTCTCGCAATTTGAGGGTGTTGTGACGATGCTGACTGCAGCCGACGATCGACAACGCAGAGATTACTTGACGCTCGCTGGCGCTCCGTCCTCGGCCGATGAAATCGAGAGCAAACGACGTGCGCTTTTGGAAGGAGTAGACGCTGAATCTGAGGAAGGTGTAGTGGTCGTTCCTGAAGATCGAGATGACGATGGGAAGCCAAAGGCTGACGAAACCGAGAATGCACGCGATCCAGCACGAGAACAGATCAAAGAGCGCACGTCCAACACTCGAGAGCGGCCTATCTACGCTTCAGACGAACTCACAGTCGATGGGGAAACCGTGACTATCGTGACGGATCCATCTACCCCTGACGAAGACACTGACGAAGACGACGGGAACGGTGACTCGGGTGGTGGTGATGGTTCCGGGGGTGGCCCCTCGATGGACTATCGAACCGCTGTCGATAACCTTGGAATGAACATTACCTTGCAGCACGAGCGATCCCGGCTCCGTGATGCGTACAACTTTGAGAACCGGGACGACACACCTGATGACTACGTGTTTGAGGTGGAGACGGAGGCGAACATCGAGGACGCGCAAGAGAACGAGATCGCCGGGCCCGTAATCGATCATCTCACCAAAGATGTCGGACTCCCTCTCCCTTATCCGGGATTCGATATCTTGACCGTGAACCCTGATACCGGGAAAGCGGATCGTCTCATCGAGCTGAAGTCCTCAGGTCACGACACGCGTACGCCCGCAATCTCGTGGAACGAGTGGAAAACCGCTCGTACAGCCGATGTCAGTGATTTGTTCTACCTCTACATCGTCGGGAATCTGCGTAAGGACATTCAGTCCGATCCGTACCTTCGAGAGATACCCAATCCGTTTGAACTCCTTCGCGCCGAGACACAAGAGCGTGAGGAGACGAAGAAGGAAGTGAAGGTTGACGTCACCCGATTCCGAAAGCGGGCAGAAGTGCGTGAAACGTCTCTCACTAGAAGAGCGGAGGAATAGAATCTGACCACTTTGTATTGATAGCTGTTTATTCACCTGACTTCGTGGAAAACCTACCACGAAGCCCTACTGGTCATACAATTTCCCGACGAGAGCGTACTCCTGACCATCACGAGTTCGCCTTACAACCTCGGGGAGGACTACGAAGACAACGTCGGAAGTGGTAGACTGAAGCAGCCTTCGAACTCGAAATATCAACATTCTATTGGAGGAGATTCGCCCCAGACTCGTCGACTCGCCACTTACTACCTGTTCGCCAGTTCAACGTCACCAGTTGTTCGCGGTCTCCGGGTGGGCCACGCCAGTCCCGCTCGATCCAAACGGCGTTCGCCGACTCGTCGGCACACACGCACACCCGCTTCTCTTGTCGCTTACTCTCGTGTAGCCACTCATCCGTGTATCGGATATCTCCGGAATCGTAGGCAATCCCACCCGGAGTCACCGTCCACTTCGCTTTGTCCACCCACGCGTCCCGCCATCGAGTCTGCACGATAACCGCCGTCCGAAGTCCGGACACGTCTCGTCGAATCACGCGATTGTTTGGCCACTCTGTCAAGACCCGAGTTCGCTCTGAACCCTCGTCTTGACTACCGTTGCGACCTCGGACGATCATTCGTCACTCAATTGTATGATCGGATGATACAAAAGCCGATAGAGAGCGACGGTCAATCACCAAAGCGCCCGGAGAGCAATAACCGCTGAGTCGTTCACCTCTGTGTGATTCCCTGCTCATTTTTTTCACACACGACGAATGGAGTGAGGTGATGAAATGGACGAGCGACATAGGAAGCGAACGGCGGAATCAAGCAACCGGATGGCCCCTGAGCGATTCAGATAATGTGTATTACTATGAAGCATAATAGTTCAAGTTGGGATAAGCACAAGGTATAAGTGATATTCGACTGCACTTGGAAGTGTCGACGCTCGAAAAGAAGAAAGCCCGAGCGAAACGACACTGGACAGGCATCTCACGCACCGACGACCGACGACTGATCCACCCACGTAGGTAGGTGTTAGATTATGTAGGGGTACTGGAACATGAATAGCCGCTGCTCCCGGCAAAACCGAGCACTCAGAAAATCAAATAATGATCGTACCCGCCGACATCGAGTACCGAATCGACGCGCTACGAACCACCGCCGAACAAGAAGGATTCGACATTCCCGACTGGCAGCCCGCCGACTACCCGATTGACGGAATCCACGTCTGGCGTGCGCGGCACCACGGCGAAGAGTATGAGGTTGGGATCGTGACGGCCACCCGTGACGAGAAGACCCGCATCGGAATCCGCAAGGGAGACGGCGAAGAGCTTGTCGTCATCCCGGTCAAAGAGGACGATGCCGCCATCGACCACGCTACTACTGCGCTCGCCGTCCCGGCGATTGCCTTCAAATGGCACCGCTCGGATACGACGCGCGAGCTGCGTGCTGACATCAGTCGACGCGGCATCGGCATCGTCAAGGAAAGGGAGACCGAGACGTCGACGATCAACGACGGCATCCATCCTGACGACGTACGTCGGATGATGTGCATCCCGTACGCGTTCTATGATTCGCCGCTTGATTGGGAGAGTCTGAACTCGGGCACGGGAATGAACGGCTGGAAGACGACCGATAACGACCTGATCTTCACGATGTTTGTCTCCGAGACCGACCCGATCGGCTGTCTTCTTTTTGCCCAGCCCGGCGACGATGTGTTGCGTGGGGTGGAAAGCGGAAATTTCCCGACGACGTTGAAGCTCGTCGGAGAGGCGTTGCAAAGCCCGCGCACTCTGCTAAATAAGTCGAAGAACTACGAGCAGTACAACGAGATCACGATTCCCATCGAAACCCTGAGGAGTGACTCCGGCGACGCAAGCGGCGATGCCGCCCCTGCCGACGACTAATGTAGGCACCAAACCGCCTGCGACTATCAAGAATTGTCTCAACTGTTTGGCGTGCATTCGAGGGACGAGACAGTCACATTAGCCACTGACTCGACATTTCTTGACGAGTACAATATGAAGGGAGCGAGAATGTGAGTACCAACAGCGGATGGACGCAGACAGCCACTACGAGCGCCACGCACCCTACAACGCGGCGCACCTACTCTTTGCCCGACATACGTTATAAACGCCGGCTTGGATCGCTGCCGGGTGACCACGACGAGCGATCATCCTCGGCGATCATATTGGACAATCATCCTGAGCGATCATACCACACGATCATCATGGCTATCCAACACGTAGACACACACTCTGACCTCACCGACCAACAATTCTCACAGACCAGCGATGAAACTGACCAGTAGATCTCGTAGCAGGAAACGCGCGTGTGAGTTCGCGGGAATACTCCGATGGAGAGCGAAAGCGAGATTCCACTCAGAGACTGTGCGACACGCGTAGTGTTAACCCCGGATGCTCCCGTGGCCGGTAGTCGTTAGTGGTGTGGCCTCGGGAACACTACTGAAGCCCCACGGGAACTCCCGCGGAACACCAGACACCCACTTCTCCTTAATACCAGAACACACCCCCTCTCCCTCGCCTCGAGAATCAAGATGAGGATATCCACGCGACACACCAACCCCCTTACTCATCGCGCACCCGGAGTTAATACTGACGGCGACTCAATCACGGAAGAGCGCCGGGGAGATTCACGGGCCAGTTCACGGGCACCAAGTCACCCGACAGAAATCCATCCCGCAATTAATCAGCCGGCACTTTTCCGCCCACGACACCTATCACTAAACAGAGATGAAGGATCACGAAGTCAAAAATCTCGCTCGACGAGACATCGAAGTCCTCGCACAACTCCACGACTACACCGACGGCGGCAAACGAGCCGTCCCCGCCAGCCGCATCCGAGACGCCCTCGCGTGGGCCGACGACAACCAACACATCCGCTACCGATTCGACAAACTCGAAGACGAAGGCCTCGTTGAGTCGTGGAAAGCAGACGAAGACACACCCGGAGCACAAGTCCCGCCACGAGTCGCCAAACCGACGAACGAAGGCGTCGAACTCGCCGAAGAAATCGAACTGCAGAAACCCGCCGACACTCTCGAAAGGATAGAACGAGTCGAGAAACAACTCGCACGGATGCGCGAGACCTACGGACAGGTGAAACAACGCATCGTCGAAGTCGAACAACGCGTCGACGAACTGGAGGGGGACGTAGACGACGATCTTGAAGACCTCGCAGAAGACGTGCGAAACATCAAACGAAGCCTCGACGGCGGCCCCCTCATCGACGCTGACGAGATGACGTTCGACGACTGAACACCACGCGAGACGTCTTTTTGCCCCGCCGAGGCCTATCATCGAGATAGGAGGCGCAGCAACCACTATCACACAGCCCGCAAACTGTCACACCCACTTCCCAAGTACCAGAATAGTTCGTGTCCACACGGCGGCCCCCTTCGCCTCCTACGGCGGCGCAGAGGCCCCACGCGACACGCCGCGACGCCTCTCACCGCTAATCGAAGGCGACGCCGGTGGCCGCCACTTCTCACATCTACTCGTCGAAGAGAAACATCGAGAGAACGAGTAGCGCGAAAACCAACACCACGTCGAATCCCCGCGACGAACCCTTCCCATCGCTTCCATCCTTCCCTTCAGAGAGCCTTCCCACGTGTAAATCCCCGAGAGAGGGGTAGATTGGGACGAGCGGAGCGGTGGAACCACTACGGCGGATTGGACGCTTTGACAACCACGGTACGCCGCGCACCCTACCTCGCGGCGCATATCTTCATACTTCGGGTTTATATAAAAACGCCGGCACGGAAGGCTGCTCGCAACTCACCACGAGCGATCATCATCAGCGATCATACTGCATAGTCATCACGCACGTACACACATCCACAAACCACACCCAACGCCGTCGTGAGGCGTCCGTGGTGACGTGAGGTGGAGGGCGTCGAACTCTACACGAAACTGCCAGAACCTCCTGTACGACGCTCATAGAAAGACGACGATGGTTGTCGCCGAGAAGACGGTCGAACGACGCCACCCTTCGGTGGTGAAACAGTCTATCTCCCGATATATTTTCACTTATGCGGGGCAGAGTATTAGTTGAGTCGTCCGACGGTGGACGTTTTTGCCGTCGGTTCTCGTTGTTTCACGAGGAGAGTTGAGAATTTATTTTTTGCCGCTATAGTCGAGCGGCTGGGTAGGGGGGGTTGTCGTGGGGTGTCGTTGGAGAGAGATCGTCGGTTAGAGACGTTGATGAAGAGGTTGTTGTTACACCTTACCATACATACACGATCTGTTCAAACAACACTACACTACTACTGTATAGACTATAGTGATAATATAGTATATGTTGTTGAGATGAACTTATCACTATAACGCGACTATAGGCAGATTGGATGCAGGACGACGACCCTGAACGATCCGCTCACACACGCTGGTATTCCAACGATTTAGACGCTAAACTCGACGATTGGGCCGAGAAGAGCAAACACGCCAAAGCCGATCTCATCGAACGAGCCCTCAAAGATTTCTTCGATCGTTACCGCATCAACTCTGGAGGCCACATCACGCTCAAAGACGAGAACAGGCCGCAGAACGTCTCTACCGACGACGGGATGTTGGCACAGGTTCTCGAAAACCAAGACGAGATTCTCGCCGCGCTGAACACCCCCCACCCCCAAGATGATGAGGAGCGGCAAAAAATAAATTCTCGATCCTATCCATCAGGTGAAGCGTCGAAAGAAGCAGACGCCGACTCCATCAAAAGAGACGACGAACCTGTCAACAATTTGGACTTCCTGTCTAATAAGTTGATCGGGGAATGGGAACACGACGAGATCATCAACCCCGACGACATCGATTCTAGAGAGATGAAACAGACCCCGGATCACTACGCGCCTGTGATGGCGGGGGTGGTCAACTATCTCCGGGAAGAGGAAGGCATCAAGAAAATGGAACGATCAAAACTCGTCGAAGAACTCGCGCACTCTGTGGGCTACAGCAAGACTGGCGTACGAGACAACTATCTTCCGCGACTGGAACGTGAAGGATCGATCTACCCACACCCGTCCATCGACGACATTGACGTGTCTCGATCGATTCCAGAGCGTGTACCGATAGATGGGGATGGGGCGATGATGTGGGATGACTTGCCGCGTGACAAGAAGAAACGTTATCCTGATTGTCTCGACGAGTATGTGGATATGATTGGTATCGAGTGGCGCGACGAGTCTTACTACCTTTCGGAGGAGGCGTGGATTGGTGGTCTGCGTGAGTTGTTGTTCGACGGGTGGGAGCAGATGCATCGACGTTATAGCTCAAACCGTGAGACTCACGTTCGGGTCACGAAATTGGAGGCCGCGAACGCGTACCGGTTGGCGTTGTGTCGGGTGTGGGAAGTCTATCGAGAGGAGGTGGAGCTGTCTGATGTTGACGTGGAGAATGTTGATGATGTGGTTGAGAATGCAATACACAACTTTGCCGCCGCCACGAATGTGGTGATGAAGGGGAAGGATGAGATGGAGGATTATCGCAGGGTGGTAGAGGAAATTCTGTCCGGGTAGTCGTTCTTCCTTTCCCTGATTTTTAACAACCGTGCAGACGCATCAATCGATTAATGTCAGAATCGATGGGCGCTGAGGAGGTAATGGAGGCGATAATGGACGTTGTGGGGCCGGTGTGGATCACGTCGTCTGGCGGTGAGGAAGCAGCTGTGCGTGTCGTGGAGCGGTCTGATACGTCCGATGCGAAGGTTGCGCGGATCGAAGTCGTCGAAGGTGACGTGCCGGGTGACGAATCGAAGGCGCAGATACGGTCTGAAAAGGAAGATGGAGGTTGGAGCCGCCCCGTCGCGTACTGGGTTGGTGATGCGGACGGGGGAGAAGAATTGGAGTGGATCATCGACGGGGTAGAAGAGGTGTAGGTGGATGGGCGACGAACCTTCCGACGAGGAACAGTTGCGACGGTTCGCTGAATGGATTGAAGCGGGCGACGCTACCGTAGCGGTGTACGACACACCGCTCGGCAGGAAGGTGAGTCCCAAGACGACGGCGGATACGGACGAGGAGTTCACGTTCAGCGGAGACGAGTTGGAGTCGTCGAGAGCGGTGGCCGAGGTGGAGGACGTGATTCTCGCCCTTGACGAAGGCGACATCGACGTGGTGAACGAGGTTGACGACGAGGTTTGGGAAGAGTTCGTTACCGTCGCCAGCGAGGCTCTCGAAGACGTTGGTGAAGAAGAGTTGCGGGCGGCGCGCGACGGGTAGGCGACCGTCTAGATCCTCGGACTTTGTTCTCCGGTGCTCCTATTACTCCACGCGCCTCAGCAAAGTGATGTGATGGCCCCACTGCGTTCACCGTTGGAAGACGACATTCAGCCGCTTGAGGGATGCTTCTCAAGGGATTCGTAACAATTTGTTAGTAGTCCCGGGCGGATTCGAACCGCCGTCCATGGCTCCAAAGGCCATGATGATTGGCCACTACACCACGGGACTTCGCGTGCAACGCGAGATTGGTGACAGAGTGGCTTATGAGTTATTGTTTACTCGCCGCCGCTCATCGCTCATCTCGATCGCAACCGCTTGACTGAGTCGCTGTCCGAAGCCGAAAATCTGTTCGGGAGTCGCTACTCCTTGCCGAACATCTCGCGCATCATCGGATGCATTTCCATCATCTGCTCCTCGGCGATCTCCTCGTACAGCTTGTACGTAATGGAGACAGCCAGCAGCAGCCCCGTCCCGGTGACGGCGCCGATGGTGCCGAGCATGTTCGCCCAGACGGCCAGCAGGCCGACGAGCGCACCGCCGATGACGGTCACTTGCGGGATGTACCGCTCCATGACCTTCTCGATGACGCCGGTGTTCTGTCGGAAACCGGGGATCTGCATCCCCGAGTTCTGGATCTGCTGGGCCGTCGCTTCGGGACCCATGTTGGTGGTTTCGACCCAGAAGATGGCGAAGATCGCACCACCGATGACCATGAACGTCAGGTCGACGGAGACGCGTATCAGCACCATCCAGGCTTCCTGGGCGACTTCACCCGTCCACCACATCCAATCTTCGGGCGAGTAGATCGGCGCGGTGTAGTAGAAGAACCCGCTGACGGGCTCTCCCTGGGAGTACTCGCCGAGCCATGCGGGCATACCGGCCCACTGGCGGTTCAGGATCTGGCCCATGAACTGAACGTTCGCCTGCAGCGCGCGAACGAGGATCATTGGCAGGACGCTCGCGTAGATGAGCTTCACGGGGAAGCGACCGCGAGCACCCTTGACGCGGGAGTGACTGAGCGGGATCTCCACTCGGACCGACTCCGCGTAGACGACGATCCCGAAGATCAGTAACGTCGTCAACAATGCGATGATGTGTCCTTCCTGGAGCAACAGCGTGTAGAGTCCGTCACCCCCGACGAGTGATCCGATCTCGACCTGTCCGGTGAGGATCATGTACCAGTCGTAGAAGAACCCGCCTTGTTCGGGCTGAATGAATCCCGTGACGAGACGCTGGCTCACACCGGCGATAATGAACAGGCCGATACCGCTACCGACCCCCCATTTGCTGACGACCTCGTCCATGTAGAGGATGAGGACGCCGCCGATGAAGATCTGGGTAAACATCAGCAACTGAACCTGCGTCTGATCGAAGGTAAATCCGCCAAGCGTTAGCGACGGCTGGGCTGGCAGGAAGCCGCCGGCGAACACCATCGGAAGCGCAGTTAGCGCCGTCATGACGATGACGAGCAGCTTCTGCAGCCCCTGGTAGAGGACCTGGTCCCGAGGGTCGTTCGTATCGAGACCGAGCAGGTTTGCCCCGCCGAGCAGCTGCATGACGATGCTTGCCGTGACGATCGGTCCGATACCGACTTGCAGCAAGGACATGTGCTCGCCTGCAAGCACGGCACGGAACTCACCGAAGAGATCGTCCGCTTGTCCGGCTTCGATGCCGAGCAGAGTGATGTTCGTCAGGAAGAAGTACAACACGAGGATGCCGGCCGTCCACGCCAGCTTGCG
This sequence comes from Natrialbaceae archaeon A-arb3/5, assembly GCA_046614585.1. Classification (GTDB taxonomy): domain Archaea; phylum Halobacteriota; class Halobacteria; order Halobacteriales; family Natrialbaceae; genus JBKKHI01. The sequence goes on along the minus strand of JBKKHI010000004.1, from coordinate 76,767 downwards.
CTTGAAGGGGACGTGCCCCTCTGGACGTTGGACTGTGGGCATCCGCGTTAAGACCGGTTCAGCGGCTTCCTTCCATCCCATACGTTATTCCTCGTCCTGTTCGGTGTCGTCGTCGGCTTCGGCGCTCTGTGCTCGCTCGGAGAGGACAGCCTCACCGCCGGCGTCCTCAAGCTTTTCGCGAGCCGAGTCGGAGAAAGCGTCCGCAGTGATCGTCAGCGAATTGCGGACCTGTCCCGATCCGAGGACCTTTACGACGTCGACCTCGTGGCCGTCCTCGACGATATCGCGTGCGTCGAGTTCGTAGCCGTCGTCGGTTTCCTCGGCGTCGCCGTCGGCGACATAAAGGATCGCGTCCTCGTCGAGTTTCTGGACGTCGATCTCGGCGACATCCTCGCGGATGCCGTCCGGTCGCTTGAAGCCGTGTTTGCCTTTCGGTTCGTAGTTGTGGAACTCGTGTTTGCTCCGCCCGGCACGGCCGCGACCACCGCGGTGGCCCGCACCACGTCGATTCTTGTGGGAGCCGCCGCTGTGCGTGCGCGATCCGCGCTGGCGTCGTTTCTTGCTCGTCATGGTTATCGCATCGATTCTAGCAGGTCGTTAATCTGCGCTGTTGTATGCTTTCCGAGTTGGCCTCCCTCGACGGTCGGCTTTTTGATACCATCGTGACCGCCTCGTGGCGGGTGCAGTCGGAGCGTCGGCGACAGTCCAACGTCTCGAAGCGTCGTCTCCTCTGCGAGCAGCGCCTCGGCGAGTCCACCGAAGTCGTCGTACTCGGTGTTCTCGGCGAGCCACTCCTCGTCGACATCTGCCTGTCGGCCCTCGAGGGGCTCTGCTCGCTTTGCGAGCACCGCTTCGAGGACGTCGGCATCGGGTTCGCCGTGGGCGACGTAGTCGTTGACCTTCGTGATCATCCCGCGATACGTGTCGGTTTCGGGGACGAGTGCACAGTGGTTGACGTTATGGATGTTGAGCATCTCCAGGGTGTCCTGGACGTCTTCCTGTCGGTTGACTTCGCCGCGAACTTGGACGATTGCCTTCATCCTTCGGTCACCTCGGCTTCCTCACGGTCCGATCCACGCGACTGTGGATGCCGCGACTGCGAGGCGTTCTCGAGCGCGTTGAACGTCGCCTTCGCGAGGTTGACGGTCGTTCGCGTGTTGCCGTGGCTCTTTGTCCAGGCGTTCTCGAGACCAGCCAGTTCGAGGACGTGACGGACGGTGTCACTCGCGGCCAGTCCGAGCCCTTCGGGGGCCGGGATGACCTCGACCTCGACGGAGCCGGCCTTGCCGGTCGTCCGTCGGGTCAGCGAGTGTGGCCGATCCGAACGATCCTCCCACGACCCGGAGCCGCGGGGAACCTTGATCATGTTCAGCTTTGCGATACCGATAGCCTTCTGGATGGCAGAGCCGACCTGATCGTCTCGACCTTCCGCGTAGCCGATGTAGCCGTCGCGGTTACCCACGACGACGACACAGCGGAACTTCACGCGGCGTCCGGAGTCGGTCATTCGCTGGACCATATTGATGTCCAGCACCTCGTCGTCCAGTCCGGGAAGGAGCTGGTCGACGAGTTCGGGCTCCTTCAGCGGGAGCCCCGTGTTGAGGGCGGCCTCCATCGTTTCGATTTCGCCCTCTTGGACCTTCCGGCCGAGACGGGTGACGGGTTCCCATCCGTCGTCATTGTAGTTGTTTCCGCTCATTCGAGAATCGCCTCTCGTACCTCATCGAAGTGTTCTGGCAGTTCGGTCGCGTCGAACTCGCCACTGTACAGCGGCTCGTCTAGCTGCTCGGCGTACTCGGCGATATGCTCGCCACGAGTACGCGACCAGTCTGCGAGCACGCTATCGCTGTGTGGAATCTCGAGGCCGGCGTCGATCGCCCCTTCCTGCACCGCGAACACCTTGTTTCCGGGCGTCGCCGTGTTGAGGCCGATGTCGAGGACTGCCTCCTCGAGACCTGCTTCGACGGCTCGTGCGCCGGCCAGCAGGCCGGTCAGATACGCCGCGGAGATGTTGCTCGTTGGGGCTTCCCAGCCGTACTCTTCGAGATCGCTCGAGTGTGCGCTCGCGAGTGTTTCGTCGCCCTGTGGGCCGGGGGAGATCAGCTGCGCCGTAGTGTGCTTGTTGCTCTTTCGAGCGACGAGGCGGGGCTTACCCGACTTCAGCAGGCGCAACCTCTGATGGTAGTCCGTCCGGACCTCGCGCCGACGTCGCATCGGCACCTTGTATCGTGGTCCTGTCGCCATTATTGGTCACCGTAGTTTTCGTCGATATAGTTCAACAGGTACTGGACGCTGCGGAACTCGCCACCGCCAGCCTTCTTGTAGAGCTGTCGGTACTGCGTGGGCGTCAGTTCGCCCGTGTCGCGGAGTTCTCGCAGCTTCCGTCGCTGTGCGCGAATCTTGTTCTGCCATTCGTCTTTCTCGTTCTGGCGTGCGCCCTTCTTGCCGCGGCGCTTGCCCGGCCCTTTCTGGTGGCCGTATGCGCGCTTTTCGTTGCGCTTGCGGGCACGACCGCGGGAGTTGCCCTTCGCGTCGTCGGCCTGAATGAGGCCCTCGTCGACGAGTTCACGGATCTCGTCGCGCGTGATCGCTTCGGCGATGTCCGCCTGGGCGTCGGGGTCGAGCCAGATACGATTCTTGCCGACGTCCATCACGTCGGCCGCGAGTCGTTTCTGTGCGGAAAGATCAGTCATTCGAGTCCACCTCGACTTCTTCGTAGGTTGGGTTCAGGACGCGAACGCCCTCGTCTTCGGCGATTTCCTCGATGCGCTCGCGTTTGCGTGCGCCAACTGAGGAGGAGATACGGACCGCTTCCGTGTCGCCGTCGACGCCCTCGAGATCGTCCGTGTTCTCGACGTAGACCTCTTCGAAACCGCTCGGGTGTTTGCCTCGAACGGCCGTAGGCGTCCGATAGCCAGCGCCGACTTTCGGACCCTTGCCCTTGATGCCCTTTCGCTGCTTCGAGAGCTGACCGCGTGGGCGTCGCCAGGATTCAGGCGTCCGCTTTTTCATGTGGTAGTCTTGACGGTTGAACTGCGGCTTGCCCTCGCTCTTGCGGCGTTCGAGTAGCCGTGCTTCCTCGTCGGAGAGTTCCGGCGTCTTCTCGGTCAGGCCGCGGGGCTGCAGTTCCGTCTCGACGTCTTCATCCGGTTCTGCTTCTTCTTCTTCGGCACCCTCGTCTTCGATCTCTGCGTCGGTCTCTTCGGAGACTTCGAGATCGCCGACATCGGCCTTGATACGGGCCGCGAGTGCGTTTCCGACGCCGTTGGCCTCGGCCAGGTCGTCCTGGTCGGCCTCTTTGACGTCTTCGATAGTTTCGAAACCGGCCTCGCGCAGGGCTTCTGCCTTGCTCGCGCCGACGCCGCTTATGTCTTCGAGTTCCTGTGGTTCGTCGTCTGCCATCTATCAGGCACCTCCTTTCGCGGGCTTTTCGGTGATGTAGACCCCGTCCTGGAAGATACGGGTGTCTTTGCCGCTGACTCGCGTCAGCTGCTCGATGTCAGCCGCCGTCTGGCCGACGTCCTCCTTGTTCGGACCGGAGAGGACGAGCCGTTCGTCGTCGACGGAGACGTCGGTGTCACCGTGGATAGTTGTACGTCGCGGTGCCTTTTCGCCGAGGAAGTTCTCGATGACGACGTCGTCGCCTTCGTTGCGGACCTGCATCGGGAAGTGAGAGTAGAAGACTTCCATCTTGTACTCCCAGCCCTCGGTCACGCCGTGGAAGGCGTTCGTCACGTGGCTCTCGAAGGTGCCGACGGTCGCGTTCGTTTTCGCGTCCTCGGAGTCACTTTCGATGACCACGGTGTCGTCCTCCACATCGACAGTCACGTCGGGGTACCAGAGGCGGCGAGTAACGCTGCCTTCCGGTCCGTCGACGGTGACGTCGAGGTGGTCGATCTCGACGGTTACGTTGTCGGGAATGTCCAGTTCGACTCGCATGGTTAGTAGACGTATGCGATCACCTGGCCGCCGATTCCCTGCTCACGAGCCTCGTAGTGGCTCATGATGCCGCTGCTCGTCGTGACGACGAGCGCACCGAAGTCTCGAGCGGGGAGGAATCGCTTCTCCCACTTCTCGAAGTCCTCGGCACCGGCACTGTAGCGGGGCTTAACGGGGCCACACTCGTTGATCGCTCCTTTCAATTCGACCTCAAACTGACCGGCTTTGCCGTCGTCGACGTACTCGAAGCCGTCGATGTACCCGCGGTCGTAAAAGACCTCGAGCACGCTGCCGATCTCGTTCGAGGCGGGCTGTACCTCGTGGCTCAGATGGCCAACGCTTTCGGCGTTGTCGAGCCCCGAGAGCGCGTTGCTGAGTGGATCGTTTCCAGTCATGTTATCGATACTTCCTGAATCCCATGTCGCGGGCGATCTCGCGGAAACACTGTCGGCAGAGATTGATGTCGTACTTGCCGACGAGTCCCTGCTTGCGGCCACAGCGCTGACAGGCCGCTTCCTGGCCCGTCCGCTTTGCGGCGTGCTCGCCCGTGCGGTTGTTTTCGGTTTCGCTTTCACTCATCGTCGGAGTCCTCTACGGTAACGTCGAAGTTGGCTTCGAGGAACGCGATCGCGTCCTCAGGGGTCAGTCGGTGAGTCGACGGAATCGATCGCGTCGCCTTGTCGCGTTTGGCGATGCGATAGCCCGGACGCACCAGGTTGACGGTGACGTCCAGTCCGAAGATCCCGACGTTCGGGTCGTACTCCTGGCTCGGGAACTCGGTGTGTTCCTCGACGCCGAAGCTGAAGTTACCCGTGTCGTCGAACTGGGTGGCGGAGAGGTCCGCGAGCGGAAGCGACTTCGCGAGGAAGTCGGCAGCGTCCTCGCCACGAAGGGTAACCTTCGTGCCGATCGGATCGCCCTGGCGAATACCGAAGTCCGGTTCGGTTCGTTGTGCCTGGGTTCGGACGCTCTGTTGCTCGGTGACCTCTTCGATGATATCTTCGGCTTTCCCGAGTTCGCGACCACCCTGACCGACGCCCATGTGGACGACGACCTTCTCGACTTTGGGCTCGCGCATCTCGTGGAACTCGCCGGCTTCAGCTTCGCTCATTCGTCATCACCTTCGTCGCCGGTGAAGTTCTCGTCGATAACGACGACGTACTCCTCGATCGTGTCGAACCCGCCGTCGTCCGTGGAGACGGAGACGGTGTTCGGGCCACTGCCGGGAGTTACGTCGATCGTCTCGACCTCACCGATCTTGCCGCCGTGGTTGCCCTGAATTGCGGTGACGAGGGCGCCTTCCTCGTACGGGAAGTGTGCGACGACCGATTTGTCGTCGTTGTCGATAACGATCGAGTCGTTCGTGCTGTACTCCTCGTCGACGAGGACGGTCGTTCCGTCGTGCAGGGTCAGCTGGGTATCGCCACCTGCAACCTGCTGTTTGCCTGCGATCTTTCCGAGACGGCTGTCGGCAGCATCCGCATCGATCTCGGTCAGTGCGAGGCGTCCACCCTCGTCGGGGAAGACACGGTAGTACTCTTCGCGGCCGGGGAACGCGATGATGTCGAAGATACCGATCGGTCGCTGCTCGTCGTTGATCGGCTGCCCGTTGACGAGGATCGAGTCCTGCGAAAGGGCGTATCGCGCTTCCTTCGTCGAGTCGACGTAGCCGAGGACGTCCCGCAGCAAGACGACGAGCGGAACGCCCGCTCGGCCGTGCGGTCCGGCGCCGGCTTTGACCGTAAAGGTCTCGGTCTTTCGCTCGACCGGCCAGGATTTGGGAACGGATAGTCGTTTCTGGTGTTTCGTCATTCGCTATCACCTTCGAGGCGGGCTTCACGGCGCTCGTCCGAGAGGTCGAGATCCGTGATGCGGACGTTCGAGGGGTCGAGCGGACGCGGAACCTCTTCGCCGTCTGCCGTCTCGACGGTCACGTCTTCGACGTGGATGACGCCGTCCTCGAGGATTGCCTTGAGGACTTCGCCGTCGTCGCCGGCGTTGTCGCCGCGCATGACTTCGACCTGATCGCCCGCGTTAACGCGGGTCCGACGCGTGTCGTACTCCTCGCGGAGCTCGTCGGAAAGCGTCGCGTGAAGCTGCTTCTGTCGCTTGTGAAGCGGCGCACGCTCCGTCTGGATTCGCTGTTTGTGTGGTTGCTCGCTCATATCTATACGATCATCGTCGCCGTGCTAGCGATTGCTCCGAAGCGCTCTGCGACTTCGCGGGCGATCGGCCCCTTGATCTCCGTGCCGCGGGGCTCTTCGTTCTCGTCGATGATGACCGCCGCGTTGTCCTCGAACTTGAGCCGCGTCCCGTCCGGTCGGCGGATCGATTTCCGCTGGCGGACGATGACGGCTTCGAGGACCTGTCGGCGCATCTCCGGGGTACCCTTGGTGACCGAAACGGTCACCTTGTCACCGAGTCCCGCCTTCGGCTGGCGGTTCTTGGTGCCGTGGTAGCCCGCAACGCTGATGACTTTGAGTTCGCGTGCGCCAGTGTTGTCGGCACACGTGACCAGCGACCCCTTCTTGAGTCCCTGGGTGACGTCGGCTTTCATTGCCTCCATCAGGCATCACCTTCGTCTTCAGCGTCCTCTCCGGCGAGGTCTTCGGCCGAGAGCTGTGGGTCCGGCTCGCTTTCGCCGGCCAGCGCTGCGACGTCTTCGGCAGTCGCTTCTTCAGTTACTTCAACAACCACGTGCGATTTGGTCTTCGACAGTGGTCGGGTCTCTGCGATCTTGACTGTGTCTCCGAGCGAAAGCGGCTCGAGCACGCCCGGCACGTGCGCCGGGATGCGCGAGCGTCGCTTCATGGAGCGGTCGTACTTCGGCACCGCTACGTCGTACTCTCGCTCGACGACGACAGTCTTGTCCATGTCCGTCGAGACGACGGTTCCCTCGAGGATCTGTCCTCGAACGGGAAGTTCGCCGTAGAACGGACACTTCTCGTAGTCGTATTCCTCCGGATTATCTGGTTCCGGAGGGGTGTCAACGTCTAGTCCTATTGCCATGGTGAGTCACCATTCGTTTCCGTGCGTCGGGCGGGTCGTGAGAGCAGTCGCGAGCCATCGACCGTAACGTAGGCCACGTCCTCGCCGGCAGCGTGGCGGCGGTCCCGCGAGGGATCGTCACCACGACAGCCGGCGGCATCGCCGCCGGCTCGGTCTGCGGCGTCGGACGAATCGTCCGCCGCTGCAGGTTGAGTGTCGGCCAGTTTGGACGCAGTCCCCGACTCCTTTGCGGAGTCGGCGGCTTCATCTGTGATCGCGAACTCGAATACCGAGCCCGATTTCGGCACCGTGACGACCCGAGACTCCCCGTTCGTTCGAACTTCGATCGAGAGCGTCTTCGTCGTCTCGATGACGACGCGACCCTCGAGGCCGACCCGTGTCCGGTCGTCGCTCTCGACGACGCGGACCGGAAGGCCGTTGAGTTCGTGTCGGGGGAGGGTCTCGGGTGTCAGTGCCATTGTCTTTACTCGTCGTCGAGGTCGCCTTCCTCACGGGCGAGGCCCGTTCGGATACTGGATCTCATTCGAGATCCCCTTCCTCGGTCTGGATCGTCTTGATCCGTGCGATCGTGCGACCGAGTTCGCCGATGCGGCCCGGGTTCTCCGGGGCACCACCGGCTGCGAGAACGGATTTCGCGTTCAGCAGTTCCGTCTCGAGCTCTTCGAGTTCCTCTTCGCGTTCTGCGGGCGTCATGTCGCGGATCTCTTCGACGTGGAGAATCGCCATCAGGCGTCACCTCCCTCGTCGTCCGCGTCCTCGTCGGCTTCCATCTCGTCGACGAGATCAGCCGCTTCGGCCTCGACGTCTTCCTCGAGTTCCTCGAGGTCTTCCCCGACGTCCTCGTCGGTCGGAACGTCGACGTCGTCGAACTCCTCGTCCTCGTCGGACTCGACTTCTTCCTCGATGACCTCTTCGACGACCTCTTCGTCGAGGTCGCCGTCGTCGTCCGCTGCGGTTTCGACGGTTTCGTCGGCTGCAGCTTCGACACCCTCGTCGGCGGCCTCTACTTCCTCGGGTTCGCCCTCGAGCAGTTCCTCGACGCCCTCGGCCTCGTTGGCCTCGACAGCGTCGGGAACGACCTCTTCGGGGTCCATATCCTCGTGAACGGCGAAGTCGTCGGGCAGTTCGGCGTTTGGCGGGATGATCTTGACGTTGACCCCGATAGTGCCGAGCTTCATGACCGCGACGCCCTGGCCGTGGTCGACGATCTCCTCTGCGGGTTCGCCGTTGTGCTTGATGTAGCCGCGGTTGAACTTCTCAACGCGCGAGCGAGCGCCCGTAACCTTTCCGGAGAGGACGATCTCGGCACCGAGCGCGCCGGCTTCCATGATCCGATCGATCGTCGTGTGACCTGCCTTGCGGAAGTACCAGCCACGCTCGAGTGCGTTGGCCAGGCGATCGGCGACGATCCGTGCGTTGAGGTCGGGTTCGTCGACTTCCTGCACGTCGACCTGCGGGTCCTCAAGGTTGAACCGCTCTTCGAGTGCGGTCGTGACCTTCCGGATGTTCTCGCCACCTTTGCCGATGACCATCCCGGGCTTTTCGGCCTTGAGGACGATCTGGGTTCCCATCGGCGTCTTGGCGACGTCCATGCCACCGTAGCCCGCTCGGCCGAGTTCTTCCTGGAAGAACTCGTCGATCTGGGACCGCTGCAGGCCGTTTTCGATGAACTGGTGTTCGTCAGCCATTAGTTATCATCCTCGGTTGCGTTCTCAGTCGCTGTTTCGTCGACGTCCTCGACAACGATCTCGACGTCGACTTCCGGCGTGTTCCACGCCGATGCTCGTCCCATCGCACGTGGTTTGCGGCCGGCCGACTCGCCGATCTTGTGTGCGGCGACGTGGGCGATCTCCATCGATTGGCCGTCGAACCCTTGATGGTCGGCGTTTGCCTCGACGTTCTCGAGCAGTTCGAGGAACGCTTCTGAGACCTTCTCGGGATACTTACCCGCATCCCAGCCATCGATATCCGATCGGTGGCCGGCGCCGGCGTTGTGCGACTTGAACGGCACCGACTGGTTCTCGTCGATGACGTCCTGCAGGTACGCCTGTGCGTCCGCAACGGTGCGGCCCTTGAGTTCGCGGGCGACTTCCTTACTGTGCTTGTGGCTCATGTGACGCTCCCGAAGCATCGCTTTCGCGGTGGCGTCGGGATCCGCGTCGACTGAGTAGTTGATTCCCATGCGTTGATCACTTCAGTGGGACGAACTTCGAGGATCGAGTCGCGCCGATACCCGCCTGTCCGTGCTCGACGGACGTACGGGTCAGCTGGAACTCGCCGAGATAGTGTCCGATCATCTCGGGTTCGACGCGGACGCGCTCGAACGACTGACCGTTGTACACTTCGAAGGTCAGTCCGACGAACTCCGGCAGGATCGGCATATCCCGCAGGTGCGTTCGGATCGGCGCGTTCGCCGTCTCTTCCTCGCCTTTCTCGCGGGCTTTCTCGAGAAGCTTCTCCTTCTCGATGGAGAGACCGCGTTCGATACTTCGCCGCTTTCGTGCGGGCAACAGTTCTGCGACTTCCTCGAGCTCCAGATCCTGCAGCTCCTCAAGCGTGTGACCGCGGTAGGTGAACTCACCTTCGCGGCCGGTTCGGTACTCCTGACTCATTTGTTTCCACCTCGGCCAGTTCGGCGCGAGGAGATGTCACCGACCTTCCGTCCCGGCGGGGCATCCCGCGAGACGGACTTCGGTTTGCCGGGGTGCTGGCGGCCACCGCCACCGAACGGGTGGTCGACGGCGTTCATCGCCACACCACGGACGCGAGGCCACTTCGTGCCCCGGGCTTTCATCTTGTGGTACTTGTTCCCTGCTTTGACCATCGGCTTCTCCGTTCGACCGCCACCGGCGACGACGCCGATGGTGGCTCGACACTGCGGATCGAGGCGCTTGACCTCGCCGCTTGGAAGCTGGACGACCGCAGCGTTGCGGTCGTGGGTGATCAGGTCCGCGTTGGTACCCGACGCGCGAGCGAAGCGCCCGCCGTCGCCGGGATTCGACTCGACGTTACAGACCGGGACACCTTCCGGAATCTCCGCGAGCGGGAGCGTGTTACCCGGCTTGATGTCCGCGGAAACGCCGACCTGGATCTCCTCGCCGACGGCGACGCCTTCGGGTACGAGCACGAGGCGCTGATCGCCGTCTTCGAACTCGATGGCGGCGATCGGAGCCGATCGGGCAGGGTCGTGTTCGATATCGACGACCGTGCCGCGAACGATGTCGGTCTCCTCTTTCTTGTGCTCGAGCTTCGCCTTATATCGGTGTGACGGGGCGCGGAACGTCGAGGTACCGCGACCACGTCGTTGTCCTTGAATGCGTCGTCCCATTCTCAGAACACCCCGATTCGCGAGGCGACTTCCTGTGCGTCGTCGTCCTCGGAGAGCTTGATTGTCGCTTTCTTCTTGCCCTTCATCGTCACCTGTGTGTTGATGTCGTCGACCGCGACCTCGAAGCGCTCTTCGACTACGTCCCGAATTTCGGGTTTGGTCGCGTCGGGATTGACGACGAACTGGAGCTTGTTCTCGAAGTCCATGTCGTTCATCGCCTTCTCCGTCACGAGGGGGTGTTCGATGATCGTACTCATCGGTCTGCCACCTCCTCGAGTGCGCTTTCGGTCCAGACGGTCAGTCGACCCGGCTGTGCGCCGGGTGCGAGATCCTCTGCGTTGACCTCTGCAGCGGTTGCGACGTCCGCGCCGGCGAGGTTCCGGGCCGCACGGGACGGGCCGGTCTCGCTCGAGGTCACGAAGAGGATCGACTTGGGCGTCTTGTACTTCCGGCCACGGGCTTTCCCCTGTCCGGATCGGACGCTACGACCCTCGTCTGCGCGTTCGATGTCGGCATCGAGTCCAGCAGCTTCGAGGAAGTCGACAACCTCCTGGGTCTTCACGAGGTCTTCGAACTCGTCGGAAACGACGACCGGCAGTTCGGCGTCGTCGTCGAACGCGTGACCGCGCTCTGCGACGAGTTCGGCGTCGGTCGTCGCAGCGATGGCGCTGCGGACGGCCAGTTTCTTTGCTTTCGTGTTGATCGATTCAGTCTGGTCCTTCTCGGCCTTTGGCGGGTGTGCCTTCCGTCCTTTGACAGCCTGTGGAACGCGTCGAGCGCGTCCATCCTGTCGTGGAACGTGAGCCATCCCGCGGCCGCTACCGAACGATTCGGCCGGCGTCCGCTTGCCGGCGAACTCGTCGGCACCGTAAGCCTGTTTTCGGTTTGCCTGAGAGACGTTGACGGCGCGGGCGATCAGGTCCGGGCGGTACTGCGTGTCGAAGACCGCCGGGAGTGTAACCGAGCCCGCCTCGGCACCGTCCAGGTCACGTACTGTTGCTTCCATATACTATCTACCCCTGGTTGGATGCGGTGGAGACGTAGCGCACCTCAGGGTCGAGGCGCGGCTGGTCTCCGGGTCGGATCGCCGGGCGGAAGCGGACGAGCCGCTTGTTCGGCCCGGGGAGCGAGCCCTTGATCAGCGCGTGCGGTCCATCGACTTCGCCGTAGTTGACGAAGCCGCCGTCGACCGTCGCGTCTGCGCCCTCGCCGATGTCGACGAGGCGCTTGTTCAGTTCCGTCCGCTGGTGGTAACCGGTCTGGCCCTGCTGGGGGACCGTCGAGCGGACGCGGGATGGATTCCAGGGACCGAGGTTGCCAATGCGGCGGCGCCAGCCCTGCCGGGCGTGCTTGCCCTTGCGTTTCTGGACGCCCCAGCGCTTGACTGGGCCCTGCGTTCCTTTCCCTTTCGTGACACCGCTTGCATCGACATATTCGCCGGCGCGGAACACGTCGTTCATGACGTGTTCGCCACCGTCTGCGACGGTTTCGAGAGCGAAGTCGACGCGGTCCTCGATGGAGCCGCCGCCGACTCGCGTTTCCATCACGTCCGGTTTCTTCTTCGGCATCGAGGGAACGTCCCCCGGAACCGTGTGCGTGATGACACGAACGTCGTCGACGCGTCCCTCCTCGAGGAGGCCGCGGAGCTCGTCCGCGGCAGCGTCGCTGTCGTAGTCGTCACCGGGAACGTCCAGAACGCGATCGAGTTCGGAAACGAACTCGTCGGTCCAGACTTCGGTGACCGGTTTCATACCGTACGGTGTGTTTTCGTACGCACGCAGGGCGACGGCGCGCATCGGCGGCGTCTCCACGATCGTGACGGGAACGGTCTCTTCCATTCCCTCGGTCGGCGAGTTCGCTTGATCGTCGACCATAACGACGTGGGTCATGCCGGCCTTGTAGCCCGCGAAGCCCTGGAGCGTCGGCTGTCCGTCGTCGTCCGGCCACGAGTTAAAGCGCGGAACCTCCGAGGAGGCGCGCTGTCGTGGGCCGAACCCGAGTGAGCCTTTGCGTGGTGCGTTTGATTGTGGCATTCTATCACTCTCTGAGTGAGAGGGGAGCGAGCGTCGCGAACAGAGCTTCTTCCGTTCGCACGACGTCGCTTCCCTGATCCGGAACCGTGTTTAGCCAGAGGTCGAACCCCGGATCGGCTGTGGGTTCGACTCCGTCATCCTCGCCGGCTGCACCGTGTGCAGCGGCAACCGTGGATGCCTCGATTCCGAGGATATCCGGCAGCCCTCTCTCGGGCGCCCCGAACGCGACGGTCATTCCGTCTCGCTCGACTTGCCCGGCCAGCGTCTCCAGCCGCCCGACGGTGAGTTCTTCACCGAATCGAGAGGCTGCGATACAGACGCCGGCATCCTCACGGCCGAGTGCTGCCGAAAGGTCCGTCCGCTCGACTGAAAGCCCCGGAAGGGGCTCGTCGACGAGTTTCGCCCGGACCGGTCGTCGCGAAGAGATCCTGATGGTCACGCGCTCGCCCTCCTCGACCGCCATTTTCGGCGGCACGTTGAGGGAGATCGGGTGTTGCAAGCCGCAATTGACCCGCACGCGTTGATCAGGTCCGACCTCGGTCACGATCCCTTGTCTTGACGACCCCGAACCGTCTGATTCGGAGCCGGTCTGTGACATGGCGCGGAGCGGCGGCAAGATGCCCGCATACTCCAGTTCGTCTCGCATCCCCCATGCCTCGTTGCGGAGGTATGGCGGTGTTGCGGCGTACCGCAAGACGGTGCTTACGAACCCGCCGTCGAATCGGCCCGTCTCGCCGTCCCCATCGGGGTAGACGAGCAGGCGATCGACCCGGAAGATCGTCGCCGCGCGGGCGACGTATCCGAGTTTGCGAGTTGCCTCGCGTTTGTCCTCGGCTTCTCGGGTCAGTGACGACGGAACGAGTACGCTGACGGTCATGCCGAAACGCTTCGGCGCCGCGTCACTAGACTGTAGCGCTTTGTTGCCGACAAGGTCTTAAAAGGATAGCGGAATCGATTACGGCTGTGACGGTCTCACACCCCCAAATTCGTGGTGAATAGGCACACACTCATGATCGATGATGGATCGTGGCTCTTGCCAACTATTGCGGAATTTGTTGCCGGTATACGGCCGAACATGAACAAACAAACTGCGTGTGGTTCCCTGTCGATGTTGGAACGATTCGCAACCCTTATACATCCTTCCGGGAGTAGGTATGAGTGCAGCAGGGCGCTGGTAGTGTAGTGGTATCACGTGACCTTGCCATGGTCACAACCTGGGTTCAAATCCCAGCCAGCGCATTTCTGTCGCGAACAAACTCGTGAGCGACAGAAATCGTTCTTGGATTTGAATCAGGGAGGTCGCGCGCAACGAAGTGAGCACGTCCGACCGTGGTTCAAATCCCAGCCAGCGCATTTCTACGACGAACAACTTCGACGAGCACCGCGCAGCGTGTGCTCGTCATCCGTGAGTCGTGAAGTCGCACTGAATTTGAACGAGAGAAGTCACAGCCCGGGAGAGAACGGAGTGAGCGACCCGGAATGTCTTCGCGTTGTTCAAATCCCAGCCAGCGCATTTCTCTGAACACAATATCGCGAGCGTAGCGAGGTGATCGTCTACCCGTGGTTCAAATCCCAGCCAGCGCACTTCTACGGTGAACAACTCCGACGAGCACACGCATTCCGCATCCAGCGTGTCGCAAGTGGGAACACGACTGGACGGTCACCCCCGAATAGCGTCGAGGAGCGAGCGGGCCGTCGCCGGCCCAGTCTCGAACACCGCACGTGGAAATCGGCGTCTTGCGCCGGCGAGGGCGTACTCGAGGGCTCGCGTCGCCTCGTCGAACACGCCTTCACCGTGGCCGACGAGGACCTGGTCGGGTTCGAACCGGCGAAGCGAGTGCGGCGGGTCGAGTCGCCGGAACAGTTCGAGTCCGATTCGCTCGTCGCCGACGGTGTAGGGTTCGATTGTGCCGAGCGATTCGGGGACGTACAGCGTGCCGTGGTCCCACTCGAGGATCGCCTCGTCCCACGTCGGTATCGGCTGACAGCGCACGACGTCGACCGCCGGATCGAACGTCGTTTCGTACCGCTGAATCGGCGCGTCGACGTGTTCCTCGATGCTCCCCATCCATTCAGGAACGACGACGGGGACGTCGAACCGTCGTGCGAACCGGTCGGCGTCGCGAGCGTGCCAACTCGAGCAGACGGCTACGCCCGCGACGGACTCGCCGCGGTCGTCCGCGAACTCGGCGATGTGATCGTCGATGCCACCCGACCAGACCGGATCGAGCAGCCAGCAGCCGTCGTCGCCCTGGACGGCGTGGCTCGCTCGGCGACCGGGCTCGGTGGGGTGGGCGAGCCAGCCGACGCCGTCGGCCCACCGATCGATCGGTTCGTACTCGTCCGATTGGCTCCGGGAATACGTCATCGAGAACGATGTCGACGAGTTGCCATATCAGTGTTTGGTCGCGCTCGGACGCTCTCGTCTTCGTGTTGAACGTCGTGAGCTGTCGCTGTATCTCCCGGTAGCTGAACGTCGTGAACTGTCGCCGTCTCACCCGGTAGCTGAACGTCCCGGTGCTCAGTCTCGGCGGACAGGCGGCTCGTACTCGTCGACTGTCTCGTCACACTCTGGACAGACAGTTTTGATCCGTCGGACGCGTCCGTCCTCGGACTCAGCCGTTCGTTTCCAGAAGGGGTCAGGACCCGAGGAAAGTATCGCAGCGCGGTGATCCTGGGACTCCTCGCTGCCATCGAACAGCGCGTCGGGATCGGCCGGCTCGAAGCCGCATTCGGGGCACTCGTCGGGCTGGTCGGACTCGGCGGGTATTTCATGCGGTTGCGTCCCGCTGTGCGTTTGATTCGGCGACGAGTCGGCCTGTTTCGCTCGTTCGAACCGTTTCGAGCGCACGTTCTGGGCGAACGACGAAATCTCTCGCTCGAGATCGCTGCGTGGTTCCGGCTGTTCGTCCATGGTACCCACTCACTTCCTCAGCGTAAAATGAGTATCGGCGCGCTACGAGAGGTGTGCGGTGACGTCGGTCGAGGAGACCATCCCGACGTAGTCGTCGTCGACGACCGGCAGGTGCTTGATGCCGTAGGTGGTCATCATCGCGGCGACCTCCTCCATGTAGAGGTCCGGCGAGACGGTTTCGACCTCGGTGGTCATCACGTCTGCCACCTGCCGTTCCGTGACGTCCTGTCCCTCGGCGACGGCGTCGAGGACGTCCGTGCTGCTGACGATCGCTCGCGGCGAGGTCGGGACGACCAGCGCGTTGATCTCCTGTTCTCGCATCCGCTGTGCAGCCTCCATCACTGTCGCGTCCTCGGAAATGATCTCCAGTGGCGTCGACATGACGTCTTCGACGGTCGGGCGCTCTTCCGTGCTCATATCTCCGAAAACGGATCCGGTATTTATGGGGTTTTCCCTCTCGTACAGCGGAGAATTCAGGTTCGTGATAGTTGTCTCAGACGGGCGGCCGCCTGCAGGTTCTCGTCCGAAATGGGGACGTGATGACAGTACGAGAAGTGATAATGGTGGCGAACGTAGCGTTTTGTATCATGACGACCGAACCAGCGAGTACGGAGGGAACGCTCCTCGTTCCCGTCGCGAACGAAGAGACCGCAGATCGGCAGTTACAGACCGCAATCGACATCGCCTCGGCCCGCTCGTACCGCATTCGACTGCTGTACGTGCTCGACGTCCCGTCGCAGCTCTCGCTACAGGATGGGCGTCGATATCTCCTCGAGGACGAGACCGAACGGATGCTCGAGGAGGCGACGCAGACGGTCGAGAGCGAAGGGATCCCCGTCGATAGCCGCATTCGAATGGCCCGCGGCGTTGCGAAGGGGATCGCCGGCGCTGTCGGGGCCTACGATGCGGACGCGGTTCTTATGGGATGGCGTGGTCGTCCGCCGCGACAGGATATCGTGCTCGGAAATCACCTGGATCGAGTGCTTCGGACCGCCGAGTGCGACGTCCTCGTCGAGCGGATCAAGACGCCCCGACCGGACGTCTCCGAAATTCTCGTTCCGGTCGTCGGCGGCCCACACGACGAGTTCGCCACCGAGACGGCAGCCTCGATCGCTCGCAGTCAGAACGCGTCGGTGACGCTGTTGCACGTCCACGAGTCGGACGAGCCGGAACTCACCAGAGCGGAGGGCGAGTCCCTGCTCGGCGAGCTATCGGCTCAATTCGAAGAGGATGGGGCGATCGAGCGCAAACTCGTCGAGAGCGACGATGTGGCGGGGACGATCACCGACTGGACGACCGACCACGACGTCACCGTCCTGGGCGTCTCGCGAGGCGGACTCGTCCAGCGAAAACTTCTCGGGACGGTCTCCGAGGCGGTCGGCAGACACGCCGCGGGATCGGTGATTCTGGCGAAGCGCTACGATCCGGTTCCCTCGCGTCTCAAGCGCCTCTTCTCGTAAGCGGGCGTTCGAATCGATCGATAGATTGAACAGTTCGGCTGCCGTCAGTGTCGCTATCGATGGAGACGGAACGGGACCGACGACAGTACGCACTGCTCGTCGGCTGTCTGCTTCTCACGGCTGTCGTCTATCTCGTCCTCGTTCCGCGTCTCGTGCTCGACGGACAGGACTCGCGAGCGGTACTGTACCTCGTTATCGGCTGGGTTCCATACACGTGCACGTTCTATACTGCTGGTCGGCTCTTTTCTTCGCCTGAACGATTACCGAACATGCGCGGCGCCGACGCCGGACTCGCGCTCGTACTGGTGTTAGTGCTTTTGAGCCTCGGTCTCGACGCCTGGGGATTCACGCCCGAGCAGGTTCCGATCGTTCACGCCCCCCTCGCCGCGGGGATTTTCCTCGGACTCGCTCTCTTTGGCTGGGGGCTCGGACGGCGTTCGAGCGCCATCGCGACGAAAACCAGTTAATTGCCATACTTTACCGACGGGGCCCGTATCTGCTGGTTATTCGTCGTCTGGGCTCTCGTTCCCCACAACGAGGACATCGGCGCTGCTGTGTCGGGTCACGCCGTCGGTGACGCTTCCGAGCATCATCCGGCTCACGCCGCCCCGGCCTCGCGTCCCCATGACGATCACGTCGGCGTCGATCTCGTCGGCGTATTCGATGATCTCACGAACGGGAACACCGCTTCGAACCTCGGTTGGGACCTCGAGCCCGTGTTCGGCGCCCCGTTGGGCGGCCTGCGTGGCGAACTCGGTGGCTCGGTCGGTAAGCACGTCCGCTGCACTGCCGTCGTCGCCGGGGAGACGAACGGATCCGAACGGGCCGAGTTCGGCGACGCTGATGACGTGGACCGTCGCGTCGACCGCCATCGCGAGGTCGAACGCGGTTTCCGTCGCGTCCTCGGCGTAGGTGCTCCCGTCCGTCGGGACCAGTATCCTGTCGTACATACGAGACCCGTCTCGTCCGTTCGGCATAAACCCGGGCGTCGGTTTGCCTCGCGTGGGACGGTGGCCAGGTCGGACGAAGAGCGGTTCCGCGATTCGGTTACTCCATATACCCCAGTCCTTTCAATCGGTCCTCGACGTCGGTAAAGTCGTCGTCGACGTCGTCTTGATCGCCCGCTCTCGTCACGTTCGTCCGCTCGACCTTCGTTCGCGACGGTTTCGCCTCCGCGTCGAAGGCGTCGAACAGGACTCTGCCGTCCGCGTTCTTGGGAACCGGCTCACCGATCCCGTGGAGGAGCGTCGGGGCGATGTCGACGACACGAGCGCCACGAAGCGTCGCCCCGGCTTCGATCGACGAGCCACGACAGAGGACGATCCCCTCGCTTCGGTGGCTCGCAGCGTACGTGCCGGTGTCGCCGAACGGTTCGTCCTCGATCGCGTTTCGAGACTCGTAGCCGTCGATGCCGGTGACGACCAGATCCGGCGAGCCGTCGTCGGTCGGGAACAACTCGTCGCCGTCTTTGACCGTGAGTACCTGGGTTCCCTCCTCGTTGGTGACCGATTCGAACACCTCGACGAGTTCGGATTTGATCTCCGGGACGTCGCGCGGCGAGACGACGCCGCGGTCGAACCGATCCGTATCGTTGACGTAACAGTTGCCCGTGTCGTGAACGAACGCGATGGTCCTGTCGTAATCGACGTCGTAGAGCGCGTGATCGCCCGGAATCTGTTCAGCGACCGAATCGACCAGACTGCGTGGGAGCGTCGAGACGAGTCGCTCCTCGGAGATGCCGATTCGATCGAGGGCACCCGTGATTCGATCGCGCGAGATACCGAGGCTCGCGAGGGCGCCTCGGGTTCCCTCGTCCTCGCGCCTGAAGAGATACCCCTCCTGTTCGAGGATCCGATTGACGTAGACCAGTTCGTCGATCGGCCCAAAGCCGTGGTCCGAGACGACATAGAGGTCGGCCTCGTGTCGGTCGGTGTACTCCATGACTTCGCCCAAGAGGTCGTCGAGCTTGCGGTAGTGGGCGAGCAGTCGGTCGTCGTCCCAGATGAGGTGCTGGAAGCGGTCGGGGGCGGTGTAGACGAAGAAAAACAGTTGCCAGTCGGTACCGGCACGCTCCATCTGCAGTCGCATTAGCTCGCGGCGGTGAGCGAGCATGTCCTCGACCGCGAGTTCGAAGTCGTCGAGTCGGTCGGCGTAGTCGGGATAGTCGAGGCTGATCTCGTAGTCGGGAATTTGCGAATCGATCTCGTCGCGTAGATCGGGTGGGTGCGTAAACTCCCGTTCCATCGAGGGCGTCATCATCCCCGAGACCATCGTCCCGTCGATCTCGCGGACAGGGTAGGTCATCGGCACGTTGCCGACGTGGGTCGGTGCGAGTTGGTCCCAGAGGGCCGGCTGGGCGAGGTCGTGGCTGGTGTACATCTCGTGTGAATACTCGGACGAGAGGTTCTGAAAGCCGTAAATACCGTGCTTGTCCGGCCAGACGCCCGTCGCGATCGACGGCCACGCGAGCGGCGTCGTCGGCGGACTGGTGCTTTCGAGCGGGCCGGACGCACCCTCCTCGCGCAGTCGGGCGAAGTTTGGGAGTTCGCCTGCATCACTCCACTGTTCGATACGCCTCCATGGCACGCCGTCGAGTCCGAGAACGAACGCTCGCTCGGATGGGGTAGTAGATCCGCTCATGATTGTGCTGAGAACGCCTGCTGTCGTGCAGGTAGCCCGATGTCCGCTTTGTTATAGGGAGTGTTCAGCCGAAACCCGGTAACGGCACAGTCCGTGTTCGAGAACGTTACTGGTAGTAGCCGTCGAACGATCGGTTGTTCGAGAACGTTACCGTCGGCACGACCAACTGTCCGCTCGGGTGGACTGTTCGATCCGGAGAAACACTGTCGTCGCCCGGTTCGAACGTCGGCTCCGTTGCCCCCGTTCCGACTCATTTGAGCGTTCGGACGAGCACGACGGCCGCTTCAGGGTCGACGAAGTGGCGACATGCAGGACGAAAGGCGACCAATAACAAAACCGACCGTTCGATTCGACACGAGTATGAGACTGTCCGGTGGTCACGATGGGTAGCGTCGTCCTCTCTCTCGACGCCGAACTGGGCTGGGGGTTTCACGATCTCGAAAACCCGCCGTCCGATCGGGTCGAATCCGGCCGTCGCGGCTGGTCGACCATGCTCGAACTACTCGAGGAGTACGACGTTCCCGCGACCTGGGGAGTCGTGGGCCACCTCATGCTCGATGCGTGCGACGCGACTCACGCAAACCACCCGGCTCCGGAGGGGTGGTTCGATCGAGAACGGGTCGAGTGGGCCGATCGCGAGGACCTTCGGTTCGGCCCCGACCTCGTGAACGCGATTCTCGATTCGAGCGTCGATCACGAGTTCGCCAGCCACTCGTTTTCTCACGTTCTCTTCGGGCGGGCGGAGACGGACCACGACCTCGCCGCGGCCGAGCTCGACCGATGCGTCGAGATCGCGGCGGACTGGGGTCTCAGTATCGACTCGTTCATCTATCCCCGAAACGACGTCGGCCACCGAGACGTCCTCGCAGCGTACGGAATCACCGCATACCGCGGAAACTCGCCGACCCATGACGGCGTTCGCGGACTTCTCGATACCATGGTTCGTGATCAGTCGCTGCTGGTTCGTCCGACTGTCGACGAGTTCGGACTGGTGAACGTCCCTGCTTCGCTGTTCCTGTTCGGGTTCGAGGGGCCGGCGCGAACGGTTGCAGAATCCATTTGGCAGGATCCGATGGTACGTCAGGCACGTCGCGGCATCGACGAGGCGGTGGCCCAGGATGGCGTGTTTCACATGTGGCTTCATCCAAACAATCTCACGCGCGAGCGAGACGGGAAACGAATGCGCGCGATCCTCGACTATCTCGCACAGAAGCGTTCGGAAACGGATCTCGTGGTCGAAACGATGGACGATGTCGCTCGGCGAGTCGAGATGGGGTGTAGCGTCGATGGTGGAACGGCGGTCGCGGACGGCGGTCGGACGGAAAATCGATGAAATAGTCGTCTGCAGGGCGTATTTTGAGTGTTCGTTCTACCAACGGAAACGCTCCGTCGAAACCACCGTACTGATTCAGTCCTCGCGTCTCCCACCGACAGGTGCCGACAGTGACGTCCCGATCGACGACCGAACAAGCCGCATCTTCACCGTCTTCGATCGATCACGCAGCCGCGAGAATCCGAGGGTGCAGGGATCGGGCTCACACTCTGTGAACGAATCGTCGAGCACTGCGGCGGCGAGAGCTGGTTCGAGTCCGAACCCGGCGAGGGCTCACGGTTCTCGTTTACGTCCCTGGCGTCGAACGCTCGGTACAGATAAGCGCCGACTGTCCGCGTGTTCGCCTCCTATTCTCGCTGTATCTCGCTCTTACCGGATTTGCTTCGTATCAATCGAGATCGACGATCGACATCGAAACTCGAGTTAATCAACCGACTGCGGCGGGACAGACACGTACGACGACGGATACGAGCACCGCCGGCGTTGTACGACGATGATAACAAAGCCCGCTGGTCCCCCCTTCTCGGACGGATGAAAACAACACTTCTCAGCCGGTGGGCCGACTCGAGTTCGCTTTCGCTCGGCGTCCTCGGCGTCGGAAACATCGGCATGGTGCATCTGAAGGCTGCACTCGCGATGCCGGACGTCGACGTCGTCGCCGCGGCGGACGCGATCGGTGAAAATCGAACGCGAGCCGAGCGCGCCGGCGTCGGGCAAACGTACGACGATTACGCGGCGCTGCTCGAATCGGAGGAGATCGACGCCGCGGTCGTCGCGTTGCCGCCGTTTCTTCACGCCGACGCGGTCGAACGGGCGGCCGCTGCGGGCGTCGACGTCTTCGTCGAGAAGCCGTTCGCGCGGTCGGTCGAGGAAGCCGATCGGATGCTCGACGCCGCCGAGAAGGGTGGCATCGCCGTCGGTGTCGATCACACCCTTCGATACCAGCCCGATATCGCGGGGGTCAAAGCCGAGTACGACGAGGGGGGCGTCGGCCACGTCCCCTACGCGACGATGACGCGTCTCAACGACGGGCCGCTCGGGCGACCGCCCGTCGAGAACGCACCGGCCGAGTGGCCGCTCGATCCGGACGCGGCCGGCGGCGGTTCGCTGCTCGAACTCGGGATCCACTGCTTCGACGTCCTCGAGTGGCTGTTCGGCGAGCTCGAAGTACGGAGTGCGGCCATCGGTAATACGCTCGAACTGCCCGTCGAGGACGCCGCGACGGTTCTGCTCCGCGCACCGGAGACGGACACCACGATCACGCTTCACTGTGGCTCCTACCAGTGGGAGGAACTGCCCGAGGTCAACACCCGCCTTCGCCTGGAGGGGATTACGGGAACGATCACCAACGAGGACCATCTGCCGGAGAACTTCTATGCGAGTGCAGCCGCGTCCGCGCTGTCGAACGTCGCGAGTCGCGTGACCGGCGACGAACCCGACGTTTTCGGCCCGACGTTCTACCTGCAGGCCCACTACAACGCACTTTCGGCGTTCTGTGAGGCGATACGTAACGACGAGACGCCCCCAGTTGACGGCGAAGATGGGAAGCGCTCGCTGGAACTCGCAGAGACGGCCTACGAGATGGCGACCCAGCAGGATCGAACCGAACTCGACGCACCCGAGGTGACACTATGACCGATGACTCCGTGCGGGTCGGGGCCGTCGCAGACGACAGCCGCGGCGGCTGGATTCCCGATCTCGATACCCGAATCGAACGCGTCAGCCCGACAGTACGAGAACTGTGTTCCGGGTCCGACCGACTGGCGAACGCGGATCGAATCACGATCGTTCCCGACACACACTACCCGTTCCATCCATCCACAGGGCTGGTGACCGACCCCGCCGTCGTCGGAGCGCTCGTCGATTGCTTCGAAACCCAAACCGATGCCGCGGTCGCTGTCGCCGGCGCGAGCAACGAATACGTCGCGTTCGACCGGACGACCGAGTATCTGGGCTACCCCGAACTACTCGAGCGATTCGACGCCGAACTCGTCGATCTCACGGACCAGCCGCGGACGAGCGAGATACTCGAACTCGATGGCCGGCAGGTAACGTTTCCGACCCCGAGGCGACTCCTCGAAAGCGCCGTCGTCGTCGTTCCGACGCTTCGCCCGACCGAAGACGGGCTGTTCGCCGGCGGAATGCGAACGCTCGCTGACGTAAGCGATCGGACGCTCGACGCCGACGTGGCTGCTGCCGCGGCAACGCGAACCGTCGATCCGGCAGTCTCCGTTCTGGACGCGACGACCGCGTACGGCAATTCACCTACCGCAGGGAACGCGCTGTTTGCTGGCACTGTCCCAGCAGTCGACGTCGTCGGGACGTCACTCCTCGGTGGCGAAGTCGCAACCGACGGTGCGCTCGAGTTGGCCACCGACGACGAGGACACGCCAGTTACCGTCGAACGGGTTGGAGCCAATGCATCCGAGTTGGCGTTCGACGAGCTCGAGGACCGGCTTTCCAATGCGGAATTACCGCCATCGAACGAGACCAGTCCGGCCGTCACCGCCGCCTACCGACTCTACGCTGCGGTCGGCGGCGACGCGGTTCCCCCCCAACTCGAGGGTGGTCGCTGATGACCGGACGCGTCGCAGCCGTCACCGGTGCAACGGGATTTCTCGGCACGCACCTCTGTGAACGTCTCCTCGAAGACGGGTGGGAGGTCCGTGGGCTCAGCCGTCCGAGTTCGGACCGCGAAAGAATGTCGGGTGTCGACTGGTACGTTGGCGACCTCTTCGAGATCGGAACGCTCGGCTCGCTCGTGGACGGTGCGGATGTGGTCTTTCACCTCGCCGGCGTCGGGCTCTGGAGCGCCGACCCCGAAACCGTCGAGCGCGTCAACCGAGACGGGACGCTGAACGTGCTCGAGGCCTGCCGAAGTCACGATGTCGGCCGCGTGGTGTTCACGAGCACCGCGGGCACGCGACGGGCGAACGGCGCGGCACCGTTCGCCGACGAGACCGACGTCGCCGAACCGATCGGAGCCTATCAGGCCTCGAAGGCGGCGGCCGAGCGCGCGGTCGACCGCTACGCCGAGACCGACGGCGACGCCGTCACCGTTCATCCAACCTCGATCTTCGGACCTGGTGACGAGTCGTTCACCCCGCAGTTACTCGCAATGGGTATCGAGCCGACGATGCCGGCCTATCTCCCGGGCGGACTGAGCATCGTCGGCGTTTCCGACGTCGTCGACGGGCTGATCGCCGCCTTCGAGTCGGGCGAATCCGGCGAGCACTATATCCTCGGCGGAGAGAACCTCACCTACGACCAAGCCGTATCACGGATCGTCGACGCTGTCGGCGGCTCCCCCGCCCGCGTCCGCGTGCCGGCGACAGCGATCCGTGCTGCCGGCCCGGTCGCCGAGACGGTCGGGGCGGTAACCGATCGGCAGGTGTTCCCGTTCGACCGTCAGATGGCCGAACTCGCGACGCAGCGGCTGTTTTACACCTCAAAGAAGGCTCACGAGGAGTTGGGCTACGGGTTCGACCCGCTCGAGGAACACCTTCCGGAAACGATGGCGTGGTACCGTGAATCGAACGGAGAGACCAAGACCGCGTAACGTCTGGGACCCGTTTACCTGTTCATCGACTTTCTAGCCAGTTAAACTGACACTCAGGTAAAATAAATGATTACCGAGTGAATCCGAATTGAATCCTAGCTAATCGTTCCGAACGTCCGAGCGAGTTTATCCGGCCCGTGGCTGAACGACCGTCAACATGATTCACGACCAGTGTCTTCGATACTGCTCTCTTCGGTGGACTGGCTCGACGACGAGTGTCGCCCACGCCCAGAACTGTTCGTCTGACGTGACATATACGTAAAAAACATAAGCACATGATCTGTAAAAAATACTTTGGTGGGCCACCTCGACAGTACGGCAACGCGTGAACGGATTTCCTAGATACAATGAATTTCCACTTTCGACATCAGGTCCCCTCGATCGCGGTCGTTGCATCGACCAGCGATTTTTATACGGACGGGTATCAGTCGGCTCCTGTTTCTCCTGTTTCCGAGCCGCTTTTGATCGGTGGCGGCCCCCACTTCGCAGCGCTCGCCGGTATTGCCGCACTCGCTGTGCTCGGTAGCGTTCTCATCGTCCGGAATCGCCTCGAGAGTCACCAATCACGCGCGGACGGTCAAGAGCAACGCCGCGGCGAGTTCGTTACTGATCGAGAGCGAATCCAGCAACTCGTCACCGAGAACGGCGGTCGCATGAAACAGTCGAAGATCGTTGACTCGGTCGACTGGTCGAAAGCGAAAGTAAGCCGCCTGCTCGCTGAACTCGAAGAGGACGATCAGGTTACGAAGCTTCGCCTCGGTCGGGAGAACCTCGTTTGTTTGCCGGATCACGAACCGACGGCGTCGAAGGTTCCGGAGCAGGGCAACGACGACTGATACGGATTGCTGTAACGATTTACCGGCGCACCCACAACGGATGCGGGTGCGCCGGAACGGACTGACAGCAGTCCGTATAACTGCGCTCGTCCAAGCCGGTACGATCGTCACGAAAAAGGCTAGTATAACGGTTTCAACACCGATCACGCTCTCTTCGGTTCTCGCTCGGTTGACTCACTCGCAGACCGTTTGCTCACGGCTCACTGCGTTCACCGGTCGCTGCTCGAGGAGCGTCCTCTCCCTCATAATCCTGCCCGTCTGCTCACGGGCACTCCGTACTCGTTTGTACGGTTCGCGGGAACTTTGCACCCGAACTATTCGCTACCCTGCGATTCTCGATTATATCGGTCACTTCGAATCACGCCCACTTCGAATCGCGCTCGCGTTGCTGCAACTCTCGCTCGCACGGCTCGCTTCGAACTGTGCACTCCGAACCGCTCTCCCGTCGTGCGACCACGTGCGCAGTGGCTATCGTCAATCCGTTGCTGTGGTGTGTCAGTCCGGCGCGGACCGAACTGTCGTGAGGCCGGCTCAAAAACCGAAACAGTAAACCATAGTAGTCGAGACGTTCGCCTTCATCTGACAGTGTAATTGATCTGATGACTTACGTCACAATCTACGTTTTCCATCCCGAGTAGCACACCGTAGCGCTGCTGGTAGCGTGTATTGTTTGATTTCTCACCGAAATGGTTGCCTCAGTTTATGCAGCGAACCCACGTTGACCCGATGCCTTACGGCAAGACACATGAACGCACGCAAGCAGATACTCGTAGTACTCGCTGCGCTGATGATGGTGTGCTCGAGTGGGGCGATGGTTGTTGGAGCTGCACCCGCTTCAACCATCGACGAGCACGACACTGACGCCGGTGAGGAACTACCAGATGGAGACGCTGACATCGAAGGCGTATCGCTCAACGTCGTCATCGAACACGCGGACATCACGGTCGTCCAGAGCATGGACGAGATTCCGGATGACGCACAACCCGCCGATGACGAAATCGGCGAGGACGAGTTCGATGACGAGGTTGACGAGGAGGACGACTACAACGACGCTGACGACGACTACAACGACGCCGAGGACGAGAACGACTACAACGACGCCGAGGACGAGAACGACTACAACGACGCCGAGGACGACTACGAGACCGACGAGAACGACTTCGACGACAACGCCGTTAATGGCGATGACGTCGAGACGAACGGTCTCGAGTCACAAGACGTACAGATGGACGTCTCGGTCGAGCAAGCGAGCATCACGATGCTCGATGAGCACGAGGAAGATCCTGTCGACGAGGAACCCGAAGACCCAGTCGATGAAGAGGATCCAGCCGATGACGTCGATGACCGACAGATCGACATCAGCGAACTGACGACCGTCGTCGTTCTTGATGACAGCGACATAACGATCGGCGACGACGCGCACGATGGCGTGGACGATGAAATGGACGCCGATGACGACTACGATAACGGCGTCGACGATGCAGACGCCGATGACGCCAACGGTGTCGACGACGATGCTGACGACTACGAAAACGACGATGACGAGGACGTCCACGACCACGACGAACTAACCGTTACGATCGATCAGGCAACGATCTACGTCGTCCACGAGGATGACGAAGACATCCACGACAATGGTGTCGAGGATGACGACGCCGTCGACGAAGATGACGAGTACGACGACAACGGTGTCGACGATGGCCTCGATAACGGCGTCGACGAGGATGACGAGGCGGACGATGTCGACGAGGGTCCCGCCGACGATGAGGCGGACGGTCTCGACGATGATCTCGCTGACGATGGTGTCACCGACGAGGACGACACCGATGCGGAGCCGGACGAAAACGGCGTTGACGACGCCGATGACGAGCCAGTCGATGATGGCTACCAAGTCACCATCGAGCAGGCAACGATCTACGTCGTCACCGACATCGCGGAACTTCCGGACGATCCGCCAGCCGATGATTACGAGGATGACGACGCCGTCGACGAAGATGACGAGTACGACGACAACGGCGTCGATGATGACGGCGTTGATAACGGCGTCGACGATGACCTCGATAACGGCGCTGACGATGACAACGGCGTCGACGATGGCCTCGATAACGGCGCTGACGATGCCGATGACGACCTCGCTGACGACACCGATGACGAATACGAGGACAACGGTGTCGACGATGACGAGATGCCGGACGAGGACCCGATCGCCAATGAAGAGCAGATCGAGGTTACCATCGAGCAGGCAATGATCTACGTCGTCGCCGATATCGGCGACGATCTCATCGACGAACCTGAAGAAGAACCGGAGGAAGACCCAGTTGACGAAGAGGATCCCGTAGATGAAGAAGACCCGGTTGACGAGGAAGAACCTGAGGAACCGGTCGATGAGGAGGATCCGGTTGACGAAGAAGAGCCAGTCGATGAAGAAGAACCGATAGATGAGGAAGATCCTGAAGAGGACCCAGTCGAGGAAGATCCGGTAGATGACCCTGTTGACGAAGAAGAGCCAGTCGAGGACGACCCTGCTGATCCAGTCGAGTCGTTCACCGTTGACGACCTCGACGCACCGGAGACGGCGGAAGTCGGTGAGACGATCACCGTCACCGCGACCGTCTCGAGCACGGCTGACGAGGAAGACACCCAGGACGTGCAGTTCCGACTCGAAGGTGACCTTATCGAGTCACAGGAAGTGACGCTTGACGCTGAGGAGTCCGAAGAGGTCCAGTTCGAGGTCGAAACGGACGATATCGAAGCTGGTGAGTACATCCACATGGTCCTGACCGACGAGTTCGGTGAGGTCGCTACCATCGAACTGACCGACGAGGAAGAACCAGAAGAGGACCCAGTCGAGGAGGACCCAGTTGACGAGCCTGAAGAGCCCGTAGATCCTGAAGACCCAGTTGAAGAAGAGGAACCTGAGGAACCGGTCGACGAGGAAGAGCCGGTTGACGAAGAAGAGCCCGTTGATGAGGAAGAACCCGAAGAGGACCCGATTGAGGAAGACCCGATAGAAGACCCCAATGACGAAGCTGATGAGGCCCAGCCCGCCTTCGTGACGTTCGAAGACCAGAGTACTGACGGCGAGACGGTCGTCGTCGACGAGGTCACGATGGCAAACGGTGGCTTCGTTGCAATCCACGACAGCAGCCTGCTCGTGGGTAACGTCGTCGAGAGCATCATCGGTACCTCGGAGTACCTTGACGAAGGAACGCACGAGAACGTCGAAATAACGCTCGACGAGCCGCTCGAAGAAGAGGACACCCTGATCGCGATGCCACACCGCGACACGAACGATAATCAGGAGTTCGACTTCGTCGAGACTGACGGTGCCGAAGATGGTCCGTACGAGTTCGATGGTGAGCCGGTGACCGACGACGCAGTCGTCACGCTCGACGCAGCTGACGACCCCGAAGCAGAAGAGCCGGCTGACGACGAGCCCGTTGCGGACGACCCAGACGACACTGAGAACGGAGACGATACGCAGGCCGAGGACGACGCGACTGAGCCGATGATCGGCCCAGCCGAGTAACGCGCTCGTCCACGATCGATTTTGCGATTTTCGTTATTTTTCTTCGATCCCAGTACGCCGCGAGAGCGCTCAACTGTGCGTTGGGTCCAGCCAACTGTGGGTAACCCAAGATGCAATTCGTCCCACCCTCGAGCAAGGGACGTTCGCACTGATGATCTCGTGCGCTCGGAGAAACAGAACGCAATCAGACGCGCCAAAGGAACGTCTGGAGTTCTTTGAAGGCGGTCTCGTCTGCATCGCGGAACACGTAGTGGCCACTGTCCGGGATGTGAACCAACCGCCCACGTCGAAGCGAGTCGGCTGCGTTCTGGTCAGCGACCCGTTGCTCGATTCCTCTGTCAGATCGCAGTACCAGCGTCCGGGCCGTGATCTCTTCGAACGCGTCCACGAGCGGCGACGGATATCCGTGGCGTGCGAGTTCGGCGATCACCGGATCACATTCGAGATGGCCGGTCGCGAGCCGACGGGCGTGGACAGGGTCCAGTTCCGAATACGACTCGTCGATGATTTCCTCGACGGTCCGGTCGAACGTCCGTTCCAGATGGGACCGTGATTGCTCGACCAGTTCGTCCGGGCTACTACTCGGCAGCTCGTGGAAACAATCCGGCTCGATAGGAGATACCGGCCGGAAGATCCGGCTGTCTCGCGGCCGCCCATCCGACTGTCCCGCTGCCCAGTGAGTGTCCAACTAGAACGGAATTGTCGAGATTTAACTCGTCGACGATACGATGAAGGTCGCCAATTCGGTCCGCGAGACGATACCCCGTCTCCGGCGCGTCGGATCGGCCGTGTCCTCGCGCGTCGTACGCAATCACCGCATAGTTTGCAGCCAGCTCCTCCGCGAGTGGGATCCACCGTTGTCCCGTATCGAGGAACCCGTGGGCGAAGACGATCGGTTTACCCTCCCCCGTTCTGTAGTACTGGAGGTCGACATCCGCCGATGAGACGGTCCCAGTAGTCCACTCGTCGGGAAGGTCCAGCACGATTAGTGTACACGCTCGCTCGGTGCGTTCGCCGGTGCTGCAGTTGGACTCGACTGATGCGCAACTGGTAATCAGAAACGTATCACTTACGAACCAGGAGGAGTCCTTCCGGTATGCGCTACTGGTTCGAATCCAAGCCCTTCGAGACGCAGGTTCTGATACTCGCTCTCGTTTTCGATCCAATCGGATTCGTCGCGGGATATCTATTTGCCCCCTCGTTCGGCGTCGAGCCGATACTGGGTGTCGTTTACAGGTTGGTTGCGGCCAGCGTTCCGATCTCGATGTGGGTTATGCGCCAGGTGAATCGGTAGCGTCTGCTGTCTCATAAACGGGGCGTCGGCGGCTATCAGAGCTGGCTACGCCAGAAGCTTGTAGAGGCTGCTCGCCGCGACCGCGAGTAAGACGAACACGCTCGAGAGCACCAGATCGATGCTCGCGATGACCGGCAGGCTCAATCCCGAGAGTGCGATGATGACGAGTCCGAGGACACACACCGCGAGGTGAAACTGCAAGACGGTCGAACGGTCGCTGTCGTGGCCGTTGACATACGCGAGAACGTCGCCGAAGTTCGCACCCGGTTGGATCGTCTTTGCATCGGAGTCGTACTCGATGACAGCGTCCTCTTCGAGCTGGGGGAGGTGCGTCTGCTGGAGGGAGACGTAGACACTTTTATAGAGGTTGTTGGGTACGGGTGTCGTCTCCGACTCGGTCGAGGCGATCTCGGTCGCGATATCGGCGACGTCGATCTGTCCCGATTCGCGAGCGAGTAGCTGAACGATTGCCCGCCGTCTGTCGTTGCCGAGGATGTGGAAAATCTCGCTTTCCTCGAGGGAGTCGGATCGGCTTGTCTGGACAGACATTGATCAGAGGTGGGGTGTATATACGCTCTCGGCACGCAATCCCTTCTCGGCTGTATGCACGCCTCCTACTTCACCAACCGTTTACTTTAACTTGCGGTGTTTTATCCAATAAAAATACGTGTTGTATAAAATGGCCGTCGCTGAGACGTGGTGGCAAACGGTACTGAAAGCCGAGAAAAACTAGGGTTGTTCGGCAGCGGGAAGGTGATCTCCGGACTGCATTTCGCGGTACGTCGTACAGGCTGGACAGCCGTGGACGACGTCACCGTTGTCCCCGAAGACGCGAGCAAACTGCTGTGTAACGTGCGTACCACAGTTTCGACACCGTGCACCAGCCGTCGACGATTCCATCGGCCGCCAGTTCTGTTGTGGGGAGTTCATGGTTGTAGGTGGTATCGACTGGGAGGAACCAAATCCGAATAAAGGACGCCGACCGTTCATCGAGCACGCGGTTCCGATCGGGGAGAAACTGGTAATTTCCGGCGAGCATGGGCTGTACTGGTCGTATATCGGCTGGTTCTGTCCCAGTCCGTTACGTGACCTCAACGTGAGTTCGGACCGGTTGGCTCGTATTCGTCGTATAACTACATATTGAGGAACGGTGTCTGGTGTCTAAATACGAAATTTCGCCGGCGAAATACGGTATTACGAGCAAGAAGGAGTTGCCTTCGAAAGAGAAGGTGGATCGTTATAAAATACCATTATCGCTTACTGATCGTATCGCTGGAACGTGATAGTCGCAGAAACGACCGAGGCCCGATACCGATTCGAACGGCCTGTACCGACACCTCTCGCCACCGAGAGCGAATCCGTCCATTCCATCCACAACGCACGAACCACCACAGATGTCAACGCACGCAAGTAACACGCGACCGGAACCGACCACTGACCCTGCCGCTCAGCTCGACGTCCTCGGGGATACGTGTGCCCGCACAATCCTCGTTGCAACGAGTGACGGACCGAAAACAGCAAAAGAGTTAACCGACCGAACGGATAGCTCGTCGGCGACCGTCTACCGGCGGATAAATAATCTCCTCGAGAGCGATCTCTTAGCCGAATGCATTCGGTTCGAGCAAGATGGCTCCCACACGACTGCCTACGAAGCGACCGTCGAGGAGGTCGACGTGCAGATCACAGCCGATGGGATCGACGTTTCACTGGTGCGCACCGACGAGTGATCGGGGGATGTGATCGTGCGTGTTCTCGGTCAGGCCGAGACGGAGCCAAACGGCAGGCAAGTACGATGTTTCCGACTCGTGGACGTTCGCTAGAATAGTCACTTTCGTTCCGCGAACGGTTTCTGAAAGAAGTACTAACAACGCTGTATGATACGGATAACAAATATCTACTCAGTGGAACGGTCACTGTGATTGAGCAATGCACGACCTGACCGGCTTTCAGCGAGACCTGCTGTACGTTATCGCGGGCGCAGATCGGCCGTCGGGCCAAACCGTCAAAGACGAGGTCGAGAAGTACTATAGCTCCGAAATTAATCACGGTCGGCTGTATCCCAATCTCGATACGCTCGTTAACAAGGAACTCGTCGAAAAAGGCCAACTCGATAGACGAACGAACTACTACGCGATCACGGATACCGGTCGCCAGCGGATCGATGAACGGCGCGAATGGGAAGCCCAGTACGTCGATTTCTAACGTCTCGAGTTCGGTCCGTCGAACACTCCCAGCGTCAGTGTGGCTGTTCGTGCATCGCTAGGCCAATCTGATAGGTCGCTCTCATTGTTACTGTGACGACCGCTTCGCAGCCCAATAATACTGTCATAACAAAACACCAGCGAGTCGATTCGTTCATCGGTAATGGTGATTAGCGCATCCACAGCCAGTAACGACGTGTCTCCTCGAACTGTGGTGGATCGGCGATGAGTTTTCGAACGACGACTCGAACTCGCCTCGGCTACGTTCGACTGTATCCGACCGATCTCGCGATCGTCTCGCTCAGTGCGATCGTTGCCTACGCGACGATCACGTCCGTTCCGGCCGAAAGCAGCCTGCGGCTGTTGGCGACCGTCCCGCTCGTGTTGTTCCTACCCGGGTACGCGCTCGTATCGGCGTTGTTTCCGGCAACGAGGCGACACGACCCCGAGACGTCGCTGGCGACGGCCGAACGGTGGCGAGGTGGGATCGACGTGGCCGAACGACTCGGCCTCTCGTTCGCCCTCTCGCTCGCGATCGTTCCGACGATCGTTCTCGTCTTGCCGGTGACCGAGTGGGGACTACAGACCGAACCGCTCGCGGCGGGGATCGGTCTCGGTACCGTCGCTCTCGCCCAGGTGGGTGTTGTTCGTCGACTCCGGACGCCGAAGGCGGACCGGTTCACCGTCTCAGTAACACCACTCTTCGAGCGGTTTCGCCGAGACGAAGGGGCTGTCACATCGGCGTCGTCGATCCTGCTCGTCGTCGCGGTCGGAGCCGCAGCCGGCGCGTTGCTCGTTGGTCTCCTCTTTCCGATGGCGGGCGGTGGCTACTCCGAACTCGGCCTCTACTCCGAGGACGAGGACGGAACGCTGGTTGCCGGCGAGATTCCCGACGAGGTCGAGCCGGGCGAGTCGGTTCCGGTCACGCTCTCGGTCGAGAATCAGGAGGGTGAGCAAACGGAGTATACGATCGTGTTCCAGGAGCAGGTCATCGAAGACGGTGAAATCATCGAGCGGACGGCGATAGAGGAAGTGGAGTTCGAGGCTGACGACGAGGAGACGGTCACCGAATCGCACCTTCTCACACCGACTGCCGAGGCAAACGAGACGGTGCGAATCAGTGCGTTGCTCTACAGCGACGACGTGCCGACAGCGCCGACGAACGACAACGCAGACGTGGATACGTACTTCTCAGTGACGGTCACCGAGGACGCGGCGGACGACGAGGAGTAGCCGCGCCAGCATCGAGACACGACCGTTCGTAACTTCTCCTCGACCTAAACGCCGAGGTTGTCAGAGCGAACGACGCTCTCTTATGACCACGAGTAATCGAATACCGTTCGAACAACCTCCCGTACCGCAGGTGGGAGAGACCGTCGACCGAGATGGAGGGCAAAACGAGCGCGGACGTTATCGACTCGCACGGCCGGGCGAGAAGCCGAGGTCGGGCCGTCGCGAGACGTGCTGTACGATCGAGAGCGCGAGGACGACGATACAAAGGGCGAGCGCGACGATCAGCGCGATGGTGGTCGCTGTCGAGCCGACCGCGAGCCACGTGACCGCGAGCGCGACGACACCAAGGGCCGCGGCTGCGGTGTAGAACCGATGCCAGGGCCGTTCGCTTCCGAGGCGTCGATCGAGATATGGCTCGAAGATTTCCTCGTCGGGGAGGAGTTCGATGGCGTGACCATCTGGGTCCCAGTCGACGATGCCGTGGTCTTCGAGCATCGGCAGGTGGGTCTGGTACAGCGAGATGTAGACCCGTCGTCGCTGCGTTCGCGTCACCTCGTCCGTGTCAGTGTCGTTTTCCCAGGCGGCGACCTGCTCGACGAGCGGTGCGAGGTCGCAACTCCCTCCCTGTCGTTTCAGGAACTGCACCGTCTGTCGTCGTCTGGCGTTGCT
This sequence comes from Natrialbaceae archaeon A-arb3/5, assembly GCA_046614585.1. Classification (GTDB taxonomy): domain Archaea; phylum Halobacteriota; class Halobacteria; order Halobacteriales; family Natrialbaceae; genus JBKKHI01. The sequence continues at coordinate 42,790 of JBKKHI010000004.1, read as the reverse complement.
GAACACGTCGAACAGCTCGGCCTGGGCGAGGTCATGCTCAGCCATGCGTGCCCTCGCGTTCCCGTATCGGTCGTCGATCGGGTGTGGTCGGATATCTCACAGCATCGACTGCCACGGATGATCCCTTTACTATCTCACGGCTACCCTTCCGAAATCGAATTGTACCGGTTAGCACTCGTGACTGACGGCTAATCCAACGTTTTCGAGGATATAGACGAGCGAGGCGAACGAATCACTGTCGCAGATTGAACCGCCGATGCAACGAGTTATATCGGATACCGACGCTGTAGTTTCCGGCTACGGAACCGTCAGGACAGGGATAACAAAACCTCGTTACCGGCTGTATCAGGATGATTCCCTCCCGGGTATCGAGTAACAGATGAGACAGCGCTACCGACGACGACGATGCCGTGTCCGGACGTGTCCAATAGGCTCGCCTTCGAGACGTCCGAGCGGCGGTAACCGAGGTGTATCGTGATGGAGGCAGTCGTTCACAGCGGTGACTGTACGGTCGACGACGACGTGACGATCGGCTACGGTGAGTTCGACGAGCCGACCCGGATCGGTGACGATGCGACGATCAGAGCCGGAACGATCGTCTACGGTGACGTGACGATCGGCGACGGGTTCACCACGGGCCACGACGTCCTGATTCGAGAAAACACGTCGATCGGCGACGACGTCCTCGTCGGGACCAAGACGGTGATCGACGGGCAGACGACGATCGGCTCGCACGTGAGCATCCAGACGAACGTCTACGTGCCGACCGACACGACGATCGGGGACAACGTCTTCGTCGGCCCGAGCGCGGTACTGACGAACGACGAGTATCCCGTCCGAACCGACGAGGAACTCGTGGGGCCGACCATCGAATCGGGTGCTTCGATCGGTGCGAACGCGACGCTCCTACCCGGTGTGACAGTCGGCGAGAACGCGTTCGTCGCGGCCGGCGCCGTCGTGACCGACGACGTGCCGCCGAACAGCCTCGCCGTGGGATCGCCAGCAACAGTACAGCCGTTACCGACCCCGCTCGAGGGGCCGAACCAGATCGCATGACCGATACGGATACCGATACCGAGGCGAAACGAAGCTCGACCGACGGTGGTATCGATACCGAGACATCGACTGTCCGAACGGAGGCCGAAAACGAACGGGTCGATTCCGTGGCGATCGCCGATCCGGACGTCAGCTCGAACGCGATCCAGCGGGTCCAGTCGGTTATCGAACAGGGTGCGCTCGCCGACGGGCCGGAAGTCAGAGCCTTCGAGTCCGAGTTCGCCGCCTACTGCGAAACTGACGAGGCCGTCGCGACCTCGAACGGGACGACGGCGTTGCACGCCGCCCTGGAAGCCCTCGGCGTCCCGGATGGCGACGCGGTCGTCACCTCACCGTTCTCGTTCGTCGCGAGCGCGAACGCGATTCGACTCGCCGGCGGGACGCCCGTGTTTGCCGACATCGACCGCGAGACGTACACGATGGATCCCGACGACGTCGAGCGGATCGTCGAGGAGCGAGACGACGTGGTCGGCCTCCTGCCGGTCCATCTCTACGGCCTTCCGGCACCGATGCCGGCCCTGTGCGACCTCGCCGAGGCGCACGACCTGTTCGTCGTCGAGGACGCGTGTCAGGCCCACGGTGCGGAGATCGACGGCGAGCGAGTCGGCAGCTTTGGCGACGCCGCCTGCTTCTCGTTTTACCCAACGAAGAACATGACGACCGGCGAGGGCGGCATCGTCACCACCGATCGCGAGGACGTCGCCGAACGGGTTACGGGCTACGTCAACCACGGCCGAGCCGAGAGCGGAACCGGCGGCTACGAACACGTCGAACTCGGCCACAACTACCGGCTGACGGCCATCGCGGCGGCAATCGGGCGCGCCCAGCTCGAACGGCTCCCCGAGTTCAACGAGGCGCGCCGAGAGAACGCGGCCTACTACAACGACCGGCTCGCGGACTGTCCGCTCGAGACGCCTCGCGAGCCGGCGGCGTACCGCCACGTCTACCACCAGTATACGGTTCGAACCGACGACCGTGACGCGCTCGCGGACGCGCTTTCGGAACGAGGCGTCGATGCGGCGGTCTACTACGAAACGCCGATCCACCGACAGCCGGCCTACGAGACGGTGAGTACTGCCGCAGCGCACCTTCCGCGATCGGAGCGGGCGGCCGAGACGGTGCTTTCGCTGCCAGTCCATCCGAACCTCACGGAGCGCGAGCGAGCGACGGTCGTCGACGCAGTCCAGGAGTCTCTCGATATATTATGAGTACGGAACGAATACGAACGGCGACGCGACCGATTCGTGTCGGCGTCATCGGCGTCGGTGCGATGGGCGAAAACCACACGCGCGTGTACAGTGAGCTCAGAGCTGTTGACCTCGTCGGCGTCACCGACCACGACACCGAGGTCGCACGGCGCGTCGCGGACGAGTACGGAACCGAGGCAATGTCGGTCGACGCGTTGCTCGATCGCTGTGACGCCGTCACGGTCGCAGTGCCGACCCACGCCCATCACGAGACGGTGTTGCGATGTCTCGACGCGGGCGTCCACGTCCTGGTCGAAAAACCGATCGCCGAGACGGCCGAGCAGGGTCGGGCGATGGCAGAGCGGGCGCGAGACGCCGGACTCGTCCTCCAGGTCGGCCACATCGAACGGTTCAACCCTGCCGTCAGAACCGTCAACGAGCTCATCGACGACTTGGACATCATCAGCCTCGAAGCCGAACGACTCGGTCCGCCGATCGATCGAACCGCACCCGGAAACGTCGTCTTCGATCTGATGGTTCACGACGTCGACATCGTCGCCTCGTTGCTCGGGACGGGGCCGGAATCGATGACCGCGATGGGGACCGACGACGGCCGGTACGCGACCGCGACGATGGAGTACGACGACATCGTCACGACGCTAACGGCGAGTCGCGTCACCCAGAAGAAGGTCCGACGGCTCACCGTCACGGCGCGGGAGTGTCTCGTCGAGGTCGACTACCTCCAGCAGTCTGTCCTGATCCACCGCGATTCCTACCCCGAGTACCTCACGGACGACGGCCAGCGACGCTACCGCCACGAGAGCGTCGTCGAGCGCCCGCGCGTCGACAACGGCGAGCCGCTGCGACACGAACTCGAGTCGTTCGTCGAGTCGATCCAGACCGGGACGGAGCCCGAAGTCACGGCCGAAGACGGCGTCACCGCGCTCGAGACGGTGAAACGCATCGATGCGCACGTCTCGGGTGAACGCCCCCGCCGGGAACGAGAGGTGGAAGCGTGACGGACGACGAAAGCGCCCTCTACGGATCGACCCGTTCCGAGCGAAGACAGCGCGAGCGATTGACCGGCGGAGACGTTCCAGTCGCCGTCTACGGCCTCGGCAAGATGGGGCTGCCGCTCGCGGGTGTCTACGCCGAGACGACCGGCAACGTCACCGGCGTCGACGTCGATCCCGCCGTCGTCGAGACGATCAACGCGGGCGAGAGCCACGTCGTCGGCGAGCCCGAACTCGCCGACCTCGTCGCCGAGCAGGTCGAGCACGGTCGACTCAAGGCGACGACCGACGGCCCCGCAGCTGCCGCTGCGGCTCGAATCCACGTCATCATCGTGCCGACGCTGCTGGACGAGGACGACGAGCCAAACCTGTCGACGGTCGAGTCGGTCGCAGACGACATCGCGGCCGGGCTGGCGCCGGGTGACCTCGTGATCGCCGAATCAACGCTGCCGCCGGGGACGTGTCGTGACGTCCTCCAGCCACACCTGGCGAGCGAGAGCGGCCTCGACCCCGACGAGTTCGGCCTCGCGTTCTGTCCCGAGCGTACGTCCTCGGGGACGGCGCTGCGGGATATCCGCGGCCAGTACCCGAAGGTCGTCGGCGGCGTCGACGAGGAGAGCACTCGCGCCGCCGCGATCGTCTACGACGAGCTTTCGGACAGCGAGGTCCACACCGTCGCCGACGCGACGACGGCGGAGGCGGTCAAGGTGTTCGAGGGGATCTACCGCGACGTCAACATCGCGTTGGCAAACGAGTTGGGTCGTCTCGCCGACGAACTCGGCATCTCCGTTCGCGAGGCGATCGAGACGGCGAACGATCTCCCGATGTGCCAGCTGCACGACCCCGGACCGGGCGTCGGGGGTCACTGCATCCCCTACTACCCCCACTTCCTGCTCTCGCAAGCGAACGAGCCAATGGCGTTGACGCGAACTGCTCGACAGGTGAACGAGACGATGCCGACGGTCGTCGTCGACCGACTCGCGGACGAACTCGCGGCCGACGAGGTCGCCCTCTCGGACGCGTCGGTTGTCGTCCTCGGGATCACGTACCGGCCCGGCGTGGAGGAGACTCGCGCCTCGCCCGCGATCGGCGTCATCGACGAACTCGCCGAACGAGGCGCGGACGTCGCCGGCGTCGATCCGCTCGTCGATCCGGCCGAGTACGGCGCGCGCCCGATCGAACTCGAGGACCTTCGTGAGGAGTCGTTCGACGCCGCCGTCCTCGTAACGCCCCACGACGAGTTCGACCGGATCCCGTGGACGGAACTCGAGCCGATGGTCGTCCTCGACGGCCGGGACGCGGTGGACCTCTCGGGGACGGATCACCAGTGGTACGCACTCGCTGGCTCGCAGGACGGCCGAGCACCGAGTCCACGGCTCCCTGACGGAAACCGCGAGCAGAACGCGGATCCGGTGGACGCAGAACGGAGTGCCGCCGGTGCGCACCGAACCGACGGGGGAGACGATGTATAAGGGAAAGAGCGTCGGCGTCGTCGTGACGGCCTACAACGAGTCAGACTTCGTCGGGAGCGTCATCGAGACGGTTCCGGACTACGTTGACCGGATCTACGTCGTCGACGACGCCTCGCCGGACGACAGTTGGGACGTGATCCAGCGAGTCGCTGCGCGAGTCAATGCGACGAACGAACTCGAGCGCGCGGTGACCGACGGCGGCGACGGTCGCCGAGTCGTCCCGATCCGACACGAGGAAAATCGCGGCTACGGCGGGGCGGTCAAGACGGGGTACGAACGAGCTGTCGAGGACGAGATCGACGTCGTTGCCGTGATGAATGGGGACGGACAGATGGATCCCGACATCTTGGACCGGATCATCGACCCCGTCGCGACGGGCGAAGCGGATTACGCGAAGGGGAACAGATTACTCACGCCCGAAGACCGGGAAGGGATGTCGGCGTTTCGGCTGTTCGGCAACGCGATGCTCACCGGCCTCTCGAAGTTCGCGTCGGGCTACTGGACGACCGGCGACCCCCAGAACGGGTACACCGCCATCTCGCGGGAGACGATCGAGGAACTGGACCTCGAGTCGATCACCGACCAGTACGGCTTCCTGAATCACATCCTCACCCACCTGAACGTCAACGAGCGCCGCGTTGCGGACGTCGCGATGTCCGCGGTCTACGGCGACGAGGAGAGCAGTATTCGGTACGTTCCGTTCGTTCGGTACGTCTCACTGCTGTTGCTCCGAAGCTTCCTCTGGCGACTCAAACGCCGGTACGTCGTCGAAGGATTCAACCCCGCCGTCGTCTTCTACGGTGCCGGTACGTCGGGCATCGCAGGCGGCATCGCCGGACTCGCCGGGTCGGCCGCCCGAAGCCGTCGCGGCAAGGACGGATTCGCGGGCGTGCTCGCGTCGTTCACCGCGGTCCTGCTCGGCGTGCTCTCGCTCGGCATTGCGATCGCGATGGATGCGGCCGAAAGCGAGGACCTCGAAGTGACGCGGTACGAGTACAGCGGTGAGCAAGCGGACGGGTCCTCGAGGGATCGTCCGATCGCACCCAACCAGTCGAGAGAGTAGCGACCACAACTCCCGACAAGCGCAGGCACTGTCGTTTTACTCGGACGTCGACTACCTCGCCCGAGTCATGAGTGAAACACCGACCGATAATCAACCGAACCGGGACACTGATACCGATCGTGACGTCCTCAACACCGACGTCATGCAGTGGTTGAGCGCGCTCGTCGCGTTGCTCGGACTGTGGCTCGTCGCCTCGCCGTTCCTCTTCGAGGCCACCGAAGCGGCGATCTGGAACGACACGCTCGTCGGAACGGCGATCTTCCTGCTTGCCGGATACAACTTCTACCGACTGTCGAAGGATCGGTTGGCGAGCGTCGGCGTCGCATCGCTCGCCGTCCTGCTCGGACTATGGATACTCATCTCGCCCGCCGTCATCGAAATGGGGAGCAACGAACTCGCGACGAGCACCGCCATCGCCGGGTTGCTCGTCGCTGCACTCTCCGCCTACAACGCGTACGCCAACAACGCCGCTGACGTGCCCGAACGGGCTCGGACTCGCGCATAAGCAGTCCGTAACCCTCGTTGCCGGTGCTTACCTCGAGGTCGAGCGAGGTTGTAACGTCCGCCGCGAACCCGAGTCCAATCGGCTGAGACGCCCTTTTACTTCAGCAACGTCGACCAGAAGGTCCGTCAGATCCACCAGGTCGCCAACGTACTCCTGCCGCCGTCGCTGCCACCGATCGCTCGCCGTCTCGTCAACGAGGAGCTCGCAGGCACGATCGCGGACCCCCTCGTACCGGTCGAACTGCTCGACGAGGCCGACACGCTCGAGTTCTCGGAACTCGCCGTACTCGTGGTCGTCGGTGCCGCGGTAGCGCAGGGCGGGCGTCCCGAGGAGTGCGGCCTCGTTGACCATCGTTCCGGTGTCGGCGACGAGCAGCGAGGCCTCGGCCATCGCGTCGTGGATCAGCGCCGGGTGGAGGTCGTACGGCCGGGCTGGAAGCTCGTGGAGATCCATCTTTCCGCTTTCGTCCGAGACGAAGACGGTCGCTCGCTCGTCCAACCGCTCGAGCAGGTCACGCCGCTGTTCTCGCGTGAATCCTTCCAGCCCGTCGTCGTGCAATGCGTCGAGTGCGTTGAACCGAACCAGCGCGTACGGCTCGTCCGGATCGACGCCGAGGTACTCCCGAACTGCTCCGTCGGGCTCGAACACGTCGGGGTAGAGATAGGCACACTCCTTGAACCCCTCGAAGGTGTAGTGGTCGTCGCCGAGATCGCGCCGCGTCACCGCCGGTGAGAGGATGCAGTCGGCGAAGGGCCGTGAGACGGTGTGGTTGAAGTCGCCGGGCTCGTCGTCGAGGACGAGGACGGTCGGCGTCCGCGTGACGGTGCCGGCGAGGGCGGCGTAGGGTCCGCGGCCGAAGACCACGTCCGGCCGGAACCGAATCGACTCAGTGACAATGCGTCCGGCCTGCTCGCCGAGTTCGCGGACGAGTTGCGGTTTCGACGGCGCGTCGGTGTCGTGTTTCCCGTAACGCCGGTACGGCAGCCCGAAAAACTCGAGTAAGTCCGTCGTACAGGCGTACTCCCGCGTCAACACGAGGACCTCGTGGCCCGCATCCTCGAGGTGCTCGACGGCATGACGGTACAGGTGAACGTGCGCGGGCGTGTTAGCGAAGACGAGAATCCGCATCGATCGATGATAGCCGCTCGCGGCGCTTTGTAATCGTACACGTACACGCGACCGTCGAATCTGCCGTCAGGTCGAGGTATCGGGTTCGCTGCGACGCGTCCGAAAAAGAATGGGATAACAAAACGGCGGCGTCCGGTCCGACAGGATAACCGAGATGCACGTCCTCACGCTGACGACGAACGCCGACGCGCCGTTTATGAACGAGCAGATGCGCGCGATCGAGCGACGCGGCGTCTCGTTCTCGACGCTGTCGGTCTCCGGCGACGGCAGGGCGGGCCACTCCAGGGGCCCGCTCGACTACCTTCGATTCTTCCCCGAGGTCATCCAGGAGTCGGGAAACGGCTACGACCTGATTCATGCCCACTACGGCTTGACCGCGCCGATGGCGCTCGCCCAGATCCGAACGCCGGTCGTCCTCTCGCTGTGGGGGTCGGACGTCTACGGCCCGATCGAGCCCGTCAGCCGCGCCTGCGTCCCGCTGTGCGACGAGGTCGTCGTCATGTCCGAGGCGATGCGCGAGCATCTCGGGCGGGACTGCGCCGTCATCCCCGACGGGATCGACCTCGAGAAGTTCCAGCCCGGTCCGCAGGATCAGGCTCGCGAGGCGGTCGGCTGGCGCGACGACGAGTACAACGTCCTCTTTCCCTACACACCGAAGCGGACGGTGAAGAACTACCCGCGCGCTAGACGGATCGTCAACGCCGTCAACGGCCACCTCGATCGTCCGGTCCGTCTCAGGACCGTCTACGGCGTCGACCACGAGACGATTCCCGACTACATGAACGCGGCCGACGCCCTGCTTTTGACCTCCGACAGCGAGGGCTCGCCAAACGCCGTCAAGGAGGCGCTGGCCTGCAACCTCCCCGTCGTTTCCACCGACGTCGGCGACGTCCGAGAGCGACTGTCGGGCGTCTCGCCGTCTCGCGTCGCGACCGACGACGACGAGCTAATCGAGGGACTACGGGACGTTCTCGAACGCGGAGAGCGATCGAACGGGCGGGACGCGGCTCGCGAGGTCAGTATCGACCGGACGGCCGAGCGCATGTTCGACGTCTACGAGCGGGTTGCGAACGCGGATTGACTCTCCTATTCAGCCGGATCGACACGCGCTCTCGCTGCCCCTCGACCGAGAAAACAGTCGAGCAGCGTGGCTATGCAGTACTCCTGTCCGGTGTCACGTTTGCTCGTGTATCTCGACCGATCCGTCTTTGGAAACAACGATTCGAACCTCCTCGAGAGAGGGCCGCAACGAAAAATCGGATCGAGCCACTGCTTCGGTATCGAGCGTCGCGAGGGCGACGACGTCCGGTGACGAATCACCGATCGTCAACCCATCGTCATCCTCGTAGGTCCGTTCCTCGCCAGAATCCAGTTGTCTCGCTTCGTTGAAATACGACGTATACCCGCTATGATCCGAGTCCGATGCGACTGTGACTGAGAGGAGATGGGCAGCGTCGCGCCGGTTCTCGAACACGACCGGAACGTACTCTTCAGACATCATCCAAGTGCAACCCGCTACGCCACCCAGCAGACCAGTCCCAACAGCCTGAAGGGCGGTTCGACGAGCAACCCTCATTGAATAATCAAATTAACGTTACATGATATGCTTTGTGGTGACTCCGATGGAATTTTTGATAGCAACAGCGTCCGCGACGACCTGTCCAGTATCCTCACTTTGGATCGCCAGTGACAATCGCGGCCGAACAATGATATAGCCGGCACGCCGAGTAACGACCAACGAACCTCGCCAATGACGAGTTATTACGATCACGCGCAGGTGCAGGAGTTCTGGCAGTATATCTGGGAGCGCGACGACGTGTACGAACTTCCCGAGGACGCGGACGATCCGACCTACGTCCTCGGCATGTTCCCCTACACCTCCGGGACGCTCCACATGGGACACGTTCGAAACTACGCGATCACGGACGCCTACTCCCGATATCGCCGAATGTGCGGCGACGACGTCCTTCACCCGATGGGGTGGGACGCGTTCGGCCTTCCCGCCGAAAACGCCGCCTACGAGCGCGCGAGCGACCCCGAATCCTGGACGCAGGCGTGCATTCGTCGAATGCGCGAGGAACTCGAGACCATGGGCTTTGGCTACGACTGGTCCCGGGAGATCACGACCTGCGAGCCGAGTTACTACCGGTGGAACCAGTGGCTGTTCGCGCGGCTGTACGAGGCCGGGCTCGTCGAGTACGAGGCGGCGGCGGTCAACTGGTGTCCCGACTGCGAGACCGTCCTCGCGGACGCCCAGGTCGAGGACGTCGATGGAGAGCGGGTCTGCTGGCGGTGTGAAACCCCCGTCGGCCGGCGGGAACTCGACCAGTGGTTCTTCACGATTACAGACTACGCCGAGGAGTTGGACGCGGGGCTCGACGACTTAGCGGAGTGGCCCGAGGGCGTCAGGGAGATCCAGCGCAACTGGATCGGCCGACAGGAAGGAACGCGGATCAGCTTCGAGGTCACACCGAGCGGCGACCTCGGGGAGGCCGAAACCGTACCGGTCGACGTCTTCAGCACTCGTCCGGAGACGGTCTACGGCGCGACCTACCTCGCGGTCTCGCCGGGCCACGAACTGGCCGACGAACTCGCCGAGGCCGACGAGGCGGTCGCCGACTACGTCGAGACGGTCCGGGAACAGGACCCCGACGAGGTCGGCTTCTCGGGCGTCGAAACCGACGCGACGGCGATCCACCCGCTGACTGGCGACGAGTTGCCAGTGTACGTCGCCGGCTACGTCCTCGAGGACGTCGGAACGGGGGCCGTCATGGGCGTTCCGGGCCACAACGAGCGAGATCACCGGTTCGCCCGCGAGCACGGGGTGTCGATCGAGCGCGTGATCGAACCGAGGGACGACGCTGAGTCCACCGCCGACGCAACCGCGACGGCTGCAGACGACGAGCCCTACACCGGCGAGGGAATGCTCACGGGAAGCGGCAAGTACGACGGACTCGAGAGTGAACGGGCTCGCGAGCAACTCGTGGCGGACCGCGACGAGATCGAGCCGGACGTCACCTACCGACTGCGAGACTGGCTGATCTCGCGCCAGCGCTACTGGGGGACGCCGATTCCGGTCGTCCACTGCGACGACTGCGGGCACGTGCTCGTCCCCGAGGAAGAGCTTCCGGTCGAACTGCCCGAGTTCGTCCGGACGACGGGGAATCCGCTCGCCGAGCAGGAGTCGTTCGTCGAAACCACGTGTCCCGACTGCGGCGGGCCGGCACGGCGCGAGACGGACACGATGGACACCTTCGTCGACTCCTCGTGGTACTTCCTGCGATTCCTCTCGCCCGACCTCGACGACGCGCCGTTCGACGCCGAACTAGCGAACGACTGGCTGCCGATCGACGTCTACGTCGGCGGCGACGAGCACGCCATCCTCCACCTGCTCTATATCCGCTTCATGACGCGTGCGCTCGCCGACCTCGGCCTGCTCGAGCGACGAGAGCCGGTCGAGAAACTCGTCAGTCAGGGAACGGTGCTGTACGACGGCGAGAAGATGTCCGCCTCGAAGGGCAACGTCGTCGCGCCCGACGAGTACGGCGCGGAGACGACCCGGCTGTTCGTCCTCTCGGCCGCCCACCCCGAACAGGACTTCGAGTGGACCGCGAACAACGTCCGCGGGGCCTACGAACTGCAACAGACGCTGTACCGGATGGCGACCGCGTTCGTCGACGAGGGCAACACCCGCATCGAGCGACGGCCCCACGACGAGTACCTCGACCGCGAGATCGATCGCACGATCGTCGCGGTCACCGAGGAGTACGAGCGGTTTCGCTTCCACCGGGTCGCAACCGAGATTCAGGAACTCGCGCGGCTCTTGCGCCGCTACCGCGAGTACGACCGGCCACACGGCGAAATCTACCGGCGCGGTTTGCTGAGCCTCGCGGCGCTGATCGCACCGATGGCACCCCACCTCGGCGAAGAGGTGTGGAACAAGCTCCGCGGCGAGGGACTGGTCGTCGAGGCGGACTGGCCCGAACCCGAGCGGCCAGTGGCCGACCACGCGTTCGAGCGACGGCTCGTCGAGACGACCCTCGAAGACGTTCGCGACATCGTCGACACCGCGGCGATCGACGAGCCCGAACGGATCGAACTCGTCGTCGCACCGGCGTGGAAACACCGCACGCTCGAACTCGTCCGCCGACGAGCCGAGGACGACGACGTAGAGACGTCACAAGCGGTAGATTCGGTCTTCGACGCCGATTTCGATGCCAAACTGCCCGATCGGGAGACCGTCGCGGCGTTCGTCGTCGATGCAACCGACCGCGACGAACGAGCGGGGCCTGACCAGCGCCTCGCCGCCAGCGAGGAGCAAGTGCTGCTCGAACGGGCCAGTTGGCTCGTCGCCGACGAGTTCGAGACCGACGTCGTCGTCAGAACGGCGGCCCTCGACGAGGAACTGGCGTCGAAGGCGCGACCCGGGAAGCCGGCGATACGGATCGACTGAGGTGCGAACGTTCGTCGCTCCACAGATCCGGCGGGCTGTGCAGACGCACGGAGAACTGTTTTCACGAACTGCGTCCGATTGCTCGCTATGTCTCGTGGGGTCGGCGAGTTCGAACTGGTTCAGGGACAGATACCGGACTGGCTCGCGGTCGGTATCGCGTTGCTCACCCAACTGGGAGACATCTGGTTTCTGGCGGTTCTGTTGGCGGTGCTCTTCTGGATCGATACGGCCAGACGAACTGAGATCGCCGCCGTCGCGGGGGCATGGGTGGCCGGGATGGGACTGTACAAGGGCCTCAAGGAACTATTTGGGTTTCCACGACCGGAGCAACCGTTGCTCGACGCGGAACTTCTCCCGTGGCTCGTCCAGCCGATATACGAGGCGACGGCATTCGCGACTGGATACGGATTTCCGAGCGGACACGCCGTGAACACGACGATCGTCTACTTCGGTCTAGCGTACGTTCTCCAGGTCAGTACTCCTCGGAGACGGTTCACCGGTGCAGCCGCGCTCGTCGCGGCCGTTTCGTTTTCCAGAGTCGCGCTCGGTGTTCACTACCTCGTCGACGTGGTTGTCGGAGTCGCGGTCGGAGCGGCCCTCTTGCTCGTTGCGAGGGGACTCGTGACGCGGCTCTCCGCTGACGGGCCATCGGTTACGTTCGGGCTCGCGATCCCACTCGGCGCGTTCTTCGTACTCGCGAGTCGCGCACACGTCGATTCGGTACTCATCCTCGCAGTCGCTCTCGGCGCGTTCGTCGGCTGGAACGTGTTCGGGGCTGAACGTGTCGGCGAACGCGCCGACGGGTGAGTATTCCCTCGAAACGTGTTCTCCTGCAGTCGAGAGAATGGGACGATCGCGTACGCAGATTCTGAGTCGGGCGCATGTTGGTCGTGACGCCGTGTTCCACTATGACCCGTCGCTACGCTACCGCGTCCGATCGAGGTACTCGATCGCCTCCTCGTCGGTCACCTGGCCGAACTCGCGATAGAACTGTCCGACGGCTCGGAAGTTCTGGGGCGTTCGGAGCGCGATCACGTCGTCTGCTTCCCGTTCCAGACGCTCGACCGAGTCCGGCGAGCCGACTGGGATCGCGAGGACGACGCGCTCGGCGCCGGCGTCGCGGACCTGGCGTAGACACGCCGTCGCGGTTGCGCCGGTCGCGACGCCGTCGTCGACGACGACCACTCGCTTGTCATCGAGATCCGGTAACCCGTCCGTCTCGCGGTATCGATCGGCCTTCGTTCGCGCGTTCTCCGCCTCTTCGGTTCGGATGTCGTCCACGTACGTCTCGGAAACGCCGAGTCGATCGATGAGCGCTTCGTTTCGCCAGACGCTACCATCGCTTGCGACCGCACCGAGCGCGAGTTCGGGGTTGTTCGGCGCGCCCATCTTTCGGGCGACGACGACGTCGAGGTCGGCTCCGAGCGCGTCTGCAACGGGTCTCGCGACCGGTAACGCGCCGCGCGGAATCCCGAGGACGACGTCGGCCTCGATCCCCCGCCGATCGAGCTCCGCTGCGAGTCGGTCGCCGGCGTCGGTTCTGTCGTCGAACATGGTCGTCCAACGCTACGGCCTCCATCTACTATGCGTTGTCGTCGCACACGACTGCCAGCCCTCGATCGCTGTCGCTCGCGCACTGGAGCACGCCAGCCGAATTACTACCCGCCACGGCTCGAGACGGATGGTATGGGACGACTCCAGCGAACGCTCTCGAATATCACCGAGGAATCGGGGACCGACAACGGCCGCATCGCCGTAGTCGGCGGGAGCATCGACTATCCAAACCAACCCGCACTCGTCGGCCGCGCGGCGCTTCGAACTGGCTCGGACCACGTCCGCGCGCTCGTCGCCGAACCCACCTACGAGATCGTCGCGAGCCACTCGCCGAACCTGCTCGTCGGATACTACGCGGGCGAACGATTCGACGAGGACGCCCTCGATCGCACGCAAAGCGTTTGCGAGTGGGCCGACGCGCTCGTGATCGGGCCTGGATTGGTCGACGCCGACGCGGCAGCGATGGGTGAGGCGGTCGACGCCGTCGAAATCCCGGTCGTCGTCGACGCCCTCGCGATCGAACCGGCGCTTGAGGCAGATCTCTCGAACGCCGTCCTCACGCCGAGCGGTTCCGAGGACGACCCGATCTACGACGCCCACGGCTCGCCCGAAGCGTTCACCGAGGCGACGGGTGCGGTCATCACGCTGACCGGCGACGTGGACGAGATCGTCTCCGACGGGGACCGATACCACAACGAGACGGGCACCTCGGCGCTGACCGTCGCCGGCACGGGCGACACGCTCGCCGGAATCATCGGCTCGTTGCTCGGCCAGGGGATGGACCGCGAGGACGCCGCCGAACTGGGGGCATGGATCCTCGGAAAGAGTGGCGAACTGGCGACGGCCGAGTACGGGCCCGGCGTCGTCGCGACGGACGTAATCGAGCGAATTCCGGACACGATTCGGTGACGGGAAACCATTACCACCTGGGCCGTCGTGCGCACCGGTATGGTCGCGAACCGTGCCGAGGATGCGACGTCGACCGACCCCGAAATCGCACATCCCGTCTTCGCCAGACTTTACGACCTCTTCCCCGAGTCCGTCCTTCTCGGCCCGCATCGCGAGTATCTCGCGCGCGACCTCGACGGACGCGTCCTCGAGATCGGAACCGGCACCGGGGCGATGTTTCCGTTCGTCGCCGATGGAGCGTCCGACGCGGCCAGTCTCGAGTACCACGCGATCGAACCGGACCCGCACATGCGAGCGCGGGCGAAAGAGGCGGCGCGCGACTCCGCACTCGGTGTTGACCTCCGTGACGCCCGCGCGGAGTCGCTTCCCTACCCCGACGGCGCCTTCGACGTCGTCATCTCGGGGATGGTCTTCTGTACCGTTCAGGACCCCGACGCCGCGCTCGAGGAGGTCGCACGCGTCCTGAAACCTGGCGGCGAGTTCCGATTTCTCGAACACGTCCACGCGGACGGCTGGCGTGCAACCGGACAGGACCTCCTGAACCCGATCTGGGAACGTGCCGCAGGCGGTTGCCAGCTAAATCGGGAGACGATCGAGCGGTTCGTCGCCCACGACGCGTTCGCGGTCGAGGAGATTGATCGTCTCGAGTTCGGGGTCTTTCCGGCGACGCCGTTCGTCCGCGGCACGCTTCGGCGAGCGCGGTAGCTGTCGATCACCCCTATCGCACTCCGTTCACCACGCGAGCGTCTCAGGACTTATCGGGCTCGCAGCCTCTCGTTCGAGTATGGAAGCCGATCGATTGCGGATGACGCCGGGGCCGACGGACGTTCCCGCGTCGATCCGAGAGCGCATGGCCGAACCGACGCCGAACCCGGACGTCGAGCCCGAATTCTTCGAGTTTTATCGGACATTAACCGACAAGCTCGGACGAATCTATCGAGGGGATCCGGACCGCGACGACGCGAGCCGAGCGGCGTCGAATCTGGATCTCGTCGTCCTGGGCGGTGAGGGAATCCTCGGACTCGAGGCCGCCGTCGCCTCGCTCGTCGGCGAGGACGACCGCGTGCTGTGTCTCTCGAACGGACTCTACGGCGACGGGTTCTCCGACTTCGTCGAGGCCGCCGGCGGCGAGGTCGTTACCTGCAGCGTGCCATACCGAGAGACGATCGATCCCGACCTCGTGGCGGCGGAACTCGAAGACGCCGAATACGACGTCGCCACGATGGTCCACTGCGAGACGCCGACGGGGACGCTGAACGATCTCGAGCCGATCCTCGACGTCCTCGACGAGCACGAGGTGCTCTCGATCGTCGACGCCGTCTCTTCGCTCGGCGGGACGCCAGTGCCGACCGATCGAATCGACGTTTGCATCGGCGCGAGCCAGAAGTGTTTCAGCGCACCACCGGGACTGACGATCTGTTCGGTCAGCGAGCGAGCGTGGGAGCGGATCGAATCCGTCGAGACACCCTCGTTCTACACCGACCTCGAACCCTGGCGAACCGCGGTCGAGGACGAGTGGTTCCCCTACACGCACCTCACGTCGAACCTCTACGGACTCGATGCCGCCGCCGACCTGTTGCTCGAGGAGGGCCTCGAGTCGGTCTTCGACCGCCACGAGTCGGCTGCGACGCTGTGTCGCGAGCGGGCCGCCGACCTCGGACTCGAGAGGTACCCGGCCGCGGCAGCCGCCCACTCGCCGACGGTAACCGCACTCGAGGTCGACGGGAGAGCGAGCGACCTGCAGCGAGCGATGCTCGAAGAACACGAGATCGTCCTCTCGACCGGACTCGGCGACCTCGAAGACGACATCCTCCGAATTGGACACATGGGACACAACGCGCGTCGCGATCTGGTCGAGCGGACGATGGACGCGCTCGCCGACGTTCTCGACTGAGAACGACCGGGCGCATCTTTATTCGCCAGTCTCGCGTACGTTGCGTATGGAGTTCGATCTACCGGACGAGCACCGCATGATCCAGGAGACGGTGCGGGATTTCTGTGAAACGGAGATCGAGCCGATCGCACAGGAGATCGAGGACGAGCACCGGTTTCCCACGGAGATCTTCGACCAACTCGCCGAGTTGGACGTGATGGGCGTCCCGATCGACGAGGCCGACGGCGGGCTCGGCGGCGATACGCTCATGTACGCGCTGGTCGCCGAGGAACTCGGGCGCGTCTCGGGAGCGATCGGTCTCTCCTACGTCGCCCACGTCTCGCTCGCCTCGAAGCCGATCGAACTGTTCGGCACCGAAGACCAGAAACGACGCTGGCTCCGGCCGCTCGCCGAGGGCGAGTACCTCGGCGGCTGGGCGCTCACCGAACCCGACAGTGGCTCCGACGCGTCGGATATGGAGACGACCGCGGAGCGGGAGAGCGACGAGTGGGTCCTCAACGGCACCAAACAGTTCATCACGAACGCCTCCGAGGCCGGCTCGATTCTCGTCAAAGCGGTTACCGACCCTGACGCCGGCACCGACGGCATCTCGACGTTCATCGTCGACCCTCGCGAGGACGACGGCTTCGAGGTCACGACGATCTGGGACAAGCTGGGGCTCAACGCCTCGCCGACCTGCGAGATACGGTTCGAAGACGTTCGACTGCCCGAGGACCGCCTGCTCGGCGAGGTCGGCGAGGGGTGGGAGCAGACGAAACAAACGCTCGACGGCGGACGGATTTCGATCGCCGCGCTTTCGACCGGGCTGGCACAGGGTGCCTACGAGCACGCGAAAGACTACAGCCAGGAGCGCGAGCAGTTCGGCCAGCCGATCTCGGAGTTCGACGCGGTCCGAAACAAGATCGTCGACATGCACCGCAAAACCGAGCGCGCGCGACTGCTGACTCACCGGGCCGCACACCGGTACGACGCCGGCAAACCGGTGACGAAAGAGTCCGCACTCGCAAAGCTCGACGCCAGCGAGGCCGCGCGCGAGGTCGCCGAAGACGCCGTTCAGGTGCTCGGCGGCTACGGCTACACGACCGACTTCGCACCCCAGCGGTTCTACCGAGACGCCAAACTCATGGAGATCGGCGAGGGTACGAGCGAGATCCAACAGCTCGTGATCGGGCGGGAACTCGGGCTATAACCGAAAAAGGGCGCTCGACCGTCGACTTATCCGAGATCGAGTCCGTCGTCTCCCAGCCCGTCCGACCCTTCGTCGTCCTCGTCAGTATCGTCGTCGTCCTCGTCGCCGTCCGCCTCGTCGGGATCGTCGGGTGCGTCGTCGTCGATCGACGGGATGACCCCTTCGGCGAGCGTGCGAAGGTTCGCCGACTCTTGATTCCGGAGTTCCTGTGGGTAGACGCCGATGGTGACGAGCAGGTCGTCTGCCGTCTCGACTGCCTCCGTGATGTAAATAAACACGTCGACGGTGGTGCCGTTGAACTCGGCCTGGCCGGTGAATCGGGACTGGGTCGTCGATTCGCCGTTGACGGTAACGGACCGATCGTCGTCGTGCTGGACGTCGGACAAGTCGTCGTAGTTGTTCTCGACCAGGTCGACGAGTTCGGCCGCGGACATGTCCTTGACAGGATTGAATGTTCGGCCGACGATGTCGACCTGCGGTGTCGACAGGACGGTAAAGACGGCTCCTCGCTGCTCGCCCAGCAATCCCATGTCGATGCTCTTTTCGAACTCCGTCAGGTGGTTGTCGACGACAATCGTCTCGCTCAGCGGACCGGGGCCGACCTCCCGGTCGACGGTGATCGATTCGGTCCCCGTCTGTCCGTACCCGGTAGCAGTGAGCGCCTCGGCCTCGACGCCGGCGGGAGACGCCTCGTGCTCGTCGAGTCCGGCCAGTCCGAGACAGCCCGATAACCCCGCGAGTCCAACGGTCCCAAGTCCGGTAAGGACGTGCCGACGGTTCATGATTTAGTACAGCAAATGGCCGCCGATAAGTGCTTATTGGATTCGCCACATGGGTGTCGATACTACAACAAGTGAGCTGATACAAAGATTCAAGCCCTTTCGATATTTTACTATGGAGTATATCGAATGGATGTATCGGCTCTCGATGAGACGCACGATGAGATGGGGCCACCTGCGGTTGGGTTCGCACTCGTTCACACTCGGTCAACCGAGCCGTACTCGACGGGACAGCGGGGGCAACGACGAGCCGTGATTCGATGATCGGCGTCTTCCACGATCGGTTCCCGGCCGCGGTCACGAAAACGACGCTGTATCACGTCGTCCGTCTCGGACTGCGACTGTACGTCGCCAGTCTCCTTATCGCCGGCGTGTACAGCACGCTCTGGGTCGCCGAAATCGCCGGCCTGATCCCTGAGACGCTGCTGTCGACGATCTGGATCGGCATCGCCGTCATGGGGAGTCTCTTTCTCGTGCTCTTGATCCCGCTTTTCTATACGTCCCGGTCGAATAGTCGGTGAGTCCGTGCATCGGGAGCTTTATCCCGGTTTCCTCTCGATGACGGAGCATGACGGTTGTTCTCGCTGGCGTCGGTGCCGACAGCACGAACCTCGGCGCGCTCGGCCCGCTGTACGAGGACGGACGATTCGAGTACGTTCCGATCCCCGAAAAGACCGACCGAACGGACGAGACCGAAACGCTCGGCTCGTGGCCCCTTCGCTGTGACGACCGGGTTGCAGCGGATCTGACGACCAGGATCGAGCCCCAACCGGTTCAGGGCGGGTCGAAACCGCTCTCCGGGGATGAACTCGCGTCCTGGCCGCTCCACCGCGATCCGAACTTCGAGGCGTTGACCTACGGCGAACACCGAACGAGCGGCTACCTCTCTCGCCTTCGCACGCTCGAACCCGGCGATGTCGTCGGATTCTACGCGGGCCTTCGCCGCCCCGACGGGGAGCGCGCACATCGGTACCTGATCGGCTACTTCACCGTCGACCGCGTCGACGTCGTCTCCCCGGAGACGTCGACCGACGAGCGCGAGTCACTCCTGCGAGCGCACCCGGATAACGCCCACGCAAAGCGCGCACGGGACGGCGTTCTCTACCACTCGGAGAAGGAGGTCGTACTCATTGACGGCCGCCAACCGGGTGGACTCTTCGACCGACACCCCGTCAGGCTCAGCGACTACTACGTCCGAACGGGTAACGAGCGACCACAGTACTACCTCCGTGAGGGGGTCGAATCCGCGTTCGACGTCCGTGAGGGCGGCTCGAACATGATGTACAAGCCCGCATACCGTTGTGCGCTGTCCGGCGAGGCGTTCCGCGAACTCGTCGGTCCGCTCGCCGGTCGGTCGGCGGCCGACGCGACGCTCGGCGACGAGTATAGTCGCTCTTGAAACGATTTACACGCCGATCGAACGCCGTCCTGCGGTCGGGTATGCATTGACTTTCAAGAGCGACTATAATTGCGAGACGAGCGGGATCAATCCGGCCCGGATCGCGAACGCACCCACTTTCGCGAACCGTTCGGTTTCTTGTACTGATACACCGAATAGTCCGCAAGTGACTGACGATCGTTCCCGCCACGACCGCGTCGACCGCCACCCCACGCCGGGACGACGGAACTCGCTTGCCCATTGGACGAGCGCGAGACACCCGTTTCGGATCGCGATCAACTACGTCGTCGTCTGGCTCGTCCGCATCTCGCCGAGTCTCCGGCTCAAACGGTGGCTGTTGAGTCTGATCGGCGTCACGGTCGGCGACGACGTCTCGTGGGGGCTCGAAGCCACGCCCGACGTGTTCTGGCCGGAACTGATCACGGTACAAGACCACGCTATCGTCGGCTACGACGCAACGATCCTCTGTCACGAGTTCCTTCAGGACGAGTACCGAACGGGCGAGGTCATCGTCGGCGAGCGGGCGATGATCGGTGCCGGTACGATCGTCCTTCCCGGCGTGAAAATCGGTGCCGAGGCACGCGTCGCGGCGAACTCGCTCGTCACGAGAGACGTCGAACCGGGGGCCACCGTCGCGGGTGTACCCGCACGGCCGATGGGAAACGGTGCGGCCGACTCGGATTCAGGCAGCTAAGTCGGCACGAGGGCTCACGAGAGAGACAGCTGTCCGACAGTATCAGAACAGGTGGTCGTCTTCCTCGAGCAGGCGAGCGGGGCCGCCGACGTCCCAGGTGGTCGTCGAGACGCCACAGTCTGCGATCTCTTCTTCGACGAGTTCGGCGTGTTCCTCGGTCGTGTTGACGTAGACGCTCGCGCCGGTGTCGGTCGAGAAGTAGACCGGAATGTCCTCTTCCTCGCGGAGTTCACGCACGCGGTTGAAGATAGCGAGTGTGGCAGGCTGCCAGTAAACCCATCCCTCGGGGCCGGTCATCGTCGTCGCGGCCAGCGACAGGGAGTCGTGTTCGGCGAGTTCGAACGCCGTCTCGAACTCGTCGTTGCGAAGCGCGTCGCGCATCTCAGCGATCTGGCCGTGAATGTGGGCGTTTCGCGCCTGGAACATGTGGCTGTCTTCGGCCTCGTTGTGGGCGTCTTCGGTCTCTTTGTGGTAGGGGACGAGGCCAACGATAATCTTCAAGTCTTCGTGGAGATTCGTCGGAATTCGCCGTGACTGGCAGTCCTCGTCGTTCAGTCCCGTATGAAGCTGTGAGAACGCACCGGTGACTGCGCGGGCGGCCGACGCCGATCCGACGCGGGCAATCGTCGAAATCTCCGGCAGCGACAGATCCAGTTCCGCCGCCTCCGAAAGCGCCATCGCCGCCGCCGCAAAGCCCGACGAGGAGGAACCAAGTCCCACGTTCGAGGGGAAACTGTTCTCGCTTTCCAGCCGAACCGGATAGACCGTGTGGGCGGCGTCGGATTTCGACCGCGCCTTCTCGACGACCGCCTCGACGCGCTCGTAGGCGCGGCCGTCGAGTTCCTCGCCGTCGACGACGAACGTGTCCTCGTCGTAGTCCATCGAGAACTCGACGGTCGTCCGTGTGTGACTCGGGGCCGTACAGAGGCTGATACTGTCGTGGTAGGGAAGGCGCTCGATGTCGTCGCGCATCCCGTGGTACTTGACCAACCCCTGAATGGGGTGGGCCATCGCGGTCGCTTTCATACCCTCACTCGCGAGTGTAGGCCGCTTAAAGGTCACGGCATTCGGCTCGTGCTGACCGCTCGCTACGGTACCGGCCCGAATCCGAACGCTTTCACGACGAGACTGCCACCACATCCGTATGGGAACCCCACGCGAGACGCGAACGGAACAGGCTGAGGTGGTGATCGATCGACTCGAGGAGGCCTACCCCGATTCGACGATTTCGCTGCGCTACGCGAACCGGCTCGAGTTGCTGATCGCGGTCGTCCTCTCGGCGCAGTGTACGGACGAACGAGTGAACAAAGAGACGAAACACCTCTTCGAGAAGTACGACGGGCCCGAAGACTATGCGAACGCACCGCAGGACGAGCTCGCGGAGGACCTGAACTCGATCACCTACTACAACAACAAGGCCAAATACATCCGCAGCGCCTGCGAGACCATCGTCGAGGAACACGACGGCGAAGTACCGGACACGATGGACGAACTGACCGACCTCTCGGGTGTCGGTCGCAAGACGGCGAATGTCGTCCTCCAGCACGCCCACGACGTCGTCGAGGGAATCGTCGTCGACACGCACGTTCAGCGACTCTCTCGACGACTAGGACTCACCGAGGAGGAGTACCCGGAGCCGATCGAGCAGGACCTGATGACGGTCGTGCCGGACGGCTACTGGCAGCAGTTCACTCACCTCTGTATCGATCACGGGCGGGCGACCTGTACGGCTCGGAACCCCGACTGTTCAGACTGCGTCCTCGCCGACGTCTGTCCCTCCGAAAAGGGCGACAGCGAGATCGATCTCGCCTCCGGTGAACCCTGGTAATCGGGGAACAACGGCGCGGTAAATATCTGGGCCGACCGTCGCAAGCCCAACGCCTTTTCGGCGACCGACGGTACGTCCACGTAGATTCATCATGTCTGAAAACACCGACGAGAGCCGAGAGACCGGCAAGGACGAACACGGCCGGGACGTCGAACTCGAGAAAGAGAAGACCGACGCCGAGGAGGACGAGGAGGGTCTCACCGAGGAAGAAAAGGAAGCGCGAGAGCGTCAGGCCGAAGAGCAGCGCCGCCAGGACATCGAACACAAATCGACCGAACGGGAGGCCGACGCGACCGAAAACGCAAACCCAGACCATCACCGAGACGAGGAGCCGTACAACAGTTAACGCGCCCACGACGTGGCGAGAACGAAGCCGCTCGTCACCTCGTCGCTCTCAGTTTTCGTCCGGGATCGAGATCATCGGAAGCGACGACTCG
Organism: Natrialbaceae archaeon A-arb3/5; assembly: GCA_046614585.1. Taxonomy (GTDB): domain Archaea; phylum Halobacteriota; class Halobacteria; order Halobacteriales; family Natrialbaceae; genus JBKKHI01. Next base: position 20,230 of record JBKKHI010000004.1, on the reverse strand, counting down.
ACCGAGAGACGAACGCGAGTCCCGACTGAAATCGTCCCGAACGCGCGCCCGTCGACCACGACCGTTACGTCCCCCTCGTCGCGTTCGACAGTGAGGGAGACGCCGTCGTGTGGTAGTACCCACTGTCGAGTCTGCGTGACGAACGGCGCGATCGGAACGACCGCGACGGCCTCGACGGCCGACGAGAGCTGCGGGGCGTCGACGGCGCTGGCGTAGCCGTGGGTTCCGGCTGGGGTCGCGACGACGACGCCGTCGGCTCGAAACTGTGCGACGGACTCGTCCAGACTGCACACGCCGTACTCGGAAATTCTGGCGGGCTCGTCGGTGACGAGCGTCACGTCGAACAGCGCTCGCGGCTCCCACAGCTCGTCGCTGCTCTCGTCAGGTCGGGTAACGGACTGGTCTTCGCTTTCGAACTCGACGGTCAACAGCGGTCGACGAACTACCTCGGCCTCGTCTGCGAAGATTGAGTCGAAGGCGCGAACGAGCCGATCGAGTTCAACGCTCTCGATCCCGGAAACGGGACCGACCGCCAGTACGGGCGTCGACGTCTGGACCCGTGCGACCGCGGTGAGGGCCGCTTCGCCGCGGGCGACGACGAGTTGCGGATCGACCGTGCGGAGATCCGTGACGTCGCCGCGGAAACACCTCGCCTCGTGGGAGGAGACAGCGTCCTCGACCGTATCGCAAAAGCCGTCGTCTACGGACTCGCTCTCGTCTCGGTTGACGATACCGACGACGGGATCGTCACCGGCGAACCACCCTTCCCGCTCCATGCCCGCCAGTTCACGCGGACTGTTCAAAAGCGTACGGTTGTCGGCCCGGTGCCGGCGTTCGAGAAAACATGTTCTTCGTACAACCGCTTTCGCACACGAAGAACTGAATCTTTTTTACCTCGCTCGCACTCGGGACGGGTATGCGGGAGACGCTTGCCGAGTGGCGGCCGGACGTAGACGAGGCGATCGCCGACCTCGTTCCACGGGAGATCGACGCCGAATACCTCGAGTCGTTTTTCGGCGAGCCGACCTACGAGTACGACCCGGAGGGGATCCAGCGCGCGCTATCGGGCCCGCTTTGGGATTTGCTCGATCGCGGCGGAAAGCGATGGCGAGCGGTGCTCTTTCTCGTCTTCGTCGACGGGTTCGGCGAGGACCCGTCGGAGTACTTGCCCTACGCGTGCATCCCCGAAATCCTTCACAACGGAACGATCATCGTCGACGACGTCGAGGACGAGGCGTCGATGCGACGGGGTGAGCCGGCGCTTCATCACATCTACGGGCAGGACGTGGCGTTGAACGCCGGGAACGCGATGTACTTTTTGCCGCTGAAGATTCTGACGGAGAACCCGGCCGATCTGCCGGCCGAGCAGCGACTCGCCGCCTACGAGATGCTGATGTACGAACTCAACCGGACCCACCTCGGACAGGGAATGGACATCTGCTGGCACAACGAACACGACGTCCGGATCACCCCCGAGGAGTATCTCGAAATGTGTGCGTGCAAAACCGGCTGTCTGGGTCGGATCGTCGCCAGGCTCGCCGCGATCATCACCGACCAGCCCGCCGAGGTCGAGGAGGCCGTCGCGAACTACGCCGAACTCACCGCCGTCGCCTTCCAGATCGGCGACGACATTCTGGACATCGAGAACTCGCTCGGCCGCGCCGGCGAGTTCGGCAAGGAGTTCGGCAACGACATCCGTGAGGGCAAAAAGACCCTGCTCGTGATCCACGCCATCGAAGAGAGTCCGCCCGAACAAGCAAACCGGCTGCAGGGGCTTCTTCAAGCTGATTCGAACACTGACGAGGAAATCCTCGAAGCGCTGTCGATCATCGAAAATGCAGGCAGTATCGACTACGCCAAAGACCACGCGCTCGAACTCGCGGCCGAAGCGCGCGCGGAAATCGAAGACCTCGACATAGCGGACGAGACGACGCGTGAACTTCGGGAGTTCACCGAGTTCGTTATCGACCGAGACGTGTAGCAACCGCCTTCCTCGGTAACGATGAGCACGCACCGCGCCGACGCCTCCATCGAAGAGCGACGAACTACAGCCGCATTCTGTCCCGATCAGCTTCGATCCGCTCGAACGCCCAGTCGATGTCGACCAGATCGTTCGGTGCGTCCGAGAGGCCGTCGCGGCTAACGACTTCGAACGTCCGGTTGCGCGCCTCGGGAGTAAACGGTGCTGCAGCCATGAGCCGCGCGACGTCCGCTCGCGGGACCGATCCGGAAACCGAATCGCCACCCTCGCCGACGAGCAGATCGCCGCGGGGTGGGGCGTTCGTGAGCTTCCCCGGTCGAACGATCGTGTACCCGAGCCCGGAGCGACGTAACGCGCTCTCGGCGTCCTGTTTGGCCCGTAGCGACCCTCGAATGGCGAGGCGAGCGGGTAGTGACATGCCGGATTTCGAACTCCCGACGCCGATCGCACTCTGGTGAACGAAGTGTTCTACGCCCTCGCCCAGCGAGGCCGTCAGGAGGTTGATGACGCCGGTTCGATCGACCAGCTTTCCGCCGATGGTATGACGGTAGCTCGGCGGCGTGCCGAGCGCGCAGTAGACGATATCACAGCCGTCGACTGCCGTTACCGCATCCTTCGGCTCGAAGAAGTCTGCGACGACGATCTCGTCGGCACCGAGTCGCTCGAGCTTATCCACGTTCGCGTACGAACGGGTCGTCGCACGAACGGTCAGATCGGTCGGTCGCAGGACCGACAGCAGTTCCGTTCCCGTCTCGCCGCTTGCACCGGCGATGAGGACACGATCCGAAGAATCCGACTGCGAGCCAATTCCAGCCATCGGGCAGGATACTTCGTAGACACGGATAACTGTGTAGCCAGCACAGTTGAAACCCGGAAAACCACCGCTATCAGCGCATCTACTCGTCCGATTGGAGTCGTTTCGTTGTCTGAACCAGTGGGTGGCGCGCGTAGTCGACGACCTCGATATCGTTGATTTTCTCGAGGTCCGCTTTCGCGGCCGTCTCTGCCATCCCGAGTTCGATCTCGTGGTCGATGACGATGACGTAGGCGTCCATCTCGTCGATGCCCAACTGGTCGGCCGCCATCACGCGGTGGTGGCCGTCCGCGAGCAGTAAGGCCCCGTCGTTGTCGATCACGACGAGCGGTTCGGCCAGCCCCCGATCGAGTTCGTACCGTCGCCCCTCGAGTTCGTCAGCGTACACCCGCTCCTGAGTCGGCGTGAGTTCGCTCAACGGAACGGTTCGCCGTTCCTCGCTGAGATCGGTCTCGTGGATCTTCTCGAGCGTTCGCATCAGTTTCCCGACCTTCTCGGGTGTTGCTCGCTCGATCTGGCTGCGGATGACGTCGGCGTTGGAGATGATTCCCACGAGGTTTCCGGCGTCGTCGACGACGGGAAGTTTCTGGATGCCCGACCGGAGAATCACGCGGGCCGCGTCGGTCACCTTCATCTCTGGATGTGCCACGAGCAGATCGGTCGTCATCACCTTGAAAATCGGCTCATCATCGCCAGCGAGCAACAGATCGCGAGCGGTGACGAACCCCTCGACGCGCCGCCGCTCACACACCGGAAAGCCGCTGTGCTCGTCGCTCTCGGCGATCCGCGTCGCGACCGTCCCGACCGACGCGTCGGGTGAGACCGTCGCGACGTCGCGAGTCATGTACTCGTCGACCTGGGGTTTTCGCTGTTCCGACGCAACGTCCATAAGAAGCGTTACGCGGCCGTGTGCAAAAGAATGGTGAACCCCGGCAGACGGCAGTCAGTTTTCGCAGACCTCACCGTCACGTCGACTCGTCATGGATATGTTCGCCCTCGTCTCGCTGGGTGAACAGCCACTCGCTCGTCTGACTGTAGGTTCCGACCGGGACGCCCGGCCGCGTCTCGATCGCCTCGAAGAACCGGTTCGTGATTACCTCCTCGACGACGTCGATGATCGATTCGACCTCGTCTGCGTCGTCGACATCGCCGAGGATGCCGATCTCGAGTTGTGCGCCGGCCATATCCGCGTGTCCGCCCGCGCTTCCGATCCGATCGAACGCGTCTCGGAGCGTCTCGCCGAGGTCGATGTCATCTGCTCTCGACCGCGCGGAGAGAAACACCATCTCGTCGCCGATTCCGAAGACGAGCGTCGTGTCGATCCCATCCATCGCGAGCAACTGGTCTGCCGCCTGGGGCAACGCGTCGCGGTCAGCCAGTCGGCCGACGCTCGCGACGGCGATCGACTCGTGGTGTACTCGATTCTTGATCGCTCGGGCGATCGTCTCTAGCGTCTCCGCTTCGATCGTCGGTTGTTCGATCCGCTCGAGAACCGACGTATCGACGTGCGGCCAGAGGGTGGAGGCAGCAGAGAAATCGGCCGGCGACACTTCCCTGGTGAAATCGTTCGTGTCGACGCGGATGCCGTACAGTAACGCCGTCGCCGTCGCCGGATCGAATTCGAGGTCGAAGCTGTCGACGTACTCCGTCAGGACCGTACTGGTCGCGCCGGCGTGTTCGCGGAGGTCGACGAACTCCGCAGACACCGGGCCGCGGGGCGGGTGGTGGTCGATGACGATGTCGACGAGACGGTTCTCCGAAAGCTGATCGTTGACGCCGGGCCGGGAGTGATCGACCAGCGCGAACGCGTCGTACGCCGCCAGCGAGTCGTCGGGTGCGAGATTGCAGAGATCGAGATCGAGCAGGTTGACCATCGCACGATTCTCCTGGTGGGAGATCTCCCCGAAGTAACAGGCGTCGGCGTCGAGTCCGACCGACTCGGCGATATCGGCGAGCGCGACGGCGCTTGCGATCGCGTCAGGATCAGGGTTGTCGTGCATCACGACCGCGAGGGGCCCGTCGAGCGTCCGCAGTTTCTCCCGGAGTTCCAGAGCGGCCTCGGCCGACGGACTTGCCGTTTCCGAGACGACGCGGTCGACGATCGCATCGTCCGCGTCGACGACGTGATCCGCGAGTTCGACGAACATCGCTCGATCAGTCGGCGACGGATTGCCGCCGAGGTACGCGACGATCGAGGCTGCGGGAAACTGCTGGTTCGCTTCGGAGAGCGCTTCGCGATTGCGATCGGTCCGATCGCTCGCGACGAACACGACGTCGGGCGTCTCGATGTTCTCGATGATTCCGGGCGCGGTTGGGTCGGCACAGTGTGCCGGAACGCTTTCGTCACGAAGCGTTTCGACGATGTTCTCGTCGGCAGTAATTACGAGTGTTCGATCCTCGCTATCGCGCTCGGACAGCTGTTCGACGACGTGGCGACCGACGGTCCCACAGCCGAGCACGAGCCGGAAAACCATGTATCGCGGGTTGCAACCCCGCGGGGTAAAAACTACCGGGTCGCGTCAGCCGATTACGCGACGACGACCGACGCTGCGTCGACGGCTGCGTCGACGACCGGGCCGAATCCGGGGAGCAACACGACCGTCATGACCGCGGCGACGACGATCGCGGCGTAGAGGCCGGTCGGCTGTGCGAGCGAGTCGCGCTCTACGATAGGTTCCTCGATCCAGACGGCCTTGACCAGCCGCGAGTAGTAGTACAGCGAGAGCGCGCTGTTGACCACGAGCGCGGCCGCGACGACTAACAGCGCGGAGTTGCCCGCTGCGGCCTCGAGTGTTCCGGTGAACAGGAAGTACTTGCTCCAGAAGCCACCAAGCGGCGGAATTCCGGCCAGGCTGAACATGAAGATACCCAGCGCGAAACAGGCGACTGGGGCCTGTTTTGAGAGGCCGTTGTAGTCCTCGAACGTGCGGCCGACGCCCCAGTGTTCTGCCAGCGCGACGAACAGGAACGCACCGGTGTTCATGAAGCCGTAGACGAGCAGGTGCATCATCGCCGCGCCCATGACGAGTTCGCCGCTCTCAGTCGAGAGGGCGGCCAGCCCGATCAGCGCGTAGCCCGCGTGGCCGATCGAGGAGTACGCGAGCATCCGTTTGACGTTTCGCTGGGTCGCCGCGGCGAAGTTCCCGACCGTCATGGTGACGATCGCGAGGATGATGAACGCCATCGTCCAGTCGACGCCGATGAGCGATCCCGTCACGTCGGCCGGGAAGGCGGTCGTGAACACGCGGAAGGCGATCACGAATCCGGCGGCCTTCGAAGCCGAGGAGAGAAACGCCGCGATCGGCGCGGGCGCGCCCTCGTAGGCCTCGGGTGCCCAGAAGTGGAACGGAACGCTCGCGGTCTTGAACGCGAAGCCGCCGATCAACATCAGGATGCCGAGGCCGAGCAGTCCGTCGTAGGCGAACTCGCCCGCTTCGGCGGCGACCGTGAGTTCGGACGCGATGGCGTCGAGTTGCAGGGAGCCGGTTGCACCGTAGATCAGCGAGATACCGTATACCATGATCGCCGAGGAGAGCGCGCCGATCAGGAAGTACTTCAATCCACCCTCGATGCTGCCGCGGTTGTCCTTCAGGATGGCGACGAGCGCGTACGACGGCAGACTCGCCAGTTCGAGGGCGATGAAGATGGTGACGAGGCTGTTCGAGGCAGCCATCATCGCCATCCCCGTCGCCGCGAGCATGACCAGCGAGTAGTACTCGGCCTGGTAGGCGTGGTCCTGCAGGTAGTCGTAGCTCGCGATTGCCACCAGCGCGGTGACGACCGCGACGATGATCATGAAGTAAAGCGCCAGCTGGTCGACGACGAGTTGGCCGTCGAACAGTTCGATGACGCCGAAGCCGTCCGTTCCCGGTGCGCCGACGCCGGCGACGGTGAACCAGACGGCGGTGCCGAGCGATGCCAGCGAGCCGATGGCCGCGGTGCCGGCGAGGAGTGCGCGGTTCGTCGACCGCGGACTGATGCTGTCGAAGAGGAACAGCGCAAGCGCCGTTCCGGCGAGGATCAGCGCCGGTGCGAGTGCGGCCCACTCGGGGAGTTCGACGAGCGCCATTACAGCTCACCTCCGTCGAGGATCGGATCGACTGCGTCGGTTATCATGTCGAAGATCAGTTCGGGGGCCACGCCCAGGGCGATGATGAGCCCGAGCAACACGAACATCGGCGCGACGTCGTGCAGCGGGGCGCGACTCACCTCGTAGTCGGTTTCTAAGTTGTACGGTCCGAAGACGGCCCGCTGCATCGCAAACAGCAGGTAGCCCGCGACGATGACGATACCGAACATCGCGAGGGTGGTGAAGATCGGCGCGTATGCCAACACCTCGGAGCCAAAGGAGCCGAAGAAGATGGCGAACTCGCCGTAGAAGCCGCTCATCAGCGGCAGTCCCATGTAGCCGAACGCGCCGGCGATCAGGATACCGACCGCGACGGGCATTCGGTCTGCCATCCCGGACATGTCCGTGACCATCCGCGTGTGGGTCGCGTTGTATATCACGCCGACCGCCATGAACATCAGCCCGGAGATCAGCCCGTGGCTGACCATCTGGAAGGTCGCGCCGCCGACACCGAACTGGGTGTAGGCGATCAGTCCGAGGATGACGTAGCCCATCGACGACACCGACGAGTAGGCGACGATCCGTTTGAGATCGGTCTGTGCGAGCGCGAGCATCGCGCCGTAGATGACGCTGATCACCGCGATAGCGGCGATCGGGATCACGAACGGCTCGACAACCTCCATCGGGAACATCGTGAAGTTGAATCGGAGCAGTGCGTACGTCCCCATCTTCAGCAGGACGCCGGCCAAAAGCACCGACGCGGGCGTCGGTGCCTCAACGTGGGCGTCGGGCAGCCACGTGTGGAACGGAACGATCGGGACCTTCACCGCGAACCCGATGAACATCGCGACGAAGATGATCGAGGCGAGCGTCGTCCCGCCGACGCCGAAGAGGCTATCGAGGCCGCCATCGAGCATCGCCGCCGTGATTTCGGGCAGGGCGAAACTCGTCACCGAGTCGCCGAGACCGAACACGAGCGCGATAAAGGCACCGAACATCAACAGCGACGCGACGTTCGTGTAGACGAAGAACTTGATCGCCGCGTACTTCCGGCGCGGGCCGCCCCAGATACCGATCAGCAGGTACATCGGGATGAGGACGGCTTCCCAGAAGATGAACCAGAGGAAGAAGTCAAGCGCCGCGAAGACGCCGATCAGGTTCGCCTCGATGAAGAGCACGAGCCCGTAGAACTGGGACTCGCGCTCGTCGATCGGCGTCCACGAACTCACGATCGCGAGCGAGATCAGGATCGTCGTCAGGACGACCAGCGGCATCGAGATGCCGTCCAGGCCGACGAACCACGAGATCGCGTACTCGCCGAGCTGGATCCACTCGAACTGTGATTCGAACGCGAGGTCGCCGGCTAGTAGGGCGTTCCCGCTGCCGTCGAAGGTTGCGAACATCCACAGCGAGATCGCCGCCGGGATCAGGCTGATGGCGAACGCCAGTTTGCCGGCGATGCGATTCGGTGCGATGAACGTCGCTAACGCGCCGAGCAGTGCGACCGCGATCAGTGCTTCGATCATCATAGGAACCACCCTCCGTAGACTCCGAGAACGACAAGTAAGGCGATGAATCCGGTTACCAACAGCGCCGCGTAGTTCGTCACGAGGCCAGTCTGCAGGCGCTTGATTCGGTCGCTACCGAAGAGGCTGGCGGTCGAAATCCCGTTGACCATGCCGTCGATGACGGTCTGGTCGAATCGGTCGGCCGCACGAGCGACCGGCAGCGCAACGCCTTGTGCGAGCCAGACCTGGTACTCGTCCTGGTAGTAGTTGGACTCGAGCGTCTCGCGAACGCCGCCAAGGCGCTCTTTGTGCGCAACCGGCTCGGGGACGCTGTAGAGCTTCCAGGCGAGTCCGGCCCCGGAGAACGCAAGCAGCAAGGAGATGCCAGCCCCGATCAGAACCGTCAGCTGCTCGGTGCCGATGTAGCTCGTCTCGTAGGCGAGCATCTCGCCGTAGGCGCCGTAGGTCAGCCCCTCGACCGCGCCGTACTCGCCGTCGAGCCAGTACTCGAGGAACATGATGTCCATCCCTGCGATCTTCCCGACGGGTGCGAGGTTGGCGATGCCCGCCACCACGGCGAGCACACCGAGCGTGAGCAACGGTGCCTTGATCGACCAGCCGACACCGTGTGGGTCTTCGGCCGCCTCCGACCGAGGCTCACCGTGGAAGGTCAGGAAGACCATCCGGAAGGTGTAGAAGCCGGTGAAGAAGACGGCAAGCAGCCCCATCGCGTAGGCCGCGAGGATGATCGGCTCGTTGAGGCCGACGATCAGCGCGTCGTAGAGGATTTCGTCTTTGGACCAGAAGCCCGAGAACGGGATGATCCCTGCCAGCGCGAGCGCGCCGGCGAGGAACGTGTAGTAGGTGACGGGCGCTTTGTCCTTCAGCCCGCCCATCTTCCACATATCCTGCTCGTGGTGCATGAGGACGATTACTGAACCAGCACCCAGGAAGAGCAAGGCCTTGAAGAAGGCGTGGTTCATCAGGTGGAAGACCCCGGCGACGTAGCCGCCGACGCCGAGCCCGAGCATCATGTAGCCGTACTGGCTGATCGTCGAGTACGCCAGCACCTGCTTGATGTCGTCTTTGACGACGCCCATCGTCGCCGCGAACAGTGCGGTGAACCCACCGACGAACGCGATGATCGCGAGCGTCGTCGGGCTGAGCGCGTAGTAGCCGAACATCCGGGCGACGAGGTAGACACCGGCTGCGACCATCGTCGCCGCGTGAATCAGTGCGGAGACAGTGGTCGGACCCTCCATCGCATCGGGCAGCCAGGTGTGTAGCGGGAACTGGGCGGATTTACCGATCACGCCACCCAGGACGAGCAATCCGGTGATCGTCACCCACGTCTGGGCGTCGAAGCCGAACAGCTGATCGCCGCCGTCGATAGCGGCCTCGGCGGCCATCACGAACGAGTCGTCGCCGGCGAACTGCAGTGTGCCGAACGTCGCTGCGATGGCGACGACGCCGATCAGGAAGAAGTAGTCACCGAAGCGGGTGACCAGGAACGCCTTCTTCGCGGCCGAGGGCGCGGAACGCGTGCGGAACCAGAAGCCGATCAGCAGGAACGAACAGAGGCCCACGAGCTCGAAGAACATGAAGGCCATCAGCAGGTTGTCCGCGTAGACGAACGCGAGCATGCTGAACGTAAACAGACCGAGACCAGCGTAGTACCGCGGCAGACCGGTCTCGCCCTCGGCGTTCATGTACCCGAGGCTGAACACGTGGACGAGGAACGCGACGAGCGAGACGATGACGAGCATCAGCGCCGCGAGCGGATCGATCAAGATGCCGAACGTGAACGAGATGCTCTCAGCGCCGGTCGCACTCATCGCGTCACCGGCCGCCCACTCGTAGAGCGTTTCGTGATAGTACCCCTCCTCACCGATCGCGACGGCCGCAAGCATCAACACCGACAGCAGGAGCGAGCCTGCTGTCGCGAGGATGCCCGGAATCGCGCCCTTTTTCGGCAGGTAGTTGCCGAACGCGAGCGCGACGACGAACGCCACGAGCGGGAACACCGCAATCGCCGGCGCGAAGTCGAATACACCTTCCATCTTACCACCTCATCGTCGTCGGAATCGTGACGTCGACGTCACGGAAGTTGCGATACAGTACCAGGATAATGCCGAGTCCGACCGCGACCTCGGCGGCGGCGAGCGCCATCGTAAACAGCGCGAACACCTGTCCCGTGAGATTGCCGTGATAGAACGCAAAGGCGATCAGATTGAGGTTCGCCGCGTTCAACATGAGCTCGACGGACATCAGGAACATCAGCGCGTTCCGTCGGGTCAGGATGCCAAAGAGGCCGATACAGAACAGCCCCATCGAGAGCAGCACGTAGTACTCGATCGGCACCGTCATCGCGACTCACCTCCGTCGTTGGCGTCCGTCGCGTCGTCACGAACTCGTCCGCCGTCGGAGGCGGCTCGCTGTCCGCCCGCCTGGGAGTCGCTCCCGGGAGCGGGGCCGGCCCCCTGGCTGGCGAGCGCGGTGACCTGTTCGCCTTCTTCCTCGCGCTTTGCGAGGACGAGCGAGGCGTCGAGTGCGGCGTCGAGCGTGATCGCAATCAGCAAGAAAGCGGCGAGGAACGGTTCGGTCCCCGTAACGCCGGCTTCCTCCTGGAGCGGGCCGAGATCGAACATCGCGTAGCCGATCGCGGCCGTGATCGACTCGACCTCGAAGCCGCCGTCGGCCATCGAGCCGAACGACGTGTTCAGAACGATCGCTGCCATCAGCCCGAAGAGGGCGACGGCGAGCAGTCCCGGCACGAGCGTCTTTCCGAGTCTGAGTTCGGGTTTGTTCGTCATGTCTGGACCACCTCCTCGGCGTCAGTCTCGTCACGCTGGGTCAGCATTACGGCGAACGTCACGAGGATGAGCACCCCGCCGACATAGACGAGGATCTGCATCATGGCGACGAACTCCGCCGCGAGCATCACGTAATGAACCGCGACGCTAAGTAGCGCCACGCCGAGCATCAGCGCCGAGTGCCAGGGGTCCTTCAGCAGGACGACACCCAGCGCGCTGGCGAGCGTGACGAACGCAAACAGCGCGAACGCGATTGTTTCCATCATTGTTACTGGTAATCGACCTCTCCCTCACCGTCGCCGATCCACGCGGCCCGGTCGGGCTCGCGCGACTCGAGCGGATCGATGTCCTTGTACCACGGTACCGATCGCAACTGATCCTTGTTGTAGACCAGATCCTGCTTGGTGTCGCCCGTGAACTCGAAGTTCTGAGTGAGCAGGATGGCGTCGACGGGACAGACCTCCTCGCAGAGCCGGCAGTAGATACACTGACCGATGTGGAGGTTGTACTGCTCGCCGTTTCGCTGGTCGTCCATCACGATCTGAATCGTATCGTTCGGACAGACGTTCTCACACTGGCGACACCAGATACAGCGCTCCTGGCTGAACTTGTGGACGCCTCTGAATCGTGGCGAGACGTCGGGTGCGGTCTTCGGGTACTCCACCGTGAAGGTGGAGCCGTCCAGTGCGTGTTTCATCGTCGTCGCCATCGATTTGAGTAGTCCGATCATGCAATCACCCCAACGATTACCGCAGTCAGCCCGAGATTAGCAAAGGAAAGGACAAGCAGTCCCTTCCAGCCGATCTCGATCAGTTGGTCGATCCGCACGCGCGGGATCGCCGAGCGGAGCCACTGCGTGAGCAGGAACACCGCCCAGATCTTCAGCAGGAACCAGACGATTCCCAGTTCCGCGGGACCGGGGCCGGCCGGCCCGCCGAGGAAGATCGTCGCGATGATCGCCCCCCCGAGGAAGATGTGGAGGAACTCCCCGAGGTAGACGAGCACGAAGTAGACCGAGGAGTACTCGGTCTGGTAGCCAGCGATCAGCTCTGCCGGCGCTTCGGGCATGTCGAAGGGGTTCCGTCCGACCTCGGCGAAGTTCGCGATCAAGAAGAGAACGAACGCAAACGGGTTGACGATCGCGTACCACGCGGGGATCGTCACGCCGGCGATCGTAAACAGCGCCTCGCCCTGTGCGGCGACGATCGTACTCATCTGCAACGAACCCGCAAAGAGGACGACCGACATCCCGGTCACGACGAGCGGGATCTCGTAGGCGATGTTCTGTGCGACCGCGCGCAGGCCGCCGAGCATCGAGTACTTGTTTCCGGACGCGTAGCCGGCCATCACCAGGCCGATCGAGGCGATGCCGGCGATCGCGAAGACGTACGCCAGCCCGACCTCGGGATCGGCGAGGTGGATGCCGCTTCCCATCGGGATGACGGCGAAGCCGAGCAGCGCAGAGCCCGCGATGACGATCGGCGCGAGATCGTAGGCCGGCCGATCGGCGTTCTCCGGAATAATGTTCTCCTTCGAGAGCAGTCGAACCGCGTCGGCGACGATGATCAAAATGCCGCCGGGACCGAGGTGGTTGACCGCGATCCGGTCCGTGAAGGCGGCGGTGATCTTTCGTTTCGCCCACGGGCCGGCGACGCCGGTCATCGCGAGCATGATGTTGCCGACGATGAACGCGGCGAGAAAGGCCGCGAGCAACTCGCCGGCGAGGCCGAACTCGCCGAGTCCGGTCAGGTCGCTGATCCGCTCGGGCAACAACACCGTATCGCTGCCCTGCAGCGGATAGCCCGTCGCCCCGCTCATCGATCCACCTCACCGAGGACGATATCGAGGCTGCCGAGCGAGGCGATCAGGTCGGGAATGTACTCGCCTTCGGACATCTCTGCGAGCGCCGAGAGGTTCGAGAAACACGGGCTGCGGATCTTGAATCGGCCGGGTTTGTCGGTCCCGTCCGAGCGCATGTAGATGCCAAGTTCGCCCTTTGCGGCCTCGACGGCGCGGTAGATCTCGGCGTCTGCGTCCGGCTTCAGTGTTCGCGGGACGTTCGCCTGAATCTCGCGGTCGTCTTCGGGCCAGTCCTCGAGCAGGTCGAGACACTGCTGGACGATCTTCGCGGACTCCTCGACTTCCTCCATCCGACAGAGGACGCGCGCGTAGTTGTCGCAGCCGTCGCGCGTGATGACGTCCCAGTCTAAGTGTTCGTAGTAGCCGTAGGGATCGTCGCGCCGGAGGTCGTAATCGACGCCCGAGCCGCGAGCGACCGGTCCCGTACAGCCGTAATCCTTGGCGACGTCGGGTTCCAGAATACCGGTGTTGACACACCGCGTCTGGAAGATCTCGTTGGTCGTGATCAGGTCGTCGTACTCGGCGACCTTCGCGGGGAGTTCCTCGAGGAAATCCCGCGCCTGTTCGAAAAACTCCTCGCGGGGTTCGGGCAGGTCCCAGGCGACCCCGCCGACGCGGAAGTAGTTGAACATCATCCGCTGGCCGGTCAGATCCTCCAGAATATCCTGGATGATCTCGCGGTCGCGGAACGTGTACATGAACGTCGCGGTGAACTCGCCGTAAACGTCGAGCGCGAACGTTCCGAGCGCGAGCATGTGAGAGGCGATCCGGCAGAGTTCCGACCCCATCGTTCGGATGATCTGGGCGTACTCCGGAACCTCGATGTCGGCCATATCCTCGATCGCCCGCGCGTAGGCCCACTCGTTGAGCAGTCCGGAAGAGACGTAGTCCCAGCGGTCCGGATAGGGCATGATCTGGTGACGGTAGGTTCCCTGCTGGCACATCTGCTCCTCGCAGCGGTGCAGGTAGCCGATGTCGGGTTCGAGGTCGGCGATCGTCTCGCCGTCTAACACCGTCTTGACGTGGAGCACGCCGTGAGTCGCCGGATGGTGTGGTCCGACGTTCAGGAACATGGTGTCCGACTCGGGGTCCTTGTGGTCGGGTTCGAGCGGGTTCGCGTGCTCGGTCAGCGTGACGACCTGTGGCTTCTCCTGGTTGTAATCCTTCGACAGCGGATGGCCCTGCCAGGTCTCCGGAAGCAAGATTCGGCGGAGATCGGGGTGGTCCTCGTAGCCGATCCCGACGAGGTCGTAGGCTTCCCGTTCGTGCCAGTCGGCGGTTCGATACACCGGTTCTGCGCTCTGACTGACCGGGTCCGAAAGCGGCGTCGGAACGACGATGCTCACCTCGTCGGTCGGGTCGGCGTACTTCTTGAGGTGGTAGATCGTCTCGAACCGATCCTCGTACTGCTGTGCGGTGACACACGAGCAGTGGTCGTAGCCGGCCTCGTCGCGCAGGTCGAACAGGACGTCCTGGACCTCGTCCGGGTTGACGACGAATCCCGGCGCGTTCAGGTGATCGTCTCGCGCGATCGCGCGGTCTCCGATCAGTGCGGCGAGTTCATCCTCTGTCGTTTCGGCGTCCGGCTGGATTTCGAGTCCCGTGCTCATGGCGAATCAGCCCAGTTGTAGCGCATGACCAGATCGTCCTCATCAATCTCGCTCGCGAGTTTCTGCACCAGTTCGTCCTCCGGCAGATCGCCGAACTCCTCGAGTTCGTACGGCTTGACGACGACGGGCGAGGACTCGCCGTTTTGAATCCGCTCTTGCAGTTTGAGAATACCGTAAATAAGCGCCTCGGGACGAGGCGGACAGCCCGGAACGTGGATGTCGACCGGGATGATCTCCTCGGCACCCTTCACGACGTTGTATCCTTCCTGGAAGGGCCCTCCGGAGATCGTACAGGATCCCATGCCGACGACGAACTTGGGTTCGGGCATCTGATCGTAGACCCGCTTCATCCGCGGGCCGAACTTCGAGACGATCGTTCCGGGAACGATCATCACGTCGGCCTGTCGCGGCGAGGCGCGGGGGACGCCGGCCCCGTATCGGTCGACGTCGTGTTTGATCGCGTACGTGTGAATCATTTCGATGCTACAGCAGGCGATCCCGAACTGTAGCATGAACATCGAGTTCCCGCGAACCCAGTTCATGAACTCGTCGAACTTCGTGAGGATGAACGGCGACGCGCCGAAGGCCTCCCGAAGCTTCGAGTTGAAGCGGTCGTCGGCACCCTCGCCGATACGCGCGTCGCGGGTGTCCGTCGACGGTGCGGTGCTCCCGTGGATCGTCTGCCGCGGTTCGTCACTACTCATGGTCGGTTACTCTCGGTCTCCACCTGATTCGGTGTTTGCGCCCACTGTACTGCACCGTTGCGCCACGCCCACGCGAGCCCAACGAGCAGGATGGCAACGAACGCAACCATCGGCCCGAGAATCTCGAACAGCGAGATGGCGTCCGACTCGACGGCATCCAGGTACACGACCGCCCACGGAAACAGGAGGACGGTCTCGATATCGAAGACGAGAAACAGAAGCGCAACCATGTAGTACTGGATGTTGAACCGGACCCGCGTCCCGCCGGTCGGGACCTCGCCACTCTCGTAGGTGGCACGTTTACTCGTTTCGGGCACGCTCGGGCGAATGAGGTACGATACCGCCATCATACCGAGCGGTATCAACAACCCCACGAGCGCCAGCGCCCCAATGGCTATCCAGTCGTTCATCTCCGTAACGTCCGGAAGTTCAAACCGCACCCACATAAGGGTTGATTGTTCGTTTTCCCGGTCGAAACGGGCCGAGCCGTGGCTTCAGAGAACGCTATTCTCAGGAACAACCAACAGAGAAGATATGTGAGAATTCGGTATTTGACTGCCGAGCGTCGAAATCAGCCACCGGAACGGCGACGACGAGTCGCTACTGATCGCGCTCCCTGAACGCCGTCGTCCCTTCGTCGTGGAGTTTTCGCGAGACGTCGCCGACGCCGCCGCGGAGTCCCTCGTGGTAGGAGACGAGTCGGTCTCTGACCTCGTCGGACTGTCGGGCGAGGATCTGGGCCGCCGACAGCGCCGCGTTGAACGACTTGCCGGCATCGACGGCCACCAGCGGCGCGCCGGTCGGCATTCCGATGACGCTGTCGACTGACTTTTCCTGAACGGGAACGCCGATCACGGGAAGCGGGTACGCGATCGACGCAGTCATGTTCGGCAGGTCGGCTGATTTGCCGCCCGCACCGGCGATGATGACCTCAAGTCCGCGCTCCTCGGCCGTCTCGGCGTAGGCCGACATCAGGTCGGGCGTTCGGTGGGCGGAGGTCACGTACGTCTCGAACGTGAACCGCTCGTCGGGCGGGCTCGCGTAGTCGGTCTGCTCGGCGAAGCCCAACTCGTCGACGAACGCGTCGTACGCGCCGCGACGCTTCCCGCCGGTCATCATGGTCTCGAGGTCGCTGTCCGAGCCCATGACGATCCCCACGTCGGGGGTTTCCTCGGTCGGTCGGTCGTCCTGTGCTTCCGCGTGCAGTCGGTCGATGAGTTCGGATACGCTGTCTGTCATTGTCTCAGTCCGAACGGAACGTCACCGAGTCGGTGAGCGAACGCGCCGTCTCGAGCAATTCGTCGGTCGATTCGTCTCCTCGCGCACAGACGGTGACGTGGCCCATCTTCCGTAGCGGTCGGGCCTCGCGTTTGCCATACCAGTGCAGATTCGCGGCGGGCGTCTCGAGGATCCGATCAAGACCGGAAAGTGCGGCATCCTGGGACTCGTCGACGTCGCCGAGCAGGTTCGACGAGACGGTCGACGAGCGAAGGTCGGTCGCAGCGAGCGGCCAGCCGAGGACGGCGCGGGCGTGCTGTTCGAACTGGGAGCTCTGTGCGCCCTCGATAGTCCAGTGGCCGGAGTTGTGCGGTCGCGGCGCGATCTCGTTGAGCAGAATCTCGCCATCGGTCGTCTCGAACAGCTCGATCCCGTACACGCCGCGTCCGTCCATCACGTCGAGTACGTCCGACGCGACCTCGCGAGCGCGCTCCTCGACGGCCTCGTCGGAGCCGGCGGGGACGATGGTCTGACGGAGAATTTCGTCCTCGTGGACGTTCTCCCCGATCGGAAACGCGGCGATTTCGTCGTCACCTTTCACCGCGATTACGGAAATTTCGCGCTCGAAGTCGACGAAGGACTCGACCATCGCGGGACCGGCGACGGAGTCGAGCGCGTCCTCGGCGTCGGCTTTCGACTCGACGGGGACATTGCCGCGCCCGTCGTAGCCGCCCGTGCGAGCCTTGAGCATCACCGGCGCGCCGTAGTCGTCGATCGCCTCGCGGATGTCCTCGGGGCTTTCGACAGCACGAAACGGCGGCACCGGAACCCCGGCGTCCTCGAGCTCGCGCTTCTGGACGAGCTTGTCGTGGATCGTCTCGAGCGTCGACGGTTTCGGGTGCACGTCCGTTCCGGTCTCCTCGCTTACACGGTTCAGAACGTCCTGGTCCGCCAGTTCAATTTCGAACGTGAGCACGTCGGTTCGTTCTGCGAGTTCGCGGATGCCGTCCTCGTCGTCGAAGTCGGCGACGATCTGGTCGCGAGCAACGGGTGCCGCCGGACAGTCCGGCGTCGGATCGAGGACGATAACCTCGACCCCGAGCGGTGCCGCCGCCTCGGCGAGCATCCGACCGAGCTGTCCCCCTCCCACGACGCCGAGCGTCGGTCCCGGCGAGTGTAACGTCGTCATTGCGCGGCGGTTCTCGTCGCCCGCGTTTAAGGATACTGATAGCGAGAGGGGCTCGCCGACCGTGCGAGGTTTTCTCGGTCGAGAACGGTAGCTCTTTTACTGGGCCAACCCACGGCTCGCGTATGACCACGCTCGGACTGGTGGTCGCGGAGTTCAACCGTCCGATCACCGAGCAGATGGAGCAGGAGGCGCTCGACGCGGCGAGCGCCGCGGGAGCCGAGGTGTCCGAGACGGTCCACGTGCCGGGCGCGTACGACGCGCCGCTGGCCGCCGACCGCCTCGCCCGCCTCGAAGACGTCGACGCCGTCGTCGTCGTCGGGACCGTCATCACCGGCGACACCGATCACGATCAGGTGATCACCGACGCCGCCGCACAGCGGCTCGCGGACGTCAGTCTCGAGCGTGATACACCCGTTACCCTCGGCGTGACGGGCCCCGGAATGTCAGCCGCAGAAGCGCGCGAGCGCGTCGAAAACGCCGCAACGGCCGTCGACAGCGCGCTCGACCTCGTCGCCGAGTTACCGAACCCAGAGTGATACCAATGACCATGGAATTCACCGATCGCCTAACCCGAGTCGAACCGTCCGCAACGCTTGCGATCTCCGCGCTCGCGACCGAACTCGAGCAGGAGGGCGCAGACGTTGTCGACCTCTCCGTCGGCGAGCCCGACTTCCCGACACCGGAGAACATCGTCGAGGCCGGACAGGACGCGATGGACGCCGGCCACACCGGCTACACGACCTCCGACGGTATCCTCGAGCTTCGCGAGGCCATCTCCGAGAAGCTCGACGACGACGGCCTCGATCACGGCACGGACGAGATCATCGTCACGCCAGGTGCAAAGCAGGCGCTGTACGAGATCGTTCAGGCGCTGATCCAGGATGGCGACGAGGTCGCCCTCCTCGATCCCGCGTGGGTTTCCTACGAGGCGATGGTCAAGATGGCCGGCGGCTCGCTGTCGCGCGTCGATCTCTCGGAACACGACTTCCAGCTCGAACCCGCCCTCGACGACCTCGCCGAGGCCGTCTCCGACGAGACCGAACTGCTGATCGTCAACTCGCCGTCGAACCCGACCGGCGCAGTGTACTCCGACGAGGCCCTCGAAGGCGTTCGCGACCTCGCCGTCGAGCACGACATCACTGTCATCTCCGACGAGATTTACAAGGAGATCACCTACGGTGTCGAGCCCACTAGTTTGGGAACGTTCGACGGAATGGCAGACCGCACCGTCACCGTCAACGGCTTCTCGAAGGCCTACTCGATGACCGGGTGGCGGCTCGGCTACTTCGCCGGTCCCGAGGAACTGATCGACCAGGCCGGCAAGCTTCACAGCCATTCGGTCTCCTCGGCCGTGAACTTCGTCCAGCACGCCGGTATCGAAGCGCTCGAGAACACCGACGAGGCCGTCGAGGAGATGACCGAGGCCTTCGCCCAGCGGCGCGAACTCGTCGTCGACCTGCTCGCCGAACACGACGTCGACGTCGCCGTCCCCGAGGGCGCGTTCTACATGATGATCCCCGTCGACGACGACGACGATCAGGCCTGGTGTGAAGGCGCAATCGAGGACGCCCACGTCGCCACCGTCCCCGGCAGCGCCTTTGGCACGCCCGGCTACGCGCGGATCTCCTACGCCGCGAGCGAGGAGCGACTCGAAGAAGGGATCGACCGATTGGCCGACGAAGGTTACCTGTAATTTCGAAACGCGTTTTTCGGTACCAAATCGATTACCCGACGAGTGGATAGTGTTACGATTTCGTTATTCTGTACCTTGACGGCTGCTATAGTAGCTACTGCAAGTCACTGCACACCTGATCGCCAGACAGGTCGGCGATCAGTGTGTAAATAGTTGCAGTAGCTACTATACTTCGACAGGGTGGCCGACCAAGAAAGTTCGAAGACGTGCGACAGGAACCATCCAGGTACGGGACCCTCCCCACCTACGAATTGTCTGTTCAGTGTCGTAGAACAGCGACTGCTGATGGCGTCTTTTCACGGTAGCGCTACCAATTATGGTTTAGTGCTTGCCTTATATGGTCCGCATATGAATCGGGATTCTACAGAAATACAGGAAGCAATCGCGATGAATCCGGAGCCGTCGGATTCGTTTACCGATTTACCACTACACGAGTGGCGAGACGTGTTCTTCGGACTCACCGAAGAGGTGCAAGAACACCTCATAGCGGACATGAGTCGGTTGGAACTAGAGACGTTTATCGATCGGCTCGATCCGGACGAGGTGACGGACGTTCTCGGATACACTGACGAGGAGACGCGTGAGGCGCTGCTCGCAACGCTCGATAACAAGCGCCGCGAGAAAATCAATTTCCTACTCTCGTTTGACCCTGACAGTGCAGCCGGGGTGATGAGCCTCGATTACGTTACCGTCGGGCGGTGGTGCAGAAGTCTTCACATGGAAAGCGGTAGGACGAATTTGATGTGTCCACGACCAAAGCCGTCCTACCAG
>JBKKHI010000003.1:0-300014 GCA_046614585.1 Natrialbaceae archaeon A-arb3/5 | reverse complement strand
GCTCGCTAATCACCATCGAGGAAACGATGTCGCTAGCCCCAACATCATGCTATGAGAACCGTTCTGCACCACCGCCTCATTCCCCTTAGATGTAGTAAGACGGTGGGCAAAGAGTGCGTTCCCGATGTTACCCACTAATCCGGATTCTGTAAAGACACTTGAAAAAATGGCACGTTCTCCACCTCTTGACAAGAAAAACGACGAGTTTGGTTGGCGTGCCCTGCTCGTGCGAGAACTGGATGCTACGCAGGACAAGAAAAAGGATGACGGAACCACCCTGATGCACTTTATTGATGATCCGCCAGAAGATTACTGGCCAATATATAAAGGAGGATCATACAATCTATGGGAGCCGGATACGGGGGTGAGATACGCTTGGGCGGAGCCTGATCTTATTAAAGAATATCTACAAGAAGACCGAGAGAGTTCATATGGACACTGGCGCTCACCGTTCACGGAGATGTCCGAAAAGTGGGTTGACGATGAAAAAACGCTCCCCTGCTTGTATCCACGGATAGCTTACAGACAGATAGGGAGAAGCACGGACACTCGAACCGTAATACCGTCACTCATCCCACCAGAGACTCCGCTTACTCATCATTCGTGGTACTTTATTTGGCCAGAAGGAAATCAACGAGATGAAGCGTACTTGTTAGGTGTTCTAAGTTCGATCCCCTTCGACTGGTATGCCAGAAGGTTCGTTGAGGCAAACGTGACGAAGAGCTTGATGAAAACCTTCCCCGTTCCCCGGGTAGATAATAAACTCAGAGAACGTGCCATAGAGCTGGCTGGGAGGTTGGCTGCTGTTGATGAACGCTACGCCGATTGGGCTGCTAAGGTTGGCGTCGACTACGGCCCACTCAATGAAGATGAGAAGCAGGACAAGATCTACGAACTTGACGCAGTTGTTTCTCACCTTTATGGACTCTCACAGGAACACGTTGACGTTCTCTTTGAGACGTTCCATGACGGCTGGGACCACGAGGAACGCTTAGACCGTGTTCTCGACTACTACGCGAGCTGGGCCGACAAACTCGATCTCGACCACGCCAACCGCGAAGAGGAACAAAAGGCGGGCACTCGAAACGATGACTGAGCAACCACAGTTCGTCGACAACCGTGACGGCAACACGCTCTCGACGGCGATCAACGCTTACCTGGCGGACCTCGACGACACGCTCGCCAACGACCCCGACCTCGACGTTGTCACCGGCTATTTCAACCCACGCGGGTACTTTTCAGTCTCTGACGGCCTCAAACACGTCAACCAGGTTCGACTGCTCGTCGGTGCACAGCCGAGCAACGAGGGCACGGAACGCTGGCGACAGCCCGGCGAACCAAGGGACGAAGATTACAACCAGAAGCAGATCAACGAATCCCTCCAGACGCTCGATTTTAACCTCAAGCGTGACCGGGACTTGCTCGGCTTCTCTCGCAATGTCGATGAGAACCTCCGGGAACTGGTCGAGTTCCTCCGCAGCGACCGCGTCGAAGTCCGCCGTCACGAGGATCGGTTCATCCACGGGAAGGCGTATCTCTTTTCGGACAACCAGGGCGTCATCGCGGGGTCGTCGAACTTCACCGGTGCGGGCCTGAACTCGAACCTGGAGCTGAACATCGGTGCGTACAACCCCCACGTTACGGGCCAGGTGCAGGAGTGGTTCGACGACCTCTGGGCCGAAAGCGAGGAGTTCGATCTCGCCGCCCTGTACGAGGAACGCTTCGAACCCTACGACCCGTACCTCATCTATCTGCGCGTTCTGTATGAGCGGTACGGCGACGAGCTGGAGGAAGAGAAGGACGAGGACGGCGGCATCAATCTCACGAACTTCCAGCAGGATGCCGTCAGGCGAGCAAGCCGCTTCCTTGAGGATCACCGTGGCGTCATCATCGCTGACGAGGTCGGCCTCGGCAAGACCTACATCGCGGGTGAACTGCTCCGCCAGTACGTCCAACAGAACCGACAACGCGCACTCGTTGTCGCCCCTGCGTACCTTCGGGACGGGATGTGGTCCCAGAAAGCCCCTGAATGGGGAGTCCAGTTCGAGACGGTATCGTACGCGCAGCTCCGCCGGGATCGGCAACTCGGCGGCGACCTCAACGTCTTGAACCTTGATGTCGACGAGTACCAGCTGGTCGTCATCGACGAGGCCCACGCGTTCCGCAATCCCGGAACCCAGCAGTCCCACGCACTTCGTACACTCCTGCGTGGCGACCCGCCGAAGGACGTGGTGATGCTCACGGCAACGCCCGTGAACAACTCGCTGTGGGACTTGTACTACCTGCTCAACTACTTCATCAAGAACGACGCGACGTTCGCCAATGAGGGAATCCGGTCGCTTCGCGAGCGGTTCAAGACGGCTCAGTCAGAGGACCCATCGGATCTCAGCCCCGATATGCTGTTCGACGTCCTCGACGAGACGACCGTCCGGCGGACTCGACGGTTCATCAAAAATCACTACGAGAACGCGACGATGCCCGATGGCGAGGGCGGCTCGGTGCGGATCAACTTCCCTGATCCCAACCCCAAGCGCGTCGACTACACGTTCTCCGACACCTTCGGGGACGCGTACTTCGAGGATGTCGCCCGTGGTCTGGCCGCAGGTGATCACGACGAGTCCGAACTAACGCTGGCTCGCTACCGACCCTCCTACTACCTCGAAGGTGAGGAGGACGCCTCAGAGCTCTCTCTCGTGGGCCTGCTTCGGACAGGGCTGCTCAAGCGATTCGAGTCGTCGAGTCACGCCTTCGCCAACACGCTCGATCGAATGGTGACGCAAAATCGCGCCGCCCTTCGGCTTATGGAGGAAGGGCGCTTTCCCGACCCGGATGCGATTGACGAGTGGGTGGAGATGGACAGTGACGAGGCGTTCAACGAAACACTCGGTGAGGCTTCAGACGGCCACATCCCGCTTAGTGCCGTCAACGCAGATCCGGGGCAACTCCGCGCCGACCTGGAGAACGACGTCGAGATACTCGAACGCTGGCGCGACGGCGCACGTGAAGTCGAGCGCGACGACGACGAGAAGCTCCATGCGCTACGGGGTGCTCTCCAGGATGTCGTCTCAGAGGCGCGTGAGGACGCCCAGTCGGAGGAGGTATCCGACGAGGGTATTGAGTCAGCCTTCCGTCGAAACCGGAAGGTGCTGTTGTTCTCGTACTACGAGGACACCGTCGACTGGATCTACGAGTATCTGGAAGAGGCTGTCACGGATGACGAAGAGCTATCCTATTACGAGGGTCGGATCGCGGCCGTCAGTGGTGACGGGTCGAAGTACGGCGTAACGCGAGAGCAGGCTGTTCACGGTTTCGCGCCGAACTCCGGTGATGCCCCGCCGGATGCGACTGACGAGTTCGACATCCTGATCTCGACGGACGTGCTCGCCCAAGGTGTCAATCTCCAAGAGGCGCGGACGGTCATCAACTACGACCTTCCGTGGAACCCGATGCGTGTCGTCCAGCGGAACGGGCGAATCGACCGGGTGAACTCGCCGCACTCGAAGATCTATCCGATCACGTTCTTCCCCGAGGATCGCCTCGATGATCTCCTTGAGCTGGAGCATCGTGTCCGCCAGAAGCTCACGCAGGCCGCCCGATCGATCGGCGTCAGCGGCGGTGTCATCCCCGATATGGAGACGTTGAACCAGAACTTCGCCGAGCGGGTCGAGGACATCGGATCTATTCAGGAGGAAGACCGGGACTTCTACGAGGAAGGCGGAGGAACTGCGGCCGCCTACTCCGGTGAGGAGTACCGTCAGGAACTCCGCAAAGGACTGGAGACACGAGAAGACCAGGTCACGTCGCTTCCGTGGGCTGCGGGCTCAGGCTTCATTGGCGACAGGCCGGGATACTTCTTCTGCGCTCGGATTGGTGAGGAGGTGTTCATGCGGTTCCTCCCGGAGGAGACAAACGAGGAAGACGACGAGATCGCTCAGGACACGCTCACCTGTCTCAAGCGAATCGAGTGTACCGAGGAGACGGAACGAACGCTCCCAGACTCGATGCGCGACCGTGTGTATGATGCGTGGGAGACGGCTCGCTCGGACATCTACACACAGTGGCAAGAGCAGACTGACCCGTTGAACGTACAGCCCGACATCCGCCGGCTGTTCCGCGAGGTCGCCCAACACTTACGGGAGAACTGGCCGGACGATATGACTCAAGACGAGCTTCAGGAGACGGTCGAGGCGGTCGAGGCTCCGTGGGGCCGTCGGTACGAGCGCGAGCTGCGGGAGATATACGAGGATGAATCGCTCGCCCCGGTCGAGAAGTCCCGGCAACTCGTCGAGAAGGTAGAAGACTTGGGCCTCCAGCCGTTCGAGGCTCCTGACCCGCTCCCGCCTATTCAGGAAGACGAGGTCAAGCTGATCTGCTGGATGGTCGTTGCGCCCGAAGAGGACGAGGAAGAAGACGACCGTCCCCAGCTGATGAGCCAGGTGACGTTTGGGACGTAGGGGCTGTTCAGAAACGTGGACTGGCGGGAAAGTTATGGGATTCGCCCATCGAACAGTTTCGTATGCCGTCAAATCTGGTTGACTACGAAGACGATAATCGACAAGAGAATCCGGGTTCTGACCGACAAGGTGCGTTCAAGCGTGGCTGGGGTGCCGCAGTGAAAGGCGAAGAGGAGTCGTCCCGATACAACGATGACCCCGAGCTTACGAACCTCACGTGGGATAACCTGGGGTATAGACTCGGGCGTCTGTTCGGTCCCACTTCACCCGAGCTGAAACAGGAACTCTTTGAGTGGTGTGTCGACCAGCAGGACGAGTCTGGAGAGTAGGTTGGAGTGTCACTCTGGCTGAAAAAACCGTGACCGGTGATTCCGATACTACGCGGCTCGTGCCAACAGCCTCCAGGGAGAACGCTACGACGGCCAGAGAGCCGTCAGACCGCTGTTGATCAGGGATCCGATGTCTCCTCTACAGCGTCAGACAATCGGTCCAGAAACGCTTTATCGTACTGCTCTCCGACGTGGTTGATATTCCATAGTCCCGAGTCGCTAATCTCGTGGCGGGGACTGACGCATCCCAGCCAATCGTCGTCACGAGGGTCGAGTGGGTCCTTCTGGTAGTTGCTGACGAGCGCGATTGCGTTTCGTTCGAGGTAGACACGATCGCTTTGCGGGCTGGGCTCGTCATCGACGTCGACCCAGAGGAGGGGTAGATCGCGGATATACTGGCTCACGCGTCGTTCGTGTTCAAGCTCGGCAAGCCGTCGATCTCGGCCCACGCTGGAGCCGTTACCCCAGTGTGGGTATTCGTCGTGAAGCTCGTTTCGTACGACCAGCGCCTCACCGACCCGCTTCCGAAACACAGATCCACGGTGGTTTCCTCCGCCTTCGTAGGTCCCTCTGTTCGCTCCGCGGTGCGTCCGGAGTCGATTCCACAACGACGTGCCGGAACCAGATGACACAGCGTGTGTGCCGATTCGGGTGAGCCGGAGCTGGTCAGTCGAGTCGCGTGTCTCATCCTCTGCAAAGAAGAAATACACGCCACGTTCCGGCCAGTCCATGTAGCCCGTGCAGTCCTTGAGTCGTTGTTTGCCACCTACGTTGGATTCGAGCCGGTCGAGGAGGTCGTAGAGTCGATCGAGATCAGAATGACGCGACATACCACTCCGTACAGAGGTGGGACACAAAATCGCTCGGGGATCTCACAGATGATCGTTGTACCACGCGAGCGTCTCGCCGAACTGAAGACCATCCGTAGGTGTCTCGACGTTGACTGGCGTATCCTCCATTAGCGGGATGAGTTCGGAGTAGTAGTCGCGTCCCGCGTGGAATATGAGTCGATTGCCGTCGTCGAGTAAGCCCTCCGCTTCGAGCTGATCGTAGACGGCTTCCGCCCACTCGCGTTGCCGAGCAACTGGCGCACCGGACAGGGTGTCGTCGTAGGGTTCGATAGGTGGGCCTGACGGGTCGAGTAGCTGGTGTTTTGCGGACAGGATGTACCAGCGGTCGTGGTTGGCTTCGACGTACTCACGCGCCTTGCTGAAGAACGTCGATGGCATATAGAGGTCAGCGGGTTCTGCGGCTTGCTCGCGTTTGCTCTTCGTACAGCTGACGAGCCCGATTTCCATAGCGCGATCTCTCGTGGGGACGAAATGAAGCCTCTGGTCAAAGGTAGGTGGAAGTTAGCTAACGGGGTTCCCCCGATTTTCCGCCAGCGTTCCAGACCAGATCCATGAGTTCATCAATAGCAGAATCAGGATCAGCAGAATACGATTCAATGGTGACTTCCGGTAGAGTGAGAACCTGATTGCCAAACGGAACTCGGTCGTACTCGTCTTCTTTTGAGTCCCGCTTGACAAGGAACTCTGGAGCACCGACGATAGACGCGAAAACGTACAGAGGTGGCCGCAAGTCTTGTCTTTGGAGGTAGTTGATGTAATCTGGTAGCGTGTTTTCTAACGCAGTTCTTACGTTCCCACTGGACAAATACGGAGAACCATGTTTTGGATCTGATGTGAATACGTATTTCGTTAAGGCTTCAATCACGCCTCCACGAAACGTGCGAACGTACTTACGTACCTCCTCATCAGTCGATCCTCGAATCACGGTGATACTATCCACGGTGTATACTTCATTAAGACCTCCATAGCTGGTTGAATCCTCAAAAAATGGTGGTCTCGATTCGTGGTCAAGATCCGCCGTACTAAGATCGATTTGGTTCCCTGCTATGAGCGAGTCTGCTGTAAGTACGTGCAGCACGAACTTCGGAGACGGTGTGAGGTCGAGCCGTTCCCCATCTCCCGCTATTGTGGCGATTCGATCGTTTCTGAACTCCTTGAACTTCTCTCCCTGTTGTTCGGTCTGAAGAATCCGTCGGCGGATCTCACCAACATCTAACGGAAATCGGCCACTCGGACTCCGGGCATAGAAACGGTCATTTGTCGTGACTCGATGGGGTGATCGCCAACTTCGGTCGACACCGACGACTACCAGATATCGATCGTCTTCAGTCGGGATCGCACTGATGTCAAAGCTGCTGGTCGGAAGAGGGGGATCAGTACTCCGTCGGAGCACATTGGCCCATTGTTCGATAGTTTGATCAACGTCATCGACTGGAAAGCCCGCTGCATGTTTAGGGCGGCCTTCGTCGTCGGGGACACCAACGATTAGATGGCCACCATTACTGTTTGCGAAAGATGTTGCCTCCGCCAGCAGTGTGGCTTTGTGGTCTGCTGAGTCGTCACCGAGGTTGAGATACGCTTTGTACTCGATTTGCTTACCTTCCTGAATCCCTTCAGATACCAGCTGTTCAACATCACTACGTGAGATCTCGTCAACGGGTTTCTCAAAGATCGGCATAGACTGTGTATTCTAAATCATATCACAAAGATATTGGTCTGCGCCGAAACAAGTACGAGAGTCGTTTCCGGCATCGCGGAGACCATGCCAACACCAGCGGCGGCATCGGCTCCGAATGGCCCGAGAGGCGTCCCTCACGGTTTTAGCCCCAGCCCACCTTTCCGTAGATATGCCTTTCAGCGTGAGCTGGCATACGCTCCTCGACGAACTCGATGATCTCCCCGAGGGAGCGACGCTAATCACGCCCCTGTCGCACAAGCGGTTTCGGATCGACGACGTACAGGAGCAACGCGTCATCATCACCTTCGAGGACACAGACGAGAAGCGGCCACTCCAGCGTGACCAGTTCGAGACGTTGTACCGACGCATCACTGACGACCCGGGCGGCTTCGAACTTGACCGGCTCCCAGCTGACGCGGACCCATACCCGGCGGTGTTGAGCCTCCATCCCCAGTTCGAGATCGACGAAGATGCGGGCGTGATCTCCGAGACGGACGGCCCGACGTCGACGCAACTTCTCGATACCGCCACGGAGTCTGGAGAACGGTCGGAGCCGGATTTGGAGGTCTATGCGGACGCTCTCTTGCTCGTTGACGGCCTTGAGCGTCACGACGTGACCACGTTGTCGGAGATGGAGACGGACGCCCTCGTGAACCTCTACACGCTGCTGTCGGATGTCCAGCGCAACGCCAACGATCTCCGTCAGGACGTGGCTGGCGTACTGCTGAACCGACTTCACCACGATCGCCCCGTGAGCGGCCCCTTTGGTTCGGTCCAGCGGACGACTCGTCGGAATCGGTCGTTGAAAGATGAGGACGAGGTACTGGCGAAGCTGGAAGAGGCGGGTATCGATCGCGAGCGCGTGACGGGCATCTCCCGAAGCAAGGTCGACGACGCGTTAGAGGTCACAGACTTGTCCGAGACGGACGTGTACGACATCGAGGAGAGCGAGTACGTCCGCAAGGCTGAGGTCGACGAGGAGGTCAAAGAGACGCGCCTCCAGGGCCTCAAGGAGCAACTGGCGGCTACTGAGGGCGAGGAGGCCGAAGAGCTACGCCAGGAGATCGAGGACTTGGAGGGCCGTATCGACGAGCTCACCAGCTTCCGAACGGGAGCTGAAATGGAGTGAACCTCCGTTGAAACCCTCTGAACCGGCATAGACTATCAGGTCTGACAGCCGGGTGTTTTATACCACAGAGCCCTCTTAGTCTGGGGTAAGAGCCGGCCAAAACCGGACCTCGGAGAGAAAACAGGGGTTAGAAGGCCTCTACTGGCTGAAGCCTTGTGGAGGCTGAGACGCGGGTTCGATTCTCGCACCCGGACTATTCTGCGACGAACTGACGTGAGGAGCGAATAGTCTCGGGAGAGATCGAACCCTGCCAGTCGCAGCGGCCGAACGAAGTGAGGCCGACCGTCTGGCTACGGTTCGATTCTCGCACTCAGACTATTCTGGAACGAATGTGAAGTTATTTCAATCCCGTTCTGGGTTTTCTGGATTCTGCAATACGGCATGAAGGCGTCGGCAACGACGCGGCTCAGTCTGACGCTTCCCGAAGAAACGCTCGACCGCTTAGTCCAGAACAGTCCGGTCGCAGACGATAATCAGGATGCGATCAAGCACGCGATTTGGACACAGATTGAACTCGACGAGGCCGACGAGTACACCGTCATGAAAAAACCGCGAGTAAGCCGCCCCGAGGTCCGTGGCATGGATCGGGGTTCGATAGTGGTTACACTGCGAATCGGGAAACGGGTTTCGGTCACTTTCCTAGTGTATATCTAGGCCGAAAGTATAGCAATACTTTTGCTCTTTCACACACTGTTAACTAGTGTAGGCCATCGTAGTGTCGACTGCCTACACCGCTAAAAGAAAAGGCAGAACGCTACCGAATCGACGGCAGCGTTATTCAGGCGCCGATTCATCCGACGTTGCGGCGATCGCGACGGTGACAAGCACCAGGCCAAGTGCGTTTCCCTGTGACAGCAGGGTCACACCACCCGTCGCGAGGGCCGCTCGTAGTTCTGGAGGCAGAGTAATCACCTCCCGCTGACTTTCTTATTTAGCCACGCAATTCAGCCGTGCGTGAGTGGTCAACGACCACATGTTATTGCAGAAGATAATCAGGGATAAATGGTCGCAAACCGAAGCGAAACTCAGCCGCAGTTAGAGGATTTATTTACGGGGTGCTATTCTGATCCAAATCGGACTTCTCGACGGCCATTGGTGTAGAAAGGGTCAACTGCGACCGGGCGTAAGCAGTAACCGACGCGGCAAGCTGTCCACGAGCGAGCCAGCTGAACCGCTCAGTTTCTGGGTGAATCTCGCCACGAGCACAGCGGGTCGTAGCGATGTCGATCTCCGCACCGTCAATAATCACGAGGACCTCGACCGTGTGGTTCGGTCAGAGATAGACCCCGCACACATCGCAGTGACCCACTTGACCAACGCCGATCGGGATTCCCGAGAGCAAGGCCGCTTCGAGATGAAGTTTCCAGTCATCGTTCCGTCCTGAGTCGTGGTTCTCCGCGATAGTGGTCAGTAGCAGGTCGAGAGTTGGCCACAGAACAGATCGAACGCGGTGCATATCCCAACAGGTCCGACGATACTGTTCGACGGCCGACCACGCGTCCTCGTAGGTTGCAGCCGGGAGAAAACCCATAACTCCTGTGCTTAGCAAATCAGCGAGCGACGGCTGTTGACAGAGGACAACGGCATTAGTTTGTACAGTTGGTGACCGAGAAATAATTGTTCGAGCCAATTATCCTTGAGTCTCAGAGTGACCAGACTGTGCGTAACCATGAGGTCCCACCTGTATTCTTCCCGTTCCGATATAGTAGGGTCGTCCTCACGAACACTGCGCTGGAATCGCGGCTGATCGGCTGACGTCGTGCCCGTTGCAGGGTGACCGTTCGGTATCGAAACTCTGCTGTATGATTACACTTCTCCTGTATTGGTCATCAAAACATTCGTGCCAATGGGTTTAGACGATGGTTTCCCGAGAAATGGTGTTCTAATCCGTCATCATCCGGTTAGCGGCCGTGACTGTCGGTTTCGGCAAATGCTCTTCACGGTAGAAATGTCGT
The DNA here is from genome assembly GCA_046614585.1 of Natrialbaceae archaeon A-arb3/5. GTDB lineage: Archaea > Halobacteriota > Halobacteria > Halobacteriales > Natrialbaceae > JBKKHI01. The sequence continues at coordinate 289,618 of JBKKHI010000003.1, read as the reverse complement.
TCGGACAAGTAGTTCCCAGATTACAAAATATCGATTCGGTGGACGTCCGGTAACCGCTTGTCTGGCGGCGTCGCCGTCAGTGGCGGACGATTCGACACCATGTCAGACGACAACCGCATCTCCAGGCGATCGAGTCTCAGAGGTATTGCAACGACCGGCGCGCTCATCGGCGGTGCCGGACTCGGCATCAATACGGTCAGTGCCGGCGAAAAGAAGAAAAAAGACGGAAAGAAGAAAAAACGGGATGGGAAAAAAGACGACGAGAAGAAAGACGACGGAAAGGAAATCGGCGGCCTCGTGGGAGTCGACTTCTACAGGTGTGACTCGATGGCGATCGCGTTCGAGGAGGCGTACGTCTCACCGGCCGACGACGGCCACGTCACTGTCGGTGTCACGCCGATCGACGAGACGTCGCTGAAGATTCCGATCAGTTCGACGAACGACGTCATGACGATCCCGACGACTGACGGGACGGACACCGCCGTTGCCGTCCCGATCGGGAACCTCAACCTGACCGATGGATACGTCGAGATCGAAGCCGAAAACGGCTCGGAGCACGTCGACACCACCGACTACGTCCGAGTCTCGATCAAGAAGACGAAAGAGGATGCCATCGTCGTCCCGCTCGGCGGGAAAGGCGACGGCTACTACAAGATTCCGGTCCAGGGCGGTGGGTATCTCGAGTTCCCGGTCACGAGTCAACGGGAGAAATCGACGACGATTCCACTGTCCAACGGCTACACCGAATTCTCGATCGTCGGCGGTGAGATGGACGGCTACACGGTTACTGCCCCGATCGTTCGAGAGCGCGGCGGCTACCTGAAGACGGCTCGAATCCGAATGTACAACGCGCAGACGGATCGGATCGAAAACTACGAGCGCACAATTACGGTGAACGATCTGCGGCCAACGACGCTTCACGGGGCAGAAGATACGGGCAACGTCTTCGCCTACACGTTCAACGTCTACCAGTTCTTCGATAGGCCGGTCGGTGCTGGGGATAAAATCCTCGCGGTGACGATCGACGGAACGACGCTCCAGAACCCCCACGATTGTGCCAAGAAGTACCAGTCCGTCCCCGAGACGGACGGGAAGATCGATCCGAGTGCGCTCGAGCTCTTGCCCGTCTGTGTCGACGACGTACGCGGCATCGCCCGTTACTGGGTCCGAAACCCGAACGCGGAGACGGTGAACGTCGCCTACAACGTCGACGAGACTGACGAGAGCGGCAGCATCTGGATCGAACCGAACAGCGCGACGTACTTCGAGGTCGGCGCACCCGACGGCGAAGCCACCGTTTCGATATACTACGACGGAACGGCCCTCGAGACGCGAGAGAGTGCGACGTCCACGCAGTGTCTCCCTCGCGGACAGATCGCGTTCAACGCGGAGTGTGTCGATCAGACAGCGGAGGCGGCGAAGTTCTACGTCCACAACGGGACCGACCGCGACCTGACGTTCGTCTACTACGTCGACGAGACCGGCGCTACCGGTCGGATCACCGTGGAAGATTCCTCCGCCAGCGCCGAGACGTTCTGGGTCGCCGCCCCCGACGGCGAGGCGTCGGTCTCGCTGTTCTACGAGGGCGAAGTCATCGGTGCCGCCGAAAGCGATCCGGACGACAGCTGTTAGCTCGCCGCCTGCTGTTGCCGAGCCGGTTCGCTGCGTTGCTGTTTTTACGGCCGAAGAACCGAGGGAACACGCCCGTTCTCGGTGCGGTTATGTGAGATCAGTGTCGCGACTCGCTCAGTCCGGAACGTGTCCGGAGAGTTCGAATTCATACGACCGACTATCCAGACGGAATCAGGATTCAAGGTCGGTCAGCCGCTGTACGTCCTCGTCGGAGAGCGAAAGCTCAGCCGCCGCGAGGTTCGATTCGAGGTGATCCGGGTCGGACGTTCCCGGAATCGGGAGCATGACTGGGGACCGTTCGAGGAGCCAGGCCAGCGAGACCTGTCGTCGAGTGGCGTCGTGCTCGTCGGCGAGCTCGTCGATGACGTCACCGTGTTCCTCGAGGTCGTCGCCGTCGATGGGTGCCCACGGGATGAACCCGATGTCGTGGTCGGCACAGAACTCGAGGACGTCGGCCGACGAGCGATCGGCCACGTTGTACCGGTTCTGGACGGTCGCGACGTCGACGTACTCGCGGGCCGTCTCGAGCTGCTCGACGGAGACGTTACTGAGTCCGACGTTCCGGACGAGCCCCTCGTCTTGGAGGTTGGCGAACGCCTGGACGGAGTCCTCGAACGGTGTGTCAGGGTCCGGTCGATGAAATTGGTAGAGGTCGATGGTGTCCGTTCGCAATCGATCACGTGAGGCGAGGACCTGGTTCCGTATGTAATCGGGGTCGCCGTGGGCGATCCAGTCGCCGTCCCGATTGCGCAGGAGGCCCGCTTTCGTCGCGATCAGCACGTCGTCGGGGTCGCCGATCGCCTCGCCGATGAGCCGTTCGCTCACGCCGGGGCCGTACGAGTCTGCGGTGTCGATGAGGTCGACGCCCGACTCGACGGCTCGCCGGACGACGTCACGGGCAGTTTCTTCGTCGTCCGGAGGGCCGATGATCTCCTCGCCACAGAGGCGCATCGCACCGAACCCCAATCGGTTGACGGTCGTCTCGCCGATGTCGAACGTCTCGTTCGTCTCGGAGTTCACGAGTAACATCCCGGGCGCACGGTGCATAATCGTTGGCCGTTCACCCGCCGGTCGGAGACCGAAATCGGCCGCCGCGACGCCAGTGACCCACTGGCGTCAGTGCTCTAATGAGACCTGATCGGGTCGGTCGGCCTGTTCGGGTTGGTCGGGCTGATCCGGTCGAGCCGTTCGGTTCGCGTCCGCACCGAGGAGCCGTGGAAGCGCCGTGTCGGCGAAGGTCAACCCGAGGACGAGGATGATGGGTGCGAGAAAGAGCCCGTAGAACCCGAAGACGATCGGGCCGAAGATGTACGCGAGCATGAGCAGGCCGACGTGGGTGCGGTCGCCGCTCAGGTACGGACGCAAGACGAGATCGGGAATGGTGTCGACGACGACGATCGCGAGCGCGAGGAAGCCGGCGATGTAAACGAGTTGTGCGGGGTCGCCGTCGAGGACGAGCGGAACCGCCGCCGCGGCCGCGACCGGGAGGTAGACGATCTTCATGCCGACGACTGGAATCAGGCTCGCGATTCCGGTGAGTGCGCCGGCCAGTGCTGGATATGGGATTTCGACGGCCGACGGCACGAGCAGGTTGTACCCCATGAAGGTCACGATGGCGATGAGCGAGATGAGGATCACGTTCAACAGGTTGCCAAAGAGAACCGCCTCGAGTTCCTCGTCGACGGCTTCGAGGTACTCGCGGACGATGGCGTCGTCGTCGAATTTGAGCAGCCACTCGTGACAGTTCGAGCCGTCGATCAGGAGGTAGTAGGTGACGACGACGACGATCAGCAGGTTCAACAGAAAGCTCGTGGCCATATCCGCAAGCAGCGGGGCGTGGTCGACGGTGAAATCGATGAACGGATCGAAAGTGCCGGCCTGGTAGGCGTCGGCCAAACCTTGAAATGTGAGTTCGGGCGGGTCCTCGAGTCCGTCGACCCAGGCGATGTCCTCGGGAAGCATCTCGACGACGGGATACGTCGCGATGAAGTTCCGTAGCTCGACGACGAGCAGGACGACGGTGTAGCTGATGAGGGCCAGAAGCGGCACGGCGAGAAACGAGATTACGAGAGCGGCGCGGATTTTATCGGGCAGATGGAGCCGACGCAACCCCTTGTAGAACCGACGTGTCGAGTAATACAGAAAGACGGCGACGGTAAGCGCTGCGATGAACCGATAGGCGACGTATGCAGTAGCGACGGCGACGGAGACGCCGAAGAGGGTCACTGCCCCACGTTTCTCGTTCATATCTCGTTACACTGACATCGGAACGAATACCCAATAAATTGACCGGTCGATAACTGGGACGAACTTGCGAAAGAACACAACGAGAACGGCGGCAGCGACGAACCGGACCCAGCGAGACGAGCGGACCAGCGAACGGAACGTGTTCGCCTGCCGGCGCGATATTACCGGGTCAGCGGCTGGTTGAAACTCCGTTCGCGCTCGATGACGGTCTCCCAGGTCAGTTCACACTCACAGGAGACCTGCTCGAAAACCGAGGGGTCCTGACGCAGGTCGAAGTCCTTGATCGCCTTCTGGACGAGGTCGTCACACTCCGTGCAGTTGTGCGGTCCGCGGTCGGAGCCGTGGCCGACCGGGTCCGAGACGACGATGGCGTCGACGTCGGCCGTTTCCTCCAGGACGTGTGCGACCGACCAGAGCCACGGCGGCCGGTAGCCGTCCGAAAAGTAGAGTTCGTCGACCATCGTATACCGCTGGACGTTACAGGGGTTCATCGAGACGGTGTGACAGCCCGCCACGTCGGCACAGCGCTCGACCGAGGAGATCATATCCTCGACGGCTTCGGACTCCGTGAGGAAGGGCGGTTTCATCAGCAGGTAGGCCTTGATCCCGGCGTCGGCGGCGTCACCCGCTTCGGCGTCTGCGGACGCAGCCTCCGTGCAGGCGTCCTCGAAGTCCGCGAAGTCGAAGTACTTGTTCACGCAGTCGTGGCGCACGCGGTCGGTCGCGGTTTCGAGCCCGATCGCGACGTCCGTATCGACGCCGTACTGGGTGAAGTCGCCGATCTTCTCGCGGTCGACGAAATCCGGTAGGGACTCGACGACCATGCGCTCGCGATCGGCGAAGGTGTCGGCGATGGCGCGCCGACTCTCCGCGCCGACCTCGCGCTCGTCGAGGAAGGAGCCGGAGGTGTAGATCTTGATGAGGTCGGCGGATTCGTCCGCATTGTCGGCCTCGTGTTCGAGGCAGACGTCGATCTGGTCCATCAGCGCCTCGTGGCTGACGCTGCCGCCGTCGACGCTTTCTGCGACGTAGCCGCACATCGTACAGCCGCCGGCGCGAGCCCAGCGACAGCCGCCGGTGTTTAAGATGATCGTCAGGCTCTGTTTGACTCCATCGGGCGTGTTGTCCTCGTCGAGCCAGACGCGAGTCGGCTCGTGGGGGTCGTAACTGGCCTCCTTGCGCGAGCGGATCTCGCGCATGGCCTGATTGTGGGCATCCATGCCCTTGCCCTGCTCGTAGACCTCGGGCGTGGGTTTACTCATTATGCAAGCCAAGCGTGCGAGCGCCTAAAGCGCCTTCGCGTTGGCTCGCGTCGGTGACGAAAAACTGGCTCGCGGATCTCGAGCGCCTCGCTACTCACGGATGCGACGATAGTCGCCGCTCTAGAGCCGCATCTCTCGAGTCTCGATCGCATCGCAGGTCGAACAGACGAACTGGTACTGCACCCGATCACCCGTCGTCGTGACGCGCCAGCCGCCGTCGGTCTCGCGATAGCCGCAGTGGCGACAGGTCAGTTCGGACTCGTCGAACTTCCGCTGGAGTCGCTCGAACGGTGATCGATGCGATGGCATGTGTCATAATATACCACGGCGGCTAATAACTGCCATGGTTGTTCACGCCCCGAGTGACAGTCACTCGATGTGGGATCTCTCGAGGTGAGAATTAGCGGGTGCAACCCGAGCAAACAGCACGTCTCTCCGAGTAGTGATCGAATTCGTCGCTTCCGCTGGCGAATACGGACGGAAAACGAGTTGCGATCGGTCTCGTACTCATCGTGTAGCCTGAACTTAGCACGATGAACCCTGATTGAGCGTCGCCGACGTTTATGTACCACGTAGTTGTAGCGTCCTCAGCATGCTCGAGTTTGCAACTCCGCTTCAGATCGGTGACGGCGGCTTCCTGTACTGGGCGATCGTATTCTTCGTCCTCGCGATCATCGCCGCCGCCGTCGGTGCTCGCGGTGTCGCAGGAATCTCGATGGAAATTGCACGAATCTTCGTGTTGATCTTCATCGTCCTCGCGGTCGTGGCGTTGTTGTTATAGCTCGCTGATCGACCCCATCTTTCCTCGATTCGATTTCGAACCCGACTAGTCGCCTCACAGACAGGCATCGAATCCGTCACGGATCGGATGCTGTCTCGCTGTCGCTGTCGCTCGTGACGTAACCAATAATAATTACACACTGTTGAGAACCTCTAACACGCTGGGTGACTAAGTAAAGAGTGAGCGGTTACCATGACATCACTTGGCGGATTTCAAGACAGGGTCGCCCGCATCGACCTCTCGGCGGACTCAGTCGACTACGAGTCGATCGACGACGAGGACGCGGAGAAGTACATCGGTGCGCGCGGCCTCGGGGTAAAGTACGTCTTCGAACAGGGTGCAGACGTCGATCCGCTCGGTCCGGACAACCTGCTCGCCTTTATGAACGGGCCACTGTCGGGGACGCAGGTGACGATGAGCGGCCGAATCGCCGTCTGTACCAAGTCACCGCTGACCGGAACCGTCACCGACAGCCACCACGGCGGCTGGTCCGGCGCACGCCTGAAGTGGGCCGGCTTCGACGGACTGCTGTTCGAGGGCCAGGCCGACGAACCGGTCTACGCCTACGTCGAGGACGGCGAGGTCGAACTCCGGGACGCCTCGCACCTCTGGGGGTCAGGGGTCCACGAGACTCGCGACCACATCGAAGGCGAGGTCGATGGCTCCTATGGCAAGAACCTCTCGCTGATGGCGATCGGCCCCGGCGGCGAGAACGAGGTCCGCTACGGCTGTATCATCAACGAGGACGACCGGGCCTCCGGCCGCGGCGGCACGGGCGGCGTGATGGGCTCGAAGAACCTCAAAGCCATCGTCATCAAGTCCAACACGCAGATGCCCCAGCCCGCCGATCAGGAGACGTTCCGCGAGGGTCACCAGCAGGCGATGCAGGCCATTCAAGAGTCGGACGTCACCGCGCCGAACGAGGGCGGACTCTCCCAGTTCGGGACGAACGTCCTGATGAACATCACCGAGGAGATGGACGGGTTACCGACGCGCAACGCGAAGTACACCTCGACGCGGAGCATGCGCGAGGACGAGGACGCCGACCTCGACTCCGAACGCGTCTCCGGCGAGAACGTCCGGGAGAACATTCTGGTCGACGAGCCGACCTGTCACTCCTGTCCGGTCGCCTGCAAGAAGGAAGTCGAGGTACAGGCGATGCACAAGGGCGAGGAGATGAACGTCCGGATGGAGTCCTACGAGTACGAGTCCGCGTTCGCCCTCGGGCCGAACTCCGGCCACACCGAGCGCGACGATATCGCGCTGATGATCGACCGCTGTAACGACATGGGCGTCGACACCATCGAGGTCGGCAACATGATGGCGATGGCGATGGAGATGACCGAGGAGGGCAAACTCGACGATGTTGGCTCGCTCGATTGGGGCGACTCCGAGACGATGGTCGACATGATCGAGCGGATCGCCCGCCGCGAGGACGACCTCGCCGACCTGCTCGCCGAGGGCGCACGCCGCGTCGCCGATCTGCAGGACGCACGAGACAACTCGCTGGCCGTCAAGGGCCAGACCATCCCCGCCTACGATCCGCGCTGTATGAAGGGAATGGGCATCGGTTACGCGACATCGAACCGCGGTGCCTGTCACCTGCGCGGGTACACGCCGGCGGCCGAAATCCTCGGCATCCCCGAAAAAGTCGATCCGTACGAATGGGAGGGGAAAGGCGAGCTTACTGCCGCCTTCCAGGATCTACACGCCATCAGCGATAGTTTCGACATCTGCAAGTTCAACGCCTTCGCCGAAGGGATCGAGGAGTACGTCCTCCAGTACAACGGCATGACCGGCTTAGACGTCACCGAAGACGACTTGCTGGAGGCCGGCGAGCGAATCTACAACCTGGAACGGTACTACAACAACCTCGCCGGCTTCGACGGCGAGGACGACTCGCTGCCCGACCGGTTCCTCGAAGACGGAATCCCCGGCCAGGGCGCGAGCGAGGGCGAATACTGCGAACTCGAGGAGATGAAAGCCGAGTACTACGACCACCGCGGCTGGGTCGACGGCGTCGTCCCCGAGGAGAAACTCGACGAACTCGGGATCGAAATCGGCCCCGGAACGGGTGTCAGCAGCGACGGTGGTGCGGCAGCCGCGGGCGACGACTAACGTCGCGTAGTCGGCTCCGTCATCTCTCGTCTCGATCCGCCTCCGACGGAGCTATGCGAGCGCCGACCGAACGTCGGCGCATGATGGCTACGACCCACGTCTTCGCTGGACTCGGGGTCGCCGTGCCGATTGCGCTGCTGGCCCCAGAGTTCGCACCCGTTGTTGCGACTGCCGCAATCGTAGGTGGCCTCTTTCCGGACCTCGACGTCGTCGCCTCACACCGGAAGACGCTGCACTACCCTGTCTACTACACGATGCTTGCCGTCCCGGCGACGCTTCTTGCGGTGATCGCCCCATCTGCGACGACCGCCGGCTTCGCCGTGTTCGTCATCGCGGCTGCGTTGCACTCGGTCGCCGATCAGTTCGGCGGCGGGCTCGCCGTCAAACCCTGGCACGGCGAGTCCAAACGGGCGGTCTACAGCCACTATCACGGACGCTGGCTCCCGCCGCAACGCTGGATCGGCTACGACGGTTCGCCCGGCGACCTCGCGATTGCAGCACTGCTCGCGCTCCCCCTCCTGTTCGTCTTCGACGGCGCGATTCGAGCGCTCGTGATCGCCATGCTCGTCGTCTCGATCGGCTACACGGTGTTCAGAAAACTGGTTGGTGACGGGACCGAACGGCTCGTCAGTCGTCTTTCCTGATCGCGAGTTTCTACCCCGTTCGAAGACATGTTGGTGATGAAGAGAACGAGCTCACGAGTGAGCGTATGAATTGGAAAACACTCGCTACGAACGCCCGCGTGACACGAGCGAGGACGGCCCGATCAGTCGCCGGCGACCGCCGAGTGCGAATCGGTGCTCGCGGCTGGCTTCGTCATCTCGATCTCGATTCGGCCCTCGTCGGCGACGGAGACGACGACATCGTCGAAACACTTGCGGTACTCGGTGGCGTGTTTGCCGGAGGTGTTGATCCTGACCTGCTCTTCGACGAGGTCGGCCTCGGCGAGCGTTTCGACCTTTCGGTAGGCGGTCGACATCGGGATATCACACTGCTCGGAGAGTTCAGTCGCGGTCAGGGACTCGTCGCTGGTCGCCTCGAGAATCGCTTGGCAGGCATCGTCGTCGAGCGCGGAGAGCACGGTCTGTGGGTTAATTTCCGGTTCGTCGGTCGACCATCCTCGCGTCGTATCTGCGTTCGGAGCGGACATCGTTCACTTTCTGGTACCGACCGGACACCCTCCAAATGAGTCCCAATAAATACAGGGTGCTTTATATGCGGGGGTGAAATGGCAGGCCGTTCTCGGCGGTCGAGGATCGACGCACGATTTCGCCGTTGCTCGTCGGACCACGCTTTTGCCGTGGTGGCGGCTTTGTACGAGATTCGATCCGATAACGTCGGGCGGTGGGTTTACCTGAACGGAGCCACCAGCACCTAACAATGGCATCGGGGATACGTGCGGAGGTGAAAATCGACGATCCGCCCGACTGCGTCGTGACACAGGCGTCCGCGGAAGCGGACGGGAGCGTCCGCTCGATTTCGAAGAGCGTCAACCCGGCCGCGAACGAGCGCGTGACCGAGGAGTTCATGCTCGAAGCCGACTCCTATCCCGACGAGTTCGACGTCGATGCGGATATTTCGGAGGTCTTCACGTACGGGTCGAGTTCGGTTTACCGGTTCGAACGCGACCTTGGCCGTGGTTGTCCCTGTGAAACGATCGAGAGCTTCGACTGTCCCGTCGTCGACGTTCGGACGAAGGGATCCGCGCTGTATCTGACCTTTCACACGCCGGATATGGAGGAATTACAGTCGATCATCGGCGAACTTCAACAGCAGTATCCGACGCTCGACGTCAAGCGACTCCTCCAGTCACAGCAAGATCACGCCGAACAGAGCCTCGTCTTCGTCGATCGGAGCACGCTGACCGACCGCCAGCGGGAGGTCCTCAGCACGGCTCACCGGATGGGGTACTTCGAACATCCCAAACGAGCGAACGCCGGCGAGGTCGCGGACGAACTCGGAATCACGGGAACGACCTTCACCGAGCATATCGCGGCCGCACAATCGAAGCTCCTCGGCGCGGTCGTCGACGAATGAACGGTAAAAAACCCTTCGGGACCTCCGTGGTTCCGGCAGTGAACCGCAACCCTATATATAGTGGACGCACAGCTATTACCGTAGCCAGCTAACCGAGATACGAAACGAGTACCTCATGAGCAGATACCAGTTTACGTGCCCGGAATGTGGGCAAGAAATCGAGGTCAACGAGTCGATGCGTGAGGCGATCCTGTCACACGGTTGCCCGGTCTGTGGGGCAGCGGTGACGTCCGCGACGTTCGCCGCAGAACAATCGACGAGTTGAGTTCACACTATTCGTCTGAGGCTTTCTGTCGCGTCGCGTACGACGCAACTACTCTTCGGTCCGATCGACGACGGTCCGGCGGCCGTCGAGCGACGACGGGACGAGCCGGTACAGTTCGATATCGAGTTCCTGCTTTCCTTGCGCCCAGATTTCGAACAGCGGTTGTTTTGCCCGGCCGTACTGTGCGATCTCTTCGGACGTTAGTTCGGCAGGCGGGACGTTTTCGAGCGTTCCCGTCGCGATCACGCTCCGGTACACCGACTCCTGCTCGTCGTAGACGACGAGGCGCGTGTCTGGATCCGCATCGAGAAAGGCCCGCTTTTCGCTGTCTGGCATCGAGACCAGTCGGAGATAGAGTTCGCGATCGTCCTCGTCGTAGCCGTACGAGATCGGAATCGAGTAGGGTTCGTCCCCTCGCGCGAGCGCCAGCACCCCCGTCTCGTGCCGAGCGAGAAACTCGTCGATCTCCGCGTCGGCCATTTCGACTTCCTGTTTGATAGCCATCGTCTGAGTGGATTGGAAAAGGGGAAACACGATCTTTATAGTTACCATCGCGCGGTGTCGGCCGTCGCCGTATTCGGCGCTGCCGTCTTATTCCCGGCCGATCAACACCGGATCCCGGATCTCGAGTGCGGTCTCGAACTCCTGCTCGCGATCGACGCGGCGTCCGATCCGATGGAACTGTTCGTTGTGGGCACGACAGAGGGCCGACAGCTCGCGGTCGCGAAGTTCCAGTTTCGCGCCCAGTCCGTCCCAGTGTCCGTCGGGAACGAGAAACGCCTCGACGCGCTCGTCCGCGTGGATCCGCTCGTACTCGTGCCGGTAGTGCTCGCGTTCTTCCCGCAAATGCGCCTGTCCACGATCGACGAGCTGTGGCAGCCGAGCCGGCGGAACGCTGGCCTTCGCGGCCGTAAGAACGAGGACCTGCCCCTCGATCGGATCCGCGTCCACGCTACCCACCCGCCCGCATGGCCTTTTTCGCGAACGAATCGACGAGCGAGTCGAGCGTGTCCTCGGAGCCGTCGAAGACGACGGTGACCTCGGTTAGCGACAGCGTCGGGCCGATATGGACCTGCGACGAGGAGATCGTCGCCGACCAGTCCTCTCCCTCGACGGCGTCCTCGGCAACGCGCTCGCCGCCGAGGTTCGTCAGGTACCGGATCGCAAGTCGCTCGGAGATCCCGCGAAACGAGCGCTCGACTCGCGTGCGTGATGCCATACGTCGAGTATGGCGTCGAACGAGTAAAGTCGGCAGGGTGTTCGACGCGAGGAGTCGACAGGCGCTCACAGGAGCGCGCGAAAGAGAACCACGCTGAGGACGCCGGCGACCAGCGCGAGCAGGATGTTCTCGGTTCGCCACATCACGAGGAGGACGACGCCGCCCGCGGCCCACTCAGCCGGCCCGCCGGCCGCGAGTTCGGGGCCGAGGATCGCGATCACGATCGCACCCGGCAACACCGAGAGGCCGGCATCGAGCCGGTCGCTCAACTCGACGTGACGGACGAGCCAGATTCCGCCGACTTTCGTCAGGATCGTGACCGCGGCCATCGCCAGGATCACGCCGACGACGAGCGGGTCGAGTCCGAACACGTCACCCGTCATATCGGATCACCTCGACGATGGCCGCGCCCAGCCCGCCGAGCAGGATGTACCACTGACCCGGGACGATCTCGGCCGCAACGATCGCGACGGCCAGCGCGACGAGCCACGGGACGATCGACGAGCGGCCGTCCCAGAGTTCGACCGCTAGCGCGACGAAGACGGCGGCGAGGATGAAGTCGATCCCGAATTCGGCCGGATCGTCGATGATCCCGCCGGCGAGAGCACCGAGAATCGTCGAGCCGACCCAGAAGAGCCAAATCGCGATGCCGCTGCCGAGTAAGAACGCGCCCCGGCCGCTGCCGGCGGTTAGATCGCGCATCGTCAGCGCCCAGTTCTCGTCGGCCATAAAGAAGAGACTGCCGTAGATCTGTTTCGCTGAGAGATGCTGGAACCACGGCTGTAACGCCGCGCCCATCAGCGAGTACCGGAGGTTGATCGCGAAGACAGTGACAATAACGGTCGCGATCGGGATCGGATCCGCCCAGAGCTCGACGGCGACGATCTGGGACGCGCCGGCGAGGACGGTCGCACTCATCAGCGCCGCTTCGGCGACCGACAGCCCGGCCTGATCGGCGAGCACGCCGAACGCGATTCCGTAGCCGCCGACGCCGAGCGCGATCGGCAGGCAGGTGAGAAACCCCGTTCGGATACCGTCTCGACTGAAGGAGACGGTCTTCGCCTCGGGGTTCGCGAGATCGGGTCCCGAGTTTCGGTTGCCACTCTGTTCAGTGTCTGAATCCGAGTCCATTCGGCTCACGTTCTATCTATCGGCTGCAACTGGTTGTGGACCCGCTACAACGAACACGAATCTCACTGGTCTACAGTCGACAGTGCAATCTCAGGGCAGGCTCGGTAAATCGTTCTCGGAATCGAGCGCGGCTTCCGTGCGCAGTACTGGCCGAACGTGGCCGGCACCGATCGTCTCGTTCGGAACTACTCGGGACTATCCGCCCGCGACCGGCGGAAATACCGACAGGACATCGCCGTCCTCGAGCGAGGTCTCGACGCCGTCCATGTGGACCACGTCTCGACCGTTTTTCAGTACGCTCAGTTGTGGTCCGATCTCTCCGTCTTCGAGCAGTTGTCCCTCGAGTCCGGCGTACTCGCGTTCGAGGGTCGCGAGGACGTCACCGACGCTCTCGTCGGCGTCGAACTCGCGTGTTCGCTCCTTCTCGCCGACGGCGTCGCGAAAGGTCGCGAAAAACCGAAGCTCGATCTTCATATCCTGATCTCGTCGTGAGCCGTCATAAGTCCAGGTACTCCAGCCGTGATGGCCGCTCGCTTCGAGTCGGAGTTGGGGCTGCAACCTCGGAGACGCTGAGCTACAAGGTCGGAAACACCGAGCCGCACAGTCGGATCACGCCGGCGACGAGACGGGTGTCGTCCGATACGAGATCGACTCGAGGTCGGCGCGCTCGAGTGCGTCGTCGATCGCGATTTCGCCATCGATCGTTGCACGCTCGCCGCTTTCGGCCTCGACAACGACGGCCACCGTGAACTCGACCGAAACCGTGTACGGCTCGAGCGGCGCTGCCGGATACTCGTGTACGCTTGCGGCTGTAACCGCACCGTTCGAAATGGTTCCCGTGGCTTCGAGATCGCCGAGGGTCTCCATCAGGTCTGCACGCGCCTCGTTACAGGCGGTCGTTTCCGCCCCCTCCTCCAACGTGACGAACGTCCGGACCTCGCGCGAGACTTCGAACTCCATGCGACTCCCCTGGCGCGAAGACAGTTGAACGTTTGGCTGTCTCGTCTCGGGGCTCGGTTCGTTGCAGCGCGCTGTCGCTGGATGAACGATCACGTCTGGCGATAGAAACTCGGATCGGATTACGAAAATTTATCTCAAGCGTGTCGGATTATAAGAGTATGAATCGACGAGCCGTTCTTGCGGGAGTCGGCGCGGCCAGTCTCGCCGTCGCGGGCTGTCTCGATCAACAGTCCGAGCCGACCGACGACGGGACCAACCCGTCCACGGATTCGAACGGAGACGAGACGGCGCCTGAGGAGGACGACTCAGACGGACCGAAAGCAACGATCGAAGCGTTCGCCGACGGGTTCACAAACGACGATCTCGAGGCGGTACGGGAACGCATCGCGCCCGACTCCAAACTGCTGGACGACCTCGACAACGAGTTGGTCGAGGAGTTCGCTTTCGAGCCCGTCGAACTGGATCTCCACGACCAGACGGACGACGAGGCAGTCGTCGACGTGGTCTGGACCATCACCGACGCCGACGGCACCGAGCACGAAGAACAGAGTACCGTGACGCTTCAGCGCGACGAAGACGAGTGGCTGATCGTCACACTGGAGGACGAACAGGACGAGAGCAGCGAGGAGGCACGGGCGGGCGTCGACATCTCGAAGGACCCCGAGGCGGACGCGGCGACCGTCGGCGTGACCTCGATAGGGAACGCAGACGGTGTGTTCGTCTCTCGCGACGGCGAACAGGACGTCTGTGACGACTCGCTCGACGCCGCTGGTGACAGCTGTCTCGTGGAGGGCGTTGGCCAGTACCAGATCATCGCATACATCGGCGAGAGCCCCGCCGACGCCGAGACCAAGACGACCATTCACTCGTTCGAGATCGACGGGTAAGTGGGCGGGACCGTTGTCGAAACGCGCTCATCGGGGTGCTGTACCGACGTATCCGTGCAACTGCAGGCGTACTGGTTGTGGCGGTACTGACGTCCGACAAACTGTCTCAGTTCGCCTGCGCAACGACCGTTCCGAGCGACGAGAACCGCGCGACGACCGTTTCACCGGCACTCACTGGAATCGGCTCGGTGATCGACCCCGTGGTCACGACGTCACCCGCCTCCAGGGCTCGCCCTCGTTCGGCGAGCGCTGCAGCGAGCCACGCGATCGCGTCGGCGGGATGGCCGAGCACCGCCGCTCCGGTTCCAGTCGCCCGACGCTCTCCGTCGATCAGCACCTCGACTCCTTCGCGAGCCAGCGACATGACGCCGCTCTCGTCCGCGGCTCGATCGCCGGGTAGCAACCGGCCGGCGAGCGCGTTGTCGGCGACCGCTAGCGGTGCCGTGAGATCCCAGTTCTGTACTCGACTGTCGACGACTTCGATCACGGGGACGACGAACGCCGTCGCAGCGGCGACGTCGAAGCGGTTCGCTCCCGGGCCGAGATCGTCGTCGAGAACGAACGCGATCTCCGGTTCGATCCGCGGTTCAATCAGCGCACTCGTCTCGAAGCAGCGATCCCATCGCACGGTTTCTGCAAGGACGCGCCCGTACGCGGGCTCGTCGACGCCGAGATCCGATCGGACTGCCTCGCTGGTAAATCCGATCTTGTAGCCGATTACGGGCCCTTCCTCGTCGATCCGTCGCTCGACGAACTCGTCCTGTGCGGCGTAGCCCGACTCGACGTTCAGATCTGCTGGCAGCGACGACGGCACGACCGGCTCCGCGTCAGCGTACGCGTGGTGGAGCGTCGCACCGACGTCGGCAGGATCGATCGTCATGGTCGACGTTTCGAGACGCTTCACTTAGCCGTTCGGTCTGGATTTCACAATCACGGAAGTCCGTGATATCGACGATAGTAGCCGTTTTGACACCTCTCGCGGCAATTCGCTGCGTTCATACGCGTCGAATAAATATCATCGATTATGACGAATTCTGATCCGCTTCTCGACGACGTCTCGTTCGGCGGCGTGACATTCGACACCCGCGTTGGGTTAGCACCGATGACCCGAACGTCTGCGAACGTCGACGGGACGGCGACGCCCGAGATGGCCCGTTACTACGCGAAGTTCGCCGACGGCGGGTTTTCGCTGCTCATCACCGAGGGAACGTATCCGGAGCAACCCGGCAAGGGGTACGACAATCAGCCTGGTCTCGCGACCGACGAGCAGGCGGCCGCGTGGGAACAGGTTACCGAGGCCGCCCACGCCGCTGGCTCGCCCATCGTCGCGCAACTGATGCACTCCGGTCCGCTGACCCAAGCCGAGCGGGGCGAATCGGTCGGTCCCTCGCCAGTCACGCCAACGGGCGAACAGCTCTCGATCTACGGCGGCGAGGGAGCGTTCGAGACGCCTCGTCGCCTCTCGACGGACGAACTCGACGAGGTGCGCGAATCCTTCGTCGCCGCGGCCGAGCATGCCGTCGACGCCGGTTTCGACGGTGTCGAGATTCACGGCGCGAACGGCTACCTGCTCGATACGTTCCTCACGAGCCACCTCAACGACCGAACCGACGAGTACGGCGGCTCGCCCGAGGCACGCGCTCGATTCCCGCAGGAGGTCCTCGACGCCGTCATCGAGTCCACGCCGGACGACTTCCTCGTCGGGATTCGCCTCTCGCAGACGAAGGTCAACGACGACGACCACCGCTGGACCGACGAGGAAGCCCAAACGTACCTCTCGACGCTCGACGGCGGCGATTACGTTCACGTCACCGATCCGGATATCACGACGCCGGCGTTCCCGGCAACCGATCGAACGCTGGCCGAACTCGCCGTCGAGCACGCCGACACGGCGATCATCGCGAACGGCGGCCTCGGCGCGCCGGCAGATGCGCGTGACGCCCTCCGCGCGGGTGTCGACCTCGTGACCCAGGGGACAAGTGCGCTCGCCAACCCCGACTGGCCCGCTCGCGTCGACGCGAACGAGGACCTATCCTCGTTCGACTTCGAAGCGATGCTGACGCCGAAGGCGACGCTCAACAGTAGCGAAATCCCGGCAGACGACTAACCGATCGCGACCGGCGAAATTACGCGCTTACAGGAACAACAGGAGACTGCCCACGACTTTAGTCGTGCGGATGAATCCGTCACTGCTGAAGACAACCACGACACCGTTGCCTGACCGCAATCCCAACGTTTACAGTAATATAATCCAACATGTTGGATGTGAGCGACCGACCACAACGGACAAACGAGTACACTGCCAAACCCACCAGTGACCGGTATCGGCAGTGTTTGTTCGAGTGGTTGGCCGCCCATGCTCCGTTGTGGAACCAGATCACCTACCGGCGCAGACAACAGTACTTCGCTGACGATGGCGACGTCTGGAACGCTGACTACACTGACCTCTACGACGACTACGCGCCCATACTCGGCAAGGCGGCGTGCCAGCAAGTCGCCCGCAAGAACAGCGAAGCATGGCGGAGTCACTTCCGTGTCCTCGAGAAATACCACGACGACTCGGACCCGACAGTCACGGAAAAACCGTCCCCGCCCGGATACTGAGGGAACCGCGACGACGGCTACGAACTTCACAGCCTCGTCCGCAACGACCTCTACACTCTCGACTGGGACGAAAATCGGAGTACCTTGGAGTTCGGCGTCGGTGACGCACTCGAAGAGAAGTACGACTTCGAGTACCAGGAACGCATCACACTCGAAGTCCGCGGCAACCCGCAGTGGGATGGTGACGATGCGCGGTTGGAAGTCGTCTACGACGACCCAGCAGACAGACTTCGTGTCAAGCATCCGGTTCGCATACGGCCAGACCAACTACGCGAACAGCGACGGGATGCCTTCACTCATACACTCCAAACGGAGAACACGACGCACTCTGCTGCGATCAACGTGGGCGCGAACAACACCCTCGCGATCGTCACCACCACTGGAGAAACCGCAGTCTATCACGCTCGACCCGAGTTTGAACGCTTCCAGATCCTGTCCGATCTGATTGCCCAGCTACAATCAACACTCCCCGACGGCCAGTATACGAGCAAACGGATTCAGCGCGTGTACGACAAACGTGGGGAGAGACGCGACCATAGTCGGGATGCCGCGGTGAAACACGCAGCAGACTGGCTGCTCGAACGCAACGTCGACACCGTCTACGTCGGCGACCTCACCGACGTGCTGGACACGCACTGGTCGGCAGCGGTGAACGAGAAAACCCATGCGTTCTGGTCATACCGACAGCTCGTCGACCGACTCGAGCTCACACTCGGCGATATTGGAATCAGCGTCGAGCACGTGAGCGAGGCTCATTCGAGCAGTGAGTGTCCAGCGTGTGGAAGCGAAAAGGCGTCGAGAGATGGTGATTCGTTCCGATGCCACGATTGTGGGTTGGACGCCCACAGTGACATCGTCGGGGCGTGGAATTTGCTACAAGATGAGGAGGGGCCGATGGCGCGGCCCGCCGCCCTGTCCGCTGGACGCGACAGGGCCGCACCCACCGATGGGGCGTACTGGGAGTGGAACGGACACGACTGGACACCCGCTCGGTTTGGGGAACAGTCGAGTCCGCTCGACCAAACCAGCGTCGGCGAACCCGCAAGTTCACAGCCGGGGTAATCTGCTGGCCGGATTGCCCACGGAGGAATCCCACGGCTTCAGCCGTGTGGAGGACGTCAAAGTTCGGGAAACTCCGTTTGATACGCCGTCCCGTCGAGTCGGTCCTCACGAAGCGGCCAGAACGCCAGCAGTGTCGCGGTTTCGCCCTCGAGCGCTCGCGACGTGTGCGGTATCTCTGGCGGGATCGCAAGCGTGTCGTACGGTTCGAGTTCGACACGCTCGCCGTCGACGAGGAAGTCGAGGCGGCCCTCGACGAGCATGTTCATCTGTTCGTAGGGGTGGGTGTGCGGTTCGCCGTCTTCCTTCTCGGGACCGATCTGGGA
This sequence comes from Natrialbaceae archaeon A-arb3/5, assembly GCA_046614585.1. GTDB lineage: Archaea > Halobacteriota > Halobacteria > Halobacteriales > Natrialbaceae > JBKKHI01. The sequence continues at coordinate 271,090 of JBKKHI010000003.1, read as the reverse complement.
GAACCCGACCAGCTGGTCGATGCCGCGAAACACTACCTGCTGAAATCCGGGCTCGTCGCGGTAGGGCTCGACGTTCTGCAGGTTGTAGACGGACGGAATCTCGGACCGGTCGTACTCGCGTGGCATGTCGGTGCGTCTCGGCTGATTCGAAATAAACGTGCATACTTCGGTTCGGGCCGGTATCTGGCCGGCCCGAACGTCCGTGATCGTCGCTTCGGCCGTCGTAGTCGGATTTGCGATCGATCAGGCGCGCTTGCGTGCCAGAAGCGTATAACTCACGCCGAGCGCGTAGGTTTCGACCACCTCACTCTCGTCGAAGACGGATTGGACCGCCTCGACGACGTCTCCGTCGGGGTTCCAGTTGGCGTACCACGCGAGGAGGCGTCCGAGCAGCGGATTGACGATCCGAGCCGGGCCGCGCGGAACCGTTCGAACGTCGAAGACGACGAGCGAGCCGTCCTCGGCGAGGGCGTCGTACGCGTTTTCGACCGCCCTGCGCGCGTCGGGCATGACGCTCATCGACAGGGTCGCCACGACGGCGTCGAACCCCGGCCCCAGATCGGCGCTCGTCGCCTCCGCTCGCCGAACCTCGACGGTCTCCCAGCCGTGTTCCTCGATTCGATCTCGGGCCGCTTCGACCATCTGGGGGCTGTAGTCGACCGCGATCAGTTCCCCTTCATCCCCGATCTCGCTCGCGATCTGCTCGAAGTTGACGCCCGGACCACAGCCGATTTCGAGCACGCGGTCGCCGGGGTCAAGATCGAGGTAGTCGATGGCGGTCCGACGCATCGGCGCCAGTTCCCGTTCGTCGCGCTCGTAGCTGTCGCTTCGCCGGTCCCAGACCGACCTACTTCGTCGGAGATGCTCGTCCTCGGCGGTCTCCTCGTCGCTCAGAATTCCCATACACGTCGCTCTCGGTCCACAATCAACTGCCTCATCCCGATGTGTATCGGCGATTTAAGTAGTGCCGCGGGAGAGCAACATCGAGTAGTGGCTGTTCGAGGAGAGACTACTCGTGGTGACTGTTGTATTGTGGTTTCTGACCGTCCTTCCGTGTGTGATGTCTGGCTGAAATCACACTACCTCGAGCCAACCTATCTCGAAACTCGACTGTACGCCTTCGAGTAAATACACCAACATGTGGGAAACTATTAAGATTACGATCGGTCTACGACCTGTATGGGAGACGATACCATACAGATCGATCGGCGCGGAGTGCTTCGCGGCGTGGGCGGCGGCGCCGTCGTCCTGGCCGGACTCGGAAGCGTTGGCGGTGCGAGCGCCCAGGACGCGATTACGGTAACCGCCGTCTGGACCGACGACGAGGAGGAAGACTTCCTCGCCGTGGCCGACTACGCCGAAGGCGAGACTGGGCTCGACATTACGTACGAACCGCGGGATACCGAAACCCTCCTGACGGAGACCTTGATCGACTACGAGACGGGAATTGCGCCGGCTGACATCGTCGTGTTACCGACGGAAGGGCGGGTTCGAAGAGACGGGGCGGCGGGCCACCTGGAGCCGCTGGGCGATCTCTGGGACGAAGACGAGTACACCACCGATCACTCGACAGTGGAGGTCGACGGCGAGGTCTACGCCGCTCCGTTCGGCGGAGACATCAAGCCCGGGTTCTGGTATCGACCGTCGTTTTTCGACGAGCACGGACTCGAGGAGCCGGACGACTACGACGCGTTCCTCGATCTGCTCGACGAAATTGACGGGATCAGCGGCGTCGAAGCGCCGCTGGCCTCGGGCAACGGCGACGGCTGGCCGCTGAGCGACGTGACGGAAGCGTTCATCCTCCGCCAAGACGACGGCGCTCAGCTCCAGCAGGATCTCATCGACGGCAACGCCGAGTTCACCGACGACCGGGTCGTCACCGCCTTCGAGGAACTGCAAGAACTCCTGCAGGAGGGCTACTTCAGCGAGGTTCGGGACTTCGGGATCCAGTACGAGTTCTTCTGGGAGAACGAGACGCCGCTTTACTTCATGGGGTCGTGGACTCCAGCGTTCGGTGCGGTCGAGGACCCCGAGGACCTGGATTACTTCATGCTTCCCGGCGCGGAGGCGATGGTGACGAGCATCAACTGGTTCACCGTCCCGACGTACGGGCCGGATCCTGACACGGCGCGAGACGCTGTCGAGGCGATCATCTCGCCCGACGGACAGGAGGTCTGGACCGAACGCGGAGGGTTCGTCCCTACCGCTCTCGACGTGCCGGACGACGCGTTCGACCTCGAGGTTATGCAGGATATCTCGGAGCAAGCGGACGAGGTCGAGCTCGTGCCCGACCTGGACGACGCGCTGGGTGATCCGTTCCAGGCGGAGTTCTGGTCGCAACTGCTCGGCCTCTGGGCGGAGCCGGATCAGGACGTCAACTCGATCGTCGAGGCGCTCGACGGCCCGCTACAGGAGTCCGTCGAGGAGTAACGTTCCGTGGCGACGCTCAGTGACGACAGTGACGGCGATGGAAGCGGTGACACGAGGAGCGATATCGGCGTCGGAAGCGACGACGACGGCAGCGATGGCGACAGAAGCATACTCGCATCGCTCCTCGTCGTCGGCCAGGAGATTCGGCGAAGCAGCGTCAACGCCGTCGCCGTCGACGTGCTGTACGTCTTCACGACGGCGTTTTTCGCCACGCTCGCGATTCGCGGGTTCTGGCCGGCGATCATCGCCGCCCTCCCTATCGCAGTCCTGCTGTCGTTCGCGTGGATGTCGTCGCGGCTTTTCTTCCTCGCGAACGTGCTCGTGATCGCCGTGACCGTTGGCGCGACGCGAGCAGGGTACGTGCCGTTGTGAGCGGCGACTCATCGGTTCGAAAAGTCGATCGAATGGGGTCGCCGTTCAATCCGCGACAGCCGCCACCATCCCGCGCTTGTAGTACCGTTCGAGCAGCAGGAACAAGATCACGGGTACGGCCATCGTCATGATCGATCCGGCGGCGATGACGCCCCACTCGACCTGCACGCGTCCGCGCATTAACGGAAGCGCCTGCGGAGCGAGGTAGAGTTCGGGCGAGCGCATGAACACCAGCGGGAAGAAAAAGGCGTTCCAGACCCAGGTGAACTGGATAACTGCCACCGAGACGAGCGCGGGCGTCGACAGCGGGAGGATGATCGTCCTGAAGATCTGGTATCGCGAGGCACCGTCGATGCGTGCGGCTTCCTCGAGTTCCTCCGGGATGCCCAACAGGTAGTTTCGCAGGAACAGCACGACCCACCCGAGCCCCCAGCCGATGTGAATCAGTATCAGCCCCATGTACGTGTCGAACAGCCCGAACCGCTGGAGGGCGTTGTAGTTGCCCATCGCGACGAGTTCCGGCGGCGCAGCCATGATTAGCAGTATCAAGAAGAACAGCGTCGTTTTCAGCGGAAACTCAAACCGGGCGAAGGGGTACGCCACCATCACTCCGAGTAACATCACGACCAACACCGCCGGGATCGTTACGATGAACGTGTTGCGAAGCGCCCGGCTCATCGGCGCGGTGGAGTGATTCCACGCCTGGTAGTAGTTCTCGAACGTGATCGTCATCCCCTCGATGTGCCACCAGCCGCCGATAATTTCCGAGAGCGGGCGGATCGACGCCATGAACAGGCCGATGAAGGGGACGATCCAGAGGAGAGCGATGGTGATCGCGACGGCATACGTGAATGCTCGTCGTTTCGACGGTACGGCGTCGATGATTCGCTCTTGCCACGTGTAGTCGGTCGTCGGTGCCGTCTCCGGTACCTCCTCGACCGACAGGTACCGTCCGCCGTCGGGTTTCGCTTCGGGATTCGCGTCACGATCGGTCCGGGAATCGGGGGAGTTGTCTGCAACCATGTGTGATCAGTTCATTCGAGCGATGTACAGCGCGAGCGGGGCGACGATGAACAGTTGAATCAGCGCCACGACCATCGCCATCCCGTAGTCTATTTGTGGCCGGAACGCGGCCCGATACACCTCTATTCCCAGCACTGAGTACGCGTGGTTGGGGCCGCCCGCAGCGCCCCCCGCGGCGTAGACGATGTCGAACATCCGCATCACCCAGATGATACCCATGATGACGACCACCGCGGTCACCGGCTTGACCAGCGGCCAGATGATGTCCCAGAACCGTCGCCACGCACTGGCGCCGTCGACCTTGGCCGACTCGATCAGGGACGGATCGATGGCCGACAGCGCCGAACTGTACAGCAGCATACTGAATCCAGTGTGGACCCAGATTCCACCCGCGATGAGGGCGTAGATCGCCACCTGCGGCGACTGCGTCCAGTTGCGGACCCACTGGCTCTGACCGAGCACCCGAAGCACCTCGTTGAAGATCCCGGCTTGGGGATCGTAGATGAACATCAGGACCAGCCCGATGACGATCGGCGGGACGGTAAAGCCCGCAAACACCATCGAGCGGAGGATGCGCCGCCCCTTCAGATCGGCGAACAGCAACGCCAGCCCGAGGCCGAGGAACGTGCTCGCGGGCACGTGAACGACGACCCAGAGGAGGTTGTGGGTAAGCGCCCCCATCGGATACCGAAACTCCCGGATGTTGGACCAATGGATGATGAGCGGATCGGTGAGCGACCGAATCCAGTTGTCCAGTCCGACGAAGTTCTCCATCGTGAAGGTATCCCACGCGTAGAAACTCCCGATCGCCGAGTAAACGATCGGTCCCACGGAGAAGATCATGAAGAGGCTCAGTCCGGGAATCAAAAATACTGCCAGCGCGATCGCCTTCTCGCGGTCAACGTTCAGGCCACCGCCTAGCTCGCGATCGGCAGTGACACCATCGAGGTGATCTCGTAAGCTCATGAGTACGGGGTGTTCGAACGCATGGTTTCAACCCACCAACTCGCCGTTATCGTCGTACAGGTAGGCGTCCTCGTCGTCGAACGTCAGGTAGACTCGCTCGTCCGTCGTGACGGTCCAGTCCGGTACTTTTGCGTTCACGATCTGGTCGTTGACGGTGATGTTGACGAGAATGTACTCGCCCATCGGCTCGATCGTATCTACCGTCCCTTCGATCACGTTGCCGGACGACGGCCGCGTCGCTGAAACGGTCAGATCCTCCGGCCGAACGCCGACCGCGACGTCGCCGTGGACGCTGTCCGTCAACACGCTGGTCGTACTCGTGTCGTCCTGCCCGTCCGTTTCCACGACGGCCTCGTCGGCATCCATCGTACCGTCCAGTTCGACGGTTCCCGCCTCGCCGACCTCGATCGATCCGTTCCGACGAGTCCCCCGGAACAGATTCATCGGCGGCGATCCGATAAACCGGGCGACCCACGCCGTTCGAGGCCGTTTGTACAGATCCTGAGGCGGTGCGACCTGCTGAATCGTCCCCTGATTCATGACCACGACCGTATCGGCCATGCTCATCGCCTCCTCCTGGTTGTGAGTCACGTAGATCGTCGTGATGGCGAGCTCGTTTTGGAGTCGCTTCAGTTCGATGCGCATCTCCTGGCGGAGCTTGGCATCCAGGTTCGACAATGGCTCGTCTAAGAGAAACACCGACGGCTCCCTGACGATAGCACGCGCAAGCGCGACACGCTGACGCTGTCCGCCAGAAAGCGCCCCCGGTTTCTTGTCGACCTGGTCTTCGATGTGGAGCAACTCCGTGATCTCTTCGACCTTCCGATCCCGCTCGTCGGGGGGTACCCCGCGGACTTTCAACGGGTAGCCGATGTTTTGTGCGACCGTCATGTGCGGGTACAGCGCGTAGTTCTGGAACACCATCGCGACGTTCCGATCGCTCGGCGAGCGCCCGTCGACTCGCTCGTCCCCGAAGTAGATCGCGCCGTCCGACGGCTGCTCTAACCCCGCGATGAGCCGAAGCGCCGTCGTCTTCCCACAGCCCGAGGGGCCCAGGATGACGAGAAACTCGCCGTCGGCGACCTCGAGGTTGAGCCGGTAGTTTGCGACGGTGTTTCCTCCATCGAAGTACTTGCTAACGTCCCCCATGGAAACAGATGTCATGCAATAGGGAATGACGTCGAATTACCCCATCAATCCCGCCCATACCGCCAGATTTGTTGATACGAATGACGACGGGTGGAGTGGAGCAGCGATCTCGCCCTCGAGTTCAATGACAAGCCCCGCACCACCGTGCGCGGGGCAGTTGACTACAGAAACCGATCTGCGTCGGGCGATTGTTCCGAAATACGAACTCGGATAGCTATTGGTCGTCCATCTGCTCATCGGTGGTGTCGCCTGCGGTTCTGTGGCGCTCGATCTCGACGCTCGTTCGCTTCTGGGATCGATCGTACGAATCCCCGAGCGCGATGAGGAATCCGACGATCGCAGTCACCAGCGAGATCGACCCGATCGCCACGATCGCGACGGAGAGTATCGTTCCAGAAAGCACCTGACTCGAAAGGAGAAGGGTAATCGCCGTCACCGCAGCGATGAGGGAGACCAACCGACCGAACCGACCGATATTGATGCCGGGACCGTCTGCAGTCTGAAAGAGCTCGTTCAATACGCCGGCGTATTCATCGTCGCCGATCGCGTTCCCGAGCGAGTGGATCGAGTGAGCGACCCACAATCCAGCGGTGAAGTTGAGCAAGGCGACGAACGAAACGACGCCCAGCTGTCCCCCGACGAACAGCCCCACCAAGATTGCGTTGACGAAGACAAGAACCATGATCCCGTGAACAGTGAGCGACCGCGTCCCAAACTCTTCCAGGAAAGAGATGTGTGCCAATCTCATGGATGGGGAGTCGCTTTGCACAGGTATACCACTATACCCTACTGGTGCCAGCCCCATCATCGCAGTCGGCATCTTTCAGAGCCGGATGGAACTCACAGCGTACGAATCTACGCTGCGCTCTCTCGTTTGTTCACGAGTGTCTGCGCTGGATTTAGACCACGCGAAAACGGTTCGCTCGCCCCGCTTACGGCTGCGACTTGTTTTTCACAACCTGATTAGATTCCATTTCTGGTGTTCACGGATCGCTCTCCGCTCGCGGGAACGGGGACAGCTCGATCTTCAGTCGAGTCCGAAAGTTTCGCGAGTGTAAATCGCGTGGAAAAGGGATACCGCCTCCCGGATTATGAACTACGCCTGAGAACCTGCTCGCTTCGCTCGCAGAGCCTCAGTCTAGTTCAAATCCGTTCGGATGGATTCTGCTGCTCGCGGTGTTGCTCGCAGCAGAAATGCCGCCTCCCGGATTTGAACCGGGGACAGCTCGATCTTCAGTCGAGTGCTCTCCCAGTCTGAGCTAAGGCGGCGCGTCTTTATCTCCGTCGATGGTATAAAAAAGGATTTCGAATCGGTGGCGGTATTCGGATGGTTAACACGATTGCAACAGAAACCCACTCCAAAATCAACAGTCAATCAGTAACGGTGAGAATACATCGCGAGTTCGATGCCCTGCCTGCGGTCTGTTGGATTTTCAGATATTCAAGACACCCTTTTCCGCACTGGGGAGTAACATCGTGTTATGGAAGCACTTACCCCGAGTGAGCCGGAGCAAGAACTTTCGGCAGACATCATCCTGGAGTTACTGGCGAATCGACGCCGCCGGTATCTCTTGTATGCGCTTCGGGGCCGAGAGGATCCAATCGAGCTTTCGACGCTCGCCGAGCAAGTCGCCGGCTGGGAGCACAACGTCCCGCCGGAAGAGGTCGCCAAGAACGAGTACAAGAGCGTGTACGTCTCGTCCGTCCAGTGCCACGTCCCAAAACTGGCTGATTCGGGTGTCGTCGACCACGACGAGGACAATCACACCGTTATACTCGCGGACAACTACACGCAACTCGAACCGTACCTCCGCGTCGTGATCAAGGACGAACCCGAGAACTCGACGCTGCACGCGGCGCTCGAATCGGAGGCAGACGACGGATTCTTCAGCCAAATTCGGGAAAACGTCGCGCGGCTCAAGCAGTGACTACTGCTGTCAACCGTTCCATCACCGTTCTCAAGGACAGCATTACTCCAGATAATTCGAGCACGATTCGAGGGCTTCACTTCGGGTGACACGGCAACCGCGCCGAACTATTCTCGTTCGCAGTATTTGGGTATTTGACGTGTCGTATCCACGATTTCCCGATTCGGACTGTTGCTTGTTTCGGGAGGTGTTTCTGGATGTGTTCGTTGCCGTGAGCGTCTGTGGGGCTCGGGCGGGGCTCGGGCGGGTTCGAACCGAAATCAGACGTGCTCGCTCCGCTGCGCGCGACTGATAGGGTTCGAGCCGCCGCTCACGACAGCAACAGTGGGCTCGGGCGGGTTCGAACCACCGACCTCGGCCTTGTAAAGGCCGCGTCATAACCAGCTAGACCACGAGCCCGCATTCGAACACAGTCACCCCGTCCGAATAACCTTTACTTTCTGGCGTTGCAGGCGGAGCCATGGACAGGGCCGGTGTCGTGTGGGTCGCTCTCGCCGCCGTTGGCCTCGTCCTCGCCGGCTATCTCCTCGTACAGGCAGGCGTCGTTTCTGCACCCTGGACCGAAGAGCAGGCGACGGTTTCGGTTCTGGACGACGAGGACGAGCCGAAAGCCGTCGTCGACGCCGACGTCGCGGACACCTGGGCGGAGCGATACACGGGGCTGAGCGATCACGACTCCCTCGAGCCGGGCGAGGGGATGCTGTTCGTCCACGGGAGCGAGGACGATCGGACCTACGTCATGCGAGAGATGGAGTTCGACATCGACATCATCTTCATCGACGCTGACCGCGAGATCACGGCAATCGAACACGCACGCGCACCCGGTCCGGACGAGGACGGTGACGACTTGCGGTATACGGGCCGAGCGAAGTGGGTTCTCGAGGTCCCTCGCGGATACGCAAACGAAACGGGAATGGCGACCGGCGACTCGGTCGAAATCGAGTACGAGTGATACGGATTGCTGTAACGATTTACCGGCGCAACCGCTGTACGGGTCGCGGTTGCGCCGGTGATGACTTACAGTAAACCGTATGAGCGGATCGCCCCGTCACAAACCCTTATTGGCGGCGGTCCCGGACCCGGACGTGATGGACGGGGTCGATTGGGACGAGGACGATCCCTTCGAGGAGCAACGCGAGCAGGTCGAAAGCCCGATGCGGCGGTTACTTGTCGATTTCGGCCAGCCGTACTGGTTCTCGATGACCGTCGGGCTCGTCTCGAGTATCTTCGCGCGGGCGCTCGACCTGTTACCAGCGCTGTTGCTCGCCGTCGCGATTGACGCGATCTTCGGCGAGGCGGCGTTTCACGAGCAAGTACCGCTCGTCGTGCTTCCGGAGGCGTGGCTACCGACGACGGCAGAGGGGCAGTTCTGGTTCGTTGCGATCGCTATCGCGGGCTCGTTCGTACTCGGGGCGGTCTTCCACTGGCTCCGAAACTGGGGGTTCAACGCCTTCTCCCAGGACGTCCAGCACGACGTCCGGACGGCGACCTACGACAAGATGCAGCGGCTGGATATGGAGTTTTTCGCGAACAAGCAGACCGGCGAGATGATGTCGGTCCTCTCGAACGACGTCAACCAGCTCGAGCGGTTTCTCAACGAGGGGATGAACTCGGCGACGCGGCTGATCGTGATGGTCGTCGGGATTACGCTGCTTCTGTTCTGGCTCAACCCGCAGTTAGCGCTGATCTCGCTCGCGCCGGTCCCGCTGATCGGTGTTTTTACCTACTTCTTCGTCAAGAAGATCCAGCCGAAATACGCCGCAGTGCGCTCGTCGGTCGGAAAGGTCAACTCGCGACTGGAGAACAACCTCGGCGGGATCGGCGTCATCAAGTCCTCGAACACCGAATCGTTCGAGTCGGGCCGCGTCGAGGACGTTTCCCGGAAGTACTTCGATACGAACTGGGAGGCGATCTCACTCCGAATCCGCTTTTTCCCGGGGCTACAGTTGATCTCCGGCATCGGGTTCGTCCTCACCTTCGTCGTGGGTGGCTACTGGGTGTTCACCCAGACGGCACCCGGACCGTTTTCGGGAACGCTTCAGGAGGGCGTGTTCGTCGCCTTCATCCTCTATACGCAGCAACTCGTCTGGCCGATGGCGCAGTTCGGGCAGGTTATCAACATGTACCAGCGCGCGGAGGCCTCGAGCGAGCGGATCTTCGGACTCATGGACGAGGAAGGACGAATCGAACGCGACGCGCACGCAGACGACCTCGCGGTCAGCGAGGGACACGTTGAGTACGACGGCGTAAGTTTCAGCTACGGCGACGAGCGCGAGGCGGGAACTGAGTCTGCCGATCACAGGTCTCAAACCGACGAGCGGATCATCGACGACGTCTCCTTCGAGGTCGAGGGCGGCGAGACGGCCGCGCTCGTGGGACCGACCGGTGCGGGCAAGTCCACCGTTCTCAAACTCCTGCTCAGGCTCTACGACGTCGACGAGGGCGCGATCCGTATCGACGGACAGGACGTCCGCGACGTCTCGCTGTCGAGTCTCCGGCAGTCGATGGGGTACGTCGGTCAGGAGTCGTTCCTCTTCTACGGCACCGTCGAGGAGAACATCACCTACGGCACCTTCGACGCGAGTCGCGAGGAGATCGTCGAAGCTGCGAAGGCTGCGGAGGCCCACGAGTTCATCCAGAACCTTCCCGACGGCTACGACACGATGGTCGGCGAGCGCGGTGTCAAGCTCTCGGGCGGCCAGCGCCAGCGAGTCGCGATCGCCCGTGCGGTGCTCAAAGATCCCGACATTCTCGTCCTAGACGAGGCGACGAGCGACGTCGACACCGAAACGGAGATGCTCATCCAGCGCTCGATCGACACGCTAACCGAGGATCGGACGACGTTCTCGATCGCACACCGCCTGTCGACGATCAAGGACGCGGATCAGATCCTCGTTCTCGAGGGCGGCGAAATCGTCGAGCGAGGCACGCACGAGCAACTCCTCGAAAACGGGGGACTCTACTCACACCTCTGGGGCGTTCAGGCGGGCGAGATCGAGGAACTCCCCCAGGAGTTCATCGAACGGGCCCAGCGCCGGCAGGCGCGGACCGACGTCGGAATCGACGACTGACTCGGACGGACTGCCGTCCGTCTCAGAACGACTCCTGCTCGCGCTGTCCCTCCTGGTCCGGTGCGCCTTCTTCCTGTCTGTCCTCGCCCGGTGCGGGGGGCGTCCGATCGCTGTAGTTCTTGCGTCCGATCGCCTCGTCGCCGACCATGTTCATAATCGCCTGTTCGATTTCGTCTTCTCCCTCGTACTCGTCTTCGTTCATCGGCTCGAGGACTTCGGCGAGCGTGACCGTCTCGTCGCCCAGTTCGATCTCCTCGTCGCCGTGCTCGTCGAGCAACTCGTCCTGACTGATCGGGTACGAAACCGTCTCGAGCGATTCCCGAACGCTTCCGAGTTCGACGCCGAGTTCGCGACTGTCGTCAGTCATAGTCGGAGTGTCATCGGAGAACCGGAAACAGGTTGGGCCTGCCCTCGCGGGCCGGCGAGCGGTGAGTCGAAAGAGACAATCCGTTAGCGCAGAGGGTGTGCGATATGAGACAATACCGCGTGGCGACAGGTCGGCGAGGGTCGGCGAGCGAGGTGACGACCGGCCGGCCAGTTGACGGTCCGGGGCGGTCTGCGTGAACGAAAACGACCGGTCCATCACGGGGTTCGTGATGGCGGGCCACTGGCTGGTCCACACCTACGAGATGTCGATCCCGATCCTGATGACGATCTGGCTGCTCGAGTTCTCCGTCACGGCTGCGGTGCTCGGCGCCGTCGTCACGGTCGGCTACGGACTGTTCGGCGTCGGTGCGCTGCCGGGCGGGCTCCTGGTCGACCGCTACGGCTCCCGGACGCTGATCGTCGGCTGTCTCGTCGGCATGGGGAGTTCGTTTCTGTTGGTCGGGCTCTCGCCGAGCGTGGTCGGCGTCGCACTCGCGCTCGGCGTCTGGGGCATCGCGGCAAGTGTCTACCATCCGGCGGGGCTCGCGCTGATCAGCAACGGCGTCCAGAACGACGTTCGCGGAACGGCCTTTGCCTATCACGGGATGGCCGGCAACGTGGGGATCGCCGCCGGTCCGCTCGCGACCGCACTCTTGTTGCTCGCGTTCGACTGGCGACTCGTCGTCGCGATACTCGCGATACCAGCGTTCGTGACGGCGGTCGTCGGCTTGACGATCACGTTCGACGAATCCGCCGCCGTCGATGCGACGACCAACACCGACTCCGACATTCGATCGTTCTCGACGTTCCTCGCGGGCACGCGCCGAGTCTTCGTAGTCGGATTCGCCCTCGTCTTCGTCGTGGTGATGTTCAACGGACTCTACTACCGGGGCGTGCTCACGTTCCTCCCCGAGATGCTGGACGATTTCCTCACGCCGTTCGTCGGCGACCTTGAATCCGGCGTGTTGCGTCCCGACGGACCGCTCGGTGACGAGTTCGATCTCGCCCAGTACGTCTACGTCGGTCTGTTGACCGTCGGTATCGGCGGCCAGTACGTCGGCGGGAAACTCACCGATCGGATCGAACCCGAGCGAGGACTGGTCGGCATGCTGAGCGTGTTGACCCTCATCGCGCTCTCGTTCGTCCCCGCCGCCGAGGCGGGGTTGATCGCGCTGCTTGCGGCGACGGTCGCGCTCGGGTTCGCACTGTTCGCGATGCAGCCGCTTACCCAGGCGACGATCGCGAAGTACTCGCCGCCGGACGCTCGCGGGCTCTCGTTCGGGTACACCTACCTGGGTATCTTCGGGATCGGCGCGCTCGGTGCGACGGTCGTCGGGGTCGTCCTCACCTACGGCTCGACGTTCGCGGTGTTCGCCGTCCTCGCAGGGTTCGCAGCGACCGGCGGGACGACGGCCGTGGTACTCGCGAAGAAGTACGGAGACGGCCGACGCGAACGCTCGGCCGAGTGAGCGATGCATACAAGGATCGACCGTCCGTCGACACGGGTATGGATCTCACGTCGGCAACCTGGACGGACGTCGCCGACTGCGAGACGGACCTCGCGGTTCTCCCCGTCGGGAGCACGGAACAACACGGACCGCACGCACCGCTCGGGACCGACGTCGTGGCCGCCGAGGCGGTCGCCGACGCCGCACTCGAGCGCGTCGATCGCGAGGTCGTCCGAGCACCGGCAATCCCCGTCGGCGTCGCCGAAGAACACCGGCAGTTTCCGGGGACGATGTGGGTCTCGCCGGACACCTTCCGGAGCTACGTCGCCGAGTCCATCGAGAGCCTCGTTTCCCACGGCTTCGATCGCGTGGTCATCGTCAACGGCCACGGCGGAAACGTCGACGCGATTCGAGAAGTCGGTGCGCGACTCACTCGCCACGAGGACGCCTACGTCGTCCCGTTCACCTGGTTCGAGGCCGTCGGCGAACACTCGGCCGAGATGGGCCACGGCGGCCCCCTCGAGACGGCACTCCTTCGTCACTGCGCGCCCGAACTCGTCGACGAGGACCGGATCGAAGACGCAACCGAGGGCGCGGCTCCGGGGTGGGGCGAATGGGTCAGCCATACGAATTTGGCCTACGACTCGGCGGAGTTTACGGAAAACGGCGTCGTCGGCGATCCTACTGACGGAAGCGAACGACGAGGTGAGGAACTGCTAGAACTGGCCGCGGATGCGCTCTCGAGGCTCCTCGAGCGAGTTGCCGAGCGGGACGTCTCACGACCCGAGCGTCGAGAGTGAATCGTTCGATTCGGTGAACCGTGCTTCCCTTACGAGTCGTCGTCTTCGTCGTCCGGACCGGCGTCGTCGAGCGTGCCGCGTAGCGATGGAATCGTCGAGGTGAGTTCGCCGACCTGCTCGCTCGCCGCCGAGATGTCCTCGATCGTTTCCTCGAGGTCGGTGATCTCCGCTTCGAGGTCGTCGGCGTCGTCGAACGCGTCGGCTCGCTGGCCCATCGTGAACCACTTCTTCGCGTCGCGGAGGTGGGCCTCGGCGTCGCCGTCGTCGAGCGCGGAGTTGAGGCCGTTGAGGACGCCCAACACGTTGTCGGCGTCGGTTTCCCAGATGTCCTCAGACGCCGGAAGGGCGTCCCAGGCGTCTTCGAGCGAGGACTCGACGTCCTCGCGCATCTCGTTGGCCGCTTCCCCGAACAGTTCCTCGTCGTCACCGAGCGTCGCTTGGCTCATGTCACCGTCTTCACGGGGATGACGGTTAAAAGGTAGCCCAAAAGTGAAAGTGAAGATAGCCGAAAGAGAGTCGCAACCACCCGAACTGCGAATCGATTTCGAAAGGGAGGTCATCGGTTATAGTAGCCACTGAAAGTCAGTGCACACCCAATCACACGGCAACTGTGCGATTGGTGTGTAAACAGTTTCAGTTGTTGCTATACGAAATTGCAGCGTTGGACATCCTCCCATCGCGCGTGCGTCGTACTTGGGCTGCTGTCAGTCATTACCAGTGTGCCTGCGATACGTCTGCGATTGCGCCGGTACATTGTACAGCAACCCGTATCAGAGATCACGAACGGATTCGAGCCGCATCAATGGGTAGCCGTCCTCCATTTCCATGCGCGTGACGACCTCACAACCCTCGTACTCGACGAGGATCTCGACCTCGAGAAAGCGCCCCGTCAGTTCGGTGTAGTCGGCGCTCGAGGCATCGAGTTCGGCTTCGAGTTCGTCGAGTCGAACGTCGACTGTCACCGCACTGCAGTGGGGCTGGTTCTCGATCGACTCCTCCATCGCGGTTGCGATCGATGGGGCGCTCGCCGGCGAGACCGGCGTGCCGGCGAACTGGTGGTAGAGCGAGCCGAACTTGATCCCGGCTTCGAAGCAGGCGGCCTCGGCGTCGGTCGGCGTGGTGTCGGTCATACGCGGATACTCGCGTCTTGCTTGCAAGGAGATTGCGATCGAGCACAAGCGCTCGTCGGTCCATCGCGAGCCGACCCGACCAGGCGTGTCACGAACAACCGAACCGATTCAGAACCGCACGTTACTTATCGGCGCTTTCCCTCACACCGAACGAATGGCACAGTCGGTCCTGCTCACGGGGGCTGCGGGGCGCGTCGGGGACGCGATCCTCGGCGACCTCGCGGACGAGCACGAGTGGCGCTTGCTGGATCGTGACCCGCCGACGGGGGAACACCCGGGCGAGTTCGTCGTCGCGGACATCACCGACGACGAGGCCGTCCGAGAGGCGATGGACGATATCGACGTCGTCATCCACCTCGCCGGCGATCCTCGTCCGGAGGCACCGTGGGACAGCGTTCTAACGAACAACATCGACGGTGCGCAGACGGTCTTCGAGGCCGCGGTCGAAGTGGGCGTCGAGAAGGTCGTCTTCGCCTCCTCGAACCACGCCGTCGGTGCCTACGAGACCGACGAGCGGACGCCCGAGATGTACCGGGCCCACGACGATTATCTGCTCGACGGCACGGAACTCCCCAGACCGAGCAATCTCTACGGCGTCTCGAAGGCCGCGGGCGAAACGCTCGGTCGGTACTACCACGACGAACACGATCTCTCGGTCGTCTGCGTTCGGATCGGCAACCTCACGAAGGGACATCCGCCGATCGATTACGAGCGCGGACAGGCGATGTGGCTCTCTTATCGCGACTGTGCACACCTGTTCGATCGCTGTATCCGAGCCGACTACGAGTACGAGATCGTCTACGGTATTTCGGACAACGATCGGAAATATTACTCCATCAAGCGCGCTCGTGAGGTTCTCGGCTACGACCCGCGAGACAACTCGGCCGACCACGACTGATCGTCTTTCTCGTCCGTTTTGGTGAGAGACGTACTCGGGTTGTTGTCATCGACCGATTCGATCATCACTCGGATACCGACGGTGAGATTTCACTGCCCGTCTTAACCGCTACTCCTCCCAGTCTATCGCCGCCGTTCGTTCCGCGCGACGAAGGATGAACGGGCCGAGCGAACCGGTCCGCTTCGACACGGTCGCAATTCGGAGAACGTACGCTGCGAGCAAGAAAAACGGAACGAGCGCGACCGTCGCACTGGCACTTACGAGCCAGACCATCGTATCGACGCCGAGCGTGACGCTTGCGGCCAACTCGGGGTTGAGATACAATACCGTCGCCGTCGCAACGACGACTCCCGGAAGCCCGGCGTAGAGCATCGATCGCGTGAGGTGAACGAGTTCCCACTGAAAGTACAGCGACTTGAAGTGCTCAAGCGCCGGACCGAACAGCGTCAAACTATCGATCAACTCGTCGAAAGCCGCCAGTTCCTCGTCGTCGAGACTGGCTTCGTGCTCGTGGCGCAGTCGCCGGACGGCGTAAATCTTCCACGAATAGTTGTAGTTCAGTCCCGATCGAAGAACGCCGAACTCACCGAAAGTGGACGTTTCGAGCTGCGAATAGACCTCTTCGGAGTTCTTAGAGATGTTGTCGACCAATCGGTCGGTCCGTCTCCGAAAGACGTCATCGTCGTTGTCGGCGGCGACCTCTCGGAGCGCCTCCGCTCGGTCGTTGCTCGTCTGAACGAGTGCCTGCAAAAACTGCGCCGGGTCGGGTGGACCGACCGTTCCGAATAGCTCCTCGACGTTTCGTCGGTACTCCATCGCCTCGTTCATCCACGTCTGCTGGTCGCCCAGTCGACCGAGTTCCTGCGAGAGGACGAGCTGATTGATTGCAACGACGAGCGTAACGCTAGTGAGTACGGCAGCGAGTAGCGCTTGAAATGCCGTATTTACGGCCGACTCTGTGGTCATGGCCTCCCCGACCGAGACAGAAATCGCACCGAGGCTGACGAACGTGGCGAACGCCACGACGGACACTGACCCTGCCAATAGCCATCGATTCGCATCGAGCAAAAGCCAGTGTGCGATCGGATTTTCGTCGGTTCGCCCTCGAAGCGTCTCACTCGAAGACGGGGCATCCATACCGTTCGTTCAACCGCTGGACGAAAAACCGTTGAGCTTGGAGGGACGACTCCAATCGACCGACTGCTCACTGTTACCGATCCGGCTCGCGTTCGAACAGTCCTGCCACGTCCTCCTCACGTGCTCGCCGTCGGTCGACGTGTTCGGACAGTCGCTGAAAGATGATCCCGCGGTGGTCGTCCTCGAGAACGAAATCGAACAGCAGCGCGATGAACTGGCTGTTATCTTCGCCGGCAACGAGGTCGTCTTCGGCGTAGGTGCGGGCGCGTTCGATCGGTTCAGCGTCGAATCCCAGCTCCTCGGCGAGGACGACGGCCGCGACGACGGTCGACTCGAACTCGAGGTCCGCAAGCGTCGGCACCTCGCCTTCGTGTTCGATTCGGACGGGCGGCCGGCGTTCGACGAGTTCGGGATCGGTCGCCAACCGATCCAGATACGATCGGATCGGCGGGAGCGAAACGCCGCGGTGGGTCGCCGGCGGGCCCGACAGATACTCGCCGGCGCTCGTCGCCAGCCCGATAGCGCCCTCCCAGTTTCGTTCGCGGGCGTGATAGACGGCAGCACTCGTCTGAATCAGTCCGTGCAGGAGGTACTCGTCGTCGGTTCCGTCTTCGAGGTCGAGCCAGTGGTCCTCCCACGCGTCGTGGGCAGCATGGTAGTAACCGTCGTTGTAGATCGCGACACCCGCCCGTAGCTGATCGCGCATACCGACACTGCGGGCTCCAGGGTCGAGAACGTCACGGAACACGAAATCAAATAACGGAGTGAGGCCGGATACGTACCGCCTCCGGCGGGGCGGGCAGACAACTGTGGAAACGGGGGATAAGACGCCTACCCGGCGTCCCGATCGGTTACTGGCCGCCACCGATCAAGGCGGTACCTGATGAAAGGACGGACCCCTACATTATTATGTGGCTGTTGCGATCGGTCATGCGTTACATACCCGGCGTAGGCGGAACCTACCGCCCACTAACGGCCGGAAACGGATCGACTCGCTACCCGTCGAACCCGTCTTCCCACCGGAATCGACCATCCTGTTGTACTACCTCGCCGTCGATCTCCAGTCGCGAGCCCTCGCTGACGTCCGTAATGAGATCGACGTGGACGGCGGAGTCGTTCCCGCTCTCTCCCTCCGGGAGACAGGCGTCGTACGCCCGACCGAGCGCCAGGTGGACCGTTTCGCCCATCTTCTCGTCGAAGAGGATGTTGTCCGTATAGCGGTCGATGCCGCGGTTCATGCCGATCCCGAGTTCGCCGAACCGACGCGCGCCCTCGTCGGTCTCGAGGATCTCACCGATCACTGACGAACCCTGTTCGGCGTCGTAGTCGACGACCGCTCCGTCCTCGAAGACGAGCCGAACGTTCCGGACGGACTCGCCGCGTATCGTCATCGGGACGTCGAATGTGACCTCGCCCTCGGTCATCGACGGCGCGGTGAAGACCTCGCCGCTCGGCAGGTTGTGTGAATCGTAAGCGACGGACGCCGCGCTGTTGACCGCGGTTCGGTCCTCGATCGCCATCGTCAGATCGGTCCCCTCGGAGACGAGTCGGACCTCGGAGCCGTCGTCGAGTAGTTCCTTCAGCCGAGCCATCTCCTCGGCCAGCGACTCCCAGTCGCGTAAGATCGCGTCGTAGGCGAACGTCTGGTACTCCTCGTAGGCCATCCCGGCCTGCTGTGCGAGCGAGCGCGTCGGGTGAACCGTCGACACCCACCGCGTTCCGAGTCTGGCCTCGCGAATCTCGGCGCTGGCTTTCCCGTATGCTTGTCGCGTCTCGCCGGGAACGTCGGCCATCGCACTCGTGTTCCGACCGCCGCCCAGCGAGAGGAAGACGTCGGTCTCCTCGAGCAAGGCGAGTTCGTGACTCGGATTGTCCTCGAACTCTCCGTCGTGCGCGCGGAGGTAGGCTCGGGTTATTTCGCCGGAGCTGTAGGTCGCGAGCAGGTTCGCCCCTCGCTCGCCGAGCGCTTCGGCGACGGCGACCGCGAGCTCGTGGGCGTCGGGTCCGACGGAGAGGACGACGTTGTCCCCCGCCTCGACGCGAGCGCTCCAGTCGACGAGCGTGTCCGCGTGGTCGTAAACGCGTTCGTCCATACACAGTGATGGCGACGACGGCACAAAATCCCAACCGTTCCGGCTGCAGGTAATAAGAAGGCGCGTCAAACGCGGAAAACCGTCGCGTTACGCAGTCGTCGCCGCCCCGTCCGACTCGCTTCGCGTGCGAACGAGGGCAACGACGGCGTAGACGACCGGCGTATCGAGGACGGCAATAGCGAGTTTCAGCAGGTACTGGCCGATGATCAACGCGAGGATCGCATCGAGTGGAAGGACGACACCGACGCCGAGAAGCGCGGGCGCGATGGCGAACGCGATCGAGACGAAAATAACGGTGTCGATGGCCTGACTGGTGCCCGTCGACAGCAGGTTGCGTAGCCAGAGCTTATCAGCGCCGGTGGACTCGCGGATTCGGTGAAAGAGCCAAACGTCCCAGTTCTGGCTGACGAGATACGCGAGCAGGCTGCCGAGGACGACGTTCGTCGACGCGCCGAGTGCCGTCGCGAAGGCGTCGGGATCAACGCTTGCCTCCGCCGCGGGGGCGACGATCGTCGACCAGACGAGCGCGAGCACGACGAAGTTGAGCGCGAACGCGACGTTGACGACGATCTGGGCCGCCCGCTTACCGTACAGTTCCGTGTAACAATCGCTCGCGAGGAAGGTGAGCGCGTAGGCGAGTGCAGCTCCCGGTAAGACGAGTTCGGACCCCGTAACCGGCAGCGACACGGGTATGTCGAACGCCAGCACTTTCGAGGCGGTCAGCTGGGCGGTGACGAGCGAGGCGACGAACAGTCCGATCAACGTCACCTGTGCGATCGTCGGCGTACCGTGATCGTTGGTCATACAGTTCCCTTCCAGCGGAGTTACGTAAGTAATACTATCCAGGTCCGACCGGAGGATTATCGAGTGCGTCTCGATCGGCGACCGAGTCCGACGACTCGAGTATCGCGGCCACGACGGGGGTTCTGACCAAGTGGTCGGTTTCGTGGAAGTTCGGATTTTTAGCGCACCTAACCGGTGATATCGACCCTTTGGAGTCGGAACTCGAATTTCTGCCGTCGCCCCGAAACAACCGCGTCCGTACTGTTCAACGCAGCTATCGGAGGTATTTGTGTCCACCTGCTGGATCGTACCGACGTTCTAGAAAGACCGTATGAGACATGGACATAAACGTTAGCGACGAAATACGGAATTTAGATGGAATTTACCACCGATTCGATCGGATATTTGTAACACAACGGTTATACGTGTCGCGGCGTTTTGTACGATTGCAATGGCGAAAGGCAACGTTGATTTCTTCAACGACACAGGCGGTTACGGTTTCATCGAGACTGACGACGCGGACGACGACGTGTTCTTCCACATGGAAGACGTTGGCGGCCCGGACCTCGAAGAAGGTACAGAGATCGAATTCGACATCGAACAGGCTCCTAAGGGCCCCCGCGCGACCAACGTCACCCGCCTGTAATACGGCCTCACACGTTCGGTAACGGGTTTCACAGTTCGAATCATCTTTCTTGTGGCAGTAATCTGATTGAGCGACAGCCGTGTAATCGAGTAGTTAGTCCTCCTCGCGACCAGCGGCGATAGTATGTATTACCTTGCTGATAATACTTTCTCGAAGACGGTCACTACCACCGAAACCACCTGCTATGAGCGGGATACGTGATTGATAACAAATAGTCGGCTTCGTGGTGTAATCATATCGGTGAAAAATGAACGATCTGACCGGATTCCAACGAGATCTCCTGTACGTCATTGCAGGAGCCGATCAACCGTCGGGCCAGGACGTCAAAGCGGAGATCGAGACGTACTACAGCGCCGAAATCAACCACGGGCGTCTGTATCCGAATCTCGACACGCTCGTCAATAAGGAGCTCGTCGAAAAAGGACAGCTCGATCGGCGAACGAACTACTACGAGATCAGCGAAACGGGACGACAGGCGATCGACGAACGCCGGGAGTGGGAACAACAGTACGTCGAAACGTAATCGATAGAGCCGACTGACTGGTCGGTATCCGTTGATGGTTCCGCTGAGCGGCGAGTACGCGCCGTAGAAACCGAACAGTGTCTTCGGTTCATGTCGACTCGGTCGTCGGCGCTTCGAGACGATCGAATTCGGCCGGTGTTCCGAGAAGATACACCTCGTCGCCTGCTTCGAGCACGTTACTCTCTCCGGGAAACGATATCGCATCGCCATCCCGAAGGAGACAGAGCGGCGTTCCCGGCAACCAACCGACAAATTCGCTTTCGAGCGGCCCATCGGAACCGACAGTCACCGAGATAATCGTTTGCTCGGTCGTTTGCAGGACTGAAACGAGCTTGTGTCGGTCGCTCGGCGTTCCGGCGGTGGCCACGAGTCGGTACTGTGCCGTCGAATCAAGTTCGAGATCGGTAACTACGTCGGCAGCAACCACAATCGTCGCAGTGTCGTTCGCAACTGTTCGAAGCGTGCCAGCCGCGACTAACTGCGGTGGGTCCGCATCGGTCCAAACTTCGACTGGATCATCTACGCTCCCGCAGGATGGGGTATCGCCACAGACTGCGATCGCTGCTGTTTCGGGTGGAAGCGTCGAACCGATGCCGGTCCGGCGAGCACCGACCCGAAGGTGCTCGATCATGCCGTCGTCGGCTACGCTCGCAGACACGCAGCCCAGATCGAACTCCCGCTCGATTCGTCTCTCCAGACGGGAGACCATCCGACTGCCCGAGATAGCGTGCGGGAATAGCATCGTTCGGCCGGCAAGCTCCCGCTTGATCAACGCATCGACCGTGGGGGAACCCGGCACGTCGTCGATCATCTCCGGAAGTCGAACCGAAACCGTCAGGCGAGCCGAACGAACGAGTGAGACGGGCTCGCCGCGATCGTCCAGGCGACCAACCCCATACACTTCACAAGCCAGCGCGTCGCCGATACGGCGACCGCCGTCCGCGGTGACCGCACTGACGATGAACGCGACGAAGAAGTAGGTTGCAGTCGCATGATGGAACAGTGGCGTCTCGTCGATGACTGTCGTCTGTCGAACCGCAACAGCGTTCAGCCAGAGACCGGCGACGGTGAGGCCAACGAGCACACCGAGTCCGAGCGGTGCGTACCGCCTACTGATGCGTCGGTACCCGAACGCGACGAGCGTCGCTATCACGGCTGCGAGTAGCCCTATTCCGAACACGTTGACAAGTGCGGTTTCCGTCCATTCGGTGATAACCGCCTGTGCGGTGAGTATCATTGGCCTGCAGCCCCCGTTGTATCCATCACACTACCCGAATTGTCGATCGCAGTTGGTAGTACGGCCGAGGCAGAGTCGTCCTCGACGAGCCGTTTCACCAGTGGTGTATCACCGACAATGAAGACCGACTCACAGTCGGCGAGTTCATCGATCGTTGGGGTCGCGATCCACTCGTGTCCGTGTGCGACGGTCGACGCCTGTTCGTCTACTCGACTGGCCGCAAGGAAACGAATCTCGTCGCGATCGATGTCGCTCTCACCGAGTGCCGCAGTGAGATCGGTAACAGGGATCTTTCGGATCAGTTGCCCCGAGCGTTCGAGATGGGAAACCGCAGCAGCGGCGTCGTCCGAATCGTGGGACGGAACGATGATATGTCTGTGATCGGCGCGTAACACCGTCTCGACGTCGACAGTCGAAACGGCGACTGTCACGCGTGCTTTTCCATCGCTGGTCGGCCGGCATACTGATGCCGATCGTGTTTCGTTTCGATCGGGAGTCCCGGTACCGTGGCTCGCGTAACCGCTGTCAGCCATGGATTCCCGACTCGTCGTCCGAGTTGGTTCAACTGCGAGAACGAACCCGCGGACGAACTCGCCATCGGCGTGGACGATACTCTCCTCGTTCGTCCCCATCCCTATCGGAACGGTCGCCGAAATCGAGACGGACCGCCATCCGTCCGGTACGCGACTTGCGAGTTCGGACGAGGCCGGGGCGGCTTGGATCGATGCGCGGCCACGGCCATCGATCGAGACGGAAACCGCGGAAAGGGCGTACGACGCCCGGAGGCTGTTCTCGAGTACTGTCTCGAGTTCCGACAACGGGAGATCGGCCGGAAGCCGCCAGCTCTCAGCCGCGAGCGTCTCGCGAAGACCAGGCGGGAGCGGCGGATACCCCTCGACCGTTCCGATCTCTCCTGACGGTCGAATCGTCACCTGTCCGATCGCGTCGACGGCGTCGATCGCGTCGGCCGACAGCGTTCGGCTTCGGACCAGCGGGTACGACGCGCCGATCGGCAACTCCGAGAGGAGGCGCTCGCCGAGCCGTTTCGCGTAGAGTGTATAGACCGCGACGACTGCGCTTGCAACACCGACTCGCAGCAACTGTCCGATCGACTCGAACGCGGAGACGGTCACGAAACCGATGACATACCCGTTACAGGCAGCGAGCGCGAGCCCGATCGCGACGCTTTCGGGCCCGGACAGCGGACGGTCTCGAGACATCCCGATCGCAGCGATGATACCGACGACGGCTGCGGGTATGACTGCGATAACGAACCCAAACGAGACGCCGGCGATGATCTCGGTCGTGAAAGCTATCATTCGAGACCGGTTAGCCGTCGACGATGACGACTTCCGGGTTGGATTGTTCGTCGACGTAGTTACTGTCGCTCGGTGGGACGATTTCGACGTCGAGCGTACCGGTATCCTGATCCTGGCGCAATCCGGCCTCGGTCGGGATCGTAATGCTACCGCTGTCGTCGTGAACCGGCTCGTCGAGCTGTGCGGAACCGGCGGAGACGATCACCGTCGCGTCCTCGACCTCGTTCCCATTCTCGTCGACGACCGTATACGAAAGCGACGACGAGAGCGAACTTTCCTCTATGACGTGATCGCCGTCCCACTCGATCGTGACCTCGGTTTCGCCGACTTCGCCGATCCCGCCGAGCATGTTCATCATCACGGACAGCGCAGCAACGCCGACGACAAGTGCGATGACGAGGCGGATCGGCAGCCCTTCGATCGCACGATCATCCGTCGCGAGCGGTCGCGACCGAGACGGTGTCCGTCCGGTCGTCTCCGTTTTGGAGTAGTCTGAGCGCATGCCCGTCTTGGGCTCGAATTCATATTTAAATCCACGCACGACAGTTCAAATAAGAAGGCGACGAACCGTCGGCGATGAGTTTCGTACTCGGCCGATCGGAGGCCCTCGAGGCGGGGCCGTCCGGCCGTCTCGGACGGTATCGCGCGCTTGACGGCAGTCACGGAGCGACGCTTCACCTCGACCTCGACGGACCACACGCGATGCTCGTCGTCGGCAAACGCGGGTACGGAAAGTCGTTTACCCTCGGTGTCATTGCGGAGGCGCTTTCCCGTGAACCCGCCGTTGCGCCGGTTATCATCGATCCAATGGGTGTCTTTTCGACGCTTACCGCCGCTGCCGACGGCGAGCCCGTCCCAGCAACTGTCCTTGGCGAGCCGGCCATCTCGCCGTCGTCGCTCGATCCGCGGTCGTGGTGTTCGCTCCTCGGGCTCTCGCCCGAAAGCGGCGCCGGCGGGCTCGTTTGGCGGGCCGCACAGGATGAGCTATCGCTTGATGGGATGCGTGCACACATCGACTCGACCGACGCACCGGGTCCCGACAGACGCGCGGCGATCAACCACCTCGAACTCGCGCGCTCGTGGGACGTGTTCGACGAGGATGGGCTTACAGCGACAGCTCTCTGCGGGTCCGAAATTTCGGTCGTCGACGTCTCTGGACTAGACGAAGCGCCGATGAACGCAGTTTGTCGCGGTATCGCAGAAGGGTTGTACCGTGCACGCGTCGACGGCCGCGTCCGACGACTTCCGTGGCTCCTGCTCGACGAGGCACACACGTTCTTCGACGGCGTGGCCGAACCGGCGCTGCGGACGATTCTGACCCGAGGCCGCGCACCGGGCGTGAGTCTCGTTTCGGCGACCCAGCGGCCGAGTGCCGTCCCGCCGGTCGGCATCTCACAGTCGGATATACTGATTTCACACCGCCTGACGTCCCATACGGATCTCGACGCGCTCGAACACGCCCAGCCGACGTACATGGAGGCATCGCTCGACGAGCGGATGCCGATCGCTCCTGGCGAAGTCGTCGTCATCGACGACGCGACGGAAACCGTCCACGCCGCACAGATCCGCGAGCGAGACACGCCACACGGCGGCGACAGTCCCAGCGCGAGCGACGTCGTGCTCGATTGATGACGGGCCGGTAACCTGGCCCACCCGCGAGAGTTTAAGTACGAATACGAAGCCAACGGTCGTGTGACCGATCTCGACCGACTCGATCAGCGACTGACCGCCGTCGAACGAACCGTTATCGACGGCGAGTTCGATCTCGAGGAGCTGACAGAGCGTGCTACGCTGGCCAACGATATCGATCGTCTCGAATCGCGACTCGAGGAGTGCGAGCAGCGACTTGCGGACGTCGAGGGACGAACGGCCTCGATCGGTGGCTTCGTCGGGCAGGTAGAGACCGTCAACGAGACAGTCGAGCAGGACGCCGCAACTGCTCTGGCCGTCGCCGACAGACTCGAGAAACGTCTCGACGAACTCGAACGGCGACTCGATTCGGAGACGGATGAGGTTGCAACCGACCGCGGGCCGTCCGATACTGAGACGAGGTCAGCTCCTGCCGACGACCTGGTTAATCAACGATCACGGGCGACAGACGCGCACACAGCCGAGGAAACGATCGACGAACTTGTCACAGAATCGACCGCTGAGAGGGCTGTGCTTGCCGAGCGAGCCGCAGATCACACTCACGAAACTGACGAGGTCGAACCGGCTACACAGCACACCGTCGAACGTCAGCTGACCTCGTCCGACCACGATACAGTATCGGAGAACGCGACCGAACAGGCAACAGATAGCCGTCGTTCGACGAGTTTCCTCGACTCGATACGATCGACGTTTCGATGATCCGGTACGTTCTCGCGGTCGTCCTTATGGTCACGCTCGTCGCCCTCTCGATTCCGGCTATCCAACACGGTGCAACCGTTCAGAGCGACCGGCAGCTAGAGCGAGATGTCGCCGAACTCGACCGTGCTGCGACGTCACTTGTCGACCACGAGGATCAAACGCCCGACACCCACCCGTCGCCGCATCGAGCCGTCACGATAACGCTACCGGACGACTCATTGACGTCGGCACCGGTCGAGCACTTCGAGATCGAACGGACGAGCGCCAATACGAGCGTCGTCACCGTCTTGCTCGACGGGTCGAGTCCGTCGACGACGGTAATCGACGCACCCATCGTCCACGCGACGCCGACGGCGAATCGGTCGGTCGAACTCGGTGGCACCGGCACCGAGACGGAACTCGTACTCCGACTCGAGCGAGATCCGGCCGGCACTGACGTCGTCGTTGCAACCCGTGTGTGAGTTTAAATACGAACAGGCGGGTACGGCCCCTATGTCCGCAGACAGGGGTTCGCTTCGATCGATCGCCGCCACGGTTGGGCTGGAGTCAGTCTTCGACGGCGGTCTCTTCGACTCGCCTACTGACGAGGACTGTCGGTGCAATGTGAGCTTCGACGGCGACGAGTTACTCGTCGACGCGTCGAACTGTGAAGGGGAAGGGGATATTGCCAGTGTGGCGGCGTGTCGGCAGACGGTCGTCGAGCAGCTCACAGCGCGTGACGTCGACCAACTCACCGTTCGAACGCACGGCTGTGAGTACCGGTACGGTGACCGAGCCGTCTCGTTGCTCTCGGCCGCCGGCCGGTTCGTCGAACTGCTCGGTGACCGAAACGAGCGCCTCGCGGCTGCTGCGGTCTGTGATCCGCTCACGGTTATTTCGGAATTACAGACGCGCGTCGGTCCAATCGGTGACGTTGGACGGGAGTCCGGCCTCGTCGAGGCCGGGCGCGAAATCGATAGCTACGATTCGTTCCAGCCGACAGTCGGGCTGCAGATCGCATACTACTATCTCGATCGGACAGTTCCCGACGACGCCACTCTGAGAGACGTTACTGTTCTTCCGACGGAGAGCACTGCCCGAATCTACGATCGGTCGAACACCGTCCCTCTGTACGCGCTCGACGTCGTCGACCTATCGCGGTCGGAAGCCGAACTCGAAACGCTCGAGGACGGGTACGAAGCGATCGCCGACGGACTCGTCGAGGGCGATCGCGCCGCCTCGAGAGCGATCGAACACGTGACTGATGAGCCGGTCGATCCGCTGTTGACGGCGATCCTCTCGAAACACACAGCCGGCTACGGGGTTCTCGAGGATTTGTTTGCTGACCCGCGGATCACGGACGTCTATGCGACGTCACCCGTCGCCCGAAACCCGATCCGCGTCGTCGTCGACGGCGAATCGATGACGACGAACGTCCACCTCACGCCGACGGGTGCCGAGGCGCTTGCCTCTCGCGTTCGACGAACCAGCGGTCGGGCGTTCTCGCGTGCGGCACCCACGGTGGACGCGACGGCCGATCTGGAAAACGGGACGGGCGTTCGAATCGCGGGCGTGACCGACCCTGTCGCGGACGGGATCGCGTTCGCGTTCCGCGAGCAGGCCGATGACAGGTTCACGCTCCCGGCGCTCGTAGCGAACGAGACGATGTCGGCCGAGGTCGGCGCAGTCCTCTCCGTCGCGGTCGAACGAAACGGGGCCGGACTCATCGCCGGGACGCGCGGATCGGGAAAGACGACGCTGCTCGGGACGCTGCTGTACGAACTGACGCCGGGAACGCGAACGGTCGTGATCGAGGACACGCCCGAGTTGCCGGTCGAACCGCTCCAGTCGGTCGGTCGCGACGTCCAGGCGCTCCGGACGGGGACCGGAGACGGGCCGGAGATTTCGGCAGCCGAGTCGCTCAAGACCGCGCTTCGCCTCGGCGACGGGGCGCTGGTCGTCGGCGAGATCCGCGGCGAGGAGGCGCGCGTCCTCTACGAGGCGATGCGCGTCGGAGCCAACGCGAACGCCGTTCTCGGGACGATCCACGGCGACGGCGCGGGCGAGGTCTACGAACGCGTCGTCTCGGACCTGAAAGTCGAACCGTCCTCGTTCGGTGCGACGGATTTCGTCGTCACCGTCCAGGCGTACCGAACACCGCAGGGACGAGCGCGCCGGGTAGCACGGATCGAGGAAGTCCTCGACAGCGACGACGAGATCCGGTTCGAACCGCTGTACGACCTCGACGGAACACGGGCGACGGCGACCGGACGGATCGATCGCGGTGAGAGTCGACTGATCGATCAACTGACGAGGCCGGACGAGTCCTACGCAGACGTCCGTCAGGCCATTGCGGACCGAACAGCACTGTTCACTCGGCTGGCAAACGACGGGCGAACGACACCGGGTGAAGTCACGACGGCCTACGCCGGCCGCGGCAAGCACTGATGGCACTGGTCACTGGCTTGATTCGCGTGCTCGGATCGGCCTATCCCTGGTCGGTGGATCCGTCGGACGAACTCGAGGAGTCGCTGTCGTTCGTCGGTGCGACGGTCGAACCGGAAACGGTAATTCGTGCGGGGTACGGAGCCGGAATCGTAACGGTCGTCTGTCTGTTACCGTTGTTTCTGACACCGCTTCCCGGTGTTGCAGTCGTGAGTCTCCTCGCTTTGCTCTCGCTCAGCGTCGTCCACGGCGTTCACTCGTTTCCACATCTCGCCGCGGCGTTCGAACGGACGGAGGCGCTAGGAGACACCCCGAATCTCATCGGCCGGGCGGTCCTGCGGATGCAAATCCAGCCGTCGCTCGAAAGCGCCGTCAGATTTGCAGCAGAAACCGGGCGCGGGCCGTTGTCGGCGAACCTTGCAGCCCACATCGATCGCTCGATGGGAACGCCGCGAACCGGAGTCCTGACGTTCGCCGACGAGTGGGCCGAACAGTTCCCGGCGTTGCGACGGTCTGCTCACCTTCTCGCGACCGCCCAGGATGCACCCGAGGCCGAGCGGAGTCGAACCCTCGATCGGTCACTGTCGGCAATTCTCGACGGAACCCGCAATCAGATGGCGGCGTTCACCTCGGCCATCCGCGGACCGACGACCGCACTCTTCGCCTTCGGTGTGATGCTCCCGCTCGCACTCGTCGCGCTCGTTCCCGCAGTCCCGATGGCCGGGGTCTCAGTGAACATCTGGATGTTCGTCGTTCTCTACAATCTCGTCCTACCCGCCGTCCTCGTCGCGGTGAGTCTCCGACTGCTCGTCCGTCGGCCAGTCGCGTTCCCGCCACCGACGATCGGTCGTGACCATCCGGACGTCCCCGACCGCCTGTGGCGTCGCGGCCTAGTGGGCGTCGGCGTTGGAATCGTCACGTACCCCCTCGTCTCTGCGTTCGGCCCCGCCGCTCTCGCACCCGTTGTCGCGGTCGGCCTTGGCGGTGGCTGTGGGTTGCTCGCCGTCTACCAGCCGATCCTGGCGGTTCGACACCACGTCCGAGACGTCGAAGAGCACCTCACCGATGCCCTCTACCTCGTCGGCCGACAGGTCGCCGAAGGCGAGTCGGTCGAGTCGGCGATCGAACTCGCCGCCGATCGCGTTCCCGGCGAAACGGGAACCGTCTTTACGAACGCAGCCGGACTGCAGCGCCGACTCGCCGTCAGCGTCGAGGAGGCGTTTCTCGGCGAATACGGTGCCCTCCGTAACGTTCCCAGTCCCCGGGCCAGAGGGACCGCAGCGCTGTTAGCTATCGCGGCAAACGAGGGACAACCTGCAGGGCGAGCGATCGTTGCGATGGCCGACCATCTCGAGGAACTCGAGGACGTCGAAGCCGAGACGAAACGCGAACTCGCGACAATCACCGACACGCTCGACAGTACAGCGGCGTACTTCGGGCCGTTAGTCGCCGGTGCAACCGTCGGACTGGCGGGAATGATGTCCGGCGATCTGCTGGACGTGGCCGATGCGTCGGCCCTCCCGATCGACGAATTGGGGATCGTTATCGGCGTCTACGTCGCGACGCTGTGTTTGATCCTGACACCGCTTTCGATCGCGTTGCGACACGGTATGGACCGTGCGCTCTTTGGCTACCACATCGGTCGGACGCTTCTGACGAGTATGGTGTTGTACGTCGGTACGATCTCTCTCGTCGGACTACTGGTCTGAGCTCTCGCTTATTGGTCGATCGAATCAGTCCAACCGATTCGTACCGGGGTCCGGACTCTTGTTTAAATACGATTACGAGGCAACCCGCGGTATGGATCTGGAAGCGCCCGTCGACGCCTGGTACGTCTGGCTCGGCGTCTCCACGGCGAGCATCGTCATCGCAGGCGTCGCCCTCGGCTTTCCCACCGGACCACCGCCCGACGCGAACGGCGCGGTAAACGCGATCGATAGAGTCGCTGGCAGTCCGTACGACGCCAGCACGACCCACGAGCACGAGGCCGACGAAATCCGGCTTCGCGAGGGGAAAACACTCGAACTGCGCAACGAACACGGCACCGCCCACGCGAGCCTCGCCTACGACACGGCCGTCCTCGTCAGCGACGACGAGCGTCTCGAGAACGTGACGTACGGAACGCCGTTCGGAGACGAGTTCGACGAAGCGATCAACCGATCCGACACCGACGCCACGGCCGCGTTTCTCGACCGGACCAACGAATCCCACGAAGCCGTTGACGGCGAGTGGTGGCCCGCTGGGGATCGACTCGTCGTTCGGACGGTCTCCCTCGATCCGGACGTGATCGACGATTCAGCGTCGGCGAGCGGAGCGGGCGACCAGCCGGACGCCAGTGAGATCGCCGCAGTAACCGATCAAATTCGAGTCGACTCGGAGACGGGGGAGTATCATGTTACGCTCGTCGTCGCGGAGTAGGGGCCAAACCGAGCCCCTCGCGGCGCTCGTGGCGATCGCCCTCGTCTGTACCGGGGTCGTTCTCTACGCCGGCACCGTCTCCGAACTCTACCCAGGGGTCACCGACCGCGACCCGGCGGATGCGACGCTCGACGGAATCTGGAACAGCGTCGGGAGCGACGGCGTCTATCACGAAACTCGCGATCGATCCGAACTACACCAAGACGACGCCGTTCCGGCTGGCTATACGGTGTACGTCGAAGTCACGACGGCGGTCGACGGTGAGCCCGAACTCGTCGACAGCATACTCGTCGACAGCGACGGCGATGTCCAGTACAATGCAGGCGGGATCGATCGACCGACAGACCCAGCGATGGCGAGTCGATCGATCACTGTCCAGCTTCATCGGGATCCGGCCGGAGATACCCGCGGCGGAACGCTTCGAGTGGAGGCCTGGCAGGAATGACGCGGTCGAACTCGACGGCACCGACCTCCCCTTCCGCAGAACGGACACGCGGTAAGCAGCGGCAAAACCGTGCCATTAGCACCGTCGTCGACGTCTCGATCTGTCTCCTCCTGATAACTGCCTCGGTCGTACTGATCGCTGTTTTTCTCGCGGACGACAGCACCAGACACGACTCACAGATCGCAGACGAGACCGCACAGACGCTCGCGACTTCGACGACGACGGTCGAATACTCCATCCAACCCGTCGAACAATACGACGAGACCGGCGTCTTCGATGACGTCGAGTACGAAGACGACCGCTACGAGCGCGTCAGACACGGACCGCTAGCGCAGTTGCTCGCGGCTGCCGCCGTCGCGAACCTGCAACTCGACGGCGAACGCCTCTCCGACGCAGGCGTCGAGTTCGAAGAAGGGGTCGACGCGAACGTTCGAAGCGAACTCTTGGGCGCCAACGATGCCGTCCACGTCCTCGCCCGCTGGGAACCGTACGAGTCGGCGACGATCCACGGCGAGGCTACTGCTGGTGACCGACCACCCGACGACGCGGACGTCAGTGCAGCCACGCTTTCCGTTTCGAGCGGGTTCCCGACCGTTTCCGCGGACGACCTCGCGGGAACGTACGACGCCGAAAACGAGAGCTTCGAGCGAACGGCCGAACCGATCGCCGACGCGATCGTCAGTGGATCCTTCCCGAACGAATCGACGACGATCGCGCTACAGGGATCCGATCTGGACCGTGATCTGGCGCTCTATGAGTACCAGAGGATGGGCGACGAACTCGGCGTCGAGTACGATCTCGAGGAGGGCAATCTCAGTCGCACGTCGGCCAACGTCTCCGCCGCGAACGAGAAACTCTCGTCGAATCTCACGGAAACGATCGCCGCGGATCTCGAGGAAACGTTCGAGCCAGATATCGACGAGATCGAGTCCGAACTCGACGCGGAGTATCCGGAAGCCGAGGACGAAGTAACGAACGCCGTCGACGAGCTGCTCGTATCGGCCGTCGCGACGGACGACGTAACGATCACCGTTCGGGCCTGGAACGAATGAAAAAGACGACCACATCGAGACCATCGACAGTATCGATTACGATCGGCGAGCGTGCACGAGTGCCGTTTGCGATTATCGGCGTTCTGTTGCTCCTTACGAGCGTTATGTCCGTCGCCGTCTTCCAGTCACGAGTCGATCCCGAACCGAGCGTCGACGCCTCGCTCGCGATGGATCGGACGTCCGCCAACACGCAAACGGTCGTCGCGAACGCCGTCACCGACGCGACCGATCGCGCCGCTCGAGAACCGCTGATGGTTCCCGACGAGAGCAGCGCGTGGGGACGCGCTATCGCGAACACCGGCTCCGACGGCGAACCCGACTGGACCGACGGATTACTCGAGGAGTACGACGACGAGGTGTACGACGTCAATCCGGATATGGCGTTCGAGCGATACCTGAAACTCCGAATTTATTCGACGGTCGAGCGTGACCTGCGCCACCTCGATGGCGAGTTCCGAGACGATACAACGACGAACGTCACCATCCCGCCGCTTGAAAACGATACGGCCTCAGCGGACGATGCGATCGATCGCGTCGAAATAGACGCCGGGACCAGCCCGGGGAACGGACTTGATCCCGGACAACTCGAAGTCACGATCGAGGACGTCGAGACCACAGTCGAACAGGACGGGCGCGTGGTTGCCGACCGAGTCGAAGACGTTACTGTCACAGTCGAGACGAACGTTTTCGTCCTCCACCAGAAGACCCGCGAGTACGAACAGCAGTTGAACAAGAGTATTCTAGACGGCGAGATCGACGACCCGACGAGCCTCGACGGGTTCGGCCAGCACTTCGCCGCACGGATCTATCCACTTACGTGGGCGCGCGGGGCCGCACAGTGGGGCGGCGCACCGATCTCCGAAGTCGTGGCGAACCGTCACTCGGAGGTGCTCGCCAACAACGCGGTGTTCACCGTCCAGGAGTCGGTGTTCGGGACGACCGATCCGAACGAACAGTCCGTCATGCGAAACGCGTGGGGCTGTCTCGCCGCACAGGACGCCGAAGAACTCTACGAAGGGCAGACTGGCGACGAGCCGCCGGTCGCCGACGCCGAAGACTTCTGTGACGGACTCGAGTACCTCTACGGCGACCAGAACGCGAATTTGGACGAGCCGATCGATACGATGGACGTCATGGGATCGACCGCCGATTCGGTCGGCGAGACGGCCGGAATGGGTAACGAGCGGACGATCTCAGTCGACGAGTTCGCCGACCTCGCGTACGCCGAGACGCTCGCCGAAATGGACTTTGACGACGTCATCGACGACGTTCACGAGGTCGATGTCGACGCTGAGTTGGAGACCGTCGCCGACCGCACGAACACGCCAAGCGGCGACCAACCGAGCGGGCTCACGGACTCGAGCAACTGGAGCAAGACACGGGATGACCTGTCAACAGATGCGACCGTCACCGCGACGCTCGAGGACGACGGACCGGATACGGCACAGGAGGAGACGGACTACTACACGGTCGTCGTCTCCGTCCACCAAGATCACGAGCGAGAGCTGCGCTGGAGCTACAGCGGCCCAGAGGACGTTAGCTCGCCCGTAACGCGAACTCGACACGCCTCCTCGGAGTTCGAGACCGAAATCGAAGTTAGTGCCACCCACCCCAACAGGGATGCGATCGAGTACCGCGGAATCGACGGCGGCTACAACGCGTCGGTTCTCGACGAGTGGCCGGATAGCCTTCCCGACGCGTTCTTCGAGGACGACGACGGGTGGGAAGCCGACCTCGTGGACGACGTCACGCTCGACACGTACGCCGGGCTTCCGGACGAGAGCGCGGACGAACTCCTCGAGGTCAACCCGAGCGGCGATATCGAAGCCGGCCTCGAGAGCCAGGTGACGAACGCCGACGAGCTCGACAGCGAGGACGAGCTTCGAGACCGACTCGCAGTCGCCGACGGTGACAGCGCGACGCTGGATACCGATCCGCAAAACGACCTGATCACGGCGACGATCGCGCTCGATCTCTACTACATCCGCGCACAGCTGCAGGAGCAGGCGGACGACGTCACCTTCGACGACGGCGAGCTCCTGACCGACGACCCGTTCGGCGAGTTGAACGAGGAGATCGACGGGCAACTCGTCTATCACGGCGTCGGGGATCGGTATCCGACGGTCGCCGACCAGGCGCGCGTCGAGGCGCGCCAGGAGTACGTCGATAACGTAAAGGACCAGATCGAACTGACTAGCAACGCGACACAGAAGGTGCAGGACGAACTCTCCGATCGACTCGACGACCAACTCGATGCCAGCGATAACGTCCTCGAAGATCTCACCGACTTCTCCCGTGAAGTCGCTGGCGGCGGAGCAGACTATCAGGAGGCGGAACTCGAGTCCCCCTACAGTGACGAGATCGAGTTCACCCCGAGCGGCTCGCCGACGTACCTCTCGCTCGAGAACGTCACGGCCGAAGAGGTACCAGCGACCGAGAACGCGACGCACACGCCGATGGCGGCGCGGAACAACAACTGGTTCGCCGTCCCCTACAGCGAGGTCGACCTCGGTGTTGTCGCCGATATCCTGAACTGGCTGCTCGGCGGTGACGACGACGATGCGCTGACGCTCCGGATGGCCGGTGAGCTCTTGGAATCGGCGCGACTAGCGGATCTGCTTCTCGAGGACGAAGGCGGAGAATTGATCGACGATGAGATGATTTACGCCGATTTAGAGAATGCAGTCACCAACGAAATAAATGATCTCAGCGGAGCAACAACGGCGGAATTAGATGGATTAGAGCATGGCCTCGAACTCGATGATCACAGAATCGAAGAGCTCGTCGGTGACGGAATCGACGATATCGGAGACGGAACGCCCGGACAACAAGCGGCGATGCTCGGCAGTGGAGAGGGAATCGATTACGTCGAACAGCACGTTCGCAAGGAGTTGGATGTCGATAATCACGGCGATAATCCGTACGCGGACGATGAAATATTCAAACAACATGCCGGAGCGAGCGTCAACTATGCGTTGACCGAAGCGGTGAATCAGACCGCTGTAGATGGATTTGATTCAGACCATGTTGATTACCTGAACGAGAGTGTCAGGGATGAACTCGAAGAACGTACTGAAGAAGTGATTGACCAGCGGGTAAACGAAACCATCAACGAAAGCGACCTCGAGAACGAGTGGCTCCAGAACAACGAGACTGGGTTACTGGACGAGGATGGCGAGTTCGATCTATCACCGAACCGAGTTCCCGCTGGACTGCCAATCGTCCCGCTTCCCAAGGGATGGGTTGCGACAACCAACATTTGGGACGTCGAGGTCAAAGGAGAATATGCTCGATTCGAACTCGAGTCGAACACGGGGACCCCATCGAACGTACACGGAGAAAACTACGTCCGTGAGGAGGGAACTGTCACACTCGACGGTCAACGCGTGGGTTCGACACGGCCGATCTCGTTCGAATCCCAGACGATTGTGATCGTCGTTGTCCCGCCGTATCGACTCGGCGTTGGGGATCGAACCGGTGACTGGGCCGAAGAATCAGAGGGATGGCCTGACGCTGGGCCAAGGACATAGCCGTTCACTTACACCGTTGAATCAGAACCACACGTAAACGAATCGAGGTTCTCACCACCTCTGTCGCTATTTATCAGTTTACTATATACAACTATTCAGGCTTCTTCAAGCGCATAGAGATGGTGATCTCGAGAAGAAATGTAGACCACACCATCGGCGACAGCGGGGCTTCCAGGAATGGTTTCCTCTTCATCCGGAGTGAACGACCATTGTTGTTCGCCGTTATCTCTATCGAGTCCGTAGACTGTCTTATCATCAGTAAAATACAATATTTCAGCAGTTATAGCTGCTTTTCCGCTGAGTATCTCTCCAAAATCGTTAGACCATTCTTCTTGGCCCGTTTGGGCATCGATTGCATATACATCACCGCCACCTCCTAAGATATAGACAGTCCCTTCAGCAATTGATGGACTCACTGAGAACGACCCGTTAGTTTCGAACGTCCATTCCTCTTCTCCACTCTCGATATCAATTGCGTAGAGTTTGGAGTCACTGCTTCCGACATAGATCATCCCATCAGCGATGGATGGCGGTCTAACAGACATTCGCTCCTCGTTTTCGTTCTCGAACTCCCATTCGATCTCGCCTTCAACAAGGTCAAACGCAATAATGGAGTGGCGACCGCCACCGTACAATATCCCATCGCTGATTGCGGGAGCGTCCGGCGTGCGACCGTAGTCTTCGAACAACACTGATGGTTC
Organism: Natrialbaceae archaeon A-arb3/5; assembly: GCA_046614585.1. Classification (GTDB taxonomy): domain Archaea; phylum Halobacteriota; class Halobacteria; order Halobacteriales; family Natrialbaceae; genus JBKKHI01. The sequence continues at coordinate 234,852 of JBKKHI010000003.1, read as the reverse complement.
ACTACCGTTTTGTTCGAAGCTGATGAGCCAGCCCGGATAAAACGTATATATTGTATCTTCATACGGTACTGGGCTTTGTGTTGAGTTTTCGAGTTCCTCTTCCCAATATATCTCACCAGAATCAGCCGACAACGCATGAAATTTGTCAATATATCCGTGAGACGAGGCGTAAACTGTTCCATCAACGACGGTAGGCGGCGGTGTTACCCGATCGTTCAGTTCCGTGTCCCACTCGATCTCACCTGTCTCGACGTCCACAGCATAGAGGTACCCGTCTCGGCATCCGGCATACGCGCGGTTTCCGACAACTGCGGGATTCGAAATGAACTCGTCGTCCCCTTCGAGCGCCCACCGAACTTCGACATCGTCCGTCGGACCGCTGGCTGCCGGTTGATAGCCCGTGTTCTGGAGATCTGCACCGAACATCGGCCACTCGTCGCTCGCGATCGGACCACCGTTTACACTCCCGCCCTCACCGTCATCGCCGGCGCTTGGCTCGTCGCTCGAGCAACCCGCGAGTACCGTCGCGCCTGCCGTTCCGGCACATAGACCGAGCCATTCTCGTCGAGTTCGAAGTCGTTTCTGACCCATATTATACGACAACTCGTGCACTCGAATAAATAAAGTTGTGGATAGTAATTACCGTTGAACAGATCGAGTAGAAAGTGGAGTCTACCGCCGAACGCTGCGATCGACGCGTTATTCGCCGCCGAACGCACCGCGAGCCGCGAGTTCGTCGATCCGTCCCTCATCGTACCCCAGTTCCTCGAAGACGGATCTGGTGTGTTCGCCGAGCCGTGGCGGCGGCGACTCGAAGCCGCTGTCGGCGTGGTCGTAGTTGAGCGGGTGTTCGACGACGGGAATCTCGCCTCGATCCGGGTCCTCGATGGTCGTGACGGCGCCGCGGGCTTCGGTTTGTTCGTTGTACAGAGCGTCCTCGACCTCGTGGACCGGGCCGGCCGGAATGCCCGCCTCCTCGACGAGGAGGGTTATCCACTCGTCGGTCGTCAGTTCGCGGAAGGTGTCCTCGAGTTCGGCTTCGAGTTCGTCGGTGTGCTCGACGCGGTCGGCGTTGGTCTCGAAGCGGTCATCCTCGGTGAGTTCGGGCCGGTCGATCGCCTCGCAGAGCCCGCGCCAAAGCTTCTGGTTGAGACAGGCGACGTTGATGTGGCCGTCGGCGGTTTCGACGGTCTGGTAGGGGGCGAGGACGGGGTCTTTGGTCCCCATGCGCGAGGTGGATTCGCCGGCGAAGACCGTGCCGGCCTGTTTGGTGAGCCAGGGGAGGACGGCGTCTAACATCCCGAGGTCGATGTACTCGCCCTCGCCGGTTCGCTCGCGGCGGTATAGTGCGGTCGAAACACCGAAGGCAGCCCACATCGCCGTGATGAGGTCGGTCATCGGCAACCCGACTTTCACGGGCTGGCCGTCGGCCTCGCCGGTGACGCTCATCACGCCGCTCATCCCCTGGATCAGGAGGTCGTAGCCGGGCCGGTGGCTCCAGGGGCCGGTCTGTCCGAACGCCGAGATCGCACAGTAGACGAGGTCGTCGTTGTGCGATCGGATCGTCTCCTCGTCGACGCCGAGCCGTTCTGCGGTTCCGGGTCGGTAGTTCTGCAAGAAGACGTCGGCCTCGCTCGCGAGGTCGTAGATCGCCTCGCGGCCTGCCTCGGTCGTGAGATCGAGTTCGACGCTTCGCTTCCCGTAGTTGACCGTCCAGAAGTACGGTGACTCGCCGTCGATGAAGGGTGGTCCGGAGTGGCGGTTGTCGTCGCCGACTTCCGGACGTTCGACCTTGATGACGTCGGCACCCTGATTCGCGAGCATCAGCGAACAGAAGCCGCCGGTGACGAACGTCGTCAGGTCGACGACGGTAATTCCGTCGAGGATCCGATCGGTAGCAGTCATCTGATATCGTACCGATCGGCGTCTCGAGCAAAAAGCTTCGTGTCCGCAGCGGACCGCTATTCGAGTGCGGTCGTCGGAACGACGTCGACCTGTTCGTCCGCCTCGAGACCGGATTCCGTGAGGACGAACCCGTCGGCGGTCGCCGCGCGCGTACTCGAAGAGAGCACACTGGGGTCGAACGTGTCCTCGTACACCGACAGCGGGGAGTCGACGTGCCCGAGCGGCGCGGCCGTATCGCCGTCGACCGTTACTGGAATCGCGTACAGGAATCCCTTCGGACCCAACCCGACATCGTGGGAGAGCGTGCACTCGAGCGACGGGAGCGAGCCTTCGCCGGTAAACAGCGGCCGAGCGACGAGGGAAGTGCTCACGTACGCGCCGATCGGTTTCCCGGGGACGGCGACCGCGAGCGCGTCGTACTCGGAAAGTCGGGCGATCGCGATCGGTTTTCCCGGACGGAGCAGCACGCGGTGGAAGTCGATCTCGCCGAGTTCGTCGAGCGCGTCGAGGACGTAGTCTTTCTTGCCGACGCTGGTGCCGCCCGTCGTCACGACGATGTCGTTTTCCTCGGCGAGGTCGGCAATCCGCCGCTCGACTCGATTGCTCTCGTCGGGGACGGACCCCTCGTAGGTCGGCTCGTGGCCCCACGAGCGAAGGAGGTTACAGAGCATCGGCGAGTCGAGGTCGGTGTGTTTCCCCTCGTGGATCTCCGTTCCGGTCGCGAGCACGGCGACCGAAAACGGGTCGACGACGTCGACGGACTCGTGTCCGAGATCACGAAGCAAGATCGCGTCGAGCCCGGACAGTCGGTCGCCGGCCGTGTATGGCTGGTCGCCGGCCTCGACGTTCGAGCCGCGTTCGTAGACGTACGTGCCGGCGTCGAGGCCGGGGTGCTCGAGTCGCCCCTCATCGATGAGCGTGTCCTCGCGCTTGACGACCGTATCGGCGCGGTCGGGTAGCGGCGCACCGGTCGAAATCTCGATCGCCTGTCCCGCCTCGAGTTCGGGCGACTCGGTTTCCGGAAAGACGTCACGATCGACGAGTTCGAGCGGCCCCTCGTCGGCAGCGGCGAAGGCGTAGCCGTCCATCGTGGCGTGGTCGGCAGCCGGCTGATCCGCCTCGGCGACGACGTCCTCGGCGATGACGTGGCCGGCGACGCGGTCGACCGGAACCGTCGTCGTCGACCGCTGTTCGAGGAACGAGTCTCGGCAGGCGAGCGCGCGCTCGACCGCGTCGTCGAGTTCGATGAGGTCGTCGTGGTCGTGATTGGACATAGATGGTACTTTCGTGCGACTCCAAAAAGCAGTTGTGACACGTTTCCACGGGGCAGGTGCATCGAGTCACGTGTCGGTGTATCCCAACTAGCCTGCGTGGACTACACTCAAGTGGGTCAAGGCGAGTGTCTCTGTATGCACGAACCGCAAACGCGTCGTCCGGCCAGTCGTGTCGAACGGTCCGATCGAGCTGATATTCGGAACCCGTTCCGAGCAGCATGACCGAGGTCGTCGGCGTCATCCTCGCAGGAGGGCTGGGAACCAGATTCGAGGACGGCAATAAGTTGCTCGCGTCGATCAACGAGGACGGCGAGCCGATCGTCAGTCGCGCACTTCGGACCTTCGACGGTGACGCGGTCGATCACACGGTCGCAGTCCTCGGCCATGAGGCCGACGCTGTCGGCGAGGTCGTTTCGGATCGCGTCGACGAGACGGTTCACAACCCGGCGTACGAAGAGGGACAGAGTACGTCCGTCCGCGCGGGCGTTCGTGCCGCCCGCGACCGCGAGGCCGACGCGGCCGTCTTCCTGCCGGGTGATATGCCCTGTCTCGACCGAGAGACGGTGCGGACGATTACGACCGCCTATCGGAACGGCGATGTCGAGGTCGTCGTTCCAACGTACGAGGGACGTCGGGGGAATCCGGTGCTGTTTGGCTCGTCACAGTTCGAGGCGTTGCTGTCGGTGTCGGGCGACACCGGCGGTCGCGCGCTGTTCGAGACGGCCGACGTCAACCGCGTCGCGGTCGACGACCCGGCGATCCACCTCGATGTCGACACGGTCGAGGAACGGGATCGACTCCGCGAATCGGGCTGCGACGACGCGCGGTCGTAACCAGCGGTGAGACGGTCTGTCGCCAGCGTGGGTGCGGAGAATTCGTTCCGGTTCGGCGGTAAGCGTGCGGATAAAGTGCGTTCAGCCCCTATCGACGGTAACCGTGACCGACACTCGAGGCCCGCTACAGCCGGACCGTCCCGACGTCGATCGGCCGTTCGCGGTCGATGCCCCGTTCGATCCCGCCGGCGACCAGCCCGACGCGATCGAGGAACTCGCGGACGGGTTCCGGTCCGGACTGGACAAACAGACGCTGCTCGGCGTGACCGGTTCGGGCAAGACCAACACCGTCTCGTGGACAATCGAGGAGGTCCAGCAGCCGACGCTCGTGATCGCCCACAACAAGACGCTCGCGGCGCAACTGTACGAGGAGTTCCGGAACCTCTTCCCCGACAACGCCGTCGAGTACTTCGTCTCCTACTACGACTACTACCAGCCCGAGGCCTACGTCGAGCAGAGCGACACCTACATCGACAAGGACGCCTCGATCAACGACGAGATCGACCGGCTTCGACACAGCGCGACCCGGTCGCTACTGACTCGCGAGGACGTCATCGTCGTCGCAAGCGTCTCGGCGATCTATGGCCTCGGTGATCCGCGCAACTACATCGACATGTCCCTCCGTCTGGAAGTCGGCGAGGAGGTCGGCCGCGACGAGTTGCTCGCCCAGTTGGTCGACCTGAACTACGAGCGAAACGACGTCGATTTCACGCAGGGCACGTTCCGAGTCCGGGGCGACACGATCGAGATCTACCCGATGTACGGCCGCTACGCCGTCCGCGTCGAACTCTGGGGCGACGAGATCGATCGCATGGTCAAGGTCGACCCGCTCGAGGGGAAGACCCAGGGCGACCAGCAGGCCGTGTTGATCCACCCCGCAGAGCACTACTCGATTCCCGAGACGAAACTCGAGCGCGCGATGGACGAGATCCGCGACGACCTCGACTCTCGGATCTCGTACTTCGAGCGCAAAGGCGACATGATCGCCGCCCAGCGCATCGAGGAGCGGACGACGTTCGACTTGGAGATGATGCAGGAGACGGGCTACTGTTCGGGCATCGAGAACTACTCGCTGTACCTCTCGGACCGCGAGTCCGGCGAGGCCCCCTACACCCTGCTGGATTACTTCCCCGAGGACTTCCTGACCGTGATCGACGAGTCCCACCAGACCATCCCGCAGATCCGCGGCCAGTACGCCGGCGACAAATCGCGCAAGGACTCGCTGGTCGAGAACGGCTTCCGGCTTCCCACCGCGTACGACAATCGCCCGCTCACGTTCGAGGAGTTCGAGGAGAAAACCGACCGGACGCTGTACGTCTCGGCGACGCCGAGCGACTACGAGCGCGAGCACTCGGATCGAATCGCCGAACAGATCGTTCGGCCGACCCACCTCGTCGACCCCGAGGTCGAAATCTCGCCGGCGAGCGGACAGGTCGACGACCTCATGGACCGCATCGACGAGCGGATCGAACGCGACGAGCGGACGCTCGTCACGACGCTGACGAAACGAATGGCCGAGGACCTGACGGAGTACCTCGAGGAAGCCGGTGTCAACGTCGCGTACATGCACGACGAGACCGACACGTTAGAGCGCCACGAGATCATCCGCTCCCTTCGGTTGGGTGAGATCGACGTCCTCGTCGGGATCAACCTGCTGCGAGAGGGGCTCGACATCCCCGAAGTTTCGCTCGTCGCGATTCTAGACGCCGACCAGGAAGGATTCCTCCGCAGTGAGACGACGCTCGTCCAGACGATGGGGCGGGCCGCCCGGAACGTCAACGGCGAGGTCGTCCTCTACGCCGACGAGCCCTCGAACGCGATGGAGTCCGCGATCGAGGAGACGAACCGCCGTCGCGAGATCCAGCAGTCGTACAACGAGGAACACGGGCTCGAGCCGACGACGATCGATAAAGAGGTCAGCGAGACGAACCTGCCCGGAAGCAAGACGGACACCAGCGAAGTCTCCGGCCGGTCGCTCGAGGACGACGACGAGGCCGCTCGCTACATCGCAGACCTCGAAACCCGGATGGAGGAGGCGGCGAGCAACCTCGAGTTCGAACTCGCTGCCGATATCCGCGACCGAATCCGAGAGGTCCGCGAGGAGTTCGACCTCGAGGGCGACGAGGACGAGGGAATCGCACCGCCGACCGAGGAGTTCTGAGCCCGCCTGAGATGTCTGGATCCGCTTTCGAGGCGATTCGAACGCGGTTTTACGCCCTGCTCTCGACGACGCGATTCACGCAGTTCGCGGGCGTCGGCTTCGTCGGAGCGACGGTCGATAACGTCGTGCTCGTCATGCTCGTCGAACTCGCATCCTTCGAGCCGTTTCTCGCGAAAATCATCTCATGGGAGCTATCGATCATGGTTATTTTCGTGATCAACGAGCGGTGGACGTTCGCCACGTACGGGGAAGCCGGCGCTCGCTCGCTCGGAACGCGCTTCCTGCGGTCGAACGCCGTTCGGTTCGCCGGCTTTCTGGTGACGCTATCCGTGCTGACGGCGCTGGTGTACGGATTCGGCGTCTGGTACCTGGCTGCGAACCTGATCGGAACCGGTATCGGCTTTTTCGTCAACTACACCTGCGAGAGTCTCTACACTTGGAAGGTCCACCGTGACTAACGGGAGGTATCCCCACACTGTACCCGAATCACAACCCTTAACTAGTGAACTCGGTTAGGATGATGTAGCGGGATGGGATAGCCAGGAGATTCCGGCGGGCTCATAACCCGCAGACCGGTAGTTCAAATCTACCTCCCGCTACTTTTCAGGGATTCAAAATCGAACGCCGAGCGTAGCGAGGCGTGAGACGAATCCCTGAAAGTAGTTTAGCGTTGATTTGAACCAGGCGAGTCGCGCGCAGCGTAGCGAGCACGTCTCGGCGTGGTTCAAATCTACCTCCCGTTCTTGTACTACCGACTATATCACACTGCCCTGGGGAACGAGTTCATCACTGACATCTTGGACTCGACCGAGTAGGCGTACTTTCTCCCCGGCTCTCGAGGCTGGAGCAGCGTTAACCGCTCGAGCTCCAACACCCGTGTCCTCGAACTGCCAGCGTATGCTCGAGTCTCGCCCGTAGTAGCAGCCCACGTTCAAAACGCTCGGACAGTAGGGTTCATGATGCTCCGAGTACCACGACGAGATGAACTCGATCCGAGCCCTCGATGACCGATGAACGTCGCTACCACGTCGACGACGAGCTCGTTCCCGCGAGCGAGGCGACCGTCAGCGTCGACGACCGCGGCTTTCGCTACGGCGACGCTGCCTTCGAGACGATGCGGGCCTACGGCGGGCGGATATTCACGTGGGGCCGCCACGTCGACCGCCTCGAACGAACTTGCGAAGCGCTCTCGCTCGAGCATGGACTGTCGGCTGACGAGCTCCGAGCGCGCATCGACGAGACCCTCGCGGCGAACGACCTCGCAGACGCGTACGTGCGGCTGTCGATCACTCGCGGCGTCCAGCCCGGAAAGCTGACGCCCCAGCCGGCGGTCGAACCGACAGTTATCGTCTACGTCAAGCCGCTTTCGCGAGGTGGGCTCGCGAGCGAACCAGTTTGGGACAAACCTGCAGTCGTGCAGACGGTCGAAACGCGCCGCGTCCCGGACGAGTCGATTTCGGCGGACGCGAAGACGCACAACTACCTCGCCGGAATTCTCGCACGAGCCGAGCTCGCCGCGAGCGGCGGCCAAGAAGACGAGCCCGACGAAATCGATCCGGCGCGACCCGCAGACGAGGCGCTCATGTGCGATCACGACGGAAACGTCGCCGAAGGCGCGACGAGCAACCTGTTTTTCGTCCGCGACGGCGAGTTGCACACGCCGGCGACCGACGGGTCCGTTCTCCCGGGAATCACGCGTGAACTCGTGCTCGAACTGGCCGCCGAGGACGGCGTGTCGACTCGCGAGGGGACATACGAACCGGCGGACGTGCGCGAGGCCGACGAGGCCTTCCTGACGAACCGAACGTGGGAACTCCGGCCGGTCGCGTCGCTCGACGGCCACGATATCGGCGGCGGACCGGTCACCGATCGCCTCTCGCGGCTGTACGACGAGCGCGTCGAGAAGCGGTGTTATCGGTGACGGCGACGGCATCGGAATCGAGCGTGAAACGCCGAGTTCGGATAGGAGTGTCGGTACGACTGACCACGAAGAACAAAAGAGATATGTGAAGAAGTGTCAATTTGGAGTCGTGTACACAGTAGAGCGCTGGCAGTATCCGTGGCTCGGGTTGGCGCTGCTCACGTCCGGTCTTACCGCCGCGGGCTATCTGTTCTACGGCGTCAGTATCGTCAGTCTGTATCCGCTGACCGCTGCCGTTGGCTGTCTTATCGTGGCTGTCCGGCCGAACCGATTCGGATACGTGATGGCGGGTCTCGGCATCGTTTCGCTCGTCGTGGCAACCATTCCAGATAGCTTGAGCCCCGTCAGCAGAGGGGGTCTCGTTGTGGTCGGGATCGGCGCGCTCGTCGGTGGTATCCGATCGAATCGACGTGGAAGAACGGGACGAGAAACGACGAGCAACCGTTGACTGGCTATGAGACGACGCGTTCGCCACCGACTCTCGAACCCTCCCGCGGCGCTCGATATCGCAGCCGGGACGCTGGTGATCGTGATCTGTACGCTCGTCCCAGCGCTCGGGTTCGTGGTCGGCCTCTCAGGCCCGCTCGTCGCCATCGGTTTCACCGTCCTTCCGATAGCAGGGATGTTCGCGGGCGGCTGGTACACCGCGTACCGCTCGGACGGTGGCCCGACGGCCGGTGCGCTCGCGGGAGTGCTTCCTGGACTCTACGCTGGCGGATACATCGTCTTCCTCGCGATCACCGCCGACGTAGAGTCACAACTCGCCGAGGCGATGAACGTCGACCCCGGCACACAACTCGTTCCACTCCCGGTGCTGTTTGGCGCGTTCGGGGTCTTCATTTTCGGATACGTCGTCGGCCTGGCGGCCCTCGGCGGGTTCATCGCGCGGTACGTCCCAGTAGCGCTGCTCTGGAGACGGCTCCGGTAGGGAGGGGCGACAAGATCGTACCCATCGACCGGGACGCGTTCACCGTCACCGATCGCTCGCTTCGATCGACTCCTCGGCATCGAGCGGCGTCCGATCCGCTGTGGCCGTTCGTTGCGGCTCGTCGAGCACCTCTCGCTTCGTTCCCTCGAGTTCGAGGACGAACTCGGAGCCGAACGCGGTCGCGGGCGTCTGAAAGCCGGCCGGGACCCGCTTGACGTCGTCACGGGCTCGGCCGTCGAGAACGCGCTCTGCGGCCGTCGCCGCGGCCTCGGTTGTGAGAGCATAGGGGTTTGGCACCCGAAGTCTGGCGCGAGCACGACGGCCGGTCGCCTCGTCCGTGGCCTCGCCCCAGACGAGCATCTCGTTCTCGATCCGCTCTTGCCTGCTCGGGCCGTCGACGAGCGCGTCGGTCAGCCGCGAGAGCGAAGCCTCGACAGGACTCGTCTCGAGCAGCGGCCCGAGCGAATCGCCGATCGCCATCGCTCTGGCTGCCCACGGTGGCATGGCGGCGTAGGTCTCGATGGATTCGATCCCGGTGCTCCGAGCCGCGGTGACGACATCGCCGAGCGGGATCGTGACTGCGTGTTCGGGGCCGTCGCCGAAATCGATTTCTCGGGAGCGAAACGCCGCCGGCACCTGCAGAAGTCTCCCGTTTCGGCGGACGACGCCGCCGTTTCCGGCGAGTTCGATGAGCGTCCGAGCGGTCCCGTTCGATGGCGTACCTCGACCCTTGACGCCGAGCGCGAGTCGGTCGGCCAACGGCAACCGTTCGTGGAGAATCGCGGCAAGACAGTCCGTCGGCACGACTTCGAATCCGACGCCCGGCAGAAGCGTGATTCCTGCATCCCGGGCCGCCGCGTCGTGCTGCCGAAGGCGCTCAAACACCGGGAACTCGCCGGTGATATCCAGGTAATCAGTCTCCGTTTCGAGGCAAGCCTCGAGCAACGGACTGACCGTCTCGACGAACGGGCCAGCGCAGTTGAGAACGGCGTCGACATCCGCGAGGGAGCTGGCGGGATCGTCCGACTCGAGGTCGAACGAGCGTCCGTCGACGCCGAGTGCGTCCACCTGCCGTTCGACCGCCGCGCCGTCGCGTCCGGCGACGATCGGCGACCCTCCTCGCGAGACGACCTCGCTGGCGATCAGCCGTCCGGTGTATCCGTACGAGCCGTAGATGAGAAGGGAAGTCATACTCCTCGTTTGGTGGTCGGGATGTTAAAGCTCCGTCAGACACTCGACGAGGTCGAAACGTTCACCTTGAACCGGTCGAAAGACGCGTTCGATGGACGCTGGGTCACGAATCGCCTCGATCGAGGACGTCTCGCCCGAATCGACGCTGCTCTTTCGCGTCTCGAACGGAACCGGCGAACGCAAAGAGGCGATTCTGGTCAGTTCCGACGAGTCGGGCGGCCACGACGGCGAGACGCCGTCCGGGCTCTCGTGTTGGTTGAACTACTGTCAGCACTTTACACACATCAAACTCGACAAGGGCTCGGGGGCGGTGATGCGAAACGGCGAGATCGTCTGTGCGAACCACGGCGCGTACTTCGAGGCCGATTCGGGCGCGTGTACACACGGGCCCTGCGAAGGTGCGACGCTGACCGAACTCGAGGTGACGGCCGCCGACGGTGGGATCTATCTGACAGACAGCGACTACGAGTTCGTCGGTCTCGGCCCGATCGAGGACGACGACGACCTGACCTCGACCTCGAACGTCGAGTTCTAGCCGAACTCGACCGGCGTAACCAAATCCCGTTCTTGATCGTACTCGACCAGTCCGCTCTGGACGAGCCGCGGCAGATGGTCGTGATAGAGCGAGATGTAGACGTCGGCGACCTCCTCGGCAGAGAGCTCCGGCACGGGCGTGCCAGTTTCGCGGATGGCGACCTCCTCGGCGACGTCAGGCAGTGTAAGCGACTCGCCGTAGGTACGTACCACATCGAGGAACAGCCGGCGACGGCTGGACCCGAGGAGTTCGAGCGCGTCGTCGACCGCTTCGGGTGGCACCTCGCGCTCGTCGAGCCAGTCGAGAGACGCGAACACGAACTCGGCGTAGTCGAACTCGGAGTGAGACGGACCAGTCATGGAGATCTCTCCTCGAGACGACGGACGATCGCAACCGGAAACACAATCGAAAACCGATAGTCAACCGTCAGATAGTGTGGCCGTCGCCCCGAGGTTCGTACTGGATTCTCGGCACCCCGATAAATATCGGTGTCGGATTCGATTGAGAGATCACGAATTCACGACAGTCATACGGTCTGTCGTACGTCGTTGCCGGTGCAACTGCGATACGTCTGTGATTGTCTCGGCAAATCGGGACAGCAACCATATCAGAGAGCAGACTGCGATCCAAACTCACTCGATCGTGAACGTCGGCTCGTCGATGGACTCGCTCTTACACGACGGACACCGTGAGGGAAGGTTTAACAGGTCGTCGTAGTCGTCGAATCCACAGTCGCGACACGTCGGCGGCGCGACGAGAAACTGTTCCTCGCGCTTGTCGAGCGATTTCGCAACGTGTTTGACGTGGGCAAGGATGGCCTGTGGCGTCAGATCGAACTGGACCGCGAGCTCGCTCGGCGTCGCCGGTTCGGTGCGTAGCGACGTGGCGAGTCGCTGTCGCGTCGTTTCGTCGGCTTCCCGCATAGTGACCAGTGGGTTCTCGATCAGTTTACGTGTCGCGATCCGTCGGAAAACCGACGAAAGGGCAAGTGACTTACATCCCGCTGGTGAAGGGAGGTTTATGAAGGCCGTCGTCCTTGCAGGCGGATACGCGACCCGGATGTGGCCGATCACGAAACACCGGCCCAAGATGTTCCTCCCGATCGGTGACTCGACCGTCATCGATCGCATCTTCGCAGAACTCGAGGCCGACGAGCGGATCGAGGAGGTCTACGTCAGTACGAACGAGCGGTTCGCCTCCGACTTCGAGGCCCACCTCGCCGACAGCGAGTTCGACAAACCACAGCTCTCGATCGAGGAGACGACCGAAGAAGACGACAAGTTCGGCGTCGTCGGCGCGCTCGCTCAGTTGGTCGACCGCGAGGGGGTCGACGACGACCTGCTCGTGATCGCCGGCGACAATCTGATCAGTTTCGCCGTCTCTGATTTTCTCGACTACTTTCAGGATGCGGACGCCCCGACGCTCGCCGCCTACGACGTCGGCTCCCGCGAGAAGGCCAAATCCTACGGGCTGGTCGAACTCGAGGACGACCGTGTCGTCGACTTTCAGGAGAAACCCGACGATCCGAAGAGCACCCTCGTCTCGATCGCCTGTTATGCCTTTCCGCGCGGTTCGCTGTCGCTCCTCTCGACGTATCTCGAAGACGGGAACAACCCCGACGAGCCCGGCTGGTTCGTCCAGTGGCTTCAGGATCGAGAGCCGACGTACGCCTACACGTTCGAAGGCGCGTGGTTCGATATCGGAACCCCCGAGAGCTATCTCGACGCCGTCGCCTGGCACCTCGGTGGCGATTCGATCGTCGCCGACTCGGCGACCCTCGAGAACACGACGATCGGTGAGAATGTCCACGTGATGGCCGACGCGACGCTCGAGGATGCGAACCTCGATCACGCGATCATCTTCCCGGAGGCGACGGTCCACAACGGCGACATCAGGCGCTCGATCATCGACGAGGGAACCCGCCTCGAGGATCTCGACCTCGCGGGCGCGCTCATCGGCGCGCACACGACGATCACGAACGGCTCATCGTAGTCCATTCCGTCTCGATTCACAACAGATAAGATTGGAACAAACCGGCCTGGGTAGCGTAGTAAACATTTAATCGGGCAGAGTCCGTACAATCGAGTATGCTCGATGTCCTCTTCGGGAACATGCCGCTGGTGCTTCTGTCGGCGGGACTTGTCTTGATGTTGCTCGAGGCCGTCTCACCTGGAGCGCATCTCATCGTTATCGGGGTCGCGCTGGTCGGCGCTGGACTGATTGGCGTGCTCTTTCCACCAGTCGCCAACACGTTCGTGCTGGCGGCGCTGACGCTCGGTATCGGCCTCGTCGCGGCGTACATCTACAACGAGTTCGACTTCTACGGCGGGAAGGGGACGGCCCAGACGACGGACTCGGACTCACTCGCCGGATCGACAGGGTACGCCACCGAGACGATCACGAATCGAGAGGGCGAGGTGAAACTCGACGAGGGCGGCTTCGCGCCGTACTACAGCGCCCGCACGACCAGCGGAACGATCGAGGAGGGTGAAGAGGTCATCGTCCTCGATCCAGGCGGGGGGAACGTGTTGACCGTCGAGGCGATGGGCTCGATCGGCGAGGACGAGATTGACCGGGCGCTCGCGAAGGGAGCAGCGGAATCAGACGAGGAAACGAACGACGGAGCGAACGCCACGGACGAAAATCGGGACGACTCGACGGCGGAGCGCGAACCGGAGAAATCGAGTTAATTACGAGTCGGCGCGACCGTCTTCGAACGGTATTCGATGATACATGTCGATCAAATAAGGGAACGTTTTTCCCGTCACCGGCGTAAGATCGAACTATGGCTTTCGAATTGCTTCCGTTGCAGACCATGGGCGGTGCACTACTGTTTATCGGTGCGCTCGTCCTCATCGTCGTTATCGCCGCGTTGCTCAGCGCGATCGAGATCGTCGACGCGTACGAAAAGCGCGCGTTGACCGTCTTCGGCGAGTACCGCAAACTCCTCGAACCCGGTATCAACTTCGTTCCGCCGTTCGTCTCGAACACCTATCGGTTCGACATGCGAACGCAGACGCTCGACGTTCCGCGACAGGAAGCGATCACGCGGGACAACTCGCCGGTCACCGCCGACGCCGTCGTCTACATCAAAGTGATGGACGCCAAGAAGGCCTTCCTGCAGGTCGACAATTACAAGAAGGCCGTTTCCAACCTCGCCCAGACCACCCTGCGTGCCGTGCTTGGCGACATGGAACTCGACGACACGCTCAACAAACGCCAGGAGATCAACGCACGCATCCGCCAGGAACTCGACGAGCCCACGGACGAGTGGGGGATCCGTGTCGAAAGCGTCGAGGTCCGCGAGGTCAACCCCTCGAAGGACGTCCAGCGCGCGATGGAGCAACAGACCTCCGCCGAGCGTAAACGCCGCGCCATGATTCTCGAGGCACAAGGTGAACGCCGCAGCGCCGTCGAGAAGGCGGAAGGTGACAAGCAGAGTGAGATCATTCGCGCACAGGGTGAAAAGCAGAGCCAGATCCTCGAAGCGCAGGGTGACTCGATCTCGACGGTTCTGCGCGCCAAATCCGCCGAATCGATGGGCGAACGCGCTATCATCGACCAGGGAATGGAGACGCTCTCTGAGATCGGTCAGAGCGAGTCCACCACGTTCGTCCTGCCACAGGAACTGTCCTCGATGGTCGGCCGCTACGGCAAACACCTCTCGGGTAGCGACGTCAAAGAGGACGCTGACGAACTCGAGAGTCTCGACTTCGACGAGGAGACCCGCGAACTGATCGGTCTGGACGACATCGCCGAGATCATCGGCGAGATCGATCAGGAAGCCGAGATGGACGTCGAAGCGATGGAACAGGAGGCACAGGCGATCAAAGAAGGCCAAGACCCGGCCGAAATTTCGGATCCCGACGAGGTCATCGAAGAGATGGATCAGGAGTTCCAGGGACAGACCGACGGCGGCTCGAACGTCTCTGACGGCGACGCCGGGAACTCGTCTTCGAACAACTGAGATGTCCCATACGGACGTTTCGACCACACGCGACGACGAGTACGGCCGCGTGACAGTCCGTCTTCGATGAACGAATCGGAGCGAAACCTGTTTTACCGTTGGTCTCCTTTCGAACGATAGCATGTCTCCGTCCGATGGGGTCGACGACGAGAAACGGGCGACCCTGCGCCGATTCGCCGCTATCGGCACGTCCGCCCCGCTCGCGTTCTCCGGTTCAGCATCGGCCGAGACGGGCGAAAGCGACGCTCGCGATGCGATCGCTGGCTATCTCTCGACGACGCCAGGCGCTCACTTTTCGAAGGTCCGAGATGACCTCCAGCTCGGCACTGGCGAAACCCAGCATCACCTGCGGCGTCTCGAAGAGGCCGAAGCGATCGAACGTTACCGCGACGGCGACTACAAACGGTTCGTGCTCGCCGACCGGTTCGACGAGTTCGAAAAACAGGCGCTTGGCTATCTGCGGCGGGAGACGGCCCGCGGGATGCTCGTCGAATTGCTCTTGAAGCCAGATGCCACCGCGGGTGATCTGGCCGACGCGCTTTCGGTCTCGCCGCCGACCGTAAGCAAGTACGCCGGCGAGCTAGAGGATGCCGGATTACTCTCGCGCGAGGACGGCTACGCCGTCGAGCGCCCCGAAACGCTCCTCTTGCTCGTCGTTCGCCACGCTGACTCGTTCGGCGAGCGGGCGACCAGACTCGCCCGAAACGCCGACGAGTTCCTCGAATACGACGGGTAGTCCACCGTGACCGCCCGGACGGATCGGACAACAGTCCTTCTCAATCGAGCGCCAGCAGTTCCCGAAGCGAGTCGAGATCGTACGTCGCGCGCTCGGGCCGCTCGAGGTCTCGGTTGTGTTCGCGGCGGATCAGCGCAGTCTCGAGACCGGCCGCGTCTCCGGCGGTCACGTCCTTTTTGCGGTCGCCGACGTAGATCCCGTCCTCGATATCGAGGGCCGACAGCGCCCGCTCGATGTAGTATGGGTCCGGTTTGCGGCGCTCGAATCCGTCAGGTGTCGGATCGCGCCCCTGCACCACTGCGAAGTCGAGATCGAAGTAGTCGGTAACGAAGTCCGCGGTCCACTGGCGGTTGTTGGTGACCAGCCCGATCGTCGTCCGCTCGGCGAGGTCGTCGATTGCATCGATGTCGTCGTACCAGCCGCGTTCACCGGATTCGATTCGCTCGTGCGTGCGATCGGAGGCGTACCGTTCAAGTCGATACCAGAACTCCTCGGGATCGATTCCGAGGGCGGTGCAGTGCTCGTCGACTCCATCGAGACCGTGCCGTCGGAGGTCGCGTCGCTGCTCGTGAGTCGGTTCGACACCGAACTCGTCGAGAACCAGATCGGCGGCGTCTGCGTACACCATCGGGTGAGTTCCCGGTCCGTCGAGGATGATCCCATCCATGTCGAAGAGGATCGGTGGCGTCATTTCGCTCTGATTGGATACTGAGATAGAATATACTGTCGGCTTTCTCTCACGCGAGGTCGTCTCTCACGTCGAGTGAACGGAATGGAGGCGAGGACTAGGTCGCTGAAACGAAACGCTAGGCGTTAACTTTCCACGTCGTGCTCGAGGAGTAGCCCCACTTTTCGACCTCGATGTCGTAGTCGCCCTCCTGAATCGCTGTAATGTTCGAGCCGACTTCCTTCGCCGTCATCCCGAGTTCCTTGCCGATGAGGCGGGACTTGAAGTAGGTCTTCGTCGCGGCGTTCTCCCGCAGGTACTGGAGAATCTGCCGTTGTTTGCTCGTGAGGTCGGAGGCCATTACAGTGCTCATATCGCGAGAAACGACAGGGACGCCCTTAGGGGGTTTGGTACGTGCGGTTAACACGCCGCAGTCATGCGGTTTTCACGGAAAGTAATCGAACAATAATCCGGTAGAAAGGTCGTGTTGGTACGGCCGGTTAATACATTCGATACGACGAGTGTCACAGACGGCGTACTGTTTCAAGACAAAAGAGCCGATTACCAGCAGTAGCGGAACTGAACGACCGGACTAGGCGGACCGATTTCGCCCGCTCTTACTCTCGTATGCAGCCGTTCGAAACGGGCCGAACGCACACGCGACCGCCTCGCCGAGCGCTCGGGTTCGATCAGTTAACCCGTTAGTAAGTGCTCCCGCAGCACCCTCACTCTCGGCGATTCCGTCGGTCCCGAGGAGATCGTCCATCACCGGACCGAGTTCCTCGCCGGCCTCGAGTCGGTCGGCGACTGGTTCGGGGAGTCGAAGCGACGGCCCGCTTCCGGTTTCTAGTCGCTCTCCGTCGGTCACCGCGGCCCACATGATCAGATAGAGCCCAGACACGTCCTCGAAGCGGGCGACGCCGCCCTCGAGTCCGATACCGTAGGCCGCGTCGGTCGCGTCTATCGCGCGCCGAGCGCGGTTCGTGGCTCCTTCGACGGTTTCGGCGACCGACCACGGCTGCTCGGGAACGCCGGAGTCGACCGCGACGGCGGCGACTGCCGGTTCGTACCGCTTGAGCGTCCGTTCGACTGCATCGCATTTGACGGGGTTCGTGCTCCCGACTGCGACCTTCATACCCTCGGTTGCGGCGGTCGTCACTTGGCAGTTCGGTTCGACAGGAAACTTAGCTTGAATGTTTTGGCTTCTCATACCAGATCCTCCGAATTACCGCTTTTCGGCCGACATCCGACGCAGATTTCGAAACCCTTATCACTCGATCCTCTGAACGCAGTAGGTAACGAATCTGTCCGGGCTTTTGCGAACGACTGTCCGGGCAGCGTCTGCCATCGTATGACCAACGCATCATCGAACACGAGAGTACGTCGTAACGAACACGAGACAACCACCGAAGAGACCGAACACGAAGAAAGTGACCTCGCCTGCCCGGAGTGTACCGGCAACCTCGTCGTCGACGACGAGCACGGCGAGACCGTCTGTGAAGACTGCGGCCTCGTCGTCGAGGAAGACTCCGTCGACCGCGGCCCCGAATGGCGCGCGTTCGACGCCGCCGAGAAAAACGAGAAGTCCCGCGTGGGCGCACCCACGACGAACACGATGCACGACAAGGGGCTCTCGACGAACATCGACTGGCGAAACAAGGACGCCTACGGCAACTCGCTTGGCTCCCGACAGCGCGAGAAGATGCAGCGCCTGCGCAAGTGGAACGAGCGCTTCCGTACGCGCGACTCGAAAGAGCGCAACCTGAAACAGGCACTCGGCGAGATCGACCGGATGGCCAGCGCGCTCGGCCTCCCGACGAACGTCCGCGAGACCGCCTCGGTCATCTACCGACGCGCGCTCGACGAGGACCTGCTCCCAGGCCGTTCCATCGAGGGCGTCTCGACGGCCTGCGTCTACGCCGCCGCGCGACAGGCCGGCGTCCCCCGCAGCCTCGACGAGATCGCGGACGTCTCCCGCGTCGAGAAAAACGAGATCGCACGCACGTACCGCTACGTGGTGCGAGAACTCGGTCTCGAAGTCCAGCCCGCCGACCCTGAGAGCTACGTTCCGCGCTTTGCTTCGGGACTCGAACTCTCCGACGAGGCCGAACACCGCGCTCGCGGTCTGCTCCAGAACGCCAAGGAGAAGGGCGTCCACTCGGGCAAGTCGCCGGTCGGCCTCGCCGCCGCAGCGGTCTACGCCGCGGCCCTGCTGACCAACGAGAAGACCACCCAGGCCGCCGTCTCCGACGTCGCGGACATCTCCGAAGTGACGATCCGCAACCGCTACCACGAACTGCTCGAAGCCGAGGAAACCCTCGGCATGGCCTGAGACTGTCTGCTGTCCGTCATTTCCGGTGAGACCGCGAACCGCTCTGCGATCTCACCGGTACATCGGGACAGCAAACCGCCTGAGATAGCGACGACAACGCAGATCCGTCGGATCGATACCGTTTTTCGGCCGCCGCTCCCAGAACCCACCAGCAATGGGACTCGACTTCGACTCGTTCGTTCTCACCGCCGCGATCGCTGATCTCGACGAGGAACCCGACGCCCGCGAGCACGCGGACGCCGTCGAGTTCCGCATGGACCTGGCCGACGAGCCGCTTTCGCCCCTCGAATCCTACGATGGCGACCTCCCGATTCTCGCGACAAACCGAGCCGCGTGGGAGGGCGGCGAGTGGGACGGCGACGACGAGACGCGTCTCGAACGACTGGCCAACGCGGCGCGATGTGACGGCGTCGAAGCGATCGACGTCGAACTCGCGGCGTGTCGCGACGGGACGGCCGACGAGGTCCGTGAGACGGCGCGCGAGCACGACGTTTCTGTCGTCGTTTCAGCACACGATTTCGAGGGGACGCCGGACGAGGCGGCGATGGTCGACACGCTCGAAGCGGCGTGTGAATTCGGCGACGTCGGCAAGCTCGCGGTGACGGCCCACGAGCGCGGAGACGCACTGTCGGTGCTTTCTACAACCCACCAGCTCACCGCCGACGGGCGAACCGTCGCGACGATGGCGATGGGCGAATCCGGCAGCCACACCCGAGCCGTCGCGCCGGTCTACGGCTCGCGAATCGGCTACGCGCCGGTCGATCCCGCGGCTGCGACCGCGCCCGGCCAGTACGACCTCGCGACGCTCTCGCGACTGGTCGCCGACCTCGAGTAATCGGTGTATACCAATACCGCTCGTCGGCCAGCGGTGACGTATGGACACGGTATCGACGATTCTCGGGTCCGTTCGTCGACCCGGACGGGAATCGAACCGGGGTCGGCGATCGGACGAGGACGACGAGGCGGATGCAGCAGTCTCTCGCGCACCGAGTGTTGACTCAACCGACGAGGCGGGAGAACTGCTGCGCTCGATCGGCGTCGTCGAGTCGAGCCACGGAGAACCCGTGCTCGAACCGACGTTCGGAGCCGCCTGGCGGACGCGGATCGAACAGATCAGAGAGCGGAAATCTCGACTCGACGTGCTGGCCGAACAGCTCGGGCTCGGAACCGATCAGGTGGCACTCGAGGTCGCGCCGGACGGTTTCGCCGTCACCCACGGGCGGGATCGCGTCGGCTGTTGGCCGTCGGACGGCGCGTTTCTCGCGGATCTCGCCGCCGTCTCCGTGCTGTCGGAGACGAATCCGGACTGGCGCGCCCTCGACGCGGACGACCGACGGCTCGCGCTGTCGGCCCTGCGGCTGTTCCTCGAGCGGTGTCCGAACTGCGACGGTTCGATAACAGGCTCTGGAGCGGTGTCCGAAACGACGGACAGGCGAACGGCGATCGAGTCCAGCGACACGGGCGCGCACCGGTCGGTTGCGTGCGATCGGTGCGGGTCGGTGCTGTTTCGAGAATCGGACGAGTAACCGACGAGCGGTGACGTGACGGCCGCGTTCGTCGGCGAGTCGCCGTTCGGACTCGCCGTTCGTCGACCGGCGTTCGGCCGATTCGAGCGAGTCGACACGTTCCCGGCGGATCCGAACCGGAATGTTAACCAGTCGGCTCGCCTAGCGTACGAACATGACATGGTTCCGTGCGATCCTCGCCGCCGGTCTCTCGGTCCTTCTCCCCGGGGCGGGCCACGCGCTGATCCGGGACTGGCTTCGGACGCTGGTGTTTGCCGGACTGTATCTCTCCGCCATCGCGATTTTCTTCCCTGCACCCGACCAGCTCACCGCCGCCGAATCGTTCTCCGAGAGCATCGCCATGGTCACCGACGAGCTCGGCACGATGGGACAGCTCGCCTTCTCATTTATCGTCCTCTTTGCGGCGATCGACGCGGCGTTTCGCGCGCTCGGGTTCCCGCCGAACTCGGGCGCATCGGGTTCGGCCGACGGACCGACCTGCCCCGAGTGTGGCAAGGAACTCGACGAGGACCTCGCGTTCTGTCACTGGTGTACGACCCGGCTGGAACCGAAAAATCCCGAGGAAGACGACGAGGACGAACAGGCTGCGAAAAACGCTGAACCGAAACCGAAAGAAGCGTAGACGGAACCGCCGCGTCGGTTACTTTTCGATGATGCTCTCCTCGACGGCCTCGCCGAAGTGACGAGCCGTGTCCTCGTAGTAGAGGAGGAGTTCGTCCCCGGTTTCGATGTCGGTCACCGCTTTCCGGCCGTCAGCCGAAGCCACCTTGATCGTCTCGGCGTTCTGCAGCAGCGTCTCGACGCGGTCGCCATCGTCAGTTTCGAGGGCCAGTCGGAACATCGGTCGCTTTTCGATCTTGACGCGGCCGACGATGGCCTCGCGGGTGTTACCCGCGGTGTCGACGACCTGGACCTCGTCGCCGCTCTGGAGTTCAGAGAGGTACTTCGTGCCGCCGTCCGGGGTTCGAACGTAGGCGTGGACCGCACCCGCGTTGACTCGGAACGGCCGCGAGGCGACGTACGGCGATTTCGCGGTCTCCCCGTGGACGAAGACCAGCCCGCGGCTCATCGAGCCAATGAGCATCCCCTCGTCGTGTTCGAGCAGGTTGCCGGTGTCGATACAGACCCGGTCGGCGCTGCCGGCGCGTTCGATCTCGATGACCTCGGCGTGCTGGAGGTCGAGCGACTCGCGTTCGGCCTGGTCGCGGACCTCGACGGTGTTTCGGATCTCGTCGGGGTCGTCGGAGTCGAGCAGCACCGAATCAGCACCGAGTTCGAGCGTCTCGAACGCCGTCTTCGCCTCCTCGGCGCTCGTGACGCCCGCGACGAGATCGGTTTCCTCGCCGATGCGGGCGATCAGGTTCTCGAGCGGGATGATCGTCCAATCGTCGCCGATGACGATGGTGTAGTCGGCTTCCTCGGCCGCCGTTTCGGCGAACTGTTCGTACTCCTGACCGAGGATGCGGACGTACGCGCCCCGGTCGAGGTCGCCGTCGCGGCGAAGCGTCGAGAGATCAGCCGAGCCCGAGAAGTCCTCGGGGAGGTCGACCGTCGCGTCACCCTCGCCCTCCTTGCCGACGATGACGGCGTCGGGTTGGGCTGTCGGTTCGATCTCGTCGCCTTCCGCGTCATCGACGAGTGTCACGTCGCCGTCGGTTCGAAACGCCGCGACGTTGATATCGCCCAGTTCGCGCACGCGAGCCACGTCGTCCTCGTCGACCAGTACCCAGTCTGCGCCCGCCTCGAGCGCGGCGGTGATCCGCGCGCGCCGATCGTCCCAGTCGCCGACGGCGTCGTCGGCTTTTATCCAAACGGATCGAGTCATATCTCACCGGTCGAAGGGGACCGGCTTGAACGTGGCGAATCCGGCGGATGACTGGAATCGACCGACGCGATGCCGTCACACCAGTCCGAATTGTGTCAATAGTACAGATAGTGGCAGTAGTATAATTACTATCTTCAAAGTAAATAATATCCGGTCGCGACGAGTGATTCGTATGGGTCAGCGCCAGATCGAATCGCGTGACGCACTGACGATCGAACGGGCTGCAGATCGCCTCGGCGCCGAGGCGGTCGTCGACGCTGCCCAGGCCGCCTTCGATCACGCCGGCGAACTGGCGGCACTCGAGTACGGTCGGCCGGCGGCCGTCCTCGGTGCGCTCCGGCTCGCAACTCGACGCAGCCGGCACGGACCGCTCGGTCGCGAGCGGATCGCGTCGACGTTCGATGTCGATCTCGATCGCATCGGCGACGCCGAGGCAGACATCGCGAGCCACCTGACCCCTCCCGCTGACGCCGATGATGTTCGGGCCCTCCGCCGAACGCTGATCGTGGCACAGGAACTCCTGGCCGCGACCGAACGTGGCCACGCCCGCGGACTCAAGTTGCCAAACTCGTATCTCGCCGACGAGGCCCCCTGGCTCCTCGGTCGAGCGTACCGCCCGCTCGACCACCGCGACGACGTCGACCGGCTTGGGCTCGACGAGGACGAACTGCGAGCGCACATCGACCGTCTCGAGGCCGACATCGAACTCGCTCGACTGGGAACGAAGCTGTACGCCCTCGTGCACGCCAACGGGGGCTGAGCGGTTCGTGGATTCATGCCGGTCACGAGTAGCGACACAGATATGTCGGTCGGCGAGAGTGATAAGACATGAACGACGACTGTGAGTTCTGTCGGATCGTCGCCGGCGACCGGTCGGCGCCCGTCGTGTACGAAGGCGAGCGGACGGTCGCGTTTCTCGATCAGCAGCCGGCGGTGGCCGGTCACTGTTTGATCGTCCCCCGCATCCACGAAACGGGGCTGCTCACGGCCGATATCGAGACAGCAACGGCCATAGTCAGAACGGTACACACCGTCTCGAACGCGCTCGAGGACGTTCTCGAGCCCGAAGGATTCAGCGTCTTTCACACCAGCGGTCACCTCGTCGGCTCCGTCGAGCACGCACACGTTCATCTCGTCCCGCGATTTGCCGACGACGACGTGGCGCTCTCGCTGTCGCGGACGGGAATAGACGAAGAGCTCGCGGCGGACTTAACGGGACGAATCCGCGACGCGCTGTAAGCCGTTCTGAGTCGGCGTTCGACTACCGGGCAGCGATCGGGATCACCTCTCCGAGAGGTCGAACTTCGACGCAGCGGTCTCCATGTCCTTGTCGCCGCGCCCCGAGAGGTTCACGAGGATAGTGTCGTGGTCGCCGTCCTCGGCGAGTTGGATCGCCCGCGCGATCGCGTGACTCGACTCGAGCGCGGGGATGATTCCCTCGGTTTCTGCGAGTTCGCGGAAGGCCGCGAGCGCTTCCTCGTCGGTGATGCCCGTGTACTCACAGCGGCCGACGGCGCGGAACATGGCGTGTTCGGGGCCGACGCCGGGATAATCGAGTCCCGCAGAGACGGAGTGGACGTCCACGTCCTCGTCGATGACCCGGGTTTTCATGCCGTGGAGAACGTCGTCGGTGCCGCTCGCGAGCGGCGCGGCGTGTTTGCTCGAATCGGCGCCCTCGCCGCCGCCCTCCGCGCCGTAGAAGTCCACGTCGTCGTCTCGGAAGGCGTCGAAGAGGCCGATGGCGTTCGAGCCGCCGCCGACGCAGGCGACCGCGGCGTCCGGAAGGTCGCCCGTCCGCTCCTGGAACTGCTCGCGTGCTTCCTCGCCGATGACGCTCTGGAAGTCTCGAACCATCCGCGGGAACGGGTCCGGGCCGACGACGCTTCCCACCAGATAGTGGGTGTTGTCGACGTTCTGGGCGAAGTCCTCGAGCGCGGCGTCGACGGCGTCCGCGAGCCCTTCGCCGCCGCGGGTGACCTCGTTGACCTCGGCACCCATCAGGCGCATCCGGAAGGCGTTCATCTCCTGGCGCTCGACGTCCTTTTTTCCCATGTAGATCTCCGTCTTCAGGTCGAGGAGTGCGCCGACCATCGCGGTCGCGGTGCCGTGTTGGCCCGCGCCGGTCTCTGCGATGAGCCGATCGCGGCCGGCGCGCTTTGCCAGCAGGGCCTGCCCAAGCGCGTTGTTGATCTTGTGTGCGCCGCCGTGGAGCAGATCCTCGCGTTTGAGGTAAATATCTGCGCCGTAACGCTCGCTCAGCGTCTCGGCGTGGTACAGCGGCGTCGGTCGGCCGGCAAACTCCTCGAGCAAGTCGCGAAGCTCCGACTGAAACTCGTCGGTCGCACCGACCTCGTCGTAGGCCGCCGCGAGTTGCTCGAGCGGTTCCTGCAGCGGGTCGGGGACGTATCGTCCGCCGTAACCCTCGAACTCTCCGTTGGACATACGTCCACTCATAGCGAGCACAGTCTCAAGTAAGTTCTGTGCACCGAGCGTCGGGACGGTGCGAGTCGTCTCCGCGAACGGACGTCTGATCCGAAATTCACGAGCCAGGTCGTTGCGTGCTGGCCCGTGTATTATCCGGGCGTACGTGGTCGCAATATCCAGCATACGATGTCGTCCGACGCTGCTCACTCGCAGTCCAGAGACGCCGGTCGAGACGAGACGAATCAGAGACCCGAACGGACGGGGGACGGACGATGAGAATCTCGAGTCTCCTCGCCGGAGATCGATCGACACCGCCCGGCCTCCCGAACTTCGACTCGACGACGGTGTTCGTCCGCGCGGCGGCACGCTCCCTCCGCGGGGAGGACTTCCCCGCACTCGGGATGATCCACCCCAAACTGGTCCCCCTCGCGAAGCGAGTCAACTACCTTCCACGCCGAGCCCGAACGGCGATCTACACGCACGGCGGCGCGAACGAGGGGGTTTCGCCCGACGAGCTCGGCGAGATCAACGTCGAGCGCTTTCGCGAGTGGGTCGTCGACCAGTACCCGGACCGCGGGTATCCGGCCGTCATCATCGGCTCGAGCAACGGGGCGGCGGTCCATCTCTCGGCGCTGCTCGGCATTCCGTGGCTCCCTCAGACGTTCCTCGTGCCGATCAGCCGCGAGATGGACGCAGATGCGATCCGCGAGGACATACAATGGGGAATCGAACACGCTGAGCCGTTCCTCGAAGCCAATCCGGACGTTTCGGTCCATCAGATGCACGATCCGAACCAGGACCGACTGATGGTTCGCAAGCTGGCGTACTTCCGAACGAAATCCCGCGTGCTGGGCGAGGCCTACGAGAACTTCCTCGACACCGTCCTCGAGCCCGGCGGGACGATCATCTCGCTCGAGTGCGAGTACGACTGGCCGGCGATCGACCTCGGCGAGCGCCACAGCTTCCAGCTCGGCGGCCTCGGCGGGCTCTCCCCTGAGGAGTACTACGAGGGCAGTGAGTCCGTCGCTCGCTTCCTCGAGCGCCAAGGCGCCGACGGTCGCCAGTGGGACGTTCCTGAACCCGACGGCCGGATACCGGAGGCCGAATGGGGGTTCGAGCCCGCACTTTTCGAGGATATCAAGCGGTTCGCGGACGAGCGAGAGTACGATATTCGACGCCTTTCGTTCGACGATCCGCGCGATCTGAGCCCGTTCGTCGCCGAACTCTACCGAGAACGGTACGCCGATCAGGAGCAAGTACGGACTCGTCCGACCGATCGGCTGTTCGTCCAGTCGTTCGCGCTGGTCGAACCGTGGTGGACGATGCGGACCGGTTCGGTTCCCTACTGGACGGCGTTCAACACCCGGCCCGACGCCGATCACCTCGAGAGCTATCTCGAGGACACCGACCCGTACGACGAGATCAGGGCGAATCTGTTCGCACACGGCATCGAATCGGCCGGCCTCGCGTCGATCGATCGGTGGCGGCAGGTGCTCGCGAACGCTGAAAACTGGTACGGATTCGTCGGCGTCGACGAGCGCGAGTTTCCCTACGACGTCGAGGTTCAGGTGCGGTATCACGAGGACATCGCCGACGAACTCCCGGATCGCCGTCCGCTCCTGTCGCCGATGGCGTTCGACCGATTCGACGAACTCGCGAGTGACGGGACCGAAGAGTACGATATCGAGTGGGAATCAGAGTGAGTCGTCGCAGCGTACGTGCCGAAGCCGCTCAGTTGGCGGCGAGTTGCTCGTCCGCTTCGGATCGGTCGGACGACTCGTCGTCTCCGTACTCGACGACGGTGTGGCCCTTGACGAACGTCTGCGTCCGTTCGTTCTGCGGGTTCTCGAAGAACGACCGCGTGTCGTTGGTCTCGACGAGTTCGCCCAGATAGAGAAAGACCACCTCGTCGGCGAGCCGTTTCGCCTGATCCATGCTGTGGGTCACCATGATGATCGTGTACTCCTCTTTGAGGTCGGCCAGCGTCTCCTCAACGGTCTCGGCCGAAACGGGGTCGAGCGCCGAAGTGACCTCGTCACAGAGCAACACGTCCGGCTCGACGGCCAGCGAACGGGCGAGACAGAGCCGCTGAATCTGCCCGGTCGACAGCCCAGCGCCAGGCGTGTCCAGTCGGTCTTTCACCTCGTCCCAGAGGTTCACTTTCCGCAGGTAGCTTTCGACGATCTCGTCGAGTTCGGCTTTGTCCTCGTAGTCGCCGTGGATCTTCGCGCCGTAGGCGACGTTCTCGTAGATCGACAGCGGAAGCGCCGTCGGCGTCTGTGGAACGTAGCCGATCCGCCGACGGAGCTCCGGAGCGGGCTCGTCGGTGTCGTAGACCGGCTGGTCGCCGAGGTACACGTCGCCATCGATCTCAACGTTGGGCTGGATCTCGTGGAGCCGGTTGAGCGACTTCAGCAGCGTCGATTTGCCACAGCCCGAGGGGCCAATGATGGCCGTCAACTGGTTCGACGGAAACGCGAGGGAGACGCTCTTTAGCGCCTCGACGTCGTCGTTTCCAGTGTACGTTACGCTGAGTTCGTCCGTGGTGAGTGCTGCGTTCGATGTCATGGGTATCGTCCGTCCGGTGTCATGAGTGGCGTCCTCCTGGTGTGTATCGTGCGTAGCGACCGGCCAGGACCTTGGAGATACCGATCAGCGCGAGCACGGCGACGATGAGCAGGAACGACGCTGCGTACGCTTGGGCCACCAGTTCGTCGTTCGGCGACGTCGCGTTCTCGTAGATGAGGATCGGCAGCGTCGTCGCGCCGTCCATGGGGCCGGCGGGCATGTTCGTGCTCCGCCCGGCGGTGAACAGCACGGTCGCGGCGTCGCCGATCCCGCGGGCGAAACCCATGATGACGCCAGCGATGACGCCTGGAAGCGCCGACCGAACCGTCATCTGCGCCGTTTCGAATCTCGTCGAGCCGAGGCCGTAGGAGGCTTCCTTCACGGTATCCGGTGCGGACCGCAACGCCTCGTCGGTGTAGCGGGTCATGATCGGATACTGGAAGATCGCGATCGCGACGATCCCGAACAGCAGGCTCTGTCGCGCCCCGACCGCGAAGATGATGGTCAGGACGAAGACCCCGTAGACGATCGGCGGCGTCCCCCAGAGTACGTTGAGGAACATGTTCGCCATGTCGGAGAACCGCTCGCTCGAGTAGTCGCTCTGGAGGTAGACCGCCGTCGAGACGGCGAGCGTCATGGAGACGATTGTCGCCGGGATCACGATGAAGAAACTCCCGACGATCGCGTGCAAGAAGCCGCCCTCCGCCCGAAGCGTGTACTGCGTACCTGGCGGCGTGGTGACGACCGACGGGTCGGTGAGCAGGATGCGCGCGCCCCTGAAGATCGTCACGCCGACGACGAACAGCATCACGCCGACGACGAGTGCGGTCGCACCCCGCGCGAGGTAGCCGACGAGTCGCTGTTTGGCGTAGCGATCCATCAGTACTGCCACCTCCGTTTGAGTCGACGGCGGATGAGCATGGCGCTGAAGTTGAACAGCCAGACGACGACGAGAAGCATGACGCCGACGAAGATCAGCGCGGATTGGGTCAACGGCAGGCTCATGAGCTCACCGAAGTCGTTGACGATCAGCGTCGGCAGGGTCTGGCCCGTCGCGAACGGCGAGTCCGGGATCTGCGTCTGGCTCCCGATGAGCATCGCAGGCACGATCGTGGCGCCGAAGACGCGTCCGAACCCGAGCAAGATTGCCGAGAAGATGCCCGGCCCCGCAGCCCGGAGCAGCACCGTTCTGATCGTCTCCCACTTGGTCGCGCCGACGCCGAGGGAGGTTTCACGCAGTTCGTCCGGCAGCGCCTCCAATGACTCGACGGACAGCGAGATCATAAACGGCGTAACGATGATCGACATGACCAGACTGACCGTGAAGATCCCCTGGCCGGTGGCGCTCGAGCCGAAGGCCGGCGCGAGGTAGTTCCCCACGAACGGGACCACGACGAGCAGGGCGACCAGCCCGAAGATGACGCTGGGAATGGCCGCGAGCACGTCGATAAACGATCCGACGAGCGTCTTCATCCGCCCCTCGGCGTACTCGGCGAGGTAGATCGCCGTGAGGATCGCAATCGGCGTCCCCATCAGCATCGTGAGGACACTCACGTACACCGTTCCAACGATCGCCGGGAGGAATCCGAACTGGTTCTCGCCAGGGTTCCAGTTCGACGACGTCACCATCTGGGCGATCGAGTACTCCTGCAACAGCGGCAGCGACTGATAGACCATCGTTACGACGATCATCGCGAATATCCCGATCGCGAAGTAGCCGGCGACGGTGAACCAGACGCTGCTTATCCGATCGCGTCGCAGTCGCTTAGAGAGGCGACCTCGTGTCCGACTTGACTCGGCCGATTCCGTCGATTCCGCCATTGCTCAGTTCAGGGCCCCTCTTCGAGCGTCTGTTGTGCCTCTTCGAGCCGATCCTCCTCGAGGGGCACGTAGCCGCTCTCTCGAACGTACTCCTGGCCATCGGTCAGGACCCACTCGACGAAGTCGTAGGCCTCGTCCTCGAACTGACCGTTCGAAGCGAGCCACATCTCTCGAGCCGGCGGCATCGGATAGTCCCCCTCCTCGACGGCCGTGAGCATCTCCTCGCGGTTGTCGTAGAAGTCCTCCTCGTCGGAGAGCCCCTCGCCGTCCTGGTCGAGGGGGATGGGTCGGACGGGACCCTCGAGTTCCCCGCTGTCGAGGTCGTAGACGTAGTTGATGTTGTTCAGCGAGATCGCGTTCTCGCTGTTGGCGATCGCATCCGCGACCGCCGAGTCACCGTCGTGGTTGCCGTCCGAGAGATTCTCGAGTTCGTTCTCTGAGTAGGCGTCGTCCTCGCCGCCCAGGAAGTCGCCCCACTGCTTGTACGCCGCCGAGGCGTCGGATCGACCGTAGACGGTGATCTCCTCATCGACGTCGACGTCGTCGTAGACGTCGCCCCAGTTCTCGATCTCCTTCGTGAAGATCGCCGCCATGTCCTCGCGGGTGAGCCCGCGGTCCTGGATCTCGTCGAAGATGGGGTTGTCCTCGTTGATCGTGCCGACGACCGTGTCGATGAGCATCGGGACGGCGAACAGTCCCTGCTCGATCTCCTCCTCGAAGGGATCGCGGCCCATCATCGCGATGTCAACCTGATCCTCGAGGAGCTCGGAGACGCCCACACCAGTTCCGCCACCGCCGATATCGAACGAAACATCGTGTTCCTCACCGTAGATATCCGCCCAGTTTTCGACCGCCATTCGCGGTCCGACACCACCGGAGATGTGGACGTCGGTACTCGAACCAGAGAGACAGCCAGCAGTCGCAGCGACAGAGCCGCTTCCGAGAAGACCCAGTACAGATCGTCGCGAATAGTCTCGTTCCATTCGTACTATATCCTATTTAGCTAGTCCCTTGTATCACCTCTCTACCCAGCAATTCTGCGGTGTACAACCCGATATCAGCAACACTTGCGCTCGAATGCGTGTCATTCTCAGGCTACTATGCGTCGAATCTTCACCCGCATTTTCGCCCGGGAGAACCGGCCTCGGCGCTGATTGACGAGCGCCCGACTAGCCGGAACCGTGCCGTTCCCGACGCAGGCCATCGATCACGCACAGTTGTTCTGAGCGGCCGTTTCTACCCGTCACGGGGGTGATCTCGAGGGATTGGCCGGGGCATATTTTGCCGGGTTCTCAAATGCGATCTGACGGTATAGAAACCCCTGGCAGAGAATGCACTCCTAATTGCCGCGGGAGCGCGCTCGGGACGAGTACGCGGTTCGGAACGAACGGAGTGAGTGAGAACCGCGGGTAGTGAGTAGCGCGGGATCAAAGATCCCGCGAACCATGCGAACGGGCACTTTGTGCCCGTGAGCAGACGGTGAACGAAGTGAACCGTGAACGAACGGAGTGAGTGAGAACCGCGGAGTGTTTGAATCGTTTCAGCTGTGACAGAAGTGAGGATCTGCCCGCCCTTAGAACAATAGGAGCAACGTCACGAGCGAGAGCGCGCTGCTGACGAGCAACGCGAGCAGCACGACGATCGCAGGCGTTACGCCGGTATTTCGAAGGTCGGCGAGGCGAATCTCGGTGCCGAGACCGACGAACGCGAGCACGAACAGCCAGTTGTAGGCGTTCTCGATCGACGTTACCTGCGCCGAGGAGAGGACGCCCGCGCTCGCGACGAGCGCGAGTGCGAGAAACCCCAGCACGAACTTCGGGAACTCGTCCCAGAGCGTGCGGACGGATGGGCGACTCCCGCCGGCAGTACGTGCGTAGTAGCTCGCGTACGCGAGGACGACGACGCCGATCAGAGCGTTTCGCGAGAGCTTCGTCATCGTCGCCCACTGGCCGGCGACCTCGGAATGGGCGAAGCCGACGGCAACGACCGGTCCCGTCGAGAACATGCTGACACCGGCCCACGTCCCGAACACCATCCCGGAGAGGTTCAGCAGGTCGCCGACGATGGGATACACGACGATGGTGATCGCGTCGAACAGCAGGACCGTCGCGGCCGCGTAGGCGATCTGTTCCTCGCGGGCGCGAACGGCACCGGCGACTGCGACGACCGCCGAGACGCCGCAGATGCTGGCCCCAGCCGCCAGTAACGACCCCATCCGGTCGGCCAGTCCGAACACGTTACGCGCGAGGAGTTCGACGACGAGCGCCGTCCCGGCGGTTACTCCGACCACGACCAGCAAGACGAGGCCGCCGACTTCGAGGACGGTTTCGAGCGAGATCGACGCGCCCATGAGGACGATCCCCGCGCCCAGCCACAGATTGTGGGTTGCGATTCCAGGCTCGAGGCGATCGGGAATTCCGACGGCGTTCGTCGCGGCGAACCCGAACGCGATCGCGAGCAGGAGGTGATTGACCCCGAGCGAGACGGCGAGCGCTCGGGCGAGTATCGCACCGAGACAGAGCGCAATCAGACCCGGCACCAGCCGACTGGCGTTCATCGCGTCACCACGGGATCGGGAGTTCGAACGCGCCGACCAACGCGACGATCGCCGCCCCGACGAACACGCTCTGCCAGTCGCGCTCGAGGGCTCTCCAGCGATCCGTCACAGTGCCGGCAGCCGGTCGCCAACCATCGATCGACATATCTGCGTTCCAGCGGCGATTGCAGTTAAGCGTTATCGATTTTGTCAGAGGTAGCGGAGTATGTTTCTCCTAACTACGACGCTGATGCGGCAATAGAGTGGTCGTATCTGTGATAACAAACAGCATATCGCTGCTATCTACGACGACAGCCGGGGTATCAAATGCAAAACTGGCCGCGTTCGACGAACCAACCGCGACACCAAATTACCGATCGACGCTCCCGAGCACAATATCGAGACTGCCGAGCGAGGCGATCAGATCCGGGACGTACTCGCCTTCGGCCATTTCAGGTAGCGCCGAGAGGTTGTGATAACACGGACTGCGAATTTTGAACCGTGCGGGGGAGTTCGAGCCGTCCGAGCGAACGTAGACCCCCAACTCGCCCTTGGCGATTTCGACGGCGCGATAGGTTTCGACGCCGGGGTCTGGCTTCAGCGTTCGCGGGACGTTGCTCTGGACGGTTCGTTCGTCTTCCGGCCAGTCCTCGATGAGATCGAGACACTGCTGGACGATCTTGGCCGACTCCTCGACTTCTTCCATCCGGACGAGCACGCGAGCGTGGTTGTCACAGGTGTCTTTCGTCACGACGTCCCAGTCTAAGTGTTCGTAGTAGCCGTAGGGGTCGTCTCGTCGGAGATCGTAGTCGATACCCGAACCGCGGGCGACCGGTCCCGTACAGCCGT
Source organism: Natrialbaceae archaeon A-arb3/5 (assembly GCA_046614585.1). Classification (GTDB taxonomy): domain Archaea; phylum Halobacteriota; class Halobacteria; order Halobacteriales; family Natrialbaceae; genus JBKKHI01. The sequence continues at coordinate 202,853 of JBKKHI010000003.1, read as the reverse complement.
AGGACTTGGCCACCTCGGGTTCTAAGATACCGGTGTTGACGGTCCGCATCCGGAATATCTCGTTGGTGACGATGAGGTCGTGGTACTCGTCGATCTTCGCCGGCAGTTCGTCCAAGAAGTCCCGCGTTTTCTCGATGAACTCCTCACGCGGTTGCGGGAGGTCCCAGGCGACACCACCCAGCCGGAAGTAGTAGAACATCATCCGCTGGCCCGTCAGATCCTCCAGAATGTCCTGGACGACCTCGCGGTCGCGAAACGCGTACTGGAAGATTGCCGTGAACTCGCCGTAGACGTCCAGCGCGAACGTTCCGAGCGCGAGGAAGTGGCCGAGCATCCGGGCCAGTTCGGTCGACATCGTCCGCAGGACCTGAGCGTACTCCGGCACCTCGATGTCCGCGATGTCCTCGATGGCGCGGGCGACGGCCCACTCGTTCGGCAGGTTCGACGTGTAATCCCAGCGGTCCGCGTAGGGGATGATCTGGTGGCGGTAGGTTCCCTGCTGGCACATCTGTTCCTCACACCGGTGGAGGTAGCCCACGTCCGGGTCGACGTCGGCGACGGTTTCGCCGTCTAACGTCGCCTTGAGGTGGAGCACGCCGTGAGTCGCCGGGTGGTGCGGGCCGATGTTGAGTAGCATCGTTTCCGACTCGGGATCGCGGCGATCCTCCACGAGCGGGTTCGCGTGCTCGGCGAATTTGACGACCTGTGGCTTCTCCTGGTCGTAGTCCAGCGAGAGGGGGTGACCCTGCCACGAATCGGGCAAGAGGATCCGCCGCAGATCTGGATGTCCCTCGTACTCGATCCCGACGAGGTCGTAGGCCTCGCGCTCGTGCCAGTCGGCCGTCCGAAACACCGGTTCGGCAGTCTGGCAAACAGGAACGTCTCGTGGCATCTGGACGAGAAGCGTCACCTCGTGCTGGCGTTGGCCGTACTTCGTCAGGTGGAGTATCGACTCGTAGCGGTCCTCGTACTCCTGTGCCGTGACACACGAGAGGTGATCGAACCCAGCCTCGTCCCGAAGCAGCCTGAGGACCGCCTGCACGTCGTTCGGCCGGATCACGAACGCGGGCGCGTTCTCGTGATCGTCTCGACCGAGGACGTACTCCTCGAGTAACGCTGCGAGCTCGGCCTCGTCGACACCCTCATCCCGCTGGTGATCATACTCAGGGTCGATGCTCGGCCGCTCGCGCTGTGGTGTCTCGCTCATGGCTGGTCCTCGGTTGTGATCGACTATCGTGCGTTCGGAGAGCCTACAGGTGACGCGGAAATGAGGGTTTTCCCGACTCGTGGTGACTGTCTCGACCGGGAGCAGGTCGCTACGGTATTCGTCCGGACCGTTCCCCCATTCGTCCGTACTCGGTGCAGTACTCCGTCCAGAGCGCCGCAGCGACCGTGAACCCCGCTGCGCTGGCGTAGCCGCGCTTGATGTACGGCTCGCCGTCGAGCGTACAGACTTCCAGAAAGTTACCGTACGGCCCCAGCAACCCCTCGAGTCGATCCATCTCCCGGCGAGCACGATCCTCGTACCCGTATCGGGCGAGACCGATCGCGTACATCGCGCTGTTCCAGGGCCAGATGTGGTAGTGGTAGTCTCGATGGAGCAAGAAGAAGGGGTGAACCGCCGCGTGTGAGAACGGCCGCGCTCGCATGCGGATCCCGCGTGGCGTTTCGAGGTCGGCGAGCGAGTCGACGAGAGCGGCCGCGCGCTCGTCGTCGAGGAGGCCGAAGTACAGCGGGACGACGTTGGCGTCGCAAGCGAGCGTCGCGGACTCGCGGTGTTCGTCGACGTAGTCACCATTCCAGAGCCGCGAGACGAGCGCCTCACGAACGGCCGCCGACTCGCCGGTGAACGTCGTCTCGATCCCGTGGGACTCGAGTCGCTCGATCGCGGCCAGCAACATCGCGGTGTTGTACGCCTCTCGCGGCCGCACAGCGGAGTCCCACCAGGAGCTTCCGTTGCCCGTCACCAGCCCGGTCTCGCCGACGAACCGCTCGCGGTGGCGGACGGCGAGATCGGCGATCGCCTCCGCACGGTCGTCGAGTCGGCCGGCCTCGGCGAGGAGGATGACGATCGCGGGGAACGTATCGACCCCTTCGGCCGGCGTCGCAGCGTTGTGCCGGCCGTGGAAGTCGGTGTAGAAGGCGTTCGAGCCGCGGAGTTGCTCGACGAGCCAGTCGCCCGCGTCGCCGGTCGCGTCATCGTAGCCGGCGGCCGACAGCCCGCGAGCGGCGAAACAGAGGTCGCGCGGCCAGACACCCCTGAAGTGGCCGCCCGACTCGAATCCGCGTTGGGCTCGACTGGCGAGGATCGCCTCGGCTGCTCGCTCGAGCGAGCCGAAATCGTGGTAGCCGCGCCGACGCGTCTCGGCGTAGTGTGAGAGTCGCCGGACGAGTTCTCGGCCGTAGTAGCGACCGGTTTCGACGACACCCATACCGTATCGTGGCCACCGGGCTGGAAGTATGTCCGGGCTGCAACATCGGGTACCCAGCGGTGGGCACCGCCGTCCCCGGAGCCAGCGTCCGAGTTCCGGAAAACCACGACGCGTGCGATCGGGCGAGCAGTGACTGTCAGCGTCTAGTCTTTCGTACCTGCACGTCGGCACCACGAGTATGAGTATCTCTGTCCAGATCGACGAAAATCAGAGTATCCGCGTCGCTGAAGACCAGATCGAGACAGATCCTCCGGATCAGCTCGCGTTTACCGTCGAGGGAGTTATCACGATGACCGAACAGGTGGTGGGCGAGTTCGAGGGGATGTCACTGAACCCGTCCCGGATCGAGGTTTCGGTCGACGAGTCACGAACCGTCGAAATCGATCTGACGGAAGCGGCCTCGCTCCAGCTTTCGTCGGTGGACGTGGGGATCGCAACGCCGGATGCGGACGATCTCCCGACGGGGATCGACGCGCTCCGTTCATCGATGGACGATCCGACGGAGATGACCGGTGTGAGACCGGATGCGCTCTCGTTCACCGTCGAAGGCGTCGTTTTGGACGTCCCACAGGAGACGCTCGAAGCGCTCGCTGAGGGCGATCCAGCGATAGAGGCACTCACCTTTGCTGTCGGAGACGCAGTTCGGAGTGACGGCGGTTCGGACGAAACCGTGGTTCTCGAGATCGTTCTTCTCGGCTACGGAATTACGGTTCACCAGGACGGGACGATCACCGTTGGTAGCCACGAAACGCTATCAGAGTCGACACACCTGTAAAAAACAGCAACCGTTCGGAATCGAACGGCAGATCGTCGAGTCTACTTGTGACGGTCGAGCAGGTCGTAGCTGCGCTCCCACTCGGCGTCGTCGTCGAAGTAGCGCTCGGCGAGTGGCTCTTCGGGCATCTCGCCGACGGCTTTCTTCTCGGCGGAGTAGGACGGGCGGTCCTCGTCGACGTAGTACCGTCCGGTGAGGACGGTGCCCTCGTAGAGTTCGTTCTCGGTCTCGCGCATCATCTCGGCGGCTTCCTGCCGGTCGTGGATGTCGAAGTCGTAGTCGTCGGACTCCTGAACGTCGACGTATGGGACGTACTGGCGTGCGTCCTTGTTCCACGTCGGACACTGGGTCAGGAAGTCAACGTGAGCGAAGCCGTCGTGCTCGATGGCTTCCTTGATGATCTCTTTGGCCTGGTTCGGGTTGACCGCAGCCGTGCGGGCGACGTAGCTCGCACCGGCGTTCAGCGACATCGACAGCGGACGCAGCGGCGTCTTGGCGCTGCCGGATGGCTGGGTCTTGGACTTGTGGCCCTTGGGGCTGGTCGGGGACGTCTGTCCCTTCGTCAGCCCGAAGATCTCGTTGTTGAACACGATGTAGGTCATATCGTGGTTCTCACGGGCCGTGTGGATCCAGTGGTTGCCACCGATTCCGTACCCGTCACCGTCACCGCCGGCGGCGATGACTTCGAGTTCGGGGTTGGCCAGCTTTGCGGCACGGGCCACGGGCAGCGAACGGCCGTGGATCGTGTGGAACCCGTACGTGTCGAGATAGCTGTTCAGCTTGCCGGAACAGCCGATCCCGGTGACCGTCAGGACCTCCTCGGGCGTCTTGCCGACTTCCGGGAGTGCCTGCTTGAGCGACTTCAGAACGCTGAAATCGCCACAGCCAGGACACCAGGTCGGCTGCGGTTCGACACCGGGGGTAAACTCGTCCCGGTCGATCTCTCGCTCCTCACCGATCGCGTTGAATGCACTCATTGTTAGTCACCTGCTGCGGGTTCGATTCGTACCTGTGCGGTTGGTTCGCGGTCATCGTCAGCGACGTTGACCTCGTAGCCCTCGACGACTTCGGCGGGCTCGAACGGGTTGCCATTGTACTTGAGCAGGCTCGTGAGCTTCTCGCCGAAGCGGCCGAGTTCCTTCTGGACCAGACCGCGGAACTGGGCGGTGGCGTTCATCTCGACGACCATCGCCTCGTCGACGCTCTCTAAGAACTCCGTCATCTCCTGTTCGGGGAACGGCATCATGTCGGAGACGCTGATTCCCTTCACGGAGTGGCCGTCGTCGTTGAGTCGACCAACAGCTTCCTCGACGGCACCCTGGCTCGATCCCCAGGTGATGACGCCGTAGTCGGCGTCTTCGTCGCCGAAGTAGGTCTGGTTGGACTCGTGTTCCTCGTCGAGTTCCTCGCGGATATCGTCGAGCTTCTCGACGCGCCGTTCCATCTGGTAGACGCGGTTGTCGGGATCCTCGTTGATGTGGCCAACGGGGCTGTGCTCGTTACCGGTCGCGAGGTAGCGTCCGCCCTTCTGTCCGGGCAGCGAGCGCGGACTGACGTTCGAGTCGTTGTCGGGCTCGTGCTGGAACCGTTTGAACTTCCCGGAGGCGTCGTGGGCGGCCTCCAGCAGTTCGTCTTCGGTCAGCGTCGAGCCGAGACCCGGTTCGGGCTCGCGGTCGAAGAACTCGACGTCGACGTTCTTGTTCTCGCCGGAGAGCTTCTGGTCGTAGATGATGATCGTCGGGATCTGGTACTCCCAGGCGATGTGGAACGCCAGTCGCGTCTGCTCGTAGGCTTCCTCGATGGTTCCGGGCGCAAAGACGACTCGCGAGGAGTCGCCCTGGCTCGTATAGAGGACAAACTCGAGGTCGGCCTGTTCGGGCTTGGTCGGCAGCCCGGTCGAGGGACCGGCGCGCATCGATTCGACGAGGACGAGCGGCGTCTCGGTCATCTCGGCGAGACCGAGCGGTTCGCTCATCAGTGCGAATCCGCCGCCGGACGATCCGGACATCGCCTTGACGCCGGCGTGGCTTGCACCGACCGCCAGCGCCGCTGCGGCGATTTCGTCCTCGACCTGTTCGGAGATACCTCCCATCTTGGGGAAGTTCTGGCTGAGGATGGTGAAGACGTCCGTCCACGGGGTCATCGGGTAGCCGGCGATAAATCGGCAGCCGCCGTCGATGGCACCGTAGGCGATCGCGTTCGAGCCCGACAGGAGCGCCTGTTCGGTCTCGTGGTCGCCTGTTGGAACGCGGATGTCGTGCTCGAAGTCGTACTCCTCGTTGACGATGTCGTACGCTTCGTGCAGGATCTCGAGGTTCGACTCGAGGACGTCGCCGCCCATCGCGTCGGACATGAGGTCCTCGATGTGATCGAGTTCCATGTCGAGCAGGGCAGCGGTGACACCGACACCGGCGGTGTTGCGCATGACCTCACGACCGTGTTCCTTGGCGAGGCCGCGGAGATCCATCGGGAAGACGTGCCAGTCGTTTTCCTCGGCACGCTCTTCGAGGTTCATGTCCGCGACGTCTTCCTCGCTCAGGAGGCCCTCGTCGTAGACGATGATTCCCCCTTCTCGGAGTTCGTCTAAGTTCTCCGAGAGCGGCTTTGCCTCCTCGTTGCCGTAGAAGGCATCTTCCTGCGGGTTGCGGGCGAACGAGTCGCCGAGTGCGAGCAGGAAGTTGTAACCGTCGCCGCGTGACTGTACCTCGTGGTCTGCGGCTCGGATCTCGACGTACGTGTGGCCGCCACGGATCCGCGAGGGATAGTGGCGGTGTGTGAATACGTTGAGCCCCGAGCGCATCAGCGCTTTCGCGAAATTCTGACTCGTCGAGTCGATCCCGTCTCCGGAACCGCCTGAAACTCGCCAGATGAGTTCGTCGTCGCTCATAGGTAGATCAGTGGCCTGTCGGCCAACCGTACCGGAATTTTGCCCTACCGAACCTAAAGCCTTTGCTATAGATTACCAAGAAACTTTCGTGAAGAATGAACGTCCATTTAAGATTCGACGGGGCAGGCCGACAGTATTGAAAAATAACAAGTGTAACGCGAGAAAAACCCGTCCAATTTGCTCGATAGTCGGTTCAAGTTAGACGATACCTCGAACCGAAATAAGCCGCGTCTCGTCGTTCGAGTGAAACCCGCGGTATTATCGGTCGAGTGCCGGTGGAACGACGGGTTCGAGCCCGCGCGCTTCGACGAATTCCGTCAGAAACGCTGCCCGGGGACCGATTTCGTCCGGGCGGTGAGAGTCCGTGCCGACCGTGACGGAGACGTCGTGTTCGGACAGGATCTCGAGAAACGTCTCGGAGGGATGAACCGCGCCGCCGTCGCGCAGCACGCGACCGGCGTTGATCTCCGGAACGGTTCGCGAGTCAGCGAGCGCGCGTGCAACCTGTCGGTGGTGGTCGTCCGTGATCCGGCCGCGTAGCGCCGGCGTCCGCGTGATCAGGTCGACGTGGGCGGCGACGTCGAACAGTTCCGACTCGACGAGCGAGACGAGGTTCTCGACGTAGCGGTCGACGAACGCCTCGCGTTTGTCCTCGGTGAGTGGGGCGAGATCGGACGGTTCCTGAACGCTCAGGCCGTCGATCTCGTGGACGCTTCCGATCGTGTAATCGAACGCGGCATCTCGGCAAAAGTCCTCGATCGCGGCTTCGCACTCCGGCGCGTAGTCGATTTCGACCGCGTCGTAGATCGTGACCGGTGTCTCCTCGCGCAGGCGTTGGATAGCGCGCCGTCGGCGCTCGTAGGTGAGATCGAACGAGAAACCGTACCGTTCTCGCAGGCGCTCGAACTCCTCGCGGTCGCCGACGATACAGTGGTCCGCGAATCCGATCCCGTCGAGATCGGCATTTTCCGCGGCGCGGACCATCCGTTCGAGAAAGCCGCCGTCAGAGTACGTCGAGTGGACGTGAAAATCCTGCATACCCACCCTACCGCGGCGGGCGATTAGTGAGTGTCGGCTATCGACGCACCCAGCCGTCGGCTCACTCGTCGGATCCGCGCGCTCGCGTCACTCGTTTTGCGGGTTACTCGGATGGTAGTCGGTATCGTACTCACCCGGATCGTCGTCGACGCGGTCCGGATTGAGCCGGCCCGAGAGCAGCATGAAGTCGACGAGCGTCAGCGCGAGCATCGCCTCGACGACGGGCACGCCACGTGGCGGCAGGACGGGGTCGTGGCGGCCGATGACCTTCTCCTCTTTGAGTTCGCCCGTCTCCCAGTCGGCCGTCTGCTGGCTCTTCGGGATCGAGGTCGGCGCGTGCAGCGTGACCTCGCCGTAGATCGGCTCGCCGGAGGAAATGCCGCCCTGGATGCCGCCGTGGTCGTTCTCGACGGGGGCGGGATTGCCCTCCTCGTCGAACTCCCAGTCGTCGTTTCGGTCCTTGCCGGTCCACTCGGCGGCCTCGGTGCCGAGGCCGAACTCGAAGGCCGTCGTCGCCGGCACGGCCATCATCGCCTGGCCGAGTCGGGCCGAGAGGGAGTCGAATCGCGGCGCACCGAGGCCGACGGGGACGCCCTGGGCCTCGAAGTAGATGCTGCCGCCGATGGAGTCGCCCTCGTCCTGATAGTCTTCGATCAGGTCCTGCATCTCCGCGGCGGTCTCGGGGTGGGCACAGCGGACGTCGTTCTCCTCCGAGTGTTCCTGAATCTGCTCGAAGCTTACCTCGGGCGACTCGACGTCGCCGATCTGGTTGACGTGTGCCTTGAGTTTGATCCCCTCGCGCGCGAGAACCTTCTTTGCGATGGCGCCGGCCGCGACCCAGTTGACGGTCTCGCGAGCCGACGAGCGGCCCCCGCCGCCCCAGTTTCGCGTGCCGAACTTCGCGGAGTAGGTGAAGTCGCCGTGAGAGGGACGAGGCGCGGTGATGAAGGGTTCGTACTTGCCCGAGCGGGCGTCCTTGTTCTGAATGACCAGCCCGATCGGCGTGCCGGTCGTGTAGCCGTCCTGAATACCCGACTTGATCGAGACGTCGTCGGGTTCGCCGCGGCTGGTCGTGATCATCGACTGGCCTGGTTTGCGTCGATCGAGGTCCTCCTGAATGTCCTCTTCGGTAAGCTCGAGGCCGGCGGGACAGCCCGAGACGGTACAGCCCATCGCCTCCCCGTGGCTCTCGCCGAACGTGGTCACCTGAAAGAGGCGACCGAAGCGGTTGCCGTTCATTACACCGTCCTCTGGGGCGCGGGCACTTATCCCTGTAGGATTCTCGATGTCGAGACCGCGATCGATCAGCCGAGTCCGAGTTGGGCGAGGCCGCCGTACTCGAACAGAAACAGGTACCCCTGGGCGAGGCCGGCGACAATCAACAGCACGCCGGCGGCGCGTTCGAGGAGCGGGCCATCGGGGATCAGTCGTCGAAGCAACGCGTCGCGACCGACCGCCGTCACGAGCGTCACACCGACGAGCATCGTCGCCATCCCCGCGGCGTACGAGCCGACGGTGAGGAGGGCGGCCGTCGGACCGGTGGTCAGACTCGAGAGCGCGACGGCGATGAACAGCGGGGCCGTACAGCCGGCGGCAGCGACGGCGTAGAGCACGCCGAAGGCGAAGTAGCCGCGATACCCTCGTCGTCGTTCGGGCAACTGGACCGTGAACAGTCGGCCGTGGGCGAAGCCGCCGGCCATCAGGATACCGAGGACGACCAGTACCGCGCCGACGCCGATGCCGACCAGGACGAGTCGCTCCAGGTACTGCGCGCCGACGGCGACGGCGACCCCGACGAGTCCGAGATAGACCGCGAACATGCCGGCGCTGGCGGTTAGACTCACCGTCGCGGCCTGGCGAAGCGTCGCCCATCCCGATCGGTCGGCGTCGTCGCCGAGGTAGTAGGCGACGTAGCCGGGCAACATCGGAAACGCACACGGTGCGAGGAAGGTTACCGTGCCGGCGCTGAAGGCAAACGCGAGGCGCAGCTCAGAGAGCACCGTTTCACTCCGCGTCGAGCGCGGCGTCTATCTCGTCGGTGATCTCCTCGACCTCGGCGACGCCGCTCGTGTGCCAGCGCACCTCGCCGTCGGGGTCGACGAGCACGAGCGAGGGGTAGACGCTGACGCCGAACTCGGCGTGCAGGTCGGAGTCGGGATCGATCGCCGCGGGCCAGTCGACGTCGTTGTCGGCCCAGTAGTCGGCGACGAGCTCCTCGTCGTCCTCGGGCGAGAGCGCTCGCATCGCGAGCGTCTCCGTATCGTACTCCTCGCGGACCTCGTGGAGGTTCTCGAGTTGGGGCTCGCAGGGCCCACACCACGTCGCGAAGAAATAGACCAGCGTGAGGTCGGCGTCGGCGACGACGTCCATCGTCTCGTTCGAGTCCGCGACGCCGAGGCTGGCGTGACTGAGATCGGCGGGGACGGTGTCGGGGACGCTGTTTCCAGCCGAGCCGATCGCTCGCGAGGCGAGTCCGAGACAGCCCGAAAGCGGTGTCACGGCGGCGAATGCGAGGACGCCGCGGCGCGTGAAGTTGGTTCGGGTCATCGTTTCGTCGGGGAGACGGCCGATTTCGTCGGGGACGTACTCGCTGGCGAGCGCCGGAGCGGAGCGACAGTGGTTGGAGGGAACATACGTTTAGGTTATTGACATTACTATAAGAGGTTTTCTTTCGATTTGTGAAACAGTTGCCGTAGCTCCAGTCCGGGGTGCGGTCACAGTATGCTCGGTTCGCGCGAATCTCAGATATTTACTACAGTTTGGGTAAATCTTTTATCCGCAGCGGCCGTCGAGGATGGTATGAAGGCGATCGCAGTCGAACCAGGTGCCGGCGAGCCCGAACTCGTCGAAATGCCCTGTCCCGAGCCGGGTCCCGGCGAGGCGCTGGTCCGCACGCTCCGCGTCGGCGTCGACGGAACGGACCACGAGGTCATCGCGGGCCACCACGGCGACGTCCCCGCCGGCGAGAACAGATTGGTGCTCGGCCACGAGGCCGTTGGCGTCGTCGAGGAGCCAAACGACACCGACCTCGAAGCAGGGCAGTTCGTCGTCCCGACGGTTCGTCGCCGACCGAACGGCCGCGAAAACGAGTACTTCGCGCGCGGCGAGCCCGACATGGCACCGGAGGGTGAGTACGTCGAACGCGGCATCGCCGGCGCACACGGCTTCATGGCGGAGTACTTCACCAGCCCCGCAGCGTACCTCGTCCCCATTTCCGAGGAACTCGCCCCGCTCGGCTTCCTCGTCGAGCCGATCAGCGTCTCCGAGAAGGCGATCGAACACGCCGTCGCCTCGCGGTCGGCGTTCGAGTGGGAGCCCGACGCCGCGCTCGTGCTCGGCAACGGCTCGCTCGGCCTCGTCACGCTCGCGATGTTCGAGAACGTCCTCGAGATCGACCGGACGTACTGTCTCGGCCGTCGGGACCGTCCCGATCCGACCGTCGACCTCATCGAGGAGCTCAGCTCGACGTACGTCGACTCGCGGGAGACATCCGTCCCCGAGATTCCCGATGAGTACGAGGCCATCGACCTCGTCTACGAGGCGACCGGCTACCCGAAACACGCTTTCGAGACGGTCGACGCGCTCGCGCCCAACGGCGTTGGCGTCTTACTCGGCGTCCCCGAACCCTGGGAGTTCGAGGTCGACGGCGGCCGGCTTCACCGGGAGATGGTCCTCCATAATAAGGCGTTACTCGGTACCGTTAACTCCCATCGCGGCCACTTCGAATCCGCAATCGACACGCTCGCACAACTGCCCGAGTGGTTCACCGACGACCTCGTCACCGACGTCGCGCCGCTCGAGTCGTTCCAGTCCGCGTTCGAAACGGGCGACGACGTCGTCAAGACCGCCGTCGAGTTCGGGCGCGCTTGAGACGGACCGCGGTCCGTCGTCGCCGTCGAATCACGACCCGCCTGTGATTCGGCCGATACATCGGCACAGCAGACCGTCCACCACCGATCTCGGTCGGGTTCGAGGTCGCTTCTCTACCCGAGGAAAACATTTACTATCGTTCGAGTAAACTTAGTATCTATGGGGATCGATTACTCACAATTGCACGATCCGAACGCCGAGTACACGATGCGGGATCTCTCGGCCGAGACGATGAACGTCACCCGCTCTCGGGGCGACGATCGCGACGTCGAGATCACGGACGTCCAGACGACGATGGTCGACGGGAACTTCCCGTGGACGCTCGTTCGCGTGTACACGGACGCCGGACTCGTCGGCACCGGCGAGGCCTACTGGGGCGCGGGCGCGCCCGAACTCGTCGAGCGGATGAAACCGTTCCTCCAGGGGGAGAACCCGCTCGATATCGATCGACTGACCGAACACCTCGTCCAGAAGATGTCCGGCGAGGGCTCGATCGGCGGCATCACCGTCACCGCGATCTCGGGGATCGAGGTCGCGCTGCACGACCTCGCCGGCAAGATCCTCGACGTGCCCGCCTATCAGCTGCTCGGCGGGAAGTATCGCGACGAGGTCCGGGTCTACTGCGACTGTCACACCGAGGAGGAGGCCGATCCGATCGCCTGCGCCGACGAGGCCGAACGCGTCGTCGAAGAGCTGGGCTACGACGCGCTGAAGTTCGATCTCGACGTCCCCTCGGGCCACGAGAAAGATCGCGCGAACCGCCACCTGCGCGGTCCCGAAATCGACCACAAGGTGTCGATCGTTGAGGCGGTCACCGAGCGCGTCGGCTCGCGGGCCGACGTCGCCTTCGACTGCCACTGGACGTTCTCCGCGGGGTCGGCAAAGCGACTCGCCGAGGCGCTCGAGCCGTACGACGTCTGGTGGCTCGAAGACCCCGTCCCGCCGGAGAACCACGACGTCCAGCGCGAGGTCACTCAGTCGACGACGACGCCGATTACGGCCGGCGAGAACGTCTACCGCACGCACGGCCAGCGCCGGCTCATCGAGGAACAGTCAGTCGACATTATCGCGCCGGATATGCCCAAGGTCGGCGGCATGCGCGAGACGCGCAGGATCGCCGACCTCGCGGATCTCTACTACGTGCCCGTCGCGATGCACAACGTCTCCTCGCCGGTCGCGACGATGGCGAGCGCCCACGTCGGCGCGGCGATTCCGAACGCGCTGGCCGTCGAGTACCACTCCTACGAGCTCGACTGGTGGGAGGATCTAGTCGAGGAAGACGTCATCGAGGACGGCTACATCGAGGTTCCCGAGGAGCCGGGACTCGGCGTCACGCTCGATATGGACGCCGTTGCTGAACACATGATAGACGGCGAAGAGCTCTTCGACGAGGCGTAACGCTCTACCGGCGTCTCCCGACTTCGACCGTCTCACGAATCGCCGCAGGCGTCGATCGATCGCGTCGGAACCGATCGACGGTGGTTCGCGCGATGAACGATACCGGATTTCTGGGTAAGGGCGGCGGATTGTACTCGTCGATGTTGGTGACGCTGGAACCGCCGCCAGAACCACCATTGTCGTTCCTGTCATACCTCGCTCGTGCTCCGTCCGTCGAAAATTTTTGTGGGGGAGTTACTTTATATACGAGTCCGGTACCATCGAGTCCGTAATCCCCAAGTGTGACAGTCCGCTGGAGCCGGGACGTGACGCGGATCAACCGTAGACGGTACCTATCGTGTGGTGGCGTCGCTGCGACGTCGCTGTTCGCAGGGTGTATCGACCTTCCGACGGAAGGTGGAGACGGCGATCCCGCCTCGTTCTCCATGGCCGGCGCGCTCAGCCTCGAGGCCGAACCGCACCTGTGGGACGACGTCGGCGCGTACGGACACGACGAGTTCGTCGACCGACTCGAGGATCGTTCCGAGGGCGACCTCGAGGTGTCGTACTCCGGCGATGGATCGATCTGTGGCGAGGAAGACTGCCCTGAAAGCGTCGAGCAGGACCTCCTCGAAGTCGGTGCCGCATCGATCGGTAACTCGAGCGGACAGTGGCCCTCGAACGACGTCTTCCTGATTCCCTACACGTTCCCGAGTCTGGCCGCGGCGGCCGACGTCATCCATCACGAGGAGACGTGGGAGCGATACTGGACCACCTTCGCCGAAGAGTACGGCGTCGTGCCGTTTTTCTTCGGCGCTCCGTTCTTCCGGCAGATAATGATCGGCGAGGATACGCACGACGAGGACGATCCGATCCGGACGCCGGACGACCTCGAGGGGCTCGCCGTCCGCCGAACCGAGAGCGAAAACGCCTCGACGGCGCTCGAAGCCTGGGGCGCTCATCCGGAGTCGGTCGCGTGGGGCGACACCGTCGAGGGGCTGCGAACGGGCGTCATCGACGGCGCCGAAACCTGGTCCAGCGCCGCCGCCGCGTTCGGGATGACCGAGACGCTCGGCGAGGTCGTCGTCAACGACTGGTCGATCGGCTACCAGGGCTGGTGGGCCAGCGTCGACTGGCTCCAGAACCTCTCGGACGAGCACCGCGAGACGCTCGCCGAAGTCACTCGCGAACTCACCGAAGACGCCCTCCACGTCCAACCCGAGGTCGTCGAGGACCGGATCGGCCAGACGTCGCCCCCGGACGAGGAGACGGCGATGGCCGAGGACGGCATTCAGGTGAACGAACTCGACGACGACGAAATCGACCAGTGGCGAGAACCGGTCGATCCGCAGGAGAATCCGGCGCTGTACGACCAGATCTTCTCCTACGTCGACGACATCGGCGTCGACGGGCAGGAGTTCCACGACTACCTCTGGGACCAGGCGCGTGCCGACGAGACGCCGACGGCTCTCGCGGACGTGACGATCGACACCTGGTGGGACGATTACATCGACGACCTGTAACCCGATAGCTAACTAATGGACTCCCGTACGATCGAGATCGGCGAGACGTCCGTCGATATCAGACGCACCGTCGGACGCGCCGTCACGCACGTAGAGGGATTGATCGCGTTACTGATACTGATCGTCTACACCGCGATCATCGCACTCGACGTGGCCCAGCGGACGCTGTGGGGTGGCTCGTTCACTTGGAGTCTCGAGATCGTTCTCGGGCTGTTTACGTGGATGACGTGGCTCAGCGCAGCCTTCGCGGTGCGACACCGCTCGCACCTCCGGTTTACACTCGTTCGCAAGGCGCTGTCGAACCGCGCCAACTACCTCATGTACTGGGTCGAGTACGTCGCCTGGATCGGGATCATGGGGCTCGTACTCCGGTACTCGGTGCCGATCTTCCTCGACCAGTGGGAGACCGGGCGACTCGTCGTCGGCACCGAGTTCGTTCCGTCGGCGCTCCTCTATCTGGCCGTCCCGGTCGGGATGACGCTGGTCATGCTTCGCGCGACCGAACAGATCGTCCGCGTGACCCGCGAGTACCGTCGCGGCGAGGACATCACGCCGACGGCTTCGATCGGAACGGAGGACCAAAACGATGATTGAGATCGGACTCGGCGGACTGTTGCTCGCGTTGACGCTTCTGTGTGCGATCCTGTTCGTCCTCGGGATGCCGATCTTGCTCGTCTTCGGGCTGTGGGTCGTCGGTTTCCACCTCATGGTGCCCCAGTTCGCCATGACGAACATGGCGATCGAGTCCCACGCGGAGCTACAGAACTTCGCGTACGTCGCGATCCCCCTGTTTATCCTCGTCGGCGATCTGATCCACGAGGGCGATATCGCGGACGACCTCATCGCGTTCTCGCGGCAAACGATCGGCTGGCTGCCGGGAAGTACGGGGAACACCGCCCTCTCCTGTTCGGCCATCTTCTCAGCGATCACCGGCTCCAACACGGCCACGACCGCCGCGGTCGGCAAGGCGCTTCACCCGCCGATGGTCGAGGAGGGGTACGACGACACGTACGCGGCCGCGACGGTCGCCGCCGGCGGAACCGTCGGCGCGATCATCCCGCCGAGCATCCTGCTCATCATCTACGGCGTCATCTTCGGCGTCTCGATCACGGACCTCTTCCTCGCGGGGATCGTCCCCGGGATAGCGATGGTCGGTGGCATGGTCGCGGTCAACACGTACCTCTCTTCGCGAACCGAGTACGGCGTCTCCAGCCACGACTTCGACTTCAGCGTCTCCGACATCGCGACCTCGGCGTGGTACGCGAAACTCGGGCTCGGGACGATCGTCATCCTGCTCGGCGGGATCTTCCTCGGCTACTTTACGCCCTCGGAGGCGTCCGCGGTCGCCGTCGTATACATTCTGGCCACGGCCGTCCTGGCCCAGCGGATCAACAGCGTCGACCAGGTCGTCAGGGCCTGTTTCACGTCGCTGTTGCTCATCGGCGTCATCATGCCCGTGACGGTGTTCGCCGTCCTCGTCCAGCAGAACCTCTCCTTCCTCGGGCTCCAGACGATCGTCGCGGATGCCATCTTGAGCCTCGGCTCCGACTGGACCGTCATCCTCGTAATGATGGCGATCATGCTGCTCACCGGCTCGCTGCTCTCGTCGGTGCCGAACATCGTTCTCACCGCCCCGTTCCTCACGCCCGCGGCGATGGAGCTCGGACTCGATCCCGTGACGTGGGGGATCCTCTTCATGATGAGCGACGCGATCGGGTTCATCACGCCGCCGTACGGACTGAATCTCTACGTCATTAGCGGCCTGACCGACATCGACTACGTGAAGGTCGCGTACGCGGCGTTGCCCCACCTGCTCGTCCTCGTCGCGATCTGGGCGGCCTTCTTTATCTTCCCCGGACTGAACCTGCTGGCCCCCTGAACAGACACCTCGTTTCCTGCTGGTCCCCTGAACGGACACCTCGTTTCGTTCGTCGAAGACGGCACGGTCCGTACCCGATCCCGGTGTCCCCGTACTGGGCAACTTTCTTGCACCGGGCACGCGAACGACGAGCATAATGTCACCCTTCGCTTCGATCGGTCGCCGTTCAACTTCTCGCTGTTGTGAACCGACGAGAACGCCCCGCTGGAACGGAGGGCGTCACGAATGACCGACAAAGGTGCGGTCAAAGAGCGACTCGTCGAAAGCGGCGTCATCGCCGTTCTCCGCGGAATCGACGAGGACTCGATCGTCCCCGTCTCTCGTGCACTCTACGAGGCGGGCGTCGGGGCCCTCGAGATCACGGCCGACGGGACGCGCGCCGCCGAGAAGATTGCCGCCGTCGACCGCGAGCTTGAGGCGACGGACGCGGTCGTCGGCGCGGGAACGGTCCTCGACCCAGCGAGCGCCCAGTCGATGATCGACGCCGGGGCCGAGTTCGTCGTCTCTCCCCACACGGACCCCGAGATCATCCGGACCTGCAACCGCCTCGGCGTCCTCGTCACGCCGGGCGTCGTCACACCGACAGAAGCCGTCACGGCGATGGAGGCCGGCGCGGACGTCCTCAAGCTGTTTCCCGCGAAAACCGTCGGCCCGGATCACATCGGCGCGTTACAGGGCCCGCTCGGCGACGTCGATATCATCCCGACCGGCGGCGTCTCGGCCGGCAACGTCGCCGACTACTTTGATGCCGGCGCGGTCGCCGTCGGTGCCGGCGGCGCGCTGATCGATACGGAGGCCGTCGCTGACGGTAATATGGAACAGGTTCGAGAAACGGCCGTCGAATTCGTCGAAGCCGTCGAAGACGCGCGGCGTGCGTAACGAGGAGCTGTTCAGTAACGGGAAATGTCATAGAACGATTTCTGTGGCTTCCGAACCGGTGTTGATACCTCCCGCCTGCTGTCCATCTCTCAGAGAATGGTGTCTGACGGTAGTTATATGGGCAGGGACGTTGGTCACTCAGATAGAAAGTCACGGAGACGTGACGGAGAGACATGACGGAACGAAGGATACGGGAGTCGTACGGGCAAACGCTCGACAGGAGCGTCCAGTACGAGCCGACCGACGGAGAATCGCCCAGTATCGCCGTTGCGACCGCACTGGCGCGGTACCACGGCGAAGACGCCACCGAGACGAGCACGCGTCTTTACGACCACATCGATCCCGAGGCGTTGGATGCGCTCTTCGCCGGTACCGACCGGTCAGCCACGCTCGTCGAGTTCGATGTCGGGGAGGTCCAGGTTGCCGTCCGCCCTGACCGAATCGGGGTCACACCACGCGAGTAGCGCGATCGGTCTCTCGAACCTTTTTTCTCGACACCCGGGGAAGCCAACGGTATGGGAACGCAACCACACCTGCTTGTCGAGGAGGGTGACCTGACCGACATCGCACTCGTCCCCGGTGACCCCGGGCGGGTCGATCGAATCGCCAGTCACTGCGACGAGGCCGAGACGATCGCACAGAACCGCGAGTACAAACTCGTCAACGCGAGCTACGGCGGCCGAGAGCTGACGATCTGCTCGACGGGAATCGGCTGTCCGTCCGCGGCGATCGCCGTCGAGGAACTGGCGAACGTCGGCGTCGAGACGATCTTGCGCGTCGGGACGACCGGCGCGTTACAGTCGGGCATCGAGATCGGCGACATGATCGTCGCGACCGGCGCGGCGAAAAATGAGGGGACATCAAAGCGCTACGAGGCCGTCGAGTACCCCGCCGTTCCGGACTACGAGGCGCTCTCGGCGCTCGTCGACGCCGCGGAGGAAAACGACGAGGACGTCCACGTCGGACCGATCGCATCCGACGACGCCTACTACGCCGAAACCGACGAGGCCGTCGACGACTGGGAGGCCGCCGGTCTGCTCTCCGTCGAGATGGAAGCTGCTGCGATCTTCTCGCTCGCTCGTCGGAAGGGGCTCCGGGCGGGTGCGATCTGTACCGTCGACGGCAACTTAGTCGAGGGAACCCAGAAGGGAACCGACACCGAGGACGACGAACTCCCCGAAAAAGCGAAGGACAACGTCGCGCGGGCGATCGATATCGCGCTCGAAGCCGCGACTGAGCTATAACCGCACCGCCGTCTATCTCGCTCTGAAACTCGCGCTCGAAGCCGCCGTCTATCTCGCTCTGAAACCGATGAGCCGTGCGTGAACGGAGCACTCAAGAAACTCTATCTCGTAGGCCAGAGCCGTGAGTCAGGACGCCATCACGGTCCTCTTCGGGGATCCGTTCGCCGTTATGAACACGATCGGGCTCGTCGCGTTCGCGCTCGTCGGCTCGTCGAAGGCGATCCACGAGGAGTTCGACGTGTTCGGAATCGCCATCGTCGGGCTGGCGATGGCGTTCGCCGGTGGCGTCACGCGCGACCTCCTCGTGACACGAGTCCCGCTGGCGCTCCAGTCGCCACTCGAGATCAGTCTGGGGCTGCTCGGCGTTGGCCTGGCGATCGTGCTGAGCGTCATTCTATCGTCGCCGGAACGCCATCCCGTTACCCTCGTCTCCGACGCGATCGGGCTCGCCGCCTTCACGACGACCGGTGCCATCGTCGCGAGCGAGGCGGGCGTTTCCGCGTTCGGTATCGTTGCGATTGGGATGATCAACGCCGCCGGCGGCGGGGCGTTCGCGGATATTCTCCTCGATCGCTCCCCGTTCATCCTCTTCGAGGACTTCTACGCGAGCTGTGCGGTCCTGGGCGCAAGCGCCTACTGGCTCGTTGGGACGGTCGGTGGTACCGAGGGGACGGCCGCGATGGTGTGTGCGGTGGTGGTCGTGGCGACTCGGTTAGTCGCGGTTACGTACGAGTGGAATCTCCCCACGGTACAGCAATTCGGACGCTTGGGCAACTAAACGGCAGTTATCGCACGCGCTACTGATACGCCTCGAACTCCTTCCCGAACAGCAGGAAGTAGCCGGTGCCGACGAGTCCGATCACCGTCGCGATCGAGAACGCGAGCACGGGGTCGCCTTCGAACAACACCTCGCCGGTGAACGGGTTCGAGACGCCCGCCCAGATGAGGCCGCCGAGTGCCGCGCTGGGGATCACGAGCAGGTTCCGAACGAGGTAGTACGAGCCGGTGACGCGGCCGCCGGCCCCCATCTCGGCCGGGCCGACGATCAGCGCCTTATGCGCGGGAAGACCGGCGAATCGCAGGCCGGAAAAGGCAAAGAGCACCGCGAGTACCAGCGCGCTTTCGGGGGCGCTAATGAGCAGTATCGGGAAGATCGCGTAGACGGCGAATCCGAGCGCAACGACGGGTTTGAGGCCGACGTGCTCGGCGATTTTCGCGGCTGGCACCATCACCAGCAGAGCGACGAGCATCTCGAGGCCGAGCAAGAGCCCGAAGTACGCCTGCGGCGAGAGCGAGTCGCCGGCGAGTGGAATCGAGAACGGCAACTCGAGGCCGACGCCGAGAAACTGCGTGACGACGAGGACGAAGAAGATGTAGACCATGCCGTTGGCGAAGCGAACGAGGGTGTCGCCGACCAGCAGCGGGCGTAGCTCGTCAGGCATCTCTCGAAAATCCCGGCGAATCTGGTCGATCCCACCGAACTGCTTGCCGAAGCTATCCTCGCTCGAGTCGTAGAGGACGTGCTGGGCGACGGTGCCGACGAGACCGAAGACGATGGCGACGCCGAGGATCCACTGGAACGCGGTGACGATCTCGGCGGCGACCGCGTCGCTCAGGCCGACGTCGGCCGCGTCCGCCGGAACGTCGATCGGCAGGAAGAAGGCGGCGGCGATCAGCGGGCCGATGAGAAACGCCGTCCGCCGAAAGCTCTCGGTGCTGGCGAAGCCCGCGGCGAGTCGTGAGGGCGGGACCGCCTGTTTGACGATGGCGTAGGTGGCACCGAGGCCGAAGGACTTCCAGGCCTGCGAGAAGATCAGCCCGACGAAGATGAGGACGATCGCGAGCGAGACGGGGCCGATCGCGACGTCGGCGAAAAGCGGCGCGGCGAGCCAGATCCCGAAGCCGACCGTCGAACAGAGTCCGAAAACGGTCAGGGCGTACCGCGAGCCGATGCGGTCCGAGATCGCCCCGCCGGGGTAGGGGTAGACCGCGGCGATGATGTTCCCGAACGTTCCGAACAGGCCGACCACGAGCCCACCTGCCCCGAGCGCGACCATGTACTCGGGGATATACCGGTTGGTCATCTGAAAGCCGAGACTGAACGCGAACATGGCGAGCGAGAGCACGAGGACGTCGCGTTCGAGCGCGAAGAACTGGCGGTAGGCGTCAAGCGGGTCGGGATCGTCCGTCTCGGTTCCGTCCTGCTCGAGGCTCATGGATACCGTTGGCGTCCCCAGTTGCTTTGTTCTTCCCGTTTTATATGTTTCTCTCCGTTTTGGCGCGTTTGCGCGGTGTTCGGTCCGCAGTCAAAGGACAGTATAAAGACCGGGCGGTACGTCGTAGCTGACATGACGACGCTCGGAACCGCGAGCGCGGAACCCGGCGAAATTGATACGGGCCGGCTCGAGGTCGGCGAGACTCGGGACGGCAGCCCGTTTGGGCTTCCAGTCGCCGTGATAAACGGCGCAGAGCCGGGGAAGACGCTCTATATGCAGGCGGCGAGCGACGGCGACGAGCTGAACGGCGTCGGCGTTATTCAGCGGGTCGTTCCCCAGCTCGATCCCGCCGCCCTCTCCGGGACGATCCTGATCGTCGGGATCGTCAATTACCACGCGTTTCAGGTCGCCGAACACCGCAATCCGATCGACGATACGAAGATGAACCGTGCCTATCCCGGAAACGAAAGCGGAACCTCGAGCGAGCGGATCGCCGCCGCGACGTTCGAGGCCGCGACCCGCGCTGACCTGATCGTCGACCTCCACCAGGGCTCGACCAGCCGGATGATCGACGAGGTCCGCGTCCGCTGTGGCGGACGACACCGACTCTACGAGGACTGCCTCGAACTCGCGAAGGTCTTCGACTGTGGCTACGTTCTCGATCAGAAAGGTCCCGACGGACAACTCGCGCGGGCGGCCCCCGACGAGGGCGTGCCGACCGTCGACCCCGAACTCGGCGGCTGCGTCGGCTGGGACGAGTCGAGCATTCAGAAGGGCGTCGACGGCGTCTTCAACGTACTCAGCTACTACGGCTTTCTCGATAGCTCGGTCGATCTCAACCGACAGACTCGCGCCAACGGCTTCGAACAGTACGGTGCGCCGAGCGGCGGACTCGTCTCCCTGCAGAAGGAACTGGGCGACCGAGTCAAACGCGGCGAGACGATATTCGACGTAACGACGCCGTTCGGCGAGCCGAAAGCGACCGTCACCGCGGACAGTAGCGGGATTCTCTGGCGAACCCGGCGTCTCCCGCAGGTCGCGACGGGCGAGTACGTCTGCTCCGTCGGCACCGACGTCGACTCCTACTGACATGCCGTCGGATCTCTTCTGTCCGACGTGCGAGCGGACCTACGCCGCCGGTCCCGACGAGCCCTGGCGATGCCAATGTGGGCTCGCACTCGAGTTCGTCGACCGCCCTTTCCCCGAGGGAGATCCGTTACCGCTGTCCCAACTCGACACCACGGAAGGACTGTGGACCTTCTTCGAGTTCCTGCCGATCGAACAGCACGTCACCTTCTATGAGGGGTTTACGCCGATCGTCGACGCACCGGCGTGGGACGCCCAGTTCAAACTCGAGTACGTGTTTCCCACGGGCTCGTTCAAGGACCGCGGCGCGACGACGACGCTCTCGCGTGCGGTCGAACTCGGCGTCGAGAAGGTGATCGAGGACTCCTCGGGGAACGCCGGCTCCGCGATCGCGACCTACGCGGCCCGTGCGGATCTCGAGGCGGAGATCTACGTTCCTGCCGACGTCAAACAGTCGAAGCTGATGGCGATCCAGCGGGCCGATGCGCGGCCGGTTCGCGTCGAGGGGAGTCGACAGAACGTGACTGACGCCTGTATCGAGGCCGTCGAGGGCGATGGCGATGCCGGCGGCGAAGCGACCGACGAGCGGACGCCACGACAGACCGGCGAGGGCTGGTACGCGAGCCACGCGTGGAACCCCGCCTTCTACGCGGGGACGATGACGTTCGCCTTCGAGGTCGCCGCCCAGCGCGGCTGGACCGTTCCCGACGCGATCGTCCTTCCGGTCGGCCACGGCACGCTCTTTCTGGGTGCCTACCGCGGCTTTTCGCTGTTGAACGAGGCCGGAATCGTCGAGGACATGCCGCGACTGCTCGGCGCCCAGGCCGCCGGACACGCCCCGGTCGTCGCGGAACTCGGTCGGGATCCGCTCGACGAGGACGGAAACGCAGCCACCATCGCGGACGGCATCGAGATCGAGACGCCCGCCCGCTTGCCGGAGATTCTCGAGGCGATCGAGGCGACCGACGGCGACGCGATCGCGCTCGGCGACGATCCGATCGAGAGCGCGCTCGATCGGCTCCACCGCGGCGGCTTCTACGTCGAGCCGACGTGTGCGGTCGCTCCCGCGGCGCTTGCGGCCTATCGCGACGAGGGCGTCCTCGACGGCGACGAGGACGTCGTCGTGCCGCTGACCGGGAGCGGACTGAAAACGCTTTGACCGCTCAGTTCCGAGAGCAACCAGATGGTCAGTCGACCACCCGAGTTCTGTCCGCGCTGTGGCGATTCCCTCGAGACGATTCCGATAGATGGTCGCGAGCGAGAGCGCTGTCCGACCTGCGGCGACGTGATCTGGCACAATCCGGTCCCGTGTGCCGGCGTCGCCGTCGTCGATCGAACGGATGAGATACCGGCGGTGCTTTGTGTCGAACGCGCCGTTCCGCCAGGGATCGGCGAGTGGACGCTTCCCGGCGGTCACATGGAGATCGGTGAAGACCCGGCGGTCGCGGCCGCACGCGAACTCGAGGAAGAGACTGGTGTCTCGGTCGACCCCAGCACGCTCGAAATTCTCGATGCAACGTCGTTGCCGCCGCGAGACGGCAAGCACGTGGTGACAATCCACTACGTCGTCGATCGAGCCGAGACGGAAGGGGTGCCAGCGGCCGGCAGCGACGCCGGCGACGCTCGGTTCTGGACGCCATCGGAGTTCGACGATTCCGACGAGCGATTCCGGCCGGTACACGAGGATCGGTTCCGTTCTGCAGCAAGGCGGTTCGCGTAGGTCGACAGCCCGATCCGAACGTTCAAATCGTCCGACAGTATCTGGTCTCGAAGGTCAATTACTCCCGAACAGTGGTGAGAAATATTTATCCAGCTACTTACACAACCAAGAGCTACGTTTAACCGACTCTCTATTCATCATGTGGTATGGCTTCTCATGACGAGCGAGTGATGCGACTGCTCGCAGACCCGACTAAGCGAGCCGTTCTGGATGTGCTGAACGATACCGCTCGACAGCTCTCGGTAACGGAACTCGCCGACGAGCTCGTTTCTCGGGAGGCGGTGATATTCGACTCGGCGGAGTACGAGGCGAAAGTCGATCAACATCGAGTCTCGTTACACCACTCCCATCTCCCGGAACTCGACGAAGCCGGCCTCATCGAGTACGATCCGGACGAGAACGTCGTCTCAGGCGGCACGCTCTCGTCGGTCGCCGTCGAGTGGGAAGAGATTACGCTGCTAGACGAGTTGCTTTCGGGTTTCAACGGCAGGCATGAACCCGACGGTCGCGAAATTGGCGTCGTCGAGGGTAAAGACGAAATCTACGAGTACGGTCGAGATCTGGCCGATACGGCCGACGACGAGCTGTTTCTCATCTACACCACCGACGAGTTGTTGGACGAGAGCTGTCTCCCGAACGCGAAACGCGCAATCGAGCGCGGTGTCGAGTTCTACGCCGGAGCGAAGTGCCCGAGCGCCCGCCGGTTCTTTCGACGTCGGTTGCCCGAGGCGACAGTCTGGGAACCGCAACTGGACTGGATGAGCGACCCCGAGCGCTGTCCGACGATCAGCCGGCTGATCTTCGCGGACCGTGAACGAGTCGTCGTCGGCCTCTGGGACGAACTGGCCGCCGACGGATCGAAGACCGAAATCGGAATGATCGGTGAGGGACGAACCAATCCGTTTGTGGTCCTCGTTCGGGAGTTGCTCGGTCCACGGCTGGACCACCTCGACTATCAAAGCGAGAGCTTCGTTCGGGATTTGCCGTTCGACCCATGACGAGCGAACGCCCGACGGACGGCGGAGCGGACCGGGTGCGTGGCTCGTCGGCTTACACTACCGAAATCGGTGTCGACGAGCGGCCGAATATGGCCGTCGTCCGAGCCGTCGCTGCGGTGACCGGACGCTCGCCGCTCGATCTCGACCCGCTGTACGAGTCGATCGATCCGGACCACGCAAACAGAGTCGTCGACGCTGCGGGGAGTCGCCGCAGTGCCGTCGAGCTGTCGTTCGAGTACGGCGGCTGTGCCGTCACGGTGACGAGCGACGAGGTCACCGTTCGGCTGCTCGGTGCCGACTCGAAGTGAGACGGACTGCTGTAAGCCACTGACGGCGTAACCGTGACCTGTCGCGGGGACGCCAGGAAACCGTTCCAGCGATCCGTATGAAACGACGACCGCGGCGACGAAACCCGACATTCCTTTACTTGCCCCCTGAATACGGGCGGGTATGTTCCTCTCCCTACGCGCGGAGGTCGAGGACGCCCTCGAGGGGGCGCTCTCGACGCTCGAGTATCCGACGGACGATCTCGGAATCGAAGAACCACCTGACGACGTCGAGAGCGTCCTCGCCTCGAGCGTGGCCTTTCGCCTCGCCGGCGAGGCGGGCGCGCCACCACCACAGGTCGCGAGCCAACTCGCGGACGAGATCGACGTCGACGAGCTGACCTACGTCGCCGACATCCAGACGCAGGGGCCGTACCTTAACTTCCTGCCGAGCGAGGCCTACTTCGCCGAGACGCTCACGGCGGGCACTGCCGAGACCTACGGCAGCCTCGACGACCGCGAGGAGTCGGTCGTCGTCGAGCACACGAGTGCGAACCCGACGGGGCCGGTCCACGTCGGCCGTGCGCGGAATCCGATCATCGGCGACGCGGTCTCGAACCTGCTCGATTTCGCGGGGTACGACGTCGACAGACACTACTACGTCAACGACGCCGGCCGGCAGATGGCCGTCTTCACCTGGGCCTACGAGACGTTCGACGAGGACGACCTCGAGGACGACCCCGAACGCGACCGCATCGAGTACGACCTCGTGCGCTACTACCGCAAGGGCAACGCCTATCTCGAGAACGCATCCGAAGCCGAGGTCGAAGCGGCCGAAGCCGAGATCGAGTCCATCATGCAGGGGCTCGAAGCGGGCGATGAGACCGCCTACGAGCGCGTCAGTGAAGTCGTCGATCAGGTGCTGTCGGGGATGAAAGGCTGTCTCGCCCGCCTCCCTGCGGAGTTCGACGAGTTCGTCAAGGAGACGCGCTTTATGCGCAACGGCGACACCGACGACCTCGTTGCCGACCTCAAAGAGCTGGATGAAGCCGTCTACGAGGAAGACGCCTGGCAGCTCGAGCTCGAGGACCACGGCATCGACAAGAACCTCGTCTTCCTGCGCTCGGACGGCACCTCCCTCTATGCGACCCGCGACCTGGCCCACCACGAGTGGAAGTTCGACAACTACGATCGCGCGGTGACGGTGCTCGGCGAGGATCACAAGCTGCAGGCTCGCCAGCTGAATACGACCCTCGAACTGCTCGGAAACGACACCGACCAACTCCAGCAGGTGCTATACTCCTACGTCAACCTCCCCGAGGGGAAGATGAGCACGCGACGGGGCACCGGCGTCGACCTGGACGATCTGCTCGACGAGGCGATTTCCCGCGCTCGCGAGGAGGTCGAGGACCGACTCGACGACCGCATCCGTGACGACGATCTGGACGAGGAAGACATCGAACGCATCGCCCACCAGGTCGGCATCGGTGCGGTTCGGTACGATATCGTCTCGAAACAGCCGACGAAGGCGATCACCTTCGAGTGGGACCAGGCGCTCGACTTCGAGGCCCAGTCCGCACCCTACGTTCAGTACGTTCACGCCCGCACGTGCGGAATCTTAGAGGAAGCGGGACTCGATCCCGAAACAGATCTCGCGGATCAGGCGATCGAACTCGAGGCGCTCGAGGCCGACTTGCTCGAGACTGATGCCGAGCGCGACCTCCTCGAGACGATCGCACGCTTCCCGGCAGTGGTCGAGGAGGCCGCAGACGACCTGGAACCTCACCAGATCGCGACCTACACGCGGACGTTCGCCGATCGGTTCAACGCCTTCTACCGCGAGTGTCCGGTGCTCGCCGACGACGTCGATCCCGAACTCCGGGAGGCACGGCTCGCGCTGGTTGCGGCCTCGAGACACACCGTCGCGAACGCGCTCACGGTGCTCGGCGTCGCCGCACCGCGTTCGATGTAGCGGTCGACGGCGTCCCGTCTGCTATCGCAACAACTGCAACGAGTTACACACTGATCGCCGAGCCGTCTAGCGGTCAGGTTGCAGTGGCTACTATCGTGTTTCGATGGTTGTCTCGGAAGAAGCAGTCGAGCCACCGACGTCGAACCGGACGGCGGCTTACTCCTTCGAGTCGAGGATTTTCTCGACGAGTTCGTCCCGCGAGATGACGTCGTCGAGGTAGTCGAGCACCCACTGGACGTCGACGAACAGTCCGAGGACGCGCGCGCCGTCGTGTTCGAGATACAGCTCGATCGTTTCGACCTCCGCTTTGAACCGGTCGCGGTCGGAGATTGCGTACGCAATGTCTTCCGCAAGCGTCTCGATTTCAGCGTACAGCACCTCCGTGTCGGTCGTTTCGGTCTCAATCACAGCGCTGATGTGGCCCCCGTCGTGGGAGAGGGACGTCACCGATAGCACGTCGCTGCTCGACTCCATCTCGCCGTCGTAGCCGGGCACGTCCTCGTAATCGTCGTCCTCGTCGTCGTAGTCGTCATCGGTGCCGGTATCGTCGCTGTCGTACGAGTCGGACGTATCGTCGGTTTCTTCGCCGGTTTCTGTACTGGAACAGCCCGCGAGTACGGTCGCGAGTGCGGCTCCACTGCCAAGGAGGATTTTTCGTCGCTCCATGCAAGAGCGGTCGAGAGACGTCGGGATTAGTAATTAGCTCGTACCTCAGCGGTCGGTGAGACGGCATTTTGAGCCGAAGAACTCGAACGGAGAACAACGGATATGGGGCCTAAGAGCGAGGAATTTTGGGTATTCGAGGGAGGGAAAATCGCGAGTAGTTGGAACCGAACAGACTCCACCGACGAGGACTGTCTCGGAAACGAGGTAGTCACATATCCCGATAGAAATCAGCGTCTCGAGCGGCGAACGAGCGGGTCAGGTACCACCTACCGTTCCGGTAACCGGTCGCCACCACGGGCGAGTACGGGTCGGTGGCGGGAAGCAGTTCAGGTATCGGATTCGGCTTCAGTGATCGCACTCGATATCTCGTCAGCTGCGGCTTCCTGGGTCTCGGCGTCGGCTGGTGGCTCCTCGTCGGCGTCGTCTTCGTCCTCCTCGCTCGCTCGCTCGGGGAGGTCGATGTCGCCGAGTTCGGCCGCAAGGGATCGGTACGCGGCGGACGCCGGGCTGTCGGGATCGTAGACGACGAGCGGCGTTCCCGCGCGGACGCTCTCGCGGGAGGTCGGATCGTCGGGGACGGTCCCGAGTAGCGGAATTCCGAGTTTCTCGGCGATCGCCTCATAGGAGGTGTCGCTACCCGGATGCGTTCGGGTGATGATGAGGCCGGCGAGGTCGCCGCCGGCGCGGTCGGTTAGCTCGACCGTCTTCGTCGAGTCCTGAATTGCTGCGGGCTCGGGCGTCGAGATGACGACGACCGAGTCGGCGAGCCCCAGCGGCAGGACGGTCTCGTGGCTGACGCCCGCGCCGACGTCGAGGAAGACGAAGTCGTACGTCGATCGAAGCTCCGAGACGACCTCGCGCAGTCCTTCGGGGGAGGTCTCGGCGTATTCGTCCAGGTCGGTTCCGCTCGGGACGGCGACGATGTTGTCGGCCAGTCGGTACGTCGCGTCCTCGACCGACGCCGAGCCGGCCAGAACGTCGTGAAGCGTTGTCGCGTCCGGCGTGAGGCTGACGAACCCCGCGAGATTCGCCATCCCGAGGTCGGTGTCGACGATGGCGACGCGCTCGCCCGCTCGTGCGAGTGCCGTCCCGAGATTGACCGTCGTCGTCGTCTTGCCGACACCGCCTTTCCCGCTCGCGATAGCATAGACAGTCTCGTGTGACATACTCGGATACTGTCTGGACAGTGGAACGGCAGCACCTTAAATCGTCACCTCGAGAACACGGTCGATCGACCGCGCTGCAGATCGGCGTCGTCGGTCGTTCGATCACGCTGTGTCAAAGAATACTTACCCGCAGCACCGTTTTGTACGGCTAATGAGCCAGGAGGGCGAGCAGGAGCAATCAGACCGGAAGAAATACGAGTTTCGGAAGGTCATCGAGGATCTCAAGGACTTTGACGGCTCCGGAACGCAGCTTGTGACCATCTACGTCCCCGACGATAGACAGATCAGTGACGTCGTCACCCACGTCACCCAAGAACACAGCGAGGCGGCCAACATCAAGTCTAAACAGACTCGAACGGCCGTTCAGGACGCACTGACCAGTATCAAGGACCGGCTCCGGTACTACGACACCTATCCGCCGGACAACGGACTGGTCCTGTTCTCCGGTGCGGTCGACTCCAGCGGCGGCCGGACCGAGATGGTCACCCGCGTCCTCGAGAGCCCGCCCCAGCCCGTCGAGTCGTTTCGCTATCACTGCGACTCGGATTTCCTCACCGAGCCGCTCGAGAACATGCTCGCGGACAAGGGCCTGTACGGCCTGATCGTTCTCGACCGGCGCGAATCGAACGTCGGCTGGCTGAAAGGGAAACGCATCGAGCCGGTCAAGTCCGCCTCGTCGCTCGTTCCCGGCAAGCAGCGAAAGGGTGGCCAGTCCGCCCAGCGTTTCGCCCGCTTGCGCCTCGAAGCGATCGACAACTTCTATCAGGAGGTTGCGGGGATGGCGAACGATCTGTTCGTCCCCAAGCGCCACGAGATCGACGGCATCCTCGTCGGCGGTCCCTCGCCCACCAAAGACGAGTTCTTGGACGGCGACTACCTCCATCACGAACTGCAAGACGAGGTCCTGGGCAAGTTCGACGTCGCATACACCGACGAGTCCGGGCTGAAAGACCTCGTCGACAACGCCGAGGACGCCTTGGCCGACGCCGAGGTGATGAAGGACAAAAAGCAGATGGAGGAGTTCTTCAAGGAACTCAACGCGGGCGACCTCGCCACCTACGGGTTCGAGCAGACCCGTCGCAACCTGATGATGGGGGCGGTCGACCGGCTGCTGATCAGCGAGGATCTGCGAAAGGACGTCGTCACCTACGACTGCGAGGAGTGTGGCAACACCGATCGCGAGGTCTTCGATCGACGCAAGTCGACGCCGGACCACACCTGCAGCGACTGTGGCGCAGAAATCGAAGCGACCGAGGAGGACCGCGAGGACGCAATCGACCACCTCATCGAGATCGCCGAACAGCGCGGCACCGAGACCAAGTTCATCTCGACCGACTTCGAGAAGGGCGAACAGCTCTACAACGCGTTCGGCGGCTTCGCCGGATTGTTGCGGTACTCGACCGGC
The DNA here is from genome assembly GCA_046614585.1 of Natrialbaceae archaeon A-arb3/5. Taxonomy (GTDB): domain Archaea; phylum Halobacteriota; class Halobacteria; order Halobacteriales; family Natrialbaceae; genus JBKKHI01. The sequence continues at coordinate 173,454 of JBKKHI010000003.1, read as the reverse complement.
GTCTAAGCCGATCGAATCCGCTGACACTGTACTCTCACCTTGCTCACGCGAAATACGTGATTGAGCCTGCAACAGTGGCGAGTCTTTTGCCGTCTACGCCCCAGGAGACTGGGGTATGCCAGCGAACGAGTTCGCTCGGCGGATCGTGCTCGGAGGGGTTGCTCTCGGTGGAATCGCGCCGCTCGTCGGTTGGGGCGCAACTGCAGACGACGGTTCGACGGCGTCGTCCACGACCCTCGAACGGCGACGACCGATCGACGGCGAAATTTCGGTCGAACCGGGGTCGACGGTTCTGTTCGAGGCCGCGCTCCCGACGTCAGTCGAACCCGGCGTCGTCGAGTGGACCGGCGACGGCGAGTCGGGAACGGGGCCGGTGTTGGACGTCGATTACGTCCACGCAACCGGGACGCCCTCAACGTTTCGCACGTTCGACTCGCCCGGCGAGTACGTCGTAACCGCCACATACCAGGATGGAAACGAGCAGCTAACCGTCGAGTGGGTGGTCGACGTCGCGGACGGTGGGGCGAGTCGCCCGGCGATCGAGCTCGCGATCGATCCGGACGCGGACGGACGGATCGGCGTCGACGACCCGATCGAACTCACGGCGAGTTCGAGCGACGAGAGCGCGGCCGTCGATCGCATCATCTGGGTCGAGGGGCAGAATCTGACGGTGTACGACGTCTCCGACCTCGACGGCTCTCAGGACAGCGCGACGCTCTCGCTCGAGCGGCCGGGCTGGATCAGCGCCGGCTACCCGACGAACGTCGTGGCCGTCTCGGAGACGGGTGTGTTGAGCGAGCGCCAATCGGTCGAGGGGCCGGAGATCCGGCCGCCGCTCGAGATCGATATCGTCGAGACGAACGAGCCGGTTCCCGCCGGCGAGACGCTCAGCGTCACCGCCGAGGTCGAGAACGTCGGCGACATGATGATGATCGGCGATCCGACGCAGGAACTCGATCTCGTGGTCGGACACGATCCGACGGTCGTCGATACGGCGACGGTTTCGCCCGCCTGGAGCGAGACGGAGCAGGTCACCCTCTCGTTCGAGACCCACCCGGTCGAGCGGGACGAGACGTTCCCGGTCCGCGTCGAGGGAGCTGACGACAGTGCCGAGCGGACGGTTACCGTTACCGGTCGGGACGAAGGTGGTATCGACGTCTCGATCACCGGGACGAACGCGCCGGTCGAGGCGGGCGAGCGCCTCACCGTGTCCGCTCGGGTCGATAATCAGACCACCGGTACAGTTACTCAGGACGTCTCCCTCGTGGTCGGTCACGACCCACAGCGTGCCGACTCGACGTCCGTCACGCTCGCGGCGGGCGACGAGCGGACGGTCACGCTCGGCTACGAGACGTATCCAGCAGCACAGACAACCGAGTTCCCTATCGTCGTCGAAACGGACGGTGAATCGGCCCAACACAGTGTTACCGTGTTCGGAACGAACGGAGTGAATGAGTGAGAACCGCGGATAGTGAATAGCGCGGGATCAAAGATCCCGCGAACCATGCAAACGGCGCTTCGCGCCGTGAGCAGACGGGAAGGAACGACCCGTGAGCTATGCGATCGGTGTGGAACCAGTTTCAGCTGTTACGATACTCAGAGCGTTCCGCGGAGGCGGACGGCGTCGTCGGTGATTTCCTCGATACTCCCCTCGTCGAGCGGATGCGCGTCCGCCGGGACGCCTCCCCAGCCGAGTTTCGCCTTGATCGTCCGCGTCAGCGTCGGATCAGTGTCGACGTACCCCCGCCCGTCCTCGACGGCCGCGAGACGACCGATCCGGGTACCGTCGACGCTCAGTACCCGTTTTCCCTCGTCGGCTTTCGTGAGCGCCTCTCGTGTCATATCGTTGTCGTGAGCTGTGCGTTCGTCCACCAACATTGCGTCCAGGTGCCGGAGGGAGGTTCGTTCGGATAATAAAGCGGCAAAATTGTTGTCCGGAAATATTGGTCGTTATTGTTACAGCATGCAACCTGCTGCCGGTCTCCGCTGGGGTATCGACGTTCTGTCGCAGCAATTCGGTCGTAACCATCACCTATTCGCCGACAGCAGGGGAGTCGTCCGTGATTCGACGATTGCTACCAGCGCGTTTCGGGTCGAGACAACAGAAGGATTATGCCGCTAGTCGCGTATTACTATTCGATCAATGGACGACTTCGCGTCCTTTCCCGCTTCGTTCGACGACCCGCGGATCACCGACCGGTTCTGCCGTCGGCTCCGCGGCTCGTCGGGCGACCTCTACCTCCTCGGTGTCGTTCACGACCACCCCGCAAGCATCGGCCGCGTTCGGCGCGTCCTCGAGTCGGTCGAACCCGACTTCCTCGCGCTCGAGTTGTCCACTGCAGCCCTCCCGCTGTACCGCGCCTACGCTCGCGACGAGGCAGGCAACGAGGCGGCTCCGCCGCGGTTCGGCGGCGAGATGAGCGCCGCGATCCGGGCCGCACCCGACGCCGACCTCGTCGGCATCGACGCGCCGAACTGGTCGTTCCTCCGGCGACTCGTGACGCGACTGATCGCCGACCGGGTCGCGCCGGCGACCGCCAAGCGAGTCATCTCGAGCCTTGGCGGCGCGACGCGGGAGGTTCTCGCCTGTCGCGTCGCCGCGACCCTGACCCACGCGACGTCGATGACCGTCACCCGCGACGATCCGATCGAGTACGACTGCACTCGGGAGGACTCGCCGGCGGACCAGGCCGCCCACGAGCGATCCCACGTCGCGAGCGTGCAGGCGCTGCTCGGAAGCGTCGAGACGGACGGGAGCGCGCTCGCCTACCGCGACGAGACGCGCGAGCGCTGTATGATCGACCGACTCGAAACGATCAGAACGCGCGGCGACACCGTCGCCGTCGTCGGCATCGATCACCTCGAGACGCTCGCGACGGAGTTGGCGACGGAGCAGTATAGTAGCCACTGAAAGTCAGTGCACACCCGATCGTACGATGGCTATACGATCGATGTGTAAACAGTTTCAGTTGTTACTATAGCTGGGAGAACCGTTCGACGCCGGAGCGGAGACCGACACCTTACTGGCGCAGCGTCGTGACACACCGCCAGCAGTAGGTATAGGTTTGATCGGCCGAGTTTCGAGCGCCGCAGTGTGGACATCGAACCGTCTTCCCGTCGATATCGCGCTCTCGGGACGACGTGTCGACGGAGTCGCTGTCCTCGGACGAGGGCGGGAATCGGTCCGGTCCGCGTGGCGCGCGCGAACTCGGTCGGTCGGGATCCGCGAACGACGGTGAGCTCGCGTTGTCGCCGTCGTTGCGCCGGATATACACGTAGTACAGTACCAGATGGAGAAGGGCAAACAGGACCACGTACCCGATGAGCCAACCCCAGAGCTCCATCGCCGTGTCATTCGTTCGCAAGACACTTGGATGTTCCCCGAGCTACCGCAGGGAGACTGTCAAAAACGGACGAATTACCGCGGCGGTTGGAGTTCGCGACCGAACTCGTCGAACGGCTCGAGGTCGTCGGGCAGGTCGTACTCGATGCGGCGCTCGTCCTGGCGGGTGACGCCGGCCTCGTCTATGGGCGTCGCGACCGACTCCCACCCGGGCTTGATCTTGACGCTTTTGGCGGGCATGCCGACGGCGATGTGGTGGGCGGGAATGTCGTGTTGGACGACGCCGCGCGCACCGACGATGGCGTTTTCGCCGACCTTGTTCCCGGCCCGGACCATCGAGTCGTAGGTGAGCCGAACGTCGTCCTCGACGATCGTGTGATAGTTTCGCACCTCGGTCTGGTCGACGACGTCGTGGTCGTGGCTGTAGATGTGGACGCCGTCGGAAACCGAGACGCGGTCGCCGATGGTCAACTTCCCGCGGTCGTCTAAGTGCGCGTCGTCGTGGACGATCGTATTGTCGCCGATGGTGATGTTGTGGCCGTAGGTAAACGAGATGCCCTTGAAAAAGCGGCAGTTCTCCCCGCAGTCGGCAAAAAGGTGATCCGCGAGCATCTGGCGGAATCGGAGCGCAAACTCCACGTTGTCCGCGATCGGGAGGCTGTCGAACTGTCGCCACAGCCATTGGAGATGTTTCGAGCGCCGGAACTGTGCTTCGTCCTTTTCGGCGTAGTACTCGCTCTCAAGGGTCGTGTTGCAGGGATCGTAGCTCTGCAATCGTACGCGCTCGGCCGGCGAGATGTCGGCACCCGCTTGCCACTGCTCGTAGGCCTCGCGGTCGCCCGAGAGGTCGATAAGAACGTCCTCGACGACCGAACACGTGTCTTCGTCGCTCGACAGCCGTCGGTCGACCTCGTCGATGAACTCGCGCATCCCCGCCTCCGCCTCGTCGGGAAGCGAGACGTACCGCTTTGTCATACACCGAGGTATTGCCCGCGGAGTTGATAGGGGTTCGGTTGTGCGTCCGCCTCGCCGGAACACCCAGTAACGAGCGTGTTACCGGTCCGTCGCGACGCCACCCGTCGACGATCGAGCCGACGCGAGATCAGCTGCCGAACGGCGAAGAGGCTCGGCGTTACGCCTCGTCGGACTGCCACCGCGAGAGGAGCAGTGCGGGCAGTGCGATCGTTCCGATCAGTAGCAGGCCGCTCACCACGACCGTCCCCGGCGTGATACGGTGCGGACTGACCTCCAGTTGCGTCGCCGCGACCGGGACGAGGACGGCCACGGCGAGGACGACCGCGAGCAGTATCCGCTCGGGCGGTCGCCCGGAGTCGTCGTCCATACGTCGAGTAGTCAGCGATCGCCCATGAACGGTTCGACTCGTCAATCCGCCCAAGCGGCCGTCGAACTGGCCCAAACCGAACGAGTTCGGACGCGGGAAGCGCAGATTCCGTACTCCCTAAGTCGCTGCGCTCCTAACGTCGAAGCATGCAATACAGCGAACTGGGAACGTCCGGCGTCGAGGTCAGCGAGGTCGGCTTCGGCGCGTGGGTCGTCGGCACCGACTGGTGGGGCGACCGCTCGGAAGACGATGCGATCGAGATGGTCCAGTACGCCGTCGATCAGGGGATCACCTACTTCGACACCGGCGACGTCTACGGCCACGGCCGCAGCGAGGAACTGCTCGGACAGGCCCTCTCGGAGGTCCGCGACGAGGTAACACTCGCAACCAAGGTCGGCTACGACTTCTACAACAACCCGCAGGCGGGCCACGGCGAACTGCCGAAGGAGATGGACGTCGACTACCTCCGGGACGCCGTCGAGCAGAGCCTCGACCGACTCGGCGTCGATCACGTCGACGTCCTCCAGTTGCACAACGCGAACGCCGACGAGATCACCCCCGACGTGCTCGAACTGCTCGACGAACTCGAGGAGGAGGGGACGATCGAGGCGACCGGTCTCGCGCTCGGCCCCTCGATCGGCTGGCTCGCCGAGGGCGACCTCGCCATCGAAGAGGAGTTCGACTCGGTGCAACTGGTCTGGAACGTCTTAGAACAGGAGGTCGGCAACCACTTCCTCGAGACGATCGAGCGGACGGGCTCGTCGACCAGCCTGATCCCTCGCGTCCCCCACTCCTCGGGCATCCTGAACGAGCAGGTCACGCCCGAGACCGAACTCGGCGAGGGCGACCACCGCGGATTCCGTCCCGACGAGTGGTACGAAACGGGCTGGGAGAAATTGGAGACGCTTCGCTTCCTGGAACGTGACGGAGAGCGAACGATGGGGCAGGCCTCGATCGCGTGGCTCCTTTCGCACGACCCCGTCGCGAGCGTGACGCCGACGTTCCGCACGACCGACGACATCGACGAGTGGGCGGCCGCAAGCGACGTGCCGAAACTCTCCGAGACAGAGATGGACCGCGTCGCGGAACTGTACGAGAACGACTTCGATATCGACCGCGACGACGGGATGGACGCGCTGCGCTCGTCGGTCGACGGCGCAGACCTCGAATCGGCCGGCCTCGACAAGCTCGCGGCCGACTGATTCCCCTACGGACTTACAGAAAGAGGAGGGTTGCGATCACGAACGCGACGGTTCCCGCTCCGACCCCGCCGAGGCCGTACTGCAGGAACCGACGCATCGTTCCCGCCTCGCCGGTGTCGGAAACGAGAAACATCGGCGTTTCCGGACCGTCGCTCAGGGCGATATCGACGTCCGCCCAGTGGGGGTTCGACTCGGACTGGCCGAACACGTAGCCGTCCTCGCCGACGTCCAGTCGCTTTTCGGTGTAGCGCATCTGGTTGCCGCCCAGGTTGAATCCGCCGATCGAAATCGACAGTGGACCCGAGGACGTCGACTGCAACCCCGGCGGGAGCGACGACTCGTCGTCGATCGAGTTCGTCCGCTCGGTTCCCATCGAGAGCGACGCACTACTCGGATCGACGTGTGCCGTCCCGGTTTCGTCCTCGAGCACGAACGGCCGACGAGCCGACCCCGAGTCGACCGTCTTCCAGGTCGTCTTGTTCCGTCCCTTTCGGCCGCGTCGGCGTTTTTTCTCCTCGACTTCGTACTCGTACGCGACGCACTCTTCGGTCAGGATCGGCGAGGTCAGCGTCTCCTCGTATGGTTCGATCCGTCCTTCGATCTCGACCGGATCGGACTCGATCACCGCCTCGCGGATCGGGACCGGCTCGCCTGCGCGAATGCGCCGCCACTTTCGAAGCTGAAGACCACCGTAGCCGAGGGCGACGATACCCCCTCCGGCAAAGAGAAGCGCGAACAGCGTTGATTCCATACCTATTGATCATCCTCTGACACTATCATCGTATCGAATGTGAGAGCCGCTGGAGAACTGGATCGGGGCGCAGTGGACGCTCGTCGTATATTGTAGAAGTTATATCATAAGTGGCGACGCGTTGTATCGATAGTGACCGACGGTCACTGATCCTCGTCGGTGTCGCTCGTCTCTTTCGTCACCGATGTGCCGACGCGCTTGGCGACGAGTCCGGGGACGTCCGACGGCGTCGTGAGCCGGCGTTGGAAGAGCACGAGCGCGCCTGCGAGCACGAGCAGGGCAATCCCGGTCGCCGTTTGGCCGCGGACCAGCAATAGTTCGAGTCCGGCGAGCGCGGCGGGGATCGCGAGAATGAGAGTCCCCGCGAGCTTGATCGTATCGATGATACCTGCCATTATCGCACGATAGTTCGGATGGGACAAAAACACGACGACTATCGTTTTGGACGGTGGTACTGCCGGTGCACCCGCAGTCGTCGTGCGATTGCCGTGGTAAATCAGCACAGGACTGCGTTGGCCGTCTCGGATTCACTGCGTGTCGGTCGCTCTGTTTCGATTTAAATTCATCAATAATTATGAGATGAGCATATACTTCACCGTCGAGTCCGTTACACTGACATGAACGATTCGATCCGGATCCTTCACGTCGACGACGAGCCGGATCTTGCGGACCTTGTGGCGACCTACCTCGAGCGCGAGGACGACCGGTTCAGCGTCGAGACGACGACCCGGGCCACCGAGGGGCTCGACCGGCTCGAGTCGGACGCGTTCGACTGCGTGGTCTCGGACTACGATATGCCCGATCTGAGCGGCATCGAGCTGCTCGAAGCCGTCAGAGCGGACCATCCTGATCTCCCGTTTATCCTCTATACTGGCAAGGGGTCCGAAGCGGTCGCCAGCGACGCCATTTCGGCCGGCGTCACCGACTACCTGCAGAAAGAGAGCGGGACGGGACAGTACACGGTCCTCGCGAATCGGATCGACAACGCCGTCGAGCAGTACCGGGCGAAACACGCGCTCGAAGACAGCGAAAAGCGGCTGTCGCTGTTCGTCGAGCAGTCGCCGCTGGGCGTCATCGAGTGGAACGACCGGTTCGAATGCGTCGACCTCAACGACGCCGCCGAGGAGCTGCTCGGCTATTCTGCCGGCGAGCTAGCGGGAGACTCCTGGCAACGGCTCGTCCCCGAATCCGATCGAGATACGGTCGACGACATCGTCGAACCCCTGCTCGAGGACGAGGGCGGCTACCACAGTATCAACGAGAACGTTCGGAAAGACGGCGAACGGATCGTCTGCGAGTGGCACAACCGCGTCATCACGGACGACGCAGGGGACGTCGTCGCGGTCTTCTCGCAGTTTCAGGACATCACCGAGCGCACGGAACGCGAACAGGAGCGACAACGGACGAACTCGCTGCTCTCGACGCTGTTCGAAACGCTCCCGGTCGGCGTGCTCGCCGAGGACACCTCGCGCAACGTGTTGGCGATCAACCAGCGTCTGTTCGATCTCTTCGAGATGTCGGGAACGCCCGCCGATTCCGTCGGCGCGGACTGTGAACGCCTGGCCGCGAACGTCAAGGAGCTGTTCACCGACGGCGAGGCGTTCGTCGAACGGATCGACGAGTTGGTCACGCGCCGCGAGCCGACGAACAACGAGGAGCTGACGCTTCGAGGCGGGCGGGTGTACGCCCGCAGCTACCGACCGATCGAGCTTCCCGACGGAGACGGTCATCTGTGGGTGTATCAGGACATCACGCGGCGAACGGAGCGCGAACGGCGGCTCGAATCGCTGAACGAGACGACACAGGAGTTGATGACGGTCGAGAGTCGGGAGGCGGTCGCCGAGGTCGGCGTGAACGCGGCCGAAGAGATTCTCGATCTCGATGCGAACGCGATACACTTATACGACGAGCAGTCGGGGCTCGTCCCGGTTGCAGCCACCGACGACACCCGCGAACTCGTCGGAGAAATTCCGACGCTTGCGAGCGGCGAGAGTATCGCCTGGCGCGTCTACGAGCGGGGCGAAGCGCTCGCACTGGACGATACCCAAACCGATCCGGACGTCTTCAACCCGGAGACACCGGTTCGGAGCGAGCTGTTGCTCCCGATCGGCGAGTACGGCATCCTCCTCGCAGGCTCGCCCGAGCCCGAGGCGTTCGACCAGCGCGATCTGGTCCTCGGGAAGATTCTGACCGGCAACATCGAAACCGCACTGGAGCAAGTCGAGCGAACCGAGCAGTTGCGCGAACACGAGCAGGAACTACAGCGACAGAACGAACGACTCGACGAGTTCACGAGCGCCGTCTCTCACGACCTCCGAAATCCGTTGAACGTCGCGACCGGCCGGCTGCAACTCGCCAGAGAGGAGTGCGACAGTGACCATCTCGAGGAGGTGGCAAGCGCCCACGAGCGGATGAGCACGCTGGTCGACGACCTGCTGACGATGGCTCGCGACGGAACGCAGGTGAACGAGCGAGAACCGGTCGACCTCGCGGCGCTGTGTCGGGACTGCTGGCGAAACGTCACCACTGCAGAGGGCTCGCTCGAGGTGGAGACCGATCGGACGATCCGCGCCGATCGGACCCGTCTTCAGCAACTGCTCGAGAACCTCGTCCGAAACGCGATCGAACACGGCGGCGAGGCGGTAACGGTCACCGTCGGCGAACTCGACGACGGCTTTTTTCTCGAGGACGACGGCCCCGGCATCCCCGCGGAGAAACGGGACGCGGTGTTCGACGCCGGCTATTCGACGACGGAAGGCGGAACCGGGTTCGGGCTCTCGATCGTCGAACAGGTTACCGACGCCCACGGCTGGGACGTCCGTATCGTCGCGGGAACCGACGGCGGAGCGCGGTTCGAGATCACCGGCGTCGAGTTCGTCGGGTAGCGACCGTCCCGTCCGACCGCACCGACACCGCCCTGTGAGACCCCATCACGAAATCGGAACGCATCCCCGTGTCGGAACGGATTTACACGCTCGCCGTCATCAGCAGGTATGTTCACGGGAATCGTCGAGGAGACCGGCGAACTCCTCGCTCGCGAGCGGACCGAGGACGGACTCCGTCTTCGGATCGGCGCGGACGAGGTCGCAACGGGACTCGAACACGGCCAGAGTATCAGCGTCAGCGGCGCGTGTCTCACGGTCGAGCGGTTCGAAGACGGGTCGTGGTTCGAGGTGTTTCTCGCGACCGAAACCGTCGAGCGGACCTATCTGGGCGACCTCGCGGTCGGCGATACCGTCAATTTAGAGCGCGCGATGCCGGCCGACGGGCGGTTCGACGGCCACGTCGTCCAGGGCCACGTCGACGCCGTCGCGACGATCACGGCCATCGAATCGGTCGACGAAGACTGGTTCTTCGAGTTCGAACTCCCCGCCGGATACGACCGCTACGTCGTCGAGAAGGGATCGATCACGCTCGATGGCATCAGCCTCACCGTCGCCGACCTCGATGCGGAGACCGGTCGCGTCACCGTCGCGATCATCCCCACGACCTACGAACTGACGGCGCTGTCAGCGAAGGCGGTCGGCGATCCGGTGCATCTCGAAGTGGACGTGCTCGCGAAGTACGTCGAACGGCTGCTCGAAGAGCGCTTCGACTGACCGACGGGCGGATCAAACGCCAGGCACGTCGAACGAACCGCCGTCGAGCCCGAAAATGCTGTTCGTACCGAACAGTATCGCGAGAGCTGCAATTAGCGCGATTTCTTCTGTCTCGGCGGGTCGAACTCCGTCAACTCTGGTTTCGGGGCCTCACTCGTGTCGTCCCGCACTGCGCTGTAGGTTCGCCGGTAGCGGGCGATCTTTCGGTAGAGGTAGTAGCCGACTGCAATGTTGAACAGGAGCACGTAGCCGATGAACGCGAAGTCGGCAGAGACGGGGTAGAAGCCGGCGATGAGGCCCGGAACGATGCCGACCGTCGTGTTGTACACCGCGTGGACGAACGCGGCGATCAGCAGTCCCTTGACGACGATCGGGCCGGCGTACTGCGGGTTGAACTTCGCGAGGCCGAGGTAGTAGCCCGCGATCGCCGAATAGATGACGTGGCCGGGGCCGACGAGCGCGCGGACGGTTGCGATACCAGTTGCGGCGGTGAAGATCCCGACGTCGGCTTCGGCGATCGTCCCCGCGATGTAGATCGCGTTCTCGATCGCGGCGAATCCGAGACCCGCGATCGCGCCGTAGACCGCCCCGTCGATGACGGCGTCGAACGTATTGCTTCGGTAGGCGAAAACGCGGACCGCGAGCAGCTTTACCGTTTCCTCGACCGGTCCGACGATCAGGAAGAAAAACAGCGCCGTCCCGATCAGCGGAATCGCCTCGAACCACGGGCGAGTAACCGAGTTCACGATCGCCGCGAACGTCGCGAACAACACCGCCAGCACGAACGTCGCGACGAGCAAGGAAAGTGGCTCGTTGGACGTAATATCGGTGTACCAGATGAACCCGGCGAGCAACGCGGCCGGGACGACCGAAAGCCCGAAGAAGATGCTGAGCAGCGGCTGTTCGAGAATCAAGATGCCGGGCTGAATGAGCAAGAAGAGCGTAATCACGAGTGCGACGCCGATCACGATCGCGTGAAGCCCGTAGTTGATCACGTTGTAGATCGTGTACGAGAGGACGTCGACGACCGATCGCGGCTCCCACGTCGAGACGTCGTAGAGATCCGTCGACTGCTGGTCGGCTCGTTCGACCGGGTCTCGCTTGCGCTGCATGGGCACCGATACAACCCCCTCCCCGGTAAGCGTTCGGCGCGAGCGGACTCGGAATCCACAAAGGTCTCCCGGCCCAACGGAGCGATATGCACTTCGATCAGCGAACCCAGCGGGCGCTTCGCGACGCCGGGCTGGACACCGACGAGCTGCAAGCCGCCTCGGCGGCCGTCGTCGACGCCGTCGAGTCGGATGCGGCGGAACTCGAGGCGTTCTTCGACGCCCACGAGACCGTCTACTCGGACATGGACATGGCCCACTCCGCCTCGGAGTACCCCGAGCACACCGTTTCCTACCTCGATATGACGACCCACGCCGACGAGATGCGCGGCTGGCTGCGATTCGACTCGTGGGGCGTCTACGTCGAGAACGGGCGTATTCTGGACGCGGACGATGAGTACATCGAACTGACGCTCGGCCCGATGATCCACGATCGGATCCGGTTCGCGGCCGACCGCGAGACGCTGCGGTGATCGTTGTGTTCGAAACCCGATTCAGCGATGCGCTCGCTCGCTCCGACCGTCGGTTCCCAGCGAATCGAACGGAGGCGGGGCCATGACGACCGTTCGCGTCCGTGGCATCTACACCACCGCCGTCACCCGGCTGCTCGACGAGAACGGGTTCGACGTCGTCCAGGCCTCCGAGCCGATCCGCGAGCGGTTCGACCGGGCGTTCCCGGCCGAGCCGGCGGACGTGACGATCTACACGACCCGCGACCGGCAGGGGCTCGAGGTCTCGGGCGACCCCGACGCGGTCGACTCGATCGCGGCCGAACTCGACGACCTCGCGATCGATACGTTCCGCTGGGCCGGCCAGACGCCTCGCAGTGGAGTCTTCGACGCCGAGGTGCTCGACGCCGACGGCGGCAGCGGTGCAGTGGTCGACCTCAATAACGGCCAACGCGGCTACCTCAACTACGACGACGCGGACGGCTACGTCGACGCCGGAAACCGCTACCGCGTGCAGGTCGACGAGCCGACGCCTCCCTGGGACGACGATCACGCTCGCGTTCGCCCCTCCCTCGAAGTCGGGAACGGGCTCTGTACGCTCTCGCGGGATCGAACCGGCGTCTCGGCCGCGCTGCGGGGTGAGCGCGCGGACGAACTCGTCGGCATGACCAATCTCCTCTCACCCGACGTGCCCGAGGGCTGGGGGCTGCGCTGGCAGTCACCGGCGGCTGAGGCCGACCTCGACGCGATGGGCAGTGCGCTCGAAAATGCGGTCGGCCGCGTCCGGGCGCTCGAAGACGATCTCGCAAATGCATCCGACGAGCCCGGCGAGCCCGCCCGACTCGCCACGCCCCGGAAAACCGCGTGGCTCTGGTTCGGCCGCGAGTCACGGTTCGCGCTGGACGACGCCCGGCGCGCGGTCGAGACCACGATGCCGGGCCACCACCGGACGAAGGCAGCCGACCGATCTGCGAGCGCGGCGGTCGACTTCGCGGAAGCGGTCTGTGGCTCGACCGCGGTCGACCTCGACGGACAGTTCCCCTTCGACGCCGTCACCCGCCAGTTCGGGCCGACGAACGGCGACCGACTCGAGATCGGCCACGGGAAACCCGACGGCCGGCTGATCTCGCTCGGCTACGGCGACGTCACGTCGTGGGACCCGGACGGGAAGGTTACCCTCGAGCGATCGATGCGCGGCGGCGGCACGTACGACGCGCTCGGAACGCAGAAGACCGACGGCGACGTCGCGGTGACGAAGTTCCGCGAGGGTCGGTGGTGGTATCCGACGACGTACAAAGCCGACGACGGCTCGACGAAAGGGACGTACGTCAATATCTGCACGCCGGTCGAACTGTTCCCCGATACCGTCCGGTACGTCGACCTCTACGTCGACGTGATCAAACGGCCCGACGGAACGGTCGAAATCGTCGACGAGGCCGAACTCGCGGACGCCGTATCCGACGGACTGGTTGCCGGAGACGTGGCCGAAAAAGCGAGAAGCGTTGCCGAGGCGGTCGAACGCGCGCTCTCGAAGTAAGATTCGATCAAACGGCGAACCGACCCACTCAGTCCGAGGTCGCGGCGAACTCGTCGACGGCGTCCTGAATTGGCAACAGGTGGACGTAGTCGTCGAGGTCGAGTGCGAACTCGCGTGCGTTTGCGGGCCGAACCCAGTGGAGGTCGAATTCGGCGCCGTGTTCCTCGCCACCGTCGGTCACGGTGTGGGTCCACCGGTCGCGGGGCTCGTGGACCGTCGCGTGGAAGAAGTGACGAACGTAGCGTTTAGGCGGCGACTCGCGTCGCGTCCAGACGTCGGTCGTCAGGTGAGACGTTCCGTTCAGCGTTCCGAGACCGCTTTCTTCTCTTACCTCCCTGTACAGCGCCTCTTCCGGAGATTCGCCGGACTCGAGCGTTCCTTTGGGAATCTGCAATCCGTCGTGACCGGGTCCATCGAAGACGAGTAGCTCACCCGTCGATCGGGTGATGTACGCACACGCCTTTTGGACGTACGTGACGTCCGTCATGTTACTACCTAACACACCAACTGGACGTAAAAGCGTACCCCCAAAAGACAGCAATAGAGATTAAGGAGCCTTGAACACTCAAACGCCGGTCACTCACCGAGGATCGACCGGATGAGTTTGGCCTCGCCTTTCCGGAGGTGTTCGGCGGCGGTACTCGGCGCACAGTCGATCGCCTCCGCGACGTCCTCGTGGCTCGCGTTGCGGGGTATCGCGTAGTATCCGAGCGAGAGGGCGGCCTCCAGCGCCTCCCGCTGCCGGTCGGAGAGTAGCGATTCGTACATACCCGGAACGGCCGCCATCCCGCCGACTTCCGTGACGACGACCTCGATCGGATCGGGAACGTCCTCGATAGCCGCCTGAATTGCCGCCGCCGGTCCGAACACCGAGTACGAAACCGTTCCGTCGGCGTACGTAACCGGCGGGATGACGACGGCTGAATGCTCCCTAACGGCCCCGAACAGGTTTCGAAGCGGTTCCGTCGTCGCGTCTCTGACGTACGCGTAGAACGCTTCGTCGCCGGCCGACGCGAGTTCGAAGTCGACGACTTCCGGGATCGCCTCGATCGCTCGCCGGAACGCCTCCTCGTCGCCCTCGACGTGGTGTATGATGTTGAGCTCGTCGCCGGTAACGCTCCAGTGCATCGCCGTCGCCCGGTCGACCGCGTCGGCGTTGACGAGCACGTCGTACATCGGGTGAACCTCGGCCTCCCGACCGCCCGCATCGAGGGTCAACCGGACGTGTTTCATACTCGTTCTGTCACCCTTCGCGACTTAAATCCCACAGACGAATCCGGCGTCGTCGATTCGGTGTCCCGCCTCGAAGATTCGCTAATGAGCGAACCGATCCGAACTCTCCTCACCGGCGCGACCGGCACGCTCGGTCGGGAGCTGTGCCCTCGGCTTCTCGATTCGGGCAACGAGGTCCGGGCGACGAGCCGAACCCCGCCCGCGGCGACCGACGACGCCCTCGAGTGGGTCGAACTCGATCTACGTGACGGAACGGGGCTCGAAACCGCACTCGCTGACGTCGACGTCGTCGTCCACGCGGCGTCGGCACCGCGAGGCGACAGCGAGGCGGTCGACGTCCGCGGCACCGAACGACTGCTCGAGGCGGCCGCCGACGCCGGCGTCTCGAACGTCTGTTACGTCTCGATCGTCGGCGTCGGCGAGATTCCGCTCTCGTACTACGAGCACAAGCGCGCGGCCGAGCGAGCCGTCGAGACGAGCCCGGTACCATCGACGATCGTCCGGATGACTCAGTTTCACTCGTTCGTCGGCGGCCTGCTGGAATCGATATCGAGACTTCCGGTCTGGCCGCTGTCGACCGATCTCCGGGTCCAGCCGATCGACGCCGGCGACGCGGCCGACGCGCTCGTCGAGCACGCGACGCCGGATCCCGCCGGACGAGTTCCGCCGGTCGGCGGCCCCGATGTCCAGACGGTTGGCGACCTCGCACGAAGCTATCGCGACGCGAACGGGCTGACTCGACCGATCGTTCGACTGCCACTCCCGGGTGCCGTCGCGGCCGGATTCAGGGCGGGCGAAGCGACGCGGCCGGACCGAACCGTCGGGACGATCACCTGGGAGGAGTGGCTTCACTGTCGGGGGGCGGAACGGTCATCTTCGGAATCGACAATGAACTCAACAACGACTGCGCGTGAACGGCCGTCGCGCGACGGCGACCCGTGAGATGAAACAGCGCTCACGGCCGTTCGTCCGAGCGCACGAGGACCGATATCGGTCGAACGTTGTCATCGCCGAGAGCGATTATTTACTCGTGGACGGCTTCGTGCCTGTCGATGGCCGATGGCGACTCGCTACTGCAGTCCGTTCAGGATCGTCTCAGAGCGTCGAGTCGACGGACGAACGGGTCGAGCGGGAGCAAGGTCAAACGGTGGATCCTGTTCGAGGGCGATCGGAAATGGGTCGCGCTCGCGTTGCTCGCGACCGTCTTCGCCGTCTTGCTCGTTCTGGGTGGTGTCTGGCCGATCGAGTATCAGGACCTGCTCAGCGAGACGACGATGGTCCAGACGGTGTTCAACACGCTGTTGAGCGGGACGATCTTGCTGGTTTCGATCGTCGTCTCGATCGCCGCCGTGGGAATCTCGCAGGAACTCACCTCGCTCGGCGATCAACTCGAACGGGTCGAGACGACGATCGACTTTCAGGAACGACTCGAGGAGCACGATATCGTCGACGTTAGCCCGGGGCGACCCGGCCAGTTCACCGCGGTCGTCCTTCGTTCGATCCAGGAGCGGGCGAACGAGTTACAACAGCTCGAAAGCGGCGCGAGCGCGGAGTACCGCGACGAGGTCGACCGGCTCCGGACGGACATCCACGCGAACACGGAAGCCGTCTTGGCGACCCTCGCTCGCGTCCCGAACGGCTCGACGGACGAGCTGTTGACGGGACTGGATTATGACTCCTCGTGGCAACTCTACCAGTCGCGACGAATCCTCACGAAGTACGGCGACGAACTCACCGCCGAGGAACGAGCGGTGATCGAGGACATCCTCGAGACGCTGCGGACGCTCATGGTCTGTCGGGAGTACTTCAAGACGCTCTACTACAAGCTCGAACTCTCCGATCTCTCGACGACGCTGCTGACGGTCTCGCTGCCGACGATCATCTTCATCACGTACGTGTTGCTCGCGCTCGACGCCGGCGTCTTCCCGACCGTCACCGTCTTCGGCTACACGCCGCTTTCGGTCTTCATCAGTCTCGCGTACACTATCTCGCTTGCACCCTACACCGTCCTGACGTCGTACGTCCTCCGGGCTGCGACCGTCACCAGACTCACGCCCGAGGAGGGGCCGTTCGTGCTCGATGCGGACCGGGAGACGGCGTACGATCGGGCCGGCGAGTCCGACTGAGACTGCCCGCCGTTCGAACGCGCTACTCGAGCGCGTTCGCCGGCTCGAGCGAGTGCGGAGGTGGTGCGAGCCACTCGACACCCTCGTCGCCGACTTCGAGGAGGTCGGCGATTCGGATCCACTGCTCGTCGGCGACGCGAGCGGCCGCTTCGAGTCGAACGACGTGACCGGGCTCGATCTGCTCGTCGCCGGCCAGCGGCCGTTCTCGCGGTTCGAGGCCGACGCCCGTGACTCGCGTCTCGATCGCGTCGTCCTCGCCGAACGCGCGAATTTCGGCCTCGAGGTCGGCTTCCACGGCGGTAACGGATGCGCCGCCGGCGGTCAGCATCGCCCGACTGGAGCGAAACGCTTGCGTCACGGCGACGTGTGCTCGCCGTTCCCTGCCGCCCTCGCCGTCGACGACGAGCGTCCGAACCAGCCCCCCGTGGTAGCCGTCGGGGCCGCGCGGGGCGACTGCGAGGACGATCGGAACGCCGGGACGAAGCGTCGTCGAATCAGTGGATGTGCGAACGGCGGTGTGACTGGTGGGAACCGCGCCGGCGTCCAGAACTGCGTGATCGATTTCGGTGCGAAGCGTCGCTGCCGATAGCGTCTCGCCGTCGAGCGCGAGTCGACCGTCGTCGACGGTTGCGGTCGCGAGCAGCGACGCCGCTCGCTGGATGCCGGCCTGTGCCGCCCGCTGGGCGCGCTCGATCCGCCCTCGCTCGTCGGCTGTCTTCGTCACTCGGGCGCGCTCGATTGCGTCCGTCGACGCGAGTTCGAAGCCGCCGTTTTCGAGGTGTAACGCGGCATCGTGTGGGATTCGAGCGAAAGTCAACATCGTTCCGCCGAGCCGAGAAGAGAGTTCGTCGGCGAGCCGAGCGGCGGGATGTGCTGCCGCCTCCTGTGAGGATCGAACGAGCCACTCGTCGCCGTCGTACGCGATAGCGTAGATGGCAGGTTCGAGTTCGGCGACAGTCAGGCGATCGAACGCCGACGCGCAGTAGCGGATACCCGGATCGCGGCAGGGGCCGACGTGAGCGAACGCCGTCGCTCCGCGAGCGTCGAGCGCCGACGAGAGGATCGACTCGACGTCTGTCTCGACGGCGGGACGACCCGCCGGGTCGGTTGTCGATCCGTTGTCGGTCACGGGGCTTCGGCTTCGATCTCGTCCGGATCGTCAGCGACCGGTTCCTGGGCCTGCTCGACCAGTTCTTCGAGGCTCGCGTCGGTGAGTCGGTTGTTGAGCAACACGTCGATCGGTAGCGTCGGCGCGCCGTCGACCAGATTCTCGAAGATGACGAGTCGCTCGCGGGCGCGGGACATACCGACGTAGAAGACGCGGCGCTCGTTGTCCGTCAGCACGGGAACCGGCGAGGTCGTTTTGGTGAACTCCTCACAGCCCGGGATGTCCTCGGGATCGTCTACCGTGGCGACCATCTGCTCGACGACCTTCTCGGTGAGGTCGGTTCCGATAAGGACGTGGTCGGCCTCGCGGCCCTTCGCGGAGTGGATCGTGCCTACGCGAACGCGGTCGGTGTCCATTCCCTGGTACTCGCCGATGGCGAAGTACGAGCGGACGCTTTTCTTCTGGAAGTTGGTGACCTTGCGAACCATGTCGGATGCGGAGGCTGGGCCGGGCATGAACGGTGCGTGGTCCTCGATGACCTTTCCGGGGATCATCAGCTCTTCTAAGTCGTCGATGCCGGCGGCCTCCTGGCGCTCGTCGATCTCGTCGAACAGTTCGTCGCGTTCGTTGCTCCCGAAGGCCGACTCCTGGAGCATGTCGGCGAGGCGGCGAGCCTGCAGGCCGGTGACGTCGTCGCCGGCGTCGATCGCTTCGACCGCGCGGACGTACTGGGTGAGCCTGTCGGTCCACATCCGCTGGTCGGTCAAGGAGGTGAAGGGGACGCCCTCGGTGATGAACTCGTCGATGAACTGGAACATCTGGTAGCGCGCCCGGAACAGGATCATGATCGTCCCCTCGCCCTCGACGAGGGTGCGACGGACCAGTCGGACGACGTCGAGCATCGACGCGTTCGCCCGTGCTTCGACTGCGCCGCCTTCCTTGCGCGGTTTGAGGTCTTTGTCCTGGCGGTGTTCGATGTGGCGGATCTCCTGATTGACCGCGTTGAGCACGTTCGAGGGCAGTCGGTAGGAGTTGGGGAGAATAATGTCCTCGTCGACCGCTTCTTCGAGCAGCAGTGCAGGATCAGCACCTTGCCAGGAGTAGACGACCTGGTCGTCGTCACCGGCGATCAGAACCTGCTCGACGTGGGGTTTCCACTCGTCGTAGACCTCGTACTGGAGCGTCGTGATGTCCTGAAACTCGTCGATCACCAGGTAGTCGACGCTTGGCAGCAGCGAGCGCTGCTTGACCCGCTCTAACATGTCCGCAAAGCCGATCTTGCCCTGTTCTCCCTTGTACGTTCGCCAGCCCCGAATGGCCTCCGGCACGTCGATCCGATCGTCGTCGGAGGGCCACGTCGGCGTGTACTTGTTCCCTTCCTGGGCGTTCGGGTCGATATCCGGCGGAAGGCGAACCTCCTCGACGTCCCACTGGAAGGGGACGTCGTACCAGTCAGCGACCTCGCGGCCGGTTCGCTGGAGCCACTGGCTCGTCGCGATCACCTTGTTCCCGATCGTCGTTGATCGGGCCGTTCGACGGCCGGCACCGCTGTACTCGTCTTCGAACTCGAGACCGAACTCCTCACAGAACTCCTCTTTGTCTGATTCGCCGATGACGTCGCTTCGAGAGAGATCAAGCAGATCGTACGCTTTTGCGTGCATCGTACAGACGTTGCCCTGCAGCGCGCGCGGGCTCTCGTCGAGGCGATCGGCAAGTCGTTCGCGAACCTCCTGTGCGGCCGCTCGCGTGTAGGAAACGACGAGGATGTCCCGGAAGGTTACGCCGTCCTGATCCAGGATTTCTTCGACGTGGTCGAGGAGCGCTGTCGTCTTCCCGCTCCCCGGACCACCGAACAGCCGGGTCACCTTCGTCTCCGTGGTAGCCATTATCCCTGTTCAGGGGCGCGACACCCATAAGTGACGTGGGTTTCGCCGATAGCGCTCGCGCCGCCGATCAGGGGTTTCGCGGCGACCGAGCGCTTCTGACGTCGGCACCGTCGCGGATCTTGTCTTCACAGTCCGGACAGACGCGTGGATCGTCAACGTTTCGGGGGGTGAACACGCGTGCGTACGCGACCGTTACGAACGTTCCGCAGTTCTGGCATTCCGGCATTGGTTCTCGATCGAACTATGGGAAGTAATATACTATAATTGTGTCGAACAATTTGGTGTGAAAATACCCGTGAGTCGGCACAACACCGCTTTCTGTGAGAATTCACGCGGGTTTCGACCCGTTACGGCGTCGGACTCCACCCGCAGACGGTACAGGAACTGGCGGACGTCTCGTGGAGGCCGCCACAGTCGGGACACTGTTTCTTATTATACTCCTGTTCCCACCCTACGTCTTCGACCGAGTGACCGCGGTTCGTGAGGAATTGATCAAAAACATCGTCACCGGCACCATCGGGTGAGGTTGCCATAGGTATGGCAATGCACAGCACACTATTAAATCGTTGGGTTGCTGAAGTTCCTGCCGAATCTGTGTCAATCATTGACGCGATTGTCGGGGTGGAGCGCCACGAGTGTCAAGAGAGGAGCCTCCGCCCGGCCCGACCCGCGAACTTTTGCCCGTCACGGTCCAACGCGAACACATGAGCGATCTTCGCCTCGACGCAACCCAACTCGATCGGTACTCGCGACACGTGATCATGGACGAGATCGGTCCCGACGGGCAACAGCGACTGCTCGAGGGATCGGTGCTGGTCGTCGGCGCCGGTGGACTTGGCTCGCCGGCGATCCAGTACCTCGCAGCGGCGGGGGTCGGGCGACTCGGGATCGTCGACGACGACGCTGTCGAGCGGTCGAACCTCCAGCGACAGATCGTCCACCGCGACGAGGACGTCGGCAGGCCGAAAGTCGAGAGCGCAGCCGACTACGTCGCGGCGTTGAACCCCGACATCGACGTCGAGCCCCACGAGACACGTCTCACCACGAACAACGTCGACGAGTTGGTCGGCGACTACGACATCGTCCTCGACGCGAGCGACAACTTCGCCACTCGATACCTGCTCAACGATCACTGCGTGCTCACCGGGACGCCGCTCTCTCACGGCGCGATCTACCGCTTCGAGGGGCAGGTTACGACGTTTACGAACAACCGGTCGAATACGGACGAGGCCAGACCCGACGGCGGTGACGACACGCCGGCCCCCTGCTATCGCTGTATCTTCCCCGAAGCCCCCGAGCCCGGAACCGTCCCCGACTGTGCGACGACCGGCGTGCTCGGCGTCCTGCCCGGTACCGTCGGCTGCATTCAGGCCACCGAGGTCGTCAAGTATCTGCTGGAGAAAGGCGACCTGCTCGAGGGTCGACTGCTCATGTACGACGCGATGGGGATGACGTTCGAGACGGTCGACGTACGGCCGAATCCCGCGTGTCCCGTTTGCGGCGACAAACCCGAGATCGACTCCGTCGACGACGTCGCCTACGAGGGAACCTGTTCGCTGCCGGCGGATTGAGCCGGCCGGTCACGCCTCGCTCAGTTTCGCCCGCTCGTGGTACCAGCCGCCGAACGCCCCGAGCGGCAGGAGCACCCAGCCAGCGATCGCGACTGCCATGAGCGCTGCCGGAACCGAGAGACCAATGCTGAAGATGACGGCCTCGAGTGGCCCCATCGACCCGCCGTGGACGTAGCCGATGCCGATAGCCAGCCCGAGCCCGAACCCGCCGCCGAGCGCACTGCCGCCGACCGTACACGCGCCCAGAATCGCACCGAGGGCCGGTTGTGGGGGACCGGAATGGAGGTACCGCCACAGCGCTGTGGCGACGAGGAACGCCGATGGAACGGTCAGGGGAGCAAAGAGGATGCTCGACGCGAGGATGAATCCCGCGAGGTCGGTGGGCGCTATCGTCGCCGTTCCGGTGATGTGGACGACCACCACGGTGGCCACCCACAGGACGACCGCCAGCAACGCGGTTGCTCCCATGGCGATACCGGCCCCGATGTCGTGACGCGACGCGTACGGAAGCCGTCCGGGACCGACTCGTCGACAGAGCGAACCAGTCATATGAGTAACTATACTGTACTGAAATATAAATCCATAGGCGACACGCAGGAGACGAACGACGGCCCGAAGGAGCGCTAACTCCGCAACTGCCCGCCATCGACCGGTACCTCCGCGCCGGTGACGAAACTCGCGGACGGACTCGAGAGGAAGGCGACGACCTCGCCGAGCTCGTGGGGCTCGCCGATGCGATCCATCGGAATGTCGCTCGCGAGGTCGGCGAGTCCGGCCTCGTAGTCGTCGTAGACGTCGCGCTCGAGACGGGCCTCGATCAGTTCCTCGATTCGGGGCGTCTCGATCGTTCCCGGCAGTACGGCGTTGGCTCGGATCTCCGGCGCGAACTCCCGCGAGACGGTCTTGACGAGGCCGATGACGGCCCGCCGCACCGCGTTCGACAGCACGAGTCCGTCGACGACCTCCTGGACTGTCCGCGAGGTGATACACGTGATCGTGCCGTGTCCGGAATCGAGCAGGTGTTCGTACGCCGCTTCGACCGTCCAGACGACGCTCATCACCAGCAGATCGTACGCCTGGTACCACTCCTGCTCGTCGGTTTCGAGAAAGGTCGTACTCGGCGGTCCGCCGGCGGATGTGACCAGATGATCGAGGCCGCCGAACTCGTCGACCGTCCGATCGACGAGCCGGGACACGTCGTCGGGGTCCGTCACGTCGCCTCGAACGGCGAGCACCGACCCCGTTCCGATTTCTTCGAGTTCTTCTCGGGCCGCCTCGAGTCGCTCCTCGTTTCGGCCGCAGATCGTGACGTTCGCTCCGTTCGTCGCAAGCGCCTTCGCGCTCGCGAGGCCGAGTCCGCTCGAGGACGCCGTGACCAGCGCCGCGTCCTCAGCGAGATCGAGATCCATGACTATCCGGACGACGGGCGAGCCTAAAGTATTCGGCCCGGCAGCCGACTCGCGGATTTCACGAATCGAGTGGGACTGCTGCCTGAGACGGACTACTGTCAGTCAGTTCCAGCGCAACCGCGACCCACCGCCGGTTGTACTGGGACAGCGGTACAGCAATCAGTCTGACACGAACCCGATAAAGCATACAGCTGTGAACGATGGCCGACTTGCGAGTCCGCTCGAAACGAGCGTCCGTGCCCTCCCCACGCATCGAGACTGACTCGCTCCGGACGCGAGTTCTTCGCGATTGTTCCGCAGAACGGCTATCGATCGTCGCTGACGTCCTCCCCGCCGAGATCGACGACGTTCGCGTCGCGGTCGGATCGGCTCGCGTTCGGATTACAGTCGAACGCGACGGTGACGTCTCCGAGCAAACGATCGCCCCGCTGACGCGACGAACGTTCACCGACGATCGCGAAGCGATCTACAACAACGGCGTTCTCACGATCTCACTCGGAACGACCGAACAGTAGCGACAGACGATCGGCTGCGAGCTGGCGACCTCGGACGAGGCGGCCACAGAGGCCGACTTTGGTCCGACAGCCGCGTTCGCCTGCAGCATCCTTTTGACCGCTGGCCCGATACGCTGATTCCAGCATCGACTTTCGCTCGTTCGGGCTCGTGCGGATCGAGGCCGCGGACGAGACGCCTCACTCGAAATGGCTTCCACCGAAGTCCAGGCCGACGGCGGGTTCGTCCCCTTCTTTCGCCGCTACACGAAGACGTGGGTCCACACGGTCGCAACGGTCGGACTGACCGCGTTCGGGACGCTGACGTTCGTCCACCGCTGGTTCGTCGTCCTCGCGTTCGCTTCGTACCTCGTTCCGCCTGTCGTCCTCTATCTTCGTCACTCCCGCGAGGAAACTGATCTCGACTCGAAACCATCGTCCGATACCGCACCCGGCGACGGATCCGACGCAGCCGCGAGCAACCACGAGCGGCCACCGACGTCCGGCCGAGATCGAGATCGTGAGACTTCCCACGAGGAGACGGATCCTTCGGTGGACACGCTCGAACCTGGCGAGGCCGGCGGAGAGGCGCTCGAGAGCGAGACACAGGTGGACGGATCTCCCGACGGAGACGATGCAGACCAACGGAACGTCGACGAACGGCCGACTGCCGAAGACCGGACGGACGGTGAGGGAGACGAGGATGACGAGGACGACGAGGGGACGCCCGATCCAGCAACCTGGCGCACGGTCGAGTCGCCGACTGCAGTCGCGCTGACTGACGTCGTCGTCACCGACGCCGACGCCGCCTACGCGGTCGGTTCCGAGGGCGTGGTTCTGGCCGATACCGGCGAGCACGAGTGGACGATCCTGCTCGCGGACGGTCCTGCCGCAGGGAGCAACGCACTCCATGGTGTAGACGCGATCGACGACGGAAACGCCGTCTGGATCGCCGGCGACAGCGGCGCGGTCGGACGCATCGATACCGATTCCGGTCGGCACACCGATTACACCGCGCCGAACGACATCACCGACAACTGGCTCGGGGTCGCCGTCGGCGGTCAGGCGAGAGACGAGACCGTCCTCCTGATCAACGGCTCCGGCGCGGTGGTCCGCGGTCGGTATCGAGACGGCGACCTCGAGTGGAACGATCCGGTCAAACCCGGCAGCGGGTCCAGCCTGAGCGGCGTCGACCTCGCGGACTCGGTCGGCTACTGCTGTGACACCAACGATGGCGTCTTCGCAACTGAGGACGGCGGGGAGTCGTTCGAACGGATCGGCCTCGATGGCGCGGACGGAACGCTCGAGGCCATCGCGGCGGCCGGCGACGACTGTCTGGTCTGTGCCGACGACGGCGTCGTCCACCGCTACGACGGCGACGCGGCGACGTGGACGCCCGAACGCGTCGTGGAGGGCGCACTCTCCGGAATCGCGGTCCGAGACGAGCGAGCGCTCGCCTGTGCCGCCGACGGTTCGATCCACGAGCGACTGTCTGATTCGGCGACCTGGGAGCAGATCCACGCTGAGGGCGACGCCTCCCTCCACAGCGTGTCGATCGGTGCCGACCGAGTGGTCGCCGTCGGCGAGGACGGGTTTATCCTCGACGGTCCGTAACCGGTGTGCAGGTCGGGCCGAAGTCTGGCTCTCGTCAGTGGATTTAAGTTTCGGTCTTCGAAACGGTCGTCTATGGTCTCCCGCAGACAGGTCCTCACAGCAGGCAGTCTCGTCCTCGCCGGAACAGCAGGCTGTCTCGATACGTTCGACGCGACCGAGACGGACGACTCGGACGGCTCGGAGTCTCCGTCGGACGATTCCGACGAGAATACTTCCCTTGATTCCGACGACAGTACTAGCTCCGATTCCGACGACGGCACAGAAAGCGATTCCGGCGAGTCCATCGATCCGGACACGCCACTGGTGACGGTCGTCGAGAACGTCGACGCCACCGACGAGACCGAAAGCGACGACGAACCAGCCGACGACGGATCCGGCCCTGCCGATGAGGAACTCGTCCTCGCCACCTACGGCGACGTCGTCGACCACTCGGACGTCACCTTCGACGAGCATCACGGGCACTACTACGTTCCGATCACGTTTTCGGCGGCAGCGGCCGACGAGTTCGTCGCTACGCTCGAATCGATCGACGCCTTCGAGGCGCCGGAAGAACAGCAGATCACGACCTACGCCGGCGACGACGCCATCGACACGTACTCGCTCGGGCCGTCGCTCGCCGATGCCATGGAAAGCGGCGACTGGAACGGGTCGTTCCAGCTCATGTCGAACGAGGAATCGGAACTGGACGAACTCGTCGCCGCGCTCGAGGAGTGACCATTGTCCGGCCGCGCCGTCCCGCCGGGACTGGTGGCAGTCAGCACCGGCGCATCCGCGACCGGTTTCAGCGAGACGGAAACCCGTACGATACTCCCCGTCAGTCGTCGTTCGAATCCCGTCTCGCGGGCGGCGTCTTCGACATCACCTGCCCCCACGCGTCGCGGTTGTTGGCGACCCACCGATAGCCGTGCTCGCGGACCTTCTCGTAGTCCTCGAAGTGACGGAGGAAACCGATCGTCTCCGTGAGCGGATCGGCGACGTCGGTTCTGACGAGCGCCTCCTCGATCGAAGCACCACAGGAGTAGACGTCGTCGTCGGTCACGAGGTGTGAACAGGATTCGTAGTCGTCAGGTAACCGCTCGCGGAGTTCGGGTGTGAGATCCCGATAGCCGACGATTCGAAGGGCTGTCCGTTCCTCAAAGTACTCGGCCCACCAGGTGCAAAAGCCGCAGTCGTCGTCGAAGACGAGCGTCGCGTCGACCATACTCACACATACGCAGGCCGACGGTACTAACGCTTGGCTTCTTTCACAGTAGTCGCCGATCGGCCGCCGTAACAGTGGTAAGGGTCGTCTCCAATGTGGTACTCGTGAGTCACGCGGCCGGACCGCTCTCGGAACCGCAAGTGCTCGCCCACACCAAGCGGCGGCTCTTTCCGGATCGAAACGAGGCTGACGCGCCGTCCTACGTCGTGGCCGACACGCAGTTCTCTCAGGACGAGTGGCTCCCCGGACGGCCGGTCGATCCGGCCGTTCGAGCGCATCTGGCACCGTTCAATCACGTTCGGGTCGGCAGCGGCTACCCCGACCTCGTCGGTGTCCGTGCGCTCGAGTCGGAACTGCTCGCCGTCGAGCGCGTCGGCGACGAGCCGCCGCTGATCGCCGTCGAGGCCAAGGGTCACGCGAGCGGTGGCGTCGATACGCGACGCGGGATCACCCAGGCACACGACCGGTTGAACGAGGCGAACGTCGCCTACGTCGCCGCACCAGCGGACGCGATTTCGGCGACCGATCGGACCCTCGCGCGGGAGCTAAACGTCGGCGTTCTCGGCGTCGAGTCCGCGGGCTCAGTGGCCGTCCTCGAACGGCCACGGGTGGTCGGCAACCGAACGGCGGGCGAGGCCACGGCAATCCGATTTCAGGCCGGCGCCCAGGGCGTGACCGACCGATCGTTCGGGCTCAATCATCCGAAAAACTACCTCGGCTATCCGCTAGCACACTACGCCGACGGCGACACTGAATCGCTGCTCTCGGAGTACAACGTCGTCGGCGCGGTCAACGACGCCAGGCGCGGAGCCGCGTTCCTCGGACTGATAGAGGACGGGCCGACCGTCGAGTTGACCGCGCTCGGCGAGGAAGTCGTCCGGTTCGCGAACGCCCGCTGTGGCTCCGTCGAGGCGGCGTTATCCGAGTTCGAAGAGTGGTACCGATCGAAAAAACGGTTCGTCGAGCTCGCCCCTGACTGGGGCCAACTCGCCCGCCGCGTGATCTTCGAGTATCCGGCGACGGAGTTGCTCGTGACCGAACTCCAGACGATGTACGACGACTGGCAGCCCGAGCCATCGCTCGTCGACCTCGTCGAGCACTGTCACGAACTCCATCCGACGTTCACCGTCGAACTGTTCGTCCGCAGCGACGAGGACGTCAGACGGCGCGTGCTAACCGGTGACGGACAGCTTCGGTCGTCGGCGCTCGAAGACGGCTCGATCTACCACTCGCCGACCGTGTTCCAATTAAAAGCGATGCTGTATCACACCGGAATCCTAACCGAGCGCGGGAGCGAGCCCAGCCGGCTCGATCCGACGGTGGACGTCTGGGCGCTGCGGGAACCGGTTTGACCGAACGGCTGTTTGCGTCGCGTTAGTTGTCGTCTTCTCGCCACTTGTACTCGCAGTCGGAGCAGATGAAAAACCGCGTCTCGGACTCGTCGGCCGAGCGGATCTGTTGCATGTACCAGTAGGCGCGGTCGTTGCCACACTCGGGACAGATGGCGTCTGTTTCGGGAAGTGACGTTTCCTCGGAGGACTCGATGATCTCGCTTGCCTCCTGGTCTTCGGTCAGGGTGTACTGGGACGGGTCACCTTTCGGTTTGGTGAATCCACAGCTACCGCACTCCCACGTGCCGTCGTCGGCCTTCATCATCGAACCGCATTCGTCGCAAAATTCCATCGTTGTCCGGCCTACGTTGACGAAGCGACTTAAGCGACCCGTTTGGCCGGTGCGTTCCGTCTCATACTCGACACGGTGTGACCGTGTGCGAGCGATTCGTTTATCCTTCCCCTTCCGACTGATACGGTTCGCCGACTGCTTCCCGCGGCAACACGTTGTGTAACGCCGACTCGATGTCCCTTGCCGATTCGAACTGCTCGCTGGGACTCCGCTCGATCAGCGAACCGAGGTTTCGCTCGCCGTCCGCGAGCAACAGGGTGACGTCGTCGAACTCGTTCGCCGCGTCCTCGTTCGAGACGGGAAACTCGAGGGTTTCGAAGGCGTCCTCGATCTCGTTGAGTTTTAGTTCCGAAGCCATACGCTGACAAAGGCCGTCCGACGGCTTGTAGCTGGTTCCCGATTCGACTGACAGTCCGCAGCGCTGACTCGACCGATCGAAACGGTCATTGGCCGCGCAATCGCACCTAGACGCCCATGCGAGCACTCGCCCGTCGTGTCGTCGCCCAGTTCGTCGTCGATCGACGGGTGCTCACGCTCGCGTTCGCGCGGATGGCCGACGGCGTCGGAAACTCGTTTCTGATCGTCGTCATCCCGCTGTACGTGACCAGCGACATCATCGAGGGGGCCACCTTCGGGTTCGAGGAGGCGATGATCATCGGGATCATCCTCTCGCTGTTCGGCTTTCTCAACAGTAGCTTCCAGCCGTTTACGGGCCGACTTTCGGACCGAATCGGTCGACGAAAGCCGTTTATCCTGGTCGGGCTCGGCGGCCTCACCGCGACGAACCTCGCCTACGTCTTCGCCGACTCGTACCTCTCGCTTCTCGCCATCCGCGGCCTGCAAGGCGTCAGCGTCGCCTTCATCATCCCGGCGTCGATCGCACTCGTGAACGAACTCGCAAGCACTGCAGACCGCGGCGGAAACATGGGCGTCTACAACACGTTTCGCCTCGTCGGCTTCGGTGCCGGACCGGTCGCGGCGGGTGCGGTCGTCAACCTCGGCCCCTACGGGGTGCCGGGTGGCGCAATGATCAGCGGCTTCGACGCGGCCTTTTACGTCGCTGCGATCACGGCCCTCGTCAGCTTCCTCCTCGTGACCGCGCTGATCACCGATCCCGACGCGACGAAGGCGAACGCGGGCGCGGACCTCGCGATCGCGATTCGGGATCGAACCGGGCCGAACCTGCTTGACCCCATCTTCACGCTCGGGCTCGCGTCGCTGTTTATGGCCGCGTCGATCGCGTTGTTCGCGACGATTCAGCCCCAGGTCAACGCCCGACTCGAGCAGGGTGCGACCTGGTTCGGGCTCCAGTTTGCCGCGTTCATCGTCGCCCAGATCGTCCTCCAGACGCCGATCGGACGTGCCTGCGATCGCTACGGCCGGCGGCCGTTCATCGTCGGCGGGATGGTCCTCTTGATCCCGACGACGCTCGTTCAGGGGTTCGTTTCGAGTTCCGAGACGATGTTTCTGGCTCGGCTGGGACAGGGAATCGCGGGCGCGATGGTGTTTGCACCGGGACTCGCGCTGGCCGGCGACCTCGCGGGCGAGGGCGAATCCGGTTCGAAACTCTCGGTACTAACGATGGCCTTCGGTTTCGGAATCGCCATCGGTCCGCTCGCATCGGGCGCGCTGATCGGCTACGGGTTCGCCGCCCCGTTTGCCTTCGGAACCGTCCTCGCGATACTGGGAACGATCCTCGTCTGGACGCAGGTCGAGGAGACACTCGACGCGCCGACGCGGCTTCCATTGATCGGTCATGGGTGACGGTTTGTGTCAGTCATCGTCGTCACGCGTCTCTCGGAAACGAGCGCGTGACAGAGCGCGAGGACGCAACGCAAAAGTACCGGATCCGCGTACGATTTGACAATGACGCTCTCGGAGGAGGCCACCGAACGGCTGGCCGACGTGGTGGAACTACAGCCGACGAAAAACGCCGAGCTACAGGATCGGTGGGGGTTAGAAAGCGGCAGCGAGGTCCACCAGTACCTGGAGAACGAGCTCAGTGACTACTACTTTCGCGACGACAACAGCCTGATCCGCGCGACCGCCGAGGCGGCCGACCTCGTCGACGTCGAGCCGGGAATCGAGAGCGATCCGGACGACGATGGTGCCCCCTCCCGGATTCGGGTTCCCGAACTCCACGCACAGATCGTCGAGGTGCTCGCCGGCCCCGACGAGGAGTCCGAAAGCGTCGTTTCGGTGTTGCACGCGCTGCGAGACGAGTTCGACGTCGACCCCGACGCCGAGGACGTCCGCTCCGGGCTTCAGAGCCTCCGTCGGAAAGGTGTCGTCGAGGTCGAGTACCGAACCGTTCCGACGTTTCGACTCACGGTCTCGCGTGACGAGATCGACGTCGGAATCTCCGACTGACGCTCTCCTTCCGGTCTCGATTACGGCCCCGGTCGGCGTCGATCACGCCGAGCCGCGAGCAGCGTTTGATACCGTTTTCCGGGGCCACCCTCGATCGGCCAGCCGCGCGTCCGCCAGGCGGGCGGCTCGGGTTCGAAATCGGGACACGAGCCCGAACACTCGGCGGCGGTCTGACAGCGGGCTTTGGCTCCGCAGTGGGGGACCAGCTGGTTCCCGCGTTGGGCCTGCAACTGGAAGTGTCGACAGTCGGGGCGCATCGTCTCGACGAACGAGCGCCAGCCGCGCTCGTAGGCTCGCTCGGCGATCCGGAGCCGCGTCTCGGCCTTTTCGTCCGAGTCGACGAACTCGAACCGGGCGGCCGAGCCGTCGCGGTCCCCGCCGCTCGGCCGCTCGACGAGACGTGTTCCGGGCTCGGACGCGTCGAGCGTCCGCGGGTACCACTCGACGTCGGCCGTTAGCGCGTCCGGATCGAGCGCGAGGACGCCCGCCTCGATCGGCAGATCCTCGAACAGTACGGGCTCGATGCGCTTGTCCGTCTGTCGGGTTGCGACCCAGACCTCGTCCGCGAGGGCCATCGCGACGTCGTACTCCAGTTGCGAGCCGAGCGCCCGGGCCGCGCTCGCGTCGAGATCCGGCTTGTTCTCGATGGCGACGATCCGCTCGACCCAGTCGGGATACGTCCACTTTCGACGGATTTCGATTCGGTTGCCGTTTCGTCGCGTCTCGATGATCCCGCGCTCGTCGGCGGTATGGATCGACTCGCGGACGTAGCGCCACGGATAGCCGGGACCGGGGAGCACGTCGCGGTAATAGGCCCATTCCGCGGGCGCGTTGCGGACGACGTGCAGGAGATTCCCGTCGAGGCGCTCCGGGCCGAAGTTCGCTCGCTGCCGGAGGCCATCGGGATCGCATTCGAGGACGATCGTGTCCCAACGGCGGCGTTTCGTCCCGAGTTGGCGGGCGACGACGAGCGCGCGCTCCTCGTCAGACGCGGGCGGCCACTCTCGTTCGGCCCACCGACAAGTCCGTAACTCGAAGCCGAACTCGGTGGTCTGATTGGGCACAGCTACCTCTTCGAGCGGACGGCGAAAAATCTGCCCGATCGGATTCGTTACCGAGGCCGCACACGTTCGCTCGACTCGGGGACCGCAGAGGCAGGGGCGGCCGCCGTCCGTTCGGCTTCGTCGTTGTTCACGGTCGACGAGCGGACTGCAGCGGTGCCGATCAGCCGACAGCACCCCACGAGCGTGGCAAACAGGATCGCCGGCAGCGCGAGGACGCCGATCACCGTGATGACACAGAGCACCGCGACGATCGGAACGAGTAGCGCGACGAGTTGGATCGCGGCCATCGCAAGGAAGTAGTCGCCGGTCAGCGCGACGGCGGCGACGGCTCGTCGGTCGAACGCCGTTCGAACGGTTCCTGTTCGCGCGTACGCAACCATTGCCGCCGGATACGCGTAGTAGACGACGAGCGTCGCACCGACGAACGCGAGCGCGAGTGCGGCGGCGACGAGCGCGGCGATGATGCTTGCCCCCCAGACGAGTTCCGTTTGGTTTCCGATGGCCGGCGCGAGTCCGAGGAGTCCGTAGTAGCCGATGATGCCGACGATCACCGCAGCGAGGAGGCCGAGCAACAGCGGGACGACCAGGTACGCAACCGTGATCGCAGTCGCGCCGAGGCCCCTGACCGCGAGGTCCCGCCACGAGTCGAACGCCGGCGGCTCGTCAGCGTCTGCGAGGGTCGTTTCGAGCACGCGAACGCAGTAGCCGGCGAGCAACACGGCAGGAGCGATGAAAACGGAACTGATGGCGAGCAGGCTTCCGACCACCGTTCGCTCGGTCCACTCGCCGCGAACCGGGTACGAAGCTGCGTCCTCGAACATCGATTCGTCTCGGCTCTACCGTTGCATAGTCGACGGATAAAGGCTTCGTGCCGTGTCTCGCGCATGCTTTCATCTAACCGTCTACACCGAAACCGGCTCGTGTCCGTGATAGAAGCTCTCACTCCCGAATCGCGATACTGAAAGAATATCAAGATTTATCTACTTTGAATAAACTCTCCGATAGTATGGAGAAACATCCCGCACCACAACTCGGAACAAACGGCGACGTGATCGGTCAGCGTTTCCTGGCGTTCCTCGTCGATAGCGTTATTCTGGGCCTCATTTCAGGAGTCCTGGTCGTGATCGGTGCCTTGCTCGGCGAAATCGGCTTTCTTTTGATGTCGGTCGTCGTACTGGCGGTTTCGATCACGTATATTCTCCTGCTCGAGGGAATTTACGGCTACACTCCCGGAAAGTATCTGTTGGGGCTGGTCGTCGTCAAATCGGATGGATCCGACTGCACGATCGGCGCGTCGATCCTGCGCAATCTGGCACTGATCATCGACAACCTGCCGTTCGCGTACATCATCGGGATCGCGCTGATCCTCATCACGGACGAGAACAAGCGCGTCGGCGACTTCGTCGCGGACACTGTCGTCGTCAAACAACGGTAGAACTACGATTCGACCGATCTTTTGCGTTGTACTTTATCGATCAGTAGCGTCGTCGCTCTCTCGATGACTGACTCGTCAGTACGTCTGCCGCGCCTGTCAGCGCTCGGTGGTTGCCCGCGAGTCGTCCTACTCCGCGTCTTCGTACTCGTCGAGGAACTCGTGGGCTTCCTCTAAGATCTCTCTCGGACCGTCCTGCGTGACGGTGTTTACCGCCTGCTCGTAATCGCGCCACTGCAGATCGCGGTGTTCGTTAGAGAGTTCCGCGCTCGCCTCGAACGACTTCGCAATGAAGAGGTGAACGGTCTTGTGGATCGTCGTTCCGTTCGCCTCAAAGACGTAGTTGTAGTCCTTACGAAAGCCGTCGAGGAGTCGGAACTCCTCGATGCCTGCCTCTTCCTTTACTTCGCGGATCGCCGTCTGTTGTAGCTCTTCGCCTCCCTCGACACCGCCCTTCGGAAACTCCCAGTCGCCCGGGCGGCTCTTGAGTAGAAGATACTCGCGCCGGCCCCGCGTGTCGCGGAAGAGGATCGCGCCTGCGCTCGTAGCTTCGACTGCCATTAACAAGACTAATAGATACGACGTTAAGAGAATATCGGACTGTTCGTCACTCGTATACTGTTCGTCTGTTTGAGTTACACGAACGCGAAACTGAGACGGACTGACGTACCGATTTCCCGGCGAACCCCCAGGCGAGCGTGGTCTCACCGGCAGTGACTGACAGCAGTCCGTGTGATGGTTCGAGCCGCGTTTCGGCCTCATCTCAGCAGGTTTTTACGCGCCGACCGTAGAACGTGGACAACAACAGCTATGACCTTCGTCACCCGTCTAACCCTCCAGAGCGGCGATCGAGTAGTGCTCGACGAACTCGTCGACGACATCAAAACTGCGGCCGAACGAAAGGGCGCAGCGCTGAAAGGACCCCACTCACGCCCGCCCGAAACGCTGTCGGTTCCCCAGCGCTGTCGTCTCCACGCTGACGACGACCGGCGGTTTTCTTCCTGGTCCTACACAGTCTTTACGCGCGAACTCGA
The DNA here is from genome assembly GCA_046614585.1 of Natrialbaceae archaeon A-arb3/5. Classification (GTDB taxonomy): domain Archaea; phylum Halobacteriota; class Halobacteria; order Halobacteriales; family Natrialbaceae; genus JBKKHI01. The sequence goes on along the minus strand of JBKKHI010000003.1, from coordinate 139,900 downwards.
ACTCCACGGCCACGACGAGCTCGCGCGCGACCTGACCTCTCGGAACTTTCCGGACTCGATCCACGTCGAAGTCGAGGTCGAACAGATCCGCGGCGCGGGCCGCGGAAGCTAGGTGTCGATCGCGACCGCTGCGCAAACGGACGGAGCCCACCGCGCTGATTCACAATCGAAGGCAGCTTCCGGGTAGGAAAGCGCGGATACGGTTCACTCGAACTCGCGGCGGGAGAGTTCGTGTCTCGCGTTGTATGTCGAAATGGTCGGTAGTGGACCACGCGTCTTCGTCGGTCCGATCTCCGTTGGTTGTGCAAGCGACTAGGCAACTATCAACTGTTCACTGTCACTCATAGCGGCCCTTGAACTGGTCAGGGGTACGTCGTTCCTGACTATCCTAGAACGCAGTGAATCGCAAGCAGGAGTTGGTTCAAGGCCAGTCTGTAACGGATTTATACGCCACCGATTATCAGACCTGAAACCGTCAGATGACGGTCTATTTCCATATTGACTTACGAACGTATAATTATATATACCTGCTATCCAGTGGTAACAATCAGCACCAAGATGAATGGAAGGAAGGGTGCGCCGGGTTGGTGGTGTGTGTCCCCAATCCCCCAAGCGCGTGTGAATGCATCCACGTCGCTGTGCATAATCTTTCCGACCGTTCAGGTGCAGTGGTGAATCTATGGACGGAAAATCAATCCGAAACAAATTGGTAGGTAACGAAGAACAACGAGCAGTCTCTCCAGTTATCGGAGTGATCCTGATGGTGGCCATTACCGTTATCCTGGCTGCCGTTATTGCGGCGTTCGTACTCGACCTCGGCGATAGCGTCGGCGAAGAACCAAACGCGGGCGTAGACGTCTCCAGTGGTGAAGGCGATAACGCTACTGTCTCAATCACGTCGATGGGTAACTCCGATGGACTTGCCGTTGTCGACAGTGATGGTGAGATCGTTACTGAGAACACTACTAGTAGTGACCCTGCATTCATGAACAGCAGTGGTTCAAGTGTGGTAGTTGACAGTACTGATGCTAACAGCGTTGTCGCATGGATCGGACAAAACGTGGAAGAGGACGATGACAACCTCGACGCCGCCGAATCGACCGCTACAATCGCCAGTATCGACGACTAAATAACTCTCGGAACACCTTTTTATGCCGTAAACCGCATTTTTTCAATTACTTGCGAGCGCTTAGTGTGGAAGTAATACACGTTTCACAGGACTATCTCTCGATACAGCAGCCTATACGAAGGGGACGTTCACCCGCTACCTGATAACGGAGCGATCGAAATAACCGTCAGATGCGCACACGCGGCAGGTACATAGATTGATATACCTCCCGTCGTTATTGGGCGGAAAATGCGTCGCTCGCTGGTGATTGCGCTCGTCTTGCTTGCGGTTTCGTTCTTATTCGTGGGTGGGCCGTCGCTGTTGTTCTCTCCCTCGACGGACGAGGTCGCCCCCGAGGAAGAAGAGCAACCGGAACCGGAGATCATCTCCCTTGAGGACAGTGAGAGCGGCTTCTGGCCCTATCTCAACTCTCGCGAGGCACACGAGAAACGAAGCCCCTTGAACGTCGTCGTTCGCGGTGAGACGGATCGAGTCGTTCGTCTATTAGCCGAACACGGCGAGGGCGATTGGGAGGAAGCAGAGCACGATCACTTCGAAGCCGAGGAGCTCATGGAACTCCCAGGCAACGTTACCGACGGCGAGGACGACGAGCCATCCTCGACCGACGAAACCGACGGAACGTCACCCGACAACGAGACTTCCGAAACCGACGGTGCGCCACCGACCACCGAGACCGAAACGAACGCGACCGCAAACGAGGCGCACCCCGACGAGTCCGCCGCCGACGAGGAGGAAAACTCGACCGTCGACGCGATTCGACCTGTGTCGCCGACCGATATTCCGTGGTCGCAAGCCGACGGCGCGACGCGGCTCGCGTATCTCGACCTCGGACCCGACGAGGACGCCTACTGGACGACCGAGACGTTGCAACTCGAGGACGGCGAGTACTACGGCTACCGGTACCACATCCGCGCCTACGAGAGCCCGAACCCCGACGACGAGTGGATCGTCATGCAGACCCACTCCGAGCACTTCGACTGGTTTACGCTTCGTCACCGCGTCGATGGTGTCGAGGACGCCCAAGCTCGTCTCGAGCAGGACCTGATGGCGATCCCCGGCGTCGACATACAGGAGGACGTCCAGCGGATCTACCTCGACAACAGCGGCCCCTCAGACGCCGACGGTTGGGCGACGAAGGTTGATCTCACCCTCATGGCGATCATGCCGATTGTCGTCGGCCTCGCCGGACGGACTCGCAAGGCCAGTAGCGAACAGGCAGGTATCAGGGACCGTGCCAGCGCCGAAGTCGATAGCCACCTCACAGAAAGCGACCGCGAGCGACTCGCGGCGGTCTACGACCGGATGGAGGCCAACCATCTGGTGCTCGCAGCGACGATCGTGCTGTTAGTCCTCGGCGTTCGTATCGGCGGCATCGTGCTGGATCGCACCGCTGCCTTCCTCACGGTGCATATGATCGCGGCACTGCTGTATCCGTTTATCGCGATCGGAATCCCCGTCGCGACCTACGCCATCGCGAACGGCCTCGAGCGTCGCCTCGACGCTGCTATCGCCGCTTCGTCCTCGCTCGCGCTGGCGATCTGGCTCGATTACTCGCTGATGGGTGTCGACGTCCTGCCGATCGACGTAATCGTCCAGCGAGCGCTCGTCGTCGTCGCACTCGGGCTGATCGCCGCCGGCGCGGCGAAACGAGCGACCCGCGGTTCGCGGCTGAACGACATGCTCGTCGTCGGCGTCTCGATGTGGGTGTTGGTGCTCGTCGGAACGTTGTTCGGCTACCTGTGACGCGAATATGTTCCGAACGCTGTCAGTCACCGTCGGGTGCGAAATGATTGATGAACTGCGACCGTGTACGTTGATACCGTCGAACACACGACGGCTCTCGAACCATGGTCGAACCAGGACACGTCGCAGTCATACACTTCACCGGACGCATCGCCGAGGGGGACGCAGCGGGCGAGATATTCGATACGACGAACGTCGACGTCGCCCTCGAGGAGGGAGTCTACCACGACCACCGAAACTACATGCCGCTCGAGGTCCGCGTCGGCGAAGGAAAGATCATCGACGGCTGTGACCGCGCGCTTCAGGAGATGGATGTCGGCGAGCGACGGACCATCGAACTCGATCCCGAGGACGCGTTTGGAGCGCGAGACGAGACGAAGGTCGTCGAGATACCACTCGAGAAACTCACACCTGCGGACGACGCCATCGCACTCGAAGAAGGGAACTTCGTCAGAAGCGAGTCCGGCGAGACGGGTTGGATCCTCGAGATTGAGACCGATCACGCGACGATCGATTTCAACCACGAGCTCGCCGGATTACGTCTCGAGTGCGAGCTGCACGTCCTGGAGGTTCATGGCACTCCCGACGGACAACAACAGACGAAATCGAAAGCCGAGTAACTCGCTCGGCGCGCTATTCTTCGACGGTGACTTCGACGCCGTGTGGCTCGTAGGCGTTACAGAGGTAGCCGCCGGCTTCGTACGGGAACATGTCGTCCTCGACGGTGAGCAGTTCCGCTTCGGGATCGGCGATCTCTCTGGGCTGTGTTCGGCCGTGCTCGTCCGTCGCCCGCGAGACGAGGAAGTGGTCGCCGGGTTCGGCGTCCCACACGTACCGGAACTGTCGCCAGCCGGACGATCCGAGATCGGGACCGAAGAACTCGGCCTCCTCCCAGTTCTCGCCGCCGTCGGGCGAAACTTCGATCTGCTCGACGTGGTCGTCGCCCGCCCAAGCGACGCCGATGACCTCGATATTTCCGTCCTGTTCTCGCGGTGAGACGGTTGCATCTTCGCCGGGGTACCCGATGATCGACTTCACGTTCTGGTCGTAGATGTACGGACTCCAGTCGATCTCGCCCGCCGCCTCGGCGTCCATCGCCTCCCGAGTGTCGAAGATATCGATCTGCTCGTTGTGATCGGGCTCTTGTCCCTCGGCGAGGATCCGGTAGGCGTCCTGTTGCCAGTTGGTGTACTGCTCCCACTCCTCGCCGTACATCATCATATCCATGACCTCCATCTCGGCGACCCACTTGACGTTGTTGTTGCCCATCCAGCCGGGAACGAGGATCCGGACCGGGTGGCCGTGTTCGGCCGTCATGGGCGCGCCGTTCATCTCGTACGCCAGCAGGCAGTCCTCCATCACCTTCTGCATCGGGATCGACCGTGCGAAGACGTCCTCGCCATCCGGATGATCGTCACCCGCGACCATGAGCCACATCCCGTCTGACGTGTCTGCGCCGTACTCCTCGAGTATCTCGCTCAGGGGTGACCCCGTCCAGATCGTGTTCCCGCACGCGCCGAACTCCCACGGGTTCCCCGCCGGCGTCGGATCGAAGTACGACCGTCCGTTGCCCGAACACTGCATCGTGTGTGCGACGGACTCGGTGGAATAGCCGTGTTTGATCTCTTCCATCGTGAGTGTCACATCGTCGTCACCGAGCCGAAGTTCGATCTCCCACTCGTCCTCGTCGATCTGCGGCGAGAGGTAGTGGTTGCGGATGTAGTGTTCCTCTCGCGGCGTGATGTAACTCGTATACGTCGACCGCGCCGCCGCCTCAGCGTTCTCGGGATCTGCCGAATGAACGAGCAGCCCCGGGTACTTCTCCTCTATGTACTCGATATCTCCGGGTTCCAGTTCGTCCGGATCATCGTCGTCTTCGTCGTCTTGGATCGCAGCGCCCGCTTTGCCGGTAATACTCACACCGGCAAGCATGCCGGTCGCCATCATGAATCGTCGCCGATTCAGGAACTGTTGTCGCTGTTCGCCGCTGTTGGCCGCCCCTCTCTCGTCGTGTTGTGTGGTCTCGCCCCGCATGGTTCGACGATCGGCAGTATATATAATAAAAATTTGTTAAGGTATCGTGGAGACTATCGAATCGATGAACGGCGGACGCTCAGACAGAATAAAACGTCGCTAAATGTGATCTATCTTTCTTCAAGGAGAGAATTCCATCGTTTACGACGTCCTCAGAACGCGAAGCGTTCTGATGGGCATCGCAAACCTTCGGTTTGCTCAATGGGCGTGAACCCGACAATACCTCTACAAACCTCGTTCAGCAGCAATACGGTTATTTAACTGACAGCGTATCGTAGTATGACATACACCGAGGCGGTCACACCGCCCACTCAAATGCACAATATCGAGACTCCGAGAACCAGAACGTTCAAGACACTCTCTCGAACCGCTGTGGTGTCTCGGCCAACAAGATAACTCCGAGTCCCCTACTGGGATAGGAGTAACGGCGGTGTGGCCCCGTCCTCAGAAATCTTTGGTTTCTGATGTCGAGGCGAACCTTCGGTTCGCCGACCATTGGAGAGCTTTGCTCTCCAAGAGGCTGCACGAGAACTTCGTTCTCGTGAACGCCATCGGCCCGTCATGCCGACGGGTCCTAAACCAGCAAATATCCCAAACCAGCGGTGCGGTGCCGTGGGAAGTCGTTCGACAGATCGAAGATCTGTCGTGATCGCGAGAGAGCTTTCTCTCTCGGGCGACCTCGCCGTCGTCGGGCTTCGCCCGACTGCTTGAGGGATCTTCGATCCCTCTCCGTTTACGGCGAGGAGGAGGTCACTTCACAGTGAGTCGTATCGAATCTATCGCTCACTCGGAGACGAGTACCGTCCCGATCATCGAGTTTTCGTGTGGCGTACAGACGTAGACGTACTCGCCCGGCTCCTCGAACGTGTGCTCGTAGGTCGTCCCCTCCTCGTTAATTGCCATGTGGTTGTCCCCCTCGTAAGACTGGAACGGGTCGGCGTCGTCGGGGTTTTCGTTTCGATCCGAGGCGTCGGGATGGGAGGTCACGTTGTGCCCGGGGCTGTCGAAGTACCACTCGACCGTGTCGCCGACGCTGATCTCGACATCTTCCGGATCGAACGACCAGTTCCCATCCGGCCCGGCGATCACTTCCACGGTGTCGCCGTTCGCCGCCTCGTCTTCGTCCGCCGCATCATCGTCCGTTTCGTCATCGTCTTCGTCTGCATCCGTCGCGCAGGGCTCGACTGCGACCGTCCCCTCCATCTCGTCGTGTTGCGTACAGACGTACTCGTACTCGCCAACGGCGACGAACCGGTGGTCGAACGCTTCGCCCTCGTCGACCGTCTCGTCGTGGTCGTCGCCCTCGTAGCTCGCAAAGTGGTCGGCATCGCCCGGCACGCTCGTCTCATCGGCCGCGTCGGGATGCGTCGAGACGTTGTGCCCGTCCGCTTCGAACACCCAGCGGAGTACGTCGCCGACCTCGAGCTCTGCGTCCTCGGGGTCGAACTCGTTCTCACCGTCGGCGCCGACGGTCACCTCGGCCGCCGGCTCGTCTCGAACCTCGACGGTCCCGACCATCTCCTCGTCGTGTTGGGTACAGACGTATTCGTACTCGCCCGGTTCTTCGAACACGTGGACGAACGTCTCGCCTTCTGCAACCGTTTCGTCGTGGTCGTCGCCCTCGTAACTGGCGAACGGATCGGCGTTCTCCGGCACGCTCGTCTCGTCGGAGGCGTCGGGATGGGACGAGACGTTGTGTCCGTCCGCCTCGAACTCCCATGCGACCGTGTTCCCGAGGTCGATTTCGACGTCGGCGGGGTCGAACGCGTTCTCGCCGTCCGGTGCGACGGTAACCGTTTCGTCGACGCAGGGCTCGACCTGAACCGTGCCGACCATCTGGGGAACGTGTGGCGTACAGACGTAGACGTACTCGCCCGGCACCGTGAACGTGTGCTCGTAGGTCGTCCCTTCCTCGTCGACCGCCATGTGATCGTCACCCTCGTAGCTGGCGAAGTGCTCGGCGTCCTCGGGGACGCTCGTCTCGTCGTCGGCGTCGGGATGTGCCGTGACGTTGTGGCCGGGACTGTCGAACTCCCACTCGACCGTCTCACCAAGTCCGATCGTAACCTCCTCGGGTTCGAACGACCAGTCTCCGTCCGGTCCGGCGATCACTCGGGTGACGTGCGGTTCGTCGGGTTCGTCCCCACCGTCACCGTTCGGCTCGGTGTCCTCGTCGGCCTCATCGTCTTCGTCCGACTGTCTCGCTCGTACCGTCTCCCACCCGACCGACGCGAGGACGCCGGTCGATCCGACGCAGCGCAGGAATCGTCGTCTGGAGCTCATATCCCCTTGCAATACGTTGCCTACCGACAATATAGTCACAGTCAGTGCGCGTGTAGTACGGCTCAGTGTGAGTTTCAATAGAACTGAGAGGACAGACTGTCGGCCGTGGCGGTGACGATTGTACTGATTTGACTTACCCAGTAGGATCACTCTAGATATCCCAGCCCTTTCAATCGATCTGTGACCTCATCGAAGTCGTCCTCAGAGGCCTCGTCTTCGCCGTTTTCTCGAGCGACGTCATCGTACTCGACGTTTCTCCGGGACGGCAAACTCCCGTCGCGGAACGCCTCGAAGAGAGCCCGACCGTCGACGTTGGACGGAACGGGCTGATTACAGCCGTGCAACACCGTTGGTGCGACGTCGACGACGCTCGCGTCCTCGAGCGTCACGCCAGCGTCGATCGTCGGCCCGCGACAGAGCATAATCCCCTCACTGCGGTGGCTCGCGACAGTAATTCCGGGGTCAGCGAACGGCTCGTCGGCGATCGCGTTTCGGGACTCGTAGCCGTGGACCGCGTTGACGATAAGATCCGGCGAGTCCTCGTCCGTCGGAAACAGCTCGTCGCCGTCGAACACCCGGAAGAGTCGCTCGCCGTCCTCGTCGGTAATCCCCTCGAACAACTCGATAAGTTCCGCTTTCACGGCCGGGACCTGCGCCGGCGAGACGACGCCGCTGTCGAACCGTTCGGTGTCGTTAATATAACAGTTGCCGGCGTCGTGAACGAACGCCTTCGTCTGCGTGTAATCGACGTCGTAGAGGGAGTGGCTACCCGGGAACTGTTCCGCGACGGAGTCGACCAGTTGACGAGGCAAGGCGGAGACGAGTCGTTCTTCGGTGATTCCGGCACGATTGAGTCCCGACAGGACGGCGTCGCGAGAGAGTCCGAGTCTCCCGAGCAGGCTCCGGGTCCCTGTCTCGTCGCGCCGAACCAGATACCCCTCGCGTTCGAGGAAGTAATTGACGTGGACGATCTCGTCGACGGGGCCGAACCCGTGATCGGAGACCACGTACAGGTCCGCACCGTGGTCGTCGGTGTAGTCGATCACGTCGCCGAGGATCGCGTCGAGTTTTCTGTAATGCTCGAGCAGTTTCTGCTCGTCCCAGACGAGGTGCTGAAAGCGGTCCGGGGCGACGAACACGAAGAAAAAGAGCCGCCAGTCGTCGCGCCGTTCCATCAGCAGGTCCAGTAGTTCTCGGCGCTTTTCGAGCAGTTCGTCGACGGCAGCGGGGAACTCGTCGAGCCGATCCGCGAACTCGGGATAGTCGAGGCTGATCTGGTAGTCAGGAATCCGATCGCGGATCTCGTCCGCAAACGCCGGCGGATGCGTGAACTCCTGCTCGACGGACGGCGTTAGCATCCCCGTCGCGAGCGTCCCGTCGATCTCGCTCGCCGGATACGTCATCGGAACGTTTCCCACGAGCGCCGGGGAGAACAGCTCCCACAGCGTCGGCTGGGAGCGATCGCGGCTCGTGTTCATTCGGTGGGTGTACGACGGCAGGAACTTCTGGAAGCCGTAGATGCCGTGTTTGTCCGGCCAGACGCCCGTCGCGATCGACGGCCACGCGAGCGACGTTGTCGGCGGATGCGTGCTCTCGAGCGGCCCGGCGGCACCCTCCTCGCGCATCCTCGCGAAATTGGGAAGATCTCCCGACTCTGTCCACCGTTCGATCAATCTCCACGGCACGCCATCGAGGCCGAGCACGAACGCTCGCTCGGACGTTTCGGTAGGTTCACTCATGAGTACAGGTAGCGACCTCGTTGCCACTCCGCGGTGACGATGGCGCGAACACGTTTTGTTATGGGGTGAACAGGCGTGACCGTCGAAACTTACGACGAGGATACACCCCGTCGCGCTTGAAACACCGTTTCAAGGAGACCAGCACTGTTACTGCTGCTGGAAGTCATTTCCGGTGAGACCGCAGGACTGCTCGCGGCCCACCGGTACATCGGTACAGCAACCCGTCTGAATAACACACAGTAGTGCAATCACGACCACCTTTGTCTCCGCTGCCGACTACAGCGAAGGACACTGCTAGCCCTACGAGTTCGGAACGGGGCCGTGTAGTTGTTCGTGCTCGTCGAGCGGAACGTCGTCTACGGTCTGAATGTGGCTGTTGAAGAACTCCTGGTGCTCGCGGATCGTCTCGTCGTCCCAGTCCCACCACGAGAGTTCGAGTAACGCCTCTCTGATCTCCTCGGAAAAACGCCACCCGATTCGCGTTGCCGGCGTTCCGGCGACCATGGCGTACGGTTCCACGTCGTCCGTGACGACCGATCCGGCGGCGATGACTGCACCGTGTCCGATCGTCACGCCCGAAAGGACGATACACCGGGTCCCGAACCACACGTCGCTCCCGACGGTGATCGTTCCCTTGGAGTCGTAGCTCAGTTCACGATCGAAGAGTTCGTGATACAGCCGCCGGTGTACCGACGGTCGTTTCATCTCGTGATTCGTCTGCTGGAAGATGTTTTTCGGCCCGATGGCACAGTAGCTCCCGATCTCGACGTCACCGATCATCTCACACTCGGGCTCGAAATTCGTATATTTGCCGACGGTAACGTCGCCGTTGAGCAGACACCCCGTGCTCAGTCTCACACCCGGTTCGAGGTCGATGGTTCCGCGGAGCGAACAGAGTGGTGCGATTTGCGTCGACGGCGCGACGGCCAAGCTCGTCGAGTCGCTCAACTGATTGATAACCCCATGGGTGAGCTGTGGATAGCCGAGCGCGGAGACCACCTTTGCAACGACGTCCCCACTGTTCATGCTACGGGGCGTACGACGTTCTGTTATAAACTACACATGATCGTTCACAGGAGTTTGGTGTGGATACTGACGGCCGCGTTCGAAAAGGCTAGTGCTACTGGTTCTATGCGACCCCAACAGTCCAAGACGACCGATAGCTGTCAGCGTATTCACCCGTTGTCACGTGCCGTTTCACCACGATTTTGCTCGCGTTGTACCGAACTCGTCATACGGTTTACTGTCAGTCATTTCCGGCGCGACCGCGATCCGGGCGGCGGTTGCGTCGGTTGACTCGCTTCGCTCCTCGACCGAGGCTCGTCTCACACAGTTCGACTCACCGCCGGTACATCGTTACAGCAATCCGTATCAGGAGATCGGTTTCTCGGGATCAGTGACCAGCGAGTGGGATCGCTCCGGACGAGGACGACTACTGTTTGCTTTTGCGCGTGTACAATCGTCCTACCATAGGACATATGGTAGATGCATGGGACAGACCGTGTATGGGAATTTCAGTAGACGAACTCGAATCTCATCTCTTTGAATGTGCGGACATCATTCGTGACGCCGTCGACCCAACCGACTACAAGGAGTATATTCTACCACTCGTCTACTACAAGTCGATCTCCGACGAGTTCGAGAAACAGTACGCCGAGAACGTCGACGAGTACGGCGAGGACTTTGCTCGCCGACAGAACCTCTACGATATTCCAGTCGTCCCTGAAGGCCACCTATGGGACGATCTGCGATCGGTTAACGACAACGTTGACCAGGCCCTGAACGACGCGTTCGAGGCACTGACCGAAGAAAACCCCGGCCTACAGGGTCTCTTTCGCGCGGACTACATCGACGCCGACGCCTTGGACGACGATCGGCTCGGCAAACTGGTCGAACATCTCAACAAGTATAATCTCGATCGGGACAGCATCCCACCGGATATGCTCGGAGAGGCGTACATGGATCTGGTGCGCCACTTTGCAGAGGAAGAGGGCAAGTCCGGCGGGCAGTTCTTCACGCCGCCCCACATCGTTAATCTGTGCGTGCGACTCGTCGACGAGTTCGAGGACGGCCACACCTTCCACGATCCGACCGTCGGGTCCGGTGGCATGCTAACCGAGGCTGCACGGTACTACCGCGAAGAACAGGACGGCGATCCGTCGAAGCTCAGGTTCACCGGCCAGGAGATCAATCCCGATATTGCAGCGATCGCCCGGATGAACCTCTCGATCCACGGGCTGACTGGGACGATCGAGCGCGAAGATTCACTGTCGAAGCCGGCGTTCACCAACGAGGACGACAACGAACTCACGCGGTTCGATCGGGTGCTTGCGAACTTCCCGTTCTCGGCGAACTGGGCCAAAGACGACCTGCAGGACGACCCGTACGACCGGTTCGACTGGCACGAGAAACTGCCTCGAGCCGACCGGGGTGATTTCGCCTTCATTATGCATATGGCGAAACAGCTGAAGATGCCCGACAAAGATGGAACCGGTGGGAAGGCGGCGATCGTTATTCCCCACGGCGTGCTGTTTCGCAAGCACGAGAGTCGGTATCGGAAGCCAATGTTGGAGAACGATATGGTGGAGGCAATCGTCGGCCTCCCCGAGAACCTGTTCCAGAACAATTCGATTCCGTCTGCCATCCTCGTGTTGAATACGGACAAGCCAGCCGATCGGGCCGACGAGGTGCAGTTCGTCCACGCTGCCGACGAGGCGTTCTACCGAGACGAGTCGAATCAGAACGTACTCACCGAGGACGGACTCGACCACATTGTCGAGAACTTCCGCGAGTGGGCAACCGAGGAGCGCGTGAGTCGCACGGTGTCGATCGAAGAGATCCAAGAAAACGATTACAATCTGAATATCGCGCTCTACGTGGATACGACCGAGCCGGAAGAGGATATTGATGTAAAGGAGGAATTGGCAAAGTTGCGTGAGTTGCAGGCTGAGCGCGATAAGATTGAGGCAACGATGAGTGAACATATGGAGGCATTGAATTATGAGTGAGGAAGTGACGCTGGACGACTTCAGTAAGCAAAGAGAAAAAAACGACGTTTCTGACGAACACTCACGGTTCGGGTCGCTCCCAGATAACTGGGATATTAGTGATATTTCTAACATAGCTGAAGTCGTCGGCGGGAGTACTCCTTCTACCAGCAATGGGGACTACTGGGGCGGTGGTATCCCGTGGGCTACTCCGACCGATATTACCGGCTTGTCAGGGAACACGATCTCTGAGACGGAAGATACAATCACCGAGGACGGACTCGAATCTGCATCGACGCATCTCCTGCCGCCGAAATCTGTATTGATGACTTCACGGGCCACAATTGGAGAGTGTGCAATCAACAACGTTGAGATGGCAACTAATCAGGGATTCAAGAGTCTCGTACCGGGAGACGAGATTGGACCATGGTATCTCTACTATCGAATGCTGGACACAGCAGCCTTCCTCAACAGTCTCGGGTCAGGGAGTACCTTTGATGAGGTAAGCAAGACCGAGGTGCAGTCGGTTGATATTCCCATTCCACCACTTTCGGAACAGCGCAAAATCGCCACCGTACTCTACACTGTTGACCGGACGATTGAGAAGACTGAGAATATTATTCATCAAACCAAGAGAGTTAGAAACGGACTCCGGAAATCTGCGTTTGAATCTGGCATAAATGAAATTGGAGAGTTCCGTGATTTGAGCAATGATCAGCTCCAAGAAACTCGAATCGGGAATATACCACAAAATTGGGAATTCCTCAGACTTGACGGGGTATGTTCTGATGTAGTTGACTGCATAAATACGACACCGGAATACTCTGACAGCGGAATTCGAGTGGTACTCACATCAGAGATTGAAGACGGGCGGTATGACCCTGAGGAGTCGCCATACGTCTCAGAGGAGGTGTACAAAGAGAGAATCCGGAGAATTGAACCTCAACCGGGTGACGTGATTTTCACCCGTGAAGCACCGATAGGAGAGGCTTTCAAAATTCCAGAGGGTGAACGTCTGTGCCTTGGGCAACGGACAATACAACTTCGGCCCGAAAAGGGAACTTTGGATTCAGACTTCCTATTGGAATTACTGTATTCTAAAAAAATGCAGAGTTGGTTCCAGAGAGTCGCTGTTGGTTCTACAACGAAACATATGCGTGTGGGTGACGTGGAAGGAATGAAAATACCTGTTCCCTGTATTGAGGAGCAACGGCGTATTGCCTCTCTATTGAGGAGTTACCGTGACTATATTACAACAAATATGGAGTATGTTGGCCAACTTCGACAACACAAACAAGGCCTCATGCAAGACCTCCTCTCGGGAACAGTCAGAACGGCCGACACTACCATAGCGGTGCCCGACGAGATCGCACAACATGGTTAGCATCCCGTCCGAGGCCGGAGTCGAACGATCGCTACTCGCGTGGCTCGACGGCACCGGATGGGAAACGCACGGGCAAGACGGCGATCGGGGTGCAAACGTCCTCGACGACGCCTACGATCGGCGGCACAACGAGGTCGTCTACTGGAACCTGCTGGCCGAACAGGTGATCTCACTCAACGACGAAATCACCGAGGACAACGTCGAGAAGTTCATTTCCTCGCTCAAACGCGATCTCGACACCGAGAACCTGATGGACGGCAACCGCGAGTTCCACCAACTGCTCACGAAGGGCAAGACGTTCTCCGTCCAGCGCGACGACGGCTCGACCGAGACGGTCTACGTCGATCTGATCGACCATGAGGTACTCGAGAACAACCGTTTCCACGCCGTGAATCAGTTTTCCGTCTCTCGAGGCACGACCATCCGGCCGGACGTGACCCTGTTCGTCAACGGGATTCCGATCGTAACGATGGAACTGAAAGGGACGACACAGGACAACGACTGGCACGACGCCGTCAGGGATCTCCTGGCCTACGAGGACGACGTACCCCGTCTGTTTACCCCTGGCCTGTTCAACGTCGCCGCCGACACGATGGAACTGCGCTACGGAGCCGTTGGCGCACCGAAGGAGTTCTACGAACCGTGGAACGACGCACCCTCGGAGTACGCTGAGGACAATAAGAACAAGCAGGCGATCCAGGCGCTGTGCAATCCCGAAACGATCCTCGATCTGCTGAAGAACTTCGTCTTCTACGAGCGACGCGCTGGCGGTGACGCGAAGATCGTCCCGCGTTACATGCAGTACTACGCCGTGAATGCGATCCTCGATCGCGTCCGCGAGGGTATCCACAAAGAGGGACTGATCTGGCACACCCAGGGGTCGGGCAAGTCGTTCACGATGCTCTACGCGGCCGAGAACCTGCTCTCACGCGCCGTCGCCAGTAACCCGCAGGTGTTCATCATCGTCGATACGGACAAGTTGAACAGCCAGATGCGGGACCAACTGGCGAATCTCACGCTCGAGCAGTGGACGGAAGCCGAGAGTATCGATCACCTTCAGGAACTCATCGAGGACGGCCAGAGCCAACTCGTGCTGACGACGATTCAGAAATTCGAGAGCGTCGATCCGGACGTACAGGGCAACGACGAGGTGATAGTCATGTCCGACGAGGCCCACCGCTTCATGGAAGCCGATCTCGGGAGTCGCCTCGACGCTGCGCTTCCTGATTGCTCCCACTTCGGGTTTACCGGAACCCCCGTTCGTGAGGGCGATCGCGAGAAAGACAAGAACACGTTCCGCGAGTTCTCTCCTGAGGGTGAGGAATACCTCCACCGCTACTCGGTCAAACAGGGCATCGATGACGGCCTAATTCTTCCTGTGTACTTTACACTCCGACACGAAATGGAGTGGCAGATCGATGAAGCGGGACTGGACGAGGACTTCGAGCAAGAATTCCGTGGCATGACCACGGACGAGAAACGTGATCTCATCCGCGAGAACGTCACTGCAACTACGCTCGCCGAAATCGAACCGCGAGTCGATCGGGCCGTCGAAGAAATCGATCGCCACTACGACGAACACGTTGCGCCAAACAGCTGGAAGGGGATGGTGGTCACCCCGAGCCGCCGATCGGCAGCGATGTACGGCGAGCGACTCATCGAAAAGCGCGGCGAGGACGATGTTGAAGTCCTCTATACGGCGACCAACGACGATCCAGAGCTAATCAGGCAGTTCCACACCGATCCTGAAGAACGCGATGGGATCGTCAAAGCGTTCAAGCAGACCGACGAGGACGCCGAAACGACGACACCGAAACTGCTGGTCGTCCACAACATGCTGCTGACGGGCTTCGATGCCCCGATTCTGAAGACGATGTACCTCGACCGGAACCTGAAGAACCACAATCTCATGCAGGCGATCGCGCGAACGAACCGGCCCGCCGATGGCAAAGAGAACGGTGAGATCGTGGACTTCCAGGGCGTCTTCGAGAACATCGACGAGGCGCTCGACTACGACGCCGAGACGAAAGCCTACGCCGCCCGTGACAAGGACGAACTGTTCGACGACCTCGTTGACCAGGTCGAGATGGTCATGGGTATCTTCGATGGAATTCCGAAAGACGACACCCAAGAAGCAACCTACGAAGCTGTCGAGCGCATCAGTACGCATCCGGAACGCCGCGAGTTCAAGCAGGGCTTCCGACGGCTCGAAAATCTCTACGAAGCTGTTGCACCTGATGGACGCCTCGTCAGCGAGGGGATCGATCGCCAGTACAAATGGCTCAATCGGATCCAAGTCGCGTTCAAGCGCACGACAGCGGGCGACGATGCCCCGGAAAACGATATGCGCGAGAAGACCCGCGACATTATCGAGAACCACGTCGAAATCGGGGAGATCAAGCGAGACTTTCCGACGTACAAACTCGGCGAGGAATACCTCGAGGACGTAGAAGGGTTGGACAACCCCGGCGTGAAAGCGTCTCAGATCGCCCACGCGACTCGTGAACACTTGCACCCTCGGGAGAACCAAAACCCGCGCTACAAGCGTCTCAGTGAGCGTGTCACGGACGTCGTCGAACGCTGGCAAGGAGACGAAATAAGCGATCCTGACGCCGTCGACGCACTGAAATCGGTCGAAGACGAGATACTGGGAGTCGAAGAAGAAGCCGAAGAGCAAGGGATGGCGAAAGCCGAGTTCGCGATCTACACCCATCTCACCGAAGAAACGCCTGATGCGATCGACTCCGACGAACAGGCCGAAGCCATTGCGGCGGAGATCGTCTCACAGTTCCGCGATCGGGTTGACCGTGATTACAATGGATGGAAGACGAACCAGCAAACGATCTCTGCAGTCGAGCATATCCTGTTGGACGTAATCGTTGTAAACCACGAACGTGGACACTTGATTGCGGACGAGTTCGTGGATACCGTCCGCGACTATCTCATCCACAATCATGGCTGAGGAAGGACCGCGTGAAATCAGCGTACTGGGAAACGCTGTCGAATACACAGTACACCACAGTCCTGATGCCACTGAACCACGGATCGACGTAGATATTCACGGGGTCACGGTCGTCGTTCCGGACTCCGAGGACATTCTGCCAACCGAGTTACTCAAAGAGAACGCGGCATGGGTCGTTGAAAAGACACGAACGTACGACTCGTATCGAGAGCAAATTCCCGAGCGTCGGTTTGAGGAGGGCGAGACGTTCCCCTACCTCGGAGAACAGCACGAAGTCGTGGTTGAACAACGCCCAGCGTCCGACGTTGCTGACGGTACGCTTCGACTGGCGACGCACCATGTCGAGGAGACCTCGATAAAACGCGCCCTGGAAACACTGTATCGACGAAAAGCGAGAGAAACCTTCGAGGAACGCGCCGACCAGTACGCGACACGGATGGGCGTCGAATACGGACAAATCGAGATCAGAAATCAGCGAACCAAATGGGGAAGTTGCTCAACGACGGGAACCCTCGGATTGAACTGGCGACTGATGATGGCCCCGCCAAACGTGCTCGATTATATTGTCGTCCACGAACTCGCTCATCTCCGAGAGTCAAACCATACTGCTGAATTCTGGTCACTCGTCGCGGAACACGAGCCAGAGTATGCAAAGCACGCCGAGTGGTTAGAAGAAAATAGCACTCGATTGATTTTCTCGAAAGAAGATCTGTAACCGGAAACCGTGTACCCAGCAGCGTTCTCTGCTTGTTCAGCAGGATGTCTTTCTTGACCCTCACAAGGCTTGCGTCCTAACTTTTCATCAGACCGTGACGCAGCCGATAACTGAAGGGGTGGCGTAGCCCACAGCGTCCTGACGGAGTCCAACGCGAGCACAGCGAGCGTTGGGCACGTCAGGACCGAACGCAAGAGCGAGTGCTGAACAACGTGAAGCACTCGCGATAAGTGAGCGTCCTGACGGAGATTTGAACTCGCCAAGACGTTCCGGGTCGCTCACTTCGCTCGCTTCCCGGGCTGCGACTTGTCTGCTCAAATCTCCGTGTCGGAGTTTCCTTCAGCACGGACTGCTCGCTACGCTCGCAGTGTTGTGCTGAAGAGAAACGTCCTGACGGAGATTTGAACTCCGGTCCCTGGCTCCGCAAGCCAAGAGGATAGTCCACTACCCTATCAGGACTCATCTATTCGTAACCGGGTTGCAGTTAAAGCCCTTTCGAAACCGCCGGCCCGCGAGGGCGTCTCACATCCCACTCACCCCTCGCTCACGTGTGCCACGGGAGAGTTTATATACGAGCACGAGGCCAGAGGCGGCATGTCCGCAAACGACTCGACGTCCCAGTTGGCAGCCGATCCGCCCGACGAGAGCCAGGTTCGACGGCCTCGAAGACGCGGTTGGACGCGCCGAATGGACAACGCTTATGCGCGGGCTATGCATGCACGAGTATAGAATGAGCGACATCGAGGGCGTGTACGAGGACCTCGAAGCCGACGTCTCGCTCGAGGAGTTTCGCGAGGCCGTCGAGGAGAAAGTAGAGCAGATGGGGGGGTTAGCGGACGAGGAGACGGCGGCGATGCTGATCGCTCACGAGGTCGGCGAGAGCGAGGTTGGCGGCATCGCCGACATCGAACCGGGAATGGAGGAAGCGAAGTTCGTCGCCAAGGTGGTGAGCATCGGCGAGTTGCGGACGTTCGACCGCGATGGCGAGGACGAGGACGGCCGCGTCGTCAACGTCGAAGTCGCCGACGAGACCGGCTCCGTTCGCGCGGCCTTCTGGGACGAACACGCCGAAGCGGCGCTCGAGGAACTCGAAGAGGGGCAGGTACTTCGAATCAAAGGCCGCCCCAAGGACGGGTTCAGCGGCGTCGAGGTCAGCGTCGACAAGGTCGAACCGGACGACGACACGGAGGTCGACGTGCAGGTGTCAGACACCCACACCGTCGAGACGCTGTCACTTGGCCTCTCGAACGTCAACCTCGTGGGACTCGTGCTCGATACCGACAGCGTCAGAACGTTCGACCGCGACGACGGCTCCGAAGGAAAGGTATCGAACCTCGTCCTCGGCGACTCGACCGGGCGCGTTCGCGTGACGCTCTGGGACGAACAAGCCGATACCGCCGATGAGATCGACCCCGGGACAACCGTCGAAGTCGTCGACGGCTACGTCCGCGAGCGCGACGGCAGCCTGGAACTGCACGTCGGCAACCGCGGCGCGATCGAGGAAGTCGACACGGACGTCGAGTACGTTCCCGAGAGTAGGCCGATCGAGGACGTCGAGATCGGCGAGACGGTCGACCTCGCGGGCGTCGTTCGGTCGGCCGACCCCAAGCGGACGTTCGACCGCGACGACGGATCGGAAGGCCAGGTCCGAAACCTCCGCGTACAGGACGCCACTGACGACATTCGCGTCGCCCTCTGGGGCGAGAAAGCCGATATCGACGTCGGACCGGGCGACGAGGTCGCACTCGGCGACGTCGAGATCAAAGACGGCTGGCAGGACGATTTCGAGGCCTCCGCGGGCTGGCAGTCGACGATCACGGTTCTCGAATCCGAGTCGGGCGGCTCCGCCGGAGAATCCGGAACGGATGATGCGAGCGACGAGAACGCCGGTCTCTCGGCATTCGCTGGGGACGAGAGCGACGACGAACCGAGCGGGTCGACCGCGACATCCGACGAAACGACCGAGACGGACGACGACGGCGACGAGACCGAGCCGGAACCGGGCGAGGAACTCGAGTTCACCGGTGTCGTCGTTCAGGCCGGAAATCCGGTCGTTCTCGACGACGGCGAGACGACGATGAGCGTCGAGACCGAGGCCGATGTCGGACTCGGCGAGGAGATTACCGTTCGCGGTGTCGTCGAAGACGGCACGCTCGAGGCGAACGACGTGTTCTAAACTGACGAGGCTCCGCGTCGTCCGCCTAGGAAAAGCGTTAAGGGAGTTAGATTCGGCTATCAACATATGACTGTCGAACTCCCGTTCGCGCCGGTGGATACGATTATCCGGCGGAACGCGGGTGATCTTCGGGTGAGTGCCGATGCATCAAAAGAACTCGCGGCGCGGATTCAGGATCGGGGGAGCGAACTCGCCGTCGATGCCGCAGAACGGGCGACGGCGGACGGTCGAAAGACGCTGATGGCCGAGGATTTCGAGGTCGAAACGCTGATCGACAAGGACGAACTTGAACTGCCGGTCGCTCCCGTCGACCGCATCGCACGGCTCGAGATCGACGATAAGTACCGTGTCTCGATGGACGCCCGCGTCGCGCTCGCGGATATTCTCGAGGATTACGCCGATAACGTCGCCCGCGCGGCGGCGATCCTCGCGCGACACGCCGACCGGCGGACGATCATCGACGACGACATCGAGACGTACTTCTCGTTGTTCGAGTGAGATGCAATTCGGCTACAGCGAGATCTGTCTCGCACACGATCCCGGTCCGCGCCACCCTGAGTCAGCCGACCGGCTGCGGGCGATCCGGGAGCGGATGAAGAAAAAACACGGTCTCGAGTACGTCGAAGCGGATCCCTGTGGTCCCGACATGCTTGCGGCGGTTCACGATCGCGAGTACATCGATTCGGTCAAGGAATTTTGCGAGGACGGCGGCGGCAACTGGGATCCGGATACGACCGCGGTCGAGAAGACGTGGGATGCAGTCTGTCACAGCGCCGGGTTGAGTTGCTGGGCCGTCGAGGCGGCACTCGACGGCGACGACGGGCGTAAGACGCCGTTCTCTCTGGGCCGGCCACCGGGCCACCACGCCGTCTACGACGATGCGATGGGGTTTTGCTTTGCGAACAACGCCGCTATCGCCGCCCAGCACGCGCTCGATCACGACGAGCACGACGTCGATCGCGTCGCGATCATCGACTGGGACGTCCACCACGGAAACGGGACACAGGACATCTTTTACGACCGCGAGGACGTCTTCTTCGTTTCGCTGCACGAACAGGGGCTGTATCCCGGGACCGGGGATATCGAGGAAACCGGGACCGGCGACGGCACCGGAACGACGATGAACGTTCCAATGCCCGCCGGAGCCGGTGACAAGGAGTATCTCGCGGCGATCGATGGGCCGATCACCGCCGCACTCGAGGACTACAATCCCGATCTGCTGATCGTCAGCGCCGGGTTCGACGCCCACCGACACGATCCGATCTCGCGGATCCGTCTCTCGACCGAAGCCTACGCGCTGATGACCGACCGACTGCGGACGTTTGCAGACGAGACCGACGCCGCACTGGCGTTCGTCCTGGAGGGCGGGTACGGACTGGACGTTCTCGCGGACAGCGTCGCGATCGTCCACGAAACGTTCGACGGGCGAGAGCCGCTCGATCCGGACGGTGAACTCTCCGATCGGGCGGTCCTCGAAGAAGTCTGTGACGCCCACGATCTCGACGTTGAGATAGAGTAACAGACAACAAACGCGGATGAGCCCGATTTTAGTTAGGGTGTCGGCTCGAAATACGTTCTCAGATCGGAGCTGAACTCCGGGAGCAGTGCCGTTATCTCGTCGCCGATCAATACCTCGTAGCTTCGCTCGAGTTCGGTCTCGATGTGGGCACCGAGACCGACGTCGAAGAGTCGGTCACTTTTCAGAAACGCGATCGCGGTCGTGAACTCGCGCTCGCGTTCGGTGACGTACCGATCGCCGTCGATGAAGGGGCCGTACGCCGCTGACTCGTCGGCGTACGAGCCATAGAAGCCATCAGCGTGTTTCCGGACGTGAACCGGCGGCCCCTCGTGGCGCTCGACGGCAGGTCGCTCGCTGACGCCGAGTTCGGCGAACACGACGGCGGTCTCGTCGGCGAACGCCGCCGCACGGAAGACGTCGAAGCCCCGCGAATCCAGCCCGCTCGTGATGCCATCGAGTGATTTTTCGAGTTGCGGATAGAGCTGATCGTCGACGAGGTCGGGTGCGTCGAATCGGATCGCAACCGGCGTCGTTCCGCGTCGTTCGAGATGCGTTCGGAGCTCCGATTCGGTCAGGGGGTCGGGAACAGCGGGTTCGAACAACTCGAGGCGCGGATCGTCGAGGAGGTCGCGGGCGTAGTGTTGGAACCGGGCGACGTTTTCGGCCGAGCAGACGGCGGCGACGTTGCGCTCGGGGTCGGTGGGATCGATGACCACCAGCGGGTCGTCGAACGGGAAGTCGGCGCCGTCGGCCGACCCGTTCCGAGATGGTGAGGCCGTCTCGCGCTTCTGACCGTGATCTTCCGGATCGAGTTCGACCGGGGGCTGCCAGTCGGCTGCAGCCGAACACAGCGACTCGAAGCCGCCGTACTCACAGACGAGTAGCTCGGTCAGGAAGCCACTGAATCCTCGCGTTCGGAGGTTGCTCCCGTAGACGCCGATCCCTTTCATGAACTGCTTCGTGACGCGAACGTCGGCGGCGAGTTCGTCGTCGAGCCGTTGTTCGAGGTAGCGGTTGTGAAACGGTGTCCGATCGACAGCCGAACGAATGTCGGTTGCTGACTCGAGTCGAAAACAGGGGACGACGTCGATATCGAATCCATCACATTCACCTTTGACGTAGGGGTGTTCGGCGTACTCCTCGTGGCCATCGGGGAGGGTCGCGTGACCGACTTCGAGGCCGTACTGCTCTAAGCTCTCGCGTCCGATTTCAGGTGGAAACCGGACGAAGATATCGATGTCGCGGTCCCCGCTGACCCAGGTGTTTCGGGCCGTCGAGCCGACCTGTACCACGTCGGCATTGGAACAGCGATCGGTCGCGGCGGCTTCGGCCCGGCCGCTCAACCGATCGGCAACGTCGCGCAACCGCTCGCGCTCGTCCTCGTCGGGACCGACGCGCTCTCGAACCGAGGCAACGACGGCCTCGAAGTCGTTCGATTCGACGTCTCGCTCGTCGTCACGATCGTCGTGATCGCCCTCCTCGTCGCTCATTACGAGGGATTACTCGCGCGGTGCGTGAAAGGGTGTCGAACCGCAGGAAGCAAAAACGAAAGCCCTATCAAATCAACCCGACAATCATGAGTTGAGCCGAAGTAGCTCAGATGGTAGAGCACCTCGCTGTTAACGAGGTTGTCCCAGGTTCGAGTCCTGGCTTCGGCGCTTTTGCGAATCGAATTTCTCGCGAGGAGCGATCGCTCCGAGCGAATGTTGGATTCGCAAACGCAAAACGAGCCAGACTCGAACACGCGAGTCGCAGCGGCCGAACGAAGTGAGGTCGACCGTCTCGCACCTGTTCGAGTCCTGGCTTCGGCGCTTTTCTGGAAACGATTCCTCGCGAGGAGCGATCGCTCTAGGCGAATGCTGGATTCGGCGCTGTTCTGGCGGAGATTACGCCGGCGAGTACGCGCTGGAGTAGACGTTGAGCAGAATCACGCCGAGGATCACGAACGCGAATCCGAGGACGGCGGCGGCGTCGATTCGCTCGCCGAAAAACACGACGCCGATCGCCGCCAGACCGACGATGCCGATCGCTGACCACGTCGCGTACACCAGTCCGACCGGCAGGTCGACGAGCGCTAGGCTGACGAAGTAAAACGAGACGACGTACAGGGCGATGGCGACGGCTCCGAACGCGGCGTGTTCGAACCCGTTCGACACTTTCAGCGCGGTCGTACCGACAACTTCGGTCAGGATCGCTCCCACGAGACAGACGTATGCACGCATACTGGTGAGAACCGAGAGACACCAGTAAACGATTCTCAAATGCCGCCCCACTTGCGCCGCGTTGCCCGGCGTTCGTTGGCAATCACTATTACCGGGACACGTTAATAGTTAGTATGAGCACATTTCAGGAACTCGGCCTGTCGGGGTACGAGGAACGGGCGTACCGAGCATTGCTAGCGGCGGGAACCGCAACTGCGCGGACCGTTACCGAACGAAGCGACGTGCCCGAGGGTCGGATCTACGACGTGCTCAACGGCCTCGTCACTCGCGGCCTCGCCACGACGCAGTCGGGCGATCCGCGGCGGTACACGGCCGTCGAGCCGTCACAGGCAATCGACCGACTGCTTGCGGAACGGCTCGCCGAACTCGAGGCGAAAGAAGACCGGTACCGCCAACTCGCGACGAAAGCGCGGTCGACGCTCGCACCGACGCCGCCGGTCGACGGCAACGTCTGGCTTGCGGATCTCGGGGACGACGACTCGACGACGCTCGTCGGCGAACAGCTCGCGGCCGCGACCGACCGGTTCGTCATGGCCGTCGGCCCGCCGTACGCTGGGGCGTCGGTCGACGGCTACCGACGCGAACTCGACGCGTTCGTCGAGCACCTTCCGACCGGGCTGACGGTCGATCTCCTGCTGGACAGGTCGGTCGTCGAGTCGCTCTCGGCGTACATTTCGGCCGTCAGGGATATCGACGCGGATGTGACGATAAAACAGATCGAGGCCCTCGAGATGACGTTCGACGTCGTCGATGGAACGGAAGCGTACGTCGACATTCCGCATCCGGTCCTCGACGGACAGCGGTTCGGGTTTCTCGAGGTGAGGGATCCACCGGTTGCGAGCGAACTCGAGCGCGTGTTCGACGAGATTTGGGAGCGTGCGACCCGAATCGAGTAACGGTGGTCGTTTCGGCCGCTGATCGACGGGTCAGAACGGGAACAACGAGTCGGCGTCCGGATCGCGCTCGATGAGTTCGATCTCGTGGCCGTCCTGGTCTTTCGTGAAGGCGTACATGTTGTCGTTGCTCTCGGGGTCCCGGTACTCTTCGGCTTCCCGCGTCAGGAGCTGGTCCCAGTCGTCTTCGAGGTCGTCGACGCGGACACAGAGGTGGCCCCAGGCGTCGCCCGTCTCGTAGCTGCGCCCGTCGTAGTTGTAGGTGAGTTCGACGGACATCTCCTCCTCGACGGCGTCTTCGGGTTTGACGAAGTAGTTCGCGAACGTGTCCGACTCCCACCGGCCGGTGTGTTGGTACTCGAACTTGCGCGTCCAGAAGCCAAGCGCCTCGTCGGCGTCCTCGACGCGGATCATCGTGTGATCGAGCGACCAGCGCGCGCCGTGGTCTCGCTGAACGATTTCGATCTCGTGACCGTCGGGGTCTTTGACGAACGCGTAGCGACCGCCGCAGGATTCGGGGTCGCGGTAGTCCTCGACGCCTTCGTCCATGAGCTGCTGGTAGGCGTCCTCGAGTTCGTCCTCGGGAACGCGCACCGCGATATGACCCCAGGCGTCGCCGACGTCGAGGTCGTCCTCGCCCTCATTGTGGGTCAACTCGAGCATCGCCCCGTCCTCGTGCATGTCCTCGGGCCCGAGGTAGACGATGGTGAAGCCGTCGCCCTCGTGACGACCTTTCTCCTCGTAGTCGAGGTGTGTCTGGTACCACTCGAGCGATTCCGACAGATCTCCGACGCGACACATCACGTGATCGAGCGTTCCGTCCATGTGCGAGAACACGCTCGCTCCGGCCAAAAACGTGGCGAAGGCGGTGGTCCGCTCGACGTCCTACGAGGTGTGTTTGTGGTCCGTCCTCCGGTGACGCGACCGATTCGAAACGGAGGATTCCGACTGTTAGCGGCGCAAAATGAGCTTCAGCACGTCCTCGTCTTCGAGCACGTGATCCGTCCCCACCTGTTGCTCGTCGTGGACTGCGCTGGGGCCGCTGACGCGAGCGAAGCGGAATCGCTCTTCCATCTCGCCACCGAGTTTTTCGATCGCTTCGCCGATGGTCGTCCCTTCCTCGACGACGAGCGGTTCCTCCCAGTCGATGCCGCGGCCGGGTTTGTCCATGTAGACGCGGATGAGTCCGAGGTTGTCCCAGAGGCGGTCTTTGAGAGCGTCGAGTCCCTTCTCCTCCTCGGCGCTGATGAACGTGACCTCCTCGGGATCGAGATCTCGCTCGCGCAGTTGCTCGTCTACCGTTTCCTTGTAGTCGGGTTCGATCAGGTCGACCTTGTTGACGCAGGTGATCGAGGGGATGTACTCCCGGTTTTCCATCAGGCCGTCGATCAGCCGGTCGATCGTGACGTTCTCCTGGAGGTTCAGATCGGCGTTGACGTAGCCCTGATCGCGGAGGACGTCAGAGATCGTCTCATCGTCGAGATCCTGCTCGGTGCTCGAGGTGATCTTGATGCCGTCTTTGATCTTTGGACGCACCGTCACGCGCGGCGGCTCCTGGTCGACGCGGATGTTGATGTCGTACAGCTCCTCCTGGAGTCGATCGTACTGCTCGATCTCGAACACCGAGAGCATGAAGATGATGAGATCGGCGTTTCGGACGACTGCGAGCACCTGCTGGCCGTCGCCTTTTCCCGATGCCGCACCCTCGATCAGCCCGGGCACGTCGAGCATTTGGATGTTCGCCCCGCGGTGATTGAGCATCCCAGGGTTGACATCCAGGGTGGTGAACTCGTAGGAGCCCGTCTCGCTCTCGGCGTTGGTCAGCGAGTTCAACAGTGACGACTTGCCGACGCTGGGGAAGCCGACGAGCGCGACGGTCGCGTCGCCGTGTTTCTCGACGGAGTACCCTGTCCCGCCGCCCGACGAACTCTGGTTCTCGAGTTTCTCCTTTTTCTCCGCGAGCTTGGACTTCAGCCGGCCGATGTGGGCCTCAGTCGACTTGTTGTAGGGCGTGTTGGCGATTTCTTCCTCGATTGCATCGATCTCCTCCTCGAGCCCCATTTGTCTGTACCCAGCCGTTCGGGCGGAAAAACACTTTCCATGCGAGCCCCGGTGTCGGTGGCAGCGTCTCGAACCCCCACGTCCTCGATCGGCCCCGTTCGCTTTGCCGCGGTTCTCACTCGCTCCGCTCGTTCACGGCTCACTGCGTTCACCGTCTGCTCACGGGCACGAAGTGCCCGTTCGCATGGTTCGCGGGATCTTTGATCCCGCGCTACTCACTGTGTCGCGGTTCTCATTCACTGTGTTCATTCCGAACTGCGTCCGTTCCGAACTGCGTCCGTTCCGAACCGCGTCCGTTCCAAACCGCGTCCGCTCCGAGCTGCGTGTCCGTCGTGCGATCAGGTGTGCATTGACGTGCAGTGGCGACTATAGTCTGAGTTCATCATACTGCAGAACCGATGGGCGATCCACAACGAGTTCGAACGAATTGAAACGCTATTCGAACACAACCCGTGTCTGTTGACCATTACCGATTCAAACTAACTTCGATACACATAAACGACGGGCGAATAAATCTAGCACAACGAATGCCAGACCCATCGCGGCTCCGTGACAGTACCCAGATCGTCCTCCCTCGCGAGACGCTCGAGGGAATCGAGCCGCAGCTGGACGACGAGTTCACCGTGACCGTTTTTCAGGAGACCGACGACTACTGTCGGATCATCGGCAGTCCCGTCGAGATCAAGGCGGCGAGCGAGTTCCTCTCCCGGCGCGGCATCGCCGTGCAGTAGGACGGCGATTACGCTCCGTTCCCGGCCGAAACGCGCTTGCCGACGTCGAGCCCGTTCCGCAGTGTCGCGTGCACGCGACCCTCACCCGCAACCCAATCACCGAGACAGTACAGACCCTCGTCTTCGGCTTGGTGGAGTAACTCCGACGAGACACCTCCATCGGGGAGCGCATAGCGCCACCCCTGCTGGTCCGTCCAGTCGGGTTCGGTTAGTCGCTCGTCGTCGAGCACGCCTGCGGTCAACTCGGCCAGTTCTGAGAGGGGTTCCGACGGCGGATCGTCATAGTGTTCGACCGACCACTCGTGGTTGGCCTGGACGATCAGCAGCGATTCGCCGGCCGGAACGTGACCGGGTTTGCACTCTTCGCGGCCGATCCAGCCGATCTCGTGTTCTTTGTCCGTGTTGACGAGTGCGTAGTACGGACGGTCGAGTTCGAAGGGGTAGTGAAAGACACCGGTCCAGATCGTGCGATAGGGAACGGCGTCAACGGCGCTGATGAGCGACTCGTGAACGACTGTCTGCGGGTTCCAGTCGGCCGATCGAAGGAGTTGCGCGGTCTGTGGCGCTGGCGGGTTTAGCAGGATCACGTCGAACGGGCCCCAGGATCGGCCGTCGGTATCCTCGAGCGTCCACGTCCCGTCGTCGACATCGCGAACCAGGGTTTCGACGCGCGTTTCGCGCTGTACGTCCGCGTTCGTTCGAGCGAAGAGGCGCTTTGCGATCTGTGTGAGTCCCGATCGGTACGTCCACTTGCGCTCGTCAGTGTCGCGTCCGCTCGAGACGGATCCGTCGGCGTCGAACGTCCAGACGGGTTCGCGGATCTCGACGAGCCCGTCCGTATCGAGCGTCTCCGTCAAGAGGGACGTGACCCGATCGTCGTCTGATTTCACGTAGTTCGCCCCGTAGTCGTAGACGACGCCATCGCGACGTCTCGTCGCCGCCCGTCCACAGAGCCCACGAGATTTTTCGAGGACGGTTATCGACGCGTTCTCGAGCGTTGTCGAAATCTCGTACGCGGCTGCCGCAGCGCCAGCGCCTGCGCCAACGATACCAACTCGTTTCATGGGACTCACTGCGTCCCGTAGCCACAATAATCCGCGCCAGACGGTGTCGATTGCTGAGACGGAATGTCAGACGAGCTACAACAGTCTGTCCGCGTTCGCCCACGAGCGTGCTCGCGTACAGTTGCATTATCGGACAGCGGACGGGATTCGGCGTCGATTCGGCGGTGTACGGCCGGTCCGGGGTTTTCCTCGTCACTCGTTCACACCGGGCGATGACTGTATGCGGTTCGAAATTCGAAAAGTGGTTTCGAGAATCGTATCGTTTCGTGGGGCTTATTACGATGTACGAACTCCGGACGAACAAGACCAATGAGTACGGACACAGCAGGAGACTCCACGGGAGACGGGCGCACGATCTTGCTCATCGGTAGCGGACCGATCCAGATCGGACAGGCAGCCGAGTTCGACTACTCGGGCGCACAGGCCTGTCGCGCCCTGCAGGAGGAAGGGGCACGCGTCGTCCTCGTCAACTCGAACCCGGCGACGATCATGACCGATCCGGAGATGGCGGACGAGGTCTACATCGAGCCGATCACGACCGACGCCATCGCCGAGATCATCAAGAAGGAAAATCCCGACGGCGTCATCGCCGGTCTCGGCGGCCAGACCGGCCTGAACGTCACGGCCGAACTCGCCGAAGAGGGCGTCTTAGAGGAATACGACGTCGAGATCATGGGCACGCCGCTCGACACCATCTACGCGACCGAAGACCGCGACCTCTTCCGCCAGCGAATGGAAAAGATCGGCCAGCCGGTTCCCGCGTCGACCACGATCTCGCTCGACGAGGGCGAATCCGTCTCGGAACTGACCGAAGACGACCTCGAGGAGCGCGTCCAGGCGGCCGTCGACGAGGTCGGCGGCCTGCCGGTCATCGCCCGCACCACCTACACGCTGGGTGGCTCCGGTTCGGGCGTCGTTCACGAGTTCGGCGAACTCCTCGCTCGCGTTCGCAAGGGACTGCGCCTCTCGCGCAACAGCGAGGTGCTGATCACCGAGTCCATCGCGGGCTGGGTCGAGTACGAGTACGAGGTCATGCGCGACGCCGACGACTCCTGTATCATCATCTGTAACATGGAGAACATCGACCCGATGGGCATCCACACCGGGGAGTCGACGGTCGTCACGCCCTCCCAACTCGTCCCCGACGAGGGCCACCAGGAGATGCGCACCGCGGCGCTCGACGTGATCCGCGAACTCGGCATTCAGGGCGGCTGTAACATCCAGTTCGCCTGGCACGACGACGGCACCCCCGGCGGCGAGTACCGCGTCGTCGAGGTCAACCCGCGCGTCTCGCGTTCCTCCGCGCTCGCCTCGAAGGCGACCGGCTACCCGATCGCTCGCGTGACCGCGAAGGTCGCACTCGGCAAGCGCCTCCACGAGATCGACAACGAAATTACGGGCGAGACGACGGCGGCGTTCGAGCCCGCGATCGACTACGTCGTCACCAAGGTTCCGCGCTGGCCCAAGGACAAGTTCGACGACGTCGACTTCGAGCTGACGACGGCGATGAAGTCGACCGGCGAGGCGATGGCCATCGGCCGCACGTTCGAGGAGAGCCTGCTGAAGGCGCTTCGCTCCTCGGAGTACGAACCCGACGTCGACTGGGACGACGTGAGCGACGAGGAACTCGAGGAACGATATCTCGAGCGTCCATCGCCAGACCGTCCGTACGCGATGTTCGAGGCCTACGAGCGCGGCTACTCCGTCGAGGAAGTCGTCGAACTCACGGGCATCTTCGAGTGGTACGCCGAGCGGTACGCTCGCATCGCCGAATCGATGCGCGCCGCCCAGGACGGCGACTTCACGGAGGCGGCTATCGCCGGCCACACGAACACCTCGATCGCCGCGACGACCGGCTCCGACATCGATACGGTCGAAACCGAAGTCCCCGGTCGCACCTACAAGCAGGTCGACACCTGCGCCGGCGAGTTCGAGGCCGAGACGCCGTACTACTACTCCTCGCGCAAGAACGAGTTCGAGTCCGGTCCGCTGGTTGGCGACGCCGCGGCGGGCGAACTCGAGGTCGAGCGCGACATCGAGAGTGTGATCGTCGTCGGCGGCGGCCCGATCCGCATCGGACAAGGTGTCGAGTTCGACTACTGTTCGGTCCACGCGGTCCAGGCGCTTCGCGAACTCGGCATCGACGCCCACGTCGTCAACAACAACCCCGAAACCGTCTCGACGGACTACGACACCTCCGATGGGCTGTTCTTCGAGCCGATTACGGCCGAAGAGGTCGCAGACGTCGCAGAAGCGGCCGACGCCGATGGTGTGATGGTTCAGTTCGGCGGCCAGACCTCCGTCAACATCGCCGAACCGCTCCAGGACGAGATCGACCGTCGCGGCCTCGAGTGTGAGGTCATGGGAACCGCCGTCGAGGCGATGGACCTGGCCGAGGATCGCGACCGCTTCAACGCGCTGATGGACGAACTCGAGATCGCCCAGCCCGAGGGCGGGACGGCCGTCTCGAAGGAAGAAGCGCTCGAACTCGCCCACGACATCGGCTACCCTGTCCTTGTGCGGCCCTCCTACGTGCTCGGCGGCCGCGCGATGGACGTCGTCTACGACGACGAGGAACTCGAGACCTACATCGAGGAGGCCGTTCGCGTCGCGCCGGACAAGCCGATTCTGGTGGACGACTTCCTCGAGGACGCGATCGAACTCGACGTCGACGCCGTTTCGGACGGCCGCAACGTCCTCATCGGCGGCATCATGGAACACGTCGAGACTGCAGGTGTCCACTCCGGCGATTCGGCGTGTATGATCCCGCCGCGCTCGCTCGATGATGACACCTTAGAGCGCGTCCGCGAGGTCACCGAGGATATCGCCGCGGCGCTGAAGACGAAGGGACTGTTGAACGTCCAACTCGCCGTCAGAGACGGCGAGGTCTACGTGCTCGAAGCGAACCCGCGCTCCTCGCGCACGGTACCGTTCATCTCCAAGGCGACGGGCGTTCCGATCGCCAAACTCGCGGCGAAGGTCATGGCCGGCGAGACGCTGGCCAGTCTCGACGCACAGGAACAGATTCCAGACCACACCTCGATCAAGGAGGTCGTGTTGCCGTTCGACCGCCTGCCGGGCTCGGACCCGCGTCTCGGCCCCGAAATGAAGTCCACGGGCGAGGTCATGGGCTCGGCGAGCGAGTTCGGAACGGCCTACTGGAAGGCCCAGCAGGCTGCCTACAACGCCGTCAGCGAGGGAACCGCCGTCGTCGACCTCGACGTCGACGGCTTCGAGAACCACTTCGATGTCGCCGAGTTCGACGACGTCCCGCAGGCGATTCGCGAGGGGAAAGTCGACTTCGTCGTCAGTCGCGACCGCGACTCGCTGGAGATGGCCGTCGAGGAGGAGATTCCGTACCTCTCGACGGAAGCCAGCGCCGAGGCCTACGTCGAGGCGCTCGAGAGCTTCGACGGCGAACTCGAAGTCGCATCGGTGACGGACCGTCCGAAACACGCCGAAAAGTGGGGATAACCGGTCGCTCGACGGTGCGTTTGCAGGCCTGAGTCGCGTTTCTGTCTTCGGCGTTTGACGGGCTGAGAACAGCCGTTCGAATACATCCCTGCGAGCGACGTCGTTACTCGATCCCCATCGCTTCGATCTGTTCCTGGTAGCGGTTGCGGATGGTGACCTCGGTCACCTGGGCGACGTCTGCGACCTCGCGTTGGGTTTTCTTCTCGTGACAGAGCAACGAAGCGGCGTAGATCGCGGCTGCGGCGTACCCTGTCGGCGATTTTCCCGACAGTAGCCCCTTCTTGGTCGTGACCTCGATAATCTCGACTGTTTTCGTCTGGACGGTCTCACTCACACCGAGTTTGGAGCAAAACCGGGGAACGTACTCCGTCGGATCGACCGGTTTCATCCCGAGGTCGAGGCTCCGGGAGAGATACCGATACGTGCGTCCGATCTCTTTCCGTTCGACTCGCGAGACCTCGGCGAACTCCTCTAAGCTCCGTGGAATCCCCTCCTTTCGACAGGCGGCGTACAGACAGCCCGTGGCGACGCCCTCGATCGATCGACCGCGGATCAGGTCTTCGGCGAGCGCGCGTCGATAGATGACGCTTGCGATCTCGCGGACCGAGCGCGGAACGCCGAGCGCACTCGCCATCCGATCGATCTCGCTGAGGGCGAACTGGAGGTTTCGCTCGCCGGCGTCTTTCGTCCGAATTCGCTCTTGCCACTTTCGGAGCCGGCGCATCTGACTGCGCTTGTCGGCGGACAGCGAGCGGCCGTAGGCGTCTTTGTTCTTCCAGTCGATCTGCGTGGTGAGTCCCTTGTCGTGCATCGTCTGGGTCGTCGGCGCACCGACGCGGGACTTGTTCTGGCGCTCGGCGTGATTGAACGCCCGCCACTCCGGGCCGCGGTCGATGTTCGGTCCGTCGATGACCAGTCCACAGTCGTCACAGACGAGTTCCCCCCGGTCCTCGCTTTCGACGAGGCGGTCGGAGTCACACTCCGTACACACCCGTCCCCCCTCCGACTCCTGCGCGTGTTGTTCCGGCTCAGATTTGGGCTCGCGCTGACGGGTGGGGTTCTGTATCACACATTGATACACGCGTCGGACCGCCTTAAGGACTCGCTCGCGTAGAAATTACCAGAAGAGAGGAAAATTGTCGGTTCGTGTTCGTCAGCCGAGTATCGAACCACACGACAGCGTACGGTTCCGCTCACACGTTTTCGAATCGCTCGAATTGTGTCCCCTATTCCGCTCAGCGAGCGTTCGGCTCGAGGTCGACGCGGTAGTCGGTCAGGTTCTCGTAGCCGTCCTCGGTGACGACCACGAGGTCCTCGATGCGGACGCCGCCGACGGCCGGATCGTAGATTCCCGGTTCGATCGAGATGACGTGTCCCGGCTCGAGCTCGCCGCCGCTGGGCGAGACGCTCGGCGCCTCGTGGATATCGAGCCCGACGCCGTGACCCGTCCCATGGATGAAGCCCGTATCCGTGTGCGGATCGCTGCGTAGCGTTTCGTAGCCTGCGTTTTCGATCACGTCACAGGCCACGCCGTGGACGTCCGCACCGGTGACGCCGGCCTCGACTGCATCGAGGGCCGCCTCGTAGGCCCGTTCGGTAACCTCGTACCGCCGCCTGGCCTCCTCGCCGGGGTCGCCGCGGGCGAACGTCCGAGTCATGTCACCGAAGTAGCCCGTCTCCTTGTCCCTCGGGAAGATGTCGATCACGATCAACTCGTCAGCACGGAGCGGCCCGCTGCCGCGGTCGTGGGGATCGGCCCCGTCGGCACCGCAGGCGACGATGGTCTCGTCTAACCCGCAGCCGTTCCGGAGCAGCGTTACCTCGATCTCTTCTTTGACCCGCTCGCTCGTCAGCGGTTCGCCCTCGTGGAGAAGGACGCCGCCCGAGCGGTCTGCGGACCGTCCGTCCACGCCATCCGCGACGGTCGCGTTCGCGATCAGTTCCTCGGCGGTCGCCATCGCGGCCTGATTCGCCCGCTGGGTCGCTCGAATCTGCTCGATCTCCCACTCGGTTTTCGTCGCCCGAATCCCCTCGACGATCCCGTCGGACTCGACCGTCACCGCGAGTCCGCGCTCGCGGAGGCCGTCCGCAGTTCCAGTCGGGAAATCTCGAGGGACGGCGATCGACTCGACGCCGTAGTCGGCGAGAAACGCCGCGACGGTGTCGATCGTCCCCTCGTAGGGACCGTTCTCGGCGACTCGTTGCTGGTAGTCGTACTCTGCGCGACGCGAGACCGAATCGGCCGCCGCCTCCGTCGTCGCACGGCCGTACTCGAGTCCTGAAACGAGCAGGTGGACGCCGTCTGCCGTAACGAGCGTCTGGTACGGATCCGGCGCGGTAAAGCCCGAGACGTACCGCTGGTCCGAGTCGTCGCCAGCGGCATCGATGCAGTAGCCGTCGAGGCCCGCCGAGTCGAGAAACGTTCGGAGCGAGGAGAGGTCGGCATCGTCGTTCATGCTCCGACGTGCGTCGGGCGGCTACATATATTCCTCGCTGAGCGACAGGTACGACGCTCGTCGGTCACGCCGCGAGGGCTTTCGTACGGGCTGGCGCCCGTATCACGCCTCGTCGTCGCGCACCGTTACCACCGGAACTGGGGCCGATCGGACCACTCGTTCGGCGACGCTCCCGATCAACTCTCGGGACGAGCCGGTTCGGCCGGCGGTCGCCATCACCACGATGTCGACGTCGTGGCGGTCGACGTACGCGAGGATCTCTTCGTGCGGGATACCGCGCTCGACGCTCGTCTCGACGGCGTCGAGAGCCGACTGCTCGGCACGGTCGGCAATCTCGTTGACGGCCTCGCGACCGGCATCGACGAGCGAGCCGTAGATCGCGTCTTCAGTCTCGTCGTCGAGCGTCCCCGCAAACGCCGGCGAGGACTCGACGACGTACTGCGTGTGCAACGTCGCGTCGTGTCGCTTCGCGAGGTCGATCGCGTGCGGGAGCGCGGCGTCTGCTTTGTCCGATCCGTCCGTCGGGACGAAGACTGCATCGTACATACGGCGAAATTTGCGTGGAGTGAGGAAGCGTTTACGGCCTTCTGCCTTCGCGTGCGCCACGGAGGCGCGTACGACCTTCCGTCTGCGATTGCCGACGAGTCCGAAGGCGATTCCGAAGGTTATGACATGGTGACTCCCCAACCGGTGAGGTGATGATCGACGATGCACTCCTCTCGGCGGAAACGCTTGGCGGTGACGAGTTCCCGATCACGCCACAGCCAGAACACCTCGTGCCGAACTCGCTCGCCCACGAGCAGACCCGGTCCTGGTTCCGAGACGAACTGGAGTCCGAGCCTGGCTCGGTTATTCTCACACGCGACGACACGGACGGCTACAGCAGCGCCGCCTTGCTCGTCGACGATATCGGCGCGGATACGGTGATACTCCCGCTGAATCCCGACGGTGCCTACAACTTTACGTACGCGCTCGAAGACCTCCACGCGACGGGAATCAAGGATACGCCGATCTACGTCGCCGGAATCACGCTCGAGTCGGACGAGCACGCCGGCCACCTCGAGTACCTGACCCGGGCGTGTGACTGTGCTGTAACCTGGTACGACACCGCCCGGTGGGACGACGAGGTCGTCGACGCCTTCGAAGCGAACGGTGTCGACCTCGTGCTCGATTCCGACGAGTGTGCGGCGTCGCTCATCGAGCGCGAGCGAGAACACGAGTACGACGAGAACCTGCGCGAAATCGCCGACCTCGCCGCGGATCTCACCCTGGAGCGACACGACGATGCCCGCTCGGATCGGCTGGCCGCCTTCCAGACGATGGCCGATACTGCATTGTTCATTCGGACCGTCCGCATCCACGGCGTCGATTTCCCGCCCAAGATCAACGAAGAAGTCGACGCACAGCTCGAACACGAGCGACACCTCGAAGCCGACGCGGTCGACGCCGCCGACGAGACGATCGTCGGTGACTACGATGTCGCGATCGCGTACACGCGCGCCGATCGCCGGAAGCGGATCGGCTCCGCGTTGCTCAACGAGCACGACAACGACCTCGCCGTCGTGCTCGGCACGGACGCCAACATGGGAATCTACAGCCACTCCGACCGCGAGACGATCGCGAAGTGCGACGAGATCGCGGCCGAGTTCGGCGGCGGCGGCCGACCGACGGCGGCCGAGTGTTCGGTCCCGGTCGAGACGTTCCGCGAACTCGCGGCGTACTGGTCGACGACGGGCGAGTCGATCACCGACGACCTCGTCGCTGCGATCGAGACGGTGGTCGACTCGTCGTCGTAGCCGACCGACCGAGTCGAGCAATTTCGCGGGATCGGTATCGGTATAGGGACGCCCTCCTACAGACCGACCATGAACGTCACGATCTCGCCGTCGAGCATCGCGGGAACGACGCGAGCACCGCCGTCGAAAAGCTACACCCACCGAGCGATCCTCGCGTCGGGTTACGCCGAGTCGGCAACCGTTCGCGACGCACTCTGGAGTGCGGACACGCGAGCGACCGCCCGGGCCGTTGAACTGTTCGGCGGCACCGTCGATCGGAACGAGGACGGCACCCTCGAAATCGACGGCTTCGGCGGCAGGCCCGACGTCCCGGCGGACGTCATCGACTGTGACAACAGCGGAACGACGATGCGGCTGGTCACCGCAGCAGCGGCGCTTGCTGATGGAACGTCCGTGCTGACGGGCGACGAATCGCTTCGCTCGCGGCCGCAGGGACCGCTGATCGAGGCGATCGCCGACCTCGGCGGCGAGGCCGAGAGCACTCGAAGCAATGGCCAGGCTCCGCTAGTTGTCACCGGGCCGATTTCGGGCGGTGACGTCTCGATCCCGGGGGACGTCTCCTCGCAGTACATCACGGCCCTGTTGATGGCCGGTGCGGTGACCGACGAGGGAATCGAGATCGACCTCGAGACGGAACTCAAGTCCGCTCCCTACGTCGACATCACCACTGAACTCCTCGCAGATTTCGGCGTCGAGACGCGCCGAACGGACGACGGGTTCGCCGTCCCCGGCGGACAGACGTATGAGCCTGCAGGCGGCGAGTACGCGGTTCCCGGCGACTTCTCCTCGATCTCCTACCCGCTTGCGGCAGGTGCAATCGCGAGCGAGGACGGGCTTCGAATCGAGGGCGCAAACCCCAGTGCGCAGGGCGACACCGCGATCGTCGAGATCGTCGAGCGAATGGGCGCGGACGTCGAGTGGGACCGCGAGGCGGGGACGATCGACGTCACGGCGGACTCGCTGTCGGGCATCGAGGTCTCAGTCGAGGACACGCCCGACCTGCTGCCGACGATCGCGACGCTCGGAGCGGTCGCCGAGGGCGACACCCACATCACGAACGCCGAGCACGTCCGTTACAAGGAAACCGACCGCGTGAGTGCGATGGCCGAAGAACTCGGCAAACTGGGCGTCGAGTCGACCGAAGAACGAGACTCGCTGACGATCCACGGCAGCGACTCGCAGCTTTCCGGCGCGACCGTCGACGGCCGTGCGGACCACCGGATCATCATGGCGCTCGCGCTGGCCGGCCTCGTCGCCGACGGCGAGACGACGGTCGCCGGAACCGACCACGTCGACGTCTCCTTCCCCGGTTTCTTCGCAGAACTCGAGTCCATCGGTGCGGACGTGACGCGAGCCGAGTGAGCGAAACGCGCGAACGTGACTGTACGAGACCTCACTCGACCCCGTAAAACGCTCACAGTTCGGAGCGGATTCGGATACGGCTCTGCCACCGGCTACTGATACGGAATCAGTAGTCTTTTCGACGCTGCTCGCCGAGGATACATATGGGGTTTCGCGACTATTTCGAGTCCGACCTTCGATTCTACTACGCAATTGGCGTGTTCATTATTCTGGTCTACGTCGGCGCAATCGCCGCGGCGACGGTGCTGGGTCTTGCCGTCATCGATCGACGAATTATCCCGCTTACCGTTGGGTTCTTTTTGTTTATGCTCGTCTACTTTATCTCGATAAGCGTTCAGGCGCTCGAACCGGAAACGTCGTAACGAGCTTTTTCCACTATCGTACTCGCGGTCACCGACAGTGATGTAGAAGTAGTTTCGAGACGACTCGTCACGAACACAGACGATGGTCGTGAGCAACTCAGTAACGTCTCGGCTCGCTCACGTGACGCTCACAGCGGGTGGTCTGGCCGTCCTTTTCGGCTTCGTAATCGTCACGGTCGTCGCGGTGAGTACGCTCGCTCACGTCGTGTTCGGACTTCTCCTGGGAGTTCCGATCACGGCCATTGGAGACATCGTATCGATATCCCAGATCGCAACAGACCGAACCGACGATCCGTTTTCGTGGATCGCCGGAATACTCCTCTGTATCGTGTTGCTCCCGTACTTCGACCGATACCACCGATGGACACGTACAGTGCTCCGGGACAAACGCGACGATGTCGACTGCTGAGGAGGCCGGAAACGTACATCCTTGTTGGGAGTATAACGGATCTGCGAATCGAGCGAAGCGACAAGAGATCGACCGCTGCTGGAAGCACACCCGCCGGCGAAAACGCACCATATCGTCGAGTCCGATACCGTGCTCGATCAGAACGTCGCTCCGAGAAAACGCTCGACCGCGTCGGCCGTCGGCGCGCTCCGGGGACCGGTTTCGCTCGCAGTGAGCGCACCGCAGGCGTTTGCATACTCGAGTGCCCGCTCGACGTCACCGCCCTCGAGCAGCATCGCGATGAACCCGGCAGCGAACGCGTCGCCGGCTCCTGTCGTGTCGACCGAGTCGACGGAAAACCCCGGATGGACGGACGATCCCTCCGGCGTGTAGACCTCGGCTCCGTCCGCGCCGTGTTTGACGACGACGATTCGATCGTCGAAATCGGAGCCGGTGTACTCGTCCTCGAGCAGCGCCGCGCTCTCGCGATCGTTCGCGAAGACGAGATCGACGAGCGCGAGCGCCTCGCCGTACTCACGGTCGCCGAGCCTGCGGCCGGGATCGAAACTAACGGTGGCCTCGCTGTCGCGCGCCGTCCTCGCGATCGCAGCGGCCGTCTCGGGTCGCTGGCTCGTGAGGTGGACGTGTTCGGCCGATCGGATGCGGTCGGTCTCGATATCCGCGGGACCGACCGCCTCGTTGACACCGTCGTTCCCGAGGACGGCAACCTCGCCGTCGTCATCGACGAGGAGGTACTTGACGGCCGTGTTCGCGTCTTCGACGACTCGCAGTCCCGAGACCGAGACGCCCGCCGATTCGAGCTCGCGGCGGGCGAGCAGTCCGTGGTCGTCGTCGCCGACGCTGCCGATCAACCCCGTTTCAACGCCGAGGCCGGCGAGCGCCGCGGCGGCGTTTCCCGCGCTGCCGCCGCCGGACTGGCGCTGTGATCGGATCGCGGACTCGTCGTCGGGACGGGGCAGTCGATCGACGTGGAGCGTCACGTCCCAGTTGACGTGACCGGCGGTGAGCACCCTGACCATTCGGTGTCCGGATCGACGAGAGCCGACGAGAAAAGGGTACGGAAATCGGGGGTTCCTCGTAGCGAGCGGTCACATAACGAGGAACAACAAGACGTTGTGAACGCCCGGTCCGAGACCGACAGCGGCCACGAACGCGAGAACGACTCGCGCCTGACTCGGCTGGGCCTCGACGTACTCTTTGAACAGACCGAGGACGACCAGCGCGAGCGACACCTTCACCAGGATGAACAGCCAGCCGCCGCCGACGGAGTCGGCGATCGGGAGCGATTCGCCGGCTTCGAGGATCATCCGCGAGACCGGGACCTCTTCGCCAGCGCCGAGGATGTCGTAGCCGATCGCGGTCGAGACGCCATCCAGCGCGTGGCCGAAGACGACGAGCGCGCCGGTGGTGCTCGTCGTGGCTGCGACGTCGGTAAACCAGAGACTGAGCGCGAGCCAGGCCAGCGCGGTGATGACGCCGGAGACGACGATTGCAACGACAGGCCAGAACGGTTCGAACGTCTCCTGTCCCCAGCTCAGCATGAGCAGCGCGATGAGCAGCGCGAAAAACAGGATCGTGCCGACGAGGCCGAGGAGACGATCAGTCGTCGCCTGGAGTCCGCCGGCGTGAAGAAAGATGCCGACGACCCAGACGAGCCCGGCGACGAGCGCCGTCACCAGGTAGACGCCGGGCGTCGCGAACAGCGTCGCGACCGCGTCCGGATAGGCGTCCAGACGGTGCAAGACGTGCAAGATCGAGCCGACCAGCATCCACGAGGCAAACGCGAGTACGGTCCGGTCGGTCACCGGTGGCTCCAGCGTCCACAGCAGTCCAACAACGCCACTCAACACCACCAAAAGCGGAATGAGAAGATACCACGGCGGGAGTACAAACCCCTCTGGAACGACCATACAGCTACTGGGAGAGACCAGCGACTAACAATTTCCGATCGAGAGTGACGATCGGCGGTTCGATCGGCCGAGCGCAACTATTTCCGGTCAACGGTACCGCTTTTATCACTGGGCGTCCAACTGGCCGAGCGTGACGATACCGGCTTCGGCAGGGAACGACGCGGGCGTCTCGATCCGGCCCGCGGAACGCGTCGATCTGCTCGCGGTCGTTCGCATCGAGAACAGGTCGTTTTCCCAGCCCTGGCCGTACAACGCGTTCGAGCGATTCCTCGGCGATCCCGGCTTTCTGGTTGCCGAGCGCGACGGCGAGGTCGCCGGCTACGTCGTCGCCGACATCACCCAAAACTTCGGTCGTCAGCTCGGCCACATCAAGGACATCGCCGTCCACCCTGACCGACGAGGCATCGGCATCGGCTCTGCACTGTTGTCTCGAACGCTCGCCGTGCTCGCGGCTCGGGGTGCCGAAACGGTCAAGCTCGAAGTCCGCCGCTCGAACGAGGGGGCCAAACGCCTCTATGGCGAGTTCGGCTTCGACTCGCTCCGGCTGGTCTCGGGGTACTACGGCGACGGCGAGGACGCGATCGTGATGATCCGAAAGCTCGACTACGTCGAGTACTGATACGGACCGTTGTAGTTCTTTACCGGTGATCACCGACCCCGTCCGGGTGATCACCGGTAAAACGCTACAACAATCCGTATGAGACGGTCTGCTGTCCGTCATTTCCGGTAGGACCGCGATCCGAGACCCGGGCGTTTTACTGCTGGCGATGGTACGGGCGAGTATGGGATATTCGTGTCCGGTCTGTGACGCCGAGCAGGCCGACGCGGTCCACCTCGCGAACCACCTCGCGGTGACCGCGTCGCTCGGCCGGACGGACCACCGCGAGTGGCTCGCAGACCACGCCCCCGACTGGGTCGACTGCAGCCCGGAGGAACTGGGGGCGATCGTCAGCGAGCACGCGAGCGAGATCGAGACGCCCGAATTCGAGGGGACGAGCCACGGCCACGAGCCCGGTCGACCGCCTGGGTTCGAGGACGAACTCGCGGCACAGACTCGTCGCCCCGGTCGCGGTGAACTGACCGGCGACGTCGCGGCCGTGCTCGAGGAAGC
Source organism: Natrialbaceae archaeon A-arb3/5 (assembly GCA_046614585.1). Lineage (GTDB taxonomy): Archaea > Halobacteriota > Halobacteria > Halobacteriales > Natrialbaceae > JBKKHI01. The sequence goes on along the minus strand of JBKKHI010000003.1, from coordinate 99,378 downwards.
ACAGGAGATGACTCGCCAGATGCAAGCGCCCGACGAGTCGAGCGGTGGAACCGAGCCGGCAGCCGACGACGGATCGAGCGAGGGAGCCGAACCATCGCCCGCCGACGGCGAGGCGCAGTCGAACGAGCAGCCGAACGAAAACGCGTAACTACTCGCCGGCCGATCGGTGGCGTATGCACACGGTGGGGACGTTCGACTTCGAGTCGATCGAGGCGGCGCGTGAAACGTACGACTCCGTCGGTCCTGCGGCACAGACGGTCGTCCGCGAGGTCGCGAAGGCCATGGAGTTCGGCCGCGAGGAGTACGACGACCGGGTGACCGGCGAGGTCGTCGAAACGGCGCGAGACGCGCTGTTCGCGAGCCTGCTCGCGGTCACGGTCGGGACTCGCGAGGAGTACGACGAGTGGTGTGAGTCCTACGAAGGCGAGGTGACGGCGGTCGGCCACGAGAACGTCGACAACGTCGTCTGGCATGCCGGACCCGAGGGCGAGGCGGTCGCCGCGACGTTCCAGAACGAGGAGGAGGCGGCCGTCGCGACGTTGCGCCGCCAGGCGTTCGGTCGGCTGTATCGCGACCGCGTATAAGCGATCGATTTCTTCGAAGGCGTCAGCGAGATTGGTGTACCGATGTCGAATCTCTCTCAGAACACCGTCGGGAAGAGGACGTAGACGGAAATCGTCGTCAGAAGTCCGCCGACAGTCAGATAGTAGGCGACAGGGACGAGGTTGAGCCGAACGACGTGTCCAGTCTTCCCGACGAGACCAACCGTCGCGAGCGCGGCGATGACGTTGTGGATCGCGATGACGTTTCCGATCGCAGCACCGACGGCTTGCGCGCCGAGGTGCAACTGCGTCGGCAGGCCGAGGCTCTGGGCGACCTCGAACTGGAACGCGCTGAACGTGATGTTACTGACGGTGATCGATCCCGCGATGAACGTACCGAGCGCGCCGACGGCGGGTGCGAAGATCGGGTACGCCGGCCCGATCAGCGCCGCCGTTCCCTCCGCGAGGACGACGATCATGCTCCCGTCGGGTGCGCCTGGATGGGCGGCGGACTCGAGCATGATCTCGACCATCGCGATGACGAAGACGAGCGCGATCAGCGGCGAGACTATCTTGCCGGCCGCCTCGCGCCACGCGCCGACGACCTCGTCGGCGTTCATCCGGAACAGCGGGATAGCGATCAGTGCGCTGACGACGAGCCAGGTTCCCGGAACGTACGCCCACTCGATCACCTGCCCGATTTCGGTGCCGAAGATCGCCGACCACTCGATCACCATGCCTGGACCCGCTTGGAGGTATGCCGCGAGTGGCTCGATGACGCGAGTGCCGATCAGTAACACGACGAGGAGCAGATACGGCGACCACGCACGGAGCAGCGACATCGATTCCGCTTCCGCGCTCGATTTCGTCTCCTGCTCGCTGCTCCCCGGTTCGATACTTCCGACCCAGTGATCGGGCCACTGCTCGCGCGGCGGGAACGTCCAGGGTTCCGCCGGGTCGAAGTACCCCGTCTTGAGCGCGGTGACGACGACCGCGCCGCCGACCATCGCACCGATGATCGACGGGAACTCGGGCCCGACGAACCACGCAGCCGCCCAGTACGGGACGGCAAAGGCCACCCCCGAGAAGAGACAGAACGGGAGGACGTCCCACAGCGGCGCGAGCGACCGATCCTCGGTATCGCCGAAGAAGTAGACGACCATTCCGACGGCAAACACCGGCATCAACACGCCGGCGATACCGTTAAACAGCGCCGTCCACCCGCCCGAGGAGGCGGCGTACGCCGCGACGGACAGTCCCTCGGTGACGATCGACCCCTCGTTGCTCTCGAGCGGGGCTTCGAAGCCGACGATGACCGGCGTCCCCACCGCGCCGAACGGCGTCGCGATCGCGTGACCGACGAGCGCCGCGACGACCGCAGCGAGCGCCGGAAAGCCGAGCGCGAGCAACAGCGGCGCGACGACCGCAGCCGGCGTTCCGAAGCCGGCCACGCCCTCGATGAACGTCGCGAGGAAGAACGCCAGCAGGACGACCTGAACGCGCCGGTCCTCGCTGATCGAGGCGAATCCGGCGTTGATCCGATCGACCGCACCCGAGCCATCAGCGTGTACAGAAGTACGAGCGCCCCGAAGACGATCCAGAGGATCTCGACCGCGGTCATGAACCCGCTTACGCTCGCCGCAGCGATCCACGCGACCGGCATGTCCCAGACCGTGTAGCCGACGACCGCGGCCACGAGCCACGCGGCCGGCATCGACCTCGCGGCCGGCCACAGCAAGCCGACCAGCAACACGGCCACGACGACGAGCGGCAACACCGCGGCGACGAGTTCGATCGAGCCGGTCATCGTCCCGACGTCCGTACTCGCGTCACAGCACCCGGTCCGTCAGTCCTCTCATTTGCCAAACATACATAAATGAACATCGGAGAGTGTTCGTCGTGAAAAACCCATATATTTATCCAAGAGCGGCATACTCCCGTAATAAATACTCATAGACGAAGAATAATTTAGGAGATTGTCCACCATCACTATCGGACGAAAACACGTTCGTCGGTGGATTCGAGGAGAGTCGGGTCGTGAAACCGCCACGCCTTATCCGTTCACAGCCGTATCGTCGACAACCATGACACCCGACGAGTGGGACCTTCGCGAGGAAGTGACCGAGTACGAAACGAACTGGTACGACGGCGGCTACGATCTGGTCGGGCAGCCGGATGGCACCGAGAAACGCTACTACTGGGCCGACCTGCCGCCGGCAGTCGTCGTGGTTGCGCGGATCGACGGCACGGTGATCGCGTCCCTCGACAAGTCCGCCGCGAGCGAGGATGCCGATGCGACTGACGAAACTACCGAAGCGGTCGGCAAAGCCGACGGTGATCACCTGCTCTTCGTCGAGCAGTATCGGCCCGCGATCCGGGAAACCCACCTCGAACTCCCCGCCGGGATCGTCGAGGACGGCGAGTCCTACACGACCGCGGCCGCCCGCGAACTCGAGGAGGAAACCGGCTTCCGGCCGTCGAGCACCGCGCTCCTCCAGGAGTACGCCGTCGCGACCGGTGTCCTCCGACACGACCGGGGAGTCGTTTATGCCGAAGGACTCGAACTCGGCGAGCGCGAACTCGAGTCGAACGAGTTCCTCGAGGTGATGACGGTTCCCGTAGAGCGGGCCATCGAGCGGGCTCGCGAACAACCGGCCAACGACTCGACGCTGTCGGCGCTGTTACTGGCGAAAGAAGACGGCCTATTATAACGAAAAACTGCTAGATAGAGTGGTGAATCGAGGTTTGGAGTTGCATTCGGTCACTTTTTCATGAATTCCAACCACTACATTATGTTTTTACTCCACCATGTAACAGAATAAAACAGCGGCCGATATTTTGGCGATAAAGTATAAGTGACATCCAAATAGTGTTCACATGAAAACTACTGGAGAGATGAATTTACCAGATAGAATTTTCTCGGTTGGGGGAGCGGGGAAACAGATCGCCTTCGAGCTATTGGAATCGGAATGGGTGCTTCGGGAAATCCTCGAGCCTCGTCCGAATCCGCAGTCGATTACCGTTACGATAATCGACACTGCAGGTGAAGAAGAAAACGAAGATCGACAGCGTATTTCAGAGATACGAGAGAACGTTGCATCGATCAAGTCGGAACTTCGCGAGACAGGAACCGGCCGACCTGGTGACATCGATGTCGAGTACAAGTTAATAACGCGTAATATCCAATTAAACGATCAAAACGATCTCATCGGCGAAAACGCGATTCCACGGATTGCAGCCGGTAACGGGATGGACGAGGACGATTGGTGGGTCGAAGAACAACACATTAACGAAAACCTAGACTTCGCCACCGGTGTTGTCCGAAAACGCGGGCTGGGGAAGGCGATGTACTACAAGGCGTACGCCGAAGACGACGAACTCTCGACGTATATCGACCTACCCGACAAAGGAAAGGTTGCGGTCCTCTCAGGACTGGGAGGTGGAACCGGATCCGGGATCATCATTGACCTCGCCCGACATCTCCAGCAGAAACAGCGCACAGCAGAGATAACCCTGTTCGGCGTTCTCCCGAATCATACCGAAGGAATTCGTGAGAACGCAAACGCCTACGCTGCCCTCTCTGAACTCGAGTATCTCAACCTGATCGGCGAGCCGGCGTTCAAAGATCGGATCCTCCTTCCAATTGACCCGACTGGATTCGACGGTAAGGGCGGAAACAAGATCCAGAACAGCCAGCTGCTTCAGGAGTTCGACGAGGCGATTGTGTACATGATGGCGGCGTACTACAACACGGTCGGGACCGAGGATCCGTTTGCGGACTCGCCGGATTATGCACCGTTCACGATCGGTGTCCCGCAGATCCTGCGCTACAACGTCGAGGCGATAAACGAAGGACGGACCGCACTCCGTGAGATCTTGAACTGCAAGCAGGAGGCCGTTCAGGCCGAACGAGAGATCTACACGAAGATCGAACGCTTCCTCGACGATCACTACGGCGGTCCGAGCGGGGATGGGCTCCGTGATCTCGATCGAGCCGATCTGAGCAGTCGACTCGACGACGTCCAATCACTGCTTGAGTTCGAGTTATTCAACGAACTCGAGTACGAGTCGGTCTCGATCTTCTCCGATATTATCGCAGATGCCGAGACCGAAAGCGAGGAAGTTGCCGACCAGATCGATATCATTTCGGGGTCACTCCGTGCCGTCGACACGACTGGAAAGGAGGCTGGTCGGTTCGTCGACACGATTGACGAGCACCTCGCAGAGGTCATCGAGGCGGATCTGCAGGCGATCGTCCAGCGAAACCGGCTGCTTATCCAGAAGCAGTCGATCGACGACAACCGCGTCAGAGACGCCATCGAGTATCTCGTCGGGAGCGACGACGGGAGCGGTAATCCCGGTGTGAAACTCAATCGACTCGAAACCCAGCTTGAGGATATCGGCGAACAGCGCGATCGATTGGAAAACGACCTCGAAGAAACTGTCGAGGAACTCGAGACGCTTCAGGAAGAGCAAGCGGATAAGATCAACAGCGAGGTCCAAAACTGGGTTCGCGACGCCAGATCCGCGATCGAACAGTTCCAAGAGATCGACGCCGATCAGACACAAAACGAGCTATCGTCGCTTTCCCGCGCACTGGAACAGTATCGCTCGGAAATTGTCAACTCTCAGACCGAAGACGAGGTTGACCGCGTCGCCGGACAGGAGATCAGCCAGCATCTCGATAAACTCGAACGCGAACTCGACCAGGTGGGACTATCCTTCCACGACGGGAGAAACGCAGTCGAGGTCTCGATGACAGCCCTCAAAGAGTCGCGAAAGGCGTTCCTGACGATGAATATGGAAGAGGGAACGATCGAGAAATTCACGCCGTGGTCGGGCAAGACCGAACAGGCAAAAGAGGAGGCACACCGGAACTTCCGCGTCCAGAAGAACAAGATCGACGAGCATGGCGTGTTCAACGTCGGTCCGCCGGGTGGAACGTTTACAGCAGACGTCGAGTACGACGGCCAATCGGTGATTGCGGATCTCGAAGATCGACAGCGAGAACTGGAGGACGACATCCTCGCCGAGCTTCGGCAGCGTCTCGACGAATTTTCGGACGATCACCGGCGCGATTTCCAGTCTGAACTCGAACACGGCCCCGAACTCGATCGACTCCGCGAGATTGCACAGCGAGCGTTCGAGGCTGAAATAGAGGGAACCGACGAGGTGCAGGATCGAAAGGACGAAATCGAAGCCGAACTCGAACAGCTCGAGGACGACCACGAAATTTACGAAGCGACAGTTGATCTCTTCGAGGATCTGAACCAGCGGCGCGAAACGTACTCGAGTCGACTGGCCGAGTTCAACCGGAAACAAAGTGAGTACGAAACGGATTCGAGCCGTTCTGTGTCGACCGAACGCGACGACTCCGCCTATGTGAAAAACATCAAACCGAACGATGTCTTTCGAGTCACCGGTGACGAGGGAATCGGCGACAGTGACCTGTTCACGAGCCGTGAGGAAAACCAGCGACTCTACGGTGCGCTTGAGGATTTGGTTGAGAACGTTTTTAACGAACAGTACTCCGGCATCAAGAAGCGCCGGTTCAGTAAGGATCGACAGCGGTACAACGACATCAAGATACGCGTGGGCGTTCTGAGTCAGGCGATCGACCAGATCGAACCCGATGCGATCGACTTCGAAAATCGGTTCAACAACGCTTTCGACCTCGGTGCAAGCGGGAACCGTGTCGAAAATCCGTACACAAGCTGGCAACACGACATCGGCGACAGTTGGGATATCGGTCTGAGTGCGTTCATCGATGGCATCTTCCTGGACAACCTTCGGAAGATGGTCCAGGCCGACGGCTACCGAACCGGCTATCAGAAACGCGAGACCGAACTCGACGACGATATTCTCATCCACCACAACTACGGACTCGAGGACGGGCACTACGTTCGACGAGCGGAGACGCTGAACATGGAGGACGAGTCCGACGTCGGCTTCTATCTCCAGGATGAGCCCGACATCGTTGAGGGCCTGCTCGACCAGTATGTCGAAACCGTTTCGATAAGTGATTCAGCCGCCACGGAAGCCGAGTCTGTACTCGATACTGGCGAACAGTCCGCCGACGAGGCGAGACAGTCCTACGAGTACAGCGGTGAGACGGAATGATCGGCGACGCTGTCGACGCAATCAACCGTCACCGGGAGAAGGTGACGCTGGCCAGTTATTTCGGCGTGATACTCGTTCTTACGCCAGCACTTGCGACCCTGTTCGGCTCCGCGTACGAAGACGGGAACATCTCGAGAGCGATAATTGATCTCCATCTTCTCGTCGATGTCATCGACCTAGAAGGTGTAAGCGTCTTTTTCCTCGGGATATTCCTGGGACTGCTCGTGTTGATGACGATCGACCCGAAAAAACGGTGGCAAGGATACCTCCTCTGGATCGGTCTTGCGATTGCGATGCTCGGGCTCCAATCGATGGGGCTTTTCATTCCGAACATTGAATTTACTGATACGACGAATCTCGGCTGGCTCGCTATCGGTGCCGTCCTTGGGTTTGTCGGCGGTGGTGGTCGGGAACTGCTCCGCACTCAAACTGCCGAGGCACTCGAGTTTCGACGGGCTGCCTTTGGGCTCTATCTGATGGTCGTGTTGCTCGTTATCGGCTCTATTTTCGAGTACCACGTCGTGTATCCGGAGTTCGTCGAGGTTTCCGCAGACGGACTGGCGGTCTTTGCGATCGAAAACCCGAATCTGACCGTCGAAAGCGACGGATTGATTCGAAATGTCGTCCTCGGCAGTATCTTCATCATCACGATGCGCCGATTCATTCAGTACGACTCGGAGGAGGACTTCTTCGTACTCGGGCCACGGGCGTCCGGGAAGAGCTTGTTCTTGATCGGCGCGTACCTCGCAGCCCTGAACCGCAATCCAAACGACGAAGCAACGAATAATACGCCGCTCCAACCCAGCCAGGACCTGATGGAGATGGTCGAGAACCTGGATCAGCGCGACTCCGGCTGGCTCGTCGATGCAACCGGCCAGGGCGAGATCAAGGACCTCGAGTTCCAGTACGTCCATGGTTCGACGTTTCCGAAGAACGTGAAAGTCTCGAGCATCGATTACGCAGGGGAGTACTTGAGTCGCTTGCCCGATGTCCTCGCGGGCGCAGTCAGCGAAGAAGATACGGACAACACCCTGTTGCGCCTCTCTCAAGGCGTCGAGCAGGCCGATAGGCTGATCCTGTTGCTCGATCTCGAACGATACACCAGCGGCGAGAAGCTCGACATTTCGGAGTATTTCAGTCTCCTGCAGTCGGTCGACAACACGGGCGTGTTCGTGGTGGCGACAAAGGCAGACATCCTCGCCGATCGGTTCCGAGAGGAACGAGGAATCGAGGCCCACCTCGCCTACGACGAGTTTAAGGAGTTTGTTGGACAGGAACTCCGTCAAAGTGAACAGGTCGACTCGCTCATTCGACAGACTCCCGGTGCCGAAATCCATCCAGTGTACTACCAGACGCGAGTCAACGAGGATGGCGATCGGGTACCGATGCGCGACGAAAGCGGGTCGGTCATGACCATCGGATTCGATCAGCTACTGGACGAACTCGGGAGGTGACAACTAATGACAGAACTAACAATTTACGATTCGCAAGGCAAATCATACGAAGCAAACGGTACAGAGCGGCCAAAGGAGTTGATCAAGAACTTCTTCTTCGGCGGGGTGAAGCTGTACGCCGAGTTTGGTTCACAGACCAAACTTATCGTCTTCTTCCGCGCCCAAGAATCGAACACTGGTCGTGCGGAGCAGTATTATGCCGTCTATCAGACGCGAGCAAGCAGAAACCTGTTCAAGCAGTTCAAATCTGATCTCCGGGACCGCGTTGAGCGGGAGTACGGGATGACGATTCAGACAGATGCAGCCGACGTCGATCTCTTTACTTCCCTGGATCAACAACATGGACGGGTCCCCGGGACGGATTTCGATCACGATCTGATCCCGACGCTTTTGAACTCGGGACAGCGACTTCGATTCGGCGTCTCAACGACCGGAAACGCCCTTGGACTGTTTGAGAAGTATAGTCAGCGACCGGCCCAGCGAATCGCGATCGCCGAAAACACCGGTATCGAGGAGCTCGACCAGTGCGATCTCGGGATCGAGATCGGAGACTACAGCGGGCTCGAACCCGTGGGAGATACCGAGCGGAAGATACAGGAGGGTCGTCGCCAGATGGAAGGCAAGTTCGTTCAACAGAAGATGTCTGCTATCAAGCAGGACATCAACGAACTCAGAAGCCATACCACGAAAAGCGATCGACAGCTTCGAAACCGACTCAAACGAGAGGTTTCGATCCTCGAGTCACCGTCACCGAAAGAACTCGGACAGGACAGTCAGTCGGGACTCCTTTCGGGATTGAGTCGACCCGCGAGGCTCGGTGTCAGTGCCGTCGGCGGCGTACTCGCGCTCGGAATTGTACTACTACTTATCGTCAACGTACTGGCAGTCGCTGGTTTCGGTTCTGTTCTCCCCTCGTTCGTTGGATCGTTTGCGTTACTCGGCGACGAGCAGGCAGATCCGATGATAGAAGATGTTACGGCTGAAGGCGAAGAATTAGTGGAATTAACTGAAAATGGTGAATTCAAGGAAAGTGTCACCGTTACGCCGTCGAACGAGAATATTCATGTTAGCGGAACAACAAACCAAGATTACGCTCAAGTCGCATATATACCAAGCGGCAACGATACGGCTAGTAGCGACGACAGGGTGGGAGTTACGGATAATACGTTCGAGTTGACACTATCTGATGTCGAATCTGGCAGTGGTGAACTCATTATTCAAGGAGGTTCCTTTGTTCTATCGGACAGTACTGATAGTGAATCAAGCAATACGGGTAGCGAATCAGTGGAAGGCACAACCGACGAAAATTATAATTGGATTATAAGTGAGGGTGTGGAAATCGAATTTGGAACCGAAAATGGGGAAGACGATGAGGAATGATGTAAATTCTCGAGTTACAAAACTAGGATCAAACCCTAATAAGATCAACGATGATCCAGCGGTGTAACCGGCGGACGGCAATCAAGGCGGTGGGTGTGGGGATACTCGGAGCCACGATGGGCATCGGATCGAGTAGCGCGAGCGAGCAAGGAGATGGCCGGATGGTATACATCGGAACGGAGGATAACCACGTGAGAGCGCTCGATGCCGAGGATGGTTCCGAACAGTGGTCGTTCGAAATCGGAAACCGGGTTGCAGCACCACTGACGGCGTTCGATGACGGAACAGTCTATGCAGGAGGGAGTTCGTCTACCGAGACGGTGTTTGCGATCGACGCGAGAGAGGGCGAAAAACGGTGGGCAGTCTCGACGGAACAGGAAGTCCGATCCCGTCCGACAGTTGTCGATGGAACTGTCTACGTTGGCGACGAGGACGGTATCCTGTACGCGATCGATGCCGAAGACGGGGAGATCACGTGGACGGCCGAGACGGGAGACGTCATTCGCTCGTCACCAACGGTCTCCAGTGGAACGGTATACGTCGGTTCGGATGATACGAAGCTCTACGCGATCGACGTCGAAACCGGCTCCGAAGAGTGGACCTTCGAAGCGGATGCACCGATTAGAACAACGCCAACAGTTGGGACAACGACGATCTATATCGGCTCCGACGATGGATACGTGTACGCAATTACCCCCAGAGGAACGGAACGATGGCGATTTGAAACTGATAGTAGAGTTCGGTCGTCACCAGCAGTCAACGACGGTCGGGTGTTTGCCGGCTCCGCAGACGACATGCTCTATGCAATCGACCAAACCGACGGCGAAGAGATCTGGGAGTATTCGGCACTCGACTCGATCCGATCGTCAGTGAGCGCCATCAACGGAACGGTGTACGTCGGCTCGGACAACGGAGATCTACACGCCGTCTCCGCTGCAGACGGGGATGGGGAGTGGACCTTTTCGACCTCGAGTTTGGTTCGATCCTCGCCGGTCATCGTCGATGGAACCGTCTACGTTGGCTCCGATATCGAATCTGTGTTCGCCATCGACGCCGAAGCGGGAGCTGAAATCTGGGAGGCCGAACTACCGGGTCCAATTCGAACGACACCGACGGTTGGCTCGCTTTCGAGTGAAAACGGTGAACCCGAAAATGGCGGCGAAGAAAGCGAAAATGGCGGAAGTAACGGAGAGAACGGTGACAATGGCGACGACGATCAAGACGAGGACAACAATGACGAGGACGATGACGTCGAAGAATCCGGAGAGAACGAATCAGATCGGGAAGTCGTCTTCGAAATGCCCGGATTCGGAGTTGGCAGCACGCTTGTGAGTCTCGGAGTCGTGAGCTATCTCCTCAGGAATCGGCTGGACGACGAGACATCATAGCAGGTGTTTTGAAACCAAAATATTGTGCCAAAATTAGTTTTTCTTCTGTGGCCTGTAGGGATTTTCAACACCATTCTCGTAAGGACAAACGGCTTGAAACAGTAGCCCCTAGGAACGAATAGGTGACCACATCGTGAAATCCAGCCTGTCGATCTCGGGGATGTCCTGTGCGACGTGCTCGGGGACCGTCGAGGACGCCGTCGCCGACCTCGATGGTGTCGAGTCCGTCGACGTCAACTTCGCAACGGACGAGGGGACCGTCGAGTACGATCCCGAGACGACCTCGCTCGCCGAGATCTACGCGGCGATCGAGAGCGCGGGCTACGAGCCGGATCGGACGAGGACGACGATCGAAATCGCCGGCATGTCGTGTTCGACGTGCGCCGAGACGACCGAGGACGCACTCGAAACCACGCCGGGCGTGCTCTCGGCGTCGGTCAACTACGCGACCGAGGAGGGAACCGTCTCGTTCAACCCGCAGGATACGTCGCTGTCGACGATCTACGACGCGATCGAGAACGCTGGCTACGAGCCCGATCGGCGCGTCGACGAGGACGGCACGGAGCTGACCGACGAGCGCGAGAGCGCCGTCGAGCGCGAGCTCCGGACGAAACGCAAGTGGGTCGTCATCGGCGGACTCCTGGCGGCACCGTTCGTCCTCGTGATGGCCCAGATGACGACCGAATGGCTGTACGGCCGCATGTTCTTACCGGCATGGTTCGACTGGGTCGAGTTCATCTTCGCGACGGCGCTGATGGCGACGCTCGGCCGGCACTTCCTCGAAGGTGCGTACACGGCACTCGTCAACAACCGGCAGGCAAACATGGATACACTCGTGGCCGTCGGCACCAGCGCGGGCTATCTCTACAGCACGGCGGTCCTGTTCGGCGTGATCGCGGGCGGTCTCTACTTCGAGGCCGTCGCCTTCATCCTCTGGTTTATCTACCTTGGCGTCTGGCTCGAAGCCCGTTCGAAGGCCCGAGCGAGCGCTGCGCTTCGGGAACTGCTCGAGATGCAGGCCGACGAGGCGACCATTATCCGCGACGGCGACGAGATCGTCGTCCCGCTCGAGTCGGTCGAGCCGGGTGACGTGATGAAAGTCAGACCGGGCGAGCAGATTCCAACCGATGGCGTCGTCGTCGACGGCGAGAGCGCGGTCGACGAGTCGATGGTCACCGGCGAGTCGGTGCCCGTCGAAAAGCGCGAAGGCGACGAGGTCGTCGGCTCGACGATCAACGAGAACGGCGTCTTGCTGGTCGAGGCGACCAACGTCGGCGAGGAGACGGCGATCCAGCAGATCGTCGAGCGGGTCAAGGAAGCACAGGCCCGCCAACCCGACGTCCAGCGGCTCGTCGACCGGGTGAGCGCCTACTTCGTGCCAGCGGTGATCGCAAACGCCGTCCTCTGGTCGATCCTCTGGTTCCTGTTCCCCGAGGCGCTCTACAGCGTCTCCGCGGCACTCGGCTCGTGGATTCCGCTGTTAGAACCCGTCGGCGGCGGACCGGAGGTAGCCGTCCCGATTTCGGACGCGGGTATTCCCGTCTTCGAGTTCTCGATCGTCGTCCTCGCGTCGGCAATCTTGATCGCCTGTCCCTGTGCGCTCGGGCTCGCGACGCCGATGGCGACGATGGTCGGCTCGACGATCAGCGCGAAAAACGGCGTCCTCTACAAGGGTGCGGACATCCTTGAGAAGGCCCGCGGCATCGACGTCGTGGTCTTCGACAAGACGGGAACGCTAACTCACGGCGACATGCGACTGACGGACGTCGTCCCGGTCGAGGACGCCATTGAGGCGGACGGCGGACAGGAGATGGCCGACGGCGGCGTCCTCGAGACGACTGGCGAGCCAACCGCCGACGAGGACCTCGTCCTCTCGGCTGCAGCCAGCGCCGAATCCGGCTCCGAACACCCACTCGCGCGGGCAATCGTCGACGGGGCCGAGGACCGCGGGATCGACCTCGCCGAGCCGACGAGCTTCGAGAACGTCCCCGGTCACGGTATCAGCGCGACGATTCCGGCCGGCGAGGTACTCGTCGGCAACCGAAAGCTCATGCAGGACAACGGGGTCGATCCCGCGCCCGTCGCAGCGACGATGGAGCGACTCGAACGCGAGGGCAAGACGGCCATGCTCGTCGCGCTCGAGGGCGAACTGCTGGGCGTGATCGCCACCGCCGACACCGTCCGCGAGAGCGCCAAAGAGACCGTCTCGGAGCTACAGGATCGCGGCTACGAGGTCATGATGCTCACCGGCGACAACGAGCGTACGGGGCGTGCGGTCGGCGACCAGCTCGGCATCGAGCCGGCGAACGTCCACGCCGAGGTCCTCCCCGAGGACAAGGCCGACGAGATCGAGTCGATTCAGGCGGACGGTAGCCGGGCGATCATGGTCGGCGACGGCGTCAACGACGCGCCGGCGCTGACGACCGCCCACGTCGGCGTCGCCATCGGCTCCGGCACCGACGTCGCCATCGAGAGCGCCGATATCACGCTGATGCGTGACGATCCTGCCGACGTGCTGAAGGCGATGCGAGTCGCCGACGCGACCATCTCGAAGGTCCACCAGAACCTGTTCTGGGCGTTCGTCTACAACGCGACGCTGCTCCCGATCGCCTCGATCGGCCTCCTCAACCCCGCGTTGGCAGGGATCGCCATGGCCGCCTCGAGCGTCTCGGTCGTCTCGAACAGCCTGGCGTTCATGACGTGGGACCCCCACGAGTCGTACGTCTTCCTGCCGTTCCGGCCGTTCGTGTGGGTACACGACCGGCTGATCGGCTAGGTGGGATCGATCATCCACTTTGCTCGTCTGACAGAACTCGAACGGAGGACCACACGTGATCGATTCATCTTCGACCCACGACACATCTCACGTACCGACAGCGACCACCACGCGAGACGAGAAACCGACGGATAGCTACTGTTCGTGTTGCCGAGTCTGTGACTGCTATCGCGAGACGCCGGGGGCGGGCGAGAAGCCAACGGAACGGCGCGCCGAACGTTCGAGTGAGAAATCCGATCGCGGAACCCACGACGACCACGACCACGACCACGGCGCATCTGACGAGGGCCACGATCACGGCGCGCACGTCGACCACTCGGATCACGAGGACATGTTCAAGAAGCGATTTTTCGTCTGTCTCGTGCTCTCGCTGCCGGTGCTTTACTACAGCCCGATGCTGCAGGAGTGGTTCGGCTACGCCGCGGTGACGTTCCCGGGGAGCGAGTTCGTTGGACCCGTCCTCGGCGTCGTCGTCTTCGCCTACGGTGGAATCCCGTTCCTCCGGATGGGCGCGGTCGAGGCGCGCAACCGCGAGCCCGGAATGATGTTGCTCATCTCGCTGGCGATCACCGTCGCGTTCGTCTACAGCCTCGCGGCGGTCGGCTTCGGGATCGGCGAGCCGTTCTTCTGGGAACTCGTCACGCTGATCGTCATCTTCCTGCTGGGCCACTGGATCGAGATGCGTTCCGTTCGGCGAGCATCGGGCGCGCTCGACGAATTGGCGGAGCTGCTGCCCGACACCGCAGAACGGCTCACCGAGAGCGGCGAGACGGAGGAGATTCCGATCGACGAGTTGGCGGCGGGAGACCTCGTGCTCGTTCGGCCTGGGTCGAACATCCCCGCCGATGGCGTCGTCGAGGACGGCGAGTCGAACGTCAACGAGTCGATGGTCACCGGTGAGTCGAAACCGGTGAAAAAGGAACCGGGAGACGAGGTCATCGGCGGGACGACCAACCGCGACGGTAGCCTGCGCGTTCGGATCTCCGCAACCGGCGAGGAGACGACGCTTTCTGGCATCGTGCGACTCGTCGAGGAGGCCCAGGAGAGCCGTTCCCGAACCCAGGTGCTGGCAGATCGGGCAGCGGGCTGGCTCTTTTATGCAGCGCTTGGCGTCGCAGCCGTGACCGCGGCTGCCTGGACGGTAGCCGTCGGATTCGGTCTGCCGGTCGTCGAGCGCGTCGTCACCGTCCTCGTTATCGCCTGCCCGCACGCGCTCGGACTGGCCGTGCCGCTGGTCGTCGCGATCAACACCTCGATGGCCGCCGGCAACGGGATGCTCGTTCGCGACCGGATCGCCATGGAGCAGGCGCGAGAGCTCGACACCGTCGTCTTCGACAAGACGGGCACGCTTACCGAGGGCGAGCAAGGGATCGTCGATATCACGACGGTCGGAGAGGCGACCGAGGACGGCGTCCTGACGCTCGCGGCCGCCGCCGAAGGCGACTCCGAGCACATGATCGCCCAGGCGGTCCGCGAGGAAGCCGACGAGCGCGGCCTCTCGGTCCCCGACGTCCACGGGTTCGAGGCGCTCGAAGGACGGGGCGTCCGGGCGACGATCGAGCGCGACGCCGTGCCGGTCGTGGTCGGCAGCGAGGTGGGCGGACCGGACGGCGGCGACTCGGGCGGCCGCGATGGCCATACCGTCTCCGTCGGCGGCCCGAACCTGCTTCGACACCTCGAGGTCGATCCGACCGCCGACCTCGAGCGGTTCGCCGACGAGGCTGGCTCTCGCGGCGAGGGCGTCGTCTACGTGTTACGGGACGAGCGCATCGTCGGCGCGATCGCGCTCGCGGACGTAATCCGAGCAGAGAGCGTCGAAGCGGTCGAGGCACTCCACGAGATGGGAATCGAGGTCGCGATGTTGACCGGCGACGACGCGGACGTCGCCCACAGCGTCGCCGACGAACTCGGCATCGATACCGTCTTCGCGGAGGTGTTACCTGAGGACAAAGACGAGAAGATCGTCGAGCTACAGGATCGAGGCCACCTCGTCGGGATGGTCGGCGACGGCGTCAACGACGCGCCCGCGCTCACTCGCTCGGACGTCGGCATCGCTATCGGTTCGGGCACCGACGTCGCCGTCGAGTCGGCCGACGTGGTGCTCGTCGAGAACGATCCGCGCGACGTCGTCCGACTCGTCCGACTGAGCGCGAAGAGCTACCGGAAGATGCAGGAGAATATCGCCTGGGCGGCCGGCTACAACGTGTTCGCACTGCCGCTGGCCGCGGGCGTGCTCGCACCGATCGGCGTCTTGCTCTCGCCGGCCGTCGGCGCGGTGCTCATGTCCGCGAGTACGGTGATCGTCGCGATCAACGCACAGCTGCTCCGACGCGCTGATCTGTCGATCTGAACCGGACCCGGGCCACCCACTGCCGCGATGCGGACCGACAACGACGGACGGTGGCGCGCGCCGGGCCGCGGCGAGTCGACGACGAGCCGCGGCTCGAAGGCGCGCAAGGGATGAGCGAGTGAGTGTCGCGAACGAGCGAATCGGCTGGGGAGGACGTGGAAATCCTCGTAGCCAGCAGCGCAGCGCGCTCGACCTCGTCGGTTCTGAATACGATCGTCCGCAAATCACGCCAACACCGACAGCACGGACACGAACACAGTCCCGCTCCCGAACCCGTGGCCGCGATCGGTTTGCCGTCGAGCCGGCCCGTCACCGACTCGAGCGGACACCGATCACAGTCACGGAAATCGACACAGTCGCGGAAATCGATCTCGTCGGAGCGGAACTCCGATCACGTCCGGATGAAAAGACAATTCCCGGCAGCCCCCTAACACCGAGCACATGCGAATCGCCGTTCCCAACAAGGGCCGCCTGCACGAGCCGACGATCGACCTCCTTGAGCGGGCCGGACTCCATCTCGAGAACGGTGCCGACCGGAAACTCTACGCCGACACCGTCGATCCGGACGTCTCCGTCCTCTTCGCTCGCGCGGCGGACATCCCCGAGTACATCGCCGACGGCGCGGCCGATCTGGGTATCACCGGCCTCGACCAGGTCCGCGAGGCTCGCGTCGACACCGTTTCGGAACTCCTCGACCTCGAGTTCGGCCGCTGCCGACTCGTCCTCGCGGCCCCCGAGGACGGCGCGATCGAGGGCGTCGACGACCTCGCGGGGAAGACCGTTGCGACCGAGTTTCCGAACATCACGCGCGACTTCTTCGCCGACACCGGCGTCGAGCCCGATATCGTCGAGGTCACGGGCGCGACGGAACTGACGCCCCACGTCGAGATGGCCGACGCCATCGTCGACATCACCAGCACCGGAACCACGCTGAAGATGAACCGACTGGCCGTCGTCGAAGAGGTCCTGTCGAGTTCGGTCCGGCTGTTCGGCCGCGAGGACGTCGTCGACGAGCCGAAGGTACAGGAGGTTCGGACGGCGCTGTCCTCGGTCAAACACGCCGAAGGAAAGCGGTACCTGATGATGAACGTCCCCGAGTCGAAACTGGACGACGTTCGGGACGTGATCCCGGGGCTCGGCGGGCCGACGGTGATGGACATCGCCAACGGCGGCGGTGAGAAGGTCGCCGTCCACGCCGTCGTCGACGAGCGCGACGTCTTCGAAACGATCACGGACGTCAAGCAGGCGGGCGCGAGCGATATACTGGTGACGGAAATCGAGCGACTAGTCGAGTAGCCGGCGTCTTCTCGCCGAAACCGGTCTTTCTGTTCGATCGCGGTATCCTCTCCCAGCGATGGGACTCGCCACCGTGTGAAACGGAAACACAACAATTCTACATTCGATCATCATTGTCCACATCATTAGAGAGTGTTACCGGAAGCGCGCTCGTTTTTAGGATGTGTGTCCAAGATATAATTGAATCGGTGAACAATCGAGGTTATCAATCATGTACAAACACGGCGCAACCACGTACGCGACGGAACAGACCGGACACCAACCCGTTTCCCCCGCAGCGAAGCTCTACAAGCGACTGAGCTCGCGATGAGCGACCGGGGCGAACTGAATCGACATCGTTTCACGACCGACGAGTCGGCGTAGCGCAGCAACGACGCCCACACGACGTACCGCAGTCGGTCAGTTCTCTTGATAGAATTTCCGAGTAGCGGTGAGTTTCCGCACAGATAGTCACTCAGTCGTCTGCCGACGGCCAGTACCACGCGTCGGCTCGGACCACGCCGAGGAGCTTCCGGCGGCGCTCGCTCAGTTCGTCGAGGGCCGCGGCGAACTCGTCGTCCGAGACCGTCTCGATACCCGCCTCGCGGAGCCGATCGAGATCCGGCTCGGGTGGCACCTCGTCTGCGGGCTCGATAAAGGCCGTCCCGAGCGTGTCGAGGTAGCTCCCCGCGCTCGAACGAGCGTCCGCGAGAAGCGCCGGATCGGGACCCTCCTCCTCCGGAACGCCGTGGCGATAGAGCGTCAGCGCCTCGTCGAGGATAGGAACGGCGACCGCGGAGGCGTCGGCGTACTGCTCGCTGTGGTAGTAGTGCAAGATCGGGTAGGATTTGTGCTGTTCGGCGAGCAGGGAGAGCTGCGAGGACAGCGACTCGAGGGACAACTCGGAGCCGCGAAACGCCTCGGGACTGGATCGGTCGGACCAACTCGTTTCGACGAAGGCTTCGCTTCGCTCGCCGAGCCCGGTGACGGTGCTCGCGAACGCGCGCTTTTCCGAGACGGCTCCGAGCACCGAGAGGACGTAGGAGACCCCGAGCGTGACGAAGGCCATCCCCGTCGCGGTGGTGAACGAACTCGCGATCTCCCACGTGGCGCTTGTGGGCGTGTAGTCGCCGTTTCCGTTCGTGAACATCGTGTAGGCGACGTAGTAGAAGTAGCCCGACCAGGTCGCGGGGTCCCCGGTGTGGACGCTGACGAGGGCGACCGTCCCGCCGGCGAAGGTGAGCGTCCAGCCGACCCACAGGAGCGCGATCCACATCGCGAGCGTACACACGAGGATGAGTGGCCCGGCGATACTGAGCGCCCGGGTACCGTCGCGGCTCGCAGTTCGGAGACCGCGCCAGGTCCAGGTCGTCAGTCGACCGGAAAGCGGCCCCGATCCCCCATCGACCCACAGCGTCGTCCAGATGATGTCGATGATAACGAGAGCGAGCAGGGCCAGACCAGTGACGAGATACAGCGGTTGCATGTCGTCGACCTTCGTGACGAAGCTCCGTCAACGATAGCCCAGCAAACACATCTCGAGTGATTCTTTCATACGGACTGCTGTAGTCATGTACCGCCGATCGCCAGTACCGGGGTCGGCGATCGGCGATAAATCGTTACAGCAATCCGTATCACGCTTCGACCGGAGAACACGACAGTAGTTGGTTCGCGCGCGGATCCGACGGTGGCGACGCTCACGCGAGACTGATCGAGCGAAGACAGAAGGGGGCGTTACTCGAGCAGGCCGAGGTCCTCGAGTCGAGAGACGATCTTGTCGACGGCGTGCTCGGCGTCGACGGGCTTCTTGCCACCGGTGATGACGAGTTTCCCGGAGCCAAAGAGCAGTGCGACGACCTCGGGGTCGTCGAGTCGGTAGACGAGGCCGGGGAACTGCTCGGGTTCGTACTCGATGTTCTCGAGGCCGAGGCCGATGGCGATCGCGTTCAGGTTGAGGTTGCGGCCCAGATCGGCGCTGGTGACGATGTTCTGGACGACGATCTCGGGGTCCTCGTTGACCTGAATCTGGAGTTCACGGAGCTTGTCGAAGACGATACGCAGGCTCTCGTGAACGTCGTCGGTGCTTTTCGCGCCGGTACAGACGATCTTCCCCGATCGGAAGATCAGTGCGGCGGATTTGGGATTCTGGGTACGGTAGACGAGACCGGGGAACTGCTCGGGGTCGTAGTCGGCCCCCTCGAGGTCCATCGCGACGCTCTGGAGGTCGAGTTCCTGCCCGATGCCGGTCGACGCCACCACGTTTTCGATGTTGATGGTGTCCTTCGGATCCGTCATTAGTCGCTTAAAAAGACGTATTTAAGGTTTATAAAGGTTAGTACCGCCACCTGATATATCCGGTATATATAATCGCTCGCCGATTCCGGAAGCGCCGATTTCGGGTGTGGGAGCGGGTGACGAACGGTATTTCGAACCCGTCCCAGATCGCGAGAACCGCCTCAGTTGGGGTGCGTTCGACCGAAGCGGTAGGCTGATACTGCCGCCGAAGCGATGGGCGAACGTGTATCTGCTCGAACTCGCCGGCGAGGACGACGCCTTCGCGGCCCGGGAGGCAGCAAGCGCCGCGGCCGGCGTCCGGCGACTCGCGCCGGGGGTCGCACTCGCCGACGCGATCGTTCCCGAGCGCGTGCGCGGGCTGGCGTACACCCACCGTTCGAGCGAGTTGGTTGGACGAACGGACGCCGACATCGCGAGCGCTCGCGCGTTACTCGAGACCGCGCCGATCGATCGCGAGGGGACGGTCGCGGTGCGGGCGACGGACGTCCACGGTGAAAGCGGCGTCAGCACTGAACGCGCCGAGCGCGCACTGGGTCAGGTGCTGGTCGATCGCGGGTTCGCGGTCGATCTGGACGACCCCGATCACGTCCTGCGAGCCGTCTTTTCGGAGGGGGACCTCGACGTCGAGTCAGGGACGGCAGTCGCCGACGAGACCGGCGACCTGTTCGCATCCGCGGACGGCGACGAATCCGCGGGCGAGCGCGTCTCGGTTTGTGCGCTTGGCTGGCTCGCGGCCGAGAGCGTCCGCGATTTCGGCTCGCGCGCGCCGACGGACAAACCCTTCTTCCAGCCCGGCAGCATGGATCCGCTGCTCGCCCGCGCGGTCGCGAACGTCGCGGGCGCACAGTCTGGCAGGACGATCCTCGATCCGATGTGTGGCACCGGCGGCGTGCTCGTCGAGGCCGGACTCGTCGGCGCGGACGTGATCGGTACCGACGCGCAGGCGAAGATGGCCGAGGGCGCACGGGAGAATCTGGCACACTTCCTCGACGCCGACGAGTCCTCTCCGACGGGTGTCTCCCGCGGCTCGTGGCACGTCGGTCGCGGCGACGCAACGCGACTGCCGCTCGCCGATGACGCCGTCGACGGCGTGGTTTTCGACGCCCCCTACGGCCGCCAGTCGAAGATCGACACGCACCGGCTCGAGGACCTCGTTTCCGGTGCGCTTTCCGAAGTCCGGCGAGTCGGCTCGCGCGCCGTCGTCGTCGCCGATCGCTCGTGGGCGAGCGAGGCCCGCGAGGCAGGATTGGAACTCGAAGCCGCCTTCGAGCGACGGGTTCACCGGTCGTTGACGCGGTACGTGTTGGTGCTCGAATGAACGTATTCAGATAGCCCGAATCGGATCTCTCCCAGTTCGTATATAGTAACAACTGAAACTATTCACACACTGATCGCACAGCCGTCGTGCGATCAGGTGTGCATTGACTTTCAGTGGCTACTATAGGTACAAAGACCACCAACGCCGAAAAGTTCACGACGTGTCCGATTTTACGCTCATGTCGCCCGCACGAGCGGCTAACGTCGGCGTTCTCGACACTGAACGATCGACTCACTTTTAGCAGGACACGTGTATCAGACACCAGATGTCTCAAAGACAACTGATTCAAACCAGTCTGTCACCCGAGTCACCTGAAGCAGTTATCCGGCCCGACCACCGAGGACCGATATGCAGTGGTGCGACCAGCCGCCGAGATCGTCCGAAAGCAAGGGTATGTGTGTCTGGAGCCGAATCTCGAGGTAAATAGCGTGACCGACGACCCCCTCCCGGCCGAACACCTCTCGCCGCTCGCCGCGCTCGTCGACGAGGTGCTCGCGGGCGTCGGCTACGAGGTGGCTGCCGCCACCGACGCCATCGACGACGACGTCCCCGGCTACGGCGGGCTCTTCGACCCCGAGACCACCTCCGACGAGTTGCGTCGCGCGCTCGAGGACCTGCTCGCGTCGGGACTCACCCGGCCACCCGCCCCCGAGCCGACGAGCGACGCGTTCGTCCTCTACGTCGACGGCAGTTCGCGCGGGAATCCCGGCCCCGCAGGGGCGGGCGCTGTCATCATGGACGAGACGGAGGACGAACTCGCCCGTCTCGGCCGGCCCGTCGGCTCCCGGACGGGGAACAACACCGCCGAATACGTCGCGCTCCAGCTCGGACTCGCCGAACTGCTGGCTCGCTACGAGCCGCGCAGGCTGGACGTACGCATCGATTCGATGACGGTCATCCGAGACGTCTGGGGTGGCGACGATCCGACGGAACCGGGCGTCGAGGCGTACAGCGAGGCCGTCGCGGCGGCGCTGTCGAGCGTCCCGGACCACCAGTACACGCATCTAGCCGACAGCGACCCGAACCCCGCCGACGCACTGGCGACAGTCGGAGCCGATATCGCTGCCTTCGGACCTTGATAGTAGTGTATCCGCTTAATCGAAATTCCGGCTTCGTTGCAATCCGTAGAAGCCACTGAAAACCACGTGCTGACTACACCCGCTGTTTCAGCGGGCACCTCTTCTCATCTACGGAGGGGTTCAACAGAGCCGTCGAACTATAGTAGCCACTGCAAGTCATTGCACACCTGATCTCCGGACAGCTCAGCTATCAGTGTGTAAATCGTTGCAGTTGTTATTATACAATTCGTGAGACTCGGTCTCAGACAGCCACATCGGACCCTCCTCATACGGTTTACTGTAAGTCATTTCCGGCGCAACCGCAGGACGGGTCGCGGTTGCGCCGGTAAATCGTTACAGCAATCCGTATCAGTGCTCGCTCTCGAGCGCTCGCCGCCGAAGCCGCTTTCCGCGATCGCTTTCGACGGTCAGATCGGGGACTGGGATGGGCGCGTCGTCCTCGTCGATCGCGACGAACGTGAACGAGGACTCGGTCGTCTTCTCGGTTTCGCCGGTTCGGGGCTCCTCGCGCCAGGCCCGGAGCGCGACGTGGATGCTCGTCCGACCCGCGTCGTAGACGTAGGCCTCGACCAGGGCCGTATCACCGATCCGGATCGGCCGCTCGAAGTGGAGTTCGTTCACCTGCGCCGTCACGCAGGTCTCGCCGGCAAAGCGCATCGCGGACATCGCGCTGACCTCGTCGAGCCACTTCATCAGGTTGCCGCCGTGAAGCGAGTCGTTGTTGTTCGCGTGGTGGGGCTGGACGCGAAAGCGATTCCGGATGTGCGTTTCACAAAGGGTTGGCATACAGTCGTGTTTGCGAACCGCCGACAGAAAGCTTGCGAGTCAGCGGTGTACCGTTCCAGCCCCTCGTTTGACTAGGGAACGCACTCGTTTGCGGGTCGATAGAGCCACTGGCTGCACGCAGGGCGAATCCAGTAAAACGAGACAACGGTTATAGAATGACATTACTTACAGAGTAACTCCTTTGACGGCTCGGACAGTAGTGACAGGTATGCCGATCGATATCGAAGCGTTCAATGAAGGGGATCCCGAGGAACTCAACGAGCTAACGAACGCTGAGAGAGTGATTCGGTTTTTGTTCGAAAACCGGGATCAGGCGTTTACGCCGTCGGAGATCGCAGCGAGAACGAGTGTAAAGCGAAACTCTATCGGAACCGTCCTCAGCCGACTCGAGGAGAAAAGTCTCGTCCGTCACAAGGGTGACTACTGGGCTATCGGGGATCTCGAGCGCGTCCAGAGTGCGTACAGGACTCACAAAACCATCGAGATGTTTAACGACTTATACGGGAAGGAAGATCCCGACGAATGGCGTAAACACGCCGCCGAACAAGCGGAAAAATGAGTGCGAACGAGGGGGCAATCAGGCATCCCGACCCAACTCCGCGAGCAGGTGCGAGACGTGAATCCGATCGCTCGTCCCCTCGTGCATCTCGAACTCGACGTCGGCGGCCAGCCGGTGAATCCGAGCCAGTTTCGCCCCCTGATGCCGCTTGCGCGCGATCTGTAGGATCGACTCGAGGACCTCCTCGCCGTCTAACCCCTCGTCGACGAGCAGGTCGTCGAGCGTCTTTCTCGCGTCCGTAAACTCGCCGGCTTCGGCGTCGTCGAGCATCGACTCGATCTCCTCGTCCAGCCCGACCTCGCCGATCGTCTCGTAGGCCGCGCTCATCGTGAGTTCGCCCTCGGACTCGACCGTCGTCTGCGCCGCGAGGATCGCTCGCCGGAGGTTACCGTCGGCGTAGCCCGCGACGAACTCGAGGCCGTCGGCGTCGTACTCGACTCCCTCGTCCTCGACGATCCGTTCGAGAACGGTCGCGGTTTCAGCGGTCGTCGGCGAGCGAAAGGAGACGGGGAAACACCGCGAGCGAATCGGCGGGATGAGCTTGGTCGGCTGGCGCGTCGCGACGATAAACTGCGTCGTCCGGTGGTGTTGTTCCATGATCCGGCGCAGTGCCTGTTGGAAGTCCTCACGGACGTCTTCGGCGTTGTCGAGCAGGATCGTCTTGTACTCGCCCGAGACGGAGGCGTAGCTGGCCGACTCCTTCAGCACCCGGTTGATCATGTCCCGTTTGGACATCGACGAGCGGCCGACGAGGAACTGCTCGAAGCGCGGATCGTTCTTGATCTCCGTCTTCGTGCGGCCGAAGAAGTCGGCGACGTTGATCTCGATCAGGTCGTTGTCCGGGTCGCTGTGTGCTTCGCGTGCGAGCGCGCGAGCCGCGGCGGTCTTCCCGCTGCCGGGTGGCCCCTGGAGGAGGAGGTTGATCGGCTCGTCGACGGCCCGCTCTAGGTACTCGCGGGCGTCGTCCTGTGGCAACTCGGCCAGCTCGGGGGCGTGGGTGTCGGTCCACAGCGGCGCGTCCATCGGCCGTCCGTACGAACGGGGCGGGTAAGAATCGGTCGGTCCGCCGGCTTCGGTGTCGACCGTGGAAGAAAAACGGGTTCGTGAGCGACGGGACCGAGCTTACTCGTCGTCGGTATCGTCGGTATCGTCGGTGTCGTCAGTGTCGTCGGCCATCTCGGCCTCGACGCCGGCGAGCGTGAACATCGTCTCGACGGGGTCGCCGTCGTGTTCGATCGGAGTCGCCTGGTCGAGTTCGTCGGGATCACCCTCGTAGAGGACGGCCGTCAGTTCGTCCTCCTCGTCGACGGTGTCGTCGACCTCGACGGTGACGTTCTCGTGCTCGCCCGGTTCGAGGTCCTCGCTCGTCCCGAGCACCGTTCCGTTGTCCTCGAGCGCGACGAACCCGTCGTCAGGGGTCGCGACGTCGAACGTGGCGGTCTCGTCACCGGCGGCGACGACGGCGATAGCGGGATCGGTGTGGAACTCGAGGTCGATCGTTTCGAGTTCGCCGTCGCCGTCGGTGTAAACGCCGATCGTCTGTTCGCCGGGCGGCGAGCCGGAGGTGTTGATCTCGAACTCGATCTCGGTGGATTCGCCGCCGTCGAGTCCGAGCGTCTGCTGCTCGATGACGCGGCCGTCGACGCGGAAGTCGATCGTCTCCTCGGTCTCGAGGTCGGTCGGGTTTCGGATCTCGGCGACGATCTGGATCGTCTCGTTCGTCGTTGCCTCGGTGGGTGCCGAGAGCGACTCGACCGCGAACGAGTCGGTGAACTCCTCGTCGCGGTCCGTCGTCACCGTCGCGGTGTCACTGACCGGGAACCCGTTTTCGAGGTACGGCCGGTCCTCCTCGCCCTCCGTCTCCTCGTAGGCGTAGGTCTCGTCGGTGGACGTATCCTGATGGACCGTCGCGGTCAGGTGTCCGAGCAGGGCCGCCTCGTCGTCCTCGTCGACTTCGACGGTGACGTTCTCGTGCGTTCCGCTCCCGAGGTAGTCGGAGACGGCGATCGGCTCCGAACTGCCGTCGGTGACGACGACGAAGCCGCCGTCCGAGAGCGAGACCTCGTCGATCGTCACGTTCGTGCCGTCACGTTCCTGATCTTCGAACTCGATCGACGCCTCGGGATCCTGGTCGACGCCGAAGATCGCCGGTGCCTGACCGACGACGATGCCCGCAGCGAGGACGATCGCGATCGCGATCAGAATCGCAAGGATGCGCTTTACCGTGCCGAACGTCGATCTCGAACTCATTTGGGGGTAGGTTACTCGAAAGTACGAACCGAGGGGACGTAAAACGCGTCGTCCGTTCGCAGCAATCGGTCCGATCTCAATACATCGGCCGAGTAATACGATATTACTGAGCACAGTGAACGCACACGCCGTTTCGACGTGAGAGCAACGGCGAGTAAACTGTTCACGCGATCGAATTCGTTCGAAGTGAACAGAACAGAGTCCGGAAGGTTACGCGAATCGGGAGCGACTCGGCGGTGTCCGAAGAAACAGCGGAGAAACACACCAGTTGGCGGGAAACGGTTCGGCCGATCCGAAGCGGGTTTAGCCGCGGCCCGCCGAACATCCACCGATGCCACTGCGCGTGACGTTTCTGGGGACGGCCGGGGCGATTCCGACGAGCAATCGGAATCCGAGCGGGATCTTCGTCGCTCGCGAGGGCGAGGAGCTGTTGTTCGACGCCGGTGAGGGAACCCAGCGCCAGATGATGCGCTTTGGAACGGGCTTTTCGATCTCGCACCTGTTTGTCACGCACTTACACGGCGATCACGTGCTCGGAATTCCGGGCCTCTTGCAAACGATGGACTTCAACGACCGTGAGGAGCCCCTTTCGATCCACGCGCCACACGGCACGCGCCGTCAGCTCAAGGGACTGGTGAACGCCCTCGACAACCGCCCCTCGTTTCCGGTGCACATCTCCGAGGTTGGCGGCGGCGACGTCGCCTACCGCGCCGACGAGTACGAGGTTCGGGCCTTCGAGACGGATCACGACGCCCGGTCGGTCGGCTACGCGCTGGTCGAGGACGATCGGAAAGGGCGATTCGACCGCGAGCACGCCGAGGAGCTGGGTGTTCCGGTTGGGCCAAAGTTCTCGAAACTGCACGAAGGCGAGCCCGTCGAGCTCGAAGACGGAACCATCGTCGAACCCGAGCAAGTCGTCGGCGATCCCCGGCCGGGACGGACGATCGTCTACACGGGGGACACGCGGCCGACGGCGGCGACGATCGAGATCGCTGACGAGCCGGATCTGCTGATCCACGACGCGACATTCGCGGCGGATCGGGCGGACCGCGCGGCGAAAACGGCTCACTCGACGGCCCGACAGGCGGCCGAGATCGCCGCGCGAGCCGGTGCGGATCGGCTGGCGCTGATGCATCTGTCCTCGCGGTACGCGGGCAACACCGGCGACCACCTCGCCGAGGCTCGTGCGGTGTTCGACGGCGAGACGTTCGTTCCCGAAGACGGGGACGAACTCGAGATTCCGTATCCCGACAGCGAATAACCACTCCCGTTCGAGTCGACGACGACCCACGTTCCGCGTCGGATTTATACTCGTCTCGCCCCTATACCCGTCCGTGAGTACGCGAACGAGTGCGCTCGATGCAGTCGTCTTCGGTGTCGATATCCAGAGCGGCGACGTGCGTGGTGACGCCCCCTCCTACGCGCTCGTCGAGTTCGACGGCGAGGAGATCGCCCGGGACGTCGTCTCTCACCGGAAGCTCAGACGACTGATCGACGACGAGGAGCCGGCGATCGTCGCGACCGACAACATGTACGAGTTGGCGGCCGACAAGGACCAGCTGATTCACTTTCTCGGCTCGCTACCGACCGGCACGAAGCTCGTCCAGGTGACCGGCGCGGAGCGTCCCGAACCGCTTTCCCGGGTCGCGAAACGCCATGGCATCCCCTACGCGAAAGAGCCGATGAAAGAGGCCGAAGCCGCCGCCCGGCTCGCGGCCCACAACGTCGGTCACGAGGTCTCCGCGTTTACCGATACGACGACCGTCAAAGTCTCTCGCGGGCGATCGACCGGAAGCGGGGGGTGGAGCGAGGACCGCTACACCCGCCGCATCCACGGCTCCGTCAAGAAGCGCTCCCGCGAGGTCGAGTCCGAACTCGACGAGGCGAACCTCGCCTACGAGACGGAGATCCGCGAGGCCTACGGCGGCTACGCGAACGCGGTCTTCACCGTCGAGGGGACGCCGAGCGAGATCCCCGTCTCGCGAAACCGCTCGGGCGACGTCCGCGTCGAGATCGAGCGCGAGCGCCGTGACGGGATCGAGTTCCGCCCGCTCGCCAAGCGTCGGGATCACGTCCTCGTCGGCATCGATCCGGGGACGACGACCGCGGTCGCGATCGTCGGGCTCGAAGGCGAGATGCTGGATGTCTGGAGTTCCCGCACCAGCGACACCGCCGACGTGATCGAGTGGATCGTCGAGCGCGGCCGGCCGATCATTGTCGCCGCGGACGTGACGCCAATGCCCGAAACGGTCGAAAAGTTCCGCCGGAGCTTCGACGCCGCGGGCTGGACGCCCGAGACGGATCTGCCGGTCGACGAGAAACAACATCGCACGCGCGAACACCCCTACGACGACGACCACCAGCGCGACGCGATGGCCGCCGCGCTGTACGCCTTCGACGCCCACGAGGACCAGTTCGAACGCATCGCGCGAAAGCTCCCGCCGGGGCTCGATCGCGGCGAGGTCACCGCCCGCGTCGTCGCCGGCGAAGAGAGCGTCGAGGCCGTCCTCACCGATCTTGAGGACGACGACCAGAGCGAGGAGGAATCGACCGAGCACGAACCCCGCGAACTCACCGAGGAAGAAAAGCGGATCAAGGATTTAGAACGCCAGGTCGAGCGCCTGCAGTCACACGTCGACACGCTCGAGGGACGTCTCGAGGAGAAAGACGGCCGGATCGACGAGCTCGAATCGGAGCTCGAGGGCGCTCGACGAGAGGAGCGAAAGGAGGTCCGCCGGAACCGGGAGGTGACTCGGTACCGCCGAAAGGCCGAACGACTCGAGTACGAGCGCGACGAGGCTCGCGAGGAAGTCGAGGCGCTCGAGGACAAAGTCGACCGGATGAAAGCCCTCTGGAAGCTCGATCACTCGAACTTCAGCGACGTCTCGGCCGAAAAGGAGGGACTGGTCCCCGTCAAAGTCGTCGAGAAGTTCACCAAGGGGGCGATCCGGGAGGCCGACGATCAGTACGGCCTGGCGACCGACGACGTCGTGTACCTTCGAGACGCGAGCGGAGCCGGCCGATCGACGGCCGAGTTGCTCGCCGAGTTCGAACCCCGCGTAATCCTCAAGGAGGGCGGCCTCTCCGAAATCGCCGACGAGATCCTCTTCGACAACGAGATCCCGATCGGGCCGGCCGGCGACGTCGCGATGCAGGAGGTCGACGAGCTCGCCGTCGCCCGCGAGGACGACGTCGAGGCCGTGATCGATGACTGGCACGACCGCGCCGAGGATCGCGAGCGCGACCGGAAGGCGGCGATGGTCGATCAGCTCATCAGCGAGCACCGGGCCGGCGACAACGAAGTATAGCGACGTTTCCGCAGAGACGGCCATCCCTGTCAGCTCGGCACGGTGGTGACGAGCGGGCGGTGATTCACGAGGTGACGACGAGTTCGATAACCGCAATCGAGAGCTCGGTCGCGTCCGGTCAGAACATGCCGAAGCCTGCGAGGAGGCTCGTAACGAGCGATTTGACCACGAGCCCGAGTCCGGCGAGGACGAGCGCGATACCTGCGGCGACGATGAGATCGGCGTATGCAATGAGCACAATTCCGGCGAGAAGAATCACGATACCGACAATTCCGAGCGGACCGAGCTTATCCAGCATATCCTCTCCTGTCCGTGGGAGGGAAATAAACGACGTGGTTTCGGCGTTCTGAGACGGAACGCTGTACCGATTTACCGGTACGACCGCAGGACGGGTCACGGTCACAGCGGGAATGACACACAGTAGACCGTATGACCGGTTTCGCCGCCGGGCGCGTGAATCGATCAGAATCGCGAGACAGTCACGCGACCGAATCGATAAAGGGTTAAACGGTTCCAACTCGAATTTTGAGCCATGAGCGACGACGGTAGCGGCGGTCGGAAGAACCTCCGGATGCCGGACGACGACGAGGTCTTCGCGACCGTCACGAACATGCTCGGGGCGAATCGGGTGAAAGTACGCTGTGCAGACGGGCAAGAACGAACTGCGCGTATCCCCGGCAAGATGCAAAAGCGCATCTGGATTCGCGAGGACGACGTCGTCCTCGTCGAGCCCTGGGACTGGCAGGACGAGAAGGCCGACATCACCTGGCGCTACGAGAAGAGCGAAGCGGACCAGTTGCGGCGTGAAGGGCATATTCAGTAGAAACGAACTTTTTCTCTGTGGGTCGCCTCCGGCGACCCTCGGAAAAACTTCGATGAAAAGCGCTCCTCCTTCCGTTCCCTCGCTGTGGAGCGACGCAAAGCGTCGCATCCTCGCTCGTTCACATCAGTCGTTGGCCCGCGAGCGCCGCCGGCGCTCGCGGTGAACGGCTTTGCTCACGGTTCACTTCGTTCACCGTTCGCTGGTCGCGGTTCTCGCTCGGGGCTCCGAACCGCGCTTCGCTCGGGTTTTTCAAACCACTCGCTCGCCGATAGTATGCCGTGGATAGTTTGAAAGCGGAGGTGTTCCGGCGTTGTGCTATGCGTTTTCCGTTATAACTTTCGCAGCCTACCCTTCCCCGTTGAGCGAAACCGAAGGTTTCGCGATGCTCGGAGCGCGCTCACGGCCACGATATTGGAGGATTCAACGTGTCCGTCGTGAGACGCTGACACATCCAGCACCGTCGTACAGAAAGCTTATTCCATTCCTTGACTTTCCGGATCGCATGACTCTCAGTCGACGCCAGCTCCTGCAGGGTGTCGGAGTCGGCGTTTCCGTCGGATTGCTCGGAAACACGGCATCGACGCCGGCAGCCGCGTCGACACCAGCGTCGTCGGGGGACGACACGCGTCGCGTGCTGGTCCATCCAGAGAACGGACTGCTCGACGGCCTCATCGACGTCATCGAGCAACTCGGGGGGACGAAACTCCTCGAGTTTGATAACTTCGAGTTCGTCGCCGCGGAGGTACCCGAAAGCCGACTGGACGACCTGATTGGTGCACCAGGGGTTGGCCACGTCGAGGACGACGAGGAGACGGGCATTCCCGACGACTGGTCGCCCGACCTGCTCGACGTATTGTTGCCGCCGGATCGGTCGGACTGTTCGAACCATCCCGATCAACAGGTATCGTGGGGCCTCGAGCGAATCGGGGCCGACGAGGTCGAGGCGGACGGCTCCGGTGTCGATGTCGGGATTCTCGATACTGGCATTCAGACTGACCACTGCAGTCTCGAGGTCGCGGACGGGCACAATTTCACGGCCGACGGCATGGCGGGTGATTACGAGGATCGGCACGGCCACGGCACTCACGTCGCCGGCATCGCCGGCGCGCTCGACAACGACCTCGGCGTCGTGGGGACCGCGCCGAACGCGAGCCTCCACGCGGTGAAGGTGCTCGACGACGAGGGCCGGGGCCGCTACAGCGAACTGATCGCTGGCATCGACTGGTGCATGTCGAACGACGTCGAGATCATCTCGATGAGTCTCGGCGGCGAGGAGGAGAGCCGAGCGGTCGACGACGCGGTCGAGGCCGCACACGACGCGGGCCACCTGTTGCTCACTGCCGCCGGAAACGCCGGAAACGAAGGCGATGGTGCCTGTGACGAGGAGACGATGTCCTATCCAGCAACCCACGAGAAGGTCCTCGCGGTCGCGGCGATGGACGAAGACGACACGCTTGCGTCCTACAGTAGCGTCGGTGACGCCGTCGACCTGCTGGCTCCGGGAACGGATATCGTCTCGAGCGTCGCCGACAACGAGTACGCCGAAGCCAGTGGGACGAGTATGGCCTGTCCGTTCGTCACCGGCGTCGCGGCGCTGGTCTGGGAAGACGGCGAAGGTGACGGTCCTGGTCCGAACGAGGCTGTCCGGCAAACGCTTACTGACACGGCGGAACCAGTCCTCGAGACCTGCGAGGAAGGGGCGGGCCTCGTCGACGCCCGCGCGGCGGTCGGCGACGGCCGTGGCATGAATCGGGACGATGAATCCGCCGACAGCGGTCGGATCAGGTCGACGCTCCAGTGGATCGCGGACGCGATTTCGGGACTCATTGAGTGGATTCGTGGACTGTTCGGCTAAGTGGCCACTGACAGTCAGTGGACGCCCAATCGTGCGGTAGCTGTGCGATCGGTGTGGAAACAGTGTCAGTTGGGAGTATAGTGAGCACAGCGGGACGGAACCGTCCGAACCGGTTTGTACGAAAATGTAACTGCTGGTGGCAGTTACAGGTCGGCGACGTCCTCGATGGCGTCGGTCAGTTCTTTGATGCTCTCGAGGTCGTGTTCGCCCATGTGACCGATGCGGAACGTCGTCTCGCCGAGTTGCGAGCCGTAGCCGTTCGAGAAGACCATCCCATACTCCTCGTCGACGGCGTCGATGGTGTCTGCGACGTCGATCCCCTGCGTGTTCTCGATGCAGGCGACCGTCTGGGATTCGTAGCCTTCCTCGGGGAACATGTCGAAGTGCTCGCGAGCCCACTCGCGGGTGTACTCGGCCATCTCGCGGTGGCGTTCGTCGCGAGCGTCGTGGCCTTCCTCAAGCATGTGCTTCATCTGCTTGCGGTAGGCAAGCATGACAGGAATCGCGGGCGTGGAGTGGGTCTGGCCCTTGCGCTCGTAGTAGTCGATGGTGCGCTGGAAGCCGCCGTACCACGAGGCCGAATCGGATTCGAGTTCGCGCTCGTAGGCGTCGTCGCTGACGACACAGACCGCCAGGCCGGGCGGCATCGCAAACGCCTTCTGAACCGACGTGAAGATGACGTCGATGTTGTGCTCGTCGATGTCGACGTAGTCGCCGCCGAGCGCGGAGACCGCGTCGACGACGAAGTAGGTGTCCGGATACTCCGCGATAACGTCGCCGATCTCCTCGATGGGATTACGGACGCCGGTCGAGGACTCGTTCATCACGCAGGTGACGGCGTCGTAGTCGGTGTCGCTTCGCTCGAGCACCTCGCGGACGTCGCCGGGTTTGACGGCCTGGCCCCACTCGTACTCGAGGGTGTCGACGTTCTTCCCGAGGCGTTCGGCGACGTTGGCTTGGCGCTCGCTGAAACTGCCACAGGTCGTCACGAGGACGTTCTCGTCGACGAGGTTGAGGATCGAACTCTCCATGAACTCCGTCCCGGAGCCGGTAAGGATGACGACCTCGTTATCGGTATCGAGGAAGTCCTTGGTGTCCTCGACGATGGTCGTATAGAGGTCGGTCATGCGGTCCATGCGGTGGCCGAACATCGGCTCGCACATCGCCTCGATGACGTCCTCGCGCACCTCGGTCGGACCCGGAATGTACAACGTCTTGTCGGGATACTCGTCCCTGTATTCGCGTTTCTCGGTCACGGAAATCACCTGATACGATCCACTGGTTCGCGAGACGGTATGGTACTTTTGATGCCCACCGGAAACAGCGGGAACACGAATTAAAACAGTGACAGCTTGCGTAACTAGCCGATAGCAGTATCAGCAATCGTTGCCGCGGGCCGTTCCCACGCAGGAGCAATCCCGGCACCCGTCCCCAGCTCCACGTACGGCCGTGCGGCGAAAAAGCCGAAACAGCGTATTCGGCGTTATTCGACCTGAATGTCGCCGACCATCTGCGTGTCGTGTGGGTCGCAGACGTACTGGGTCATCTCGCTGCTGGCCTCGAACTCGAGGATCTGGTCGTCGTCCGGGTCGTCGACTTCCGGCGTCTCGAGGCCGTCGACGACCTCGTCGTCGTCGTCGCGGATCTCGATGTTGTGAACCGCACCGTCGCCTTCGGTCCAGCCGATCTCGTACTCTTCGCCTTCTTCGAGGACGAGCGTCGGGTTCTCCTCGCCGTCGATCTCCGAGGGCTCGAGGCCGATCCAGCCACTGCTCTGTCCGTCGAAGAGGATCTCCGTGCCCGGCTCGATCGTGGCGCCGTCCTCACCGTTGTCGTTGTCGTCGCCGTTTCCGTTCCCGTTCCCGTTCCCGTTCCCGTTTCCGTCGTCGTCGTTACAACCGGCAACGAGGGCGGTTGCGGCCGCTGCACCTGTGACCTTCAGCATGGTCCGTCGTGAAGTGTTACGTGTCATCGATCGATGGTAAGGGATGAGCACATAAAAATGGATACCCTCTACCGGTTCGTAGTCATGCGATTACATACCAATAATGAGTATTATTTTGTTCTTTTTCGGGCCGGTCGTTGGAGTATTGTCAAATTACTCGCGTACTAGTCCGTTCGATCGTGATCCGGGCGTGCAAGCGTCCCTGAGCCGAGCGAGAGCCGAAGGAAGATCGGGGCGGCGACGATCGCGATCGCGATCTCGAGCCCACCGACGACGAGGAAGGCGAGGTCGTAGCCAACGTTGCCGGCGACCGTGCCGCCGACGAGGAAGCCCGCGAGAAAGCCGAGGCTCCCGGCGAGGTTGAATCCGGCCATCGCGAGGCCGCGCTCGCTCTCGTCCGCGAGATCGGTGACGAGCGCCATCGTCGTTGGGGAGACGAGTGCGCCGAGGACACCGATGGCGACCATCGCGGCCGCCGCGGTCGCGACGGAGGGTGCGGCGCCGACCGCGAGGATGCCGACGCCGTAACACAGCGAGCCGACGACGATCGGAACGGTGCGTCCGATCCGATCCGAGAGCGCGCCCATCGGATACTGCAACAGGGCGAAGGGGGCGAAAAAACACGCGAGCAGGAGGCCGGTCGTCGCAGCGCCGATGTCGAAGGTGGTCTGGAAGTAGATGGTGCCGACGAGCGCGAAGAAGCCGGCCGTCATCCGATCGATGAACC
The DNA here is from genome assembly GCA_046614585.1 of Natrialbaceae archaeon A-arb3/5. Classification (GTDB taxonomy): domain Archaea; phylum Halobacteriota; class Halobacteria; order Halobacteriales; family Natrialbaceae; genus JBKKHI01. The sequence goes on along the minus strand of JBKKHI010000003.1, from coordinate 65,148 downwards.
CGAACGCGTAGGGGATCGACAGCGTCGGTCGCTTCCGAACGCCGGCTATGAGCGCGCGGGCGCTACGCCGGCGAGTCGGCGCTCGGTCCTCGACGAGGATGACGAGCAGGCCGACGCAGACGAGCAGGCCGGACGCGGCGAGCAACGGCGCGAGCGGGTGCACCTCGGTCAACTGGCCACCGATCGGTGCACCGAGGGCGGCACCGAGGCCGATCGCGATTCCCGCCGCGCCCATGTTTCGGCCGTGACCACCATCTAAGTCCATCAGCATGGTCATCGTCAGCGAGAGCGCGCCGATGGTCATCGCGCCCTGGAAGACGCGAACGAGGAGCACGCCCTCGAAGGGGATCGATCCGATCGTAGGGACGGCCGCCAGCGCGGCGTAACTCCCCGCGCCAACGACTGCTCCGACGACGATGAACGGCGTTCGGCGGCCGGTAACGTCGCTTATCGCCCCCCAGACGCCGACGAAGGCGACGTAGGCGGCGAACTCGGCGACGAGGAACCACATGCTCGCGTCGAGGTCCGTCTCGGCGAACGGGGAACTCGTCGCGTCGGCCCCCAGCGCCTCGACGAGCGTCGTGATGCCGGGATACAGCAGTAGCTGTGAGAACATCACCGCGAAGACGACCGCGGCGAGGACCAGCCGGTCGCGGTCACTCGATCGCACGCTCGCGTCTACGAACTCCGTCCCTATGAAGTCGTTCGTCCGTCTCGAACGGCGTCGTCACACTGAGTTATCGATAGCATACACAAAATGCGCTAGATATCCACAGACAGTGTTTGCGGTTTTTGCCGTTACTGAGACGCATATGAACGTGGAGCAGTATGCATACTAAACATGAGCGACGACGCGAGCGACGGGACCGACGACGAGTCGGACTGTCCCGAGCAGGGACTTGGGACACGAAGCGTACACGCCGGGCAGACCGCCGATCCGGAGACGGGAGCGATGGCACCGCCGATCTACCAGACGACCTCCTACGCCTTCGAGGACGCAGACACTGCCGCGGACCGCTACGCGCTCGAAGACGACGGCTACATCTACTCTCGTATCGCGAATCCGACGGTCAACGTGCTCGAAGAGCGCCTCGCCGCGCTCGAGGGCGGGACGGGCGCGGTCGCCACGGCGAGCGGGATGGCTGCGCTCGACTCGGCCGTGTTGATCCTCGCACAGGCTGGCGACAACGTCGTCTGTTCGACCGACACCTACGGCGGCACGACGGCGTACTTCTCGAAGACGGCCTCCCGACGAAACATCGAGGCGCGGTTCGTTCCCACCCTCGAGTACGACGCCTACGAGGAGGCGATCGACGAGGACACCGCCTTCGTCCACATCGAGACGATCGGTAACCCCTCGTTGGTCACACCCGACTTCGAGCGCGTGGCCGAGATCGCCCACGACAACGGCGTTCCGCTGGTCGTCGACAACACCTTCGCGACGCCGGCGCTCTGTCGGCCGTTAGAACACGGCGCCGACGTCGTCTGGGAGTCGACCACCAAGTGGCTCCACGGCTCCGGTACGACGGTCGGCGGCGTGCTCGTCGACGGCGGCACGTTCCCGTGGGGCGAGCACGGCTACGACGAAATTTCGGGACAGAACCACGCCTACCACGACGTCGACTTCTCGCGGGACTTCCCCGAGGCGCCGTTCGCAGAGACCGCCCGGTTCCGCTCGCTTCGCAGCCTGGGCAACCAGCAGTCACCCTTCGACGCCTGGCAGACCCTGCAGGGGATCGAATCGATGCCGCTGCGCGTCGAAAAGCACTGCGAGAACGCTGCCATCGTCGCCGAGTATCTGGCCGACCACGAGGACGTCGCCTGGGTCACCCACCCCGGTCTCGAGGACCACCCGACCCACGCCAATGCCTCGAAATACCTCGACGACTACAGCGGCATGATCGCGTTCGGCCTTACGGACGGGTTCGAGGCGGGCAAGACCTTCTGCGAGGAAGTCGAGGTCGCCCAGTTTCTCGCGAACATCGGCGACGCGAAGACGCTCGTCATCCACCCAGCGAGTACGACCCACGGCCAGCTCTCGCCCGACGAGCGCGAGGAGGCGGGCGTGACGGACGATCTCATCCGGATGTCAGTCGGTATCGAGGATCCGGCGGACATTCTGGCGGATCTCGAACAGGCCATCGAAACCGCATCACAGGTATCCACCGAGGGCGAACACTGACTCCGATGACGACGAAAGACACGGTCGACCTCGGCGAGTTCGAGTTCCTCTCGGGCGAGTCGATCCCCTCGCTCGAGGTCGCCTACGAAACCTACGGCGAGTTCGACGGGACGAACGCGGTGCTCGTCTGTCACGCGCTGACCGGCAGCTCCCACGTCGCGCGCCGACCCGACGCCGGCGACGAGACCGCGGGCCAGGCTCGCGCGTGGTGGGGCGACGTGGTCGGCCCCGGAAAAGCGATCGATACCTCCGAGTACTACGTCGTCTGTGCGAACGTGCCCGGCTCGTGTTACGGGACGACCGGCCCGCAGAGTACGAATCCGAAAACGAACGAGCCCTACGGCACCGACTTCCCGCCGGTGACGGTCGGCGACTGGACGCGAGTCCAACGAAAGCTCCTCGACGAACTCGGCGTCGGCCGACTCCACGCCGTCGTCGGCGGCAGCGTCGGCGGCATGAACGTCTTGGACTGGCTGCGTCGCTATCCCGATGACGTCGGCCGCGCGTGCACAATCGCCGCCGCGGCGCGCCTCGACGCGCAGTGTCTCGCGCTCGACACCGTCGCCCGACGCGCGATCACCAGCGATCCGAACTGGAACGGCGGCCACTACTACGACGGCCCCGAACCCGAAGACGGACTCGCGCTCGCGAGACAGATCGGCCACATCATGTACCTCTCGAAGGCCTCGATGGCCCGGAAGTTCGGTCGGCGCTCTGCGGGCCGGGAGACGGTTCAGGAGACCTCGCCCGACCCGGCCGCCGCCTTCTTCCCCTACCGCGAGGTCGAGTCCTACCTCGACTATCAGGCCGAGAAGTTCACCGACCGCTTCGACGCCAACAGCTACCTCTATCTCACCCGCGCGATGGACGATTTCGACCTCGCTGCGGGCTACGAGTCCGATTCGGATGCCCTCGCGGCCTTCGAGGGCGAACTACTCGTGCTTTCGTTTACCGGCGACTGGCACTTCACCGTCGAGCAGTCGGAGGCGCTCGCGGAGGCCTGCCGCGAGGCCGACGTCGACGTCGCCCACCACGTGGTCGAGTCCGACCACGGCCACGACGCCTTCCTCGTCGAGCCGGAGAAAGTCGGCCCGCCGCTGGCCGAGTTGCTTGAGGAGGGGCTCTCGGGCCGGATCATCACCGATACCGAAGATGAAGAAGTCGAAACCGAGTCGTTCGCGCCGGTGCATACGAGCCTCTTTTCCGAGTAAGCACGCCCCTCGCCGGGCTATCCGTTCAGGTCTGCGACGACCGCTTGCGCGGCCCGGCGACCGCTCGCCATCGCCCCCTGAATCGACGACCACGCCGTGTAGTCGCCGGCGAGGTACGCCGGGCCATCAGGCGCACGGTGAGCCGGCAGCGTCTCGTGGACGCCAGGTGGCTGTGCGAACTGCGCGAACTCGATGCGGTCGGTGTGGAGCAGGTCGACCTCGTCGAAGACGCGCTCCGGAAACCAGGCCGCGAGGGTCTCGCGAGTCGTCTCCGCGAGTTCGGCCTCGGTCGCGTCAGGCGAGCCGAGGTAGGTCGCACTCAGTAGCGTCTCGTCGGCCGGGGCATACTCGGGTGCGACCTCGCTGTGGGGGACGACGTGGTTCGGACCCGACTCGGAGACGTTCAGCAGGAGCCGTTTGTCGGTATCGAGATCGACCGTCCCCGGCAGCCGGTAGTACTGTGTTACGCACGAGCGGGCGTCCGTCGGAATCGAGTCGACACCGGTGAGGTCCGCGGCCGTGGGCGGATCGGTCGCCACGACAATGGCGTCGACGTCGCGGCGTTCGCCGTCGACCGAGAGGGACGCGCCGCGTGCGCCGGCCGCTGTCGCTCCGCTCGCGTCGATCGACTCCACCCGTCGGCCGGTCTCGATCCGTACACCCTCGGCTCGCGCCGCCTCCGCGAGCTGCCTCGGAATTGCTTCCATCCCCGCCGCAGGAACGGCGATCGAACCGGTCGCGAGGGCTCGAAACGTGTACTCGAAGACGCGCCGCGACGTCGAAAGCGACCGATCGAGCGTGATTCCGCCGTAAAACGGCGCGGCGAAGCGTTCGATGAACTGGTCGGAAAAACCGTACTCGCGAAGGAACTTCTCGGTCGAAACGTCCGGCTCGCCGTCGTCGAAGATGTGCGCGGGGTCCCGCCGCTGAAGCTCCCGGCGGAGTGTAAGAACGCGGAGCTTGTCCCGCATCGAGACATCCGCGTTGAAAAGCGTCGCAGGGAGCGCCCGTGGGTCCCGAAGCGGATCTGCAAGCGTGGATCGCCGATCCGGACGGGCGAGACACGCCCCCGGTGCGAATCGGCGCAGTTCGAGCGCGTCGAGATCGAGTTCGGATTGGACGGCGGGGTACGACGTAAAGAGGACCTGGAAGCCGCGGTCGAGTCGGAACCCGTCACGGTCTCTGGTTCGGACACGCCCGCCGACCCGGTCCTCGCGCTCGTAGACCATCGCGTCGACGCCCGCGGCCGCGAGGTGGCGAGCGGCCACCAGCCCTGCGAGCCCCCCACCGACGACGGCGACGGTTGGCGACGCGGTGTGCGGACGATCGGTCGCAGCCGGTTTCGAACGCGAGTCCATACGAAAGCCGTCGAACTCGACGTACAAAGCGCTGGGCGTTATGCGTCGACAGAACGAGTCGCTTTTCGCTACTGCGTTTCGGCTCGAACGTACTGCTCGGCGAACGGACGATTCGATCGGTGTCGGCCAACCCATCGGCGAACGTCGTACGCGAACAGATCGAGGCCGGTCGCGCTGGCGAACTGCTTGGCGGGCGGCGATCGGAGCAGTGTGATCATCGCCCACATCGTGCCGGCTGCGAACGAACCAGCCGCCGAGAACGTCATTCCGAGCGTAAGAAACGTTACAGTATAGACGTACCCGATAGCCATCGAGGGGAGACACGTTCCGAGCGGTACGCGTGCGCTGGCGTCGCGCAGCGTCGGTGCGAGGAAGACGACCGAGAGGCCGCTTCCGAGCATGAATACGAGGTCTTGCCACATCATCAGAAACGGGTACTTGATTACGAGTAAAAACTCCCTCGGTTCAGAAATAGGCAATTTATCGAGAGAGTGGCGCTGTGGCGATAGTTCTCGGATATTATCTATCTCGGTTGGCGACGCAACTGCTCGTCGAAAGAGGAAACTACGCGGTTCCGCGAACGCGAGAATCGGTGTCGAACGGATTTCTCTCGTCAATTACGCCGCATCGAGGACGTCGGCGTCGATCAGCGTCTCCCGCGCTTGCTCCATCGAGGTAACGACGACTTCACAGTGCGGTTCAACCGCCGGTTTCGGATCGAACCCGACTGCGAGTCCGGCGACCTTCAACATCGGCAGGTCGTTTGCGCCGTCGCCGACCGCGACGGTCTCCTCGAGGTCCGCGCCGACGTCGTCCGCGAGGTCTTCGAGCGCGTCGTCTTTGGTCCCCTCGATGAGCGGCCCCTCGACCTCACCGGTGAGTTCGGCGTCCTCGATCGGCAGTCGGTTCGAGACGATGTGGTCGACCGACGCGCCCTCGCGCTCGAGTGCGGCCGCGACCCCGCGCTCGAAGCCGCCGGTGAGGATCGCCGTCGTGACGCCCGCCTCGTTCAGTTCCTCGATCAGGTCCGCCGCGCCGGGACGGAGTTCGACCTCGTCGTAGGCGGCGTCAGCCTCGTCCGCCGACAGCCCGTCGAGCAGCGCCGCGCGCTCGCGCAGGCTCTCGGCATAGCCGATCTCGTCGTTCATCGCGCGCTCGGTGATCTCGGCCATGTCTTCGGCGACGCCACAGCGGTCACCGAGCAGAACCGTCATCTCCGAGTCGGAAAGCGTTCCGTCGAAGTCGAAAGCGACGACTGTCATCGCTCGGCGATTGTAGGGCCCGGGATAAACCAGTTCAGGTTTCGACTCTGGAAAGAGTTTAGGAGCGAGTCTTCGAATGAAGGCATGACCACACGTCGTCGCTTCTTTCGGCGGTGTCGCCGAAAGACACGAAGAGGGGTGCGTGCGTGAACTACCGACCGGAGCGATTCCGATAGTGGGACTCGATTACGCTCTCCACTCGTTGAGAAGCGTCGGAACCAGAACGCCAACTCCGATCAGGACAGCCACTTGAACGACCCTGCTCTCCGTGACGAAGGTCGCACCGTAGCCGAAGGCGATCCCGAGTACAACGAAGACGGCCACGATTTGTGTATCCGTACTAACCATAAGTCGAATCCGGGATCCGTCAGTATGTGTCTACTGGTACACAATATCCTGAGTGAGCGGGACGTCTACGGCTGTCTCAAGCGATTCAAACGATCAGGACGGACGAGAACTGTCCCCGCTGATACGTGATGAGACCCGAGTAAACGGACACTACCACTCCTTGCAGTCCGGGCAGACGAACTCGCCGTCGTCGCGCCAGACGCGGTCGGCGTCCTCGCCGCAGCGCCGACAGGCGTACTCGCCCCAGGCGTACGTCGAGAGCGAGCTGTCGAACTCCGATTCGGTCGAATCGGGAGCGGCCTCGTCGGGTTCCGTCGTGTCGCCGGCGTCCGAGCGAGGATCGGTTTTCTCGTCGGTCTCGCCGTCGGTACCGGCCTCGGAAAACGCCGAGAGCGTCGACTCGTCGGTCACGCGTCGGGGTACGGACGAGGAGATCATATACCTTCGGGGAGTTCGATCGGTTCAGTATGGATTCCTTTCAAAACACCGGTCAACCGGACTGGGACTGGTGGGGGCGGCTGTGGCCCGCTCCGGGAGAAACACTCCGCGACCTCGGCCTGACACCGGATACCTCCCTCGTCGAGATCGGAAGGGGAAACGGGTACTTCGCGCTCCCGGCGGCCCGGATCGTCGATCCGGCACCCGTGTACGCTCTCGACATCGACGACGCGCTCCTGGAGGAACTCGAACGGATCGCCAATCAGCAAGCGATCGACACCGTCGTTCCGATCGAAGGCGACGCGCGATCGCTTGCAACGCACCTTCCGGAGCCAGTCGACGCCTGTCTGGTCGCGAACCTGTTCCACGGGGTCAACGACCGCTCTGAACTCGTCCGGCAACTCTCCGAGGCCCTCGAACCAGATGGCGCACTCGTCGTTATCAATTGGGACGGCCGTTCGCGAGAAACGACGACCGTCGCGGGCGAGCCGCGAGGTCCGCCAACGGCGCTTCGGCTGTCGTCCGAAGAGACCGAGCGAGCCGTTTGCGCCGAGACGGTGTTTACGACGGACCGATACGTCGAACTGCCGCCCTATCACTATGCACTCCGGTTCGAGCGGTCGTCGTAGCGCGTGACGGGCCCTCATACGGATTGCTGTAACGATTTACCGGCGCAACCGCCGCACGGGTCGCGGTTGCGCCGGAAATGACGTACAGTAAACCGTATCAGTTCGTAGTCGACTTCGAGTTGTCCTCCGGTTCCGGCGGCGGTTCGGCCCCTTCGATCGCTTCGGCCGCCTCGGTGTCCTTTTCGACCTCGACGTGCCAGCGGTCGATCTCGTCGTCGTACTCGGCGAGTCGGTCCGAAACCTCGTCTTTTAGCTCGTCGTCGTTGACGTTGACCTCGAAGACGAATCGCTCGCCGTTGTCCCCGTTTCGAGTCGACTGCTGGACGTTTGCGCTAACGAGTTCGTTATCGAAGTAGTACGGCGCGAGCTGGGTCATCACGTTCTGGTAGACCGTGTCCTCGACCCGCCGGAGCGCTTTGCGGCTCGCGGAGTCGGCCGCACGCGCGACGTAGTCGATCGACTCCTTCCAGTTGTCGACCGCGGCCTCGGCGTCGTCCTCTTCTAACTGTTCGTAGGACTCCGACAGCTTCTCGCCGGCCGTCTTGATGTCCTCGTCGGGCTCTTTGCCTGCCTTTTCACCCTTGCCCTCCTCGACGCTCGCCTGATCCGCAGTCTTCTCGCTGACGTCCGACTCGAGCGTCTCGTGGGCTTTGGGCCGCCACTCGTCCCACTCCTCGAACGCGCGGGCAAAGTGCACGCCGTAGTCGTGGTCGGGGTCGTGAACGCCGGCGTCGCGAAGCGCTCGCGTGATCCGTTCGCCGTGTTCGACGATGTCGCCCCACTCGCCGCGCACTTTGAATCCCGAGATGCTCTCTTCCATTCGGCTGAGCGGTCCCTACGGCGTGGACCGGTATAAACTTCTTTGCCGGCGAAACGATTGCGACGGGAAGCCATATCACGACGCTGCGGGCGACCGATAACGTGAACTACTCGGCGACAGCCCGTAGGAGTATGCCGATCGAGAACCGAGACGACGCCTATCTCGTTACGCACGCACTGGCGAAGGACACGCTCTCGCGCCTGCGAGACGTCGAAACCGAACAGGTCAGCTTCCGGAAGGGACTCGTGAAACTCGGGCGCATCTGCGGCTACGAAATCATCGACGGCCGCATGGAGACCGAGTACGTCCAGATCGAGACGCCCCTCGAGCCGACGATGGGCGAGCGCGTCCGCGGACTCGACGACGTCGTCATCATCAACGTTCTGCGCGCGGCGACGCCGTTCGTCGAGGGACTGTTGAAGGCGTTCCCGCGCGCGAGACAGGGCGTCATCAGCGCGAGCCGCGACGAGGACGCCGGCCGCGACGAGGACGGCTCGTTCCCGATCACCGTCGATTACGTGAAACTGCCCGAGATCCACGAGGAGGATACGGTGATCGTCGCCGATCCGATGCTCGCGACGGGGAGCACGATGTGTACCGTCTTGGAGCACGTCGTCGAGAACGCGGGCGAACCAGAGAATCTGATCGTCCTCTCGGCGGTTTCGGCCCCGGAAGGCCTGCTCAGAGTCGGTGACGCGGTTCCGCAGGCCGACCTGTTAACGGTCTCCATCGACGACCGATTGGACGACGACGGGTTCATCGTGCCCGGACTCGGTGACGCCGGCGACCGAGCGTTCCGGACGACCTGAATCAGCGATCAGTTCCGCAGGTATCGATCCCGAAAAGCGCGTTCAACGGACAGCGCTGGATGACCGCCGTCGCGAGAACGTCGCTCCCGGCGACGAACGCGAGCGTCCCGGCGGTTCGCTCACGATAGCGGTAGCCGACCAGCAACAGCGCGATACCGGCCAGAACGCGGAGCGTGCGATCGAACCCGCCGACGTTCTTGTTCATGCTCGACGGCACGGCCTCGACGCACGTAGGGCTGTTCCCGAAATCGGTGGAGTGTGGTATGTGTCACTCCTCTCGCTCGATGTCCCCAAGCGTTATTACTCAATACACGAATCATGAATTGTATGCCAAAGGCAGCCGGGGACCCTGAACGCGCTATCAATGGTCTGCTGTCAGTCGCACAGCTACTGGAGGAACCGCGGCTAGCACGGCTCTATACGTTCGTTCTCCGAGCGGGAGACGTCACCGTCGATGACGTCGTTGACGAATTAGAGATGCCGAGGACGACGGCGTATTCGGATACTGGCACGCTCGTCGAACTCGGAGTACTGACTCGGGACGAAGAGCAAAAGACGCACACGTACTCGGCGGTTCCGATCACGCTAACCGCAAGTCTCGATGGGGACACATATACGGTCACTCCAACGCTCATCGAAGCATTTGGCCGATCGCCTCGAGATCAGGACCTTGATCTCTTGATCGAGAGATACGGACTTGGAAAGCTCGCAGCTGCACTTACGTACGCCATCCCGTATGCAGAGGGTGAGATGTCAGAACGGATCGCGGCCCGAGAGCTTGATCTCCAACAGGCGTTTGCAATCGCTGTGCTACAGGCATTGCGGAACGTCGTCCGTGACATGAAGTCAGTTGATCCATACGTCACAGATATCCGAAACGCTCGCGAGCAGCCGACACCAGATGAGGATTGAGGTCGAAAGAGATGAGCGAGCCGTGTGATCCATATCGAGAGTCAGTAGTGTGGGTGGGTGATACGGGACTCTTTATTGCGTGTGAACGGCAGCAGAATAACAAGTACGCCGCGCTTGAGCGATTCTCCCGGCAGAACGACATTACGTTCATCATTCCCCAGCGGGTCTACGACGAACTGGGTGGTGCTCCGAACCGTAGTACACCGGGACAAACGCCGATCAACAGCGCCATCAACGCAGGCTGGGTCGAGGTTGCTGACGAACCCGACTACACGAACGGGACGGTGTCGAAAGTCATGGACGATGTTCGGACGTTCATTGCTCGTTCCTCAAACCGAAATGAGGATCACGTCGAGAAAACCGACACCGCTCTCGCGGCTGTTGCTGTCCAACAACTCCAAAAGACGGCAGCTTCCGTCTGTGTTGTGACGACCGACATCGATGCTGGGAAAGCGGTCATCGCTACGCTCGAAGCGAACGGATACGAGAGTCGCGTGCAGTTCAAAAATGGATTCGAATTAATCGACGAGATTACGTGATCTCATCGAACGATTCACGCTCTGTATTCAGCAGGCCGCTTCGGTAACTGCGTGCCCTCTACCTAACGCTAATACTCTTTTCAGACATACCATGAAGAAATGAACCTGTTGGAAACTGCTGTTATATTCCGACGCGGTCGATCGCCTGCTCGAGCGCGCGCTCGGTGTAGACGCCGAGCAAGTGTTCTCGGAACTCGCCGGAGGCCTGCTCGTCGTCCATCACCAGATACGACTCGATCTCGTCCGTCGCGAGGGCGGCCGCTCGCTCGGCGAGGCCGTCGTCCGCGAGCGATTCGCCGACGAGTTCGTCCTCGACGGGGCCAAGACGCATGGCGTGGTCGAACGCGCCGTTGGCCGCGACCCGCGCGTCGGTTATCTCGTCGCCGTCGGTTTCGAGGACCGCCGCGACGCCGACGAGCGCGTAGCCCGAGGACGGGCTCGCCTTCTTGATGTAGGCGGCACCGTCGTCGTCGCCGAGGTGGGGGAGGTCGATCGCAGTGAGCAGTTCCGCCTCGCCCAGCGCGGTCGTGAACATCGCTTCGAAGAACTCGTCGGCGGGGATCGTTCGCTCGCCGTCCGGGCCGACGGCGTGGATCGTCGCGTCGGCCGCGAGCACGGCCGCCGGGAGGTCGGCCGCGGGGTCGGAATGGGCGAGGTTGCCGCCGACGGTTCCCCTGTTGCGGACCTGCACGTCGCCGATTTCGGCCGCGGCCTCGGCGACGACCGGCACGTCGGCCCGGAGCCGCTCGTCGTCGGCGACGGCCGCGTACGGCGTCATCGCGTTGATCCGCGTCGTGTCGTCCTCGCGCTCGATACCGCGCAGGTCGTCGACGTCGCCCAGATCGACGACGACTTCGGGCGTCGAAAGCCCTGATTTCATCATCGGGAGGAGGCTGTGGCCGCCGGCAAGCAGCGTGACCTCGCGATCGCTGTGGGCTTCGAGCGCGTCGACCGCGTCCTCGGCGTGTTCGGCGGCGTGGTACTCGAACGAGCCGGGGTACATCAGGAATCACCTCCGGAGTTGACGGCTCGCCAAATCGTCTCTTCGGTCAGTGGCATATCCACGTGATCGATTCCGAACGGTTCGAGCGCGTCGACGACCGCGTTGACGACGGCCGGCGTCGCCGCGATGGTCGCCGACTCGCCGACACCCTTGACGCCGATCGGGTTGTGCGGGCTGGGCGTGACGGTGCTATCGGTCTCGTACTCCGGCAGCGTGTGCGCCCGCGGGAGCGCGTACTCGTTCATCGACCCCGTCACGAGCGTGCCGTTGTCGTCGTAGCTCGCGGCCTCCGAGAGCGCCGCACCGATCCCCTGGGCGATGCCGCCGTGGACCTGTCCCTCGACGATCATCGGGTTGATCTGCTCGCCGCAGTCGTCGACCGCGACGTAGCGTTCGAACTCGATCTCGCCCGTCTCGGGGTCGACCTCCACGACCGCGATATGGGTGCCGAAGGGGAACGTGAAGTTCTCCGGGTCGTAGTAGGAGGTCGCCTCGAGTCCGGGCTCCATCTCCTCGGGGATGTCGTGGCCGAGGTAGGCCGCGAGCGCGAGTTCCTGGATCGCGATCGAGCGATCCGCGGCTCCGGCAACGTGGAACTCGCCGTCCTCGAACTCGATGTCAGACTCGTCGGCCTCTAGCTTGTGGGCGGCGATCTTTCGGGCCTTCTCGACGACCTTTCGGCTGCTCTCGGCGACCGCACCGCCGCCGACGGGGCCGCTGCGGCTGCCGTAGGTGCCCATTCCCTGTGGCACCGCGTCGGTGTCGCCCTCGACGACCTCGACGTCCTCGACCGGCACGCCGAGTTCCTCGGCGGCGACCTGCGCGAACGTCGTTCGGTGGCCCTGCCCCTGATCCGCCGTTCCGCAGGCGACCGAGACCGTGCCGGAAGGATGGAATCGGACGACGCCGGCCTCCCAACCGCCGGCCTGCGAGCCGAGTTCGCCGGCGGCTTTCGACGGCGAGAGCCCCGCGGACTCGACGAAGTTCGCCATTCCGATGCCGAGATATCGCCCCTCTTCGCGGAGTTCGTCCTGGCGCTCGCGAAGGGCTTCGTAGTCGACGAGTTCGAGCGCGCGGTCCATCGCCTCCTCGTACTCGCCGCTGTCGTAGACGAGCGCCACCGCGGTCTCGTAGGGGAACGCTTCGGGCGGGATGAGGTTCGTCCGACGGATTTCGGCGGGGTCCATGCCGAGTTCGTCCGCCGCGACGTCGACGATTCGTTCCGTGACGTAGATTCCCTCCGCCCGCCCCGCGCCGCGGTAGGCGTCGACCGGCGCGGTGTTGGTGAACGCGCCGATCACGCGGCAGTGGATCGCCGGGATGTCGTACTCGCTCGAGAGGATGGTGCCGTAGAGGTACGACGGCGTCGCGGTGGCGAACTGCGAGAGGTGCGCCCCGAGTCCCGCGTGGGTCTCGACGCGCAGCCCCCGGATCGTGCCGTCTGCATCGAGCGCGAGTTCAGCCTCGGTGACGTGATCGCGGCCGTGGCAGTCGGTCGCGTACCCCTGCGTGCGGGTGGCCTGCCACTTGACCGGGCCGCCGAGTTGCTTCGCACACCAGCCCGTAATGGCCTCGTCGGGGTAGTGATAGATCTTGCTGCCGAAGCCGCCGCCGACCTCCGGGGCGACGATGCGGAGTTTGTGCTCGGGATGGCCGAGCGTCGCCGTCGACAGCAACATCCGGTGGAGGTGCGGGTTCTGCGAGGTCATCCACATCGTCAACTCGTCGGACGAGGGGTCGTAGTCGGCAGCCGCGGCTCGGGGCTCGACGGCGTTTGGAATGATTCGGGGCTGCTCGAGTTCGATGCTCGCGATGTGGTCAGCTCCTTCGAAGGCCTCGTCGGTGGCGTCGGCATCGCCGATTTCGAAGTCGAATGCGACGTTGTCCGGCGCTTCCTCGTGGACCGTCACGTCGCTCTCGACGGCCTCGTCGGGGCGGGTGACCGCGTCGAGTCGGTCGTAGCTGATATCGACGTCGTCGAGCGCGTTGTAGGCGGTCTGGCGGTCCTCGGCGACGACCGCGGCGAGCGCGTCACCGGTGTGGCGAACCGTGTCCGTCGCCATAATCCGGTACTGCGGGGTGACGAGCCCCGGAAGCATCCACGCGGTCGGGATGTCGTTCGGGATTCCGCTGTCTTCGATATCCTGCCCGGTGTAGACGGCGAGGACGCCCTCGCGTTCCTCGGCCGCACTGGTGTCGATTTCCTCGATGGTCGCGTGGGCGTACTGACTTCTGGCGATGGCCACGTGGGCGGCATCCTGCAGTTTATCGTCGGTGAACTCGGCGTCGCCCGTCAGCAAGCCGGTGTCCTCGCGGCGCTCGACGGACGAGCCGAAGACGTTCTCGGCCGCTTCTGGATCGGTCGCCATCTCAATCAGCCCCCTCGCTGGCGTGCATCTTGCCGGCGGCGGTTTCGACCGCGTCGACGATGTTCTGGTAGCCGGTACAGCGACAGACGTTGCCCTCGATGGCCTCCCGGATCTCCGCCCGCGAAGGGTCCGCGTTCTCCTCGAGCAGTGAGAGGGCCGTCAGCAACATCCCGGGCGTGCAGTAGCCACACTGGAGGCCGTGTTCCTCCTGAAAGGACTCCTGCAGCGGGTGGAGATCGTCGGCGTCGCCGAGTCCCTCGACCGTCGTGATCTCCGCACCGTCGGCCTGGACGGCAAGCAGCGTACAGGATTTGACCGCGTCGCCGTCGAGGTGGACCGTGCAGGCGCCACAGAGGGTACTCTCGCAGCCGACCTTCGGCCCCGTATAACCGAGTTCGTCTCGAAGCGCGTGCACCAGTAGGGTCTGGGGCTCGACGCGCAGTTCGCGTTCCGTTCCGTTGACCGTGAGCGTGATGTCGTGTGTGTCGGTGGTCATGGTGGTGTGTTCGTCCCCCGTCCGTTGTCGCGGCAGGGGGGATAGTCGTCGTCCGTTCTTCTCAGAGTACGTCCCGAATCCGATCCCTGAGGCGCGACTGCTCGTCGTCTGCGCCCTCGTCGTCCTCGACCGCACGAAGCCGATCCGCGATGTCGTCGAAGAACTGGTTGACGACGCGGTTCGCGACCGGGTTGATGACCCGACCGCCGAGCTGTGCGATCTTGCCGAAGACGTCGGCCTCGGCCTCCCACTCGACGCCGACGCCGTCGTCCGTCTCGGCGAGCTCCATCCACGCCGAGAGCTCGAACGAGCTGTTGGCGGCCGATCCCTCTCCGGTCGCGGCCATCCGCGGCAGCTCTCGTTCCGAGATCGTCACGATCGTCTCGAAGCTCGGTTTCACGCCGCCGACGCCGAGTTCCATCAGCGCCGCGTAGTGTTCGCCCTCCTCGAAAGCACGAGCCGCGACGGTCTCCGGATCGGCTTCCGGAAGGAGCGTCGGCTCGTCCGTCGACTCCTCGGCCTGCTCGCGAAGCTCGTCGAAGTCGACCTCGTCGGGATCGTCGACCGCAACCAGGAACTGACAGCCGGGAAGCGCCGCCTCGATCATGTGTGGGTCGGAGAGTGCCAACCAGACCGCCTCCGACGACGCGTCCTCGAGTTCGAACGTACCATCGAATTTCATAGATGGGTGTTGATTGTCACCATGACACAACCAATTGTGTCGAAGCGTTAAAAATCTATCCTGGACAACATTCGAAAATCGTCACACATTCTGGATATTGGGTATTTTATGAGTTTAGTATAGGTTATCGGTCGAAAAACCGGTGTTCAATTCAATATTCGGCTCAGTCACGATCCGAGTTTCGAACGATGTGTAACCGAGAACGCCCGCATCGATTCCCGGGCCAGTATTCGTTCGGTGTTAGTCACGTTCGACGACCAATTTTGTATTCGATCCTTTATCAGAACGAATAATCGAATTACATGCGGCAAATAGGGAATGTAATGGTGTCGCAACCAATATCTATTCATAGCTGAAGTATGAATTGGTAACCCAGGGCATGGCGAACGAACGGATCAAACCAGTAACACTCCCCGAGCCGCGGTACGAGTACGGCGCGGACGACTACGTCTTCGTCGAGCTCGCTGAGGCGATGAGCTTCACCGCCAATTTCAAGGCGATGGCGATCACTCAGCAGGTCGCACAACGGGAGTTAGACGGCGTCATCGAGAACTGTCCGGCGAACGCCTCGTACATGCTCCGGATCGATCCGGAGGTAATCCACCCGGACGAGGTGATCGCCGAACTCCGGGAGATCGAGGCCGAACTCGATCTCGAGGAGTACGAGTGGGACACCCGGATCATCGACGTCCCCGTCCTGTTTCAGGATCCGTGGACCCACGAGACGCTCATGGAGTTTCGGGACCGCCACCAGGACGCCGACTCGACGGACCTGGAGTACTCCGCACAGTTGAACGGCTACGACTCCGTCGAGACGTTCATCGACGCGTTCGTCGCCGCGCCGCACATGGTCACCATGGTCGGGTTCGTCCCCGGCCTCCCCTGGTGTTTCCAGATGGTCCCTCGCAGCGAACAGCTCGAGGTGCCGAAGTACGTCGAACCGCGAACCGATACGCCGAGCCGTGCGATCGGCTTCGGCGGCGCGTTCTCGGTCATCTACCCGGTCCAGGGAGCCGGTGGCTACCAGCTCTACGGGCGGACGCCGCTCGAAGTGTTAGACGTCGACCAGACGCTGCCGGACTTCGGCGACTCGATGGTGTTCCCGAATCCCGGTGACATCCTGAACTACAGACGGATCGACCGCGAGGAGTACGACGCCATCCGCGAGGAGGTCGAAGCCGGCACCTACGAGTACACCTACGAACAGGTGAGCTTCTCGCCCGACGAGTTCTTCGAATCACCCCACGAGTATACCGACCAACTGACCGAGGTGATCGAATGATCGAACTCACCAACGGCGGCATCTCGAGTACCGTCCAGGATCGCGGCCGAACCGGCCACTACCACATCGGCATGCCACCCTCCGGCGCGATGGACACGTACGCGCACACGGTCGCGAACTACCTCGTCGGCAACGACGAAGACGCCGCGACGATCGAGATGACCTACCAGGGGATCACGGCGACGTTCGACGAGGACGCGGTCATCGCCGTCACCGGCGCGGAGATGTCCCCCGAAATCAACGGCGAACCCATCGGAACCTGGGAGACCGTCGCCGTCGAGGCGGGCGACGAACTCTCCCTCGAGTTCGCAACCGACGGCGCGCGGGCGTACCTCGCCGTCGCCGGCGGCATCGACGTCCCCGAAGTGATGGGGAGTCGCTCGACGTACACGCTCGTCGGCATCGGCGGCCACGAGGGCCGCGACCTCGAAGCCGGCGACGAGCTATCGATCGGCGAGGCCCCGGACGGCAGCGACGATCTGGTCGGCACCGAACTCGCCGACGAGTACGTTCCGGACTACGCCGACGAGGATACCGTCCGGGTCGTCATCGGGCTCACGAGCTACCGGCTCACCGAGGAGAGCAAGGAGACGCTCTGTAGCGCCGAATGGAAGGTCACGCCCGAAGCGGATCGCGTCGGCTATCGCCTCGAAGGGGCCGACCTCGAGTTCGAGGAGCGCGACCAGCCCTTCGGCGCGGGTACTGACCCATCGAACGTCGTCGACCTGGGCTACCCGGTGGGCTCGATTCAGGTGCCACAACAGCCCATCGTCCTCATGCGCGACGCGGTCACGGGCGGGGGGTACGCCACCGTCGGGACCGTCATCAGCGCCGACCGCGGCCTGCTCGCACAGCGACAGACCCACAAGACCGTCTCGTTCGAGTCGGTCGACGTCGACGAGGCGATCGCCGCCCGCGAACGGCGCAGCGAGCGCCTCGAAGCGATCCGGTCCGAGATCAACGGCGCGTAATAGGTCGAACGGAACGGACACTGAAATCGATACCACGGTAGACGCAAATCAAGCACACACGACAATGACAGAAAACAACACAGTAACGTCACCGATGCCGGGAATCTTCTACCGGCGACCCGATCCCGAGGAGGCAGCGTTCGTCGAGCCAGGCGACGAGATTGCGGAAGGCGACCCCGTCGGACTCGTGGAAGTGATGAAGAACTTCCACGAGATCGAAGCCGACAGCGCGGGGACCGTCGGCGAGTTCCTCGTCGAGGACGAAGCCGAAATCGAGGCCGATCAGGCCATCGTCGAGATCGAATAACGGAGGAGACGCATGGCCACGATCGACATCAACTGCGATATGGGCGAAAGCTTCGGCAACTGGTCGATGGGCAACGACGCGGCCGTCATGCCCTACGTCACGTCGGCGAACATCGCCGGCGGTTACCACGCCGGCGACCCCCACGTCATGCGCGAGACGGTCGAACTGGCCGCCGAGCACGATGTCGCGATCGGCGTCCACCCCGGCCTGCCGGACAAGATGGGATTCGGCCGCCGGAAAATGGACGCCAGCCCCGAGGAAGTTCGGGAGTACGTGATCTACCAGCTCGGCGCGCTCACCGCCTTCGCCAACCGCCACGGGGCGACCGTCGAGCACGTCAAGCCCCACGGCGCGATGTACTCGATGCTCTCGGATAGCCCCGAGCACGCCCGCGCCGTCATGGAGGGGATGCTCGAGGTCGATCCGGACCTCATCTACGTCGCGACCGACATGCACATCTACGAGGTCGCCGAGGACGTCGACGGCCTCACGGCCGTCTTCGAGGGCTACGTCGACCTCGACTACCGCGCTGACCGGTCGCTGATCGTCGAGCAGAAACTCGCGGATCGCGACCCCGAACTCGTCGCGGATCGGTTCGTCTCGATCGCCACCGAGGGCGTCGTCGAGGCCGCAAACGGCGAGGAGATCGACATTCCGGCCGAGACGATCTGCATCCACGGCGACAACCCGAACGCCGTCGAAATTCTCGAGGCGATCCACGACCGGCTCGACGAGCACGGGATCGAACTCGCCTCGCTGCCCGAGATCACCGACGAATAGGAGATGGTGATCGGTGAGCAGCAGAACCGACACATCACTCTCGTTCGAGCCGCATCGGTTGGCGTTCGCCGTAAGTGAGCGTCCGCCAGAGCCACTCGACGGGGCCGAAGCGGAACCGGTTCAGCCAAGCGACCGAGAGGGGGATCTGAATCGCCCAGATCAGCGCGACGATGCCGAGCAGTTCGACGCGACTCAACGTCCCGAACAGGCCGAGTCCGTGGCCGTAGAAGATCGTCGTGGCGAGCACCGTCTGGAGCAGGTAGTTCGAGAACGCGGTCCGACCGACGGCCGAGAGCGCGGTCGTCACGCGCCCGCCGGCCGCGGCCCGACAGAGCAGCATAATCCCCGAGACGTACGCGAGCGCCAGCAACAGCGAGCCCCAGTAGTTGAACTGGTGTGCCAGCAAGAGCACCTGCGCGGTGTCCCAGCCGACGAGTTCGCGGTACCAGACGCCGGTGAGAATCAGCGCCAGCCCGGCGAGTGCGCCGCCGGCGAACAGCCGGCGGTAGAACCGCGTGCTCCGCTGGTTGGTGAGGACACCCCACTTGTAGAGGGCCATCCCAACGATCATCAGTCCGCCGTAGCTCCAGAACGACTCCAGGGCGAACCCGACGGTCTGGAGCGTCAGAGACGTCGACACTCGATGCTCCATTTGCTCGAGCCAACCGCCCTGATAGGTGGCTATCTCCTCGTCGATTCCGCCCTGGTCGGCACCGAACCCTGCGAGTATCCCCTCCTCGATTTCGGCTTGGGTTGCCGCGTCTGCCACCGCGTAGCCGACGCCGCTCAGCAGGTAGAACGCCGCCGGGAGCGAGAACATGACGAGGCCGAGTGCGAGGAGCCGTTTCGGCCGCCAGTTGCGGACGAAGACGACGAGGAAGCCACAGAGGGCGTAGGTCACGAGGATGTCGCCGTACCACAGTAGATAGGCGTGGGCGAGTCCGATCACGAGCAGCCAGAACCCGCGTCGAAAGTGCAGCCGGCGCGCGGGTTGGCCCTTCTGTTCTTTCGACTCCATGAAGAGAACGATTCCCGCCCCGAAGAGGAACGTAAACAGCGTGATGAACGTGTGCTCGAAGAAGACGTGGCTAACGAACCAGGCTGCGTAGTTGATCCCCGAAAAATCACCGTACAGCGCCGGATTAAGCCAGCCGATCATCGGCAGGGCAAAGAGCCAGATGTTGATGACGAGGATGCCAAGCAGCGCGAACCCCCTGAGGACGTCGAGGCTCAGGATGCGATCCGTAGGGTCGGTTGGCCTGGGGGTGGTGTCCGACTCAGAATCAGTCGCCTTGGGAGCGTCAACGGCAGTCTCCGGCGAATGCTTAGCCGACATGTATCTGTATACACACTACTGTACATGACACCCACACATATACGTTGAGAAATCAACAAGAACGGATCAACGCGGCGTTGGCAACGAGACGAGACAGTGAACGGTCGACTCACTCCGGGAACAGCGTCTCTTCGACGTACGTCGTCGAGTGGTCGTTCGCGAGAAAACCCTCGTCCTCGAGCAGTTGCTCGTGAAACGAGAGCGTGGTCGGCACGCCCTCGATCGTCGTCTCCGCGAGCGCGCGTTTTCCGCGGGCGATGGCTTCCTCGCGGTCCTCGCCGGTGACGATCAGTTTGCCGAACATCGAGTCATAAAACGGCGCGATCGCGTCGCCCTCGTCGACGCCGTCGTCGACGCGGACGCCGATTCCCCGCGGCGGCCGATAGGTCGACAGCGTCCCGGGAAGCGGCGTGAAGTCGTTGTCCGGGTCCTCGGCGTTGAGCCGGAACTCGATGGCGGTTCCGCGAGGCTCGACCTCGTCTTGCGAGAAGGAGAGTTCCTCGCCGGCGGCGACGCGGAGTTGCCACTTGACGAGATCGATGCCCGTTCGTGCCTCCGTGATGGGATGTTCGACCTGAATCCGGGCGTTGACCTCGAGGAAGTAGAAATCGCCGTCGTCGTAGAGAAACTCGACGGTGCCGGCGTTGACGTAGCCCGCCTCCGCAGTGCCACGACGGGCCGCCTCGCAGATTTCAGCGCGCGTGTCCTCATCGAGCACCGGCGAGGGCGATTCCTCGACGAGTTTCTGCTGACGGCGCTGGATCGTACAGTCGCGCTCGCCGAGGTGGCGGACGTTGCCGTGCTCGTCGCCGATGATCTGGACCTCGATGTGACGCGGGTTCTCGAGAAATCGTTCCAGGTAGACGGCCGGGTTGTCGAAGTAGGCGTCGCCCTCCCGGATCGCCTCCTGCAGTTTGGATTCGATTTCGGACGGCTCGTAGACGACCTTGAGCCCGCGGCCGCCACCGCCGCCGTCCGCCTTGATTGCGACTGGGTAGCCGTACTGGTCGGCGAACTCCTCGACGGCGTCGGGCGAGTCTACAGGCTCGGTCGTTCCCGGGACGATCGGTACATCCGCCCGCGACATGAGTTTCCGCGCTTTGGTCTTCTCACCGAAGTCAGCCATTGCGCCGCTCGGCGGGCCGATCCAGACGAACTCGCTGTCCTCGACGGCGGCCGCAAACGACTCGCTCTCGGCCAGAAAGCCGTAGCCCGGATGGATCGCATCGACCTCGGCCGACCGCGCAGCCTCGAGGAGCGCTTCCTGGTTGAGATAGCTCTTTTTCGCCTTCGAACCGCCGACGTAGCACGCCTCGTCGGCCAGTCGAACGTGCTTTGCGTCCTCGTCCGCGTCGCTGTAGACGGCGACCGCGTCGACGTCCAGTTCCGCACACGCCTGGATGATCCGAACGGCGACCTCGCCGCGGTTCGCGATCAGGACTGAATCGAACACAGTGTAGATATAGCTAATCTAGTGGAAGATAAATCTAACTTATACCCCATAATTGAACAGTATACACAGATGACTGTGTTGGTCCCATGACTGTTCTGACAATACCGTTCCGATCCGTCGAGCGGTGACGGTACCCTTTTGCCCCCGACGACGAGACGTCTTTCCATGGAGGCGGACGATCTCGATCACGCCGCAGCAGCGATCCGCGACGGCTCTCTCGTGGTCTACCCGACCGAAACGGTCTACGGGCTGGGCGCGGACGCACTCGATCCGGACGCCGTCGAGCGCGTCTTCGAGATGAAAGGACGGGACCGATCGAAACCGATCTCGCTCGCCGTTCCCAACTTCGAGGTCGCCCTCGACGAAGGATACGTCCACGCGACCGATCGAGAGCGCCAGTTTGCAGACGAGTTTCTCCCCGGCCCCGTGACGCTGCTCTGTGAGCGCGGCGAGACCGTCCCCGACGTCCTCGTCGCCGATCGGGATCGTGTCGGCGTTCGAGTCCCCGACTGCGAGCCGGCGCTTACGTTGCTCGAACGAGCAGAACGGCCGATCACGTCGACCAGCGCCAACGAGAGCGGCGAGCCGAGCGCCCGACGAGTCGAGGAGATTGGCGACCGGGTTACCGACGAGGCAGTCGTCATCGACGGCGGCGAAACGCCCGGCACCGAAAGCACCGTCGTCGACGTTTCGAGCGGGACGATCCACCGCCGCGGCGCGCTCGCCGAGCGGATCGAGGAGTGGCTCGCTGAACACTGAGTCGACGCATCCGGCGTTCTCACGGGTTCGTTTGATGACGCTCTCACCCGAACGACCGGTATGACGACCCGGATTCTGATCTGTTACGGCTCGAGTGAGGGACAGACCGCGTCGATCGCCGAGCGGATCGGCGACGTTCTCGAAGACGAGGGCCACGAGGTCGTGCTCGTCCACGCGAAACATCCGCCGAGTGACTTCGATATCGGGGCGTCCGACGGCGCGCTCGTGGGCGCGTCGATCCACATGGGGAGTCATCAACGGTACGTAACCGAGTTCGTCCGGCGCCACGTCGACGAGTTGAATCGCCTCCCATCGGCGTTTTTTTCGGTGAGTCTCACCGCGGCCGGCGACGACGTCGAGTCCGAGAAAACAACGCACGAGTTGATCGATGCGTTCTGCGCCGAAACGGGATGGGAGCCGAATCGGACGCTCGCGGTTGCCGGCGCGCTCAGGTACAGCCAGTACGGACTGCTGAAACGATTCGTGATGCGCCGAATCGCCGGAAAAGCAGGCGGCGATACCGAGACCTCCCGCGATCACGAGTACACGGACTGGGACGAGGTCGAGACGTTCGCACGCGAGTTCGGGACCGACGTCGTGTCGCCAGACCCGAACTGAGCGGGAACGGGCCAGGTTTCGGGGAGAGTACTTACCCGGACGCGAGAAAAGGCCAGAATATGGAGCGTATCCGAATTGTCAGCACCGGTGGAACGATCGCGGCGACCGGCGATAGCACCGACGAGGCGGGCAAGACGCCCTCGGTGTCCGCCGAGGACCTGGTTGAGTCCGTTCCCGAACTCGAGGAGTACGCGAGAATCGAGGTCGAGTCGGTTTGTCAGCGCTCGGGGTTCCAGATCGACGTCGAGAACGCCACGGACACCGTCGAGGCGATCGAACGGGCCGACGACGACGGCGTCGACGGCGTGGTGGTCACCCACGGAACCGACACGATGGCCGAGTCAGCCTACCACGTCGGCCTCGTCGCCGAGACCGATCTCCCGGTCGTGTTCACCGGCGCGCAGCGACCGTTCGACCAGCTCGGCACCGACGGCCCGTCGAACCTCGTTCTCGCGGTTCGGGCCGCTGCCCACGAGGCGTTCCGGGAAGCCGGCGGGTCGTACCTCGCGTTCAACGACGAGATCCACGCCGCTCGCTGGGTCGTCAAGAGCCACACGAGCAAGCTCGAGACCTTCCGCTCGCCGGAGGTTGGGCCGATCGCACAGCGCACGCCCGATGGCCTCCGATTCCTGCGAGAGTCGGGGTGCTACGTGGCACCGGTTTCAGGTGCACGCATCGACTCCGACGTTCGCGTCGACATCGTGATGAACGCGCTGGGCGCGGACGGGCGACAGGTCGAGCGCGCGCTCGAAGACGGCGTCGACGGCATCGTCCTCGCCGGAACGGGACTGGGGAACGCGACCGGTGACCTCGGCTCCGCGCTCGAGTCGGCGGTCAACAAGGGCGTTCCCGTCGTCCTCACCTCGCGGAGTTACGCGGGCACGACGGCCGGGCTGTACGGCGGCCCCGGCGGCGGGCGGACGCTGCTCGATGCGGGCGCGGTCTCCGGTGGTGACCTGCCGGCGTGGAAGGCTCGGCTCAGGGTCGCGGTTGCGCTCTCTGCGAACGGGGACGGCGACGCGAAAACACCGATCGACCGCGTCGCGAGCGCGTTCGAGGGAATCGAATCGGTCGACTGAGTAGGAACCAACGTTTTGACCGTCACCGAACGAGTTCGAACGCACCGTTTTTAGACGTTCCCTCAGTACCACCGATATGGAACTCACCCACCGTCCCCGTCGCCTGCGACAGGATCGAATTCGGGGGCTCGTCAGCGAGACGACCCTCGAACCATCGGACCTCATCGCACCGATCTTCATCGACGCGACGACCGATGAGCGCGTCCCGATCGAATCGATGCCCGGTCACGAGCGCGTCCCGATCGACGAGAGCGTCGCTCGCGTCGAGGAGGTCATGGAGACCGGTGTCGAGGCGGTCATGCTGTTCGGCATTCCGGAATCGAAAGATCCCGATGGAAGCCGTGCCTGGGCGGACAACGGCGTCGTCCAGGAGGCGACGCGACGAATCACGGACGAGACCGACGCGTACGTGATCACGGACGTCTGTCTCTGCGAGTACACGGATCACGGCCACTGCGGCCCGCTCGAGGAAGAACTGCGAGCCGAGGACGGCCACGAACACGACGCCGCCTGCGCTCACGATCCAACCGTGACTGTCGACAACGACGCGACGCTCGAGGCGCTCGAGCGCATCGCCGTCTCACACGCCGAGGCGGGTGCAGACATGCTCGCGCCGAGTGGCATGATGGACGGCATGGTCGCCGCCATCCGAAACGGGCTCGACGGAGCGGGCTACGAGCACGTGCCGATCATGAGCTACGCCGCGAAGTACGAGAGCGCCTTCTACGGCCCGTTCAGGGAGGCTGCCGATGGCGCACCCTCCTTCGGGAATCGGCGCCACTACCAGATGGATCCCGCGAACGCGCGCGAAGCACTGCGGGAGGTTCGACTTGACGCTGAGCAGGGTGCCGACGTAATGATGGTCAAGCCCGCACTCCCGTACCTCGACATCGTCAGCGCCGTCCACCGCGAGTTCGAACATCCCGTCGCGGCGTACAACGTCTCAGGGGAGTACGCCATGCTCCACGCCGCCGCAGAGAAGGGGTGGCTCGACCTCGAGGCAGTCGCACTCGAATCGCTACTGTCGATCAAACGGGCCGGTGCGGACCTGATTCTGACGTACTTCGCCGAGGACGTCGCCGAACGGCTGGGTTGACTGCGATCTTGTAGACGGAAAAATCAACAAACGTCCATCTGCACTTCCGGAGACACGTTGACTCGTCACATCCACTCCGCGCTCGGCGTGATTCGGTGTTATATGCGCTTCGAACCCGTTCTGACGGTAAATACTGCCAATCAATCGTAGAACGGAGATATACGAATGACCAATATATAACGACTGAAGAGAAAAACCGTAGTTTTCAACAGCATAATACACATTATATCACCTCTAGATTTTCACGGTTTGGCTGAATGCAGTTCTATTTTCGACGAATATCAACGCTAACCCTTATATGAGAAAGATGCATGCCAGTAAAACGTGACTCAGAACACAAACACGAGGTTCAGCGAGAATAGTGTGGACGTACGTCTATCAATACGCGAAAAGTCTGTGGACTCATCGGAGGTGTCCCGATGATCGACCCAGTTGCACTCGAAGTCGGTACAGCTGACATCGAACAGCTTGCAACGGGGATGAACCTGATGTGGGCGCTGACGGTCACGTTCCTCATCTTCTTCATGCACGCCGGCTTCGCGATGCTGGAAGCGGGCCAGGTCCGCTCGAAAAACGTCGCGAACCAGTTGACCAAGAACATGCTCACCTGGGCGGTTGGGATCGGCGTGTTCTTCGTCATCGGGATGGGGATTTCGAACAACGTCGGTTCGGCTCTCGGCGGCGGTGAATCGTCGCCGCTGACGATGTTCGGCGAAGGATCGTTCGATTGGACAATGTGGCTCTTTAGCGCGGTGTTCGCGATGACCGCCGCAACGATCGTTTCCGGTGCGGTGGCGGGGCGCGCGAAGCTCCGCGCATACGTGACGTACACGTTCCTGCTCGCAGCAGTCATCTACCCGGTCGTCGCCGCGATGGTCTGGTACGCACCCGGTGGGACACCGATCCTCGCTGATCTCGGCTTCTCCGACTTCGCGGGCGGCATGGTCGTCCACGGCGTCGGTGGTGTCGCCGGCCTCACGGCCGCCTGGATCCTCGGCGCTCGCATGGACAAGTACAACAGCGACGGGAGCGTGAACATCATCCCCGGTCACTCGCTAACGTTTGCCGTGCTGGGGACGCTGATCCTCTGTTTCGGCTGGTTCGGCTTCAACGTCGGAACGGCCGCGACGGTCGTCGACGTCGACACCGCTGCCGAAGCGGGCAGCGTCGTTCAACTGGCTGACTTCGACTACGTCGGCAGCATCGCGATGGTCACCGCCCTGGGCATGGGACTTGGCGCGATCGGTGCCTCGGTCGTCTCGCTCGCGATCAACGGCAAGGTCGACACGCTCTACGTCGCAAACGGCATGCTCGCCGGCCTCGTCGGCGTCACCGGCCCGACCGACCTCATCACGCCGATGGGTGCGATCGCGATCGGCTTCATCGCCGGCGCACAGCTCCCACTCGTCTTCAAGTTCGTCGACGAGAAACTCAAGATCGACGACGTCTGTGCGGTCTTCCCGGTCCACGGGACCGCAGGAATGCTCGGCCTGATCCTCTTCCCGCTCTGGTCGAACGCTGAGGGGGCGACGGCCATCGGTGACGGCGTGGTCGCTGGCGGCATCTTCTCGATCGAAGCGGGCGCGTTCGCCCCACAGATCATCGGCGTCGCGGTCATCACGATCTGGACGGTACTCGCAACCGCAGCCGTCTGGGGCGGGTTCAAGGCGATCGGTCAGGCACGCGTCACGCCCGACCACGAGCGCGACGGCCTCGACCTCGCTGAACACGGCGTCGACACCTACCCCGAGTTCGGTGGACCCGACGTCGCAACCGACGGTGGACGGACGGACGAGGACAAGATCATCCGTACGGACGGCGGTGAAGTGCCGAACGACGGCGACCTCAAGATGGTTACCGCCATCATCCGACCCGACCGCCTCGGCGCAGTCAAGAAGGCGCTCGCAGAAACCGGCGCACCCTCGCTAACCGTCACCAATGTCTCCGGACGCGGCTCTCAGCCGGCCAAGAAGGGCCAATGGCGCGGCGAGGAGTACACCGTTGACCTCCACCAGAAGGTCAAAATCGAGTGCGTCGTCGCCGACATTCCCGCGCAGGAAGTCGTCGACGCCATCGCCGACGGTGCAAACACCGGCGAGCCGGGTGATGGGAAGATCTTCGTCCTCCCCGTCGAGGACGCACACCAGGTTCGAACTGGAAAAACCGGGGAAAACGCTGTCTAACGGGGTCGGAATACGAGGCCGTCAAAGCGCGTTCGCCGACACGCGTTCCGCGAGCATGCTCGTGCTTGCGCGGCTCACACCCCGGTAATCGGCTTGTTGACACCTGTTTCGAACTGGGTATTATCGATCGCCGAAAGCGACGGATGAAGTTCCAGCGTGAGACGATCAGCGGACGGGACACTGGATCCGACGGCCGTCGTTGTAGTTTGTGAACGAACGGAATTTCTGTAAGGTCATACTACTTCGTTATGAACGAACAACCACATTCATATTTGCTCGGTTATACACTCCACAGAACCACGAGTAGATGAAAATGAACACGAAACCTTACATGGAGACAGGGCAACAGACGTAGACGTGAGACAGTCAATGATGTATACCGGACGAGAATACATGGACAAGTGTGCACAAACATACGCCAATGCGGCGACAGGAGGACTGGTTTGAAATGACTGAGCCCGAACGAGTCGACAAATCGGAATCATCACCGGCGCTTCGCACCGACGGTGGCGAACCGAACGACGGCGAGATCAAGATGGTCACCGCCATCATCCGCCCCGACCGCCTCGGTGCAGTCAAGAAGTCCCTCGCCGAAGCGGGTGCGCCATCGCTGACGGTCACCAACGTCTCCGGCCGCGGCTCCCAGCCGGCCAAGAAGGGGCAGTGGCGCGGCGAGGAGTACACGGTCGATCTTCACCAGAAGGTCAAAATCGAGTGCGTCGTCGCCGACATTCCCGCACAGGAAGTCGTCGACGCCATCTCGGACGCCGCGAACACCGGCGAGCCGGGCGACGGGAAGATCTTCGTCCTCCCCGTCGAAAGCGCCTATCAGGTCCGCACCGGAAACACCGGACAGGACGCCGTCTAGAGATCTGGATACGAGGTCGTCAAAGCGCGTTCGACCGACACGCGCCATGCGGGCAACTGTCGCTCGTGCGACCCACGCGGATACGCCAGCAACTGGCAGGCGGATACCGAAAGTCGTTCTCCGTTCGATCACGAGAAGTTCGGTCGGCGAGGAATCGTTTCAGCGATTCGTCTCGGTCGGCGACCGCCGAACAAGAAGGTTCGGCACGCGATGTCCGTTCGGGCATCGATCGGCTGTGGTCTGGCCGCAGTTGCCGTTCGGTGAACATGGGGTTGTTCCGAGTCGAAATCTCACCGGATGGTTGGTGCGACCCGTTTGTGCTGTTGGAATCCAACGGCGTGGAGTCGTCACTGCGCCGACCGAACCTCGGTACTACTTTGCCGTCCGAACACGAACCCACCGGGCATGAACGACGACAACTCCCGCGAACTGTACGACCGGGCGCTTTCGGTGATGCCTGGCGGCGTCAACTCGGCCGTCCGCGCGGCCGTCGAGCCGTATCCGTTCTTCGTCCAGAAAGGCGACGGTGGCCACGTCATCGACGCCGACGGCAACCGCTACATCGACTGGGTGATGGGACTCGGCCCGCTCCTGCTCGGCCACGACCTCCCCGACTCGGTCCAGGCCGGTATCCAGCAGAACGCGAGCGAAGGGCCGATGTACGGCACGCCGACGGAAATCGAGGTCGACCTCGCGGAGTTCGTCGCCCGTCACGTGCCAAGCGTCGAGAAGATCCGGTTCGTCAACTCCGGCACCGAGGCGACGACTTCGGCCGTTCGCCTCGCGCGGGGCTACACCGGCCGGAACAAGATCGTCATCAACCAGGGCGGCTACCACGGCGCACAGGAGTCGACGCTGGTCGAGGGCGACGCCGAGAACCCGGCACCGTCCTCGGCGGGCATCCCCCAGTCCTTTTCCGAACACACGCTGCCGGTACCGTTCAACGACGAGGACGCGGTGCGCGAGGTCTTCGAGGAACACGGCGACGACATCGCCGCGGTCATGACCGAACCGATCCTCGGAAACTACGGCATCGTCCATCCAAACGACGGCTACCACGAGTTCCTCCGCGAGATCACCGAGGAACACGGCTCGTTGCTGATCTTCGACGAGGTCATCACCGGCTTCCGCGTCGGCGGCCTCGGCTGTGCCCAGAGCGAGTTCGGAATCACGCCCGATCTGACCACCTTCGGCAAGATCATCGGCGGCGGCTTCCCCGTCGGCGCGATCGGCGGCCGTGCCGAGATCATCGAGCAGTTCGCGCCCTCCGGCCCGGTCTTCCAGGCCGGCACCTTCTCCGGCCACCCCGTGACGATGGCCGCCGGGCTCGAGACCCTGCAGTTTGCGGCCGAAAACGACGTCTACGAGCACATCGACGGCCTCGGCGACCGCCTGCGCGCGGGACTCTCCGAGATCGTCGCCGACCAGGCTCCCGAGTACACCGTCGCCGGCACCGCCGGAATGTTCAAGGTGATCTTCACCCGTGACGGCGAGGCACCGCAAAACGCGGCCGACGTGAAAAACGCCGAAACCGACCGCTGGCGGCGCATCTTCTGGGGGCAAATGAAAGAACAGGGCATCTACCTCTCACAGAACCAGTTCGAGTGTCAGTTCGTCAGCTACAACCACACCGACGAGGACGTCGAGCGAACGCTCGAGGCGTACAAAGAGGCGCTCTAGAAGCAGTCACACGTATTTTATATTCTGTCACGAGCGACGGTAGGTCCCCCGTTCCGGACGGTAGCTATCGCTGAGGAGCACATAGAGGAAGGCAACGAGAACCGGGCCAATCATTGGGTACAATAGCCCGCCCACACACATCACGGCTGCCCAGATAACGTGTTTTTGGCCCTCAGTCTCCCGCGCAGAGACGTAGATCAAATACGTCGGAAGGAAAACGAACCCGATCAAATAGCCGACTATACCCACCATTTCTGACATACATGTATCTAATAGCCATTGGCATTAATAAGTTAGCCTTCAGACAGGTGCAGCGATACACGTATTCATCCACGGAAAGAACGCCTGACCAGGCGATGGTTCACGTCGACGACGTCGATTGGAGCCGGTTCGTCGAACGAGCGTTGTATCTGTTCCCGCCAGTTATCGGCGTCGGCGTCGTCGGCGTGCTTCAGGAGGCCGATCCGGACGTCGTCGCGCTCGAAATCGGATTGCTCCTCGTTGGCACGTTCGGCTACACCGTGTTGACGTTCGGGCTCGCGGCCGCGCTCTTTGCCGACGCACACCGTGTCCGTCGACGAGGCGGAGCGAGCGGGAACTGGCGACCGAGCCCGTGGCTCAACGCCGCGTTCGCGGTGTTGTGGGCACCGGCCGCGGGCGTATTCTATCTGTACCGACGACACAAACGGTTCGGAACGCACCCTGGCTGGTCGGGCTGGTGGCTCGTCGTCGCCCTCTCGTTTGCGACGACCGTGATCGCCCTCATGGTCGCAGTGGTCGCCGTCATCCTCGCCGTTCCCGGATTGCTCGGGACCGCCCTCGGACTCGCCGGCGCGATCGCCCTCGGCACGTTCCCGATCGCGATCTATCGGGACGCTGCGTACGTCAGCACCTACGGCGACTCGTGGCGACCCAATCCGGGACTGTACCTCGGACTTGCCTTCCTGACCCTCTCGCTGGTACCGTTGCAGCCCGTGCTCGCGGGGTATTATCTCCTGCGACGGCGACGGGTATCGTTTTCGAACGGAGAAGACGGGACCGATCGGAATTAGTAACGTAACTCATCGTTTTGCTTCTCATCTCCTCAGTAGTTGAGATATTGGGCCTGCTGAATGCACAGCGCAAAAAGTTCGATGAAAAAGGCGGACGGCTTGGCCTTCGGCCTCACCGTCCGAGAACCGCGCTCGCTTCGCTCGCCCCGATACTGGTTATGAATCTATGCTCTAACTCTCGCACGGCAAAAGGAAAGTAGCAGATTCTGTCTGATGGAGTCTGTTGAATCACCATACGGCATTGGATTTCACTGTTTGACGGCACGTTTGATGTTGTAGACGACACACCGTAGAGCGATTTCACGGAACTCTCGATACCAGCTACGCGCTCGCACAGCGTAGCCGAGCGGTTCGAAAAGTGTATATGAGTATACAGTAAATATCGTCACTAATCCAATGTCAGTATTAACTCCTATCGGTCAATGGTTCCTATACAAGGATCTACGAGTGGCAACGGTACTCGGGTTTCTCACTATCCCTCTCACGGTGGCTGTTTCCTGGAACACACTGCCATCTGAATACAGCGCTACTCCAGTGTTGGTTGCTGGGTTCCTTGGGGGATTGTACTACAGCAACCAATCGCGATCGTCCTCTCCCAGGCAGGCTGGCTTGCGAATCGGCGTGATTAGTGCGTTTGACTCCGCCATATTCATCGGCAGTGCCATTGCGTCCGGATGGGGGATATCAGCGTTCTACGCCACTTTAGGCGCCAGTGTCGGAGTTCTATGGTTCGTTTTCTCTCTCGTTGTTCTCTGTCTCATCAGCATCGTCGGAGCAGTGGTTGGCGGCATCGTTGGCCGTATTCTTCCGTTCCGTCGCGGCGAACCCCAAACAGCCTGACCCGACGGTTTACTCATCGTACACCTGGCCCAGCTGGTGGGCAGTTTTGTGCGATTCCTTGAAATCTGGGCAAAAAATGTTCGAAGTCACGGTGTCCGATCGGCGACTATGACCGCGCCATAGAGGTTTGTTTTCTCCCGTGAGGCGTTTTCAAGACCGACGATGACCGCCGCTACGGTCGGACCGATTAGTCCGCCGCCGCGACGATGGTCTCCTCGTAGCTCCCGAACGCGTCGAGGACCGCCTCACGATCGTCCACGGGGACGTCGACCGCTTTGAGCGTGTTCGCCAGGTGGTCCGCAATCGCGTCGAACTCCGCCTGACTGATGTCGAGGTGGTCGTGTGCCGCTTCCATGTCGTTGCCGGTGTACTCCACCGGACCACCCGCGACCGAACTCAGAAACTGGGTCTGGTGGGCGCGCTGTTTCTGCATATCGACGTCGTCGAAGAAGTGTGCAACCTGCTCGTCTTCGAGAACGCGGTCGTAGAATCGATCGACGACGGTCGAAATCGCGTCCCGTCCGCCGAGTCGCTCGTAGAGGGTTTCGCTCATCCGGTCATATGTACCCGTTTGATATAATATAAACCGTCCCCCGAACACGTTGGCGAACGAGACTGTGTGAGAAAGGCAAACAAACGATCGTATCGTGTCGGACATCTCGAACGTTTCGAATCACAAGCGTGCGCTTTTCATACCCAAGGCGAGGACTGACGCGTATGAGAACGCGCGGGACGCTACGACTGGCGACGCGGGGGTCGGCACTCGCCCGACGGCAGGCCGGACTCGTCAAAGAGGCCTTAGAGGACCGACGGTACGAGGTCGAACTCGTCACCGTCGAGACGACGGGCGACCAGATCAGCGACGAGTTGATCCACCGACTGGGGAAAACGGGCGCGTTCGTCCGGGAGCTGGACGAACGCGTGCTCGAGGGGGAACTCGACGGGGCGATCCACTCGATGAAGGACATGCCGACCGAACAGCCCGACGAGCTGATCACGGCCGCGGTTCCGGAGCGAGGACGACCGGGGGACGTCCTCGTCACGCCCGACGGTGCGACCCTGTCGGAACTGCCGGACGGGGCCACGGTGGGTACCTCGAGTCTGCGCCGCCGCGCACAACTCCTTTCTGAGCGGCCGGATCTCGAAGTCGAGCCGCTGCGCGGCAACGTCGATACGCGCCTCGAGAAGCTGCTCGCACCGAGCCTGCAGGACGAACACCAGGAGCGTTCGGAAGCAGACAAAGAACGAAAGGGGAACACCGGAGACGAGGAGTTCGAACCGGAGTTCGACCAGACCGTCGACGAGTGGTTCGACGGCCTCTCGGAGCTCGAAAAGCAGGCGCTCGGTCGCGAGGTCGAGACGGCGTACGACGCCATCGTCCTCGCCGAGGCGGGGCTCGACCGCAGCGGGTTCGGTCACTACGTCGACACCCACCGGCTCCCGACGAGCACGTTCGTCCCCGCGCCGGGACAGGGCGCACTCGCCGTGATCGCGACCGACGGGGAGACGGCCCGCGATATCCAGTCCGCGATCGACCACCCGCGCAGCCGCGTCGAGACGACCGTCGAGCGGACGCTGCTGGCCGAACTCGGCGGCGGCTGTATCGCACCGATCGGCATCTACGCGGTCGTTCAGGGCGAGTACGCCCACGCGACCGTGACGGTCTTCGACCGCGACGGCGAGGAGTCGGTGGTCGCAAGCCGGGACCTGCCGGTCGAGACCCACGCCGACGCCGCCCGCGAGTTCGCCGCCGACCTCGCGGACCGCGGCGCGGCGGAACTGATCGAGGCCGCCCGCGAGGCAGAGCCCGACTCCGAGGAAGATAAGCCCGCGGGGAAATAGCTACCACGTATCCAATGGACGCACCCGACCCCGAACCCGGCACCGTCTACCTCGTCGGCAGCGGCCCCGGCGATCCGGCGCTGTTGACCGTCAGGGCAAAGCGACTGTTAGAGTGTGCAGATGTCGTTCTCCACGACAAGCTTCCGGGCCCGAAGATCATCGACGCGCTGCCCGAGGATCGCCGCGAGGACGTCGGCAAACGCGCCGGCGGCGAGCGCACGCCCCAGTCGGAGATCAACGAGCGACTCGTCGAACTCGCCCGCGACGGGAACTCAGTCGTGCGGTTGAAAGGCGGCGACTCGTTCGTCTTCGGCCGCGGCGGCGAGGAAGCCGAATACCTCGCCGCCCACGACGTCCCCTTCGAGGTCGTCCCGGGCGTGACCTCGGCGATCGCCGCCCCCGCGGTGGCCGGGATTCCGGTCACGCACCGCGATCACGCCTCCTCCGTCTCGTTCGTGACGGGTCACAAAGACCCCACCAAGGACGAGTCGAGCGTCGACTGGGAAGCCCTGGCCGCGACGGGCGGAACGATCGTCGTGCTGATGGGCGTCGGTCGGCTGCCCGACTACACGACGGCGCTGCTCGAATCAGGCATGCGCCCGGAAACGCCGGTCGCGCTCGTCGAGCGAGGCACCTGGCCCGGCCAGCGGGTCGCCACGGGCACACTCGAGACGATCGTCGGCGTTCGCGACGAGGAAGACATTTCGCCGCCCGCCGTGACGGTCATCGGCGACGTCGCCGGCACTCGCGAGTCGGTCGTCGACTTCCTTCAGAACGAGTACGAGACGGCGGGTGAGACGGACGAATGAGCGAAATACCAGCAGACGGCTCACCCACGGTCGCCGTCTTTCGTCCCGACGACGAGCGAATCGACGAGGCCGTCTCCCTGCTCGAATCGCTCGGCGCGGAGCCGGTTCCCGACCCGATGCTCGCGGTCGAACCGACGGGCGAGACGCCCCGAACCGATGCGGAGTACGCGATACTCACGAGCAAGACGGGGGCCGAACTCGTCTCCGACGCGGGCTGGCAGCCCGGTGAGGCGACTGTCTGTGCGATCGGTCCCGCGACGGCCGACGCGCTTCGCGAAGAAGGGTACGCGGTCGATATCGTCCCCGAGGAGTTCACCTCGAGCGGGCTCGT
This sequence comes from Natrialbaceae archaeon A-arb3/5, assembly GCA_046614585.1. GTDB lineage: Archaea > Halobacteriota > Halobacteria > Halobacteriales > Natrialbaceae > JBKKHI01. Next base: position 30,804 of record JBKKHI010000003.1, on the reverse strand, counting down.
CTCGGTGCTCGACGGGACCGCAAGGACAGCGACGGACCGCGAGGACGGCAACGAGGCACTGGTCGACGGCGCGCGCGTCGAGGTCGCCCGTAGCGATCACGGCAGCGAGGTCCTGCTCTCGGGGCTCGAAGCCGCGGGTGGGTACCTCCACGAGACGGTCCTCTATCGGCTCGTCCGACCAGACGGGAGCGGAGTGTCCGCCGAGCGTGCGGCGGCCGGCGAGCTAGACGCCGCCTGCTTTACATCGTCGCTGACCGTCGAGCACTTGCTCGAGGCGGCCGAGGCGCGCGGAATCCGCGAGGGCGCGCTCGCGGGACTCGAAACGGCGACGGTCGGTGCGATCGGCGAGCCGACTCGGCAAACCGCGGAATCGAACGGGATCGACGTCGACGTCGTTCCCGCCGAGGCGACGTTCGACGCGCTTGCGCGGGCCGTCCTCGAGAACGCCTAACAGTAGATAGTAGCACGGTTTCTTTTTCATATTTCTGTGTGAAAATCGCGTTGAGTACAGGCGGTGCAGTTACTGCTGCGGACGAGTTCAAGCGATGCACCCGCGAGCGACCGACGGGAGCGAGCGGCTTTTTAGCGTAGATTTTTGGAGGAGTGGTGAGCGAGCCCTGCGAGCGAACCCGACGAGAAAAAGGTACTTCTGCACACGTAGTTACCGAATCGACCGACTCATATTCACAGCTCATACTGAATAAAGAAACCGTATTACCGACTACTGCTAACCGCCGCGTGCGCCGAGAACCACCTCGACGACGACAGGCTATTTATTCGATGCCGTGAACGTGACGGACATGTACGATTTCGTCGTCGTGGGCGTCGGGCCGGCCGGGGCACGGTTCTCGCGACGAGCCGCCGAGAAGGGGTTCGACGTCCTCGCGCTGGAGAAAGGCGAGATCGGAACGCCGCTCGCCTGTTCGGGTCACGTCAGCACCGACATCTGGGAGTTCACCGGCCGCGGTGCGCGCGAGGAGCTGTTCCAGAACGAAATCTACGGCGCGCGATTTCACGTCGGCGGTCCCGACAGCGACGCCTACCCCTTCTACAAGCGCGAGGTCGCCTCGAACGTCATCGATCGCGTCGGGCTGGATCGCCACCTCGTAGACCTCGCGCGCGAGGCGGGCGCGGACGTCAGGGAAAATCACACCGTCACCGACGTTCGCGAGCACCGCGACCGCGTCGAAGTCGTCGTTAGTGGCCCCGACGAGGTCGAGACCTACGAGGCGAAGATGCTCGCCGGCTGCGACGGGCCACGGTCTCGCGTTCGTGACGAACTCGACCTGCCACAGCCCGACGAACTGCTCCACGGCGTGCTCGCCTTCTCCGAGGAGGAGGATCACGAGGACTTCGTTGACGTCCACCTCACCGCGCCGACCTTCTTCGCGTGGCGGATTCCTCGCGGCGAGGCGAGCGTCGAGTACGGCCTCGCCGCACCCCCGGGCGTGCAGGTCACCAAACACTTCGAGGAGTTGATCGACGGCTACGAAATCGACGTCTCTCACCGCTGTTCCGGCGCGATTCCGATCGGGCCGGCGGATCGCGTAACCTCGCGTCGGGCCTTCCTGCTCGGCGACGCGGCCGCACAGACCAAGCCCTTCACCGGCGGTGGGATCCTCTACGGCATGACCTGCGCCGATCACGCGGCCCGCGAGATCGATCCCGATCGGCCGACGACACTCGCAGCCTACGAGCGCGCCTGGCGCGAGGATCTAGAGCGAGAGCAGGAACTCGGCCACTGGCTCAGACGCGCCTACTCGCTGCCCGAACCCGTCCAGCACGTCGGCCTCGGCGCTGCTTCGGGCGAGATCGGCGTCCACATGGACCGGCCGACCTCGCTCGTCTCGCCGACCCATCTGAAAACGTTACTCTCGCGACTTCGGTGGTGACTCGAGGCGGGGCGGCCGCGGTCGAGACGGTTGATGTCGACGCCGAACGACAGACCGAAGGGAGCGGTCCCGAAACGGACAGTCGATGACAGGTCGGCAGGCGGCAGCAATTGCTTTCATCGCGAGCGCACTCGAACGGCTCGGGATCATCGACGCCGAGCGGTTCCGCCCGACCGCCGATCTTGCATGGCCCCGGATCGTCACCGGGTTCGCCATCATGTCGAAGCAGACGGCCGACCTCGCGATGGTCGGGATTGCCGTCGGCACGGCGGGAACCGCGGGCCTCGCGTTCGCCCTCGCCTACTGGGAAATCGTGACGATGCTCGGGCTGGGGTTAGCCGGTGGCACCGTTAGCCTTGTCTCGCAGAACTACGGCGGCGAGGACGAGGAACGCGCGTCGCGACTCGTGACACAGAGTGTGTTGCTCGCGATCGCGTTCGCAGTCCCGATTATGGTGACCTACGCCGTCTTCGCCGAGACGCTGATCGGCCTGTTCGGTCCCGGCGAGGCGTCGCTCGAACACGGGACGACGTACCTGGTGCTCGTCATCCCCGCCATCCTCTTCGAGATGCTCAACCTCATCGCCAGTCGAACGTACACGGGCGTCGGAGACACCTTCACGGAGATGGTCGTACGCGCCGGGGGAGCCGTCCTCAACATCGTCCTGAGCGCGGTACTCATCTTCGGGTTCGAGATGGGCGTCGCCGGCGCGGCACTCGGGACCACGATCTCGACCGGTGCCGTCACCCTCGTGCTGGCGTGGGGGATGTTCGGCCGATCGTACGGCACACTGGGCATGGAACCGAGCCCCGTTCCAATCTCCCAGACCGGACCGTGGGTCGAGCCGGCGCTGCTCCGGCAGTTGATCGAGATTTCCCTGCCGGAGATCGGTCGCAAACTCGCGCAAGGACTCATCGTCTTCCCGCTACTGTGGATCGCCGCGTCGTTCGGGCCGGTGGTCGTGACGGCCGTCGAGGTCGGCCGACGGGTTCGGTCGCTGATCAACAGCGTCAACTGGGGAATGTCGCTCGCCGCGAGCTCGCTCGTCGGCCAGCAACTCGGAAAGGGAGACGAGGCCGAAGCCGGTGCGTACGGGGCTGCAATTTTGCGGCTCTCGCTCGTTCTCTATACAGCGCTCGCCGTGCTGGTTGTCGTCTTCGCGGAGCCGATCGCGAGCCTCTTCGTCGGGGATCCGGGAGAGGTCACGCAGGCGGGCGTCTTCGTCGCCGTCGGCGCGATCAGCGCGATCGGCCTCGCGATCGACGGCGCTGCGGCAGGGACGCTGCTCGGCGCCGGGGACACGCGCCTGCCGTTCGTCGCTTCGCTGATCGGTCGGTACGCCTTCGCGCTCCCCGTGGCCGCGCTGGGGCTGGTGACGCCGCTCGGCGTCAGCGCACTCTATCTCGCCTTTCTCCTCGAGACGTTCGTCCCGGGCGGGATCAACTACTGGCTGTTCAAGCGGGGGCGCTGGAAGGTCGTGAGTCGGCGGTATCGGCCGTCGGCGGAAGCCGGATGACGTCGGTGGACTCGAGCGAGCGACGCGCCGCCCGACGCCGAGAAAACGTGTTTTCAACTACGTGGTCCCGAGGCGGTTCACTCGGCTCTCGGAACGCCGTTTGCCTCGAGATAGGTGAACAGTCGAACGAACGCGAGTCCGAGACCGATGACGACGACGGTGGTGAGCGCAATGGGAACGACACCGTCGGGCATCCCCATCGACGCGCTCAGTAGCGACGCCGCCACCGCGAGAGCGAGAACGGTTGTCAGGACAGAGAGCGTCTTACAACTCAGTGTCGTCCACGTCGAACGGGGAATGCATCGCCCCCCAAGTTGGACAGAAGCCATGCCCAATGGTTAGGCTAATTACACTATAATAGTTCGGGTGTCACGTCCCGCCCCTGGTTTGAATCGTCGCGGACTGTCGATCGGTCTCTTCCCCTCGCACCTCGGCGACGGCGTACTGAACCTCGACGAGCAGCGACTCGTCGCTGTGGGGGACGATCGCCTCGTAGAGTCGATCGGCCAACTCCGGCCGGGGACCGGGTTCCGGCTCGGAAACCGTGATGACGACCCGTTCGACCGACTGAATCGGGTAATCGCCATCGAGAACGACCGCGACGTCGTCAGCTACAACGTCGTCGTACTGCGGCTCTGAGAGCACCGCTTCGACCTCAGCCTCGGCCGAGGACTCGAGTTCCGTCGTGTGGAACTCGAGCAGGGTAACGCCGGCGAGCGGCGCGGCCAGTACCAGCAGTCCGACGCCGAAAATCGCCGCGTACGTGTACGTTGGCGTCCGGGTCGGCGAGACCTCGAACAGCCCCTGCGGGCGGTAGCCGGCGACCCAGAGCGTGGCCAACGCGGCGAAGTTGATCGAGAGGAGGTTCACGATCACGAGCGCGGCGGCACCGACTGCCGCGCCGTACATTCCCCAGGCGACCGTGATCCCGACCGCAGCCGAGGGCGGAATCAGCGCCGCCGCGATCATCACGCCGACGATCGCTTCCGAAAATCCGCGCGTGAGACTCAGTATCCCCGCAATTCCGGCCCCCAGCGCGACCGCGAGCGAGAACAGGTTGGGCGAGACCCGCTCCTGAAGTTCAGTAGCGAGGACGATGTCGATTCCCGCGGGTTCGAGACCGGCAAAGCGAGCGAGGACGGCGAGGGCGATCGACGCGGTGACGACGATCGTCACGCCGACGAACTGGTAGGTGAACCCGGTCGCCTTGAGCCGGTCGTCGCCGGTGACGATACCGACGTTGGCGGCGAGTGCGGGGCCGAGAAGCGGCGCGATGACCATCGCACCGATGACGACCGCCGGCGAGTCAGCCAGTAGCCCGGCGGTGGCGACGACGGCGCTGATGAGCAACATGACGACGTAGATCGCAAGCGGCGGCGTGAGTTCGTCGGCTTTCGTCCGGAGGACCTGTCTCGAGGTTCGCGCGCCCTTCCGGCCGCCGTGACTGTACTGCTCCCGGAGCGTCGAGAACTCCTCCGAGATCACCGTTTCGGCGTTGATCACGACGACGCTTGCCTGGTCGCCGATCCCAGCGCGCCTGAGCCGATCGAGGATCGGTTCGACGGCTCGCGTCGGGACCGGAAACCGGACGACGGCGGTGTACCCCCTGTCGCTGGTCTCGTCGCTGACAACGTAGTCGATCCCCTCGTCTTCGAGGACGTCGAGAACGGCCTGACGTTTCCCCGTCGGCACCGTAATCTCCAGGTAGCGCATAGAGGGGCGACAATCGAGTCGCGGATAGTAGTGGGGGTAGCAGTGGACGGGTTCCTTCCAGCCGGACAAACGCAAATCGACGGTGACAGCCAACCGGACTGCACACTCGATCAGCGGACCAGTCTACTGCAGACAGCAGTTAGCCGGTATCGTCATCGCTCCCGACGAGCCCGCACGCGATCGCCGTGGGTTCGACGAGCACTTCCCCCTCGATCGCATCGGGAGCGAGCAGCAAAACCGTATCGTCCGGAAGCGCGTCTTCGACCCGAACCGGACGGCCGAGCCGATCCTCGAGTTCCTCGTGGTCGTCGATGTCGGACTCCCGTTCGAGCAGGAGTTCGACGTTCGCACGCGAGATGACGAAGACGAGGTCGCCCGGCGCGACGTCCTCGAGTTCGGCCATCTCGAGCAGTTCCGACAGCGCATCGGGGTCGAACGAGTCGAACGAGCGGACCGTCACGCGCTCGGCGTCGAAACCGGCGGCGTCTTTCGACTGGGTGCGGATTCGTGCGGCGAGCTCTTCGAAGTCGGTACTCGAATCCATATACGGGCTCGAACGGCCGCATCCTTGAGGGTGTGGCCGGCCAGTTCCGGCGGGAGAGCCGGAAAAACGAGAGTTACAGGAAGAGACGATAGTAGTACGGACTCACGAACCCCTCGATAACTGCGGCGACGGCGAGCAGGATGCCGATGCCGACCAGCACCCAGAACGCACGCTCCAGCGAGTCGGCGAAGGCCGTTCGGTCGATTCGGCCGCGGAACGCGCGCCAGCTTACAGCGCCGAGGGAGAGCCCGAGCGCGCTCGCGATGAAGATGGCCGGAATCTCGAAGATTCCGTGCGGGATCACGAACGCGAGCAGCTCGATGGGTTCGACCTCGAGTCTGGCGATGACGCCCATGTAGACGCCGTTGAACAGCAGCGAGGCGAGCGCCGGAACGACGAGCGCGACGCCGGCGTAGGCGGTCGTGATCGCGACCAGCCAGTTGTTTCCGAAGAACTCGAGGGCCGTCGTCGGGGGGATGTGGCCCTCGAGACGCGCCGCAATCGACGTGTCGATGATGGCGGCGTAGGGGTCGGCGAGCCGCCAGCCGACCCAGAACGAACCGAGCGCGAGGACGATGACGAGTGCGTGCGTCCCGGGCGTCCGGCGGACGTAGGACGTCATCTCCGACCAGCCGCGTCGAAGGCCGTCGCGAAACTGCGTTCGGAGTCTGCGCTCGGGCGAGGACGGCGGCCGCAGACGATCGCGGTAGTTGCTGTACAGCGCCGTCTTCAGCAGGTCGAACGCCGGCAGTAAGAGTAGCACGCTGACGAGCGAAGGGACGGTCGTGACGTCGACGAGAAAGAGGACACCGGAGACGGTCATCAGCGCCATCGTTGTTCCAATGGACATGACGTAGTAGAAGCCAGCGTCGATCGGCCGGGCGCGAATGAAACCGAGCGTTTTCGAGAGCGAGCCGAAGACGCCGGCGTCGTCGACGACGACGGAAACCGGTGCGAACGCGAACACCGCCCGGATGACGGCGAGGACGATGGCCACGACGGGGATCGCGAACAACAGGACGAGGAGCGAAAGTACCGGCGAGGCGAACGTGAGGAAGATCGCGACGAATATCGCCGCACCGCCGATCGTGAACAGCACCAGCATCCACAGAACAAATTCAAAGACAGCAAGGGCGAAAAAGCGGAGCGAGTAGCGGCGAACACCCGCGATCCCCGCGGTCAGCCCGCGTTCGTCACGCAATCGAGCGTCACAGGTCGCAAGCTGACCGGCCGAGAGGACGACGTACAGGATCACGAGGACGAGCAGACTCGCGAGAAACGCGCTGACGAACAAAAGCACCGTCGTCGGGGTGACGAGTTGCTCGACGATCGGGTCGAACTGACTCAGCCACGCCTCGAACGCCTCCTCGCTCGCGTCGGAATCCGGCGGCGTGGTATCTATCTCGGCCAACTGCGCCGGAAGCTCCTCGAGTCGGCCGGTCGTCTCGAGATAGAGGTAGGCGACGACGGCGGCGGCGAACGGGGCGACGCGGACGATGGCAGGGATCGCCGCGCCGAGCAAGTACAGCGGCAGAAGATCACCAGGCCGGTTGCGAAAGACGGAGACGACGGCGCCGACGGAGTCGGAGAGGGACATACCGGAGGTACGACATCGTATCAGTTAAACAATACTCTTCGACGCGGCTACTGTGACTGCTCGATCGACTGCCGTCAGTTAAACGTTCGGTCGTCGAACCCGGCCGCGTCGTCCTCGTCGTCAGTGCCGCCGGAGAACCGGGGCGTGAAGCCGCCGGTGAGGATGACGGCGACGACGATGAGCGCCGCCGAGATGACGACGTAGTCGGCGCTGGGTTCGTAGCCGGCGAGGCTCGCCCCGGTCGAAATAACGAAGATCGTCACGGCGAAGACGACCGTCGCGAGGAGCCCGATGACGACGATTCCGACGACGCTTGCGAGGAGGCCTTTCAGGAGGCGGCGTATCGATGGCATCTCGCGTTCGCGTTCGAAGGGCGGGTACGTAGTGTCTCCGGTACTCGTTGGTCGACAAGAGTGCCTGTAGGCCGGTCGTGATCGTGGACGTGTAGAAAACAGCCGAAGAGAGAATGTGGCGGGCGGTGAGTCCCCGATCAGCCGAGGACGTATCGGAGCTTCGGGAACCGCTCGACGAGCGCTTGCCCGCCGACCTGGAGTTGCTCGATGTAGCGGTCGAGGCCGAGGATGCGCCCGGCGCCGAAGGCCGCGACCGCCAGGAACACCATCAGGTAGACCAGGTCGCTGTTGACGAACCCGAGCGGGCCGGCGACATCCCAGCTGGCGAGGTAGAACATCGACATCTGCATCGCTCCACCCAGGGCAGCCAGTCGGACGAACGCGCCGGTGACGAGCGCGAGTCCGATCATGAGCTGCGTCGCCGGCACGACGACGTTGATCACGTCGATCAGTGCCGGGTTAGCGGCCATCCCCGCGAAGACGGCGGCGAGGGGGCCCTCGGCACCCATCAGGTAGCCGCTGGCATTGAACGCCTCACCCGTGACTTTCCCGAGGCCCGCACCCAGGAACGCGAGTCCCATCGTGAGCCGCAGTGCGACGACGAACCACGCGCTGAGCGAGTGTGGTTCACCCTCGAGCGTTACACCACCGAGGCGGCTTTCTAATCGATTTACCGGAGTAGTTTCCATCGTCGGTCACCTCTTACGGATAGACATTGGATGGACGGTCACTTATGCACGAGTTATAGTTCCCATTCACCAGGAACTGGTATGAGGGATTGACCGAATTTTCGTCAATCGCCCCCGATAGATGATGCTGTACCAATGCAGCCACGAGCGCGGTGGTTTTCCGGCAGTGCCAGCGGCAGACCGTCACGAAAGCAGCCCTCGGGCGGCGGGACTTACAATGGTCGCGACCCTATCACTGACTATGGTCACCACACTCACCGCCGATCGGCTCGCGGACCTACAGGACGAAGGTACCGAGTTCGCACTCGTCGATACGCGGCCCGAGGACAGTTTCGAAGCCTGGCACGTCTCGGGTGCGATCCACTTCCCGTTCGGCCCCGAGGAGGAACTCGACGGCCGGTTGGCGGAGTTCGAGGAGGCCGTCGGCGACGCCGAGCGCGTCATCACGATCTGTGCGAAGGGGCTCTCCTCCGGCAACCTCGCGACGCAACTCGAGTCGGCGACCGACGCGTACGACGTCCAGACCGTCGACGGCGGGATGAAGGGGTGGAGTGGCGTCTACGACGCGGTCGAAATCGATATCGGCGATGGCGGGCTGACGATCGTGCAGGTCCAACGCCGCGCGAAAGGGTGTCTCGGCTACCTCGTCGGCTGCGCCGAGGCCGGCGAGGCCGTCGTCGTCGACCCCACCGCTGACGTCGACGAGTTCGAGGTCGCCGCCGAAGAGGCCGGCCTCTCGATCGTCGGCGTGATCGACACGCACGTCCACGCCGATCACGTCTCCGGCGGCCGCGAACTGTCCGACAGCCTCGGCGTGCCCTACTATCTCGGCGAGCGCGCGAGCGAGCGCGGCGTCGAGAACGAGTTCACGCCCCTCGGACGAAACGAGGTGCTCGAGGTCGGTACTCGAGAGATCAAAGCGCTGTTCACGCCGGGACACACGAGCGAGATGATCTCCCTGCTGGTGGACGACCAGGCGCTGTTGACCGCCGACACGCTGCACGTCAACTCGACCGGGCGGACGGAACTCGAGTTCAGCGAGGACGAGGGCGAGGAGGGGGCGCGGATGCTCTACGAGACGCTCCACCGGACGATCCTCTCGCAACCAGAGGGGGTCATCGTCCTGCCCGGACACGTCACAGTCACCGCCGACGGCGAGTTCGAACACGGGACGCCCGGCAAACCGGTTTCGACCACCGTCGGCGGGGCCCGGATGGGGATCGATCTCCTCGACCTCGAAGAGGAGGAGTTCGTCGATCGGATGGCGGACGCCGGCGAGAAGCCCTCGAACTACGAGGAGATCATCGACCACAATCGCGGCGCGCTCGAATTACCGCCCGAGGACCGCGTCGAACTCGAGTTGGGACCGAACAACTGCTCGGCGTAAGTAAGCGTTCAAACGGACGCAGCGGGCTTCCCCCGGTTGCCTGCTGCGCCGACGGGTCCCGGGAGCCGCCATTCGAGAATTCGGACCGACCGAATGTGATTCTTTTGCAGGGTCACGACGAGAGTCACATCGGATGACAGTCGCGAAACCGTCGAATCGTCAGCCTCGAAACCCGCCTGATTTCCTGAAAATTAGTTATCTCCCCGTGTGGTATTAGATAACACTAGTGAGTGAGAATGCACGTACCAGTGATGCGGGAGGTCGAATGTCCGCGGTGTGACGAACGAACGAGCGTGTCGGTCCCGGACGAGGGCGTCGAACTGAAGATCAGACGCTCGGTGGCGGCGTTCGGCGAGCACGAGACGGTGACGTGTTCGAACGGCCACCGATACTGGGTGTACTTCTGTTAGCACGCACACCCAGCGTGGGGTGGCGCGCGCTGGCGGCCAGCCGAACGATGGCGAGGCTGGTCGTCGAACTCGCGTGAGGTCTTCACGAACCTGTGAGCGACGGCTTGTCAGCGCGTTCGCTGACAGTGAATGAGCGAGTGAAGTGAGCGAATCGGTTGGGGAGGGCGTGGAAACTCCCCGTTGTCACGGTTACATGTCGTCCCATTAGACGAGTCGCGAGTGTGCCGGGCTGACAGGCGTGGCTCGTCTCGGCCCGATCCGAGTTCCAAACGCCGAACGACGACGTCTCAAATCGACCGGTAGCGCGGCCGCTCAGAACGGATACTCTCGTTTCTCGTGCTGGACGGAGATCCACTTCTTCTCGGTGACCTCGTCCATGATGTCGGTACCGTTGTAGGTGCCGACGCCGGAGGCTTTCGTCCCGCTGAAGGTGACGTGCGCCTCGTCGTTGATCGGCTGGTCGTTGACGTGGACGTTCCCGGTGTCCATCCGCTCGGCGATCCGCATCCCCCTACCGACGTCGCCGGCGTGGACCGAGCCCGAGAGCCCGTATTCGGTCGCGTCGTGCATCTCGATCGCCTCGTCGATATCCGAGAACGGAATGACGGGGGCGATGGGCCCGAAGTGCTCGTTACAGGCCGCAGCCATGTCATTGGTCGCGTCCGAGAGGACCGTCGGCGCGACCAGCAGCGAGTCGTCCACGCCATCGATCGGAACCGTCTCGCCGCCGGTCTCGACGGTTGCCCCCTGATCGACCGTCTCATCGACGTAGCCGAGCATCTCGTCGCGCTGACCCTCGTCGATGATCGGACCAACGATCGTGTCCTCGTCGTGGGCGCTGCCGACCGGCAGCGACTCGGCTCGCGCGGTCAGTCGCTCGACGTACTCGTCGTAGATGCTCTCGTGGACGAGGTGGCGATTGATCGAGATGCAGACCTGGCCCTGGTGGACGAACGAGCCGAAGACCGCCGAGTCGATCGCCGCCTCGAGATCCGCGTCCGCAGTGACGATGTGAGCGTTGTTTCCTCCCAGTTCCAGCGCGAGTTCGGAGAGGTTCTCGCCGGCGGTCGCCGCGACGCCGCGGCCGACCGGCGTCGAGCCGGTAAAGGCGACGAGGTCGCTCTCGGGGTGGCCGGCGACGGCGTCGCCGATGTCCGAGCCGCTGCCGGGGACGACGTTGAGCAGACCGTCCGGCAGCCCAGCCTCCTCGTACAGCGTCGCCATGAGCAGCCCGCCCGTGATCGGCGTGTTCGACGCGGGCTTGAGAACGACGGCGTTGCCGGTCGCGAGCGCCGGGGCGATGGCCCGACCCGACAGGTTGAGTGGGAAGTTCCACGGCGAGATGACCGTGACGACGCCTTGCGGTTCGCGTCGAACGAAGTTCTCCTTGCCCGGGACGTTCGAGTCGTGTTGCTCGCCGCCCATCCGGCGCGGGAACGTGGCCGCCTCCGCGGCCTGATCGGACGCGATACTGACGGACGTCTCCCCCATGATCTGCGAGCCGCCCGCCTCGTGGGAGAGCAGATCGACGATCTCGTCCTCGTACTTACCCAGCAGCTGCGCGAACTCCTGGGCGATCTGTTCGCGTTCGATCGGTGGCGCTTGTTCCCACTCCGTCTGGGCGGCCGCGGCGGCCTCGTAGGCGGCGTCGACGTCGTCCTCGTTCGCCGCGGGGACGCGGGCGATTTCCTCGCGCGTCGACGGATCCTCGACCGCGATTTCCTCGTCGCTCGCCGCGGCCGTCCACTCGCCGTCGATGTAGAGGCTGTTCCAGTCCGCATCGATCGAGAGGTCTGGTGACATGGCCCTATCCTACGGGACTGCTGCGGAAAAGTCGTCTGCGCGCTTCCAGTGAGTGTGTTGGACAGTTGAAAAACGAGCGCGCTTGACTCTCTGCCTGCTCGAAGACCGCGCGTCGGGGACAGCGGTCGCCAGCAGCTCGAGCTGAGCGCGCCTCACCGCGAGTACGTCTCGAGCCGGACGATCCGTCCGTCTTCGATCGCGAAGAAGTCGGCGAACTCGAACAGGACGGTCGAATCCGAATCGGAGACGCGACCACGGGCGGCCACCAGCTCGGAGCCGTCGACGACTGCAGTTAACTCGTGGCTCGTCTCGGGATTCGGCCGGTCCTCGCGCATGAATCGGACGAACGACTCGCGGTCGTCGAACGTTCGATCGGGACGGTGCTGGACAAATTCGGGCGAGAGGACCGCCTCGAGGTCGTCGTAGGCGTGCTCGTCGAGCGCCTCGTAGTACCGACGAACGAGCGCAACTGGGTCCGACGCTGGGGACGAGTTCGAGTCCGTATCCATACACGACGTTCGGAGCGACTATCAAAAAGCGTGGCCGTCGCGCGACCGGGACGGACGAACTCACCCCACCGCTCCGCGGACCGCGACGCGACTCGCGGTCCGCGGCGCTTTTCTTCCAGCTACCCCTACGAGGCGTGTGGAGTGTCACGTCTACTACGAGGGCGACGACGATCCGAAGAAGTGTACCGCTCGTCGGCTCGAGAAGTTCGACGAGGCCATCCTCTACCGGACGATGGGACAGGTACCCTACGGCGTCGTCCTCAACCCCCACGCCGACCAGGCCCTCTCGCCGGCCGACGCCGAGGACGGACTCGGCACGCTCGTGGCACTCGATTGCTCGTGGGAGTCCGCCGAAGCGGCCTCGTTTCGCATGAACGGCGTGCATCGGGCGCTCCCCTTCCTCGTCGCCGCGAACCCCATCAACTACGGCCGGCCGTTCCAGTTGACGACCGTCGAGGCGCTCGCCGGTGCGCTCTGTATTTTCGGCGAGAACGATCACGCCGAATCGATCCTCGAACCGTTCCGGTGGGGTGAGACGTTCCTGACGCTGAACGAGGAACCGCTGCGCCGATACAGCGAGTGTGCGGACTCGAGCGAGGTCGTCGCCGTCCAAGAGGAGTATCTGGCCGACGAGGAGTGACGAGATAGGCTGATCAACAAGGTCGCGTCGCTCGAAACGCTGACGGGTTACGGATCACAGTGGTTAAATGCACGTCGCTCCAACGGAGCGATATGCCAAGTTTCGACGCCGCCGAAAACCGCACGCTCGAGAAGATGATCTGCATGCGCTGTAACGCCCGAAACCCGAAAGACGCCGACAACTGCCGGAAGTGCGGCTACGGCAACCTTCGACCGAAAGCGAAGGAGCCACGCGCGGCATAGTCACCGGATCTTTCTCCTCGTCTCTTCGCTTCAGAACCGCGCCCAGAGTGCTCGTCTAGGCGCCTCTGCGCTCGCGAGCGAGTTTACTCGTCCGGGTACTTCGGCTCGCGCTGCGTCGCCCGCTCGAGCGCCGTCTCTACCACGTCGCGAACGTCCCCCTGAAAGACGCCGCCGTGACCGGCGTACAGGTGCTCGACGGTGTCGGGCATCCGTCCGAGGAGTTCCTCGATGCTCTCGATGAGGCGCTCGCGAGACTGGCCAACCTTGTCTGTGCGGCCGAAACTGCCGTAATCGAACGCGCCGTCGTCGTGGACCACGACGTCGCCGGAAAACAGCGAGTTCTCGGAGACAAACGAGACGTGATCGTCCGCGTGACCGGGCGTGTAGACGACGTCGAACGCCTCGTCCCCGATCGGAACCGTCTCGCCGTCGGCGAGTTCGTGCGTTCGAAGCGGGTGCTCGTCGTACGCGTAGACGTCGGGATCGAACGCGTCGCAGACGGCCTCGAGGGAGGCAACGTGGTCGCCGTGCTGGTGTGTCACAACGACCGCGTCGACGTTGTCGACGTGCGTCCGGATCTCGTCGACGACGCCGTTCCACGCGCCGGCGTCGACGAGCGTCGTTTCCTCGCCGACGGCCAGGAAGGCGTTGCACGTGAACGTCTCCGCGTTCGCAGTAACGTGATGGACTTCCATAGTCGAGCATCGTGACCGGACGCCAAAAACGGTACCGTCCAGCGGGCTGACACGGTGGTTCGTTCGAACCGCAGCCAAATAGTGTGATAAAATGTTTTTTGCACGCCGAAACATACAGAGTAAATAACCAGGGAACTTTTCACTCATAACCGCATACTGATTACTGTATGGGATTCGGGAGCTACGACGAATCCGAACAGCAGGAAGTTGACGCTGATTTTGACGAAGACGACGCGGTCAAATCCGGAGAGAACAGTCACAAAGGAACGATTGAGTTCGAAAACGGGGCATCAAGCGACGAACTTCTCGATCGGTTACAGGAGATCAAAGACGACGACGACTGATGAAGCCCGGGACGCGGGCGCTCGGCATCGCCGAGTCGTATCGTGACGACTGCGAACGGAGTACACTCGCTGGCGCGGTTGTCCGAGCCGACGGCATCGTCGACGGACTCGAGTATGGCTCGTGTACCGTCGGCGGCACCGACGCGACGGCCGCGGTCGTCGACCTCGTCGCAACGATCGGTCGGCCGGACGCGCGACACGTCCTGCTCGGCGCGATCGCCCCCGCGTGGTTCAATTTTCTCTATCTTTCGACGATCCGTGAGGCCGTCGACCGGCCAGTGATTGCCGTCACCTTCGAGGAGAGCGACGGACTCGAGGACGACCTGCGGGATGCGTTTTCGGGAGCCGAACGCGAGCGACGTCTCGAGACGTATCGGGCGCTGCCCGCACGCCGGAAGCTGACGGTGGACGACGAGACCGTCTACGTCAGATCGGCCGGCTGCGAGTTCGACGAGGCGGCTGGGGTCGTGCGGGCGTTCACGCTCGAGGGCGGCCGACCGGAGCCCCTGAGGGTCGCGCGGCTGGCGGCGCGGGCGGGCGACGCCGTCCGATCCGCGTAACCCCGGCCGGCGCGTGCCGACCCGAAAGACGTAGTAGGCGGCCGTTTGAGCCACGAGTATGGGACGGATGGAGGACTGTCGGGTCACCGAGTGTACGCGGTGTCCGGCGCTGGTCGACTCGCGGAGTCAGATCGTCAACGGAACCGGGCCCACGGACGCCGACGTCCTGTTCGTCGGCGAGGGGCCGGGCGCGAACGAGGACGAACAGGGCGAGCCGTTCGTCGGCCGCAGCGGCTCGGTGCTCGACGACCAGCTACGGATCGTCGGCCTCGCGCGCGAGGACGTCCGCATCACCAACTGCGTTCGGTGTCGGCCGCCGGAGAACCGCGATCCGACGACGGATGAACTCGAGAACTGTCGAGGGTATCTCGAAACCGAGATCGACCGGGTCGATCCAGACGTGATCGTGACGCTCGGCAAGGTACCGAGCGAACACCTGCTGGGACGGTCGGTCGCGGTGACGAACGAAGCCGGATCGGTCGAGGACGTTCGCATCGAGGGAACCCCGCGACGGTTACTGATCTGTGTCCACCCCGCGGCGACGCTGTACGACCGGAGTCAGGAGGCGACGTTCGAAGCGGCCATCGAGCGCGCGGCCGATCTGGCCGACGTCGACGAGAGCGAGGGCGGACAGACGCGACTCGACGGGTTCTGACGGACAGAGCGAGCGAAAACGCACGCGATCCGTGTTCTTATCCTCCCGGCGTTCGAATGCGGGGATGATGGACGGCGAAATCTCACCCGAGGCGGTCCACGACCTCGTCGAGGCCGACGCCGACGTGCGTATCGTCGACATTCGCGACAAAAAACACTTCGAGCACAGCCACATTCCTGGCAGCGAGAACGTTCCCTTCCACGAGCTGACCGCGCGGGTCGACGAGTTCGAGGACGCCGAACGTATCGTGACCGTCTGCCCACACGGCAAAGCGAGCGTTCAGGCCGCACAACTCATCGGCTCCTACGAGGGCAGCGCGGACGCGACCGTCGAGAGCATGGCCGGCGGACTGGAGGAGTACGGGCTCCAGTACGGCCTCGTTCGCGACGAAGGCGGCGATTCGGGCGTTGAACCGGAGTCACCGTTCTGAGACGGACTGTCGTACCGGGTTCCCGACAGACGCGATAGGCTGTGATTGGACGGCGATAGCTCACAGTAGGCCGTCTGAAAGCGCTGAAAACAGCGTGGTGGACGAACGATGCGCGAACGATCGAGGTTCGGAAGTCGTATCAGATCATCGCGGGCTCATGCAACATTGAAGCCGCGGTCCCGAAGGAACTCCTCGATGCGGCCGGTGTGATTGCCCTGGAGTTCGATCTGGCCGTCCTCGACGGTCCCGCCACATGCGAACTTGGACTTGAGATCCGACGAGAGACTGTCGAGATCGACGTCCTTCGGATCGAATCCTTCGACGATCGTTACCTCTTTACCGTATCTGCGCTCGTCAATGCGGATGGTGAGTTGCTGTTGTCCCTTGGCTACGTCTTCACAGACGCAAAGTTCCTCGGGCAGCCCGCACGTCGAGCAGACTTCCGACATTACGTTCGTCCGTACGAAATGACCATATTAAACACTATCGGGACCTGCATGCCCTCGCGCGGTTCTTTTTGAGTCACGACCGCAATCGACCGAGTAGTGGGAGCCGACTGCGGGCGACGTCGTCGACGACGGCGACCGCTTCGTCGGCTTCCTCGCGGTCGACACCACCGCCGTAGACGGATCGTTCGTAGTATTCGAGAACGGTCTGGAGCCGTTGATCGCACGCGAGCCCGTCGTCTGTGGTCGTCGACAGATCGGTCAGATACGCCCGCGCCGATTCGTTTCGGCGGCGTGGCCGGTACTCGCGCGCAAGCAACCGTTCGAGGCGACGGTAGGCGCGCTCTGCGTCGCGGTCGGGATCACGGCGGCGACCGTGCCAATACGTGCCGACCGTGTGGCGGGCAGTGGCGGCCGCGCTGGTCCGATGCACGCCGGCGACCAGGCCGATCAAGAGAACGGCAACGAGCGCGGCCGTTTCACGCGTGATCGTCACGAGGTCACGGACGTCGCCGCGGTCGATCCAGGACCCCGCCTCGTCGGTCGAGTCGTCCGATTCGACACCGGGCGGAGTCTGGTCGAACTCGTCCGATTCGTTCGTCGAGTCAGGTTCATCCGGTCCCTGCTGGTCGGGCGGTGACTGATTCTCCTGCTCGCCAGGCTCGGGGTCGATCAGGTCGTCGTCTTCGTCCTCGTGTTCCGACACCGGCACATCCTCGCTCGCGTCGGTGTCGATTCCCGCGACGCCGTCGTCGCGCGCCTCCGCGAGGTGTTCGTCGTGAACTGAGCTGCGCTCGTCGCCGGGCGTCGGTTCGAACGTCACCCAGCCCTGATCGGGGAAGTAGACTTCGACCCAGGCGTGGGCGTCCAGCCCGCGGACGACGTACGTATCGTCGTCGACCTCCTGTCCGCTCGTGTAGCCGGTCACGTACCGGGCCGGCACGTCTTCGGCGCGCAGCATCTGGGTCATCGCCGTCGCGAAGTAGACGCAGTAGCCCTCATCCATCTCGAAGAGGAACTCCTCGGCGACGTTCCCGCGGGGCTGTTCGACGTCGAGCGAGTAGCCCTTCGACGTGCGGAGGTGTTGCTCGATCGCGGTCGCCGTCTCGTACGGCGTCTCGGCGTCGTCGGTTATCTCGGCGGTTCGTTCTTCGAACTCGTCGGACGTTCCCTCGGGCGTCTGCAGGTAGTGTTCGCGCACCTCGTCGGGGTAGTCGGTTCCCGCGGCCTGCAGCTCAGACGGGTTCGGATCGACGACCGCGCTCTCGACGACGTAACTGTCGCCCTCGATCAGCGGCGTCTCCGGGCGGATCTGGCCGTGCATCGACACCGATGCGTGCTCGACGATGTCGCCGTCGACCGTCATCGGCTGTGGCGCGGTCGGCAGGACGCCGAGTTCCGTCTCCGCGGTGACGTGCTGATTGACCCGCTCGTACTCGCCCGGCGGTTCGGCGATCCGCTCGCCGGCTGCCTGGTCCTGTCCGGTCCGGACCCACTCGTCCCCGGTGAATCGATCGTAGATCCCCGTCCGCCAGTAGGATCGCTGCTCGGACTCGACCGTGAACCTGACCTCGGGGGAGAGATCGACCTGGCCGCCGATCGCGGATCGGTCGGATGCAGAGTCGATCGTCCCTTCGAGGGTCCCCTCCCCGCCGCTCCCTGCGGTCGTCGGGTTTGTCGGGCCACTCGGAACGAACGACACCGACAGCGAGAGGACGATGATGATTGCAAACAGAACTGCAAGCAGGTCGACCTGTGCGATCGAGCCGCCGCGGCGAGCGAGTTCGCCGAATCCGAGCGCGCCGATCGCACCGAGCATCCCGATCAGCGTGATCGTCGAGCCCGCGTCCCCGGTCAGGACGAGAAATACCAGCGCCATGACGCCGGGGACGACGCTCAGCCCGTACCGGCCACGGACGGCGAGATACCACGAGAGAAAGACCGGCGCAGGGGCGAAGCCGAGCGTCCAGACCCCAGCCTCGACCATCCGCAACAGCGGCAATCCGGTAACGAGCGTGATCGTATCCACGAGCAGTTCCTGGAGTTCGGCCTGACCGAGTTCGACGCCAACGCCGCTGGTTTCTAAGTAGTAGCCAAAGCCGACGAGTCCGGCGACGAGCGCACCGAGGGTCGCGGTTCGGGGTCGAATCGCCCACGCGAGCACCGTCGCGGCGAGTAGCATACCGCCGACGAGGATGAATAGCGATCGGGTCCCGCCGACGACCCGCGTGACCTCGCGCAACACGTGGACGTACGACGCCGTCAGAATCAAGACACAGCCGAGCGCGAGCAGTCGAAACACGTCCTGATCGACCGTTCCGTCGGTATCGACGCGAACCGTTTGCTCGCGCGTTCGCGGGGACGAGTCGTGATCCGTACTCATCCCATCACCGTCGAGGAATCGTCGCCGTCGCTGTTGTCCGACCGCGTCCGACGATCGGCCGAATCGGGCCGGTCAGTTCGATCCTCGAGCGCCGCTTCGTTGCGGAGTCGATCGAACGCTAATTCAGTTCCATCGACGGTAACCGTGACGTCGGTTTCGCCCCCCTGAACGAGCACGTCGGCGTTTCGTCGCTCGGACGCCTCGAGATTACCAGGTTCGAGGAGTGCAAGCGCCCGTAACAGCGTGTGCCGCGAGCGATAGTCCGCGGTCGAGGATCGACGTTCGTCCGGCAACACGAGGTCGACTCGAACGTCGGCGTCGAGGAGGGTGGTCACGATGCTTGCAGTCGCCGTCGCCAGATCGTTCGCCTGTCCGGACGAACACTCCGCGGCGACGGTGAGCGTCCGCGTCTCCTCGTCGGTGACGTGTTCGGTGACGAGCAACTCGTCGGTCGCGCGCTTTGCCGTCGACTTCCAGTGGACATCGCGCAAGGAATCGCCGCGTCGGTACTTCCGGAGGTGGTCGAACTCGTCGCGAGCGGTTCGACTCGCGCGGTCGGCATGGGGAGTCAGTCGCTCGACGGCATCGCCGCGAAGCCGATGCGAGCGCGGATAGACGAGAATCGACGTCGTCTCGTCGTAGTCGAAGCGGCGTCTAACCAGTCCGAAAACGTCCGTGATGGTGATCGAGAGCGGACCGACCGTTCGTTCGCCGCGGTCCGTACACGTTAGTTCGTACTCGACGCGAGTCTCGCTGTCGGCATCGAAAGTCGTCTCGACGGTCGGCGGCTCGTCGCCGGTCGAAAGGCCTGCGCCGACGGTCTCCCGAAGCGTCGCCGAGACCGTCGACTCGCTGTCGACGGTGACCGCGACCGTCCGTGTCTCGCCGACCGTCCCGTCGTCGACGGCGTGACGTCTGACGGCCGGTGGGTCGATCCGGGCAGTCAGCGCGACGCCCGCGACAGTGACGATCGAAAGCGACGCAACGACGGCGTTGAGCGACCGCGGACCGTACTCCCAGCTCATCGCGAGCGCGAGGACGATTGCGACGAGGGCGCTCCACCCGCGGATCGTGAGTCTCATGGCTACTCAAGACTGCTCAACCGGAACGCGTTCGAGCGCGTCCGCGACGACCGACCGACCGTCTCGCTCGCGGTCGGTCGTCTGAATTCGATGGCTCAACACGACCGGTGCCTCCGCCGTGACGTCGTCCGGAAGAACGTAACCGCGGCCGTCGGTGACGGCTCGGGCCTGAGCCGCTCGCAACAGCGAGATCGTGCCGCGCGGACTCACGCCGACCTGGGCGTTCTCGCGGGTGTAGCCGACGAGTCGCGTCGCGTACGCTCGCACTGACTCCTCGATTCGGACGTCAGCGACCGTCTCGCGGGCGCGAACGAGCGTCTCGCGATCCGTCACCGGTTCGAGCGACTCGATCGGGTGGTTCCCGACGGTGCGTGCGAGCAACTCGGTTTCCTCGTCGGGGTCTGGATACCCCAACTGTAACTTCTTCATGAACCGATCGAGTTCGGCGAACGGCAGCTCGTAGGTTCGGTTCGGCTCGACAGCGTTCTGGGTCGCGATCACGGTGAAGGGTGCCGTTAGCTCGCGAGTCTCGCCGTCGACGGTGACCTGTTCTTCCTCCATCGCCTCGAGCAGCGCCGACTGGGTCTTCGGTGGGGCGCGATTGATCTCGTCGCCCAGCACGATGTTGCCGAAGACGGGACCGGGCTGGAACTCGAACTCCCGGCTCTTTTGGTTGAACACGTTGACGCCGGTCACGTCGGAGGGAAGCAGATCGGGCGTGAACTGGATTCGCCGGAAGGTGCAGTCGACTGACGTCGCAAGCGAGCGCGCGAGCATCGTCTTGCCGACGCCGGGGACGTCCTCGAGCAACACGTGTCCGCGCGCGAGAACCGCGGTGACGACGTGTTCGATCACGTCGTCGTGACCGACGATAACGCGCGAGACGTTCGACTCGAGGTCGGCACAGAGAGCTGCGACGCGTGAGACGGAGAGCGTCTCGTCACTGGTCGATTCGACGTCCGGATCGGCTGATGATTCGACGTTAGTCATCGGTCAAGCGGGAGGCGACGGTCGTTCTGGCGGCGCTGCAGAGTCATCTGTCGTTACCCGTCATCGGTGATTCCGAGACATATGCTTTGTGTAAGTGGAAACACATATAGGAGCTTGTACTGCTATTCGACGCTGTCGACGAGTCGAAGGCTGCGCTACCGGTTCGCTCCCACGGCAGTTCTCAGTTGAGACGGTCGCAATCAGTGTACCTGAATTAGATCATCGAGCGTCAAAAGGCTATCTGCACCCGACAAGAAACCGATGAAATCCGTTCCCGGTCGCGGGCGTCGCGAGCACGTGGTCGGAGGGACAACAGCATCGTCACCCGATACCGATTAAACAGCCCGAACGCCGACCGAACGTTGCACGATTCTCGCTCGTTTCACCCGCTCGCTGCTCCGATGGTCGCCGTCTACTCACGGGCACGGGTGCAGGTTCGTACGGTCCTCAGGGTCGCTGATCTCGCGCTATTCACTATCCGCGGTTCTCACTCCGTTTGCTCACGGCTCCCGTTGGTCGCCGTTCGCTATTCCGCGGTTCTCACTCACTCCGTTCGTTCACGGCTCACTGCGTTCACCGTCTGCTCACGGGCACGAAGTGCCCGTTCGCATGGTTCGCGGGATCTTTGATCCCGCGCTACTCACTGTGTCGCGGTTCTCATTCACTGTGTTCATTCCGAACCGCGTCCGTTCCGAACCGCGTTCGTTCCAAACCACGCTCCCGTTACGCGACCAAGTGCGCACGGAGTACAGTCGTGACTAGAGTGGAAGTTGATAGTCGGAAAACGATACCTCGTACTGGCTCCTCAGAGTCGTTCGACGTTCGTCGCGCGCGGGCCTTTGTCGGCCTGCTCGATGTCGAATTCGACCTCCTGACCCTCTTCTAGGTCAGGGCCGCCGACGTCTTCCATGTGGAAGAATACGTCTTCGTCCGCGTCCTCAGTGTCGATGAATCCGTAGCCGCCAGTGTCGTTGAAGAAATCAACCGTTCCTTTCGCCATTGCAGGTGAACAAAGTCACGACTAAGATATAAATGTTCGGGGCACAGTGGCGCTCGAGACGGGACGGACAATTCCCGCAGCGAGATAGTGACATTCTACGTTACACATTCCATAATTATTTATGTGATCATACTCAGAAATCGTCCTTAATACGATATACCGGATGGGTGCAGAAAATAGACCCATGCATATAGTTGACACTGATATAATAAATAACCCGAATTTATTTACAGAACCAATAACTCTGTTCGAGATGTGATCGGTCCTGACAAGTCTGACGAGGTAAACGACGAGCGGACGGCGCTCGAGTCTCCGCAAACCTCGTTCGACGAGGGCGAGTTCTTTCGGCAACTCGTCGCAAACACCTCCGAGGGACTGTTGACGATCGATTCGGAGAGTACGATCATCTTCGCCAACCCGGCTATCGAGGACATCCTCGGTTACAGCCCCGACGAGCTCATCGGGAGTTCGAAGATGGAGTTGGTCCCCGAACGGCTTCGTCCCGCACACGCGGCCGGGCTCGAAAAGTATCTCAGAACAGGTAACAAGCACATCGACTGGGACGGGATCGAACTCCCAGCGTTGCACAAGGACGGACACGAGGTTCCCGTCCTCATCAGCCTCCGGGAACACCGACTCGACGGTGAGCGGGTGTTTACCGGACTGTTTCGAGACATCTCGGAACAGAAGTACCGCAAAGAGCGGTTCGAGGCGGTTTTCAACAATACCTACCAGTTTACCGGGTTGCTCGAGCCGGACGGAACGCTGCTCGAGGCGAACGAGGCGGCGCTGTCGTTCGCCGGCCGTGACCGCGAAGACGTCGTCGGCAACCCCATCTGGGAGACGTTCTGGTTCAGTTCGAACGACCAGGCGAGGCAAGTTGCGCGATCCGGCGTCGAATGCGCCAGAGACGGCGAGTTCTTCCGAGAAGAGGTTCGCGTTCGCGGTGCCGAACGCACGGCAGTCATCGACTTCTCGATTCGCCCGATGGCCGACCACCGAGACGATCTCCGACTGTTGATCGCCGAAGGACGGGATATCACCGACCTCAAAATGCGCGAGCAGCACTTACAGCTCCTCCATCGTCTGCTCCGGCACAACCTCAGAAACGATCTCAACATCATCAACGGGTTCGCAGAGACGCTCGCGGAGACACTCGACGACGCCGACCACCGGCAGTTCGCAGTCGATATCGCGGAGACGGCCGACAAGTTGATAGAGATGAACGAGACCGCAAAGAAGCTCGCGGACGCCGCCCTCGGGGACGATCATCCACAACAACCGGTCGCACTCTCCGACGTGCTCCCGGACGTCGTCGAAGCGTCGCGAGAACAACACCCCGAGAGCGACATTACCGTCGAGAGAGAACGGCTCGGCGAAGTCGTCGCTGCGGATCGTCGGCTGCGGACCGTCCTGTCCGAACTCGTCGAAAACGCGATCAAACACGCGGGCGGGTCCCACCCAGCCGTCGACATTTCGATCGTTACCGGCGACGACGAGACCGTCGGCGTCCGCGTCCGCGACGACGGCCCCCCGATTCCCGAGTCGGAGCGAACGGGGATTTTCAATACGGAGCCGGTCACCCAGATGAATCACGGGAACGGCCTCGGTCTCTGGCTCGTCAGCGTGATCGTCGACGACTACGGCGGCCAGTTGGAGTACGAGCGACGACCTACCGAGGGGAATCAGGTCACCGTCTATCTCCCCCGGAGAACGAGCGACGAGGTCGAAGCGGTATAACGGTTCCCGCCTCGTCTCCTCTCCGAGAAAACGCAGTAGGGTATTTCTTGAACCGATTTTATACCAATCACGAGTCGTCCTGCGGTCACTCCTCGACCGGCGTCTTGACGATCGTAACCGGGCGCGAGGCGAGTCGTGCCACTCTGTCAGTCACGCTTCCCAGTAGCTGGCGGTACTCGCCCGAGCGCTCCTTCGACCCCATCACGAGCAGGTCGACGTCCTCGTCGGCGGCGTACGCGAGGATCTCCTCGTGCGGCCGGCCGTGTCTGACGGTTATCGTCGGCTCGATTCCCGCCGCTCGCGCCGCGTCGGCCGCCGATTCGAGCGCGTCCTCGCCGACCTGCTCTAAGGCCGCTTCCAGCCCTTCGAACTCGTGGACGTACTCGTCGCCGGAGTAGGAGGCGTAGACGTCGCTGTCGACGACGAACAACAGATGCAACTCGGCTCCGGTCCGTTCGGCGACGGCGATCGCGTGTTCGGTCGCCCGTTCGGTCCCGTCCTCGTCGTCAGTTGGGAGCAGGATACGGTCGTACATCGAATGAACGTACACTGTGGAACGAAATAAACGCCCGTCCTCACCGATCGGCATCTCTCGAGTACAATCCTCCGACGACGAGAACACCGAGACCGACACGGAGAGGCGATGAGTTCAGTCGCGGTCGGTGGACTCGGCCGCGACGTCCTCGTCGAATCGGTAGGCGGCTTCCGACTGTGGCTCGTGGAAACTGAGTTCGCGCTGTGGGAACGGAATCGTGATATCAGCCTCGTCGAAGGCATCGTAGACCCCGCGATTGATCTGGTTGATCGCACGTCTTTCGACCAGTGGATGGTTGATGTACGCTCTGAGTTCGAACACCAGTGCGGAGTCGCCGAACTCGGTGAACAGGAGCTTCGGCGACGGCGTCTCCCGGACGAGTGAACAGTCCTCACAGACCTCGAGGACGAGTTCCTCTACGAGTTCGTAGTCGGTTCCGTAGGCGGCCGTAATCGGAACCTGCAGCCGCATATGTCGCTGTGGTGCGCTCTCGTTTACCACCTGTGTCGAGTTCAGAACCGCGTTCGGAACGGTCACCAACAGGTTATCCTCGGTCAGAACTGTCGTGCTCCGAATCCCGACATCGGTGACCGTCCCACGCATATCGTCCTCGAGCCGGATCACGTCGCCGACTTTGTACGTGTTGTCGAAATATAACGCGACGCCGCCGATCAGGTTCCCGATCGCATCCTGAGCCGCAAAGCCGATGACGATTCCGAGAATCCCGGCCGAGGCGAGAAAGGGTGTGAGCTGAATGTTCCAGACCGAGAGCAACAGCAGGGCAGCGCCGGCAACGACAGTGATCGTCCACAGGTTCACGAACATCGGCGCGAACTCGTAGTTGGTCTCGCCGTCCTGCAGGAACCGGATCCAGCGGCGGCCGATCCGGATCGACGCCCGGCCCCACAGGAGGATCAGTGCCGTCGCTATGAGTCCGACGATGATCGGTGTCGAGTCGAGGAGATCCAACACGAGCAGGCTGAGATACACCCCGAAAAGGGCGATCGAGATCGAAAGCGGCGCGTGGATTTCGGCGAACGCCGCCCGCCCGAACGTCGTTTCTGCACGCTCGCTGTCGAGATACCGACGGCTCGTCCACCGAATAAGGTGTGCAAACAGGACCGAACCCAGCAGAATCAGCGCGACCATCAGCCACGACTGGTCGAAAATCGTCATTTCAGCCCAGGTCGGCGACGATCCGGACCATATTGCAACTAGAGGAGCTACGGAGACTGCTGTCTCGAACGACGCCAAGCGGATGTCGCCGAGGGAAGTCCACGCGCCGACCAGAGACAGCGTCATCAGCGTGAATAATGCGTAGTTAACCGAGCAGTAAATACTGTCTGGTGTCCCACTCCAGACAACAGGAGCCGTTGTCCAGCACGATATCGACACTGCTGTTCGCTGACACCGCAACGTTGACCAGTCAGCCAGCCCCACTATCGTCGATGACACCGTGTCACTGCGAGCGGAGGCGACGGTGACGAGCGCGACCCTCGAGGTGCTGGTACTCGCGTTGATCCCAGCTATTTTCTGGGGCTTTACCCCGATCTTCGACAAGCGAGGGATGGCCGCGGGCGGCGGCTCCGTCCAGGCGTCGCTGGTCGTCGTGGTCGTCGACTCGGCGATCTACTGGCTCGCGATCAGCCTCGTCTACGGCCGGTCGGCGTTTACGGGGCTCACACTCGAGGTTCTGGCTATCTTCGCCTTCGCAGGGATCGTCGGAACCGCGCTCGGGCGCGTCACGATCTTCGTCGGCGTCGACAAGGTGGGTGCGAGCCTCAACAGTACCATTCTGAGCACCCGGCCCCTGTTCGCGACGATGATCGCTCTTGCCTTCCTCGGCGAGCCGCTCGGACCGGTGACCGGCGTGGGTATCGTCGTCCTCGTCGCCGGGCTCGCCGTGTTGACGACCTCGAAAGGCGGCGACCTCGGTGGCTGGCAGCCCCGACACCTGCTGTGGCCGGTCGCCGCCGCAGTCACCTTCGCCATCGCAAACGTCGCGCGCCGGTACGGGATGCTCGAGACGCCGATCTCGGCGCTGGAAGCGGTCGCCATCAACGAGACTGCCGGGCTGGTCGCGCTCGCCGCCTACGTCGTCGCCGTCGGCGGGCGCGACGCCCTCGACAAACCGAGGGCGTCGTACCGGTACTTCGTCGGTAGTGGCGTGATCACGGCTGTCGCGATGCTCGCGTTGATGGCCGCCCTCGGGCTCGAGGAGGGGCGAATTGCGATCGTCGATCCGCTCGTGGCGACCGCGCCGCTGTTTACGCTCGTGTTCGCCGCTGTGCTGTTGGGCGACCTCGAACGAGTCACGAAAGGCGTCGTCGCGGGCGCTGCCCTGATCGTCGTCGGTGCCGTGTTGATCACGATCTGAGAAGTGGTAGTTTTTGCCGCCTCCGGACACAACGGAAGGGTTTACCCGTTCCACACGATTGTCTCGCGCATGAAGGTGCTGGTCACGGATCCGATCGCCGATGCGGGTCTAGACGTACTCAAAGATGCCGGCCACGACGTCGAAACGGGCTACGAACTCGAGGGCGAGGCGCTCCTCGATGCGGTCTCCGACGCGCACGGACTGATCGTTCGCTCCGGAACCGAAGTCACCGCGGAGGTCCTCGACGCGGCCGAAGAACTCGTGATCGTCGGGCGTGCGGGAATCGGCGTCGACAACATCGACATCGACGCCGCGACCGACGAGGGAGTGATCGTCGCCAACGCGCCGGAAGGCAACGTCCGCGCGGCCGCCGAACACACCGTCGCGATGATGTTCGCCACCGCGCGCTCGATTCCGCAGGCTCACGTCCGCCTGAAAGACGGCGAGTGGGCCAAAAGCGACTACATGGGGACCGAGTTCAACGGTAGAACGCTCGGGATCGTCGGCCTCGGCCGCGTCGGCCAGGAGATCGCCAAGAAACTCGACCCGCTGGGGATGGACATCGTCGCCTACGACCCCTACATCTCCGAGGAGCGTGCCGACCGACTCGGTGCCGACCTCGTCGAGTTCGAGGAGTGTATCGACCGGGCGGACTTCGTCTCGATCCACACGCCGCTGACCCCCGAAACCGAGGGACTGATCGGCGAGGACGAACTCGACCTGCTTGAGGGCGGCTACATCGTCAACGTCAGCCGCGGCGGCATCATCGACGAG
The DNA here is from genome assembly GCA_046614585.1 of Natrialbaceae archaeon A-arb3/5. Lineage (GTDB taxonomy): Archaea > Halobacteriota > Halobacteria > Halobacteriales > Natrialbaceae > JBKKHI01. The sequence goes on along the minus strand of JBKKHI010000003.1, from coordinate 3,498 downwards.
GACGCCCTCGCCGCCAAAGTCGAGGACGGAACCGTCGCCGGCGCGGCGCTCGACGTCTTCGCGGAAGAGCCCCTGCCCGCGGACTCGCCGCTGCTCGAACACGACGAAATTATCGTCACCCCTCACCTCGGCGCTTCGACCGAGGCGGCACAGGAAAACGTCGCCATCTCGACGGCCGAGCAGGTCGACGCCGCGCTCGTCGGCGAGCCAGTTGCGAACGCGCTCAACGCGCCCTCGATCGACGAGAGCGCATTCCCACGCGTCGAGCCCTACATCGATATCGCCGACACCGCCGGGAAGGTCGCCGCCCAGTTGCTCGACGGCCGCATCGAGAACGTCGAAGTGACCTACGAGGGCGAAATCGCCGACGAGGACATCGAATTCGTCACCGCAAGCGCACTCAAAGGCGTCTTCGAACCGCTCGAGTGGCAGGTCAACGCCGTCAACGCGCCCCAGATCGCCGAGGATCGCGGCGTCGACGTCACCGAATCGAAGACCCGACAGGCCGAGGACTTCCAGAGCCTGATCTCGGTGACCGTCGGTAACGACGACGACTCGGTGACCGTCGAGGGGACGCTCTTTGCGGGCGACGATCCACGGATCGTCCGCGTCGACGGCTACCGCGTCGACGCCATCCCCCACGGCAAGATGGTCGTCACGCGAAACACCGACGAGCCCGGCGTCATCGGTCTCATCGGCTCCGTCATGGGCAGACACGACGTCAACATCGCCGGCATGTTCAACGCCCGCGAGGCCCACGGCGGCGAAGCGTTGACCGTCTACAACGTCGACGGCCAAGTTCCCGAAGCAGCGAAAGACGAACTCAACGACGACGAACGGATCATCGGCGTCGACTACATCACGCTCAACGGACAGAACTGAACCGATTGGGACGAGATCAGGGTCCAGGAGTACGACCGACCCGCCTCGGCCACCGATTCCGGAACGACCATCCGGCTATCGCCACACTCATTTTGGTGTCAATCAAGCATAGCGTATGGGGTCCCCACAGCCGTCCACACCCGACCCGCAGCCAACACGATCGAAACTGATCGCGATCGGCGGTTCTCTCGGTTATATCGCCGGCGCCTACGCGTTCATCTTCGCCGTCAGTCTCGTCCTGATGATCGGAATCATGGCAGCCATCCTCATCGGAAATCCAGATGTGCTCGCCGACGATCCGGACGCAATCGAAGGCGTTCTTGACGGCGGTATCGGCGTCCTGTTCGTCGGCCTGGAGTCACTGCTTTTAGGCCTCGCTGGTGCCATCCTCGCCGCCCTCTCGTTCTCCCAGAACTGGATTCCAAAGCGCGTCGTCGGACTCACCGTTCCCACCGGCCGCGAACTGTTGATCGGCGCCGGAACGGTCGTCGCGCTGCTCGCGGTCGGCACCGTCATCAGCATCGCCAGCGGACTGCTCGGCGTCCCCGCGTCCGAACACACGCTGTTCACCGACGACGTCGCGCCGATTTACTACGTCGCGCTCATGGTGATCTCGATACTCCTGATCGGACCCGCCGAGGAACTGCTCTTTCGCGGCCTGATACAGAACTACGTCCGACCGGCGTTCGGCTCGACCGGTGCCATCGTCTGGACCTCCGTCGTCTTCGCCGCCATCCATCTCCCCGTCTACCTCACGGCCGCGCTCGCGTCCGCAACCGTCTCGCTCGTCGTCGTTTTCGCGCTCTCGCTCATCCTCGGCGCAGTCTACGAACGGTACCGAAATCTCGTCCTCGTCATGCTGATCCACGGCGTCTACAACGCCGTCCTGTTCGGCTTCGAAATCATCGCCTGACTGCGAAATCGGTTACTCATCGTACGCCGGCATCTCCGGCGGCGCACCGACGACCGTCGCCGTCCGCCCATCGAGTTCCGACTCCTCGACGTCGTCCGAAACCGACTCGAGTTCCTCGAGCACGTCCTCGGAGGGGTCCTCCCGAAGGACGAACACCCACGTCATCGTCTCGGCCGTTGGCGACTCGCTCGCGACACCCCAGATGTAGACGTCCTCCATCGAGCCACCCATCGGACTGTCGTACTGGGCAGTCACGGTCGTTTCGTAGGGCAGTTCGCGGAACAGGTGTGTGAACTCGGAGTCGACCTCCTCCAGTCGCTCGTGCTCGCCCAACCGGGCGTCGATCCGCGCCTCGTAGTCCGCCCCGAGGACGATCGCCTCCGAACCGACCGCGATCTCGTGCGGGACGGACGCCTCGGAGCCGGTCGGCTCGACGACCGCATACCCCTCGTAGTGGCCCGAGAACTCGTACTCGTCGGACGCCTCGGCACCGTTGGCGATCGACTCGACGTCGAACGAGCCGAGAAAGACCTGGCTCTCGGTCTGGATCAGGTGGCCGTCGAGGTCGTCCGTGGCCACGTCGAAAAAGTCCGGCAGTTGGGCCGCCGGATCGGCCTCCTCCGGAAAGACGGCCGTGTAGTCGAACCGTCGGTTGTGCGTCGAATCGAGCAACCACGGCCGGAACGGCGCGGCCTCGTCCCACGCCGGCTCGATATCGCGTTCGGGCAGGTTCCGATTCAACTCGTCCGTCTCGGACGGCTCGTCCTCGTTTCCGGGGTCGTCGTCCGTCGGCTCGTCGTCGCCGTTTCCGCCGCTGCTCGTACAGCCGGCGAGTGCAACCGCACCGAGCGCGATGACACCGCGGCGCGTCGTCCGTGTTGTAACCATTTGCTCTTCGAGTCTACGGACGGAACAATAACTACTCGTGACTGTCCGCTGTGTGAGAACGTCCGAAAGATCTCACGCCCGAGACGAACGAGAGCGTTGCCGAAGGACAGTTACGCGTCGCCGCCGCTGCCTCGTCGAGCAGGATGATCGCGCCGCCGAGCAGCGCATCGAGGGCATCAAACGCTGGGTCGAGTACATCGAGTCAAAGCCACCAGATACGTGGTGACCACAGCAGAGCGCGGTCGTCAACGACCAGCTCGATGCGGCCCAGAGCGTCCAGACTTCGGCTTCTCACCAGCAACACGTGAAAGACGTAGCAGCGGAGATTCTCGAAGTGAGCGACGAGTCCGACGCCGATTCGACGTAGAGAGGTTCCCCTCAAGAACCATACATAGTGTGCCGAAACAAGAGGCAGTGCCAAGACGTAGTCGTTTTGGGCTTTAGGTAACGTGTGAAATCCAAGGGCCGGATTTGAACCGGAGGGACTTCACTTTGCTCGTCCCAGGGTTCAAACCGACCGGTTGGGTCCTGTCGCTCACGAGTTGTTCGCGACAACAAGCCAAGGGCCGGATTTGAACCGGCGGTAGGCGGCTCTGCAGGCCGCTGCGTTCGGCCGGACTCTGCCACCTTGGCGCAATTACTGATAGACAAGTAGCGCGCATAACGGTTACGGTCCCCGACGAGTACCCCAGATCCGAACTCTTCGATCGATCGAGGAGATGACTCTCATCGGTACTTCTGCAATGTAAACTACCCCCACAGCAACCGCTGCTGTGAGGGTAGATATGTAGTATGAGTGTCGGCGGCGAACCGGA